>OZ251979.1:0-1925773 GCA_965246755.1 Alphaproteobacteria bacterium
CAACAGACTCCACTGCTCCGTGGTGTGGTAGCATGACTAGCAATGTTACGGGTGTACCAGCGGCAGCAGCTGTCAAAAGCAAGCCCGCCACAACCCCCAGCACCATCTTTAACAAATTTTAATGCTGAAATATCGAGGCATATCATGAAAAACAATCTGAAAACTTTGTTTGCAACCACCATTTTGGTGACTACCAGTGCTATGGGCTTACTTATTTGTGATAGTGCTTATGCACAAGGCACTTATAGTCCTGCAGATACAGCATTACTAAGAGGTATTTATGCAAATACTGGTGGCCCACTATCCATGTTTGGCCTAAGTAATCCTTCATCCGTTTTTAGTCCGGCTAATCCTTTAGGGTTGGGTGCACAAATCGGAAATTCTGTAACTACAGCTGGCGCGTCAACCGCAACCACAGTCGCAAAGGCCATTGAAGACTCTAACAATGACCAAAAGAAAAATTTAAATGATCTGATGTTTAATTTAAAACAACAGGAAATTGACGCTCGCAATAGTGCCAACATTTTACCAATGGAAGAGGATTGCGCCGTTGCCACAGCCGCCTTTTTAACACCATCTGCACATGATCCCAATGATCCAACTTCAGTTGAGGCAAGCAAGGCACGTTTAGGCAAGTCAGACGCATTGGCGAAAATCAATCAATTGCCTATCGCGCAAAAGGGCAAGCTGGGCTATGTTTCTGAATCTGGCAAACGCGCTTATCAGGCTTTACAGAGCACAACCGTAGTTGGTGCCTTGGCCGGAAAAGCGGGCGAACTGGATTTTCTAGCCAAGTCTGGGACGAACGAAGAAATTATCAATAATGCTTATGCCACCGGCCGGCTTACCGATGCACAATATCAAACTTGGCAAGTCGCGCGTCAGCAAAACTTTTCAGATGATATTGCCGACAATAAAGTATCGATACCAGTGAGTGATCTGTCACTAGAGGCTTTGGACACATCACATAAAATCGTAGTTGAAGATACCCGTAATGACGCCTATAAACAAACGCTGCAAAATCACCTAGCAGATAATGCACCATCAATCGCAAATTACGCAAATGTGCTTAGTACTCATGGTAGCATCAGTACTGCAGATATTGACAATCTATATTTGACCCCCGAAGAAATTTTGCGCGGCGATCACATTAAAAAATTAAGTTACAGTCAAAGCATGGATGTATTGGCCAAATATTACGGCGGTGAAATTGGTAAGTTTAAGACCGATGTAAGTGATCCTCAAAAAGCAATGCTGGAAGTAATGAGCTTCCAAGCATTGGTTAACCACCGCGCCAATCAACAACGCGAACTGGCAAACCTAATGACTGCTGCGGAGACTGCTAAAAATGCGCGGCAAATTGGTTATTCGGCAGGCGCCATCAAAACACAATAAATCTGCCAACCTAACCGCCTAATTCAAATAATTGACCAGGCTCAATCCCTTAAGCTGCGCAATCAAGCTATAGGCGGCCTGGATTTGCGTCTGCAGATTGCTGAGCTTGGTGGCGGCGGCAGCGGGGTCGATGTCTTCTGCCTTCGCCAGGTTGGCCTCGACCGTACCTGACGTGTCGCCATGCGTATTGCTGGTATCTTCCAGCTGGCGGCGTGTCACGCCCAACTGGCCATTGCGGGTGTTAATGCTGCTGCTGGCGCCATCGATGCGGCTCATCGCATTATTAAACAGCGTGTAAAAATCGGCGGCATGCGCGGCGCTGTAATCAAGCTGGGAAATCATGGCGAGGCCGGTAATCAGATCCTTGAACGGTGACTCCGTGGCCTTAACGGTATAATCAATCGTGACTCCCTCATCAATGCGCGCGGTCACCGTGCCGGCAGCGGCGATGTTCGACGCATAACCGATATTGGCGTTGGTCATGCCGTTTAAACTGGTGATGACAGTTGCAGCCGGGGTGCCGGTCTCATAATCCGCCAAGATAGTATCCACATTGGTGAGCGCGGCGCTGGTGTCCGCAAGCGGCGCGGTTGCGGTTTGGTTACCGGCAAACACATATTTGCCATCAACGCGTGTATTCAGTTTGGTCATCACCGATTGCAGCATCGTATTTGCGGCATCCTTTAAAATCGTCAGGTTGGGGACATTACCGCCGCCCTGGGGAACCGCTTTCATTTTGGCCAAAATATCGGATGCATCCACGGGAATGCTGGCAAGCGCGGTGCCCATGGTATCCGCGCGCAATTTTACATTGGCGATGGTGGATTGGTAATTGCTGAGCGCACCCAGCTGGTCGCGCAGCGACAGCGTCAATTGCGCCTGGGCGCCGCCCAACCCGCCAAAGGTTTCCGACTTCTTGCCGGTCGAGACCTGTCGCTGCAACACCTGCAGCTGATAGTTCAGATTGTTAACCAGGCCGATGCTTTGCGCATTTTTACCAAGTTCGGATACGGGTGAATAAGACATGGCTTAACTCCTTAAAACGATTTTAACAGTTCATCGAACATCTGGTTGACGACGGTAATGGTCCGCGCCGAGGCCTGATAACTTTTTTGCACGCCGGTCATAAAGGCCAGCTCGGTGTCGATACTGACGCCACTGTCATCTTGGAGTTTTTTAAACAGCGTGTCGCGGTAATCGGTTTGATAGGTGGCGTTGGCTTTGGCCTGGTCGAAATCCTGGGCCTGGCGCGCGATCACCGTGTTAGCATAATCCAGAATATTATCGGACGCCGGCAAATTCAGCGTCAGCGTGCCACTGGCACCCAGATTGGTGATGCGATAGGCGGTATGCGCGGTGCTGGCGGCATCGGCATAATCGCCAAAGGCGTAATCGATAAGCTTGGTGATATTGGTATTGTCGCCCGGAGCCGGCGCGGGACCGCCGCCGGTGCCTTTTTGCAGCAGCGACACATCATTGACGATCGCGCTGTTGATCTGCATTTTAGCGCTGAAACCCACATAATTGGCGACGACATCGGTTGGCACCGCGCCGGTATTGTCGGTAAATAATTTGACGCCCTGCGCTTGAAACCGCAGCGCGGTTTTGTGCGCGAATTCATCCAGCTGCGCTTGATAGGTTGGCAGCGTCTGATCGCGCAATTGGATAAGCGCACCCAGATTGCCATCAGTAATCTGGCTGGTCACATCCTGGCCGTTTAAAGTGATGGCGGCGGCCGAGGCCGGATAATAGCTGTTATAATTCAGCTGGCTGGGTGAAAAGTTTAAATGCCGCGCGGTGGCATCGGCCAGCACTGTGCCGGTTTTGGTTTGAACGGTGATACCGCCGTCTTCCGTTTTATAATAAGTCACATCCATCAGGCCGGCGAGGCTTTTAATCGCCTGGTCGCGCTGGTCCTGCAGATCGACGGTTGAATTGCCGTTGACCGACTGGATTTTAATAATCTGCACATTGATCGAAGCGATATTATCCAGCAGCTGGTTAACTTGGCTGACGCTGTCCTGCATCGCGGATTGCACGCCATTGCGCAGCGACTGTAGGTTATTCGACGTGTTGTTGACCTTGGTGGCAAAGTCGCGCGCCTGGTTCAAAACTTGGGTTTGCGTAATGCCGCTATTGGGATCGGCAGCAAGCGCGACCAGAGTATCCTTTACTTTAGACAGGCTGGCTGCGAATGATGACTCGCTGTCAGATGCGCCATACACTTGCTGCACGCGGGTTAAATAGGATTGTTTGATTTCCGCGCCGCCGGCGATGGAGTTTTGCAACCAGCTGTCGTTAAGCACGCTTTGGTTGACGCTGCGCTGTAGTTCGCTGACCTTAACGCCAACGCCGCGACCATTCAAAACCAGCGTCTGTTGAGCGAGCGTCTTACGGGTATAGCCTTCTGTTGAGGCATTGGCGACATTGCGTGAAATAACGTCCAGCTGCCGCTGTGCAACGTTTAAACCGGTCAAGGCGCTGTCTAATGCACTAATTCCCATGATACATTCCCAATTTTCTTATCTGTTAGGAAAGGTGATGCAAATTATGGGCCAATTCAAATATTTTGCTAAAAATGTTAGCTGGCCCCGGCAATGGGCCCGGGCAGCGGATGGTTATTGTTCCCCAAGCAGGCGGGCCTTCGCGGCTGCGGCAAAACTTGCAAAATCCATGCCGTCCGGCAGGTCTGGCATGGCAACCGCGCCCTGGGTTTCGCGTACCTGGGCGCCATAGGTAAACAGGCGTTCTTCGGTTTCGATCATCGCGCGGCAGATTTTAAGCGCTTCATAAAACTGGTCCTGGCGCCCAGCCGTCACCGTTTGTTCCAACGCAAATTTCAAGGTGGGCAGGCTAAAGGTATACGCCAGGTCGGCGGCGAACTTTTCAAACTGCGGGTAGTATTTATCTTTTTGCGCAGGCTCAATATACAGCATCTGCAATGCGAAATAGAGCCGTTTGACCGGTGTGTTGGCGTCTTCTTCGTTGATGATATGGCGTTCGCGCATGATGGTGGCGCGGTTTAAAACTACAAATTCGGTGCGACCGTCCGAAGCCCCTTCAATCACCGCACCGTTTAGAATAGCGCGTTCACCGGGTTTGAGTTCGATTTTCAGCGGCATTCTGCCCTCCAATTCACCGGCGCTGTCGGCCTTCTGCCGCGCCAATAGAGATAAGACTGGTTAAGGCAACGCCCCGGCCATAAAAACCGGGGCGCCGTCTCAAGATAGTGTGGTCTAGTTGCGGAACAGGCTGAGCAAGAACGAGCTGGACTGGTTCGCAATTTGCAGTGTTTGCGAAGCCAACTGTTGCTGGGTTTGCAAAGCTTGCAGTTTAGCAGACTCTTTCGCCAAATCAGCATCCACAATGTTACCCAAACCGCCCGTGGTCGCATCAGACACCGCGCTCAGGTATGAGATCTGGTTGTCGATACGGGTATTGGCGGCGCCAAAGGATGACAAAGACGTACCAATGTTGGTTTTCGCAGTTGCAAAGTTACCGGACAATAAGGCTACCGCCGCTGCCTGGGTGGTTGGCGCTGAACCAAGTTTGGTGGCGACATCTGTTGACAGATTGAAAGACGTTACTGTCAGCTGGTCACCGGCAACGTTGGAAATAACTTTAACCGCCGTAGTGGTGTTCAAGATATTCTGACCGCTAAAAGATGCATTGCTGATGTAACCATCAACCTGGGCTTTCAACGCGTCATACTGGCTTTGGTACTGCGTACGTGCGTCAGTGGTTAAACCGTCGCTGGCCAGATTAACCAGGACTTTTTGCATATCGCCGAGGGTGTCGGAAATTTGCACGCCGGCGCTGCTGGCGACTGCAATTAGGCCTTTGGCGTTTGACAGCTGTGTGGTTACCGCATCAATGGCTTTCAAATCGCCACGCAGACCCTGGGCAACCGCAAAGGCTGCACCGTCATCTGATGCATCGGCAACTTTGTAACCGGTGTTAACTTTTTTGGTGACTTTATCTAATTCCGTGTTGATCTTGTTCAGGCCTGATAAGGCAACAAGGGCAGACGTATTGGTGTGAATTGATCCAACTGACATAGTGTTCTCTCCTATAAGGTTATCCATTTTCTTGGACCTTTACACCTTAGCACATGATTCCTTACAAAAGGGTGAACGAGTCTCCGGCGTGGGCCTTTTAACACTCCCGTTCGCATGTTTTGGTTGCCGCACATCAAGGATATCAACATCTATGGATAACAGCACACTGATCCAGCATTATCTTGATGCACAGATCGCGCATGCGGCTGAAGACTGGCCGGCGGTTAAACAGCATTATCAGATTATTTTAAATCAGGCGCCAACTGCGGAAATCTGGAGCAACCTGGGCCAGGCGCATGCCAGTTTAGGTGATTTGGCCGCCGCACTGGCCGCGTTTACAACCGCGATTACCCTTGATCCAGATTTTGCGCTGGGTTGGTACAATCTGGGTTTTGCACATTTTGTTAATAGTAACTGGGTGGCAGCCAAAGCCGCGCTTGAAACCTGCCTCACGCTTGACCCTCTATTTCCCAGGGCTGCCTTTACCTATGGCAATATCCTGCGCGCTGAAGGCAACCTAAGCGGCGCGATTGATTATTACAAAGCCGCGGTGGCATTGGACCCGGCACATAGTGATACCTGGAATAACATGGGTGTTGCACTGCAGGAATTGCGGCAGACTCGTGCCGCCGCAGATGCGTTTTTAGAAGTCGTGCGGCTGGAACCGCAGCAGGCAACGCCGCATATGAATCTGGGTTTTATGCTACTGGAAATCGGCCAATTTGAAGGCGCCAAAAAATCCTTGCAGCGGGCCCTGGATTTGCAGCCCGATTATCCGGAGGCGCACAATAACCTGGGTTCCGCGCTATCGCACCAGGGACAGCATGCGGCAGCGATTACCCATTACCGCCTGGCGCTGGCGCAGCGGCCCAACTTTAAAGAGGCGCATAGCAACCTGTTGTTTTGCGTGCTGCACAAGGACGGCACCGATCTGGCGGAAGTGGCGGCTTTACACCAGGAATGGTTTGCCGCGCATGGCGCGCCACATGTGACAGCAACAGTGTTTCCTAACTTACCTGATCCAAACCGCAAATTAAAAATCGGTTTTGTTTCGGGCGATTTTCGCAGCCATCCGGTCGGTTTTTTTGTTATCCGCACCATTGAAGGTTTGGCAGCACATCCGGATTTTGACATTTACCTTTACGCCAATCAATATGATGAGGATGCGATGACCACGCGCTTTAAAAACAGCGGCGCGGTGTGGGCCAACGTTTGGGGCGATACGGATGATGCGTTAAAGGACCGCATCATGGCGGATAGCATTGATATATTGGTTGACCTGACCGGGCATAACGACCGGCACCGCATGGGGCTGTTCGCGCGCCGCGCGGCGCCGGTGCAGGTCACCTGGGCCGGCTATATGGCGACCACCGGTCTTACCACGATTGACTGGCTATTGGGCGACCGCTACCAAACCCCGGCCAGCGACCAACCGTTTTATATCGAACGGCTGTATCAACTGCCGGATAGTTTTATCTGCTATACGCCGCCCGACAACGCGCCGGCGCCAGCGGTACAAACGCCTGCGGCTGCCAATGGCTATATTACCTTTGGCTGTTTTAACAAACTGGCTAAAATGTCACCGCGCGTCATCGGCCTGTGGGCGCGAATTTTAACCGCAGTGCCGCAATCAAAATTATTGTTGAAATTTGCCGGTCTCGACGACCCGGAAACTATTGCCGCGTTCCGCGCACAATTCGCCGCCGCCGGCCTTGGCGGTGACCGTATTATCATGGAGGGCGTCTCGCCACATGCCGCATTGCTGGCGCGTTATAATGATATTGATATCGCGCTCGACCCCCTGCCCTATACCGGCAGCACGACAACGCTGGAAGCTTTATGGATGAGTGTGCCGGTCGTGACGCTGCCTGGCACTATTTTCCCGGCGCGGCATTCCTATGGCTATTTGTCGACAGTCGGGCTGCCTGAATTAATTGCCGCCGATGCAGATGACTATGTGCAAAAGGTGATCGCGCTGGCGCAGGACATAGATCGCCTCAATCACTACCGCCACCAGCTGCGCCAACAGATGGCCGCTTCGCCCCTATGCGATGCGCCGCGGTTTACCGCGCATTTCAGTGACACGTTAAAGTTTATCTGGCAGGACTGGTGCCAGCACCAATCCTAAGATATATTAGTGAAGGCTTAGAACAAGCGGGGATAATAGTATGAGTGATGTAATCAAGACCATTGGCCGTCAGATTGGCAATGCGCGTACCGCAGCGGCGCAAGGCCGCGCTGAAGAGGCGCATAGCGCAGCCCAGGCGGCCCTCGAACAAATCAATAAAATTGAATTGAATTACGAAAATCTGGATTGGCGCCAGTTGGCGGAGGGCGATGCACACAGCCTGCTCGGCAATATGCCCGCAGCGGAAAAAGCTTATCGCCAGGCAATGATCGCCGCGCCCAACCAATCCGGCGGTTACCTGCGGTTGGCGGAATTATTACAGCAAAACGGCCGTGACGAGGATCTGGTCAAACATGTCACAGTTGCGTTGCGCAAATTTCCTCAAAATCCGTTTTTTTTAAAAATTCACGCGATTAAAGCAGCGGCCAACAGTAACTATGATGAAGCTATTCCGGCGCTGGCCAAAGCTTACCAAGCTGATGACAGCGATCATGCGACGGCAGATGCTTTGGGGATTTGCCTGCAAAACATCAACCAATTTAACGAAGCGGCACTGTACCAGGCGCGCGCCTTTGAATTGCAGCCGACCAATCCCATGTATGCATTGCGCTTCGGCATGGCGATGGCCGGCGCCGGCATGCATGAATCAGCCATCGAACTTTACAAGATTGCGATTAATCTGGATGCGCATTTATCTGAAGCCTACAGTCAACTTGGCTATGAGTTGCAAAAACAGGGCCAGCCGGATGATGCGTTAAAAGCCTACCAAGACGGCTTAGCGCAGAATCCCAACAGTGGTTCGCTTAATTTTAATTTTGGCCGTCTGTTACAAGAAAAAAGCCAGACCACAGAGGCTATTCCGTATTATAAAAAAGCCATTACCGCTGGCGGCCCCGAAGCTGATAGCGCGGCATTTTTTGTCGCCAGTCTGGAAGGGCCGGATGCCGCCGGGCAGTCGCCAGCCGCGCCGCCACCGGAATTCGTGCGCGGGCTGTTTGATTTTTATGCCAATGATTTCGAAAATTCCTTGCTCAACAATTTGCATTATCAAGCGCCTGGTCAGTTACAAAAATTGCTGACGTCAGACGCCGCGCGTGCGGTATTGGACATCACCAAAACCAAGGCAGACATTGTGGATCTGGGCTGTGGCACTGGCCTGTGCGGGGTGTTGCTCAAAGATTATGCGGCCAACCTGGTGGGGGTGGACATGTCAGCAAATATGATCCGCCGGGCGCGCGAAAAAGGTATTTACAGTGATTTCAAAAAAGAAAATGTCGTAACTTTTTTGGAAACCGCGCCGGCCGGCAGCTATAACCTGGCGGTGGCCGGTGATGTCTTAATTTACGTTGGTGAATTAACCGCGTTTTTTACCGGCCTCGCCCGGACGCTGGCCAGTCCTAGCCTGGTTGCACTCTCGGTTGAAAAACTGGCGGAGACGGCTGGACCGGCGGGCTTTAAATTATTGCCTACCGCACGTTATGCGCACAAGGAATCCTATTTGCGCGATCTCGCTATGCAACATGGCTTTACCGTGGCGGCAACTGGCTATGCGCCGATCCGCCAGCACCGCGGCCAAGACATCGACGGGATTTATGTTTTGCTGAGCAAATAATCAACTGAATTTATGCAATACAAAACGGTCATGACTTTCCACAATTGGTAGGGTCTTTTGTCAAGACAAAGCCTGGCCGCCTTGCCAAACCGTAAACTGCCCATGCGCATTCGTTTTGACCCGGATTTAACCGCCACCTTGCGCAGTATTCCCGGTTATCAGACCAAGCTGAATGCTTTGGTGCGCGACGCCATTAAAAAGCGCAGCAAGATATTATCTTGCCAAAACCCGCCAGGCCGATGCGGTATTGACCACCAGTACCAACAAGCTGATTACGCCGCTGGCGCGGATTGATGACACTATGTTTGATGTTAAGGATGATTTGCTTAATAAATTACCAAACAAGTTAGCTATATTTTTAAAGGATTACTAAAATGATTTATCGCATGGCCACGCTTGAAGATTATTTTATGCTAGCACATTTACGCTGGCAATTTCGCTTGGAAGAAAACGAAATACCGCATACAAATATAGAGGTTGGTCAAAAACTGAAGGTTTAGAACTACTTGTCGTCTGGCCCAGCGCACAAAGTCGTAACATTTATGCGCGCTGCGGCTTTGTAGCTGAAAACGATATTTTAGAGTTGCTAAACTTTTAGTTCATTACGCCGCTTTATCCCGCGCAAACAGCGTTTGCCCCAATTGCTTGCCGGTACGCGCCATGATGTCGGCCATGAATTGCGTCATTTGCTGGTTGGGCGCGGCCAGATCTTCCAAGCTGGCCGGCGCATCGTTTTTATCATCACCGAACAGGAATTTTGGGCTGAACACATCATCGTCGTCATCATCTTTTTCAAGGCTCAGCAACGGCGGCGGTTTTTTACTGTCGCGCTTGACCTCGCCGCCCAACAGATTGTCGAGTGACAGGTCGTCATCCTCATCATCGTCGTCATCGCGGCCGGATTTTTTGAGCAGGCCCATTTGCTGCGCGACTTCGGCCACTGCCAGCGCGCTGGCCTTGGCAAAATCATTGTCAATTTCCCAGCCGCGCATGAAACCGCTGTTCAGGGCATCAAACTCTTCAACCGAGGCGGTATTATCAACGGCGCGCGCCACCGTCCAGGCGGGATTGCGGAAATTTTTTAGCAGACCGTCCACCGCGCTGTCGCGCAAAATCGTATCCACCGCATTGGGATTGACGCGTAGAAAGCGGTTGATGCGCATCGCCTTAACCTTTTTAGGGTTGGCGTAAAACATATTCACTTCAATCGTGTCCGATTTAAAATTGATATGCGCCTGGCCTTCTTTTTGCGACCGCAATTCACCATAGGTCGCCTTTTTAACGTCACCGATTGCGGCGCTTTTTTGTTCACGGTAATTGCCAAATAAACTGTTTTGGTTAATTTCAAAATTACCGGCCTTGGAGATGGTCGCCATGCCGACGGTATTTTCAAAAAACTCGCGGGTTTGCGTCGGGTCCTCCAGCTTGCCGAAAATTTTCATATTGCAGTTGGCGGCAATCGAACGCGCTTCTTCCTTAACGCGTTTTTCCAAGGCCGGCAAATCCTGCGCTGCGAAGATTAATGAGAAGCCGAGCGAGCGCGCCTGTGCCGCCATCACCGCCATACCCTGGGCCGCATAATAACCGACCTCGTCAAACACGGTCACAAACGGCGAGCTGGAACGGGTGACTTTATTCTCAATCACTTTTTCCCAATCGCCTTCAACATCCGCGCCCAGCGTCGCGCCCATCATGCCCTTTAAATTCGCCGCGACAATTTTACCGAGATTGGCGGCTTCATCACCCGATTTTTCCAGCGCGGGGATCAAGACCAGCATCATGCGGCGGTTTAAAACGATATCCATCATATCGATATCGGCCAATTGCGTTCTGAAAATATGCCCATATTCATCAGCCAATGATTGCAGCGAACGGGTAAATTGCATGGTCAGATAACCATGCTGCTGACGCGGCACCGTCATATCCGCACCCGGGTTGCCGGGGCCGGGCGGCCGTTCATTACCGTCATCGTCAAAGCCGTCGTCGGAATAACCGGGCAGTGTGGTCAGATAACCTTTGATGCCTTTTTTAATGCGGTCGGGGATTGCCTTTTCACGGCTCATGCGGATGATGTCCGGCATATTGAGCGCATCGCGGATGACCTGAACGTCCAGCAATAACCCTTCGTGATCGCGCTTCCAGGTCAGCGCCGGCATTAAGGCACCCATCAATGATACCGCACGGCCTTTCCACATCGCGGTATCGCCGCCGGCCTCATCCATCAGCCCCACCATCATGTTGGTGAGGTAAGAGGCCGAACCGTTGGAAAATGGATTCATGGTATTGGAGACGGTCGCCATGTCGCTGTTACCCGTCATGTAATTTAACACCATGATATCGTCATCGCGCCCGAAGCGTCGCGCCATCGCATAGATCGAGGCCCACAGATCGGTATCCGCCTTACCATCGACATAGACGAAGCCAGAGCCCCAGCATAGCGCGTTTGACACCAGCGATTTCAGCCCTTCGGTTTTACCCGAACCGGTTGTGCCCAGATATAAGATATGGGTCCGCGCGTCATTGTTGCTGATCCACAGCTCGCTTTTATTCTTGCGCTGGTTGCCAATGAACATGATACCATCGCCGCCCTTTTCCGATTTTGGCTTGCTGTATTCAACGTCAGCATGCCGCGTCAGCAGCCAAACCAGGTAATAGAGGCCAATAGCCAGAATAAGGTCGGCCACCACTGTAAAGCTGGGCTGAACCGCGACCAGAATAGTGCAAACGCCATAAAATACTGCCGCCACAATCGGCTGCGCGGCGCTTTCCTTGAATCGCGTCCACACCGGCCGCGTATCCCGCAGCAGCATTTTGGCATTATATTCATATTTAACATCAACAGCCATGTGTTTGTCTTACCGGGCGGGTTGCGGTTCGGGCAGATTAAGCGGTGGCGCCAAATATTGGTCGGCCGGTAACGGACGGCCGCCGGGAATTTCCGCCGGTTCGTCCGGCGCCGCCGGCGCTGGCGCGACCGCCACCGGCGCGGCAGCGGTTTGCGCCGGTAACTGCGCTGCTTGTTGGCTGCGTTGCAACCACAGTGCACGGAGCACAACGACAATTGCCAGCATCCCAATCAATACCAATAAACCATTGATGGCCAGCAAAGCCCATTTCAACGGTCCACGCACCCAACGCGGTCGCGCAATGCCACCGGCATATTTCGGCGCGCGCCGCGGCTGGAACAAAACATTGCGCACCGCCTGCAGCGCCGCGGTCGCGCTATCACGGTCATTAAACGTCGCAATGGTTTGCCAGTCCGTCTCGCCCGCTGACTGATAGATCAGGGCATGCAGATTATTATCCTGCGCCAAGGTAAAACTCAGCTGATTGATGTCGCTGATTTCGCGCCGCCACAGCACCGGCTGCGCGGCATTCGGCAGATCCAGCGTCAGGATATTGCGTTCATAGGCTGCCAACGGCTGGTGCATGGTATCGATCATCTCATTTTCTCTAGTTTAATTTACGCTGGCCACCGGCGGCGGGCTTGCCGCTGCGATGCAAACTCGGCAGTTCCATTTCACTTTCATCCATATAGTCTTGCAAGGCGTTGACTGCCGATTCAACTTTTGGCATCGGCAGTGCGCGTTTTAACATGCGCTCGGCATAAAAATGCGCAGTCGCGCCGGCTGCCTCTGCATGGAAAGTGCGGCGCCCAGAATTGTTGAGCGCATACCATAAAGGCCGGTCTTGTGCGCGCAGCCATAAAAACGCCGCCGGCGCTAGCACGCCACCCTGCGCCCGGCACCAGATGACGCAATCAATCATCGCGGTGACCACAAACGCATGCTTGCTTGCAATTTTGGCCAGCTCGCCGCCGGTTTTGGGATCGCGCAGGATGCGGCGGATTTTACTTTTAAGCGGGCTGGTAAGTTTGAGACCGCGCTTAGGCGTCCAGCAATCCGCAATTTCGCTCAGCAACTGGTCGGCATCATCACGCTTGCGCGCTCCTTTCAATGCAAAGGCGGCATATAATGCCTGCAGATGAAGGGGCAATTTATCCGCGCCCTGCCAGCGCACCCCCAGCTGTTTGACAAAAGCGCGCGCGGCCGCATCGCGGTCGATTTGCTTGTCCTGTACCGCGATCTGGTTGAACGCCAGCCATTCTTCGGGTGACAGCGCTTCAGCAAACATCGGCAAGGTATCGGGCACCGGCTGGCCCAGCGCACGTTGCACGGCAGTCGCCGGGTTGAACCGCACGATGGGGGTGATGATTGGCCAGCTTTTGCTTTGCGCGACAATCAGATCCTCCAGCGTATAAATTGAAGTTAACTGGTGGCCGGAGGAGAATTTATAGCTCAAGACGCCAAACAGCGCGAGCAAGCCTACCGCCGGCCAATGAAAAAACTGCGGTACTACTGTTGCGCTGATGGCGGCAATCTGTCCCCAGGACAGGTTTTGACCGTTGGAACCCTGCAACCAGACGATCAGCTCTTGCGGCGTCGTGCGCGTACCGCCGGGCATGACCACATCATGTGCGAACAGTTTGACGATGTGCAATTCGGCAATCCGCACCAGGCGAATACTATCAATAATTTGTGTATGAAAAAAATGCCAGATAACCCAGCCGATCGCCGCCAGCACCAGGATGACGACAATCATCACCACTGCTGAATCATCGCCTTTACCGCCACCGCCCGACATTTAGAATCAATCCCCGAATTGCTATGATGCTAGCAGACAAATTGCCACGCGGGAGGACGGATTGCAAGTTTTGCCGCCTTTACCAGACATTACCCATGCAAGGTTTCCAGCACCATTTTTGGATTGTGCTCAATAACCTTGAGCAACAACCGTGCAGAACCCTCCGGCTGGCGGCGCGCGGCTTCCCAATGACGGATGGCACTCAGCGAAAATCCAAAGCTGGTAAATTGTTCTTGGGTCATGCCCAGTTTGGCGCGAATGGCTTTAACATCCACGGCGTCCGGCACTTTTGGATAAAGATAAGTTTTAACGCGCGTTTTTTCGCCGCGCTGGTGCGCGGCATATTCGTCAAAACCGGCCAGAATATCGGCAGCTAACGGGCTAAAATTTTTCTGTTCGCCTGGTTTTTTGATCGCCATGCTAATTTCCTTTCAAAAGATCTGGACTGCTTGCGCCAAGGCGCGCTTGTCATCAGCTGTTAAATCATCCTGCTCGTTTTTGGCATATACTGTTAGCAATAAAATAAGTTCGCCTGCGACATGATAGTAATAAATGACCCGACACCCGCCGCGTTTACCGCGTCCGGCCAATGCCCAACGTACTTTACGCAAACCACCGGTGCCCGGGATGACCTTACCACTGTAAGAATGCGCAGCCAAAAAAGCGGACAGCGCATCAATTTCATTTTCAGTCAGCAGCTTCTTGGTGCGACGGCTAAAGATTGCCGTGCGTACAACCCGGATAAAGCCACTTTTCACATACTACTCCATTGGCACAGCAAAAGCAAACACTATTTGCTTAATTCGCTTCTGCCAAATCCCCCGCCAAGGATTCCGGAAACGGTAGATCGCCCAAGGAGCCCTTGCGGGTGCCGCTGGATTTTTTCGGGCGCGGGTCTTCATCCAGCGTGCGGTCAATCGGTTTACCGTCGGCGATCAGTTTAATTTCATCGCCGGTTAGTGTTTCATATTCTAACAAAGCTTGGGCAATCGCTTCCAGCTGGTCACTGTGCGTTGCCAGTACATGCCGCGCGCGGGCCAGACCGTCTTCCACAATCCGCCGCACTTCAATATCCACCTGGCGCGCGGTTTCATCCGCCATGCCCTGGCTTTGCGAGACCGAATGCCCCAAAAATACTTCGCGCTCCGGGCGGCCATAGGCAATCGGGCCCATCGTATCCGACATACCCCATTCGCAGACCATGCGCTGCGCCAGTTGCGTTGCCATCTGAATATCGGATGAGGCGCCGGAGGTCACCTTTTCCACGCCAAAGATCATCTCCTCAGCGACGCGGCCGCCCATCGCGACCGCCAAATCAGCCTTCAGCCGCGCAATTGAAATTGACAGGCGGTCGCCTTCCGGCAGCCGCATCACCATGCCGAGCGCGCGGCCGCGCGGGATAATCGTCGCTTTATGCACTGGGTCGGATTCCGGTTCATGGATCGCCACCAGCGCGTGCCCTGCCTCGTGATAGGCGGTCAGCTTTTTCTCATCATCTGACATCACCATGCTACGCCGTTCGGACCCCATCATGACTTTGTCCTTGGCTTCTTCCAAGTCGCGCATGCTGACGGTTTTTCTGTCGCGCCGCGCGGCGAGCAGCGCCGCCTCATTGATCAAATTGGCGAGATCCGCACCAGAGAAACCGGGCGTGCCGCGCGCGATGGTGCGCGCATTAACATCATCCGCCAGTGGCGTTTTACGCATATGCACTTTTAAAATTTTCTCACGCCCTGACACATCGGGATTGGGCACCACCACCTGACGATCGAACCGGCCGGGCCGCAGCAGCGCCGGATCCAGCACATCGGGACGATTGGTCGCGGCGATCAAGATCACACCTTCATTGGCCTCAAACCCGTCCATCTCAACCAGTAACTGGTTCAGCGTTTGCTCACGCTCATCATTACCGCCGCCCAGGCCGGCGCCGCGATGGCGCCCGACTGCATCGATCTCATCAATAAAGATAATGCAGGGCGCGTTTTTCTTGCCCTGTTCAAACATATCGCGCACGCGGGACGCGCCGACGCCGACAAACATCTCGACAAAATCCGAACCGGAAATGGTAAAAAACGGCACATTGGCCTCACCCGCGACTGAACGCGCGAGCAAAGTTTTACCAGTCCCCGGCGGGCCGACCAGCAACACGCCTTTCGGAATTTTACCGCCCAACCGTTGAAATTTAGGCGGGTCGCGTAAAAACTCTACGACCTCGACTAATTCCTGTTTGGCCTCATCAACCCCGGCGACATCTTCAAAGGTCACCTTGCCGGTTTTTTCGGTCAGCATCTTGGCCTTGCTGCGGCCAAAGCCCATCGCGCCGCGCGCACCGCCATTCATCTGCCGCATGAAAAACACATAGATGCCGGCGATCAGCAGCGTCGGCAAAATAGTCGTGAACAACAGATTGGTGAAAAAGCTGGGCCGGTCCTCTGGCTGCGCGGTCAGTTTGACGCCAGCGGCGCGGATGCGCTCCACCAGTTGCGGATCGTTCGGCATATAGGTTGAAAATTTTTCGCCGCCTTTGGCAATACCGCTTAAAATATCGCCTTTAATCGTGACCTCTTCGACCTGCTTGTCCTCGATTTTTTTGAGGACATCCGTATAGGCGGCGGTATTGGCGCCGGCCTGGCGCTGCTGGTCCTGCCAGGCGCTGATGCAGATGGCAACAATGACGCCCAGCACAATCCAGCTGATGAGGTTGCGCATATTATGCGGCGGCGCATTACGGTTGGAATTATGCGGATTATTCGGTGGCGGTGCCATAGTTGGTCTTTCTATCGTTATCTAATAAATAGGCCACAAAGCATAAAAAGCAAGCCTGCAAGCGGTAAACTTGCCGCTCTTACTCGCGCGTGATAGTTAGCCGTCCCTGGCGATTTTTAATTTTGCAGCCGGCCAGCGTCGCGCCGCGAAAACCGGGCTGTTGCAACCGCTGTTGTAGCCCGCGCAGCTGGGCATGCCGGATATGCCGCACCTCAGGATAGACCGTTTGCAACAACACCGTCAGCGCGCGCAATTGGATTTCAAGCGGCAAGCCTTGCATGTCAGCAACCGGCAATGCGGCATAACTGTCAGGAACCAAGCGCGCCGCCCGCGCCAACATGTTTATAGTATATTTCTCTAATGCTTCTTCCGCCAAGGCCATGCGTGCAGCTAACAGCTGGGCACTGTGCGCCGTTAAACCTTCGCGCGCCAGTGTCGTCTGGCTCTCACGCAAGCGCGGCCGCGCATAATCACTGTTGTGATTGCTGGGATCTTCCAGCCATGGTTGTTGCAATGCCGCGCAGGTCGCCACACATTGCTGTTTTGAAAATGACAATAATGGTCTTAATAACTGCACATGCGGCAAAAAGCTGGTGGTTTGCATACCGATGAGACCGTTAACCCCGCTGCCCTTGCTAAACCGCAGCAACAGCGTTTCTAACTGGTCGTCGGCATGATGCGCCACCGCCAGATGCAAAATATGTTGCTTGCGGCACCAGTTTTGCAACAAGTCATACCGCGCGGTGCGGGCAATCTCCAAAACCCGGTTGGTCGGTTTATCGCCGGTCCACATCAATATGTGATGTTCAATACCAAGTGTTTTGCACCAAGCCCTGACCTGCCGCGCCTCGCCTTTGGCGGCAGCGCGCAAACCGTGATCGACCGTCAATGCAATAGCCTTGCCGCCGTGCGGCTGCACCCAAGCATGCATTAGCCGCAGCAGCGCCATGCTATCCGCGCCGCCCGAGACTGCCACCGCCACCGTTGGCTGCGGTTCGAATGGCCTGCCAGACATCGCAGTATTAAAATCGGCAGCGGAAATCATGTGATAAGCATAGAAAGTTTTTTAAACTCGCGATATAGACGTTTATGTCTCATCATCATTGCGATCACGCTCATCACCACGCTGGGCCCGGCCACAGCCATGCGCCGGCCAGTTTCGGGCGCGCCTTTGCCATCGGCATCACGCTTAACACGCTGTTCGTCATTACCGAATTCATCGTGGGGCAAATCGCCCATTCCATCTCGTTAATTGCGGACGCCGGACACAATGCCGGCGATGTGCTGGCGCTGATTGTCGCCTGGGCTGCCACGGCGGCCGGCCGCGCCAGACCCACTGACCAGCGCAGTTATGGTTATAAAAGCACCTCCATCCTGGCCGCATTATTCAATGCATTACTATTACTGGTCGCGGTTCTCGCTATCGGTTGGGAGGCAGCGCACCGCCTCATGCATCCCACGCCGGTCGCCGCGCCGGCCATGATGGTAACCGCCGCGATTGGCATTCTTATCAATGGCCTGACTGCCTGGCTGTTTATGCGCGGCCGCGACAATGACATCAACATTCGTAGCGCTTATCTGCATATGGCAACCGATGCCTTAGTTTCGTTCGGTGTCGTCATTGGCGGCGCACTGGTCTGGTGCAGCGGTTACAATTGGATCGACCCGCTGCTGAGCCTCATCATCGCCGGGATTATTGTCTGGAGCAGCTGGAAATTATTACGCGATGCATTGCATCTGGCCCTGCAAGGCACGCCACCGCATATTTCCGTGTCCGCCGTGCGCGATTATTTATTAAACTTGTCAGGTGTCTCTGGTTTGCATGATCTGCACATCTGGGCGATGAGCACGACTGACATTGCCATGACCGCGCATTTGACAGTGCCGGATGCCGTGCATAATGATGCGATCTTGGCACGTGCGGCGCCGGAATTACTGACGCAATTCGGCATTCATCATGCAACTTTGCAAATCGAACGCGACATTACCTGTGCGCTTGCACCGGATGAAGTTGTTTAGTCTTGCCGTTGCCGCAACGCATCGCGGATATCTTCCAGCAACACTTCGGTGCGGGATGGCGCAGCGGGCGGTTCACCCGCACGTTTGCGCAGCATCTTATTCACCAGCTTGATGACGATAAACATCGCCAGCGCGACTATCATAAAATCAAACAGATGCTGCAGGAACAGGCCGTAATTCAGCGTGACTGCCGGCGCCTTATCAATCGCTTCTTTTAAGACTACTTTGTAGTTGCTGAAATCAGTGCCGCCAATCAGCATGCCCAAGGGTGGCATAATGACATCCGCCACCAGTGAGGACGTAATCGCGCCAAAGGCAGTGCCGATCACGACCCCGACCGCGAGGTCAATCACATTGCCGCGCATGGCGAATTCACGGAAATCTTTTAAAAAGCTCATCAGTAATCCTATTGGCACTTGAGGGTTTTAATTTCGCTTTCCGCCTTCGTCGCAATGCTGTTGGCGGCGGCTGGATAATCTTTGGTCAATTGCCGCAGGACGATACAGGCTTCTTTGGTGCGTTTTTGCTGGGACAATGACAGGCCCATTTTTAATAGAGAGTCCGGCGCCTTCTGGGCTTTAGGATATTTTTGATAAGATTCCGCAAACACAGACGCCGCGGCCTTGTAATTGCCGCGCGCATAATAGCTTTCGCCCAGCCAATATTGCGCATTAGCGGCCAGTGTATGATTGGGATTTTTGGCGAGAAAATCGCGGAAGCCCTTTTCCGCCGCTGGATAATCCTTTTGCTGCAGAGCGGCATAAGCCTTTTGATAAGCGGCCTCTGGCGTTGCAGTTGCGGCCACTTCCGGCGCGGTCTCATCTTGGGTCGATGCATTGTCGGCCACTGGCCCCTCGCCGGTTAGCGTGTGAGGTGCCTCGGTCTGTGCCTGGGGCGAAATTGGCTTCTTTTCAAGCAACCCAAAGCGCACATCATTATCGCTTTTCATTTTATCGAGATCGGTCTGCAGCTGCTGATTTTGAAAATTGGCGCGCTCGACCTTGTCAGTCAGATCGCGGATCTGGCGTTCCATATCGGCCACGCGGTCGTCACCGCCACCCAGCGCGCCCAATGACGAGGTCACGGCGCCCGGCACATAACCGCCGCTGCGCGACAATTGCTGGACCTGGATTTCCAATTGCGTCAGGCGATCCAGCAGCGCACGGCTGTCGGTCTGCGCCATGGCGGAACCAGCATTTACCGATACAAAAAAGGCAAGTGCGACTGCACCTGCCTTTGTGTAAATCGCCCTATAATTCAGGGGGGATTTCGTCATAGAGAAACCTCTAAGCTCTATTATTGAACCGTCACCATGGCGCGGCGGTTTTGTGCCCAGGCCGCTTCGTCGTTGCCTTCCACAGCCGGACGCTCTTTACCATAGCTGACAGTGGACAGACGACTATCCGGCACGCCTTGGCCGGTCAGGTAATTTTTCGCCGCGGTCGCGCGGCGCTCACCCAAGGCCAGATTATATTCACGCGTGCCGCGCTCATCGGCGTGGCCTTCCAATGTTGCCGTCACATTGGTGTGCGCCTTTAACCACTCTGACTGGCGGTCCAGGGTCGCACGCGCTTCACCCGACAGGTCGGAACTGTCGGTTGCAAAAAACACGCGGTCTGCCACATCAGTGCCCATGCCAGCACCGTTCGCGCCAGCACCGCCATTGGCGCCGTTATCGCCATAGGAAAACTGCGAGTTGGGCGCCGCGCCGCCCATGCCGCTGGCATCACTGCCATCCGCATTTTTTGGGGTGTCGCTGCACGCCGCGAGGAATGCCACGGCGGCCAATGCTACTAGCCAAGATTTTTTCATATTTGTCTCCATACAAGGTCAGAATTCGAATTCAGTAAGTCCTTGTTAAAAGGGATTCACGCCCTTCGCAACCCGCCAAACCATAAATTACGCATTTGAAATGTTAGCAACGCAAATAATTTTCTGTTTGCCAAATAATCGTTAAATCCGGTACATATCAATTATGCCTTTATATGATATGCAAAAGTCGATTGCGCACGGTTGTTTCAATCCAGCAGTTATTATTGTCCCCGGCGTCGTGACCGACCGCGCCGGTTACCTGGCGCCCATTCAAGGCGAACAATTGCTGGCCGCAATGGCAATACGCGACGGTCTCTACCATGCTGGCCAGCCTATGCCCGCAATGGTCTTTCAAGCCGCCGGGCATGGCAGTCTACAGCTGGAACCCGATCCGCTGCCCGCACATTTGCAGCTGGCCGCACCGCGCTTTGGCGCGCCCAGCTATGCCGAGCGCGCGCAACAGTTTTTAACCGCGCTTGATATCTGTGACCCGGACATGGCGCGCGAAGATTGCATCAAGGGTGAACTTGCGCTTGATACCTTGATGGAAGCACTGGAAACCATATTGCGCATGGCCGGGCGCTGGGATTTGTTGTTACGCTTGCATAAAAAATTGCGCGACTCGCTTTACGCTCCCACATCGGCTGAATGCAATTTAGCCGCTAAATGCCAAGCCTATCGCGAAACAGGTGAGCCAGTGCCGGTGGTGCTGGTCGGGCCTGATTATAATATCGCGCGGTCCGTCTGGTATCTTAAAACCTATGCTGAACTGGCCGGCATGCCGTTGAATTTGCGCCGCATAACCATCCCATCAAAAAACTGGCTGCAAGAAAATCATGCTGAATATGTCGCCGATATTCAAAAACGGCTGGATAAGGCCATTGTCGATTGGCAAGATCTAAAACACATAATAATTGCCGCAGCTGATCCGCTGGGGGCCCTTGTTGATCATGTGCTGACCGAACACGATTGTTACAATCACGGCCCTTTTGTCATGACCGTGCAAAGTCAGCCCAAAGGCGGCGTACCTGCCGCCTTGGATACCACCGGCACCGCTGAATATTATTACCGGCGCGTTGGCGCGCTCACGCCCTAAGGCAACAGCGGGCTCCACGCCGGGTCGGAGGCATTGAGCGGGGTGATGACGCGCCGTTCGTTCATGCCGGTGAGGTCGATTGAATACATATTATAGTCATTGCCGCCCTGCTTAAAATACATCAAGACCCGGCCGTTGGGCGCCCAGGTGGGTCCTTCCACATGGAATGCCTGGGTGATCAGCCGTTCGCCCGAGCCGTCGGGGCGCATGACGCCCAGATAAAATTGCCCGCCCAGCTGTTTGGTAAAGGCAATGAGGTCACCCCGCGGCGACCAGACTGGCGTGCCGTAACGCCCATCACCAAAACTGATGCGTTTTGGATTGCTGCCATCAGCCCCCATCACATAAATTTGCTGTTTGCCGCTGCGATCGGATTCAAAGGCGATATTGCGGCCGTCGGGTGACGGGCTGGGGCCCGTATTGATCGACGGATGATTAGTCAGTTGCCGCACCTGCCGTGAGACCAGATCCATGCTGTAAATATCGGCATTGCCACCACGCTGTAGTGAAAAGATAACCGAACGCCCATCTACCGAAAAGCGCGGCGCAAAAGTCATGCCCGGAAATTCACCCAAAATACGCTGTTGCCCGGTCTCCAGATTATACAGATAGACGCGCGGTTTTTTGCCACGGAATGACATAAAGGCGATTTCCTGCGCCTGTGGATTAAAGCGCGGCGTCAGCACCAAATCACTGCCATCGGTTAGGAAACGGTGATTGGCGCCATCCTGATCCATAATCGCCAGGCGTTTGACACGCGCGGTGGCGCGGCCCGACTCCGCGACATAAACCACACGCGTATCGAAATAACCGGTTTCACCCGTAATGCGGTTGTAGATGACATCGGCGATTTTATGCGCGATCCGCCGCCAGTTATCATCCGTGGTAGTAAAGGCAAGACCGGCAATCTGCTGGCCTGACAACACATCCCACAACCGGAATTCCACGCGCGAACGGCCGCCATCAGTTGGCGTAATACTGCCCGCGACCAGCGCTTGCGCGCCGATGACTTTCCAGTCAATCACACGCGGTGCGTTCACCAAATCTTGCGGTGTTTGCAAAAAGGCCGCCTTGTTCAATTGGCGGAACAGCCCGCTGCGCTCCAGATCTGCCGCGACGACGCCCGGAATGTCGGTTGCCATCGGCGAATTACCCGCGAAATCACTGACGGCGATTGGAATTGGTTCACTTAATGGATGATTAATATCAACATGGATGGCAGCGATGGCCGGGGTTGCCGCTATCGCCACTAGGCTGTACAGCAAAGCGCCCAGTAGCAATTTCAATTGGGTTTTGCAGCGTTTCATTATCATCCTACATCATATCTTTCGGGTTAAACCGCATGGTTATTTCGCGCCAGGTTTCGTAACGGTCTTCTGGCAAGTTAAAGGGAGAACATTTTGGATTCAAGACGGCACGTAACGCGCTATCCGCCATTGCCTTGCCAAAACTATCGTTCACGTTAACGCTATTAATCTTTGCCGTTTTAACAGTCCTGTCAGGATTCATCTCAATATACAATTCTACAATTATATCTTGGATGTTGCGCCCACCTGCAGAAATATTCCAGCATTGTTCAATCTGGCGGCGCAGCGCGTCTTCCTGGCTGATCGTTAAATGATCGGAGACCACACCTGCCGATCCCGCCGGCGGGGTGGCGGCTTTGGGCGGCGTTTTGGTGACTGCCGGCACCGGCGCCGGCTGCGGTTTATCCACCGCCAGATTTTTCAATAGCGATGAAAACTGTTGGCTGTCTTCCACCGGTTTGGGTTTCAGTTTTTCTTTGGGGGTTTCTTTTTTTGGCGGCGGTTTAGGAATATCGGCATCTTTATTGTTGGCCAACGCGGGTTCCGGTTCCTGGGCCACCGGCGTCGGCGCGGGCGGTTTGGGCGTTGGTGTTGGCGTCGGCTCTTGTTTCTGTTGTGGCGGGGTTATTGGCGTCGGCGGCGCCGGGGTTGGCTCCGGCGGTTTGGCAATATTGCTGGCGGCGACCTTGGTTGTAGTGGTAACTGGCCCCAATTCCATAATGTCGATGGGGATCGGCTGCATGATCTCCAGCGGCGGCGTTTTAAGATGTGGCAGGCCAAAGAGGCAAATTGCCGCAATCAATCCATGAAACAACAGCGATGTGGCAAGCGCCTTGCGTTCTTCAGGATATTGTAGTGCTGCCATAATTTACTTCGCTTGGGATGGCTGTTCCGTGACCAGCGCCAGCTTGGTAAAACCCGCCTGCTTGATCAGCGAGATGACCTGCATCACCTGATCATAGGGCAGTTTTTTGTCCGCGCGCAAATGCACCGGCGTATCGGCGCGGCTGTCTTTGATTGCCGCCAGCCGCGCCGCCAATTGATTTAATTGCACCGCTTGCTCTTGCAAAATAATCTGGCCCGGCATCACCCGGATCTCAAGCGGCTGTTTGGGGTCTTTGAGCGCCGGCGCCCCGGCCTTTGGTAAATCGACCGCGACGCCCTGGGTCAGCATTGGCGCTGAAATCATGAAGATAATCAGCAGCACCAGCACCACATCAATAAATGGCGTCATATTGATTTCGTTAATTGGGCGACGGCTGCCCCCACGTCCGTAACGGCTGCGGCCACCCGATGATTGCCCGGAAATGAGATTAACACCCATATCAGTTACGTTCCAAACCGCGGCGCGGGCGCGGTGGTATCAGTGGGTCGCACCTCGCCAGGCCGCGGCAATTGTCCCGACGGCTGACCGTCTTGCAAATTGCGCGACAGAATGACGATGAAATCATTGACGAAGGCTTCCAGCCGGCTGCCATAACGGCCGATATCAGACGAGAACTTATTATAGGCCAAGACTGCCGGCACCGCGGCAACCAGGCCCATAGCAGTGGCCAGCAGCGCCTCGGCAATCGCTGGCGCTACAACCGGCAATGAGGTGTTTTCCGCCGCCGCAATCGCGATAAAGCTGCGCATAATTCCCCATACCGTGCCAAACAGGCCGATAAAGGGCGCAGCAGAACCTAGCGACGCCAAAAACGTCATGCGGCGTTCAATGCGGTCCATCTCGCGCCCGATGGTATTATGCATGACTTGGGTAATGCGCGCCTGCAACGTTGCGGCCTGAGCCACGCCCAGTATGGTGCCGCTTTTGATAGCCGTTTGCCATTCCTTCATGCCGGCAACAAACACCGCAATCATTGGATCATTGGCGGCGCGCGTTACCACACGGTCGTATAATTTATCCGGGCTGCCGCCTGACCAAAAAGCTTCCTCAAACACGCGCGCGCTGCGACTGACCTTGCGCATCACGCTCCATTTTTCGAAAATAATCGTCCAGGCCCAAATCGACGCGAACAGCAAACCGATCATCACCGCTTTCACCACCGTATCCGCCTGCATGAACAGCCCGGTAAAGGACATATCGCGCGCGACCGTCCCGGCAAGCTTGGCGGTTTCAACGGCGGTGGTGGCGGTGGGCGGCATTTGGCTATCCTGTAAATAATATGTGCTGAAGACTGCGCCCCGTGATCGGCATACAGAATCCCTGCTAAAGCCTAGGCAGGTTGGCATTCTTTGCAAAGAATTTTTTCACGAATTTTTGATAATAGAATCGGTCAAATACTGTCTTTTGATTTTATAAACTATCCCATTTTGATGGGAACACCCGCCGCATGGCAAGTTACATAATGTTATGTGACAGGCGCTGCCAGCGCTTTAATAATCGCCGTCGGGATTGCCGCCGGTCGCGCCGCCAAACTGATACAGGCCAGTTCAACCTTTAACCGCGCGCATAGCTGCCCGTAACAAGAGATATCCTGATCAAGCGTCAGCCGTGTTTTGGTCAGCGCAGCGACCTGTACCGTTACCGCCAGCAGGTCATCCAACCGCGCCGGTTTTCTGTAATCAATCTCGCAGCGGCGGACGATAAACAATATGGGTGGAACCGGCAGGCACACGGCAGCCTCTACCGCTGGGCGCATATTACCCGATGCGCTGCCCTGCGCATGTTCTGCC
Organism: Alphaproteobacteria bacterium; assembly: GCA_965246755.1. GTDB lineage: Bacteria > Pseudomonadota > Alphaproteobacteria > UBA11073 > UBA11073. Next base: position 25,514 of record OZ251979.1, read on the forward strand.
AGGCTACCGGTTTTCGCAATGGGTGCAGTGACAGCCGATATATCAGTGGCGGTAGCCTGGTCTGCGCTAGGCAAGGCGGCGCTGACATTTAAGGGCGCCATGCTGCGTGGAGCGGCCATCATCGTTTTATGTGTTGGCGAATTTTCATCTGCCGACTGAGGCCAGTCATATCCGGCGGCATGGCCCGGTTGTGTGAACTCCGGCGCCAGCTCAGACTGACCAGCGCTCCGCGCACAGCCGGACTGGCTGAGCCCTTGTGACAAACCAGACTGGCTGAAACCCAGCCCGCGCAGCCATTCTGTCCGCGCCCGCTCGGCAAATTTCAGATAATTGGCATAATAAACAATCCCGCCGCCATCGGTGTCTTCCCAATAGACGCGAGTTAAGTGGGTGAAGGCAATTCCGGTCGTGTTTTCTTTAACTGTCATAAAATCGTAATGATAAACTGATAGTGTAAATATTGAAAGATACAGCTATATATTAAGTATGACCCAAAGTCCCCAGGAATTACCATTTGAAACTCCTCGCTCAGGCCCAAAAGCGCGGCCTGTGCGCCCTGCCAAAGCTGCGCGCCCTCCTTCAGCTGCACGTTCGGCTTTAAAATTTGCTTTTTCTCCTGAAATCGGCCGTAGTTTTGGAAGTATTAATTTTGCATGGACCACTTTTATAAATGTAATTGTACAGTTGTTTGTTTCTGCCAAACTAATTAATAAACATGCCCTAGATAAACAAGAAAATATTAAACTTAGCCACGTAATTAGTCTTGCTTACCGTAATCTAACGTGGAACAGACAGAATGTCCGACAAATAGTATTATTCTTTGGCGTGATGGGGTTTTTGTTATTTATGTTTTTAACGGTACTAACGCTTTTAATGCAACTAATGACCGGCGTTGCTATGGCTCAAGGACCTAATCCATCCACAAATTCTGGTGATAATTTATTAAATTCTTTATTTAACCTTACTGATAATGATATTATTCCAAAGGCTTTAGGATCAATGTTGGCTGTCTATAGTCAAGGCATGCTTATTTTAGGTGGCATTATTTTATTATTTCTTATTGTATCTACTGTAATGGAAACTGCCCATAGCGGTGTACCTTTTGGTAAGACCTTTAATCAAACTTGGACCCCAATCCGGCTAGTGTTTGCAATAGGATTGTTAATCCCTTTATCGAGTGGGCTTAATTCAGGACAATATATAGTTTTAAATGTAGCAAAATGGGGTTCTACGCTGGCTGGCGAAGCTTGGGGAAAATTTGTTGGTTATTCAGCCATTCTACAAGGCGATCCTGGAACATTATGGACAGGGTCAGCACGTCAAACTGTAAACCAAATTATGGCAATGGAAACATGTCGCGTACGTAGTCTACAAGCGGGCAATAATATTAACATTGTTGACGCACCAGGGACAGCTAATAATGCTGGTCTGCAGCCGGGCAATACTTCTGTTGATCCTGATGCTGGCCTAACCTTATCAGGCAATCGCGTGGTTTATGATGAAATTCAATATCGCGGCGACACGATAGGCAATCAAACCGGTTGCGGCACGGTGCGTTTTGCGCGACTACAAAGGCTACCATTTGCCAGCATTAGTGTTAATCCTAATGATTTTAAAATTGCTAACGCGGTCAATGCCATTTGGTCTGATACCGGTGAATATCTAATGCACGCGCGTTTTTCAATGTACCAAAATGCAGTGCCTATTGCTGCCAGAATTGCTGAAGAATATGCATCGCATCTCGATCCTTCGAATGCTCGCTACTTTAAGGAAATGCCACCACATATCAAGCAAGATTATGAAAGGCTAGTCTCTACTTATTCTGACGCTATGGATATGCATGCTAAGCGTGCTATGGCGGCAATGCAACAACGAATTGGTAAAAACCTTGAAACTGAAATGAACCAACTTGGCTGGATTGGCGCACCTGTGTGGCTACATAAAATAGCCCAATTAAATGCACAGCTGCAGTCAGAAGCGGCAACGCAACCAATGTTTATCAATGTTCCTGGTGTAAAAAACACTGCACCAGAGCAGAGCTCGGTTAAGATTACGGGCACAGCTAGTATTGGACCAGGCCAAGCACAAGATGATGTTAACAACTTTCTATCTGATACACCTGCTGGAGTAGTTGCACAAAAAGGCGAACAAATATTGCAGGATTGGATAGATAATTTTGCTTCACGTATTGGTTGTCAAGACGGCGATAGCTGTGTCAGCAATTTTCAATTATACTCAAACAATCCTTTATCGGAGATTGCGCTTCTAGGGCAAAAACTTTTTTTATGGGGCACTATGGGTGTAAAAGCTTTAATATTCGCTGCAGCTATTAGTACAGTACCTTTAATTGGCAGTGCCATTTCTATTATTGTGCCAATTGCTTCTGTTTTAATATTGGGCTTAATTACCGCTGGAACATTGATGGGTTTTGTTGTTCCATTGCTACCCGTTATGCGGTTTATGGCAGGCATTTTGGGGTGGATCATGCTGGTTTTTCAAGCTGTCTTGGCTGTGCCCCTCGTTGCACTGGTTCATTTAAACAAAGAGGGCGAAGGATTAAGTGGCAAAGCCGGGGACCGCGCATATCTTATGTTATTAGGTATAGTGGTTCGGCCTCTATTAATGACCTTAGGGCTAATTTGCGGTTTATTGTCTTTCAATTTAATTGTAAAAATCGTTAATCTTTTATTTGTCCCAGCTCTATCAGCAACGTTTGCGTTAAATGATATGAGTTTATTTCATTTTATTGTAATGACTTTCATATATGCTGTATTTATCTTTGCATTAGGAAATTCAGCTTTTAAAATGATTGATATTATTCCTGATCAGGTAATTGGCTGGATTGGCGCCAATCTTGGCAGCCAAGGTACGCAGAATGATGCCGACCAAGTTGCCAAAACTGAAGCTTTCGCTGGGGCAGTTCTCATATCTAAAGGTGCTGAGCCATTGAGCAAGGCGGTGTCAGCTGTTGGTCAAACTGCTAACAAAAAAGTTGCAGAAAAATATAAAAAATATCTTGATAAAAAGGGGGGTGGTAGTGATGATACCGGTAATTTATAATTTAAAAATAAAGGATATAAAATGCTGTCTTTAAATAAAATGTGGGACTGGATTTTATCGCCCTGGCGTGAAGATGTTGCCAGTAACCTGGATGATATTTTTGAACCGAATAAAGATCATGGTTTAGGGAGTGCAATTGTTCAGGGCTTTATGGCTTTGCGTAAAACTGGGGGTAAATCTTTATCACCGGTTATATTTAGGGCAAAAATAAAGTTTTGGATGTATTGTCCGCCCTTTCGGTCACGCCAGGATGCCGCCCAAATTGTTTTAGGTCCTGGGACGAAATCTGATCCTGTTCAAGGTACGACAACGGGTTGGGTATATGAATCTCCAACAGAAGGGGTTTATTGGACCGCCTCACCTAAAGATGCGCAAGCCACCCAACAAGCGGCTGTTTCTCGCGCTGTTAAACGTAAATATGACAAAGACCCATGGTCTCAAGGCTTAAATCCTGGTGGTAAAGGTAAATATGTACAGCAAGTTTCACTCTATTTCAAACAAAATGCTATTGCTGCCCATGGCGTAAATTATGGACGTCTGCAAAATGATCGCTCTCAATGGTGGACAGTCAACTATGCCCAAAATTACAGAAATCATAAATTGTTGCCATTTTATGAAAAGGAAAAGGAACTAACCAAAAGGTTTGAAGGTGGTTACGCTATATATTATAATGTAGGCGCAGAAAATTTTGATCAATTTGAGCATGTTATTTTCGATGGTATTTGCACATTATGTCCAATTGATGAAGAGCATGATCCAACACCACAAGCAAACGAAATTCGTGTTAAACGTGATATAGCATTCAATGGCGAAACAATTAAAGCGGGTGAAACAGTCACAAGAGAGGTCGCACATAAGCTTTTTCGTGAAAAATTATCACGTAATGATAGGTATGATATTACGCTCGCAACAAAAGCTGCCACTGCAGTATTGTTTCAACAGTGGCGGCGGTGGGATGTCCGTGATCCGGGCTTTTTAAATCCAACAAAAGATGACAAGATAGCTGCTTTAAGTGGCATGCCTCATGATGATGCACTGTCAATCTTTAGCAACATGTTTGCTTTATCTCGTCAAGTTGGCGGACAAGGCAACTATGAGATGCGCAATAGCTGGAATGGCTACGATGATACTGCAGCAGAAGTAATTTCTATTACTAGAAATAGTGTAACTCAAGATGGGCCTGTAATTGGAGGTGCTGATTTACACTATGCTCAGGTGATAGAATGCTATCGGCAAATCATGCTAATGCGCAATATGTGCCAAAAAGAAAATTTTCGAGATGTAATAGCCGAAGACATGGGAGAACCTAAAGATTTAAACAAGCTTGATCCTGAAATTCCTCAAAATGCAGCTATTCTTGATATTCGTGTTGCTTTCCAAAGCCTTATTCAAACACTTGCCCGAGATGGAGGCCAATCACCAGCAGAAGCATTAAGAGATCTAAATTTAGCTCATCTAGGCGAAGAAACTCAAATTGAGGGTACGGATGTTAAAATTGGGCAGATCTTAAAATTTGCTTATCTGATATCTGATAAAAATGAAAATGGGGTTAAAAAATCCCCGGAATATCCGCCGGAACTAACAAAACGCTCTAATGCTGTACTTGGCCCTGAAATTGTATCCAACTTAGGGAAAGCATTTCGTCGTCAGGTTATGAAAGAAAACACAGGCCCGACACCATTTTGGGGCGCTTAATTCAACAAAATCAACTAAGGAGACAATTAATGGGAAATTTTAGTTTAACAAGAAGTAAAGGCGGCAGGGCTATAGTTAAAGCACTGAAACTTGGCGCTTTAGGATTTGTAGCATGGCAAGGAAAAGGCTGTTGGGATTCCTATCATAGTGATCCAAATGATGCTCAATTAGGACGTGTGAATCCAGTTATCACAACACCTCCAGTGCCGCGTCAATCCATTTTACCAAATTTTGAGCGTTCAAAAGAAAACTTTGCTAAAAATGCGCGCGATACTTATAAAGTTCCTGTTGAATATGACAAGAAAAATATTCTCTATGTTGGAAGTGGATTACCATCCGCAATAGGCGACAAGCCAATCTTAAATAGTAAGGATGAGGGTGACCTTATTCCTGTTGAACCGGCACAAACGCAGGCACTGGCGCAAGTTATTCAAAAGCATGAACAGCGCAAACAAAAACTTGGCACAAATGGACAGCTTTATATTGTCTTTTTACCGCGTGTAAAAGATGACAGTGGAAATGAAATTAGGGATAAGGCGCATATTATTGGTTATGATGTTCCAAATGCCACCAAACCAACTTATGCAATAGATTTAGATACAGGATTTGTTTATTCTGAAGCAATAACTGAACGCGAACAAAGTCAGCAACTTCTCAAAAAACTTTTTGCGATGCCCAATCATCAGCCAGTTGATTTTTTTGCTTTAGAACGAGACATTATGAATGAATCTTTAGATCATGCAAAACGCTATGGCACAAAAATTGGTGAAAAAACGGATGGTCATCCAGAATTAAAATACGGTGAAATTCGTTGGACTAGTCCTACCGCTGAAAAAAAATATGGTTTAGATGCTGAGGGTGATCTGCCGACGCCGCGTTCTCGTATAAACCGTGGACCTAATCCATAAACATGCTTTCTAAAAAATTTTAAATCCTTACAATCGCGCTTCATGGGCGCGATTTTTTTTGCAATGATAATGCTAGCGGTGCAGCTGGTGACGTTTGGTGCCTTTGCCGATGTACCCGCTGACACGTCTATTGTCGGCTTGGCGAAGCCAGATGCGATGCCGTCTGCCGTCGCTGCAAAAGGCACTTTTAGCCCGCAACACGCCCTCTCCTTATACGGCACACCTAAATACCCCGCGACCTTCCAGCATTTCGATTATGTGAACCCTGATGCACCGAAGGGCGGCGCGATTAATCTGGCCTCGCTGGGTGGGTTTGACAGTTTGAACGGTTTTATCCTGAAGGGTGAAGCCGCAGCAGGGCTTGATTATCTATATGATACGCTAATGACCGGCTCGCTCGATGAGCCGTTTACGCAATACGGCCTGCTGGCGGAGAGTGTTGAGGTCAAGGAACTGAGCGAACGTCCCGAGGTCCCGGGTCGCATCACGCCTTCGCCAAGGCTGCGGCGCGACTTGCCCGGGATGACAACTCCAACAGCTGCAGCGCCGGTAGGTGGCCGCACTGTCACCTTTACGCTGCGGCCGGAAGCAAAATGGCAGGATGGCGAACCCATCACGCCCGCCGATGTGATTTTCACCTTTAACACATTGCGGACCAAGGGTCACCCGTCCTATCGCTCCTACTTCGCGGATGTCGCGAGCGTTGCGCAGTCCGGCCCCCGTGCCGTGACCTTTACACTCAAACCTACGCAAAACCGCGAACTGCCGATGATCCTGGGCGGTCTCCCCATTCTGCCGGCACATTACTGGGCCAAACATGATTTCAGCGCGACGACATTAACCGCGCCGCTTGGCAGCGGACCCTATAAAATCCAGACTGTCGATGCACCGCGCCGCATTACCTATACACGCGATCCCGATTACTGGGGCCGCAACCTGCCGGTCAACACAGGCCGCTATAATTTTGATACGCTCAATTTTGATTATTACCGCGACAGCAATGTCTTGCTGCAGGCGTTTTTTGCCGGCGCGATTGACCTGCATCAGGAAAATGTCGCCAAAGACTGGGCGACCTCCTACCAGACCAAACCGGTTTTGGACGGCCGTATTAAAAAGGAGGAAATCACCCACCACCTGCCTGCCGGCATGCAGGCCTTTGTCATGAATTTGCGTAAACCGGTGTTTCAGGACCGCCGCGTGCGCGAGGCGCTCAACCTCGCCTTTGATTTTGAATGGGCCAACAAACATGTCGCCTTTGGCGCCTATACGCGCACGCAAAGTTTTTTTGAAAATTCCGATTTGGCGGCACGCGCGCTGCCATCGGCGGATGAATTAAAACTGCTGGAACCATACCGCGATCAACTCCCACCCGAAGTTTTCACGAGCATATTTCATACCCCGCAATCCGACGGCAGCGGCGATAACCGCGCCAACCTGCGCCGCGCCAAGCAATTGCTGGAGGAGGCCGGTTATACGCTGCACAATGGTGTGATGGTCAAGGACGGCCAACCGCTGGAATTCGAAGTGCTGCTGGTGCAGGATGCGTTTTTGCGCTGGCTGAACCCGCTGGCGCGTAACCTCGAAAAAATTGGCGTCCGCGTTAACATCCGTGTTATTGACACTGCGCAGCTACAGCGCCGCCAGGACCAGTTTGATTTTGACATGTTGGTCGGCACCTTTCCGCAATCGAACAGTCCCGGTAATGAACAGCGCGATATGTGGATGTCGGCGCGCGCCGAGACAAAGGGCAGCCGCAATTTAATGGGCCTTAAATCCCCGGTGGTGGATATGCTGGTTGGCAAGATTGTCAGCGCCAATTCATTGGCAGAATTGCAAACCGCCTGCCGCGCGCTCGACCGCGTGCTCAGCTGGGGCTATTATGTCATCCCCAACTGGTACATCAATAATTTCCGCGTTGCTTACTGGAATAAATTCGGGCGGCCCGCCGTGAACCCGCCCTATGGGCTGCCGATTGTGGATACCTGGTGGAGTCGCGAGCAGACGAGTAGACGAGTAGACGAGAAAAAACTACAATCAAAATAATGATCATAACCGTTATTCATCACGATAACTTAAAAGGCGTCTTGCCTCGTCTGCTCGTCTGCTCATCTGCCCATATCTCATGATCTCTTATATTCTCCGCCGCCTGCTGCTGATTGTCCCGACCCTGCTCGGCATCATGACGCTGAATTTCCTGATTGTGCAGGCGGCCCCCGGCGGCCCGGTCGAACAGATGATTGCGCGCGTCCAGGGCAATGCCGTGGATGCCACCTCACGCGTCGGCGGCGCGGCCTCCAGCGATGTATCGCCCAACGCGATGAGCCAAAAGAATTTTGACAGCGCCAGTGCCGCCCCATCGAAGTATCGCGGCGCCCAGGGCCTCGACCCCGAATTTATCAAGGAGCTCGAGCATCAGTTTGGCTTTGATAAGCCGCTGTGGGAACGCTATCTCATTATGCTTAAAAGCTATGCCACTTTTGATTTTGGCAAAAGCTATTTTCGCGACACGCCGGTTATTCAACTCGTCATGTCCAAACTGCCGGTGTCCATTTCACTGGGGCTGTGGACCACGCTGCTCGTCTATTCCATTTCTATCCCGCTTGGCATTCGCAAGGCGGTACGCGATGGCTCCCATTTTGATATCTGGACCAGCGGCATAATTTTCGTGATGCATGCCATCCCCAGTTTTCTGTTCGCAGTACTTCTGATCTTGCTGTTCGCGGGCGGGGAATATTTTGCGTGGTTTCCGCTGCGCGGGCTGGTGTCTGACAATTGGCACGATCTCGACTGGCCGCATAAAATCTTCGATTATTTTTGGCATATCGCACTGCCGGTATTGGCGATGGTCGTGGGTGGTTTTGCGTCTCTTACCATGCTCACCAAAAATTCCTTCATCGATGAGCTGGGCAAGCAATATGTATTGACCGCGCGCGCCAAGGGCCTGTCGGAACAGCGTGTGCTGTATGGTCATGTCTTCCGCAATGCGATGCTGATTGTGATCGCCGGTTTTCCATCCGCCTTTATCAGCATGCTGTTCACCGGCGCGGTGCTGATTGAAGTGATTTTTTCATTGGACGGGCTGGGGTTGCTGGGCTTTGAATCCGCAATGCAGCGCGATTATCCAGTAATGTTCGCAACGCTCTATATCTTCACGCTGATTGGACTTGTCATGAACCTTATTAGTGATGTGACTTATATGTTGATTGATCCGCGCATCGATTTCAACCAGCGGAGCGATTGATGGACATGATAAAAACTCTATTGCCACAACGCCCCAGAGGATGGAGCGAACATTATGTTTGCATCCTTTGGATCATTAACTTTTTGATTGTCACAGTACTGCTAATAGCAAAAAATTTTCTTACTTTTCATACTTATATTTTTTCCGCCTTAAAACAACAAGCGGACTTCAACCATATAATTTTCTCTGTTCTTACTATGATGGGAAGCTTGATTCTGCTTATCAAACCAAAAGTTTTTCTTCCCGTGGTCGCTGTCAACGTTTTAGCCATGTTGCTTGCTAAATTTGGCGTGCTTATTGCGTTGTTTACAACTGTGTGGAGTGCGTTGTGGGGATTATATTACATTATTAAAAATATTATCATTAAATTTAATGACCCCTTGGAACAAAACATCAATCTTTACCGGCACATTTTCATATTGCTCTGTGCATTTACACTGTTGAACGGGCTTATCAATTATGACTTCGGCTTTAGCGGATTTAGTGAACAAACATTCTTCACAATTGGTGTCATGGTCAGCCATGTCATAACCATCGGCTGCGCTTTTTTCTTGGCACGCAAAATATTAAAAATGTCTCATGATTAAAATCTCCCCGCTTACCCGCCGCCGCTTGTATAATTTCCGCAAGAATAGGCGTGGTTACGTTTCTTTCTGGATTTTCCTGGGCATCTTTGTGGTGACGCTGCTAGCCAACTTTGTGGCCAATGACAAACCACTATTAATGTCGTTTAAAAATCATCTTTACACACCAATATTTCAAAGCCTGCCGGAAACCTTTTTAGGCGGTGACTTTGCGACCGCGGCCGATTACCGCGACCCTTATGTGCAAAAACTGGTTACACAAAGCGGCTGGATGGTCTGGCCGCCCATTCATTATAGTTATAACACGATCAATTATAACCTACCGCAACCGGCGCCGTCACCGCCGAGCCATGACAACTGGCTGGGCACCGATGACCAGGGACGCGATGTGCTGGCGCGCTTGATCTACGGCGTACGTATTTCATTATTATTTGCACTGGCTTTAACGGTGTTATCATCAGCAATCGGCATCGCGGCGGGCGCGGTACAGGGATATTTCGGCGGCCTCATTGATCTCGTCTTTCAACGGTTTATCGAAATCTGGTCGGGCATGCCGGTGCTCTATCTCCTCATCATTATGGCCAGTATTATTGAACCCGGGTTTTGGCCGCTGCTATTGTTATTACTATTATTTTCCTGGATGAATTTGGTTGGCGTGGTGCGCGCGGAATTTTACCGCGTCAGAAATTTTGACTATATCCGCGCTGCGCGGGCACTCGGCGTTGGCAATGCCACGATAATGTGGCGGCACATCCTGCCTAATGCGCTGGTGGCCACGATTTCGCTAATGCCCTTTATCGTGACGGGGGCGGTGACCACCCTCACCTCGCTCGACTTCCTCGGCTTTGGCCTGCCGCCCGGGTCGCCATCACTGGGCGAACTGTTGGCACAAGGCAAGGCCAACCTGCACGCGCCGTGGTTGGGTCTTACGGCCTTTTTCGCGCTGGCGATCCTGCTCTCCATCCTGACCTTTATCGGGGAAGCCGTCCGCGATGCCTTTGACCCGCGCAAATTGGGGTAATTTTATTGCGTGACGGGTTAATTCCCGCTACTGCTGTCCGCCTTATGGCTACACAAAACTCTCCCAAGCGCGCTTTAATATCCGTCTCCGACAAAACCGGCATCGTGGAATTCGCGCGGCAATTGCTTACCCAAAATATCGACCTAATCTCAACCGGTGGCACGTACAAGGCATTAAAGGATGCCGGACTGACTGTTACCGAAGTTAAAGATATCACGGGTTTCCCCGAAATCATGGATGGGCGTGTTAAAACGCTGCATCTCAAAATTCATGGCGGGCTGCTCGCTAATCGTGAGAAACCAGAACATTTGGCGGCCATGCAAACGCATGGCATTACTGGTATCGATATTCTGGCTGTTAATTTGTATCCATTCCAAACGACAAGTAACGATCCTCATGCAGACTATGCGGATTGTATCGAAGACATCGATATCGGTGGCCCGGCAATGATCCGCGCGGCTGCCAAAAACCACGCGTATGTCGCGGTAATCACCGATCCTGCGGATTACACAACTGTGGCCGCCGCGCTGCAAAATAATACATTCGATTTTACATTGCGCCAAAGGTTGGCGGCCAAGGCCTATTCGCATACCGCCAATTATGACGGCGCGATTGCCCATTGGTTTCAGACCCAGCTGGGAGACACGCCATCATTACCATTTATCGCCATCGGTACATTGCATCAAACATTACGTTACGGTGAAAATCCTCACCAAACTGCAGCGTTATATTTAGATAATACTAATCGTATTGGTGTGGCAACTGCGGTGCAAATCCAGGGCAAAGAATTATCCTATAATAATATCAATGATACCGATGCCGCGTTTGAATGCGTCGCGGAATTCCAGAAACCCGCCGTCGCCATTATCAAACATGCCAATCCCTGCGGCGTCGCGGAGGCGGCTGATTTAACGACTGCTTACCAACGCGCGCTGCGTTGCGATCCGGTCTCCGCCTTCGGCGGCATCATCGCGCTTAACCAAACCTTGGACGCCCAGACCGCCGCCGAGATTGGCAAAATCTTTACCGAGGTCATCATTGCGCCCGGCATTACGGATGATGCGCGTGACTTGCTCGCTAAAAAATCCAACCTGCGTGTGCTATCGACCAATGGCCTGCCCGACGTTACCGCCGCTGGCCTTAGTTACAAATCCATCGCCGGCGGTTTGCTGGTGCAAAGCCGTGATAATGGCCGAATTACCGAGAGTGATCTGCGCACCGTCACCAAACGCGCGCCAACAAAACAAGAATTACAAGACTTGCTGTTCGCCTGGCGCGTCGCCAAGCATGTGAAATCCAACGCAATTATCTATGTGAAAGATGGCGCAACGGTTGGCGTCGGCGCAGGCCAAATGAGCCGTGTCGACAGTGCGCGGATCGCCGCGCAAAAGGCCGCTGAGGCCACCACGGCGGCGGGTCTGGACATATTATTGACCACCGGCAGCGCCGTTGCCTCTGACGCGTTTTTTCCCTTCGCGGATGGTTTGCTGGAGTTGGTAAAGGCCGGCGCGACTGCGGTCATTCAGCCCGGCGGCTCCAAACGCGATGATGAAGTCATTGCCGCCGCTGACGCGCACGGCATCGCCATGGTCATGACCGGCATGCGGCATTTTAGACATTAAAATTTGTCATCCCGGCCGGCCGCAGTCACGCCGTAGCGCAAAGCGCGAAGGCAGACAAGGCGTGTGCCGGGATCTCATGACGTTGGCAGAGGAATAATCTGCGCCCAAATTCGCTGGGATCCGCTGCCACGGGGGCCCGGGTCATTTCGCTTGATGCTGATGCACACGTGGCCCGGGATGACAGCTATGTTTTAAACTTCGCCGCCACTTCGGCGACGCGTTTGCCAAACCGCCGCGCGGTTTCAAGGTCGCCGGCGGGCGGTGCAATCTCCGGCGCTTCGTTATTGGATTGAGTCATGAGCCCTGAAAAGCTGCCGATGCGGTTAACCGCATTACTATCTGGACCTTCCACGCCCTTTACCTGCGGCGGCATTTCGGTTTGCCCGACCCAGATCATGCCATGTTGCATGGCCAGGATCATCAGCTGCTGTAGCGCCGCCAGTTTATCACCGCTGTAAGAGCCGGAATTGGTAAAACCAGCCGCGATTTTATTCTTCCACGCGCCGGTCATCCAGCGCTTGGAAGTCTCGTCGATAAATACTTTGAAGGGCGCCGAGACGCCGCCCATATAGGTGGGCGCACCCATGATAATAGCATCCGCGGCATCCAGGGTCATCCAATCAGCCTCCGTCAATTCAGCAGCTTTTAATAAAGTCACGCTGGCGCCGGCGGTTTTGGCGCCTTGAAATACTGCCTCTGCAACTTTGGCAGTATGGCCATAGCCGCTGTGATAGACAATTGCGATATTAGTCATGTTATTTGCTTTCCTTGGTTGCTGCGGTGGGTTTGGGTGCCTCTACCTGTGCTTCGGCCTCAATTCTGATCTCTACATCATCGCTGACATCCGGCACATATTTGCTGATGCCGAAATCCGCGCGTTTGATGGTCGTGGTCGCCGTAAAACCTACTGCCTTTTGCTTGGTCATCGGATGCAGAGCTTGTTTGTTTAGCGTCACATCTAACGTGATCGGCTTGGCCACATTCATCAACGTTAAAGTACCATCAATTTTGGCGGTATCTTTACCGGTCACGGTGACTTTGTCAGACACAAACTTGGCGGTGGGGAATTTTGCGGCATTCAAAAAATCCGCGCTTTTGATATGCGCGTTGAACTTGTCCAGACCGGTCACGAGTTTTTTAATGTCGATATCGGCCACCACCTTGCTGTTTTCAGGATGGTCACTGTCCAACGTCACACTGCCGGTCACTTCCGGAAACACGCCCCACGGATGCGAAAACCCAAAATGGCTGAGGCGCCACATGATGCTAGTATGGGTTGGGATCGAGTTTATAGGTGTCGGCAGCCAAGGCTGCGTTGGCACTCAAGGCCACAACGGCAACGGCCAGTAATAAACGTTTCATAACCAAGGTCTCCAAAGGTAAGTGTAAGATGAACTGTTTCACCGGAAATACAAGAGGGCCAGCATGACCAGGCCGGCCGTAATCCTGTACCAACCGAAGAGCGTAAAATCATGCCCCATGATAAACCGCAACAGCCATTTGACAACCAAGAGGGCCGCTAAAAACGCGGTGATAAACCCGACCGCCATAATGGCTATGTCGTCGCCAGACAGGACCGCACGGTTTTTATACAGGTCGAATACCGTTGCCGCCAGCATGGTCGGCACCGCCAAAAAAAATGAAAATTCCGCTGCGGTCTGGCGCACGACGCCCAGCACGCGTGCGCCCATAATGGTGGCACCGGACCGCGACACGCCCGGCACCAGCGCCAGGCACTGCATCAAGCCGATTTTAAAAGAAATTTCAACCGGCAGTCTTTCTACATCATGATAACGGTCGGCCAGCTTCACATATTTTTCAATCGCGATGATCGCAATACCACCGATAATGAGCGACCAGCTGACAACCCACGGTGAAAATAATTTCGCTTTCACAACATCATGCAACAGTGCGCCCAAAATCATCGCAGGTAAAAACGCGATCAGCAGCGACCACACAAAATGCCGCGCTGCGCGGTCGTGGGGCAGACGCTGTACGACCGTTATCAGCCGTTGGCGGTATAACACGCAAATCGCCAAAATCGCGCCCAGCTGAATGACGATTTCAAACACCTGGCCCGGCATCTGTTGCCAGCCGAATAGCCGTTCCGCCAAAATCATATGCCCGGTTGACGAGATTGGCAAAAATTCCGTGATGCCTTCGATCAAACCAAGGATAACCGCCTGTACGAACTGATGAGTCATGCATGGTATTATGAGGCTGGAGATTGGAAGCTGGAAGCTAAAAAAACACGTGGCAAGAATCCAACCTCTAGCTTCTAACCTCCAGCCTCTATAAACTCCACACGTGCGTCTGCTGTATCATTTCAATTTGTCACCGGAAGGCCGGCTGGTCCGCCTGGCGCTCGCCGAAAAAAAGCTGCATTACACCTATGAGCAGGTTGAGTTTAACCAGTTTCCGCCCGCCGTTTTAACATTATCACCGCGCGGGCAGTTGCCATTATTGGTGGATGAGGATGGCCAAGCGGTGGCCGGCGCCGGTGCGATTACCGAATATCTGGAAGAATTATATCCGCTCGACCTTTTGATTGGCGCCAACAGCATGGCCCGCGTTGGCGTGCGCAGCCTGCTTGATTGGCTCAATGCGGATTTCGCCTGTGAGGTCACGCATAAATTATATGGCGAACGTTTGCTGAAACGCGCGTCACGGGTCGGCGCGCCGGACAGCCGCGCCATTCGGGAAGGGCTGGCGCGTATTCCCGCCTATTTGGACTGGATCGGCGCGCAATGCGAACTGACGCGCTGGCTGGCCGGGGATGATCTGACCTTGGCCGATTTAAATATGGCCGCGCAATTGTCTGTCATCGATTATCTTGGCGATGTGCCGTGGCAGGATTTCCCCGGCGCCAAAACCTGGTACAGCCGGATTAAATCCCGCCCGAGTTTCCGGCCTTTGCTGACCGACATTTTTCCAGGCCTGCCGCCCAGCAGCCATTATGCCGATTTGGATTTTTAAAAATTATAATTGCTGCTATAGGTTATCTCGTCCTTCTCCCTTGAGGGAGAAGTGAGAACAACCCTCGAGGCACTATAATGAAACAACTTTTACTGACTCTTACCGTTCTTCTTTTCACCCTCCCCGCCATCGCCCAAGACGCCAAATGGCATGACGACCGCATCGTGCTGCAATTAACGGCGGAAGATTATGTGACTGCTTCCACCGCACGTGTGATTGTCAATGTCGTCGCATCGTTAAAGGGCGACGCCGCGCAAACACGTAAAGACATTCTGGCCGCCGCCGATAAAATCGCCAAAGGTGCCAACTGGCGTATTATCAATTTTAATAATTCCACCGACCAGGCCGGCCTTGAGCGCTGGGATGCGGCATTGGAAGCGCGCCTGCCAGAGGTACAATTATCAGGCCTCAACAATGCCGCCAAAGCCGCCAGCCGCCCGGGCCTGCAGTTCACGGTGGGCAGCAGCGATCTGACGCCAACCTTGGATGAACTCGAGACCGGGCGCGCCAAACTGCGCGAAACGCTATTGAAAAAGGCCCAGGATGAATTGGCGCGTTTGAACAAAGCCGCCGGCAAAACCTATCGCCTGGCCGATATCAATTTCATGGGCGGTGCCATGCCACTGCCGCAACCGCAATATATGGCCAAGACGATGCGCGCAGCTGCACCCGAAATGGCGATGGCAGCCGATGCCGCGGCTGGCAGCGGCGGTTTTAGCACCGACAATAAAATTCAAATGTCGGCGACAGTGGTATTGGGTGTTAAAATTACAGAATAGGAATTATCTGGTGCGCAAGCATCAAGATCATCCGCGTGTTATAATTGCGCCTAAATCTTTGGCCATACGTGCTCTTATTTTATCTGCCTGCATATCCGAGTTTGCACCACCATAATTTTTAAAATTAGAAATTTCTTGCCAAGTTTTATTTTTCAATAAGAGGGAGTGTGCCTTTAACAACTGCTGAATTTCATTAGGGTCAACGAGAGTGGTATCGCCATATAAGTATTCAAAAATAGTTTTAATTTCCTGCTTCTCCACATCGGTAAGCAAATTTTTATCGCCATAAATCATAATAACATCTTGTTTCATTGCGAGTTGCGGCATTGTCAATTCAAGCAATAATGACCTATCTTTAAAAGGATTAGGCCTGTTAATTTCGTGTGCCAAAGAATGCAAGACGGTTTGGATATAATCATCTGAGCAGCCATGCGTTTCACAACTGTTCTTTATAATATCGTATGCAGTTAACTGCAGCTTTCGCTTTTCTGCTATTTTTTCATATCGTGCGATAGCTAACAGGCTGTCGGCTGCATAAAATTCGCCATCCACATCCAGTTGTTTTCGTCTTTTTAAAAAGAATTGTTTTATCTTCGTTAGCGCATTTTGAAATTCTGGTTTTTTTGCTTGTTCTGACTTAAGGTTAAATAGTTTTTCTGGATCAATAATTACGTCAGATGGGTCGCAAGCATAACAATTTTGCGGCACATAATTTTTTTCGTTTAGAAATTCAGCAAAAGTATCTAACACAGCCAAATGATTTTGGTCACAGTCAAAGCATGATTTAATCGTAATAAGACTGTTGGAAGTTTGCACCAAATCAAATTTCAAATCGCGTTGCTTCAACTTAATAACCAGCGTGTAAAATCCATTATCTTCTTCAGAACTGATAAAACCATTTCCCGACTGATAGGCGTCAAACAAAAAATGCCGCAACAAGCCTTCGGGTAGGGTATTTTTGTCTGAGGTGTAAAACTCGCCCTGTGGCAAAGGTTTTGAATTATCGGCGTTATTTGAACATAATATGCATTGCGCAAAGGCGTTTGGCATTTGCCCAAAAAGTAAAATTATTAATATGAAAAAGACTCTTTTCATCAACTATGTATCTGCCGCCCTTCAACCGCTAGTGCGGCTTCCTTGACGATTTCGGACAGTGTCGGATGCGCATGGCAGGTGCGGGCGATGTCTTCCGATGACGCGCCGAATTCCATCCCCACAGCGATTTCGTGGATCAAATCGCCCGCGCCCGCGCCAATGATATGGCAGCCCAAAATTTTATCGGTCTTCGCATCCGCCAGGATTTTGACAAAACCATCGGTCGCATTCATCGCGCGGGCGCGGCCGTTGGCGGTGTAATTGAATTTGCCAGCTTTGTATGCCACGCCGTCCGCCTTAAGCTGCTCTTCCGTTTTACCGATTGAGGCCAGTTCCGGCATCGTATAAACCACACCCGGCACGAGGTTGTAATCGACATGCGGTTTTTGCCCGGCCAGCATCTCGACACAGGCGACGCCGTCCTCTTCCGCCTTGTGCGCCAGCATCGGCCCCGGGATCACATCGCCAATCGCATAGATGCCCCGCACGCTGGTCTGATAGTGATTATCCACACTGACAAAACCCCGCTGGTCTAATGTCACACCAATTTTATCCAATCCCAAACCTTGCGTATAGGGACGGCGGCCAATGGCGACCAAGACGATATCCGCTTTTAGCGTTTCCGCCGCACCGCCCGCGGCAGGTTCAACTGTTACCGTCACAATTTTGCCATCCGCCTTCGCCGCCGTCACCTTCGCGCCGAATTTAAATGTCAGACCCTGTTTTTCCAAAATGCGCTGCCCCGCCTTGACCAGTTCGCCATCCAGTCCTGGAATAATGCGGTCGCCATATTCAATAACGGTGACTTCGGCGCCCAAACGGCGCCACACCGTGCCCATCTCCAACCCGATGACGCCCGCGCCGATGACAATCATCGTCTTTGGCACTTTGGTGAGCGCCAAGGCCCCGGTCGAGGACACAATCTGTTTTTCATCAACGGTGACGCCGGGCAGCGGTGTCCATTCCGACCCCGTCGCAATAATAATATGCTTGGCGCTATGTTCCGCACCCGCCACATTAACCTTGCCAGGCGCCATAATAGTTCCGGCGCCTTGCAGCCAGTCAATCTTGTGTTTTTTGAACAGGAATTCGATGCCTTTAACATTGTCGGCAACAGTTTTATCCTTGTGCGCCAGCATACCGGGCAAATCCAGTTCCAGCTTGCCGACCTTAATCCCCAGCGCGCCGAGATGATGGCCGGCCTCCTCAAACCGCTCGGAGGCATGGAGCAAGGCCTTAGACGGGATGCAACCGACGCGCAGACAGGTGCCGCCCAGCGCGGGTTCCTTTTCCACGACCGCGGTCTTAAACCCCAGCTGCGCGGCGCGGATCGCCGCCACATACCCGCCGGGGCCCGCGCCCACTATCATTACATCATAATCAGCCATGTTGTTCCCTTGTTGACGCTGTTATAACTGTCTGCCTGCTTGCAAGGCAATATCTACAGGCGGTCAAATATAATTTGCTTTTATGAAGATAGATGGCGTAAAGCCATTTTACGAGCAAAAGGGATATATAATGAAAAAAATAATTTATGATGGCGACGGTGGCGGCGATGAAATGCAAGTTGCCACGGTTTTATTGGCTCATCAACCTGATGTCACAGTATTGGGCGCAACGTCGGTCTACGGCAACACAGTTCATGACCAGGTTTTGCAAAACATGGGTGATATTCTTTATCTGCTAGGCCATGAGGGTATTCCCTATTTTCCTGGCGCAAAGGGGCCAACTGATGGTCTGGAATTAATGGGCGACAATGCCCATGGCAATAATGGGCTAGGCGGGGTTATTTTACCTGTTACGCCAATGCCTGCTGAAGACACGCCGGCGTTTGAATTTATCCTCGAAACATTGCGCGCGGAACCGCGCGGTACAGTTACATTAATTGCAACCGGCCCTCTAACTAATTTAGCGCTCGCTCTTCAAAAAGAGCCGGAGACAATGGCAAAAGTTGCCAATATTTTGATCATGGGTGGCTGTACGCGTCCAATCCCGGCAGCGGATATGCCCAGCCGACGTGGCAATATCACGCCATTTGCCGAGTTTAATTTTTACATGGCAGCAAATGATGCGAAAACGGTTCTGGAAAGTGGTTTGCCGATTACGCTTTTTCCGATGAACTGTACACAGCAGTTATCAGTCACGCCCGAAAGATGTTTGGCAATACAAAAAGCTTTTGTCGCCATGCCACATTTAGGTCACACACTTGTGGCATTGATATCTGCACCCGCCGCATTGGATAAAATGAAATTTGGTGCCGCGCCATTTATGCATGACATTCATACCGCATTATACGCTATAAGACCTGATCTTTATCAAGGAGGTCAAGGGAGCGTTTATATCACCACTGAAGGCGCTGAGATGGGTAGATCAACTTTCAGACCCCATCTCGATGGCAATATTACTGTTATGGAAAATCTTTTAAATCCCGACTGGGCTTTTAGTCTCTTCCTAAATAGCTTAAAAACTGTTTTTAAACTTGCCCTGCCGCAGTCAATTTCAACCAACGCTCCTGCACCTACTTAACCAAAATTTAAGCTGCACTTGGGCCTTGGCTTCGCCTACAGTTCGCCCATGAAAAACATCTTCCGCATTTTGGCGCGCGGCATGCTGGTGATTGCTGTCGTTATGGCTGCTGCCTATGGCGCATGGTATTTGGGCAACCCCGCCGTGCAGGGCGAGGCCTGGGACGGCGCGATTGAAAATTTCTCCTTTGCGCCGTTTCAAAAAAATGAAAATCCGTTGGAGGATAAACATCCCAGTAAGGAAGAAATCGCCCGCGATCTGGAATTTATCAGCCAATATGCGCATGGCGTCCGTACCTATTCCGTGACTAACGGCCAGGAAGCCATCCCGGAGCTTGCCAAACCTTACGGCCTCAATGTCACGCTGGGCGCCTGGATTGATAAAAACGATGCCAACAACCAGCGCGAGATAGAACAGCTTGTGCAACTGATGAAGGATAATAAAAAAACCGTAGTGGCCGGTTTTGTCGGGAATGAAGCAGTATTGCGCGGTGACAAATCCGCGCACGATATGGCAGAGCTGATCCGTGCGGTGCGCAAACGCGTCAAACAGCCGGTTTCCACGGCCGAAGTGTGGGATGTCTGGCTTAAAAACCCCGAACTCGTCGATGCCGTCAATTTCATTGCCGTGCACGTGCTGCCCTATTGGGAAGGCGTTAATGTTGATGCCGCAGTACATGACGTGTTCATGCGTTACGAACAATTGAAAACCGTCTATCCCGACAAACGCATTATGATTGCCGAGGTCGGCTGGCCGTCCACCGGTCCCTGGATGATGGGGTCAGAGCCCGGCCTGGTCAATCAGGCGAAATTCATCCGCGCCTTTTTGAACGAGGCGCATACCCGCAAGATTGATTACACGATTATGGAGGCGTTCGACCAACCGTGGAAATACGCGCTAGAAGGGCCAGTGGGTACCGCCTGGGGGCTGTTCGATGCCGACCGCCATCCCAAATTTCCGATGCAGGGCGCAGTGCATGAAAACGAAAACTGGCGTGACCTGTTTTGGTTCAGCTGTGTCCTGGCCCTGCCCTTCATGTTGTTTTTCCTGTGGCGGCGCAGGCATGATGTGCGGCTGCGCGGGCAATTGTTTTATTGCGCGCTGATTATGGGTTTTGCGTCGCTACTGGTGCTGACTGTTGTAGAAATCGCGACAGAAGCCCTGCTACTGTCGATCGGCATCGCCTGGAGTGTGCTGGTCGTAGCGCAGGCGCTGATGGTCGCGGTCACCTTGTTTGACGGACTGGAGATGACTGAACTGTTGTGGAAACGCAAATGGGCGCGGAAGTTTGAGCCCGTGACCGGCGCCGCGCTGGCCGATGCACCCAAAGTGTCCATCCATGTACCCTGCTATAACGAACCGCCCGAGATGGTGATCAATACGCTCGATCACCTCGCCGCGCTTGACTATCCCAACTTCGAAGTTTTGGTCATTGATAACAACACCAAGGATGCAGCAATCTGGCAACCGCTGCAGGATTATTGCGCCGGTTTAGGCGACCGGTTCCGTTTTTTCCATCTGCCGCAATGGCCTGGCTTTAAAGCCGGGGCGCTGAATTTTGCATTAAAGGAAACTGCCGCCGATGCCGACATCGTCGCAGTGATTGACAGTGACTATGCGGTGGAACCGCAATGGTTGGCGGCGCTGGTGCCCTATTTTGACCAGGCGGAAACCGCGCTCGTGCAATCGCCACAGGCGTACCGCGGCTGGCAGGGCAATGCGTTTAAAACCATGTGCAATTGGGAATATGCCGGCTTTTTCAACATCGGCATGATGCAGCGCAACGAACGCAACGCCATCATTCAGCATGGCACGATGACGATGATCCGCCGCAAAACCATGGACAGTGCCAATGGCTGGGCCGAATGGTGTATCACCGAAGATGCCGAACTGGGCCTGCGCCTGTTTGAAGAGGGGCATGACGCGGTCTATTGCCCGGAACCGTTTGGCCGCGGTTTGGTGCCGGACAGTTTCGGCGCTTATAAAGACCAGCGTTTTCGCTGGGCCTATGGCGCGGTGCAGATTATCAAACGGCACTGGCGATTGTTATTACCAGATTCTAAAGGCCTTAATGCCGCGCAACGGTTTCATTTCATTGCCGGCTGGCTGCCCTGGTTTGCTGATGCCGTGCATTTGATTTTCGCGGCGGCCAGCATTTTCTGGTCGATTGGCTTTCTAATCTCGCCTAAAATTTTCGGCTTTCCGCCGACGATGTTTATGATCCCAACCATCGCTGCCTTTATCGCCAAGGTCGCGTTTTCTTATTTGCTCTATGTCAAATGCGTGCCGTGCGGATTCCGCGACCGTATCGGCGCGGCGATTGCCGGCATGGCGTTAAGTTTTACCGTCGGTCGTGCGGTCTTGCTGGGCATCTTCACGAAAGACAAACCGTTTGTCAGGACGCCGAAGGCGGAAGGCCAACCGGCGCTGGTGCAAGCCTGGCTTATGGCGCGCCCGGAGATCACACTGCTCATTATCCTCGGCATACTTGCTATTCTCATCCCCACGCTCGCCAGCTGGGCCAACCTGCAGGCGCGCATGTGGGGTTTGCTGCTGGTCGTGCAAGCCCTGCCCTATCTTGCGGCGCTGATTACGTCAGTCGTGAATGTTTGGCCGGGGCAAGAGACGCGAGCGGCTGGAAGCGAGACGTCTGAGTTGTTGGCGCTGCCTGCGGCGTAATTTATGCATGATATGGCAAGTTGTGGTCCCCGGCCCCGCGCGCATTCTATATAGCTTTAGCGAAGCAGAACAGCGCGGAAATGTGCCGGGGTCTGGTAAGGCAACGCAAACCGGTCCAATATCATTTATCACAGCTTTGCGCAAAAATAATGCGAGACATCTTCTAATAATTTACCAAATCCCGGCACGCTTCGCCGGGAACCACAACTGATAGAGACGCGCTTAATTACAACGGCTCCACAACACGATCTGCCGTCACGCCAACCGGCTGACGCAACGCCTTTGCCCAGGCATCGCCAATGAGGATGTTCTCTCTATCGAGCGCCAGCGCTTTGCCATCCATGCGATCACGTAACATAGCGACAACATCGGTCACTTCTTGGTCGGCTTCAAAATTCAGACAATACCATAGCGTTGTTACAGCCATCACACCTGATGGTTTGTCACCATCATAATCAGTGATAGCAATCCGCGTTGAAAATAAATCATATAACTTTTGTGCATCCAGGTGCTGCGCTAAAAATTCCATATTTTCTGCAGAATTGTCACTATACCAGTAGCCGTCATTAACATCTAAATAACCTCTTCTGACCTTGAGAATTGGCACACCGGTTTGTACGCAAAATTCTTCCTGATGTGTTTGATAATATGCGACCAGATCACCTGCATCTATTGGCGTCACAACGGCTTTAAAAACGTCTGTTTCCACAGCGGCAAGATAGTTTTTTTCTGCATCTGACTGATCTGCAGCAGCAAGGCGCGCGGCGGACGGAACATCGTGAAACAAAGCTTCAACAACGTCTTTTTCACCAAACAAAGGCATGTTTTCAGCAAGGAAATTTTTCCACTGAATGATTTCAAGACGTTTTTCTAAAGCAGTTTTCTTTAACAATGCAACAACCAGCAACTGATCTGCAGCATAATCCACGGTTGTTTCTAATAAGTTTTCATCTCCATAAATACCATCGGCCTCAAAGTCTAAAATAGAAAAGGCATCTTCAGCGCTTAATTTTTCAATCTCAGCTAATAGCTTTGACCGGTCTTCATCAGAAATGTCTTGCGCTTTCGTCTTAAGGATTTCGCCCCATAGTTCTAATGTATTCATGTTGTATCTCCTAAATTAATGTTAGGCGAGCAACATAGCGCGATAAGCTCAATTTTGGCAAGTTTTTAAGCGGCTTAATTATAAATCCTTAAGCCGTACCATCTGTGTTGGGTATATCCCCGCCGCCGCATCGTAAAATTTTTGATCCGCCGTCACCAGTTTCGCGTCGCGTTGCAAGGCCAGCGCT
This sequence comes from Alphaproteobacteria bacterium, assembly GCA_965246755.1. Classification (GTDB taxonomy): domain Bacteria; phylum Pseudomonadota; class Alphaproteobacteria; order UBA11073; family UBA11073. The sequence continues at coordinate 48,992 of OZ251979.1, forward strand.
AGATACAGGCAGTCGTAGATAGGATGATTAAGTTGCAGCGCAAGTTGCAATCCTTGTTCCAACAACAGCCCATCGCTAACAAATTCAAGCGGGACGCGCCGCAGCTTTTGCAAGCCATCAATTGCTGTCGCGGCAAAAATCCGTTTCTGAATTACATTAGTGCGTAAAGCGTTGGCGCATTCCACCAATATATAAGCTGGCGCGATTAAGTTTTGGCCGTGCAAGCGAATGGCTTTATCGCTGTCGTCTTCCGCCAAAACCCATTTTAGGGCGACTGATGCATCAACAACATATGTCATCCTTCGTTATTGGTGTCCCGGAAATGACGGATAATAGGCGTGCTATCCGGCAAGACGCCATATTGCTGTTTCATTTCAGCTTGAAAAGCTTTGATTTCCGCCCACGGGTCAACGGTTGGCGTGGTCGCTGGTTTAGCAATCGTATCCAACAGCGCCCGATGCTCCGCCTCAACCGAACGGCCGTTGTCATGTGCACGCTGTTTCAGCAGCGCGACGATGTAATCGGGAACATTACGGACGAGCAGTTGGGCCATATTTAAATGCTATCATTGATAGCACTTTGTGTCAAGAATTGGCGCCACTCCTGCAATCGCATGTTCGTCAAGGGTTGCTTGTCAAGGCCAAGGCCAGCTATTTACCAAGACTAAGACTGCCATTGTCATGTTGCACGTGAAACAATTCCTATTTTAGATTTCCAGTAACAGCCGCTGCGGGTCTTCCAGCATGTCCTTGATGCGGACCAGGAACGAAACCGCCTCGCGGCCGTCGATCAGCCGATGGTCATAAGACAGCGCGAGATACATCATCGGGCGAATAACGACCTGGCCGTTCAGCGCGATCGGGCGCTCTTCAATTTTATGCATGCCGAGGATACCGGTTTGCGGCGCGTTCAAAATCGGCGTCGACAGCAATGACCCAAAGGTACCGCCGTTGGTGATGGTAAAGGTACCGCCCTGCATCTCATCCATCGTGATTTTACCGGCCTTGGCACGGGTGCCAAGGTCAACAATTTTACTTTCGATCCCGGCGAAGCTGAGCTGGTCGGCATCGCGGATTACTGGCACAATAAGGCCGGTCGGCGTCGAAACCGCGACCGAAATATCATAATGATTTTTGTAAATGATTTCATCACCGGCAATTTCGGCGTTGACGGCGGGAAATTCTTTGAGCGCCTTGATCGCGGCCTTCACAAAAAACGACATGAAGCCAAGTTTAATGCCATGTGCATCGGCGAATTTATCCGCGTAAGATTTGCGCAATTGCATGACCGCCGACATATCCACCTCGTTAAAGGTGGTCAGCATCGCCGCGGTATTTTGCGCATCTTTCAGGCGTTTCGCCACCACCTGACGCAGCCGCGTCATTTTAACGCGCTCTTCACGCTCGGACACTGGACGCTGGACGCTGGATGCGGGAGAAGCAGAAGCCGGCTGATAATTTTGCACATCTTCCTTGGTGACACGGCCATCTTTGCCGGTACCCTGCACATCATTGGGCGTAAGATTTTTCTCATCCATCAGTTTGCGCGCGGCAGGACCCGACTGAGCTGCCTCGCCCTGTTTCACATTTTGCTGGTGGGCGTTTTTGTCAGCAACTTGCGGCGCGGCATTTTCCTTGGCCGCGGTCTGGTCATTGGCAATGACGGTCGTCGGCGGAGACATCGGCGCTGCCGTCGCCTTGGCAGACACCACACCGCCGCCTTCTGAAATTTGCGCCAGGATTTTACCAACCTCAACCGTGGCGCCTTCCTGCGCGGCAATTTCTGTCAGTACGCCGTCAAACGGCGCATTCACTTCAACCGTCACCTTGTCAGTTTCCAGCTCGACCAGCGCCTCGTCTCGTTTGACGCTGTCGCCCGCTTTCTTAAGCCATTTTAAAACGGTCGCTTCGGAAACGGATTCCCCGAGCGCGGGGACGACAAGTGGCTGGGCCATAACAAAACTCCTGATAATAAGATGGTTTTGAAACACATGCGGTTAAAATGCAAGCGTGATATACATCCCGACTTCCCAACCAGAGCAACAACGCGTAAAAGACATTATGACCGCCGCCCAACTTGCCGAATATCTGCCGATCCTGCTGTTTTTGGGCGTTGCGGGCGGCATCTCGGTTGCAATGCTGATGGGGTCGTGGCTGCTCGCCAAGCAAAAACCGGATGCGCAAAAAAACTCACCCTATGAATGCGGGTTTGAAGTCTTCGCCGATGCGCGTAACAAATTCGACGTGCGGTTTTACCTGGTGTCGATCCTCTTCATCATCTTCGACCTGGAGGTCGCGTTTCTGTTTCCCTGGGCGATTTCCCTGGGCAAAATCGGCCTGTTCGGGTTTTGGTCGATGGTAGCGTTTTTAAGCTTGCTGACCATCGGCTTTATCTACGAGTGGAAAAAAGGCGCCTTGGAGTGGGAGTAATTTGATTATTTTAAGCGCTTAATAGCTATCAATTATTTATTAGGCAGGCCCATTCGTGAATGGATGCTGAGAAACCGCAGTAGGTTTTGCGGCGATGTCTTGTTTGACAATGGCTTTTAAATATTGCGCGATGTGGCGTGCCAACGGCCGCGTATTTTCTTTAAATAAGACGATATATTGATATTCGATGCCATCATGCTGGTGTGTCACGATATTACGGCGTGACACGTTAAAACCGGCCTGGCGCGCCATTGACACAAAATTGTTGAATTCCGAACCTTCTGCGCGACCCGAAAAATTACCAAACAAAATCCCATTATCGCCAATGGCTTGGCTAATATCTTGGAGGCTTTGTGCATCTAAATGGTGCAGAACATATGGCGCGAGCGCAATCACCTCGCTTAACCCCATCGCCGCTTGGAATCTTTGCAGATCGTCTCGCAATGTTTCCGGCCTCGTCAGCTGACATGGCACGCTGCAAACTGGCGGCACGGGGTCGGCAATCATATCGACGCCCAACCATGCCGCCATGCCATACGGTTCCAGCGCGCGTTGCGGCAGCGGATTATGACCGGGGCCAATTTCAAGTGACAGGAATCGCGGCGACAAATCGCCTGCCACGCCTGCCGCTGTCAGCGTATCCAACAACAGCTTTTGACCGGGACGCAATTGTTGCACCGGACGCGGTCTATGCTCATAACAATATTTTTCCAGCTGGCGCGGCATATGCCGCACTGCGCCGTAATAGCTATAGATAAAGCCAAACCAGCGGCGCAACCGCAATTGTAATTGACCATCTGTATAACGATAAGCGGGGCCATTTTCGTCCCACCCTTTCGTGCCATAGGGTTTGGGGTATTGTATGAGTTGCGCCGCCAGATCCGGAAAAATTTTGTCGGCCATATCTCGATCTAGTGTGACCCACAGATATTCGGGGCTGTTGATAGAGAGCAGCCTTTTACTATCAATAATAAAACCCTGTTTGGCGACGAGGCGCGTGCGGCTGTCAAACGGTTGCAGGGCACTATTGGCGTCAATTATTGCCACCAGTGGCGGCGCATGAAATTTAGCCAAGGAAATTGTGATCGTTGGACTATTCATTATGTATCCTTCAATATTTATCCCATGAATATCTTACAGACTTGCTAATATTCCGCCATTAGACAGCACTTTCATTCACAGGCGGTTTTTGGTATGATAATGCCATGCAAACGCCGTCTGTGCCGATTATCGCCAACTCCGCCGGCTGGACCGGTATCCATACGCTGCCCGCGCATGACAATTTCGCCAAAGCCGCGGCGGCGGAACTGGAAGACCGCGGCTATGTGGTGGCGCAATTTGATAAGTTGGTCGCCTGGGCGCGCACCGGTTCAATGTGGCCGATGACCTTTGGCCTCGCCTGCTGCGCGGTGGAGATGATCCACGCCTATATGGCGCGCTATGACCTCGACCGCTTTGGCGTGATCCCGCGCCCCAGCCCGCGTCAATCCGATGTAATGATTGTGGCCGGCACGTTGACCAACAAAATGGCCCCGGCGCTGCGCAAAGTGTATGACCAAATGCCGGAGCCGCGCTGGGTCATCTCGATGGGCAGCTGCGCCAATGGCGGCGGCTATTACCATTATTCCTATTCCGTGGTGCGCGGCTGCGACCGCATCGTGCCGGTTGATGTTTATGTACCGGGTTGCCCCCCGACGGCCGAAGCACTGGTTTACGGCATTATGCAATTACAGAAAAAAATCCAGCGCGCGGCGGATCGCAAACCGCTGATCCGGGCGTAGCGTGATGGTAATTGACACCCTCACCCTGCTTGCTGAAGGTTTTGCCATTGTGCATCCCGAAATTGTTACCGGTTACGAATTCGACCATGGCGAATTGATTTTGGATATCGCGCGCGACCAGATTAACGTGGCGCTGGCGTGGTTGCGCGATCACCCCGATTATAAGTTCGTGCAGCTGGTTGACATCTGCGGCGTTGATAATCCATCGATGCCGGAACGGTTTACCATTGTTTACAATATGCTGTCGCTCAAGAAAAATCTGCGCATCCGGCTGAAGGTCACAACTGATGAGGTAACGCCGGTGCCGTCTTGTGTCGCGCTGTTCCCCGTCGCGGGCTGGTATGAACGCGAAGTTTACGATTTATACGGCGTCAGCTTTGCCGGCAATCCTGATATGCGCCGCATCCTGACCGATTACGGGTTTGAAGGCTTCCCCCTCAGGAAAGATTTCCCGCTGACCGGTTATCAGGAACTGCGTTATGACCCGCTCGAGCAACGCTGCGTGTATGAGCCGGTCAAACTGACCCAGGATTTCCGCCGTTTCGAATTCATGTCACCATGGGAAGGTATGACCAACGTGCAGCTGCCCGGCGATGAAAAGGCCGTGAAGCCGTTGGGTACTATCAATTAGCTTGACAAAGCGCACGTTTTCACGTACGTTTTGAATATGTATGATGTTCCCACTATTATAAATGCCACCCGCGCCCGCGCCGATATCTATAATCTGATCGAACGTGTGCATGACGAAGCGCGCCCTATCGTCATTACTGGCAAAAAGCACAATGCTGTACTGATGTCTGAGGAAGAATGGCGCGGCATTCAGGAAACGTTATATTTGTCTGCCATCCCTGGTATGGTGAATTCAATTTTAGAAGCCAGCAAAGAACCATTGGAAGATGGTCTGGAATATACGGGACAGTCATTGGATGAACTGGAAAATTTCGTTAAACAAACAGGCGGTTAAAGACCTAATCAAATGGGAGCGCTTGGGACGCGGGCATGCACCGCGTGTTTTACTTGATGTGATTGCGGATGATCCATTTGCGCCTTATCCCAAATATGAAAAACTTAATGGCAATTTAGCCGAACATTATTCGCGCCGCATCAACCAACAGCATCGACTTGTTTACACCGTTGATCAAAATACGCGCACTATTCATGTCGTGCGCATGTGGACGCATTACGAATAAGCCGTTATAAATCCGTCCATGGATATTGATATTATTGGCATGCTGACCGATCCGGCGGCGTGGCTGTCGCTGGTCACGCTAGCGCTGTTGGAAATTGTGCTGGGGATCGACAATCTGGTCATTGTCGCTATTTTGGCCGGTAAGCTGCCGCCAAAACAGCAGCCGCGTGCGCGGCGGCTGGGCCTTTCCGTCGCGCTGATCACCCGGATTATGCTGCTGTCATTGGCGTTCTTTATCGCGCAGATGGCAAAGCCACTGTTCAGCATCGCGCAATACAGTTTCTCCATTCGCGATTTATTGCTGATCGCGGGCGGGCTGTTCCTTTTGGTCAAGGGCACGCTGGAGATTCATCATACAATCGAGGATGACGACAGCGGGCCCGAGGTTAAACCCAAGGTGCAGGCGGTATTCGGTCTCGTCATCGCGCAAATCGCCGTTATGGATATCGTCTTTTCGTTCGACAGCGTCATGACGGCAATTGGCGTGGCCGAACATCTGCCGATCATGATCCTGGCCATCGTCATTTCAATGGCGGTGATGATCTGGGCCATCAACGGCATCTCAGACTTTATCGCGCGGCACCCGACGGTTAAAATGCTGGCGCTCAGTTATATTCTGCTGATCGGTATTGCCTTAATCGGCGAAGGCTTTCAATTCCATATTCCGAAAGGCTATCTGTATTTCGCGATGGCGTTTTCGTTTGGTGTCGAATTGCTCAATATGGCGGGACGGCGCAGGGCCGCGAGACGGTTGATTGGAAAAACACTCGACTAATATTATCAAAATGGTAATATTTAAAAATGGAATATGTGGAATTTAATGTAACAATTGAATTAGAGGCTTGGGTCGTGGCACGTTTGTATGAAAACGCCAAAGATTATGCAAGCATGGAAGAATATCTAAAGTTTATATTGCGCGAAGATGCTTTGCGTTCCCAGAATAACAGAAAATTATAAATGCAAACCGGAAAATTTATGAAATCGCGCGCTAAGATTTTCAGGCATTGCAAAATCATCTCTAACTATCGCATTGCACAATCCAGCCATTTTTTGTTCTTCCCTATAGTCTCTTGGCACGCCACAAACAACAATATTGTTCCTACCCGTTCTGGTCTTAATGAACTCCTTTGCCGCCATTGCGGATTCCGCGCCCTTTTCATTATCTTCAATTACAAAGGCATACGTTTCTTTGGCTGACCAACCATGTCTTTTTACTATGTCATAAAAAGACTTTAGATACATGTCAGGTGCGGGCTTACTGTTACGCACTTCATCGGCAGTTACAGTGCTTTCCCAAGGTAGTTTTTCTTCTAATTTTCTATCTACCAACGCTAAATTTGCCTCAACAATTGGACGTCCACTATTAGATACCGCGCCGATAGGAATTTGCGCCGCACTTACCCGTTGCACTAATCTTGCCACCGGCATGCGCACATTTGATGTTTCGGGAATATATTGCGCCATGACGGTATCAAAATGGCTTTTGATAAGATCGCGAAGATGATCCTTTGGCATGTCTTTAGGAATAACCTCGCCTGCTAACTCTCTAAACCATATTTCTGCCGCCTCATATTGCTGACCGGGCAACTGCTCTGCGCCAACCTTAAAAAGACGCTTAGTTAATTCAGGCCCTAGTGCATCAGGCACAAATGTTTCATAGGAATTAACAACGGCAAGACCAAAACCAATGGCATCAACGGCAAGTCCTGTTGTCCCTTCTTCGCCACATAAACGCGTATCCAAACAATCCACATTTGGATTGACAACGGTCAGCGTGAAATCCACATCGCTTTGCAAAATAAGGTTTTTCATTTCAATCAATCTCTTAAGTTATAGTCTAAACTACAACGTATCCTCTAAAAAACGCAAGTTTTTAAATAGTTGCAGGTTTTTACCTGCCTTGTCCCTGCGGCCATACTGCGATATTAAAGATCCATGACCGCCGTTTTAAAACCAGCCGAGACCGCGCCGCCGAATATGGCGGAAGACATCAAGCCCTACACCATGAATTTCGGGCCGCAGCATCCCGCCGCGCATGGCGTCTTGCGGCTGGTGATGGATATGGAAGGCGAGACGGTGCGGCGCTGTGATCCGCATATCGGCCTCCTCCACCGCGGCACCGAAAAGCTGATTGAATATAAAACCTATTTGCAGGCGATCCCGTATTTCGACCGGCTCGATTACGTGAGCCCGATGTGCCAGGAACATTCGTTTGCGCTGGCGGTTGAAAAACTGCTCGGCATCACCGCGCCGCCGCGCGCGCAATATATCCGCGTCTTGTTTGCCGAAATCACCCGCATCCTCAACCATATTTTGAACATCACGACCTATGCGCTCGATGTCGGCGCCATCACGCCGTCTCTATGGGGCTTTGAAGAGCGTGAGAAAATGATGGAGTTTTACGACCGCGTCTGTGGCGCGCGGTTGCATGCCAATTATTTTAGGCCCGGCGGCGTTGCCATCGATATGCCGGATGGGTTGCTGGAAGATATCGCCAGCTATTTTGACGGGTTTGGCAAATTCATTGACGATCTGGAAAACCTGCTGTCCGGCAACCGCATTTTCAAACAGCGCACGGTTGATATCGGCATCGTGTCGGCGCAAGAGGCGTTGGCTTGGGGCTTTACGGGGCCGATGCTGCGCGCGTCCAATGTCGCGTGGGATCTGCGCCGCAGCCAGCCGTATGATGTCTACGACCAGATGGATTTTGACGTGCCGGTCGGCAAAACCGGCGATTGCTGGGCGCGTTATCTGGTCCGCATGGAGGAGATGCGCCAGTCGGTGCGCATCATCAAACAATGCATTGAACAGATGCCGGAAGGCCCAGTGAAGTCGGACGATCACAAGATTTCGCCGCCCAAGCGCGCCGACATGAAGACGTCGATGGAGGCCCTGATCCATCATTTTAAACTCTACACTGAAGGCTATCACGTGCCGGCCGGGGAAACCTATACCGCCACGGAATCGCCAAAAGGGGAGTTCGGCGTTTATCTAATATCCGACGGCACCAACAAACCCTATCGCTGCCACATTCGCGCGACCGGCATGTCGCACCTGCAGGCGATGGATTTCATGGCCAAGGGGCATATGCTGGCTGATGCGGTCGCCATCATCGGCAGTATGGATATCGTGTTCGGTGAGATTGACCGTTAATAAAACTATACATTCTGCATAATTCTTAGCAGAATAAATTATGTTAAATATTCCCATTAATGACGTCGCGCAGGTCATGCGCGACTGCGCTGCCACCGAGATCATGCCGCGGTTTGGCAAACTGCTGGCGCATGAGATTGAAGAGAAGTCACCCAATAATCTGGTGACGGTCGCCGACCGCGCGGCCGAGGAATTTTTGCGGCCCAGGTTGGAGGCGTTACTGCCCGGCTCCGTCACCATTGGTGAGGAGGCGGTGCATAAAAAGCCGTCGCTGATAAAATTATTGAAGCAGGATCAGCCGGTGTGGATCATCGACCCCATTGATGGCACGCATAATTTCGCGCATGGCGTGCCGGTGTTCGGGATCATCATTGCGCTCATAATCAATAACGAAACACAGGCCGGGTGGATTTATGATCCAAACCAGGACCGTATGGCAATGGCGATAAAGGGCGAGGGCGTCACTATCAACGGCCAGCCTGCGACCGTCGCCGCGCCGTCGGCACTCGCGGATGCCACTGGCTTTGTCTCCGCCAAATTTTTTCCGCCGGCGCAGCGTGAGCTGCTCGCCAAACGCGCCGCCGCCCTTAAAAATACCGGGCACCTGCGCTGTGCCAGCCACGAATATCTGGCGCTGGTCGAAGGCGCACGGCAGTTCGGCGTTTTCCGCAAGCTGATGGTGTGGGACCATGCCGCCGGTATTTTAATGCATGCCGAGGCGGGCGGTTATAATGCCAAACTGGATGGCAGCCACTATCAGCCCACCGATGAAACCGGCGGTATCCTGCTGGCCCCGGATAAACAGATGTGGTTCCAGCTGCGCGACCATCTGTTCGGTGAAGATGTGGAGTTATGATCGAAATTAAACCTATGACTTTAAATATGTTTGACGACTGGTATTCCGCCTTGGATAGCATAGCATCTGAAAAATACTGGTTATCATTTGATACCGCACCACCTAAGGCAGAAGCGCAAAAATATGTAACAGACATGATTGATCAAGATGCGCCGTTTTATACAGCATGGAAAGATAACCAATTTATTGGCTGGTGCGATATAAGTTTAAACAAAACAGCTTGGAATAAAGTATTCTCACGTCATATTGGTGATTTGGGTATGGCGATATTATTGGAATGGCGCGGGAACGGAGCAGGACAAAAGTTGATCACAGAAGCGATTGCTCATGCAAAACGGATTGGCCTCGAAAAAATTCATCTAAGCGTTTATAGTCATAATATCGCCGCAAAGAATTTATATCTTAAAAATCGTTTTGATATTATTGGTGTCCAGATAAAGGCATTTAAATCAGGCGATAATTATAGTGATATATTGCCTATGGAACGGTTTCTCTAACTTTGAACATCTTGCTGGTCTGCTAAATCTGCGGTAATCAATGATCATGAAAGCGCTGTTCGCCGCCCATCAGCCTGAAACGTTTGCCTTTACGCCCGAAAACCGTGTGGCGGGTGAGGCGATTATCCAAAAATACCCAGACGGGCGCCAGCAATCAGCCGTGATGCCGCTGTTGCATCTGGCGCAATTGCAGCATGACAACTGGCTGCCCCGCGCGGCGATGGACCATGTGGCAGATTGGCTCGGCATGCCGCGCGTGCGCGTCTATGAGGTTGCCAGCTTTTACACCATGTATAATCTGGCGCCAGTCGGTGTGCATCATGTGCAGATTTGCACCACGACGCCGTGCTGGCTGCGCGGATCGGCGGCAATTGTCAGCGCCTGCCAAACGCATCTGGGCATTGGCCTCGGTGAAACCACCGCCGACGGCCAGTTCACATTAGACGAGGTCGAATGCCTTGGCGCCTGTGTCAATGCACCGATGGTGCAGGTGGATACCAAAGACAGCAGCACCTATTATGAGGACCTAACGCCGGAAAATATCACCGAAATTTTACGCAAACTCGCCGCTGGCGAGCCAGTCACGCCCGGCCCGCAATCCGCGCGGCACAGTTCAGAACCGTTGGCGGGCACTATTGCCGCCAATCAAAACTAATAATTGATTTTTGAAATTGCTTTCCGCTAGCGTTGTGGCATGACGACCCTCCGCCTTGTCCTCGGCGACCAGCTGTCGCATGATATCTCATCGCTGCAGGATGCTGATAAACAGCGCGACATTATTTTGATGTGCGAGGTGTGGGACGAAGCGACCTATGTCAAACATCACCAGAAAAAGATCGCTTTTCTGTTTTCCGCGATGCGGCATTTTGCGGCGGAATTGGATAAAAAAGGTTACCGCGTCCATTATACGAAGTTAGACGATAAACAAAACGCCGGCTCATTCCGTGGTGAGGTCGCGCGGGCGATCAAGACATACAAAGTTACCAAACTTGTTATGACGCATCCGGGCGAATATCGCGTGCTCGTGGAGATGCGGCGTTGGCAAAGCGATTTTGGCCTGCCGGTCGAAATCCTGGATGACAATCGCTTTTACTGCGGCATTGGTGAATTTAAACGCTGGGCGCGTGGCAAGACCGGTTTGCGCATGGAGTTTTTCTACCGCGAGATGCGGCGGCAATATAATATTCTGATGGATGGCGCGGACCCTGTCGGCGGCCAATGGAATTACGATAAGGAAAATCGGGAGCCGGCGCAAAACGATCTGTTTATGCCCAAGCTTAAACCCTTTAAACCGGATGCCATTACGCAAGAGGTATTGGCATTGGTCGCCAAGCGCTTTGGTGACCATTTCGGTGATTTGGCGCCATTCAACATTGCGGTGACGCGCAAACAGGCGCTCGCGGCGCTCGACCAGTTTATCACCGAGCGGCTGCCGGATTTCGGCACCTATCAGGATGCGATGCTGACGGGTAAACCCTATCTTTATCATGCGCATTTGAGTTTTTATATCAATGCCGGACTGTTGAACCCGCGTGAAGTCGTGGCGCGTGCGGAACAGGCCTATACCGATCACGCCGCGCCGCTGAATGCGGTGGAAGGTTTCATCCGCCAGATCCTCGGCTGGCGCGAATATGTGCGCGGTATCTATTGGTTGAAAATGCCGCAGTATGCGACCGAGAATTATTTCAAGGCCACACGCAAGCTACCCGGCTTTTATTGGACCAGTGATACCAAAATGAATTGCCTGCACCAGTGTGTGAGCGAGACCAAGCGCAATGCCTATGCGCATCATATCCAGCGGCTAATGGTGTTGGGGAACTTCGCGCTGCTCGCCGGCCTGGACGTGGCAGAGGTCAACGAATGGTATCTGATCGTCTATGCCGATGCCTATGAATGGGTAGAGCTGCCGAACGTCAGCGGCATGATTTTGTTCGCCGATGGCGGGCTGATGGCCAGCAAACCGTACGCCGCGACGGGGGCCTATATCAACCGCATGTCGGATTATTGCCAAGGCTGTTATTATGATCCCAAGCAAAAAACCGGCACGCGCGCCTGCCCATTCAATTATCTCTACTGGGATTTCATGGCACGTCACCGTCCACAGCTGGCGCGTAACCCGCGCCTGGCCCTCACCCATCGGAGTATGGATAAAATGAATGCCGAGACGTTGGATGACATGCGCGCGGAGGCCGCAGAATTTTTGGCATCGGACGAGATGTCACCGGATTATTAAAAATAGCTTTGAAAGTAATAAACTTCTTTTAAAATAAACATATTTAATAGTAATAAACTCATTATGAGTAATTTTCGTTTAGACCATCATGTGCATGTTTTGATCCAGTTTGCCAGACATTTTGGCGTTAAAGGCAAAATCGATATTGTTAGATTAAATGGCGCGTTTACCAATACATTTTTGGATGAAAATTCTAAATTATGCTTTCAAATGCGTAGCAGAAATACCGGTTGTCTTGTCGAAAGAAAAGAGTGGTTTCGATATAGTCTTCCTGAAATGCTTGCTCCATTGGTTGTAATTTCAGCTCCTGATTATTGGCTAAACCATTACACCTTTAATAAATACTAAAAACGATGACCCTATTAAAAGTGAATTAGCTTTTAACAGATTAAAAAAAAGATTAGCTATTTATGGATTAGACGCAGATATAAGTTGTGGTGGTAAAAACATTGGTTATATCGGACCGCATAATAAACCAATTATTTATGACTTGGGAGCATTTAGACCGCTAGGTTATAAGTACGGCAATCAAGGCAAGCTGTTAGAAAATTTTTATCTATCAAATCAGCCAGAGGTAAGTGATTATGAACATCAAAAACAGATTTGGCGAGAAAGATGCTATAATTTAAAAAGAATATCTCGCTTAGCTCAATCTTACGCTGATAAATACAAAGATGACTTATCGGAATTAGTTTTATTGCCTTATTTATCATCGCCATCGGGCATAAACCTGGCTGCATCTCAGCCATAACCGCCATTGAAGCCTGTCTCAAATCACGGTAAGACTGGCAACATGCTCGCTGCCCAAGACCGCATTTTCACCAATCTCTACGGCCATCAGGATTTTGGCCTGGCCGGCGCGCGCGCGCGGGGGGATTGGGACGGTACAGCAGCGATCCTCGCCAAGGGGCGCGAGGCGATTATTGAAGATGTCAAAAACTCCGGGCTGCGCGGACGCGGCGGCGCGGGCTTTTCCACCGGCATGAAATGGTCGTTTATGCCCAAAGTGTCGGACGGGCGGCCGCATTATCTGGTCGTCAATGCCGATGAAGGCGAGCCCGGCACTTGTAAAGATCGCGACCTGCTGCGCCATGAGCCGCATAAATTGATTGAAGGCTGTTTGATCGCGAGTTTCGCCATCGGCGCGCATGCCTGTTACATCTACATTCGCGGCGAATTCGCTGGGGAAAATTCTAATCTGCAACGCGCAATTGATGAATGCTATGCCGCCGGCCTTGTCGGTAAAAACGCCTGTGGCAGCGGTTGGGATTTTGACATCTACCTGCACCGCGGCATGGGGGCCTATATCTGCGGTGAGGAAACCGCACTGATCGAAAGCCTGGAGGGCAAAAAAGGCCAGCCGCGCAACAAGCCGCCGTTTCCGGCCGGCGCGGGCCTCTACGCCTGCCCCACCACCGTTAATAATGTGGAATCGATTGCGGTGGTGCCGACCATTTTGCGCCGCGGCGCGGCGTGGTTTGCGGGTATCGGCCGCCCCAAAAACGTTGGCACCAAAGTGTTTTGCATTTCGGGGCATGTCAACAAGCCGTGCAATGTTGAGGAAGCCATGGGCATCCCGATGAAGGAATTGATTGAAACGCATGCCGGCGGCGTGCGCGGTGGCTGGGATAACCTGCTAGCCGTCATCCCGGGCGGCTCGTCATGCCCGATGTTGCCGAAAGAAATTTGCGATACGGTATTGATGGATTTTGACGCGCTGCGTGAGGTGAAATCCGGCCTTGGCACCGCGGGCCTGATTGTCATGGATAAATCGACTGATATCGTCGCCGCCATCGCGCGCCTGTCCAAATTCTACATGCATGAATCCTGCGGCCAATGCACGCCGTGCCGCGAGGGCACCGGCTGGCTGTGGCGCGTCATGGAACGCATGGTCAAGGGCAACGCGCGCCTCGATGAAATTGACATGCTGCTGGATGTCACGACGGAGATTGAAGGCCACACGATTTGCGCGCTGGGCGATGCTGCCGCCTGGCCGGTACAGGGCCTGATCCGCCATTTCCGCCCCGAAATCGAACGGCGGATCAAGCAATATACGGCGAATGCATTGCCGCGGGTGGCGTGAAATCTAAAATATTTGTATAGCCCGAAATATGGTCAGATAAGGCCTTGATTTTACTATGTACTCGTGATCAAAAATTATAATCAAACGAGGCTAGAATGATCAAACCTGAAGCTAAATTTATCAGAGAAATTCTTTCATCATCTATTCAATATGAAATTCCAATATATCAAAGAGACTACAAGTGGAGTGGGGCCGAAGCAGAAGAACTTATTAACGATCTAAAAGAAAGACAAGAAGCCAAAGCCGATAATCTTTTCTTAGGGACAATCATTCTTGAATCGAGCAAGGATGAGGGTAAAAAAGCCCAAGTTGTTGATGGCCAACAAAGATTAACTACTATCATTTTGCTTCTTATAGCTTGTCGTGAAAGAGCAAAAGTAGTTAATCAAAAACAAGCTGTTAAAATTCATGATTTTATTTCTTATTTAGACTCTAAAGGTGATGAGATCGATCGTAAACTGATCCCCTCAAAATCTATTAAGGAAACTTTCGATTATATATCTAACTATGATTGGGCTGGAGACTTTCCTTCTATTGTTACTGTAAATGACGGAAAAAAACGCATACAAAAACAAGTGGCGCGTCAACGCAATAAAATTAAACCTATCTATGATTTTTTCTTTTACGAGCATGTATCAAAATTCGATCGTGATGCTTTAGGAGAGTTTGTTGAAGCGCTATTAAGCGCCTATGTAGTTAAAATAGATATTGATGATCCTCAAGAAGCTTTCATGATTTTTGAAAGAACAAATGCGCGTGGAGTGGATTTGGAAGTAGGTGATCTTTTAAAAAATTATTTATTTAAGCAAAGCATTGATGAGTTTGCCGCAGCCTGGGATGAAATTGTTGAAAATTCCGAAAAGACTCTTTTGAGAATGATAAAATATTTTATCGTCTCTAAAAATGGCTATACTGCAAAAGTGAAACTTTACAAAGAAGTCCGCGATTACGCCAAAGAAATTGGTGTCGAGCAATTTGTTGAACAATTAATGGATTTTTCTAAATTTTATAAAGTTATAAGATCGGCATCTATAGTTGAGTACAAAAATTATTTGGAAATGGCGGGATTAGTAGCTTTGTCACAGGATGAAGACCGTTACAAACAGACTTATTATTCTATTGAAGGATTACGCGAGTTCAAAGTTTCGCAAATTTTTCCATTACTTTATTCAGCTGTTCAGTGCTTTATAAAATGTGGACATGGCGAAGATAGAGAGAAATCAAAAGAATTAGTGAGATTATTTGAATCTCTAGAAAAATTCCATTTCATTAATACAGCAATCGGGGAAATGATTGGAAATAAGGTAGAAAAAGAATATGCAAGATTTTGCAAACGGTATTATGAGTCCACTGATTTCAAAGGTACTACTCAAGAACTAATTTCTTGGCTAAAAAGTCAGTTAATTTCACGCGATGTATTTGTTTCCAAGTTTCAAGATCCAAAAATTACTGGTTATTCTACAAGTTTTAATCCTATGGTTGCCTATATCTTTGATCGTTTTAATAACTATAGAAACAAGCCTGGTGAAAGAGTTGAAATTTTCAAACCCGATCCATCAGTTTTTAAAAAAAGCTACAACACTGAACATTTTTTTCCACAAAATTCGTCACAGATTGATGCAAACGTAGACACAGAATATTTACACAGTATAGGTAATTTGTTGCTTATTTCAAAACAGATGAATTCTAGCTTAGGAAATTTAACGCCATCAGATAAAATGAAATTATTAGAGGGAAAACTAAATGATAGAACACTTAATCTCGCTTATTTGAGAGAATTTATTTCTGACTATTCTTCTAAAGCAGCAGACTGGAGTGCTGAAACAATAAAGAGTCGAACCGAGACAATGGCTAAACGCGGCTATAATGAGATTTGGAAAATAGATTAACGAACGACTATAAACCAGATTAGGATGTATCAGTTCCCCCTCCGTTCTCACTTTTTTTATGGGGCCTTTATGTTACGATTGACGGTCGATGATTCCGAAACTCCCCATTAAAATTGCGCCATCGGTTTTGGCGGCAGATTTCACAAAATTAGGTGAGGAAATCCGCGCCATCGATGCGGCGGGAGCGGATTATATTCATCTGGATGTCATGGATGGGCATTTTGTGCCGAATATTTCGTTTGGCCCGGCGATTATCAAGCAACTGCGCCCGCTGACGCAAAAGCCATTCGATGTGCATTTGATGGTGGCGCCGGTTGATCCGCTGCTCGCGCCCTTTATTGATGCGGGTGCTGATATCATCTCCGTCCACCCGGAATCCGGCCCGCATTTGCATCGCACGCTGCAAACCATCAAGGCCGCCGGCTGCAAGGCGGGCGTTGTCCTTAACCCCGCAACGCCGATCAGCATGCTGGACGATGTCATCGACATGCTGGACCTTATTTTAGTTATGACGGTCAACCCCGGTTTTGGCGGGCAGTCATTTATCCCGCTGCTCGAAAAAATCGCGCGCGTGCGCCAGAAAATTACGCTGTCCGGCCGCGCGATTGACCTGCAGCTGGATGGTGGCATCACACCTGAAACCGCGCCGGATGCCGTGGCCGCAGGTGCCGATGTCCTCGTCGCCGGGACGGCGATTTTCGGCAAAGGCCAGGCCAATTACGCCAGTATTATTCAGCAATTGCGGGGCGGTGTATAATGGGCCTGCCACTCCTTAAAACTGACACGCCGCCGCTGGGTAAATCGCTCAAATCACTGTTTTTCGGCAGCCCGATTTACAAATTGACGCTGGCACGTGATGCACCCGCGCAATTAAATATCCCGCCCCAAGACACCTGGCCCGCGGATGCGGATGCCGGGATTCAATTGGCCAGTGGTAATTTCGCGTTCGCCGGGCAAAGTCATGAATGCCCGTTGCCAAACTTTTCGCCATATGGCGCCAATGACGCGTGGCGCCAGGCCGTGCAATCATTCTGCTGGCTGCGTGATCTGCGCGCGGCGGGGGGCGATGCCGCACGGCGCACCGCGCGCAAATGGGTGCAGGCCTGGCTTGACGCGTATCACGATTATGAAGCGCAATGCTGGGCACCCGGCGTCATGGGCCGCCGTCTGGCCAACTGGGTGTTGCTGCATGATTTTTTCTGCGCCAGCGCCGATGATGATTTCCGCTATATGGTGTATGACAGTATCGCGCGGCAATCCTGTCATCTGGCGCGCATCTTGCCGGACGGTCTGTCAGGTCTAGAATTACTGGAGGCTTTGAAAGGCCTCATTCTGGCATCGCTGGCACTGCCGGAACGGAATGTTTATCTGGCATCCGGCTTGCGCCAGTATGCCCAGGCACTGCAATCACAATTTCTGGATGATGGCGGCCATAGCAGCCGGTCGCCCGCCGCGCTGTTTGACGCCTTGCGCGGCGCGGTGGAAATCCGCGCCGCTTTACATGCCCAGCGCCGCCCGGTGCCGCAGGAAATTCAGGATGCTATTGCCCGCGGCGGCATCGCGCTTAAATTCTTCCGGCATGGCGATGGCGGCTTTGCGCTGTTCAACGGCGCGCAGGAGGCGCGCGGCGTTATGGTGGATGCCGTCTTGTCGCAGGCGGATATTAAAGGCCGCACGCTGAAATCGGCAGGGGCCTCCGGTTTTGAACGGCTGTCCGCGGGCCGGAGTTTGCTAATCATGGATTGCGGCACGCCGGCGGTGGCGCCCAATACGCACGCCGGCACGCTGTCATTTGAACTATCAGTGGGGCGCGAACGGCTGATCAGCAATTGCGGTGCCTGGCCCGGTATGGGCGCCTGGCGTGCCGCGCTATCCTCCACGCCGGCACATAGCACGCTGACCTTGCAGGATGCCAATTCCTGTGAATTCGCGGGGTCGGGCGCAGTGGTCCGCCGCATCAAACGCCGCGCCTCTTTTGTCACGGTAACGCGCGATGACCAGCAAGGGGATTGCCAGCTGGAGGCCACGCATGACGGTTATCGCGCCCAATATGGCATACTGCACCGGCGCACGTTGCAGTTACTGCAAAATGGCGAGGAATTGAATGGTGAGGATGCACTGATCGGCGACTGCGCGGGGTTGCAGGCGGCGATCCGGTTTCACTTGCACCCGACCGTGCAGGCGTCATTGACCAGCGACGGCGGCGCGGTGTTGCTGCGGCTGCCGTCCGGCATCGGCTGGCGGTTCCGCTGTAACGGTGCGATGCTGGGCCTCGAATCCTCTATTTACCTGGGCCAAGGCGATCAGCCGCGCCGCACGCTGCAACTGGTGCTGACGACACAAACGCAGGGGCCGCAGACGAAAGTACAGTGGCGGTTGAGTAGAGAGAAGCGCGGCTAGTAAATAAACGCTGCGAGAAGCACGGATAATTTAACACGCGGCCTTCCGCCATTTTGCAAATCGCGTTATACAATCATCCCTCAAGGATTTGTTTAGATGCCCAGCCTCATCATTGACGGAATTAATATTGAAGTTGAAAACGGCACGTCGATTTTTCAGGCGTGTCAGCAGCTGGGGATTGAGGTGCCGCATTTCTGTTATCACGACCGGCTGAAGGTCGCGGGAAATTGCCGCATGTGCCTGGTGCAGGTGAAGGGCGCCCCCAAGCCGGTTGCCAGTTGCACGCAACCCTGCAGCGACAATATGGAGGTCCTGACCAACAGCGAGATGACGCACAAGGCGCGCAAGGGCGTGATGGAAATGCTGCTGATCAACCACCCGCTCGATTGCCCGATCTGCGACCAGGGCGGCGAATGCGACCTGCAGGACCAGGCCATGGGTTATGGGTTTGACCGGTCGCGTTATCAGGAAAACAAGCGCGCGGTCGTCGATAAAAATTTTGGTCCCCTGATCAAAACCTCCATGACGCGCTGCATCCAATGCACGCGCTGTGTCAGGTTTTCAGATGAAATTGCGGGGAATGACGAGCTGGGCGCCTTCGGCCGCGGCGAGCATATGGAAATCGGCACCTATATCGAAAAGGCGGTAACCTCGGAGCTATCGGGCAATCTGGTGGATGTGTGCCCGGTGGGGGCGCTGACCTCCAAACCCTATGCTTTCAAGGCACGGCCGTGGGAACTCAGGAAAACCGAAAGCATTGATGTGCTGGATGCGGTGGGCAGCAACATTCGCATCGATGCGCGCGGCGGCGAAGTGATGCGAATTCTGCCGCGTTTGAATGAAGATATTAATGAAGAATGGATTGGCGATAAAACGCGCTATGCCTATGACGGTTTGAAACGTCAGCGGCTCGACAAACCCTATGTGCGCGTCAATGGCAAATTGCAGGCTGTCACCTGGGATAAGGCCTTTCAGACGATTGCCGATGTCTTGGCGCCGCTCAAGGGCAGCGAAATTGCCGCCATTTCCGGCGACCTGTGCGCGGCGGAAGAACTGATCGCGCTCAAGCGTTTGATGGAAGGTTTGGGTTCGCATAATCTGGATTGCCGCCAGCGCAGCGAGACGTTTGATACGACGCAGCGCAGCGGTTATCTGTTCAATTCGACCATTGCCGGGATCGATAGCGCGGATGTGATTGTTTTGGTCGGCACTAATCCACGGGTTGAGGCACCTATCATCAATGCCCGTATCCGCAAGGCTGTGCGCCAACGGAATGTAGCGGTGTCGGTTATCGGCACAGCGTATGATCTTGCCTATGCTTATGAACATATCGGTGATGTGTCGAGCGTCCTGCAGCAGATTGCTGACGGCCGCCACAGTTTGGCGGAGGTGTTGAAAAATGCCAAACAGCCTATGGTTATCGTTGGTCAGGGCGCGCTCAACCGCCGTGATGGCGCGGCAGTACAGGCAGCGCTGGCACGCATTGCCAATCAGTATCTGCAACGCGATGGTTGGAATGGCTTTAATGTATTGCACACATCAACCGGCCTCGTGACAGGCTTAGAGGTTGGCTTCACGCCGCACAAGCGTGAGGCGCGGGACACCGCCGGTATCTATGCCGGTTGCGCCAATGGCGACATTCGCGCGGTGTATTTATTAAACGCGGATGAGATTAACATCGCGGCGCTGAAACAAACATTTGTCATTTACCAGGGGCATCATGGCGACCGTGCCGCGGCGCGTGCGGATGTGATTTTGCCGGGCTGTGCCTATACCGAAAAGAACGGCACCTATGTAAATACCGAAGGCCGCGCCCAACAGGCGCGCGCCGCGGTTTATCCCCTTGGCGAGGCCAAGGAAGACTGGAAAATCATTCGTGCATTGTCAGATTATCTGGGCGCCGGTTTGGATTATATCAGCATCGCCGATGTGCGTGACGATCTAGCCAAGCATAGCGATGCGTTTAAAAATATCGGTCACATTGTGCCCGCACCTGTCCGCGATTTTGGCACACCGGGGCCGATTGACCCGACGCCGTTTATCTCACCGGTTAATAATTATTATATGACCGATGTTATCTCCCGCGCCTCGGAAACGATGGCCAAATGCGTAATGGAACTGTTGCCGCAGTCGGAATTAAAAGCGGCATGACAAAATTACGCAGCGTCAAAAAATTAAAAACTAAGCTGGTCGATGTGTTTAATGGTTATACACGCGGTCCAAGAATGATTGTTGGGAAACCTATGCCGGATGATTTTTTACCATCCGGCAAGATTAAACGTAAAAAAATTACAAAGTGATAGTCATAACGGCTGGATTGACAGTTTTACCTGCTTCAACCGCTGCATCTGCTTCTTCCGCTGGCATGTATTGACGATTATGCTATTTTCCTAAATCGTCACCGTGTTTCCAGCATTTAGTTAGGATTTGAACAGCAGCGCCATACATAAAACCAGTAATTCCTTCGTTATCAGCCTCATGAGATGATTTATCTGCAATATCAAACAGGCTTGCCCCATCTTCCATTTTAACCTGCATAATTTTCATCCAACGTGCAGCATAATTCATGATACCTGCTCCATAACCATCCTGATTTGCATCAAGCCATTGTTGCCAAGCTTGAAAGTCTTTTAAATCCAAATCGGTATTTGCAATAGTTTCATCTATTTGTGCATCAAGCACCTTGCGTTTTTTATTTTGATAAGCGTGTTTACGCTTAGAGGCACGACCTTCGGGAGAGTTTTTCCATAATTGATTTTCGTCATCCGTTTTAGCAAAATAATTTGCTACAATTTCATTTTGTACACTGTCGGCTTTAACTGGAATTAAAATACCATTGAATTCAAGAACAACAGGTTTTATCCCCCCCCCCGACGGCGAACAGGCGGATTATTTGCCAGTAAAACAACATCCACTGCTGCATCAGTAATATTATCGCCTGGTCTTGGTTTGTAAATTTTTATCGATTTGCCCATGTTTTATCTCCTTAAATATGGGTTGGTTGCCATCTAAGTTAACAGTGAAAGTAATTTTTAAACAAGTTTTTTAATACTTTCATAAAATTTACTGGCAGTCGTATCACACTTGTGATACATTTCTTTATGACCAGAACAACAGTTATCCATGTACGCATTGACGCAGATCTGAAAGATAAGGCACAAAAATTGTTCAAACAAATGGGGATGTCGATGACAGAGGCTATCACCATTTTTCTAACGCAAGTTGTTAATGAAGAGCGCTTACCGTTTGAGGTAAAAATATCAAAAACTAAACGTACGAAGTGATTGGACAAAGAAGCTCCCTCTCCCTAGCAGGGAGAGGATAGACATTCTTAGCGAATGCGTAGCAGAGCTTTAGAATGTCTTGGTGAGGGGTAACTGTTGAAGTTACCCTTCACCCGAATTGCTAAAGCGCGCCCCAAGAAGCGCGCTAAGCAGTTCGACCTCTCCCTATAAGGGAGAGCAAGACCTTGAGCGAAACGTCTTTAACTTACTTTGCAGCAGCAGCCGGTTTCGCCGCACCCGCCTCATCAGCTGCGACTTGCAGTTTGATGATTTTGTCCGGGTTTTGCGGCGGCTCACCGCGTTTAATTTTATC
Organism: Alphaproteobacteria bacterium; assembly: GCA_965246755.1. GTDB lineage: Bacteria > Pseudomonadota > Alphaproteobacteria > UBA11073 > UBA11073. Next base: position 71,099 of record OZ251979.1, read on the forward strand.
AACATTGTCCATGCCGCTGACAACTTCACCAACGACCGTATATTGATTGTCGAGGAAACGCGCGTCTTTGAAGCAGATGAAGAACTGGCTGTCCGCGCTGTCCGGTGATGAGGAGCGCGCCATGCCCACCGTGCCGCGCACGAACGGCTGCGCCGAAAATTCGGCTTTAATTTTTTTGCCGGAACCGCCCGAGCCGGTGCCGGTTGGGTCACCGGTTTGCGCCATAAAACCATCAATCACGCGGTGGAAAACGATGCCGTTGTAAAAGCCCTGGCGCGCCAGTTCCTTGATACGCGTCACGTGGTTGGGCGCGAGATCAGGGCGCAGTTTGATTGTGACCGGGCCATTCGCCAGTGTCAGCACCAGCGTGTTTTCAGGGTCGGTTGAGGGGGTTGGCGTCGCATCGGCGGCCATGGCGGCGTTGGTCATAAAGAGTAATCCTAAGGCTAGGGTGATGGTTTTGAACATTTGAAATCCTTTAGATAAATTGTAGTAGGCTCATTAAGATATGCCAAGAGATAATATTAGAAGAAATGTCTAAAAATGTTATATGTCATGATATGGAACAAACAAAATCAATAAACTTCCCGCCATTTCTAAAATGGCTAATTTTTGTTATAATTTTTGTGTGGCTTGATAACTATCTTTATTGGGAAATTCCATCTCCCGACAGACAATATTTACTTAAGCAGTTTTTCGATAATTTTGTTTTCTTTGCGCCTGCGCCAATTTTTTTTGGTTATTTTACAGATTTATACTATAATAAAAAAATTGCGTTCAAAAAATTTAACGTTAATAAAATTGTTTTTAATGACAATTAGTCTTCACATTATAATGATGTTTTTTATTTGTTTTGTGAGATGTCGGCTACAGTTTAAAACACTAGTTAAAATTATGACAAGGCGCGCCAGCCAATATCATGACGGTAAAACCCGTCCGGCCAGTCAATATGCATCAGCGCTTTATACGCGTGAGATTTCGCATCCTGCAGATCACTGCCCAGACCCACGACGCTCAACACGCGGCCGCCGTTGGCGGTTAATTCGCTCGCCTCGTTGCGCGCGGTGCCGGCATGAAACAATTGTACGCCCGGCATGGCGGCAGCTTTCTCCACACCATTAATGATGCTGCCTTTATTATAACTGCCAGGGTACCCATTCGCCGCCATGACCACACATAAGGCAGCCTGCGATTTCCAGCTGAGCGTCGGCATCGCGGCTAGCTCGCCCTTCGCCGCAGCATGGAAGTATTCAACGATGTCACTGCCGAGGCGCGGTAAAATGACCTGCGTTTCCGGGTCACCAAACCGCGCGTTGAATTCAATGACCTTAAAACCGCTGTCGGTTTTCATCAGGCCCGCAAACAGAATGCCGGTAAAGGGCGCACCATGCACCTGCATTTCATGTAACACCGGATGGATAATCTGGTCCATGATATCGCGCTGCATCTCGCCGGTTAGCCACGGCACTGGCGCGTAGGCGCCCATACCGCCAGTGTTGAGACCCGTATCACCGTCACCCACACGCTTATGATCCTGCGCGCCGCCCAGCGACACCGCCGTTTTGCCATCACATAATGCAAAAAAGCTCAGTTCCTCACCGTCCATGAATTCTTCGATGACAATGGCTGCACCCGCGGTGCCAAACACGTTATTGACCAGTGCGTCATCAATTGCGGTCTGAGCCTCCGCCACCGTCATCGCAATCGTGACACCCTTACCCGCCGCCAGGCCATCGGCCTTGATGACAATCGGCGCGCCCTGGTCATCTGCATATTTTCTCGCAGCAACGGCGTCGGTAAAACGGCGATATTTCGCGGTAGGCACACCGGCCGCGACCACGATTTCTTTCATAAAGGCTTTGGAACTTTCCAATTGCGCGGCACTTTGGGTCGGACCGAATGCTAAAATACCCGCGGCCTTTAAAGCATCAACCACGCCCGCCGCCAGCGGTCCTTCCGGCCCCACAATAACAAACATCGTTTGCAGTTGCGCGGCCAAACCGACCACCGCCGCTGGGTCTTCAATATTGATGGCATGACAGGTGGCGAGATCCGCAATCCCGGCATTGCCCGGTGCAGCATGTAATGTCCCGCACAACGGCGACTGTCTTATTTTCCAAGCCAGCCCATGTTCACGCGCGCCGGAACCGAGCAGCAAAATGTTCATGAGGTGATTTTGACCGGATAGCCATTGCGCTGCAGCAGCGTATCGCGGATCAGCGGCCAGTTCAGCTGGTCCTGTTTATCACCGGCCAGCGCATTTATTTTTTGGATGATGCCAGGCGGCACGGCGACGTTTGGCATATAGTCATTTTCAATATCATCAGCAAAATCAGCATCGGGATGTGCTTCTAAGTATAAAGCGCCATCAACCCAGGCCATTTTCACCGGCTCATTGATAATTTTAACCGCGGTGCCGACCGGCACCGTCGGATAAATTTTTTCGATATTGGCCGGGTACATGCGGATACAGCCGGACGAGGCGCGGCGCCCCACCCCCCATGATTTGTTGGTGCCATGAATACGGTATTCGGTATCGCCCAAATACATCGCATAATTGCCCAGGGGGTTATCAGGCCCGGCCGGCACCGCCTCCGGCAGTTTGGGGTCTTCGGCGCGCATGCGCGGTGTCGGGTACCAGGTCGGGTGATCGGCCTTGCGTGAAATTTTTTGCACGCCCAATGGCGTGGCCAGACCTTCGCGGCCGATGCCAATCGGATATACATCCGGCGCTTGCCCAATATCCTTGAAATAATACAGCCGCATCTCGCCAATATTAATGACGATACTGCCCGGGTCGGCGGCGGGAACGATGGTCGCCGTTGGCAGTAAAATATCATTGCCCACCTTGGGGGCCCATGGGTTGACGTCGGGGTTGGCGGCGCGCAGCGCGACAAAACCGATATTTTGCGCTTCACCCACGCTGGCAAAGGTATCTTCGTCCGTGACATTGTAATAGCTGTCAGTGCCAATGATGGTAGCGGCCTCGGCATCACAAGCGGTCAGCGCAAAAAACATTAGGCAAAGAAAAAGCGTTTGGCGCATCATCGGGCAATCTGTTAAAAACAATTCTTCGTGGGATGATGATTAGCGTGATGCGCCCGGTTTTTCTACTTCTCTTTTTATTAATTTTGACTGCACCGGCGCTTGCCCAAGTGCCAAAGGCAGATTTGGTTGTGGTCCACAAGGCGCAGCGCAGCCTGGAACTATGGTCGAATGGTGAAATTCTCGCTAAATATCGCGTCGCGTTGGGATTTAATCCGACCGGCACCAAGCAGTATGCTGGTGACGGCCGTACGCCAGAAGGCGTTTACATGATTGATCGCAAAAATGAACGCAGTGAATATTACAAAAGCCTGCACATTAATTACCCGAATGCCATAGATGAAGCGCGTGCGCGTGCTATGGACCTGCCCGCCGGCAGCGCGATTATGATCCATGGTCTGCCTAACGACCGCGACGCGGCGGCTATGGATCACCCTAACCGCGATTGGACCGAAGGTTGTATTGCCGTCAACGACGACGAGATGGCCGATATTTGGGACCGTGTGAATGCTGGCACGCCGATTTTGATCATGCCGTAAGTGATTGCTGGAAATTATGACGTTTTTATGATAGTCTGATCATATGCGCGTTTCCTCAAGATCATTGCGTAATTTTATCGCCACATGTCTGCTGGCGGCGCCAATTGATGCGGCGGTCGAACATGTTAAAGAATGTTATGTGCCATCCGCCTGTCACCCGCAGTTGACCTTGGCCATCGGCGTTATCATTTATCACCTGCTGGAAAAAGCTGAACATTCGGCGATCCATAGAGTTCAGCATGATTTGCCTGTCGCAACACGTCTGAGTAGCGCCGCTTTTGCATTTTACGCTTTGTTTCAAAGCGGCATGACGTCACAGCCTTTTGACGTGACAGTTAACAACCGGCCGCCCAGCGTGAGCCGCAGCTTGCCGCCGCCTAAACCGCCGCCATTTGATATTCGTTAAATATTAACGCCGAAGTCGCGCAGAATGGGCGCCAGGCCGCCTTCGTCACCAGCACCGACCGTAATGTATTTCCAGTCCGGCCCGCCATCGACACGCTGCAGTTCGCCAATCACCGCAGCAGTAGCAATGCCTACTTCTTCCGACAGATCGAATGACGCGATGATGTCGTTCTTTTTATCTTCATTGTAAAATCTGACTTGCGCACCGCGCACCAGGCCGAAGTTCTGCTGGCGTTCAACCGCCTTATAGATTGACGCGATAAAAGCCAGCCGCGTGATTTCTTGGGGTACCCGCCCTAAATCAATCTTTAAAATTTCATCATCGCGTCCGCCTTGGCCCCGCGCGCCACTGCGGTCATCCGCAGACAGGCGCACCGAACCGCACGGCGAAATTTTGTTGTTATAGAAAATGCAATTCATATCATGCGTGACCTGGCCGTCCGCAGTTAACAGCACGGTTGACAAATCTAGGTCAAACAGTTGGCCCGGCATGGCGTCCCAATGCAACCCGACGCGCAAATTGACCAGATCTGGGTGATGTTCATGGATCGCGAGCGAGCCTGTCGTCGCCAGCGTTTCGGCCAAGGCCGCGCGCTCCTTATCGCTCATAAATGCGCCGTCCATCATGCTGCCGCCTGCCGTTTTTGGAGCAGCGCGATCAGCCGCGCCACTATTTTTTGATTTGTTTCACTCGCCTCAACGCCCGCGAAAAATTTGAGGGCGTCTACAATTTGCGCGCCTTCGCGGCGCCCGGCAAACCTATGCAGGAAATTGAGCGCCGCCAGTTCACCGCCCTGGGGATTGCGCCGTAAGATCGACAATTGTTCGTCCATGACACATTTGACATCATATTCCGGAAAATAACGCGCGGCAGGAATTTGCATGATGGCATCCATGGTTTGGCGACGTTCGGCCATTTCAACCTTGCCATCCGCCACCATTGCCAGACAACAAGCGGTGATCGCGCCCTGAACCACCGCCTTCTCATCCAACAGGGTGGCTTTACCGGTTGGGGCAGCGGCGCGCGGCAGCGGCATCGTCACGCGCGGAGACGGCGATACGGCCGTTTCCGGCACTGGCAGCAGTTCAGCCGCAGAGAAGGCCATATCCTGTGCGGGCAGCATTTTAATATCAGCAGCAACAGTTTTGGTGGTTGGCGCGGGCTGCACAGGTGCCGGCGATACGGGCAGCGGCGCAGCCACACTTTGCTGCAAATCACGCAAGGCTTCCACATCATGGGTGCGGCGCGTGGGCGTCAAGACCAGCCATTTCTGTAAAATCGTCTCTGCCGGTAACCCTAGCGCCGCGACATAGTTGGTCACATCCACCGGATAACCCGCGCCATGCGCGCGGCATTTTACCCCTTGCGCCGGATGCCGGTAAATTTCCAACAGCTGTAGACATTGCGATTCCGGCAGCAACGCGGCATCCACGGTAAATTCTGCCAGCGGCAGGTTATTGGCGCTGATCACTGCCGTCACGGTTTGTTCATCCGGAAACACGCCGCCTGCGGTAGGTGCCAATACCAACAGCCAGGATTGAATTTCGCCATCCAGCGTAGTGTAATTGAGGATCAGATCAACAACCTCATCCGACTGGCGTTTATAGATAATGCCGTCATGAGGACTGGCCGAACTGACCAAGGCGCCCGTTGCGCGCCCATCCGCCTTTAGTGCAATCAGTGCTGCGCGCACGCCGCCACTGCTGGCCGCGACGCGGATATCGCAGGAAGCCGGTTTACCGTGATCATCCTGCAGGCGGCAATTGCCGCCGCGGTCAAGCGTATGCGCAGAAAACATTATCTAATGTAACAAAGGCGCTGGGGCGGCGCAATCTATTGCGACAGCAGACGGCGCAGCGCTGCGACATCATCGGCCAATTGCCTATCCGCCTGCATCAGGTTTTCAATCGTGCGGACCGCATGCATGACGGTCGTGTGATCGCGCCCGCCAAAGCTGCGCCCAATTTCGGGCAGCGAACGCGTGGTCAGATGTTTGGCCAGATACATCGCCACCTGGCGTGGCCGCGCCACTGCCCGCGCGCGCCGCGCTGAATGCAGATCCAAGACCCGTAGGTTAAAATGTTGCGCCACCTTATTTTGAATCTCATCCAGCGTCAGGCGGCGCACCGACGTGCGCAACTGGTCGGCCAGGCAAGTTTTGGCATACTCCAGCGTAATTGCTGCGCCGTTCAATGATGCATGTGCCAGCAGGCGGTTCAGTGCGCCTTCCAGTTCGCGTACATTGCCGGTGATCTGTTCCGCCAGCCAGCCCAAGACTTCTGACGGCACCGCCGCTTTTTTTGCCTCCGCCTTGGCATGCAGGATGCCCAGACGCAATTCATAAGAGGTTGGGTGAATATCCACCACCAGCCCCATCGCCATACGTGAGGTGAGCCGCGCGCCAACCCCGGTCAGATCGCCCGGCGATTTATCCGCCGATAAAATGATCTGTTTATTCTGTTCGATCAGCGCGTTGAAGGTATGAAAGAATTCTTCTTGGGTCGATTCCTTACCACTAATGAATTGCACATCATCGATCATCAGCACATCCACGGTGCGGAACAATTCCTTGAAGCTGACGGTATCCTTGTCGCGCAGCGCGCGGATAAACTGATACATAAACTGTTCAGCAGACAGATACACTACGCGGCGCTCTGGATAGCGGGCGCGGATGTCGTTTGCAATCGCATGCATCAAATGCGTTTTGCCCAAACCGACGCCGCCATGCAAAAACAGGGGGTTGAATTCCATCTGCTGAGAGCCCGCGACGCGGCGCGCCGCTTCAAACGCCAGCTGGTTGGATTTATCAACCACAAAGGCGTCAAAGGTCGAACGCGGTTCAATTGGCGCGCCATAATCAATGACGGTCACCGCGGCAGGCGCGACTGGCAAAGGCAACTCGGCCACAACCGGCGCCATATCACACAGTGCTGGGTTCAGTTGCAGATCAATCGCTTGCAAACCGGGCATGAGGTTTTTAAGCTGGCGCAACATATCATCAAGGTAATGGGTGCGCGTCCAGTCCAAGACCAGCTTGGTCGGCGCGGCAGCGATGAAAGTATCGGGTGTGAGACCGGTCGGCACCAGTTGCGACAGCCAGTTTTGCCACACCGTCGCGCCAAACCACAGTTGCAAGGTGCCGGTCGCCTTTTGCCACAAAGCGCGGGCGGCAGCGGTTGCGGCGGCCACCGATTGCTCAACCGCTACGGTCGGCAGCGGAAATAATTCCAGCTGCTCGCCATCCATATCCACAGCCAGATCAATCTCAGGTACAAAATTCATCTCGAGACGGACAGCGGCTAATGACATGGGCATCCTTTTTAACTGCGGTTGGCAATAGAATGACGGTGCGGCCTGGTTACAAGCCTCGACGCCCTTCTATAACAGTGATGAAACATCTGAGCCGGCGCGCTGTACAATATCGCAGCTGCATCTCAAATGAGCCGCCGCATTGAAAACATTTCAAGCGGCTGCGAGATGACGATAAGCAGAAAGCGAATCGAATGGCAACGCATGATTCGGGAAAATATTTTTCATTTTGAAAATTTTTCCGCTTGCAAAATTTTCGTGTCGGAAAATCCATAGCTTGGCAAATTTAACCTGCGCCTAAGTTTGCTATTCGTTTGTAAATGCCGTAAAAATTGCGCGTCTCGCAACTTTACCAAGGACTCTTCACCAATGGCTGCATCATCACCCGGTTTGCGTTTGGACGTGCGCGCATCCCAACAATTGATGATGACGCCGGCATTGCAGCAGGCGATCTCGCTGTTGCAATTGAACAACCTGGAATTGAGTGCGCTGGTCGCGCAGGAGGCGGAACAAAATCCGCTATTAGAAATTATTGACGCCACGCATGATGAAACCACCGCACCGCCCGCGCCGGTTGAACCCGACATCCGCACCGCGCGCGATACCGCGGATTTTTTTGACGACAAAGGCCCCGTGCAACCGGGCGCGCAGGAGGCGGCGCTGGATGTAGAAGGCGATAGCAACATCGGCGGCGACAGCGGCTATGACAGCAATAATGATTGGCATGAGGCCGGCCGCGGCGGCAATTTTGATACTGACGATTACGACCCCTTGGCACAGACCGCCGACAAACGCACGCTGCGTCAGCATTTGCTCGACCAGATCAATATCGATTTCGAAGGCATGGCACGTGGCGTCGCGGTTCTGTTGCTCGATCAGTTGGATGAAAGTGGATATTGCCGCGCGAACCTCGGTTTTCTTGCTGAACAATTGAATATTAAGGAAAATTTGCTGGAAGACGTGCTGGTGCGGCTGCAACAGTTGGACCCGCCAGGCGTCTTCGCGCGTGATCTACAAGATTGCCTCAAACTGCAACTGGCGGAGCGCGATTTGCTAACACCCGTGATGCAGACGCTGCTTGATAATCTGGATGTGCTGGCCGCGCATGATTATCCGCGCCTTGCCAAAAAATGCGGCGTTAGTGCCGATGACTTAACTACACTCATCAAAGATGTGCGCAGCTGCGACCCCAAACCCACCGCAGGGTTTGACCATGCGCCACCCGCGACATTGATCCCCGATATTTTGATGCGTCGCGCCCGCGATGCGACCAGCGGGTTGTTGGTGTGGGAACTGGAATTGAACAGCGAAACGCTGCCGCGTGTGCTGGTTAATGAGAAATATATGGCGCGGGTCGGTGCCACCGCACGCAATAAAGAAGATAAAGCCTATTTGGCCGACCGCTTTCAGGCCGCCAACTGGCTGGTCAAGGCGCTCAACCAGCGCGCGGAGACGATACTCAAAATTTCCAGCGAGATCGTCCGCCAACAGGACGGTTTTTTCCGGGAGGGTATTAGCGCCTTGAAGCCGATGGTGTTGAAAGATATCGCGGCCGCCGTCAGTATGCATGAAAGTACGGTCAGCCGCGTCACCACCAACAAATATATGGCCTCGCCGCGTGGCACCTTTGAGCTCAAATATTTCTTTAATGCGGCGATTGCCAATGCCCATGGCGCGGACAGCCATGCCTCATCCGCGGTCAGGGACCGCATCAAACAGTTGATCGCCGCCGAAACCCCGGGCGAAATTATGTCGGACGACCGGCTGGTTTTGGTCTTGCAGTCCGAAGGCATCGAAATCGCCCGCAGAACGGTCGCCAAATACCGCGAAGCGCTTAATATCCCGTCATCTTTCCAGCGCAAGCGGCAAAGTAAGCATAAATAATTTGACAGTCAAAATTACGATCTGGTAAGTCTTTAAGGATAATTAAGACCAAGGATTGAAATGACAAAGGCCAGAACAACGCCAAATTTTATATATTGGGCTACGCAAGATAAGCCGGCCTTTTTAAAATGGGTAAGGCGCAACTCTCCGTATCGGCGGATCGATATACTCTTGGCGCTCCCAACTGGTGATAATCCTTTGCCTGCCACAGCGCATCAAAAAGATTTGCCATTATTATGGCCAATTTTGGAAGGTGCTGATGATGTAAGATATCGCAAAGTCATGTGTTTTAAAATGCATATTACGGGTGACACTATCATTAAAACCATGGCGCTTTGCAACACCAACGAACTTGCCCGTGCTTTAACACCATTAACGGATAAGGAAAAAATCGATTATTTAGATATTCCTAACAATAGAGGCGAGACTGCTTTATCCTATATTGTCGATAATCACTTCACTAATGATCGCAATGAAAAATTGGCGGAATTTATTGATGCCGTTGGCGAAGATGTTTTTGATGCACTCGTTGAAGGTTGTAAGAATTCGGCAATTTTGCAAAAATTGGATGTGCAGATGGCAAAAGTTTCACCGCCACCGCCCGGCGATACCCCAAAAGAAAGAATTTTGTCTGCCTCTGCACGCCGTCGTGCGTTGTGCCATAATACAGTTCCAGCAGCTGCCAAAGCACGCGCTGCTTTTCGACAGGGCAATGTATTATAATACGGGAATTCACAAATATTTGACCATTTTACGTTATAACAACAAATTACTTTGTTATAGTTGAAGAAGTGTCACTTTCATCTTTTCTTTACTTCATAAATTTTTCATTGCTTGACAGTTCCCCCAAAAGTTCGATAGCATGTATGAACAACTGGTAATGTTAATGGCCGTTTGAGCGGCTGGCATTACTTACGAACACGCGACTAAACCAATAATTCAGGAACCCCACGCGTCACATGCAAATTACCGTTAAAGGCAAGGGCTTTGATTTGGGAGAGGCCTTGCGCTCCCACACCGAGACCAGTCTCCATGAAACGTTGGTCAAATATTTTGACCGCAGCCAGGAATGCGAACTGGCCATCACCCATGAACATAATATGTTCAGCGTGAGCGCGCATTTGCATGTGCCGGGCCAGGTAATTGCCGCCGAATGCGAAAACGCCGACCCCTATACCGCCGTTAACAGCGCGGTCGGCAAGCTGACCGCGCAAATTAAAAAGCACAAGGACAAGCTGCGCGACCATCACGTGGCCGAGCGCGCTGAATTAAAGACCGCCGAACTTAAAACAGGAAGCGAAGGCTAATGGATTTCCTATCGTCCAATGCGGTTTTGGCCGCGCTGAAAGTGTCCGACAAGAAAACCGCGCTGCACCATCTGGCGGCGACCGCCGCCCGGCTGACCGGCATACATGAGCGTGTGATTTTGGATGCCGCCATCGCGCGTGAGAAATTAGGTTCGACCGGTTTGGGCAAGGGCATTGCGGTGCCGCATGCACGGCTCACCGGCCTTGATCATGTGGTGGGCATTTTCGCACAACTGAAATCGCCAATTGCCTATGATGCGGTTGATGACCAACCGGTGGATGTAATGTTTATGTTGCTGTCGCCAGCAGCAGCGGGTGCAGATCATCTGCAGGCGCTGGCGCGTATTTCGCGTGCGCTCCGTGATGATGGTTTGGTTGACCGCCTGCGCGGTGCCACCTCGGCCGATGCGGTCTATGCGCTGCTGACACAAAGCGATCTCGCCCTAGCGGCGTGATTATCTATATTTATGATATTATTTGCGGCAAAACTGTCACGTATGACGGTTTTCACGTAGCTTTCACGCATAATGTTTGAAAAACGCTTGAAGTATACCTGCGTTGTGTGGTCAAACCCGCTTCTAGCGTATGCTTTCCCCGTAACTATTGATTGAGAGACCCTTTGCAAAAACGACCTTTGGACAGCAGTGGCCGTCCACAACCGCAAATTGATAAAGACGCCCCGCGCGTCAACGAACAAATCCGCGTCCCCGAAGTGCGCGTCATCGACCAGGATGGCGAAATGCTCGGTGTGATGTCACCGCGCGACGCGGTGCTCAAGGCCCGCGACCTCGGCCTCGACTTGATTGAAATTTCTCCTAATGCCGCGCCGCCAGTATGTAAGATCGGTGATTACGGCAAATACCGTTACGAGCTGCAAAAGAAAAAGAACGAGGCGCGTAAAAACCAAAAAGTGGTCGAGATTAAGGAACTGAAGATTCGTCCCAATATCGATATTCATGACCTGGAAATCAAATTGCGCGCCGCCAAACGCTTTTTAGAAGAAGGCGACAAGGTCAAATTTACGCTGCGTTTCCGCGGCCGCGAGATGGCCAACCTGCAGGTCTCAACCCAGGTTATGAAACGGGTGCAGGAAGAATTAGGCGCCATCGCCCGCGTTGAGGTTGCCCCCAAGCTGGAAGGCCGCCAGATGATGTGCATCCTCGCTCCTATGCCCAAAGTCATAGAAGCAAAGGCATGAGGTTTGAGGCGTGAGGCATGAGAGCGCCGTTAACATCGTTTCAGGATTTAGATGTTTTCAAGCGTGCGTATAATGTCTCACTCACAATTCATACTTTAAGCCAAACCCTTCCAAAGACTGAGCAATATGGTGGTTTAGCGGATCAGTCACGCCGTGCCAGCAAATCAATCTGCGCTAATATGCGGAAGGTTTTGCGAAACGGAAAGTATCCAGCGCGGAATTGAAACGCTTTATAATGATGGCTTTTGGTTCATGTGAAGAAATGCGCGTTTGGCTGCGCTACGCCAAAGACCTGAAATATATAAGCGTTGAAGATTATACCGCGCTCAATCAAGAATACATAGAAATCGGTAAGATGTTATATAGCTTGCACAGGTCATGGGATAAGTAATCTCATGCCTCACGCCTCATACCTCATACCTAAAGCGCGTTAGCGCGCGCCGCCCCACCAATAAATGGCGACGAACAGAAACAGCCACACCACATCGACGAAATGCCAGTACCAGGCCGCGGCTTCAAAGGCGAAATGCTCGCGCGCGCTGAAATGCCCCTTATAGGTGCGGATCAGGCATACCGCCAAAAAGATGGTGCCGATCAACACATGCAGCCCGTGAAACCCTGTCGCCATATAAAAGGTTGAGGCATAGACGGTGTCCTTAAAGCCGAATTCCGCATGCGTGTATTCATACAGCTGCAGGCAGGAGAAAAACGCGCCGAGCAGTACCGTGCACCACAAGCCTTGCTTCGCCTCCTTCAAATTGCCTTCGACAAAGGCATGGTGCGCCCAGGTCACCGTGGTCCCGGACAGCAGCAGGATCAGCGTCATCAGAAACGGTAGATGGAACGGGTCAACGGTATGGATCGTCGCGGGCGGAAACATGTGGTTGATGCCCGCGCCGGGATACAGCGCAGCCCAGAAAAACGCCCAGAAAAAGGCGAAAAAGAATAACACTTCGGACGTGATAAAAAACACCATGCCGTAACGGAAGCCCAGCTTGGCGACCGGCGTATGCGCATGCTCGACTGTGCTTTCGTAAATGCAGTCGCGCCACCAGGCATACATGCAGGCAAACATGCAAAGCAGGCCCAAACCAATACCCCGGGCGCCGACCACGAAACCGCCGATTTTAGTATTATGCATGTAAAGCAGAATACCGACCGCGATCAGCCCCGCCGATAGCGATGACAACAGCGGCCACGGACTAGGGCGCACGATATGAAACGGGTGAGGATGCGGGGCTTCGACGGTAATTGCAGTATCAGACATAAAAAACTCGGGTGGCTAGAATCCATGGTGAGTCTAACAGGTCTTGATTAAAATTCCAGCCCACGCCAATTATGGATCATGGCTTGGCAATAAATTTTTGTGTCGCTTTATCCAGCGCCGCGCTATCCGCACGATAGAATGTGTAAGACAGCGTAATCTGCTGCACATCATCCAGCGTTGGGTCGTCATTCATTTTGGGATCGACAAAAAATACCACTGGCATATTAACGCTTTCGCCCGGGTTTAACGTTTGCTGGCCGAAACAAAAACATTGGATCTTGTTGAAATATTTCCCGGCTTTGAGCGGGTTGACGTTATAGACCGCCGTGCCGGTAATCGGCTGGTTACTGTTATTATGCGCCTTAAAATTCACCATACCCTGCGCGCCCAGCGCTAGCGGCAGCGTCGATACTTCAGGCACGAAATGCCACGGCAATGCGGCATCCACCGCGCTGTCAAATCGAATAGTGATCTTGCGATTGGAGACGCTGCCCGGCAGCTGCGCGGCGCGTTGCGTGGTGCCGCCCACACCGGTTTTGGCGCAGAATAAACGGTATAAAGGCACCGCGGCAAACGACAGGGCCAACATCACTATCAGCAGACCCACCATCATCAAAACGAGGCGACGATTACTTATTTTAGGATCAGACGCCACAATCAGCCACCGGCATTCGGCCCGATGATTTTAAGAATGGTGATGCCATAGATCAGCATCGCCCAAGCCACCAAAATAATCAGGATGGCCAGATTACGGCGGCGGCGGTTGGGCGATTGCGGTGTTGCGGTGCTGGTTGTTTTATTATCGTCAGTCATCGCATTAATCCATGGTCAAGCATCAACAGCAGAAACATCATAAACAGGTAAAAGATCGAATAGCCGAACATCTGTTTGGCGCGTTGGTAATTGTCGTGATTGCTTTTATCCCGATGCACACGAATGGCCGCTACTAAAAACAGGGCGTTTAACAGCGCCGCCCCCGCCAGATACAAAACACTGCCAAGACCGATAAAATAGAGGGCAAAAGACAGCGGAATTAGAGCCAGCGTATACAACAGCATCTGGTTTTTTGTAACCGCTTCACCTGCAACATTGGGCAGCATCGGGATACCGGCCTTGTCATAATCGGTTTGCGCATAGAGGCTGAGCGCCCAAAAATGCGGCGGCGTCCAGAAAAAGATAATGAGGAATAACAGCAACGGCGCGAGCGTCACATCGCCCGTCACCGCCGCCCAACCGATCATCGGCGGGAAGGCGCCCGCCGCGCCGCCAATAACGATATTTTGTGGCGTCCTGGGTTTCAGCCAGATGGTGTAAATGAAAATATAAAATAGCGCCGCAGTCAGCAGTAATCCACCGGCAACCCAATTCAGCGCCAATCCCATCAGCGCCACTGACGCGCCAATACACATGATGCCAAGTGCCAGTGCATCATCCGGCGTCACACGCCCCATCGGCAGCGGGCGGTTTTGCGTGCGGCGCATTTTGGCATCGATGCCACGCTCCCACCACATATTGATCGCGCCCGCGCCGCCAGCGGACAGCGCGATGCATAGGACCGCAACGAAACTCAACAACGGATGCACATGCCCTGGCGCCAGCCATAATCCGGCAAAACCGGTGAAGACCACCAGCAGCATCACGCGCGGTTTCAACAGCTGGAAATAATCATTGAGGCTGGCGTCAGTTTGCAACGGCAGGTCATTTATGGTGGTGGACGTCATGCGGATATATAAAAGGAAATACCTATGGAAGTATATATCTCTTGGATGCTTACTCACTCTCGGTGTCATCCTCGGGCATTTACAAATGTCCATCGTCCAATCGCGTAGCGATGATGATGGGTAACATTTGTTAGTCCTGGGGATCCAGTTGGCCTAAAAGTTAATACAACTGGATCCCCAACCTAAGGCTCATCAGAACAAATTGCTTTGGGCAATTTGTGTTCGCCTAATGGTCGAGGATGACAACGGAGAGAAATTCGCCAGTCAACTCTGACACCCCGGGCACCAAAAGGTGCTGCGCCCGGCCTGGGTGATTTGCTCAACAATGCCGCAGCCCTTTAACCCCGGCTCACCCGTGCGGCCATAGACGGCGAACTGGTCCTGGAAATGTCCCATGCCGCCATCGGTGCGCGCATAGTCGCGGAGCGAACTGCCACCCGCTTTAATCGATTTACGCAACACCATTTTGATGGCGGGCGCCAGTTTGGCGCATTCGGCCGATGTTACACTGTTGGCAGTTCGGCGTGGATCAATACCCGCATAAAATAGCGCCTCTGACGCATAAATATTGCCAATGCCGGCGATGCGCGTCTGATCAAGCAGTGCGACTTTCACCGCAACTTTTGATTTTTGCAAAATATCATGCAATTTCTTGCTGGTAAATGATGCGGCAAGCGGTTCAACCCCGATATGCGCGAACAGCCGGTGCTGCATCACCTCCGCCGTCGGCACGATAATCATAAGGCCGAAACGGCGCGGGTCATGAAACATAAAGCCGCTGCCGTCCTTGAGCGTGATGATCACATGCTCATGCTTGGCGTATCTTTCATCGCGCACCTTGGCTTTTGGATACCAGCGCAGCCGCCCGCTCATGCCCAGATGAATGACCAGCGTGTGGCCGTTGTTGAGTTCCGCCAGAATATATTTCGCGCGCCGCGTCAGCTGCACGATGGTGGCGCCAGCCAGCTGCGCCTCAAAATTTTTCGCAACCGGCAGGCGCAGTTTGCGGCTTTGCACCAGCACATGTTTGATGCGCTGACCCGTGACATGATGGGCCAGGTCGCGCATCGTTGTTTCAACTTCGGGGAGTTCAGGCATATAAGAAGCGAGGGGGTAAGAGGCGAGAAGCGAATAATCACTACATTATCTAATCTTTTATATATTTTTAAAACACTTATCTTTATCTTAGTGTTGATGTCTCGCCTCTCGCCTCTTGCCTCTCGCCATTCTAATGAATTCGGCCACACCCGCGTGACGCCAACCGAAAAAACCCAACGCGTCCAAGGCGTGTTCCAGAATATCGCGCGTAATTACGACATCATGAACGACGCCATGTCATTGGGGCTGCACCGGTTGTGGAAACGCGGTTTTGTGACGCTGGTGCAACCGCGTGCGGGCGAAATAATTTTGGATGTCGCGGGCGGCACCGGCGATATTGCGCGGCTGATGCACACGGCGAGTCACGGTGCAACAAACATCACCGTTTGCGACCTGACGGAAAACATGGTCCGCGTCGGGCGCGACCGGTTGCTCGATAAAAACGGTATTACCGACATCCAATGGAGTGTGGGCAATGCCGAAAACCTACCCTTTCCGGATCATCACTTTGACGTATACACAATTGCCTTCGGCCTGCGCAATGTGACGCATCTGGATAAGGCGTTGCGTGAGGCGCGCCGTGTACTCAAACCCACCGGGCGGTTTTACTGCCTGGAGTTTTCGCGACTGCCCAACGCGGCGCTGCAGAAATTATACAGCGCCTATAGCCATCAGCTGATCCCGCGCCTAGGGCAACTAATCGCCAAGGATAAAGACAGTTACCAGTATCTGGTCGAAAGCATCGAGCGGTTTCCCGCGCCCGATGCACTATGCAACCTTATGCGCGCCGCCGGTTTTACCAGCGCCCAATACCGCCAACTATCCGGCGGCATTGTGGCAGTGCATTGGGGTTAACTATAATTTGGCGTTCCTACCGGTACAGAAATAATCCGACCCTCTAAAGATGTTGTGGGCCACTTATTTTTAATGTTATCTAAGCCAGTTGACATAAACGCAAAGTATTTTTGTAATTCTTTAATACGCTTTCTAAATGTATTAGACATAGGAGGACGCATTTCATAAATAACACCATCCAGAATCCGATTTGCTTTTTCTGACAGTGCCAAATATTTATTACGAACATGGCTTTCTTCTGTAACTATCAGATTAAATTGAAGATCGTTTGCAGTTACCAATTTAAATCCAATAATATCCTTGGCAATGCTATAGAATTTTTCAGCTTGTTCTTTCACCAACTTTAAAAAATCTTGATCAAAACTGCCATCAGCCTGATAGAATAGGCGCTTTGCATTGGCGTGGTCATTTCTGGCATAAAATACATCAAGCATGATTGTTTTACCCAGTATACGTTGTTGTAAACACAATTCATCAGAATTTAAAAATGCAATAAAATTTTCTCCATATTCTCGCAGACCGTTTTTGTGGCCTCTGTTCATAATTGGAGAAGAAAGGATCGCTACGGCAGTTGATAACCGCATAAAAAGATTTTCATCTAGCAAACCATTTTCGTCCAAACCATTTAAATAATCGCTTATATTGCGTGTCAAATTTTCACTACGCGCAGCGCTTACATAAAAAATATCATATTGAAGATTTGGCATTACATTATGGCTGCAGATCCGTATTATTACTTTCAATTTGGCTTAAAACTTTTCTGCCATAATCGCCACGATCTAATTTGCAAATAACATTTTCAATATGTTTGAAATCTCCATCTTCCACAATATACGGCCATTTTTCACCTACAATGCTTTTAAAAACACGTAAACCATCTGCAAGCCGCTCAATAATGTTCCAACGCACTTTTTCATTATTTAATGCCGCATCAAAACGACTGTACAATTCCTTCAATACAAACCTGTTTCTTTTTAGCAGGCAGGCGCCAAAATGATCATGCAAATCATGCAATAGGTTTCGTTGTGTATTGGTTAAATAACCATGTCTTACATTAGATTGGTTATCTCCAAAATCGGCAATCCTGTTTTTACTAGCCGGATGATAGCGAGACATCATCGTAAAGGTAGCAGCTTGCGTGTAAACATCTGCTTCCATCGCATCGGCAATAAGCTCTTTTACCGCATCGTGTAAACTCGGATAGTCAAAGCTGGCCACCACTTCCATGAGCCTGCCCATATTAAAAATTAAATATCTTGGATCAATTTCAACATTTTGTTCTGCTTCCAACAATTCAGAAGGTGAAACTGGCTCGCCATTTGCAGTATTTATTAAGCGCGTCAAGAAATCTTTGATTTGCTTTACTGTTAATTCATATTCAGCCTTATAGGGCCGCGCCGATGGCAATGCGATATCGTACAAAGTTAGGGTCATCATAAAATCCTACTCTTTTAAGCTATGCTATATTATAAATGTATTTTAGATAATAAAATCAACCAGATTATTACTTTCATAACCTATGACCACCATCCATCTCATCATCTCCGGCGGGATTGCTGCCTACAAAAGTCTGGAGCTGATCCGGCGCTTGAAGGAGCGCGAGGTGCGTGTGGTCCCCATTTTGACCCGCGCCGGGGCACAGTTTGTGACCGAACTCTCCGTCAGTGCACTGGCGGGTGAAAAGGTTTACAAGGACTTATGGTCGCTGACCGATGAAGCGGAGATGGGGCATATCCGCCTCGCCCGCGACCCGGACCTGATTGTCGTGGCGCCCGCAACCGCCAACCTGCTGGCCAAAATGGCGCATGGTTTAGCGGATGACCTGGCTTCCACTATTTTGCTTGCGACCGACAAGCCCGTTCTCGTTGCACCCGCCATGAACCCCATGATGTGGGATCATGCCGCGACCCAGGCCAATGTTGCAACGCTCAAACAACGCGGCATTCATTTTGTCGGTCCTATGCCGGGCGATATGGCCTGCGGCGAGACCGGTACTGGGCGCATGGCGGAGGTAGCTGACATACTTAGAGGGGTTGAGGCTATGCTTTATAGAGGAAATGAGACATGGGAGGTGGGAAATAGCAATTATGCTCCATCTTCCCAGCTCCTACCTCTCACCTCTCTGAGTGCCATCGTCACCGCCGGCGCGACCCAAGAACCCTTGGACCCTGTGCGGCATGTCTGCATTACCAATGGCTCAAGCGGGCGGCAGGGTGTCGCCATTGCCGCGGCGCTAGCGACAGCGGGTGCGGATGTGACGCTGATCCATGGCGCGCTGCAGGTGCCGGTGCCGCCGCACATTAAAACTGTTTCTGCGCCGACGGCCAAAGAGATGCTGGCAGCGGTTAAGGCCGCGCTGCCTGCCGATATCGCCATTTGCGCCGCAGCCGTAGCCGATTGGACGGTAGATAGCCCGGAAATCAGCAAAATTAAGAAGAAATCGACTGAAATGACGGTCACTTTTACCCAAACCCCCGATATTTTGGCCTTCGTTAGTGAAAAAGCCCCACACAGGCCGCGTTTGGTCATCGGTTTTGCGCTGGAAACCAATGATTTGATTCAAAATGCCACCGAAAAATGGCAGCGCAAAGGCTGTGATTGGATGATTGCCAATCAGATGACAGTAGAACACGCGCCGATTGGCGCCACTAATAATATTGTGACTTTGATTACGGAGACGGGTGCGGTAGATTATCCGCGCGGTGCCAAAACCGAGATCGCGCAGCGTTTAGTTACTGACATAATTGAATATTTTCAAAAATAGGAGTCTTTTAATGCCCCGTTTGACTGTGCAGATGCTGCGGCTGCCGCATGCCGCCGATTTGCCAACCCCTGATTATGCCACCGAACAGGCAGCAGGCATGGATTTGATTGCCGCTGTTGACGCGCCGCTGACATTGGCGCCGCGCGAACGCCTGCTGGTGCCGACCGGCATTTCGATTGCCCTGCCGCCGGGGTATGAGGCCCAAGTTAGGCCCCGCTCCGGCCTCGCCGCCAAACATGGCGTGACGGTGCTGAATTCCCCCGGCACGATCGATGCGGATTACCGCGGCGAAATCAAGGTGATCTTGGCCAATTTGGGCGATGAACCCTTTGTCATTGAACGCGGTATGCGCATCGCCCAGATGATCGTCGCGCGGTTTGTGCAGATCGCGCTACATGAAACAGGGGAATTGCCCGCGACCGACCGCGGCCATGGCGGGTTTGGCTCCACAGGTACACACGGTTAAATAATGAGCGTTACGCTTATTCCGAAACTGCAAACCAAGATTTATCAGGTACGCGGCCAGCGCGTGATGCTGGATTCTGATTTAGCAGAGTTATATGGTGTTACGACTACGCGATTGAATGAACAGGTCAAACGAAATTCGATTCGTTTTCCGAATGATTTTTCTTTTGTTTTAGATAACAATGACTTGAGAGGTTTGATGTCGCAAATTGCGACATCAAACGGTCGCGGCGGCCGCCGCAAAGCGACCCGCGTCTTCACTGAACATGGCGCGGTCATGCTCGCCAGTGTGCTCAATTCACCGCAGGCGGTTGCCATGAGTTTGCTGGTCGTGCGGGCTTTTGTAGAGCTGCGAACCGTTAGCCAGTCGCATTTACAAATCGCGCGCAAGATCAAAGCGCTGGAAAAACAACTGGCCACCCATGACGACGAAATCACCGAATTATTTAGCGCTATTCACAAACTGATCAAGGCTGAGCCAGTTAAGAAGACCAAGATTGGCTATATTCAACAGTAATCCTTGACAGCCTAATGTTTTAACAGCTAAAAGCTGCCCTCCGATTTACAGGTTTTTAAGAATATGAAACGCACCTATCAGCCCAGCAAACTCGTTCGCGCCCGCCGCCATGGTTTTCGCGCGCGTTTGGCGACCAAGGCCGGCCGCGCCGTTCTGGCCCGCCGCCGTTCCATCGGCCGCAAGCGCCTGTCCGCCTAACGACGCATGACGCCGCGGCTTAAAAAACGCCGCGATTTTGTCGCGCTGCAAAAATCTGCTGCCAAGGGCATTGCTAAAACTGTCGTCATCCAAGCACGGCCTGCTGAAGACACCATCCGCGTCGGTTTTACCGCCAGCAAAAAACAGATTGGCAATGCCGTGCAACGCAACCGCGCCAAACGCCGGTTGCGCGCCGCGGTAGAGGATGCACTTAAAAGCCAGGCCATCGCCCCGCATGATTTATCACTGATTGCGCGCCAGGATGTGCTGACGCGGGATTATAAGCTGCTGGTCAAAGATATCGTCTATTGTTTGAAAAAGGCAGGCGTCGTTGAGGCTGGACGCAAGATGCTGGATGCTGGAAAGCAGCCATGAAACCAGTTCAGCTTTTAACCTCTAGCCTCCAGATTCTCATTATCTTTTACCGCACCTGCATCTCTCCCTTTACCCCCAATGTCTGCCGCTTTTATCCCAGCTGTTCCTGCTATGCGCGGGATTGCATCACGCAATTCGGTGTAGCCAAAGGCGGGCTGCTTACGCTAAAACGTTTGGCCCGCTGCCACCCGTTTGGCGGCTATGGCTATGATCCGCCGCCCACCAGATAGAAATTCCCAGTAATATGAACCAACGCCCGTCACCGCAAGACCAACGCAATCTGGTGGTTGCCATTATTCTGTCGCTCGCCATCATGATCGGCTGGCAATGGTTTTATGAAAAACCGCGGGTAGAGCGGTTGCGCGCGGAAAAACGCGTTGAGGCCTTGAAAGAGGCGCCTGCCGCGACGACAGCCAATACCGCGCCAGCCGCTCTGCCGGTACCCAGCGATATCAAGCCGCGCGATGCAACAGTCGCAAATGGTGCACGCGTTGTGATTGATACGCCCAGCCTGGCTGGTTCGATCAATCTGACCGGCGCGCGGTTTGACGATCTGGAGTTAAAAAAATATTATACGACGCTGGCGCATGATAAGACCGTGTCGCTGCTGTCGCCGGACCATACCGAGGCGCCTTATTATGTGGAGAACGGCTGGCTGGCCAGCGACAAAAATCTGAAACTGCCGGACAGCAGTACGCTGTGGAAAGCCGACCATGACCAACTGACCCCCGCGCAGCCGGTGACGCTGTCGTGGAACAACGGCCAGGGCGTGACGTTTGACATGAAAATAAGTGTCGATGACAATTACCTGTTCACCATCACGCGCACTGTTATCAATCACACTGACAAAGCTGTCAGCGTGTTTCCCTTCGCGCGCATTCAGCGCCCGCATATTCCGAATTTGGCGACGGCCAATCCCAACACAGCAGTTACCTATCGCGGTGAACATGCGCAGTTTATTTTACATGAAGGCCCGCTCGGTTTTTTTAATCAGAAACTGCAGCAAACCAAATATGGCGATCTGACCAAAGACAAAGCGGCGGCCCAAGAGATGCATAGCACTGGCGGTTGGCTGGGCATCACCGATAAATACTGGCTGGTGGCCATGGTGCCTGACCAGACGGCACCGGTGACCGCACGCTTTGTGCGCGATGGCCAACTGGTTGAAACCGGCAGCTGGCCGTTTCATAAAGTTGCCGCCGACCAGCGCGATTTTCAGGTGGATTACCGCGCGCAGGCTGTGACCGCGCCGCCGCAAGGCAGCATCAGTGACATCAGCAAATTATTCGCCGGCGCCAAGGTGATGAAATTGCTCGACGCCTACACCAAGGCCGGCATCCCGCGCCTTGATCTCGCCATTGATTACGGTTGGTTCTTTCTCATTACGCGGCCGTTGTTTCATTTCCTGTCATGGCTGGGGCATAGCCTTGGCAACTTCGGTCTCGCCATTATTGCTTTTACCATCATCGTGCGCATGGCGATGTATCCGATAGTCAGCAAATCCTTTCATTCAATGCAAAAGATGAAGATTGCCGGCCCCAAGATGAAGGAACTGCAGGCCAAATACAAAGGCGACCCGGTAAAATTGCAAGCGGAGATGGCGGCCTTTTACAAACGTGAAAAAGTGAATCCGGTCGCAGGTTGTTTGCCATTGTTTATCCAGATCCCCGTATTCTTTAGCCTGTATAAAGTTCTGTTCGTCACCATTGAAATGCGCCAGGCGCCCTTTTTTGGCTGGCTGAAAGATTTATCGGCGCCGGATCCGTCTAATATTTTCACGTTGTTTGGTTTAATTCCATGGGTGCCGCCCTATAATCTGCATATGGGCATTTTGCCAATTTTGTTTGGTGCAACCATGGCGCTGCAGATGCAGCTGGGCATGGCGCAAACACCCACCATGGACCCCACGCAACAGCAGATGATGAAAATCATGCCGCTGCTGATGGTGGTTATTTTTGCCAATTTCCCGGCGGGTCTGGTGTTTTATTACGTCTTGTCGAATACTATTTCCATTATCCAGCAATGGTATATGCGCCGCCATGCGCGCGCGTTACTGCCGTGAGTGATAATGACGAGATTGACAGCGCGGCGCTCGAAAAAATTTTCCGCGCGCCGGTAAAATTTGTGCTGAGCGTCGCGGCGCTCGACCAATTGCCGCCGATCACGCTGCCCGAAATTGCCTTTATCGGTCGGTCCAATGTCGGCAAATCATCGCTGCTCAATGCGCTGCTGGGGCAAAAATATCTGGCGCGCGCATCGAACACACCGGGCCGCACGCAACAGCTGAATTTTTTCGATTTAAACAATCAATGTTATCTGGTCGACATGCCCGGCTATGGTTATGCGCAGGCGCCAAAAGACATTGTCGCGGAATGGCAGGGACTGGTCAAAGATTACCTGCGCGGCCGCACCTCGCTGCGCCGCGTTTATGCGCTAATCGATAGCCGCCATGGCATTAAAAAGAACGATCATGACATGTTGTCGATGTTGGATGAAACCGCCGTGCCGTATCAGGTGGTCTTGACCAAGCTGGATAAAATCAGCGGCCCGGCGCTGGTGGCTTGTGTTGCGGAAGCAACCCAGCAACTGATCAAGCACCCGGCCGCCTGGCCGGCGGTCATCGCCACCAGTTCGCAAAAAGCCGTGGGCATTGACGAATTACGCGCCTCGATTGCCAGCGCGTTTGCTTAAATTACCTAATGACCTACAATTATTATCGTATTATCGTTCTGTAAATTGTCAGTGAGCTTTCGTTAGATGTCCAAAACCATTCCCATGCTGTTGCCGGATGATATTATGCAGCAGGCCAAAACGCTGTCCGAGGCGCTGCCCTATCTGCGCCAGCATGCCGGTAAAATTTTCGTCATCAAATATGGCGGCAATGCGATGGATGGCGGTGAAGGCTCGGCGATGTTCGCGCGTGACATTGCGCTGTTATCGCAGGTTGGCATTTTGCCGGTTATCGTGCATGGCGGCGGGCCGCAGATTGACCAGATGCTGGCGCGGTCGGGCATCGCCAGCCAGTTTGTCGATGGGCTGCGCGTGACTTCGGCTGAGGCCATCAACGTCATTGAAATGGTGCTGTCCGGCAGCGTCAATAAGGAATTGGTATCAACGTTGCAGCAGGAAGGCGCCACTGCCATTGGCTTATCCGGTAAAGACGGCCGTTTGTTGCTGTGCGAAAAATACAAACATCCCAAAACCGATTACGGTTACGTGGGTACGATTAAGGCGGTCAATACTAACCTGATCCAGGCGCTGCTGACCGAAAAAATCATTCCAGTCATTGCGCCGATCGGCGTGGGTGCACGCGGCGAAACCTATAACATCAATGCCGATACGGTGGCGGGCGCGGTGGCGGCGGCGTTAGGCGCCAGCCGTTTTTATCTGCTGACCAATGTGCCAGGCGTGCTTGATAAAGACGGCAACCTTATCAGCGAGATGGATGTCACCGAAGCCAAAAGCCTGATGACGGATGGCACCATCACCGGCGGCATGATTCCCAAAATTCAAACCTGCCTCGATGCCGCGGAAGGCGGCGCCAATTGTTCAGTTATCCTGGATGGTCGTGTGCCGCATGCACTGCTGCTTGAAGTGTTTACACCGCAAGGATTGGGGACGTTGGTAAAAGCGAGTGCATAACTAATTAAAGGCATTAGCCAAATAATTAGTTACTTGTTCAAAATCTCTTTTGACTGCTGTACCCTCATCTAATAATTCATTTATCGCGATAGCTGCCATGGTTGCCGCGCTTCGACGCTGAAGACGCATAGCTACAATGACAGACCTATTTTCACTGATGCCAAAATCTTTTTCATGTTCATTAAATAAAGTTTGCTGTTTAGCACCCCTACCATCTGCAATATGCGTTAAAATACAATAAATCATTTTAAGCCCAATCCATGATGTAATTTGGGCTTTTTTAATAATATCACTGAGCCATAATATATCAGCCTTTTCAGTCTCATCAGTACGACCTAAATTATAGCGATACTGTTGAGATGTATTGGCTAACTTATCTAGTGTTTCAAAATTTGATAATCGATAGCAATCTGCAAGATTAGCAGCGTGTTGTTCTGACCCCACCGTTTGTAAATTAAGCAATACCGCATCTTCCTGTAATGAATATAATATTGCTGCTTGTTCATCAGTCATTAATAGTGATTGTGCGCTTAATACGTTAATTGCCCTACCCAAAAATTCAAAAACTTCCGTATTTGGTCGCGCCTGATTTGCTATCCAAAAATCTTTGGCTTGTGCCATTATAATATCAGGGTCAAAATCTGAATTATGCATTTATCTATCTCCAATAAAACTTAATTTAATAAGCATAAAAAAATATCAAATGTAAAGAAATTAAGCTGCCGCTAACGCGCGCGGCAGTTTAAACACCACATTTTCCTCGGTAATTGTGACATCCTCGCGGGTAATTTCGTAACGCGTGGCGAGCGCGGCGATGACCTCGTCAATCAGTTCTTCGGGGGCGGAGGCCCCGGCGCTGAGGCCCAGCGTCACAACGCCGTTCAGCCAGTCCCAATCAAGATCCGCGGCGCGCTGGATCAGCATCGCTTTCCCCGCGCCGTAGGACAGCCCGACCTCGACCAGGCGGTTGGAGTTCGATGAATTCGGCGCGCCGATGACGAGCAAGGCATCGACACGCGGCGCAATCACCTTGACCGCCGCCTGACGATTGGTGGTGGCATAACAGATATCGCCCTTAAGCGGTGTTGCAATGCCGGGAAACCGGCGCGTCAACACGTCGACAATCTCGGATGTTTCATCAACCGACAGTGTCGTTTGCGTGACATAGGCAAGGCCCGCGCCCAAAGGCATGTCTAATGCTTCCGCCTCCGTTGCCGTTTCAATCAGCGTCACCGCCCCTGGCGGCAATTGCCCCATGGTGCCGGCAACCTCCGGGTGGCCCTTGTGACCAACCAGGATGATATGGAGGCCGTTAGCGTAATGCCGTTCCGCTTCGCGGTGGACCTTCGATACCAGAGGACAGGTGGCGTCGAGATAGAAGAAATTGCGCGCCATCGCCGCGGCGGGCACGGATTTCGGCACACCATGCGCGGAGAAAATTACCGGCGCTGTCGTGCCGGCGGGAATCTCATCCAGCTCCTTCACAAACACCGCGCCCTTGTCGCGCAACTTATCAACGACATAGCGGTTATGAACGATTTCATGCCGCACATAGACCGGCGCGCCGAATTTTTCGAGCGCGCGTTCCACCATCTGGATCGCGCGGTCGACCCCGGCGCAAAAACCACGCGGTGCGGCCAATAATATATGAAGCGGTGGTTTTGTCATCTTGTCTGATCTCAGGTTTTTCTATACCAATCAGGGTGAAATGTCTTTAAATTTGCGCATCATTTTAGGGTCGTTTTTAACGCTGACGCTGGGCGCCTGTGGCAGCACGGCCGATAGCAAAACTGACAAATTTGCCGCCTGCCCCAAGGTCGCGCTGGTCGCCGATACCGCTGGTATTGTGAGCGGCAGTGCGCAAAACTGGACAGCGCGGGCCGCGGTGGATGATTACAAGGCCACCTGCAAAATTACCAAGCCTGGTGCTACAACCGATATTGCGGTGACAGTGACCGCACAGCGCGCCAATGCCGGCGGCGGCGAAAAACTGACCTATCCTTTGTATGTCGCAGTAATCAGAACGGATGACAGCGTCATTAACAAACAGGCGTATCAGGTGACGTTGGACTTTGCCGCCGGTGAAAGTGTCACGCACAAAAATCTGACCCTGCGCCAAGAAGCGTCATTTAAAAACAATACTGCGGCTGACAAAACCATTTTATTCGGGTTTCAATTGACGCCCGCGCAATTGGCCGCCATCCGCGCCTTGAGAGCCAAGCCATGATTAAAACCCCACTGTATGACTGGCATATTGCGCGCGGTGGGCGCGTTGTGGATTTTGCGGGCTTTGCGCTGCCGGTGCAATATACCGGTATTCTGGCCGAGCATCAGCAATGCCGTGAGCGTGCGGCGCTGTTCGATGTGTCGCATATGGGGCAATTTATTTTGCAAACCGTACGCGGTGATGCACATGACGACAGCGTGCCGGTGTTAGAATTACTGACACCCACCAATATCCGCGCGCTCAAAACCAATCATATCAAATATTCCGTACTGTTGAATGACGACGGCGGTATTGTCGATGATCTTTTGATCACGCGCCGCGCCGAAGATTTTTTGCTGGTCGTCAATGGCGGCACTAAGGAAAACGATAAAAAATATCTGCAAGCGCAACTGCCCGCCAATGTGCAGCTGGTGGAATTGCCCAATGCGCTGCTGGCACTGCAGGGACCTTTGGCCGCCGCGGTGTTACAGCCGCTGATCGATATTGATCTGTCGCAGCTGTCGTTCATGCAGGCCAGCTTTGCCAGCATCAACGGTATGCCAGTCTGGCTGTCGCGCACCGGTTATACCGGCGAAGACGGGTTTGAAATTTCCATTGCGGCTGACCAGGCGGCAGCGTTGGCAGATTTACTCTGCGCCGATGATCGTTGTTTGCCGTGCGGGCTTGGCGCACGTGACAGTTTACGATTAGAAGCTGGACTATGTCTCTATGGCCATGACCTCGATGAAACCACGTCACCGATAGAAGGCAACATCGGTTTCGCGGTCAGCAAGGTACGCGACGGTTACAAGGGCGCGGAGCGCATTAAAGGCGAATTGGAAAACCAACCGGCACGCCAACGCGTCGGCATTATTTTTGACGGGCGCCAGCCGGTGCGCGAAGGTGCCGAGGTCTTTACCGAAAAAGGGCAACGTATCGGCGTAGTTACCTCAGGCACCGTCGGCCCTACAGTACAATTGCCCATCGCCCTGACCTATCTTGATACATCTTATACTACGCTGGATACGCCGCTGTATGCGCTGGTACGCAACAAACCCATTACTGGCCGCGTTACGGCTTTGCCATTCAATCCCACCCATTATTATCGGAGCAAACAGCCATGAAATTCACCAAAGACCATGAATGGATTGTTGTTGACGGCGACATCGGCACCGTCGGCATCACCGATTACGCGCAGCAGGCGCTGGGCGATGTGGTGTTCGTTGAATTGCCGGCGGTTGGTAAAGTATTTAAAAAAGGAGATGATGCGGCGGTGGTGGAGTCCGTCAAGGCCGCGAGCGAAGTCTATGCCGCAGTGTCTGGTACAATAACCGAAATCAACAGCGCGCTGGAAGGCGAACCGGCCCTCGTCAATACCGCGCCGGAAACCAGCGGCTGGTTTTATAAAATTAAACTTAGCGATCCGGCGGAGTTAGAGGCGTTGATGGATAAAACTGCCTACGACCAGCATACGGCCCATTAATATGCGCTATCTTCCCCACACCGCCAATGACCGTGCCGAAATGCTGCAAGCGATTGGCATTAAAACGTTAGATGATCTGTATGCCGATGTGCCGCAAAATGTGTTGCTGACACAGCCGGTCGCGGATTTACCGAACACGCAAAGTGAAATGATGGTGGAGCGCCAGATGGTGGCGCTGGCGGCGCAGAACCGCGCGGCCTCTGCCGGGCCGTTCTTCTGCGGCGCCGGGGTTTATAAACATCATGTACCGGCCGCCGTTGACCACCTGATCCAGCGCGGCGAGTTTCTCACCAGCTATACGCCCTATCAGCCGGAGGTGGCGCAAGGCACGCTGCAATATCTGTTCGAATTTCAAACCCAGGTGGCACTGTTGACCGGTATGGAAATTGCCAATGCCAGCATGTATGACGGCTCTACCGCCGCGGCGGAAGCGGTCTTCATGGCGCAGCGGGTGACCAAACGCAGCAAAGTGATCTTATCCGGCGGGCTGCACCCGCATTACGCCAGCGTCATCCAAACCAATGCCACCTGGACCGGGTTTGACGCGGTACAAGCAGACGTTAGCGCCAACACGCCGGAAGATTTAGCGGCGCTGCTGGATGACAGCATTGCCTGTGTTGTTGTGCAAAACCCGAATTTCTTTGGCGGTGTGGCGGATTTAACGGCACTATCCAAAACCTGTCAGGCCAAAGGCGCGCTGCTGATTGTGGTGGTGACGGAAGTAGTGTCGCTGGGCCTCTTGCCATCCCCCGGCAGCATGGGCGCGGATATTGTGGTATGCGAAGGTCAATCAATTGGTGTGCCGATGTCATTTGGCGGCCCGCATGTGGGATTGTTTGCGATTAAGGAAAAGTTTTTGCGCCAGATGCCGGGACGCATTTGCGGCGAGACGGTGGATGCGGACGGCAAACGCGGTTTTGTGCTGACGCTGTCGACGCGCGAGCAGCATATTCGCCGCGATAAGGCGACCAGCAATATTTGCACCAACGCAGGATTATGTGCCCTCGCCTTTACCATTCATCTGTCGCTGTTGGGCGAAACCGGCTTCAAACAGCTGGCGGCCCTGAACCATGCCCGCGCGGTGCAAACGGCGGAAGCGATTGAGCAGGCAGGCTTTACCATCATCACGCAAAACTTCTTCAACGAATTTGTCGTTGATACAAAACAAAACGCCGCCGCACTGGTAGAACGCGCTGCGCAGAACGGTGTCATCGCCGGCGTACCATTATCGCGGCTGTATCCGCATCAGAAACAATTTGAAAATTACCTGCTAGTCGCCGCGACCGAATGCACCAGCGATGAAGATATCACGAAATTGGCGGAGGTATTAAAATTATGAAACAAGGTTTAATTAAAGAACGGCATTTCGTCGGTCTAATTGCCGCTGCCTGCACAGGATTATTAATATTATGGCCACTGATTGGATTCTTATTAAAAATATTTACTAAACCTTGGGACGCTTGGCTAATTGAAGAAGCTATTGGGTCGATCCCATTTTTTTTGGCCCCTCTGCTATTCTTTTTTATGACACAGGTATTTTGGAAAAAGTTTGTTAAGCAGCAAGCACCAGATACGCGGTCATTGATCGCAGTCGCAGTCAGCACAATTATTGTTACAGTTATTATCTATGTCATCTTGCAAATTATTGCCGATTATCTTGGCAATCTGTGTTGTTCAAACCATCGCATGAGCGGCGCTGAAGGCGGTGGCGGTGAACAGACCGGTGCATTTGGCATTACTGCCGCCGCGGCGCTGTGTTTTTTTGGTATGCCAAATGCCGCATTAATTGCGGCGCTGTATGGATGGTTTTGGCGTGACAAACTCATCAAACGCAAAATAATTTATACAACACAACCAAGCGATCCATCATGAGTATGAACGCCCAGGGCCGCCCCAGTGCGCCGCAAGTCACCAAACAAAATAATATAGGCGTTGCAACCTTTACCGGCAATCGCGGTTTGCAATTGGAAGAGCCGCTGATTTTTGAACAAGGCACGCCGGGGCGCATCGGTGTTGATCTGCCGAAGGTCCCCGAACATACATCGCGGCTGGGGAATTTAACGGTGCGCAAAACAATTGGCCTGCCCGATTTATCGGAGCCGCAGGTCGTGCGCCATTACACGCGTCTCAGCCAAAAGAATTGCGCGATTGACTCCAATCTCTATCCGCTCGGCTCCTGCACAATGAAGCATAACCCGCGCCTCAATGAAAAGATGGCACGCCTGCCCGGCTTTGCCGATGTGCATCCGTTGCAACCGGAGGCAACGGTGCAGGGCGCGCTGGCGGTCTTGGCGGAGCTTGGGCACTGGCTGATGACACTCACCGGCATGCCCGCCGTGACGCTGTCGCCCGGCGCGGGCGCGCATGGTGAATATTGCGGCATGCTGGCGATCAAGGCCGCGCATGCGGCCAAGGGCAGCGACATCGACAGCGGGCGCGACATTGTGCTGGTGCCGGAATCCGCGCATGGCACCAATCCGGCCACCGCCGCGATGCTGGGCTATAAAATTGTCGAGATTCCTGCCGATGCGCGCGGTCGTGTCGATGTTGCCGCATTCAAAGAAAAGCTATCGCCGCAGGTGGCGGCGATCATGCTGACCAATCCTAACACCTGTGGCTTATTCGAAAATGATATCGTGGAAATTGCGGCAGACGTACATAGCGTCGGCGCTTATTTCTATTGCGATGGCGCGAATTTCAATGCGATTGCCGGGCGCGTCAAACCCGGTGACCTCGGTATTGATGCGATGCATATCAATCTGCATAAAACCTTTTCAACGCCACATGGCGGCGGCGGACCGGGCGCGGGTCCGGTTGTGTTTTCCGACGCGCTCGCGCCCTATGCGCCGGTGCCCTATGTCGTGCAGGAGAAAAACACGTTCCGCGTTGTGGAACATATGACTGAAGCGGCGACCCACCCCGGCCGGTTGAAGGCGTTCCATGGCCAGATGGGCATGTTTGTACGCGCGCTGGCCTATATGCTGTCGCATGGCGCGGATGGCATCTGGCAGGCCTCGACCGATGCGGTGCTCAATGCCAATTATATCCGCGCCAAATTGCAGGACATTATGTCGCTGCCGTTTGCGGGGCTGTGCATGCATGAAGTGTTGTTCGACGAAACGTTTTTAAACGGCACCGGCGTCACCACGCTGGATTTTGCCAAAGCGATGCTGGATGAAGGTTACCACCCGATGACGATGTATTTTCCGCTGGTCGTTAAAGGCGCGATGCTGATTGAACCAACCGAGAGCGAGAGCAAACAATCGCTCGACCAATTTATCGGCATGCTGCGATCATTGGTGGAACGTGCCAAGGCTGGCGACGCCGATAATTTCAAAGCCGCGCCACAGCTGACCCCGCGCCGCCGCCTCGATGAAACCCGCGCGGCACGCCAGCCGGTGTTGCGGTGGACTGATAAGGCGAAGATTTGAGTATCGCCATCAAGAGCGATACTACCAAAGCAACCTTGATCGGTTTGCTGGCAATATTGATCTGGGGTCCAACTATTCCGCTGATGCGTTTGATTGTACAGCAGATTGGCGCGCTTGGATATTTGACACTAATCTTTACCGGCTGTGGTCTGCTCGGTCTGGTTAAAATCATTCATAACAAAACAACGTTTGATAAGGCGATTTTTAAACATCCGCTGTTTTATGTGCGCTGGCTATGCTGGTTTATCCAGGTAAGTTTTGCGGCGACGGCAATGACGATTGTGTCCAAGCAAAATATTCCGTTGCTGATCTTGGTTCATTATACGTGGCCAACCTGGGTTATCATCTGTTCAATTCTAATTGCCGATGTCAAAATCACGCGGTGGTGGGCGTTTGTTATAGGTTCCGCCATCATCATAGCCAGCTTGGCGTTGGAGTTGATCGGCCCGCGCTTGTTATTTTTGCCGGCGACTATGACCGTGAATGATAAAATCGCTTTTATATTGGTGCCATTAGGGACGATAGCCTGGGGAATTTACAGTGCGCTAGGCCGCCGCGCGGGCGCGCAAACCGGCTTGGGCACTGTGATACCCTTCTTTCAATTAACATTTGTATTGGGCTTGCCGTTTTACCTGACCTCTGCGGCGATGATGCCATGGCAATTGCCGGGTCTGACATTAGCATGGCTGCTCATTTTTATTGTGTGCCAATTCTTTTCACATCAAAGCTGGGATTACGGCATGCGTCATGGCAGTATCGTCATCCTCAGCCTCTGCGCGGATTTCATTCCATGGCTGTCGTTATTGGCAGCACATCTTTTTCTACAAGCGGAGATTGGCACCACGACGATAATCGCCGCTGTGACACTTGTTATCGGCGCCATCACAACACGTTATGGGACGCTGGCGAAAAAAGTGATGCCGATGAAATTAGAGGAACCGGACGTTATTTAAGCATTACCCGCAAAAATACATAAATAAGTTGCACAGATAATTCATTCGGGATTAAATTATCCGATAAGGAGAAAAATTATGCCTCAAGATTTTTTAGATAAAAAGAATAAAGCCGGTGTTCTAGTATTTGATTTATGATAAGGCGAGGACAGTTTGATCAACTTTTGCAGCCAAGCGTTCCAAAAATGGTGTTACATCACAAAGCTTGTCATGTCGTTTAACGCGGCACAGTATGTAATCCTTTCCAATTCTTTTGCTGCGTGACCGTACAAAGCGTAACTTACCCTTATCAAACAAAGAAGGATTTGGTTCACCGATAATTCCATACGTTCGAGAGTAGGCAAGTCCAGGTCCTGTATTACGCATGACTACCAAAATCAATTGATTATCCGGATTAATTTCCAAAGTGGCTGTTACGCCATTCTTTAAATTCCATCGTTTAATTGCTTGCATGCTATATCCTATGGTTTTTTTTAAAAAAACTTACGCGCTGACTTTAATGATTTTCAAGTAATTTTTTACTTTCATGGACACAAACAGCGCGACACGAACGGCAAATCGGTGGGAATGCCGTTTATATCAAAATTGCGCGGCTGTTGTGGCGTGAATTGCGGCGGGGCTTTTGGTAATTTAGCCCACAGTATATCAAATCCATCATTAAGCCGCTGACAGCCGCGGGCGATCCTGGACACCAAAAGCGGTTGAAGCGGCGGTAAGCAGGACAATTGCAGTAAACGCGGATCATTGCCGATCTGCTGTAATATAGATGCATGAACGCCAAAACTGGCTCCCGCGTTTTGCGGCATGTTTTCACAACCATTCATATGATTTCTTTCGTTATGAAAGAAGTCTAACGCACCTGAAACGCAATTGGCAAATTATTTATGCCGCCTGTTGTTCAACAATTGCCGCGGCGCGGTCGAGATCGACCGACACCAGTTGCGACACGCCCGGTTCCGACATTGTGACGCCATAGAGGCGATGCATGCGCGCCATCGTCAGGCGATGATGCGTAATGACAAGGAAACGCGTTTGCGCGTCAGCCGCCATTTCATGCAACAGGTTACAGAAACGGTCGACGTTGGCGTCATCCAGCGGCGCATCAACCTCATCCAAGACGCAGATCGGCGCGGGTTTGGTTTTGAACATCGCGAAGATGAGCGCGAGCGCAGTGAGCGCCTGTTCGCCACCCGACAGCAGCGTCAGTGACTGCAACTTTTTACCCGGCGGCTGCGCGATGATTTCCAAACCGGCCTCGAGCGGATCATCAGAATCCACCAGTTTCAGTTCCGCAGTACCGCCATTAAACATGCGCGTGAACAGTTGCGTGAAATGCGTCGAGACCTCGTTAAAGGCGCTGCGCAACAATTCGCGCGCCTCACGGTTCAGGTGACCAATGCCGCCGCGCAGGCGGGCGATGGCGGCGACCAGTTCCGCCTTTTCCGCGCCGACGGTGGCCAATTGCTGTTCCAGTTCGCTGGCTTCAAATTCCGCGCGCAAATTAACGGGACCAATGGCATCACGCGCGCGCAGGTTTTTATCCAGCTGGTCGCGTGCCTGGTCAACCGCCACCGCCAATTCATCTGCGGTATAAACAAATGTTTCCGCCAGATCCCTGGCCGCGACCTGCGCCAGCTCGTCCGCGCGGGTATCGAGTTCCTGCATTTTATGCTGCGCGAGTTCGGCAGCAGTATCGAGACGGATGCGGTTTTCCCGCGCAGTCGCCAAACGCGCCTCGGTCTCCTTGACACTGCTGTCAGCGCTGGCCAGTGCCGCTTCACCATCGGCAAGCGCAACGGCGGCCGCTGCCTGCACGACCTCTTGCGATAAAATTTGCTGTTGCAACTGTTCCTGTTGCGCGGCCATGTCGGCAGGACGCGCGGCGAGCGCCGCATGATCGGCAACAGCCTGCGCGGCGCGCGTCTCTAAATCCGTGATGCGCACAGCGGTTTTGTCATGCCGTTCCGCCGCCAGTTTGATATCGCGGCTAATCTGCGTCGTGCGCAGCGCGCGGTTCTTGTGCTGGAATTCTAGATGCCCGACCATGACATCCGCCTCACGCAAGATATCGCGC
The DNA here is from genome assembly GCA_965246755.1 of Alphaproteobacteria bacterium. Lineage (GTDB taxonomy): Bacteria > Pseudomonadota > Alphaproteobacteria > UBA11073 > UBA11073. The sequence goes on from OZ251979.1 coordinate 105,836, forward strand.
GCGGTTTGCAGACTGTCATCAGCGATGCGCAAATCACGCTGCAGCGCCTCATCATCAGTGAGCGCGCCGAGCGCGTTCAGCGCTTCATTGCGTTCCTGCACGAGCGTGGTTTTGGTCTCCGCCAATTGCGCTGACTGTTGCGCTTGCGCGGCGCGGCGCTGGGTCGCCGCGGCATGCGCAGTGTGCAAATCATCGCGCGCAGTTTGCGCGGCGTCGGCAGCGGCGCGCGCCTGTTGATAATCCGCGCGGGCGGCATTTTCACGCGTCAACAGTTCAGTGCGGGCGGCCTCCGCATGTTCCAAACTGTGCGCAGTAGTTTTTGCAGTGTGTTCAAGGCTGGTTAGTTGTTTGGATAAATCATCCAAGCGGTTGCGCTGTTGTAACCGGCGCGTGGCGGCAGACGGTGCATTAGCCTTGATCGTAAAACCATCCCAGCGCCACTGGTCACCCGCGCGGGTGACCAGTAATTGGCCGGGCTTGAGTGATGAAACCAGACGCATGCCCTGTTCCGTATTTTCGACCAAACCGATTTGCGACAACGCGCGGTTCAATGCCGGTGGCGCGCCAATGATGGCGGACAGGTTTTCAACCTGGTCCGGCAGCGCATAACCGTCCGCATAGGATGGCAGTTCCTGCCAATAGCTGGCGCTGTCATGATTGAGGCCGGCTTGCGCGGCATCGCCCAAGGCAATTGCAATGGCAGCCTCCAGCCCCGCGGGCACGCGCAGATTATCAATGACTGCGTCAGGCGCTGCGCCAGAGTCTGCCAGCATGTTATTCAGTGCGTTGAATTCCGCCTGGGCGCGCGCCAGTTCCATACGCGCGGCATCGGCGGTGTTGCGCGCGGTGGCAACCGCCTGTTCGCGTTCGGCGCGGACGGTGGTAAGTTGATCCAAGGTTTCAGCCAGCGTATCGCGGTTCAGCCGCGCGGTATCGAGTGCGGTGTCTGCAGTCTCCTGTGCCGCCGCGGCATCAGGCGATAGAGTTGTTTCTGCCATTTCCTGTGCTAGACGCGCTGTCGCCGCAGCGTTTTCGGCGAGGCGTTTTTGTACCTGTTCCAGCGTGCGAGACAGCGCGTTGCGCTCCGCCGTGACGCGCGCGTAATCGGCGCGCAGCGCATCAGTCGCGCTCTGCGCGGTTTGCATTACGGTGCGCGCATCATCGCGTGCGGCAGTGGCAGCATCATGCTTACCCGCGGCGGCGATTTCTTCTACATCGATATCGCACAGGGCCTGCTGTAAGGTTTGTTGTTGCGTGTCACTGTCCGCCAATTGCTGGCGTTCATGCGCAAGGTCGGCCTCAATTTGCGTGCGATGCGCGGCCAGTGTGTCAATCTGTTGGGCGATCTGCGCTAACTCCCGCGCCAACACATCACGTTCAATCACCAACCGCTGCAATGCCGCGGCGGCCTGGGCGGCACTGTCGCGCAGCGCTGGCAGTTGCGCAGCCAAATTGGTTTGCCGGGTCGTAGCCGCGGCAAGTTCACCGGTTGCCAGCGCAATCGCCTGATCGGCCTCATGCTGCGCGGCGCTGGCCTTTTGCGCGGCCGCCAGCACATCTTGATATTGGCCGCGGATGATAAGGCCTTCTAGACGACGGATAGCCTCTGACAAGCTGCGATAGCGGATCGCCTGGCGCGCCTGTTTTTTGAGCGCGGCCAGCTGGGATTCCAAACCGCCCAGCATATCATCGACACGCGCCAGATTGGTTTCGGCGGCTTGCAAACGCTGTTCCGCCTCGCGCCGCCGCGTTCTAAGCCCGGCAACCCCGGCGGCTTCCTCCAAAATCTGGCGGCGTTCGGTCGGCTTGGCATTAACGATGGCGCCGATGCGCCCCTGGCTGACCAGTGACGCGCTGCTAGCGCCGGAAGCCAAATCTGCCAGCAGCGTTTGCACATCCCGGGCGCGGACATTTTTGCCGTTGATTTTATAGTCAGAGCCGACGCCGCGTTCAATCTGGCGGCTAATCTCCAGCGCGTCCGCATCATTATATTGCGCAGGCGCCGAACGGTCATCATTATTGATGTAAAGGGAAACTTCCGCCAGATTGCGTGCAGGGCGCGCGCGTGAGCCGCCAAAGATGACATCATCCATGTCACCGCCGCGCAAGCGCCGCGCGGAATTTTCACCCATTGCCCAACGCAAGGCCTCAACCAGATTGGATTTGCCGCAACCGTTGGGGCCGACAATGCCGGTCAGGCCGGGCGCAATCTCCAGCTGCGTATTTTCAACAAAGGATTTAAAGCCGGAAAGCCGCAGGCCGGTAAAATTCATGTTGCGTTAACCTATTATGTAAAATCTGCTGAAAATATATATGATTTGCCTGCCTAACGCCAGCAAATTACTTTAAGCCCTTAATGGTTTCAGCAAATTTATCATAGGGCTGCGCGCCTTCAATGCGTGCCTTGCCACCATTAAAAATGAAGCTGGGCGTCGATTGAATCTTCTGCGCTTTTTCAGCATCGAGACGCGCCTGCAGCACGGCGTCACGCGTGGTCTTGCTATCCGCGCAGGTAGTGAGCGCGGCCTTATCCATACCAGCGAGCGCGCCGTAATTCAGCAATTTATCCATATAATGTTCGTCATGCGCCCAATTGGCCTGTTCGCTATACAGCAGCTCCACCATCGGCGCCTGACGCACGGGCGGCAGGCATTGCACGACCGCGGCGGCATCGGTTGATGCCTTATCCAGCGGGAAATGGTGAAAGGTCAGTTTCACTTTGCCCGTGTCGATAAAGTCTTTTTTCAACTGCGGCAAAATCTGCGTGGTAAAGACCGCGCAATGCGGACAGGTTAATGACGCATATTCATCGATAGTAACGGGTGCAGTATCCTTGCCCAGGGTCAGGCCATCGGCCTGCGCGGCATTCGCGTAAAAAACAACTGCCAACAATAGTGTGATAAACTGTTTCATAATCATCCTGCGCGTATGTCACGAGATCCCGGGTCGCGCTGCGGCTTCGCCTTGCTGCCCGGGATGACAATTATATTGTGTCAGGCCGCATGTTCTTTGGCAACCGCTTCGCACAAGGATTTTAACGCGCCGCGCAGGTCGGCATTATCGATATTATTATACAATTCACATACGGCGGCGGATGGGACGGCGCCCAGCGCCGCGCCTTCCTTAACCATTGCCGGTGCCTGCCGCTGCGCCATGCCCGCGCCGCCACGAAAGGCGCCGCCGGCGATTTTCATGTTCGATTGCGTGAGCAAGCTGTGATCAAGTTTGATCTGTGCAACCGCCGCATAACCGAAATAGGCATTGATGCGTTCCAACAGCTGCGGCAGCTGATGTGACAATTCCAGCGCCCAGGCGCTGGTAGTGGCCAAAGTCAATTTCGCGGCGCGGCTTTTGCTTTTTGGGAAACTTAAGTTTACAGGCAGGCATTTTTGCGCCAGTTCCGGCCCCATGATCTGCGGCCAGTGTGAGAGCAGCCCCGCAAAATTCAACCCCTTAGGACCGAGCGCGGTTTTGGTAATCGCCGCCAGCCGGTCGGCTAACAGGCGCGGGCCGCCTTCAAGCCGGGTTGCGAGCACATTTTCAATAAGTTTCGGCGTAGATTTTGGTGCGGTGTTTTTGGCCATAAGTATCGAATCAATCTGTTCTAAAAACGCTAGGCGGCAGCATACAAACATACAAGGGGGAATAGGCGCGAATCACATGCGAATCGCAACAAAATTTACAATTTCGGCGGACAATTTCCTTGAATTTTGAGGACGGTTATGGAACCTTTGGGCATCACAAACGGTCTTCACGGCCATTGTGTGTTTTCCTGAGTTGCCTTGGCCCCATTGGTTTTCCGGTGGGGTCTTTTTTTGAAATTAGGGATGAGAAATGAGAGGCGAGACTTATTTCTTCTCACATCTCGCTTCTCGTTTCTCGTCTCTTAATAAATGTCCGCCTTTATCTTTTTTAGCCGCCAGATATTTTGCGTTATGATCATTCGCGCCAGCGGTCAGCGGCAAACGCTCTGAAACTGTCACACCATATTGCGCGAGTTGCGTAATTTTGCGTGGGTTGTTGGTCATAAGGCGACAGGTAGTGACACCCAAATGCTTTAGAATTTGCGCCGCAACCTGAAAATCACGTTCGTCATTATCAAAGCCCAGCGCCTGATTGGCATCATAGGTATCAAGGCCGGTATCCTGCAATTGATAGGCGCGCAATTTGTTGATGAGGCCGATGCCGCGCCCTTCCTGTTGCAGATATAGTACGATGCCGCCGCCGGCATTATTCATGGCGCCGATTGCGGCCTGTAGTTGCGGCCCACAATCACAGCGCAAGCTGCCCAAAATATCCCCAGTCAAACAGGAAGAATGCAACCGCACTAGCGGTGCGTTGGCCATGTCAGGCTGGTTGATAACGAGTGCCAGATGTTCGGCCTGGTCGGCGCCGCCGCGAAAACTATAGACACGCGTGTTGGGCGCTGCCGCCAGTGGCACGCGCGTTGAGCCGAGCGCGATCAACGGCGAAGTTGCATGACGCGCCGCCGATGGCTGGCAGGCGATATGCAGCAGTTCATCGCGATGCGCGGTACGCGCCTGTTCTGCGGATAATTCAACCAGCCACACTGCCGGGAGCAAGCCCGCCTGCTTCGCGAGATCAATGGCGAACGCAGCCGGGTGATTTTGATCATGCCAGAGCGGCGACCAGGCGACCAGGTCAAGGGCCGCGCGCGGCCCAATGGGGTCAATAATCGTATGTATCAATTCCGATTTTAACGGTGCGGCCAATTCAACAATACCATCCGCCGTGGGCCGGCCCAAGGCGCGCGCGCGCGGCGCGGTAATATAAAGAGTGCCAATGCCATAGGCCTGGGCGCGGTCGAGGCAGGCGCCATGCAAACATTCCGCCGCGACCATCAGCCAGCTGGCGTCATCAGTCGTCACCACCAGCGGTTGCCCGGCACGCATTTCGGCGCGGGCGCGGCGCGTGACCGTTAGCTGACGCTGTTCAAAATTGCTGGCGGGAGAATACGGGTCCATGAGGTCCCAGCTATAGCAGGAATGGCGGCAAACTGTTACTTATTTTTCCTGATTATGACCAACCTGCCCGCCCTTACCATTGATGATGCGCCGCTGCGTGCCGTGGTGACGGCTTGGCTGGCCGCGCCCAGCGCGCGCGCTTTTTTCAGTCTAGCGGATGATGCCGCATTGCAATTGCGCCGTGGCGGCGATGTGTTGGTGTTGTATGACGATACGCAATGGCTGGACAGTTATGCGATGCCACTGCGCCTGGGGCAGCTGTTGGACAATTTGCGGCAAACATTGGCGCGCCGCGGTGATGCAGCGCTGGCAGCGGTGCGCCTGTCGCCGCGCGCGGTGTTGGATGCGCGCAACCAGCAATTGCAGCATGACGGGCGCATCATCAGTTTAACCGGGCGAGAGGTGGATATTTTATTGTATCTGCAACGCAGTTCAACGCCATTGAATAAAGAGCAATTGCTGACCGAAGTCTGGGGTTATCATCCCGAGATGACGACGCATACCGTTGAAACCCACATGTGGCGCCTGCGGCAAAAAATTGAAACCGATCCCGAACAGCCCGCGATTTTGATTACGGTGCCGGACGGTTACACGCTGGCGCGATGATCAAAGCCGTTCAAAAAAAATTATTAAAATGGTTCGACAGTCAGGCGCGGGCCTTGCCCTGGCGGAATAATCGCACGCCGTACCGTATCTGGCTGTCCGAAATTATGTTGCAGCAAACGACGGTGGTAGCGGTTATTCCCTATTACGAAAAATTTCTAACGCATTATCCGACAGTCACGGTCTTGGCGAATACGCCGCTGGAACAGGTGCTCGCGGATTGGGCGGGCCTCGGCTATTATGCGCGGGCGCGCAATTTGCACAAATGCGCGCAGGTCATTGCCAATGACTATGGCGGTGAGTTTCCGCACACCTCGGCGCAATTGTTAAACCTGCCCGGTATCGGCCCCTATACCGCCGCGGCAGTTGCCGCAATTGCTTATGGTGAACCTATCATCGCCGTGGATGGCAATGTCGAACGCGTGGTAGCGCGCCTGTTTGCAATTACCGAACCATTGGCCAAGGCCAAGCTGCTGTTGCAAAGCACCGCGCAGCAATTGGCGCACAAACAGCGTGCCGGTGACATGGTCGAGGCATTGATGGAACTGGGCGCGACCATCTGTATTCCCAAACATCCCCAATGCCTGTTGTGCCCGGTGCGCGATGATTGCACGGCCTATAAACTGGGTATTCAAGACATGCTGCCACGCAAGGATAAAGCCGCCGCACTGCCGGTGCGCCAGGCGCAGGTGTTTGTGGTGCAAAACAAAAGTGGCGATATCTGGTGCGTTCGCCGCCCGGCCACGGGCCTCTTTGGCGGCATGCTGGGCCTGCCCACCACCACGCTGACCAAACAGGAAGCTAATCATCCACTCGCGTCCCAAAAACTGGCCTGGCGTGAGGTTGGGCTCGTCACGCATACCTTCACGCATTTTCATTTGGAACTGACGGTCATGCACATAATTGCGCCAAAAGGTTTAAAAATTGCGGATGGCCTATGGCTGTCAATTGACACGGCCCAACGCCAGTTGCCGCGTCTCTTTCAAAAAGTCTTACATTTTCTGGTAAGCGATTGAATCATTAGCATCATAAATTTACATGCGATAATATAGGGCAGGCTTCGTCCATAAAGGGTTTCACTATGCCATTGCATAATGCAACAGATACGCCGCTATATAGATTTAGTAAAATGCTTACGGAATTGCGTTTGCCGCATCATATTGCTGACAACGATACCATGGCAATTCATTGGGGCAATATGTATCAGGAAAGCGCACATATACATATTACACCCAAAATTTTTCTTACCATTTGTATTGAGCGTCGCTATAGAACTGTCGATAAAGACCGCAGCAAAAACAGGTACTATTGTGCTATAAATTGTCTCACAGAAAAAAGCGTGGCGGCCGACGATGTCGCAGAAACATTACCGCTAATTCCTGATTACATACAGCTTGAATTTAGTTTGCAGATACCGCAAAATTTTCAAGCCGTTATAAAAAGATTCAAGCGCCCTTCTGAAACGGAATGGTCAACCGGCGCTGTGCCGCAAGCCATCGTTCAGGCCGCGCTAAACTATAAAGACTTTAAAATATTTATGGCCTATCTACGCGATTATGTTCTAGCGCCCGCCAACCTGACAAAGTTGGCGCCGCCGGTTAAGTCGTATGATTTAGCGTAACACCCACCACGCAATCCGCATGCGCGTTGGGTTTTTCGATGGTGATGTTCACATTCTCAACACGGGTATCGGCCATGATATCCGCACTGATTTTCTGCGCCAGCGTTTCCAATAAATTATGATGCGTCGCGATATGTTTGTGCACAATCGCGCGCGCCGCGTCGTAATCATAAGCGGTCGCTAAATCATCATCGCGCGGCGCGGTTTTGAGTGCAACTTCAATATTGATCAACAACCGCTGCGGCGCGATTTTTTCATGATCGTAACTGCCGATCCAGGCCTCGCACACCAGATCCTTGATAAAGATTTTGAGCATTACGCAGCGGCCGACTGCATATCGACATCCAGGCATTCCACAAAACGGCGGCGGTGATGTGGGGTGACGCCGTGTTCCTTGAGCGCCGCCCAATGCACCTTGGTGCCATAGCCGACATTGCTGTGCCAGCCGTAATGCGGATATTGTCCAGCCAGCTGCTGCATGTAACGGTCACGTGTGACCTTGGCGATGATGCTGGCCGCGCTGATTTCGGCATGTTTCAAATCGCCGCCCACGACCGCGCGGCAGGGTTTGTGATAATCCGGCACGCCCTTGCCATCCACCAGTACCGCATGCGGTTCTTCAGCCAAGCCTAATAGCGCGCGGCGCATGGCCAGCAAACTGGCATGATAAATATTGATTTCGTTGATTTCGGCGACACTGGCCTCGGCAATCGCATGACAACAATGGCTGGTAATGATGTCATAAAGCGTTTCGCGCGCTTTCAGCGTCAATAATTTAGAGTCGGTGACGCGCACGCCCTTGGGCAGTTTGGCGCGGCGGATGATTTTTTTCCAGTCCGGCGGCAAAATGACCGCGGCGGCCACCACCGGCCCGGCCAGGGGACCCCGGCCGACCTCATCCACCCCGGCGACGCGCATGATAACTGTCATGGCGGCAATCTGGCCCCGGAATCGCCTCGGGTGCAAGGAAATTCTGTTTGGCCCAGTTCTTGCAACCTTCGTCATTGACCATGCTAAATCTTGATATCGACAAATACAATGGCATCTCCCCCGCTCCTGCCGCCAAGCCGGTCGCCGCTGCCGCGCCCGCCCAGCCCGCCAGCAATAAGGGCGATGACAAGGATTGGTCGTTCGGTGATTTCCTGGATTTCATCAATCCCTTGCAACATATCCCCCTCGTCAATTATGCGTATCGCGCGATGACCGGTGATGAAACGCCCAAGGCCGCCGTGCAGGTTGCCGGCGGCGCGCTGTTCGGCGGTGTGATTGGCGCGGTCGCCTCGCTGGTCACCGCCGGGATTGAAGGCGCCGCAGGCGATAGCATCCCCGATATGGCCATGAATTTATTTAATAGTGATGAGGCGGCGACACCGCCTGCGACCGCGCTCGCCGCCAACAGCAACACGCCTGTCCCCGCCGCATCGATGGCCGCGCCAGCCCCGGCCCCTAATACACAAATTGTTGATGCGGCAGCCACCACGCAACCATCCGCCTTTATCCAGAACCTGCAAAAAGGCATCACCGGCGCCAAAACCTATCCTGCCAGTTTCAACGTGCCGCAGCGCAATCCGCTGCACGACCAGATGACCCAGGTCAGACAGGCCAACAATATCCCGCCTGACAGCGCCGCCACCCAAAATGACTTCGCGCAAAAAATGCTGGATGCCATGGACCGTTACCAGAAAATGCAGCAAACTGCAGGGGGAGCCGCTACCCCAGCAGCGCCAAAAATCGACGCCAGCCTGTAACGCAGGCTTGCCAATTTCACGTCCGTTCGGTAAGACCTAAACCATCTTACACATCACCGATTGAGGCGTTCCATGTCATTTTCCGTAGAATTAAAAGCCGCGCTGGCCGACAAGCATTTGCTGGGCCACCCGTTTTACCAGGCCTGGATGGCGGGTACGCTGTCACGCGACACGTTGAAAGATTATGCGCAGCAATATTATCACCATGTGTCGGCCTTCCCGCGTTACATTTCGGCGACCCATTCGATTTGCGACAATATCGAAGACCGCAAGCTGCTGACCGAAAACCTGCATGACGAGGAATTGAACGGTACCGATCACCCGACATTATGGATGCAATTTGCCAACGGCATGGGTGCATCCGTGGCTGACGTTAAAAATTCTGTGGTTAAACCGGCCACCCAGGCGTTGATCGACACGTTTTTCACCGCCGCGCGTTCATCTTATGCCGAAGGCCTGTGTTCTTTATATACCTACGAACATCAGATTCCGGAAATTGCGACCAGCAAAATCGAAGGCCTCAAAAAGAATTATGATGTACACGATAAAGAGACGCTAAAATTCTTTACCGTGCATGAAGCGGCGGACATCTGGCACCGCGAACAATGCGAAACATTGATCGATCGTTTGCCGGTGGGTGCACAGGCGTCCGCCAAAACCGCGGCCGTCAATACCGCCAATGCGCTGTGGAATTTCCTGTCATCCGTTTTAGAGCGTGCAGAAGCCCGCGGTGAAACGATGGTGTGTGCCGCGGCGTAAGATTTTAGCACAAACTGCCCCTCTCCCTCCAAGGGAGAGGGTGTCCCGCAGGGACGGGTGAGGCGGACTATCGGTCTGCGCAAAATTTTTAAATTGATCAAAATTTAAATTACCCCTCATCCGTCTTCGCTTCGCTCAGCCATCTTTTCCCTGCAGGGAGAAGGACGATAACTTCGCTCTCTGTGCAACAATGACCACCCTCATCCTCACACTCTTCGCCAAAATCCTGCCGCTGTATTTATTGATCGGTCTCGGTTATGTGGCGGGGCGCGTCTTGCAAATCAACGCACGTGAGATCGCCCGTTTATTGATTTATCTGATTACGCCCATCGTCTTTTTCGGCACCACCAGCAGTCTGACCGTCACGCCGCAAATCCTATGGCTGCCGGTTATCACTTTTCTCATCTCAGCAACCACCGCCACGATATCCTTTCAATCCGCGCGGCTGTTTTTGCATGACAGCCGCGCCAACTTGGCCGGCGCGAATGCCGCCACGATGAACAGTGGTTATTTTGGCGTGCCGCTGTTCATCGCGCTATTTGGCGAACAAGATGTCGGCATCTATATGCTGCTGGTGATGGGCAGCGCGATACATGAGGCTACGGTCAGCTGTTATATTTTGGCGCGCGGTAATTTCGGTGTAAAGGAAAGCCTGCAACGGCTGGTGCGCCTGCCGGTGGTTTATGCCGGAATGGCTGGCATCGTCTGCGCACTGCTGGGCTGGCATTTGCCACCAGCACTGGCAGAAACCATTACGCAATTTCGCGGCGCCTATATTGTCTTGGGCATGATGTTAATCGGTATGATGCTGGGGAGCATGCAAAAATTTGCCTTGGACGCTAAATATTTAATCTTCGCTTTCGCCGGCCGGCATCTGGTGTGGCCACTGGTTGCCTGTGCAATTGCCTATGCCGATGCCCATGGCCTGCATATTTTAACACCAACCATGCAACATGCCTTGCTGGTCGCAGCGCTCGTGCCGATGGCCGCCAATTCCGTTGCTTATGCCACAGAATTCGGCGTGCACCCTGAAAAGACTGCAACTGCGGTCTTCATCAGCACGTTTTTAGCGTTGATTACGATAGCGCTGGCAAAACTATTTATTCTGCCTTAACAAATCTAGACTCCTAAGCTTAATTATTACTTTTATAAGGTCCAGGGCTGCCTATAAAACTGCACTGCTAATCTTGCCCTTACTTTCAAAGGCAATTGTTTACCTGCCCTTTCCAAAACGCGGCTTGTTTTTTCAAGCCAATCCTCACAATCAATTTGTTCAATACATGTTATTTTGCTGATGTGAATTGCACTATCCATATAATGGCCATAAAAGTTACATGTAATTCCATATTTGCAAATATCATCCAAATTTTTGATAAGCTGTCGCCAACGTTGGCTATTTCTTGAAAATATAAGAATTTCATCAAACGGATTTAAAATTTTATTGTCGCAGTTATTTTTATCGGTAAAAATATTAACTAACCCATCTGCTGCTACTAAAATATCTGTCGTTTTAATATGCATCAAAAAAGGATTGTCGACAATAAAACGCGGGAACTTTTCATGGAACTGCCGCAGCGTTACATCAATAATATTATCTTGGTATGTTGCAAATCCCCACCCCTTGCTAAGGCAATAGTTTTGTCTAAGTTTGGCGTCTAAAAACAAAAATTCAGCGCTTTTTTCACCATAGCGCTCTAACACATCCCATCTGACAGTTGCATAACGACAATATGAGGCGATCAAAGCAGCTTTTGTAAATTTTCTTTCTAACCATTCCAGATTTGAGATTCTGTAGGCTTGGTCAACGCGCTTAAGCATGCGCAGTGCATTCCTGCAAGGATGTTCATCGTTAGTGTCTGAAACCGTCATTTTGACAGAATATCTGTAAGTAATTCATCTTACCAGAAATTAAACATTGCCACATTGCGCCTTGAGGCGATTTTGCTATGCTGGCAACTTGCGTTGTTTGAGGTTTGAGATGCGTTTATACAATAGTTTCGTAAAAATTCTGGGTGCAGTCGCGCTGACATTTGTTTTGGCGCAAGGCGCTCTGGCGGAGCCGCCCACCACCTCGCCCGCCGCCGGCACACCGCCGGATATCAAGGGCGGCGCGGCTGGGGTCAAGGCCTACAGCTATGCCGACATGGTGGAAAAACTGTTGCCCGCCGTCGTCAATGTCTCCTCGACGCAAATCATCACCGATAAATCGCAGCAAGGCGAAGGCGGCCTGCCCGAAGGCATGCTGCCGCAATTCCCGCCGGGCAGCCCGTTTGAAGATTTTTTCAAGGATTTTATGCAGCGCCATGGCAACCAGCCGCAACAGCGCACCCAGGCCTCGCTCGGCTCCGGTTTCATTATTGACGCGGATAAGGGCTATGTCGTCACCAACAACCATGTAGTGGCCGATGCCGATGAGGTGAATATCATCCTGCAGGATAATGTCACGCTTAAGGCGAAACTGATCGGCACCGACACCAAAACCGATCTCGCCGTACTGCAGGTGGATGTGACCAAACACAAACTGACCGCGGTGCCCTTTGGCGATAGTGATAAATGGCGCGTTGGCGACCCGGTCGTGGCCATCGGCAACCCGTTCGGTTTGGGTGGCACGGTCACGACCGGCATTATCTCCGCACGCGGGCGTAATATCAGCGCCGGACCTTATGATGATTTTCTGCAGACCGATGCCGCTATCAACCGCGGTAATTCAGGCGGCCCGATGTTCGATTTGAACGGGGAAGTCATCGGCGTGAATACCGCAATTTTCTCGCCCTCCGGCGGCAGCGTCGGCATCGGCTTTGCGATCCCGTCCGCGCTGGTGGAGCCGGTGGTCAAACAAATTATTAAATTCGGCCATACCACGCGCGGCTGGCTGGGCGTCCACATCCAGCAGGTGACGGATGATATCGCTGAAAACCTGGGCACTAAATCGACCAAGGGCGCTCTGGTCGCCGCCGTCACCGACGGCGGCCCAGCAGCCGCCGTGGATATTCAAAAAGGCGATATCATCACCAAATTCAACGGCAAGGATATTGTCGAAATGCGCCAATTGCCGCGCATTGTGGCGGAAACGCCAGTGAATACCGAGGTGCCGATTGAAATTTTCCGCCGCGGTCAGACAATCGCTAAAACGATCAAAGTTGGCGAGCTAGAAAAAGCCGAAAAAAGCGGCACGATCGAAGGCCTTAAAAAAGAGGACAGCGCGCCAGTTGAGAAAAACGCCGATGCCAAATTGCTGGGCATGAGCTTTGGCGAGGCGACGCCAGCCGTAAAACAGCAGTTCGGCATCAAGGGTAAAATCAATGGCGTGATTGTGACCGAGGTTGCACCCGGTTCAAACGCCGATGACAAGCATATCCAGCCGGGCGATGTGATTGCCGAGGTCAACCAGCAGGCGGTGACAACACCCGCCGAAGTGTTCGAACGGGTGGGCAAGGCGCGCCGCGACGGCCGCCATTCGGCACTTTTCCTGGTCGAGCGCAAGGGTAACCTCAGCTTTATCTCGCTGTCACTGGATGAAGCAAAGCCAGTGGTGAAAACGCCCAAAACTGGCGCTAAACCGAAAGCCGGTAAATCTGAACTGCCGGAGTAAAACAGTCATCATGAGTCTAAATAAATTGATTTACAAAGAATTCTCTGGTCACTTTTAAGGAGAGGGGAAATTCAAGGCAAACTTTAATGACAGTTACACGGCATCACAATAAAACTGCGCTGGTCATCCGACATGTGGCGTTTGAAGATTTGGGCGTGCTGGCGCCGCTGCTCAACAGCGACGGCTTTAACGTCACCTACCTGGATGCCGGTTGTGATAATTTTGCCGCTTTCGATGCGCTGACTCCCGATCTGTTGATTGTCCTGGGCGGGCCCATCGGCATTTATGAAACCGACCGCTATCCATTTTTAACTGCGGAGATTGATTTTATCAGCGCGCGGTTAAAACAGGATTTACCGACGCTGGGAATTTGCCTCGGTGCACAAGCAATTGCCGCGGCATCGGGTGCGCGTGTCTATGCCGGCGATAGTAAAGAAATCGGCTGGGCGCCACTCCAGTTAACTGCCGCAACTAGCGTATTGGCACCGCTGGCAGACCTGCCGGTATTGCATTGGCACGGCGATACGTTTGACCTGCCAACGGGTGCGGTGTTGCTGGCGTCCACACCGGCATATGCCAACCAGGCTTTTACCAACGGCCGAACGCTGGCACTGCAATTCCATCTTGAGATTGATGTGCGGCGTTTTGAAAGCTGGCTGATCGGCCATGCCGCCGAGCTTAGCGCCGCTAATATCGATCTCGTGCAGTTGCGCGCGGATGCCAAACAGCACGGCCAAGCCTTAGCCCTAGCCGCACAACAGGTGTTGGAAAACTGGTGCATGTCAGTGGGGCTGAAGATAACGTCACATCCTTTGAGCGCCGGCGTGAATAGTTAAGCAGAACGTCCTATTAGGGAGAGGGATAGTTTTCTTGCGCAAAATATATTAAAAATAGCCAATGCTGACCGAACTCACCTTTTACCTATTTTCGACCATCCTGCTGCTATCCGGCGCGGGAGTCATTCTGGCGCGCAACCCAGTGCATTCAGTGTTGCTGTTGATTTTGGCTTTTTTCAATGCGGCGGGTTTGATGCTGCTATTGGGCGCAGAATTTATCGCGCTGACACTGGTCATTGTCTATGTCGGTGCGGTCGCGGTGCTGTTCCTGTTCGTTATCATGATGCTGGATGTCGATTTCGCGGAACTGCGCGCCGGTTTTACCAAAGTGTTGCCGCTGGCGATGCTGGTCGGCAGCGTATTGCTCGCGCAACTTATTTACACTGTGCGGATCTGGCCGCAGCTGGCGCCCGCTATGGCCGCATCGCCAATGGGTAACCCAGAGACGCTGTCCAATACCAAGGCGCTGGGGCAAATTCTTTATACCGATTATGTGTATCAATTTCAGACGGCTGGTTTGATTTTGCTGGTGGCGATGATCGGCGCGATTGTGCTGACGCTGCGCCATCGTCCCGACAGCCGCCGCCAGAATGTCGCAGCGCAAGTCGCGCGCGCGCGGGGTGATGTCATTAGCATCCAGCATGTGCCAATCGGCGGCGGTATCGATGTGCCGGACTAACGTTATGCGGTTATTAGTGTTGCTGGGCTTGCTGTTTACCCTACCTGCTCATGCCGCGCCTGAGATTAAAGACAATATTAAAATTGCTGTCGTGGGGCCAATGTCCGGGCCCAACGCGAATTGGGGCGGTTTTATTAAGGCAGGTGCGGAATTGGCCGCTGATAATATTAACAATAACGGTGGCGTGCTGGGTAAAAAAATTGCGCTCGAAATTTTCGACGATGCCTGCGACCCCAAACAGGCAGTAACCATCGCCAATAAAATTGTCGCATCCGGCATAAAATTTGTTGCCGGTCATGCCTGTTCGGGCGCGACCGTGGCGGCCGCGGATATTTACGCCGATGAAAACATCCTGATGATGACGCCGACCGCCAGCAACCCGGCGCTGACGGATAAAGGTCGTTGGAACATTTTCCGCGGTTGGGCGCGCGATGATGCGGAAGGCAAAGTCATCGGCGCCTATTTGAAATCCAAATATGCCGGTCGCAAACTGGCGATGGTTGATGACAAATCAACTTATGGCAAAAGCACTGCTGTTGAAGTGAAACGGGCCTTGGCCGGTTCAAATGTTAACATTGTCTTGGAGGATAAAATCAATCCCGGTGAAAAGGATTACACGGCCCTGGTCACGCATTTAAAAGAAGCCAAGGCGGACGCAGTTTATTATTCCGGCTTTCCGCTGGAGGCCGGTTTAATCGCGCGACAGTTACGTGACCAGAAATCCGCTATCGCCTTTACCGCCGCCAGCACAATTTTTTCGGACGATTTTAAAAATATCGCTGGCGCCGCGGCGGAGGGTGCGGTGTTTGCCTTTCCACCTAATCCGGCCCGCGACCCACGCAATACCGCACTTGCCAAGGCGCTGAAAGCAAAAAAACTGCCGGAAGATACAGTCACGTTTTACAGTTATAATGTGGTTGATTTGTTGGCCCAAGCGATGCGCGCCGCCGACAGCACCGACCCTAAACAGGTTGCCGCTGCGTTGCATGACCGGAAATTTCAAACCGTGCTGGGTAATCTGTCATTTGACAAAAACGGCGATCTGCTGACCCCGCTGTTTGCCATAAATATCTGGCACAATGGCAAAACCGAAGTTTTAAAGGATTCCCAATGACCCTGCCCGTCACCCATTACCTGATTGTCGCCGCGATCCTGTTCACGTTGGGCGTGCTCGGCGTGTTCATCAACCGCAAAAATATTATTGTCATTTTGATGGCGGTGGAGCTGATGCTATTGGCGGTTAATCTCAATTTGGTGGCGTTTTCGGCTTATTTACATGATCTGGCCGGACAAGTGTTTGCGATGATTATTTTAACCGTCGCTGCCGCCGAGGCGGCGATCGGCCTTGCCATCCTCGTCGTTTATTTCCGTAAACGCGGCACCATTGAAGTCATGGATGCCAGCCAGCTTAGGGGCTAGGCGCAACACGACGTTGCAAAGTTGTTGCCAGATTTAACTCTGTTTGCGCTTGCTCTACCAAGAGCTTGGATGGTTTACTAAATTGTAAATTCTCCGCCGCCGTACGTCTGTAAAAATTAATAATGCGCTGATTGCAATAATTTTTTACCGCTGTTGTGTCGCGCGGCGCAAAAACAGGAACAGGTGCATCGGTTAAACTGTTCGCAACCAAGTCAGCATCCCATTTAACTATGCTTTGCATGTCTTGCGCCAAAGACTTTACAGGCAAGCGTTTTCTATCGTTGCCAATATAGTCTTGCGCATGAGTTTTGAGATCAACTAGTTTCGCAATTACTCTGTTGCCCTCGCGGCATATTTCTTCATCGCCAAACTTATGGGCAAGATAGCCTTGTGTACCAAGAATGCTAAGAACGCATGCGGAAGATAAAAGTAATTGCTTTGCTTTAGGCGTGCGGTATTTTTTGTAGTAGGCGCGGGCTATGAAGGTGGATGAAAGCAATGCTCCATTGCTGACAGCGAGATTAATTAGACCTTTTATGCTGGCTGCTTTTATATCCACGGCCATCATGTTAACCATAACAGGCAATACCAATGCCGGATAACCCGTCTGAAACAAACTCCACATCATTTCATCTCGTTTGCTCGGGGCAAAGGCAGGACGCACAGCGCTGATATCCACAAGCTTTTCGGCACGCGCTTCGGCAGCATCGGCCAACAATCTACCTGCCTTGTTTTTTATAAATTGAATATTTAATCCCAAAACATCAGAGGATTTTTGGCTTTCAAAATAGCTTTGCATAAATGTCAGGAATTTTGCTCTAGAAACGATTAAAGCCGCTCCATCTAAATCATTACAAAATGCCTTTATAGCTTCATTCACAAAGGTTCGAGAACGGCCACGAAATTTTTCTGGTAAATCATATAATTCAATTATAGAAAGACTGTCTGGCTCCGCCAAACAGCGCGGCAGGTCTAAAATTTCCTGATCGGAAAATGTTTCCCCATTATTACTATATTCTAATGCCATATCAAAACCTTTTATGTTAAAAAATTAAGATATTATAAACTTATTTAATATAGCAAGCTTTTTAATACTTTCATAAAATTTGGAAATTAAAGGCAACCAGGACGCGACCCGGGATAAAATCGTTACGGCTGCTTCCTTCCGGACCTGACCGGGTTAGCGCATGTCCCGCCCGCGACTGATTGCCCGAGGGTAGGGATAGCATTGTTAGAGCACGGACTGCAAGGGTTTCCCTTCTCCCCTTGAGGGAGAAGGTGGCCGATAGGCCGGATGAGGGGGTATGTTTAGAAGCACTAATGAAGTTACCCCTCACCCGGTTTCACTTTGCTCCACCACCCTCTCCCTCAAGGGGAGAGGGGCGGCCTGTGCCGGATAATTATTACAATGCCTACAAACTCTCGACCGCCGCGACATGTTTATGCTGCTGCAATAACTGTTGCTGCGCGGGGCCAAGGCGGTATTTGCCGGGCAGTTCCATTTCAATATGCCGCCCGTCATCCAGCATCAGTTCCAGCCGCACATCTGCCTTGCCGCCTTTGGCATCGTCCAGCAAACTGGACAGCGCGGTTAGCGCCGCGGTGTGCGACAGTGTGATTTTAATGCCGTCCGACATGTTGGCAGTTGCGGTATCGAGCGGTTCGATCGTTTGTACCGACAGGCGCAGGCCTTCCTCATTCTGCATCGCATCGACACTGACCAGCACCGCTTGGCCATCGACCAGCAGGTCACGGTTGGCGTGCAGAATTTCGGAAAAAGCCATTACTTCATAACTGCCGGTCGTGTCGGACAGTTTGATAAAGGCGAATTTATTACCGCTGCGCGCGGTTTTGACCGTCACGTCAATAATAATACCGGCCATTTTAACACGTGACGATTTGCTTTGCAGCAAATGCATCTCAAGCGCGCTGTGATGAACGACTCCCAAACGCGCGAGCGGTTTTTGATAAGCATCGAGCGGATGGGCGGACAAATAAAACCCCAGCACCGCAAATTCATTTTGCAGTCGCAGCAGGGGCGGCCAATCTTCAACTTGGGGCAACGGTGGCGGGGGCAGCGCCTGGGTCGCGTCACCGCCAAATAGGCTAAATTGCCCCGATTGTTTTTCATCGGCATCGCGCTGGCCATAACGTAAAAACTGTTCAGTCGCCGCATGCGCAATCGCGCGGCTAACGCCCACACTGTCAAAAGCACCGGCGGCGGCTAACGCTTCCCATTGGCGGCGGTTGAGGCCAGCATGCGCGGCGCGGCGTGCAAAATCCGCCATATCGGTGAAAAGGCCGTGGTCATGACGTTCAGTAATCACCGCCAGCATTGCCTGGTGCCCCACGCCTTTCAATGCGCCCAGCGCGTAGCGGATGGCGAGCGCGCCATCCGCTATTTGCTCCACCGCAAAATCCGCTTGCGAGGCATTGATATCAGGCGGCAATAATATAACGCCAATACGCGACAGTTCACCTTTGAAGGCCGCAAGCTTGTCGGTATTATCCATATCGAGCGTCATTAAGGCGGCCATGAATTCGACCGGATAATTGGCCTTTAAATAGGCGGTTTGCCAGGCGATCAGCGCATAGGCCGCGGCGTGCGATTTATTGAAACCGTAACCGGCGAATTTGGCGACCTGGTCGAAAATCATCTGTGCCTGCGCCGGCGGCACATTGTTGTTGGCGGCGCCGGCGACAAAATCCGCCGCCTGCGCATCCATCTCTTCCTTGATCTTTTTCCCCATCGCGCGGCGCAGCAAATCCGCCGCGCCCAGCGTATAACCGGACAGCGTTTGCGCGACCTGCATGACCTGTTCCTGGTAAATCATGATGCCATAGGTTTCGCGCAGGATGGGTTCCAGCGCGGGATGCAGATAATCCGGCTCCTCCTCGCCGTCCTTCACCGCAATATATTTGGGGATATTATCCATCGGCCCGGGGCGATACAGCGACACCAGCGCGATGATATCCTCAAACCGGTTGGGTTTCAGGCGCCGCAGCGTATCACGCATGCCCGAACTCTCCAGCTGGAACACACCGGAACTTTCACCGCGCGACAGCATCGCAAAAGTTTTATCGTCGGAGAATGGCAGCCTTTCCAAATCAATTTTAATGCCGCGCGCCGCAAGCGTATCGAGCGCATAACGCAGTACAGTCAGCGTTTTCAAACCAAGAAAATCGAATTTGACGAGACCCGCATTTTCCACATCCTTCATATTGAATTGCGTGACGAGGCCGGTTGATTTCGGGTCTTTATAGAGTGGAATACGTTCTAGTAATGGCTTGTCGCCGATCACGACACCCGCGGCATGTGTCGAGGCGTGGCGGTACAGCCCTTCGAGTTTCAACGCCGTCGTGATCAACTGATCAACCGCGCTGTCACTGCGCATCTGTTCCGTAAAGCTGCTGTCACCGTCAATCGCCTGTTGCAGCGTCACCGGATTGGCGGGATTGTTCGGCACCATTTTGCAGATACGGTCCACGACCGGATAGGGAATTTGCATGACACGCCCGACATCGCGCAACACTGCGCGCGCCTGCAACTTTCCAAAGGTGATAATATTGGCGACCTGTAGATTGCCGTAACGCGCGCGCACATAATCAATCACCTCGTCACGCCGCGCTTGACAAAAGTCGATATCAAAATCCGGCATCGACACGCGCTCAGGATTTAAAAAACGTTCAAATAGCAAGCCAAATTGCAACGGATTTAAATCCGTGATGGCAAGCGCCCAGGCGACGACCGACCCCGCGCCGGAACCGCGACCAGGCCCGACTGGAATGTTATGTTGCTTGGCCCAACCGATAAAATCTGCCACGATTAAAAAATATCCAGCAAAACCCATCTGAATAATGGTCTCTAATTCATAATCCAGCCGCGCCAAATATTGGGCTTGATCTTCTGGCGGAATATTGACCTGTGCCAAACGCGTAATCAGGCCGTCACGTGACAGTTGCCGCAACAATGCCTCTTCACTAGTATTATCGGTCACTGGAAACGGCGGCAGAATCGGCTGTTGTTTTTTGGGCGCAAAGGCGCAGCGACGCGCGATGATTTCAGTATTGGCAATCGCCTCCGGCAGGTCGGCGAATAGCAGCCGCATTTCATCCTGGGATTTGAAATAATGCTGCGGGGTTTCGCGGCGGCGTTCTTCCTCCACCACATAACGGCCATCCGCAATACAAAGCAGCGCGTCATGCGCGTCATACATATCTTCTGATTCAAAATAGATATCATTGGTGGCGACCAAGGGGATGTCATGCGTGTAAGCGAGATCGATCACCGCATCTTCACAGCGCTGTTCATCGGCCAAATTATGCCGCTGTATTTCAATATAAAGACGGTTTGGAAATAATGTTTTTAACTGTTCAACAATGACGGTGGCGTGTTCAGCTTGGCCTGTGCACACGGCCGTATTAATCGGTCCTTTTATGCCCCCAGTAAGACAAATCAACCCAGCCGTGCGCCCGTTCAAGGCCGCCAGCAACACCGGTGCGACATCACCGGTGCCGCGGTCCAGATACGGTGTACTTACGATGTGCAATAGATTTCGGTAACCGGTTTCATTTTGCGCCAGCAGCACCAGCTGTTCCGGCGCCTTCGCGGGTGAGGCGCCAGGGGTAGTGCGCACATCGCGGTCAGGCTCTGTTGCGAGCACAGTGATTTGCGCGCCGATAATCGGCTGTACGCCCGCCTTGCTGGCCTTTTCGGCGAATTCCAAGGCGCCGAACAGATTGTTGGTATCGGTTAGCGCCAGCGCCGGCATATTGTGCCGTACCGCCAGCTGCACCAAATCTTCAATCTTAATCGCGCCCTCGAGCAGCGAATAAGCGGAATGGTTATGGAGATGGATAAAGGTCACGGATTTATCATGGCGCACTGAATGCACTACATGCAATAAGACAATATGGCTAAATCGGTTTAGGCGGCCTGCAGGCGCGGTTGCGCGGCATCGCACAGATGCTTCAAGAGGCTAGCCTGCGGTTTGCCCTGTTTACGCTGATTGTGATTGGCACGGCGGCCCTGAATATGGGTGCCGTGTTGCGCCGCTGGCCGCGCAGTCATTGAAAAACCATGGGCGCCAAAAGCGGAAAACGATTCCTTGGTTTGTTTGACCAGCATCATAATGTTGCAACCGCACGGTGCTTTTATCAATTCATACAGCCCTATCAGATAGGTCAGGCAAACGATGTACGGATCCGCAGAGACACACATGATATTGTAAAAACGGATGTCGATCATCCGTCAGTGTTAGCAAGGCTTTGAACAAAAGGGAACTAAAATCGTACGGATTGCAACCGACCGTCCTGCATTTCAACCGCGCGATCCATCCGCGCGGCCAGCGTGCGGTTGTGGGTTGCGATCAGCATGGCCACATTTTGGTTGCGTACCAAATTGAGTAGTAGCGTAAAAACCTCTTCGGCAGTGGTTTCATCTAGATTACCGGTCGGCTCATCCGCTAGCAAAATGGCTGGGTTATTGGCCAAAGCACGCGCGATGGCCACGCGCTGTTGCTCGCCGCCAGACATTTCTGCGGGGCGATGGTGGCTGCGCGCAGACAAACCAACCTGTGTAAGCAAGCTATCCGCACGCGCCATAGCGTCCGCGCGTTTTGTGCCGATTAATAGTTGTGGCAGGATGATATTTTCGAGCGCCGAAAATTCTGGCAGCAGATGATGAAACTGATAGACAAAACCGATGGTGCGGCCACGCAGCTGCGTACGTTCTTTATCAGACAAATCGTGCGCTGGCTGGCCATTAACATATATATGTCCGCTGCTCGGGCGATCCAACAGTCCCGCGCCATGCAAAAAAGTTGATTTGCCGGACCCGGATGGGCCCAATAATGCCACCATCTGCCCGGCATTCAATGCGAAATCAACACCCTTTAACACCTGCAGCGTTTGGCTGCCCTGCCGGTAATCGCGCGTGACATTTTTAAAGTGCAGAACGGGATTATTCATATCTAAGCGCTTCCACCGGCTCTAGCCGCGCGGCGCGCCACGCCGGATAGATCGTCGCGGCGAACGACAAGCTTAATGCCATACCGCAGATGCCCAGCACCTGTTGCCAATCCAGCCGCGCCGGCAATTGCGACAGAAAATAAATTTCCGCCGAGAACAGATCAGTGCCGGTCAGATGCTGTAAAAATTCGCGGATGCTTTCGATATTGAGCGCAAAGGCGACGCCCAGAATAAGACCCGACAAGGTGCCAACGACGCCAATCGTAGACCCCGTCAGCAAAAATATTTTCATGACCGTCCAACGGCTGGCGCCCATGGTGCGCAGGATCGCAATATCGCGCCCCTTGTCTTTCACCAGCATGATCAGGCCAGAGATAATGTTAAACGCCGCGATCAAAATGATCAGCGTTAAAATCAAAAACATCACATTGCGTTCGGTCTTCAGCGCATTGAAATAGGAGGAGTTGACCTGTTGCCAATCCTGCACGCGCACCGTGCCGCCGGTAATTTGTGTAATTGCGGCGCGCGGACCATTCAGCGCGTTGGCGTCCTTGGTGGTGATTTCAATGGTGTTGACGCGCCCCTCCATACTGACAAATTTTTGCAAGCGGTCCAGCGGCATATAAATAAAGTTGCTATCATATTCAAACATGCCAACATCGAAAATGCCGATGATCGGATAGGCGCGGCTGCGCGGCATGGTGCCAAATGGCGTGACGGTGCCAGCGGGTGACATCAGATTCAGATTATCGCCCACCTTCACATGCAGGTTTTCCGCCATGCGTTTGCCGATTAAAATCCCGTCGCTATCAATTTCCAGCAGATTACCTTCAATAATTTTGTTGGCCAGCAGCGGTTTGAATGCGAGGTCACCGGGCTTGAGGCCGCGCACCAGCGCGCCGCGCGCCATGCCATTGTGCGTTAATAAAACTTGGGTATCCAGCACCGGCAAGACAGCGGTAACACCGGGCACGTTGCGGATTTTATCAGCCAGCAGATCATAATCCGCGAGTGGCCCCGCCAACCCATAAATATTGATATGCCCGCCAAGCCCTAGGATGCGCCCCATCAGTTCCGCGCGGAACCCGTTCATAACCGACATCACGATGATGAGCGTCGCCACGCCCAGCGCGATACCAACCAATGAAAAGCCGGTGATAACGGACACAAAGCCTTCTTTCTTGCGCGCGCGCAGATAACGAAAGGCGATGAAGGGGATGGGGTTACTAAACATTATGCCAAAAATCCGAAAATAGTAATTTCCAATAGGAACAAAATAACTAAAAATATAGTCAGTTTTGATTTTGTCTTCTTACAAATCAAATAACTAAAAAACAAAATGAGAAAATACGGAATTGTTTTTATAAGTTCTCCAAAAAACCCTAATAAAGAACCATAAACCGCTTGGTCAAAACTTGTTTTAAACATAGCAACAGATAAACATGGAAGGATAATAAACATTTGTGGAATTACTAAAATTTCCCAGAGATGCACCAAAAATTGATTTGGACAACCTGAACTAACTTCAAATGCACCAAAATCACCCACCATTGGCCAACAAGACTCATATGGATGATCATCACCGGCACCAGGCAAAATTAACATGAAAAATCCACTAACAATAACTAAAATTGCAAAACATTTTAAAAATATATTAAGTGCCCTTTTTATTTTATTTTTCATCAATACGCCCGCGCGAAGACTGCTTCATATTTGGCGGGCTGGCCGGTGATGACGCAACTGCCGGAGATGTTCTGATCGAACGGCAGGCAGCGGATGGTGACGCCGAGGGATTTGAGTTTTTCGGCGGAAGCGTCTTCATCACCGCTCCAGGACGCACGAATAAAACCGGCGTTGTTGACAAAACCCTTGTCGCCTTCATCGGCGAAGGCCTGCTGAAATTCATACCATGTTGTAACATCAGTGCGCGTGCGCGCGCGTTGATAGGCAAGCGCGGCATTGTACATGCTTTGTTGAATGTCGGCCAACAGTTGCGGCACCTGCGCAACAAAATCAGTAACGCTGGGAAACTGTTTTTTACCCTGGATATCATCGCGGCGCTGGAAGGCAAGGCCCTGTTTTTCCATATCCTTAGGGCCGACTTCGACAATCAGCGGTACGCCTTTTTTAATCCAGTCCCAGCGTTTGGTGGCGGCCTCATTATCACGCAAGTCAACCTTCACGCGCACCGGCATGTCATTGTAACGCTGCGCGGCAATCTGTTGCGCAAGTTTTTCGGCATACTCCACCACGGCACTTTTTGTCGCCTCATCGCGCAGGATCGGCACAATCACCACCTGCTGCGGCGCAATTTTCGGCGGCAGTTTCAAACCATCATCATCAGCATGCGTCATGATCAAACCGCCGATAACGCGTGTGGAGAGGCCCCATGATGTCGTATGGCACAATTCCTGCTTGCCATCTTTTGACTGAAATGAAATATTGGCGGCGCGCGCAAAATTCTGCCCGAGGTAATGCGAGGTACAGGCCTGGAGTGCACGGCCGTCCTGCATCATGCTTTCGATGGTCAGCGTCTGCACCGCGCCGGGGAACCGCTCGCCGGGGGATTTTTCACCCTGAATGCCGGGGATCGCCAGATAATCTTCGATGACGACACGATAGGCCTCGAGCATACGCGCAGTCTCCGCGCGCGCCTCCGCCTCATCGGCATGCGCGGTATGGCCTTCCTGCCACAGGAATTCCGCGGTGCGCAAAAACATGCGTGGGCGCATTTCCCAACGCACGACATTCGCCCATTGGTTCCACAACAGCGGCAGGTCGCGGTAGGATTGGATTTCCTTCGCCATCGTCTCGGCAATGATCGTTTCCGAGGTCGGACGGATGATCAGCGGCTCTTCCAACTGGCTTTTGGGGTCGGGCACCAGTTTACCATCAATCTTGGTCAGCCGGTGATGCGTGACGACGGCCATTTCTTTCGCAAAGCCATCCACATGCTCGGCTTCTTTTTGAAAGTACGACAGCGGAATAAACAGCGGGAAATACAGATTGTCATGCCCGGTGGCTTTGATCAGGCCATCCAGCACGCGCTGGACATTTTCCCAAATGCCATAACCCCAGGGTTTGATGACCATACAACCACGCACACCAGACATTTCCGCCATATCGGTGGCCTTAATGACCGCCTGATACCAGTCGGCATAATTCTGGGCACGGGTGATAGGAAGGGCACTTTTCATATTGAGGTATTAGCAGACGAGCAGTCGAGCAGACGAGTCAAAAACGTAGCTTTTACCAAATTTGTTATGGTTGGCCGTGTAAAATATCTCCTCTGCTCGTCTGCTGTTCTGCGCGCCCATTCTGTTTACAGGCGACGGCGAGTGCCACTTGCGCCTCGTCATTGAGCGACTGGCCGTTAAAATTGAGACGGCCATTGTCATAGGTGATGGCGCCAATACTGGCATTGGGCGTTACAAAATTGTTGCTCTGTAGATGCAGCGCCTGCTGCAGATCAAAAAACAACGGAATAGTGAATTGGGTCGGCGCCGCGAGCGGCGCTGCACCGCCCTGCGCCGCGGGCAGGTCGGCAGGGGCGATTTTATTGCCGTTGATATCGACACCTTGTTTAAAAGTCACATCGGCATCCGGCACAAGCCGCGTGGCATTGGCGCAGGCGTCGGAAGAGATGGTGATGTTTTCGGCGTGCGCCGAACGTATGAGTAGATGAGCAGACGAGTGGACGAGTAGGAAAACTATCAGCAACATTAAATCACGAGGAAATATTTTGCGAAAATTTTGAAAGAAAATTCTTATCTGTTCGTCCGCTCGTCCGCTCATCTGCTACCTTACCATCCGCTCAAACGAAATCACATCACTTTTGATAATGGCATATAGCGCAAGCCACAGCATGCCGGCGATAACGGTATTCACCAAAAACTTCTTGCGCCAGTTGGTGAAAACGGGCGCGCTGCGCGCGTGCCCTATTTCCGGACTCTCAGACGTACGGTGCCCCCAATTCAACACCCAAAAAATCGTGATCCACCAGATGACAACGTAAACGACAACGCCGGTGAACCAGTTCATGATTGAGTAAACGAGCAGACGAGCAGACGGGCAGACGCGTTGAAGCTTATATTATACAAATTTAAAAAATCTTGTATTTTGGACGGTTTGTTAAAAAACCAAAGATTTTTTCTCGTCTGCCCGTCTGCTCGTCTGCTCATATTATCCCACCCGCACCACATGCACATCCGCCTGCGGTTTGCGCCCGTGCGTTTTATTAATGAGTTTCCGTACCGCAATATGTGCGGCTTTTTCCACCGCATCGTCACGGCGCACCGCACGGTCGTCCAATTGCTCAACTGCTGCAATCACTTCTTCTACCAGCTGTTCTTCACCAGCGGCTTGTGCATCAGTGGTAAAGATGCCCATCGTGGAAACGCTGGGGTCCGCGACCAGCGTGCCGTCACGGTCCATCACCACCGACACCATGATCATGCCGGTTTCGGCAATTTTCACACGGCCGCGGATGGCATCATCACCCACCGGCACGATTTTGCGCCCGTCGATACATAATAAGCCGTGAAAGACCTCACCCACAATGGTGGCGCCGCTTTTGGTAATCTCAATAATATTGCCGTCATGCGGCGAAAGGGACGGCATTTGTAGCGTCTCGGCAATCTTGGCATGCGCCTGCAGTTGATAAACCTCACCATGTACCGGCAGCACGATATTCGGTTTCAGCCATTGCAACAGGTCAACAATATCGTCATGCGCCGGGTGGCCCGAGACATGCACAAATTCATCATTATCGGTGACAACATTGATGCCGCGCGCGCGCAAATTGGTTTGCACGCGGGCGATGTCTTTTTCATTGCCAGGAATGGCGCGCGCCGAGAAGATCACCACATCGCCGGCGGATAAATCCACCTGCGGGTGGCTGTCACTGGCCACGCGCGACATCGCGGCCTGCGGTTCGCCTTGGGACCCCGTCAGCACCAGCACCAGTTCACCACGCTCCACGAAACGCGTTTCGCCTTCGCCCACAAACGGTTTCATGTTTTTCAAATAACCGGTTTTGCGCGCCGCCTCATTCATGCGGTGCAGCGAACGCCCGGCAACGCCAACCACGCGCCCCACCGTTTCCGCCGCCGTGTAAATGGAATTGAGCCGCGCGATGTTAGAAGCAAAACTGGTGACTGCAATCCGCACGCCCTGGTATTTGGCGAAGATGTCGATGAAACTTTTTTGCAGATCCCCTTCCGAACCGGAACGTCCGGGCGTCGCGGCATTGGTGGAGTCGCCCAAAAGCGCCAGCACACCCTCCTGGCCAATTTTCTTTAATTCTTCGATATCGGTCACCGAACCATCCACCGGCGCGGGGTCCAACTTCCAATCACCGGTATGGACGATGGCACCCACCGGCGTTCTGATCACCAGTAAATTCGGCTCCGGAATCGAGTGCGCAACGTTGACGAATTGCAAATCAAATGGTCCCATTTGCCAGCGATGCTGTAGCGGGATGATGGTAATCTTCGCCTGGCTTTCCAGACCGCCTTCACGCAATTTGTTCTGGATGACAGCCGCCGTAAACGGCGTTGCATAGATCGGGCAGCGCAGGCGCGGCCATAGATGGACGATGGCGCCGATATGATCTTCATGCGCGTGCGTGATGACGAGGCCGAGCAGCTTATCCTTGCGCTGCTCAATGAATTTCGGATCGGGCAGGATGATATCGATGCCCGGCAATTTGTCATCGGCAAAGCCCATGCCCAGATCCACCATCAGCCATTGGTCCTGATAGCAGAACAGGTTGAGGTTGATGCCGAATTCACCGCAGCCGCCCAGCGGCACGAAATACACGGCATCGTTATTATTGAAATTAAAATCAGTCATCTAAGCTTTTCTATGGTTGTCATGCAGAATGCGGCAGCCATTCAGCGTGAGGTTTAAATCCGTCGCTGTCAACGGGGCGAGGTCACCCTCAAATAGTTTAGCGAGGCCGCCAGTCGCGATAATCGACTGTATGGGGCCGGTTTCTATCATCAGGCGCATCAAGAGGCCTTCAACGAGGCTGACATAGCCCCAATAGAGGCCGGACTGCATCGCGCTGATTGTATCGGTGCCCAGGACTTGCGCCGGTTTTGTCAAACGCACATGCGGCAGTTTGGCGGCGGCTTGGGTCAGCGCGCGCAGCGACTGGTGTGGCCCCGGTGCAATAATACCACCGGTGTAATTGCCCGCGGCATCCAATACATCAAAGGTGGTCGCGGTGCCGAAATCAATCACAATTGCCGGCAAGGCATATTGTGCCCGCGCTGCGGCGGCATTGGCCAGCCGGTCGGCACCCAACTGCGCGGGTTCCGGCAATTGAATGTCAAAGCCCAGGGTCAGATCATGTGTGATGAACAGCGGTTCATGCTGCAGATAGCTGCGCACAAAACTGCGCAGGCTGTAATCGAGTGCCGGGACGACCGAGGCGATAACGGTTGCGCCAATCATGCCAAAACTAAAGTTTTTAAGTATCAATAATTGCGACAGCCATACCGCCAGATCATCGCCGGTTGCGTTGGGGTTGGTCTCATGGCGGAATTCTGCCGCCAGTTGGTCGCCCGCGAACAGCGCGAACACCGTATTGGTATTGCCGGCATCAATTGCTAACAAAAACTGTTCAGAGTGCTGCAACATCCGCCGCCGTGATACTATGTGTCGTCATTCCGTCCCGCAGCAATAGAGCGCCATCCGCGCCAAGTCCATCAAAAACACCTATAATGGTCTGTTGCGGTGTGCGTACTGTAATAGTTTCCCCCAAATTTGCGGCGCGTTGCAGCCACAGGTTGCGGATGGCGGCAAAGCCATCCGACATCGCACGGCGCTGATAGGTCAGCAAATACTGCGCGAGCGTGATGATAAATTCTTCCGGGTGTGGCGCGCTGCCCACGACCGCCTGCAGGCTGGTAACAGGATATAGCGTGTCCATTAGTGGATGCGCGGCAAGATTAACGCCGATGCCAGCGATATAGACGGGCGGTGTCGCGCCATCGCTTTCAATCAAAATACCGGCCACCTTATGGCCGTTTAGCAAAATATCATTGGGCCATTTACAGGTAACAGCCTGCTGCGGTGCATAATGCTTTATTGCGTCCGCTGCTGCTAACGACAGCACAAATCCTAACTGCGGCGCCAGCGTGGCATCGGCACGCATGATGAATGACGCATTCAGATTACCGGGCAATGACTGCCACACGCGGCCCTGCCGCCCGCGGCCCTGCGTTTGCGTATGCGCCAAAATAATTGTGCCATCCGGCGCGCCCAGCGCCGCATATTCCAGCGCCGTATCATTGGTGCTGGCCAGCTCGTCAAAGACATGCAGCGTAAAGGCTGCGGGCAGTGTCATTATTGGTAAGGTTGGAATTCAGTACGCTGGTAAAACAGCAAATTTGCCTTATCGCCCAGATATTTTTTGATGATGGCCGCAATCGTGCCATCGCGTTCCATATCGCTCAGCACGACATCCACCATGTTTTTAAGACTAATTTCTCCCTGATTAAAACCAATCGTTAGCGGATAAATCAAGGCTGGTTTATCTGGTGACAGGTTTTTGAGGCTACCCGGTGAATCTTTTAAAAACCGATCGGCTGATAAATAATCTTGAAACAGAGCATCTGCTTTTTTGCTGGTGACTTGCGCAATTTCCTCACCAATCGTTTGGTTCTGCGACATTATAATCCGTCCCGCTTGGGGATACAGCGCATCCGCCATGGCCGCGGTGGCATCGCCTTCGATTGCGGAAATTTTATAGGCCGGATCGTTTAGCGCAGACAATTCATTAAAACGGGTGTCATCTTGGCGCACCCAAACGCCCACTGGGTCCCATGCCACAGGCCTGGAAAAAATAGTGTTAGCGGCCCGTGTGCCCGCCGGCCATAATCCGGCGCAAAAGGCGTCATAACGCCCAGTATTAAAACCGGTATTGATATTGCCGTAACCAACCTCTTCCGCCCAGACAATTTTGAATCCCAGGCGTTTGCCAGCCTCTTCCAACACATCATGAAAAATGCCCGTAATATTGCCATCTGCATTTTTAACCAGAAACGGATCATAGGCCGCATAGGCACAACGCAAGGTTTTAGACGCCACGACCGTATCAAAGGCCGAGCGTTGCGTGATAACGGTGTCAGATTTTTTGCTGTTTACAAATGCTGTTATACTTAATGCAACACACAGGCTGACAATAACAGAGACGATAATATTTTTCACGAATACTCCTTACGGAAACAAGGCGCGCGCCGCGACCAGCGCCGGGTTCAACAGCAGCGCGGGATATAAAATAAGCCCCAGCGTCACAATCATTGATGCGCCAATGGCAACGGATAATTCGATACAGGCGCGAGGGTAGCAGGCAGGATGCGGCGGCTCACCCGCTATAATTTCTGCACTGTCAAAATACATAATCTTGATAATGCGCAGATAATAAAATGCTGCGACGACCGAGGTTAACACGCCCAAAATTGCCAGCCATTCCAGATGCGCGTCGAGCGCACCGAGCAAGACATACATCTTGCTAAAGAAACCCGCCGTGGGGGGCACCCCCGCCTGCGCGAACATGAAAATTGCCAGACATAGCGCCAGGACCGGGCGACGCTGGGACAGGCCGTGCAGGTCGGCAATCTCGTGTGCGGCTTCACCTTGTTGTTGTAATAATAAAATCAAGCCAAAGGTGCCGGCGCTCATCGCGGTGTAAATTGCCAGATAGAATAACAAGGCGGCGGCGCCCTGCGCGTTGTTGGTGGCCATTGCCAGCAGCAGAAAGCCGATATGGTTGATGGCGGAATAAGCCAGGAGGCGTTTTAAATTCGTCTGGCGCAGCGCGGCAAAGGCGCCAAGGATGAGTGATAGTGCGGACACCGTCACAATAATCTGGTGCCACTGGTGCACCAAAGGCGCAAACGGCCCGGTCAACAAGCGGATTAGAATAACCGCACCCGCCACCTTTGGCGCAAGAGAAAAAAAAGCCGTGACCGGGGTTGGCGCACCCTCATATACATCTGGTGTCCACATATGGAACGGCACGGCGGATAGTTTAAAGGCCATGTAAATGATGACCAGTACCAACCCCAAGGTCGCAATGAACGGAACAGATGACTGGGCGGCCAGCCAGTTTTGCATGGTGACAAAATCGAGTGTGCCGCTCACACCATATAGCATGGAAATACCATAGAGCATAATACCGGAGGCGAGTGCGCTGAGAATAAAGTATTTGAGGCCAGCCTCCGCCGCGTGCGGCATATCGCGTGTGAAACTGGCCAAAATATACAGCGACAGGCTGGACAGTTCCGCGCCGACATACAGCGCCAGAAAGTTGCCCGCCGAGATCATGATGAACATGCCCAAACAGGCCGAGATGATCAGCACCAAATACTCGAATTGCCGCGCCCCGGCACGCCGCAGATAATCACCAGCCAGCAAAATACCAGTGAGACCACCACAGCTGACCAGAATTTTGGCAAAGCGCGTGTAATCATTGCGGATAAAACCGCCGTGAAAGGCCACCACCGGCATGGATTGCGTTTGCACGAACAGCTGCCCGATAATCGCAAAACCAAAGGTCGAGAGCGCGATCATTTTGACATAGTCAAAGGATTGGTCCTTCGGTTGTAATACGCCAACCAACAGCGTTGTCAGCATGCCGGCCACCAAAACCAGTTGCGGCATAACGGCGATGAGGTCAGCAAATAACATATCAGTCATGGAATGGCTTTCGGCACCGCGTTTGCGGCGGGCGCATAGCGTGCGGTGATGGTGGCAATGTTTGCCTGATACATACGGCTAAAATCCGTGGGGTGGATGCCAATCCAGAATACCAACGCCAATAGCGGTGCGAACATGACAATTTCACGCGCTGTAACATCAGTCAATTGCCGCGTGGCTTGCGTCGCGGGCGCACCGAAAAAGAGGCCGCGGTATAGCCGCAGCATATAGGCCGCGCCCAGAATGACACCGATGGCTGCAAATACTGTATAGCTTGGCCAGCGCTGCCAGGCGCCCAGCATTGACAGAAATTCACCGACAAAGCCGGAGGTGCCGGGCAGGCCAATCGACCCCAGCATAAAGACCATAAAAATGATGGCAAAATTCGGCATGTTGTTGGCGAGGCCGCCATAGGCGGCAATCTCGCGTGTATGCAGCCGGTCGTACAACACGCCAATACATAAAAACAGCGCGGCAGAGACAAAGGTATGCGACAGCATTTGCAGCATCGCGCCGTCAATTCCCTGCTGGTTGAAACTGAACAGGCCCAGCGTCACAAACGCCATATGCGCGACCGACGAATAGGCAATCAGTTTTTTCATGTCGGTCTGCGCCAGCGCAATCAGCGAGGTATAGATAATGCCAATGGCGGATAGTGTGATGACCAGCGGTGCGAAATACTGCGAAGCATCCGGCAGCATCTGCACACAAAAACGGATGAAACCGTACCCACCCATTTTGAGCAGGATACCGGCCAGGATGACGGAGCCCGCGGTCGGTGCCTCCACATGTGCGTCCGGCAGCCAGGTATGCACCGGAAACATCGGCGATTTAATTGCGAACGAGATAAAGAAGGCCAACCATAGCCAATGCTGGACGCTGTCCGCAATTGGCATTTTTAAGATTTGCGTGAAATCGGTAGTGCCGGTCTGCCAGTAAATCGCCAGCATCGCTAGCAGCATCAGCATCGAGCCGAACATGGTATAGAGGAAGAATTTGTACGATGCGTAAATCCGCCGCGGCCCGCCCCAGATGCCGATGATGAAGAACATCGGCAACAGCACACCTTCGAAAAAGACAAAAATGAGGATGAGATCAAGCGACGTGAAAATCCCGATCATCATGGTTTCTAAAACCAACAGCGCCATCATGAAAGATGGCACGCGCGCGGTAATGGAATGCCAGGTGCTGACGATACAGATCGGCACCAGCAATGCCGCCGCCGCCACAAACCACAGCGCAATGCCATCGACGCCGCGCACGTAAAAGATATTGTACGGTGCAAACCAGTCCAGCCGTTCCACCAATTGGAAACCAGCATTGGCGGGATCAAAATACACCAGCAACAATAATGATAGTGCAAAAGTAATCAGTGACGTGCCCAGCGCGATCCAGCGCGCTTTTTCAAATGCGCCGTCACCGCGCAGGATTGCGATCAGCATGACGCCTGCCAATGGCAAGAACGTGATTAGACTTAATAAAGGAAACTCGGCAGCGTTCATTATCATACCGCCATGCTATGCCATAAAAACCAGCCGACGAGCAATGTCAGTGCAATCAGCATCACAAAGGCATAGTGATAGAGGAAACCGGTTTGCCACAGGCTGAAACGCTTGCCGACTTTGTCAGAGATGTAAGAAATACCATCCGGGCCAAAACGGTCGATGGTGCCGCGGTCGCCATACTGCCAAAAAGCCAAGCCCGCCAGCGGGGCGCCCGCGCCGAAGACTTTATCATAGACGCGGTCGAAATAAAATTTGTTGGCGGACAATTCATAGAGCCAATTAAAATTGCGCGCGAATTGCGCGGGCAAAGCTGGTTTGGCCAGATAAAACAGCCAACCCAAAAATAACCCCAAAAATGTTGCCACCAGCGGCGCCAGTTTGACCCAACCCGGCACATGATGCGCCGCATGCAAGACCGGCTGCGCGGGAATGCCGGCGGCGCCCCAAAATGCATCGGCATGTTCGCCAACAAAGATATGATGCGCGGCAAAACCGGCCAACAGCGCGCCGATGGCGAGCACGCACAGCGGGATCAGCATCGTGGGCGGCGCCTCATGTATATGCGCATGTTCCACATCATAACGCGGGCGCCCGTGAAAGGTTAGATACATCACCTTGCTGCTGTACATCGCGGTCATGCAGGCGACGAGTAGCCCAATCCAAAAGGCAAAATGACTGGCGGCGGTATCGGCGGCCCAGGCGGCCTCCAAAATCGTATCTTTCGAATAATAACCGGCCAAAAACGGAAACCCGGCCAGCGCCAGCGAGCCGATCCACATTAATATGTAAGTCACCGGCAATTGCCGCCGCAGCCCGCCGTAATGCCGCATATCCTGTTCATGATGCATGGCATGGATGACCGCACCCGCGCCCAGGAACAACAGCGCCTTGAAAAACGCATGGGTGAACAAGTGGAAGATGGCGGCGCCATAGGTGGCAGACCCGGCCGCGAATACCATATAGCCCAGCTGGCTCATCGTCGAATAGGCGATGACCTTTTTAATGTCGAATTGACTAAAGGCGATCGCTGCGCCCACGAAACAGGTCAGCGCGCCAAACACGGTAATGACACCCGCGGCGACCGGCGCCAGTTCCAACAGCGGTGAGATGCGCACCAGCATAAACACGCCCGCCGTCACCATCGTCGCGGCATGAATGAGGGCAGACACCGGGGTCGGGCCCTCCATCGCATCCGGCAACCAGGTGTGGAGGCCCAATTGCGCAGATTTCCCCATCGCACCCACGAATAACAGCAGACAACACAGGGTTAAACCATCAAAATTATGGCCAAATAGGGTAAAAACCCGCGCATTTTGGCCCAACTGTGCGGCCAAAGCGAAGATTTCAGTAAAATTCAGCGTCCCGAACAGTACAAAAACTGTGAAAATGCCCAACACAAAGCCAAAATCCCCCACCCGGTTGACGACAAAAGCTTTGATTGCCGCCGCATTGGCGCTTTGGCGGTCATTCCAGAAGCCGATCAAAAGATAGGAGGCCAGGCCAACCCCCTCCCAGCCAAAGAACATCTGGACGAAATTATCGGCTGTCACCAGCATAAGCATCGCAAAGGTAAACAGCGACAGATAGGCCATGAATTTGGCGCGGCTCGGGTCCTCATGCATATAGCCGATGGAGTAAATATGCACCATCGCGGAGACCGAGGTTACGACCAGTACCATCACGGCGGTCAGCGCATCGAAATTGAGCGCCCAGGACAAATTCAGATTGCCGCTTTTGATCCAGGTCAGCAGTGGGATAATCCGGGTGTTACTCTCTAAGGCATAAGTGTTGAATGTCGCGATAGCTAACAGCGCCGCGGCGCAGATGGCCGCCGTGGTGATAACCTCCGCCGCGCGGGCGCCCAGCTGCCTGCGCCCGAGGCCGGCCACCGCCGCCGCGACCAGCGGCAAAAATACAATCACCTGTTCCATTGTCTATGAATGCCCTGACTCTTAATGGCAGGTATAGCGGAAGTTGGGAGGGGGATAAAGGCGGCTTTAGTAGTTAAATTTATCCGCAGTCAGATTTATCAATACTAATTTTGGCTACGGTTCTTTTGCTTTCATCAACATAATCATAATGAACTGTTGTTCCAGTACCTAACAATGGCATCATAGTTGAACAAACTGTTTTTAATAAGTTATTTTTCATGTCTATCTCAAAATTTGGAAGTTGAGAAATTTGATCCGAAAATAATAAAAGTTCATAATTATAATGTAATCCGTCTTGCCTACCGTTTGCTGAGACTAATGTTGTAATATCGTCAATTTTTTTAGGTGTATCCGCGTTTATCTTTTGAGCTGCCTCTGTTGTTAGTTTTAATAATTCTACAGAACTATATGAATATTTATAGCCAGCTTCTTTTAGAATCGGCTTATTATTTTGGGAACTTGTAGCGATATAATAATAAAAATTATAACTGTATAAGCAGATAGTTTTTTACTTTTAAATGCTTTAGCTAAAAATTCTCCTATTAATAAGCCTAAAATCGCAGCTATTACACCAAACACAGCTCCAATAATTACAGTATCAAAAGTATCTTCAGATAGAAAAAGATTTATCAATTGTGAAGACATTTCGGCTCCTGTTCAAATGGTATAAACATCATAGATAATAACTTATGACAAGTCAGCCTAGGCCTAAATGCTAAATCGCCATTTGCATTTCGTCGCGTAATCCCGCTACACTCATTTCATGCTCTTCGCCGATGACGCCCTCCCCATCATTGAAAAACCTGCGTCGTACCGCGTCTTGGCGCGCAAATACCGCCCGCAGAATTTTGGCGAACTGATTGGGCAAGAGGCCTTGGTCACGACCCTGACCAACGCGCTGCAAATGGGACGGCTAGCGCATGCCTGGATGCTAACCGGCATCCGTGGAGTCGGGAAAACCACTACCGCGCGCATTATCGCGAAAGCGTTAAACTGCACGGCGCCCAAAACCGCACGCGGCGCCTCAGGCGTTGAACCCTGTAATGCCTGCGAGACCTGCATTTCCATCCGTGACGGGCGCAACATGGATGTCATTGAAATGGATGCGGCGTCCAATACCGGCGTTGATAATATGCGAGAAATCATTGACGGCGCGCGCTATGCGCCGACGGCAGCTGTCTACAAAGTCTATATTATTGATGAAGTGCATATGCTGTCTAAAAACGCCTTTAACGCGCTGCTCAAAACGCTGGAAGAACCGCCGCCGCATGTGAAATTCATTCTGGCGACGACAGAAATTCGCAAGGTGCCGGTTACAATCCTGTCGCGTTGCCAGCGGTTTGACCTGCGCCGCTTTGATCTTGAAACACTGATCATGCATTTTAAAGATGTGTTGCAAAAGGAAGGTATCACTGCCGATGACGATGCCTTGCAGATGCTGGCTTCGGCGGCGGACGGGTCGGCGCGTGACGGACTGTCGCTGGTCGATCAGGCGATTGCGTTGGCCTCGGTTGAGAATACTACCGCACATATTACGGCGGTACTGGTGCAAAGCATGCTGGGGCTTGCCAACCGCGAACGGCTTTATGAATTATTAAATGCGGTATTTGCCGGTGATGCCAAAACCGCGCTGACGATTTTTGCCGATCTGTATCGCATTGGCGCGGATCCCTTGATCGTGCTGAACGACCTGCTCGCGGTCATCCATACGTTGACACGACTTAAAGCCGCGCCGGATCATCAGGCCGACCTGCCGGAGCTGGAGCGCAATGCTGGTACCCAGCTGGCCGCCGCCATGACGCTGCCAGTGTTGATGCGCGCCTGGCAAATGCTGCTAAAGGGCGTGGCCGAGGTCGCGCAGGCGCCGCAACCGCAAACAGCGGCGGAGATGATTTTGCTGCGCCTCATCTATGCCGCACAATTGCCGCCGCCGGGCGACCTTGTAAAACAATTGCAAGGGATGGAAACCGCAACCGCCGCAACACCAGCGCCATTATCGCCGCCACATAGCGGCGGTCACACTGTCATGAAAGCGGTATCTAACAGTATTGCACAAGTCGCGTTACCACAAATTAGTCATGCCACACGCCTCATGCCTCAGGCCTTGGAATTGCCAAATTCCTACCCCGCTGCCGTCGCACTTTTCGCCGCACACAAGGAAGCTATCTTGCATGCCCAGTTGTATGGTTCGACGCACCTGGTATCCTATGCGCCTGGGCGCATCGCGCTGCGGCTGGCGCCCAATCTGCCGCGTGATTTTACCGGGCGGGTGTCGCAAAAGCTGAAAGACTGGACCGGCAGCAACTGGCTGATCTCAATTGAAAATGACGGCGGCGCCGAGACGCTGGCGGTGCAGGATAGCGCCAAAAAGGATGCCGCCCTAGTGGCAGCCGCAGCGCATCCTTTCGTTTCTGCCGCGCTCGAGATTTTTCCCGGGGCGCGGCTGCTTGCGGTCAAACAGCCGGACGTGCTACCAGATGCGGCAACAGGAGATGAACCATGAATATCGGCCAGATGATGAAGCAAGCCCAGGACATGCAGGGCAAGATGCAAAAGTTGCAGGAAGAGCTGGCGCAAACCGAAGTCACCGGCCAGGCCGGCGGCGGTCTTGTAAAAATTACCATGACCGCGGGCGGCGTGCTGCGCAAAATTAATATCGATGAATCCCTCTTGGATGTTGCGGAAAAAGAGACGCTGGAAGATTTGATTATCGCCGCGCATAACGAAGCCAAGCGCGCCGGTGACGATAAAATCGCTGACGAAACTGGCAAGATGATGGAAGGCATGCAACTGCCGCCCGGGTTTAAATTGCCAACGTAAAACAGAAGCGAGATTGGAGATGCGAGAGGCGAGATAGGTAATGGTGATCTCGCCTCTCGCATCTTGCTTCTCGTTACTCATATGAAAATCACCACCTGGAATATCAATTCGGTGCGGCTGCGATTGCCGATCGTACTCAAATACTTGACCGAACAACAGCCGGACATCCTGTGTCTGCAGGAAACCAAGTGCCCGGATGAATTTTTCCCGCATGCGGCATTTCACGAGATCGGTTACGCGCATCAGCATATCTGGGGCATGAAAAGTTATAACGGCTTGGCGATCATCTCCAAAATTCCGCTCAAGGATGCGGCGGTGTTCAATCGCGTCAGTCAGGCGGATTGCCGTCATATGTCCGTGACGCTGCCGGACGGCATTATCCTTCATAACGTCTATATTCCGGCGGGTGGCGATACGCCGGACCCGGCGGTCAATCCCAAGTTTAAACACAAGCTAGATTTTGTGGATGAGCTCAAACACTGGTGGCCGCACCATCATGGTGAAAAGAAACGCGCGCCGATGATTATCGTCGGCGATCTTAACATCGCACCGCTGGAACATGACGTTTATAACCACAAACAGATGCTGAAAATTGTTTCGCACACGCCGGTTGAGGTGGAAAAATTCACGGCGATGCAGAACGCGGTTGAATGGTATGACGCGATGCGGCATTTTGTGCCGCAAGATCAAAAACTCTATAGTTGGTGGAGCTATCGCGCCGCCGACTGGCGTATGTCCGACCGCGGCCGCCGGCTTGACCATATCTGGGTAACGCCCGATTTACAGCCGCAGCTGCGCGCGCTTTCCATATTAAAAGACGCGCGCGGCTGGACCCAGCCGTCCGACCATGTGCCAGTGCTGGTGGAACTGGATATTTAATTTAGGACCGCTTGCACCGGATGCGCTACCTCACTATTATACCACACAATGGCCAATCTTGTTATCACCGTTATTTCGATTGCCCTGGTTGCAGTGGCGGCGTTAATGGCGGTGTTCTATGGCGGCGCAGCGTTCTCCGGCAGCACGGCGCAAGTGCGCGCCAACCAGCTTATTTCGCAATCGAAGCAAGTTTATCAAGCTGATTTGCAATATATGATTGATAAAGGGCTGGATAATTTTAATAGTTTTCGCCCTGATGAGCCGGCCATGGCCGGTTATACCAATGGCCGTGTGCCACTTCTTAATTTGGATACTCTTGGTCTAGATAGCACAATAGAATATCCAGAGCTTAATTTCTATCCAATGACGGCTTCTGTTATAAAAGTCGGCGCACTTGATGACTACACAGGTTTGCTAAGCCGCGGTCAATGTTTCGTGAATGGCCGAAATAAAGTGATGTACCGTTTTTGGATCAACGATCCCTATAACGGCAATATTTACAGCACAAATGGTGATTTTTCATCACTGGCGGAAATTAATCATCCAATTGTGCAGATGTGTTTAAAAATTAACGCCAAGGCCGCTTTGCCAGCTGGCGTCACATTTGCTCCCAATGGTATTCCTTATGGCAGCGGTACACCACTAGGCTGTGCTGCCAATCAAATTGGCTACATGGATGGCGCCGGCGACGGCTATTGCTACATTAACAGCAGTAATCCTGACACAATATTCTTACAATTTTCAAATTAAAAATCGGTACAGCGGCCTTTTTGTTCCCAATCGCCGTAACGCGTCGGCTCTGGGCCCTTGGGGCCGTTGTGTTCGCCGGGCGGCTGCAAGACGGCGGCAGGTGTTAGGGCAAGTTCAGCGGCGGGCGGCTTTGCAGTCGGGGCGGCGGGCGGCGGTACAGCAGTATCACTCATGCCTGATAGGTAAGCAGCCGCGCGGTAATAATCAAGCCAGGCTGTAGACCGCCGCACCCCATTGCATTCTTTCATCCCAGCATGTTCAATGCTGGGATGTTTGGTCAAACGCTGGAACAAAAACTGCACAAGGCGCTTCAGGCGGTGCGCGACCCGCGTGACGGACGCGCGCTGGTGGAGAGTAATATCATCCAGTCCGTAACGCTGGCGGGTGATGAGGCGATAATCGTGCTGCAACATGCCGATGAAAATTTACGTAGCTTGGTTGAACGCACTGTCGCCCAGGTAAAAGGCCTAAAACCGCGCGTGATTGTGACGGCGGAAAAACCTGCAGCAGTGCCGGAACGACCTGCCGCCAAGAAAACTTCCAGCAAAATTAGCCTGCCACAAATTAAATATCTGCTGGCGGTCGGCAGTGGCAAGGGCGGCGTTGGCAAATCGACGGTGGCGACCAACCTGGCATTAGCACTGCAAGGACAAAACTTGAAAGTCGGTATGCTAGATGCCGATATTTTCGGACCATCGCAGCCGCAACTGCTGGGCATTGCCGGCGCGCGCACCGACAGTATCGACAAGAAAATTCAGCCAATTACCGCTTATGACATGCCGGTGATGTCGATGGGGATGCTGGTGGATTATAACGTGCCGGTGGTGTGGCGCGGCCTCATAGTGCAGTCAGCGATCCTGCAAATGCTGCGTGATGTCAGCTGGCCGGAGCTTGATGTACTTGTCATCGACCTGCCGCCTGGTACCGGCGATGTGCAGCTGACATTGGCGCAGCAGGTGCCCCTGTCCGCCGCCGTGATCGTCTCGACACCGCAGGATGTCGCGCTGCTGGATGCCAAAAAATCCGTGTTGATGTTCCAAAAAGTGAATGTTCCCGTCCTCGGCATCATCGAAAATATGAGTTATTTCTGCTGCCCGAATTGCAACCATCGCAGTGATATCTTCGCGCATGGGGGCGCGCATGAGGCTGCGGATAAAATGGATGTGCCTTTCCTGGGTGAAATTCCGCTCGATATTCAGTTGCGCGAAACATCGGATGCCGGCACGCCAATGGTCAGCCACCAGCCGGACAGCGCACACACGGTTGCCTTTAAAGCCATGGCGGCACAAATCTGGCAGGATTTACAAAAGGTGACACCATGAGCCGCGTTACGCCAACACAGTTACGCCTTTATCTGGTAACGGATCGCGGTACGCGCAGCGCACCTGAATTTTTAGATGTTATCGACCAAGCAGTTAATGGCGGTGTTACCATCGTACAATTGCGCGAAAAAAATATGCTGACAGGTGAATTCATCAAATTGGCGCTGGCCGTTAAACAGCGTCTGGCGAGCCGGGTGCCTCTCATCATCAATGATCGCGTCGATATTGCGCTGGCCATAGAGGCCGACGGCGTGCATCTGGGTCAGGAGGATATGCCGCCTGATGTGGCGCGCCGGTTGTTAGGCCCAGATAAAATTATCGGCATTACCATTCATAACGATGCCGAAGCTGCGGCACTGCACGTGGCGCTGACCAATGGTACAGCGGATTATGCCGGGATCGGCTGTGTGTTCCCCAGCGCGACCAAGGATGTCGCGCTGATTGGCCTCGATGGTTTGAAAAATCTTGCCACGCTGGTGCCAGCGCCCAAGGTCGCCATTGGCGGCATTACCGCTGATAATGCCGCCGCCGTCATGCAGTTCGGTGTTGACGGCGTAGCGGTGTCGAATGCGATTATGGGTGCCGCGGATGTTTTTATGGCCGCAAAAAATCTAATCTATTATTAAAATAATTTGCATTATTTAAGTTTATTGTGGTATTGGCCTGTAAAGTTAACAAATTTAAGGCCCTATTATGTCAGAAAATATATATCAGGCATTAGTCAATGCCGTTAATCAAAATGATGTGGTTAATACCGCAACTAATCTTACCGATCTATCACGCAATCAAAATTTACCGGATGCCAGTGGCAAAGTTTGGCAAGCTGCCTTCACTGCTGATAATTTTACCTTGTATGATTTATTGGGATATTTTGGTATTGCCCAGGCACAGCCCAATACCGTTTTTAGTTATCTTTTTGCCCATTTCAAAACACCACCGGCTGATGAAACAACAGCCGAAACATTTTCAAGCCTATTATTACGTTTGAACGGTTACGGCTATACATTATCAGCGCATGCATTATTTAACGCACAAAGTACCTTACCAGATGATTTATTGCTGGTAACCTTTCAGCATTTTTTAACCCATACGCCGAATGCTACGCGTGCGATTCATGGTGCGGCTAAAGATTTTGTGTCAGCTTTTTTCAGCATGGCTAGGTCAACAGATACGCAAACCGCAATCTTGGATATTTTGAAAAATGATGCCGCGCTCGATTTCAGCAATCCTGATAACAATTTAGCGCGTGAATTTATAAATTTTTCTTTTTCGAATGATAATCTGGCATTTTTAGAATTCTTTTGTCCTGCTTATTTACGTAATGTGGATAATGCAAAAACACCCTATGTCATGCGTAAAATTGAAAGCATGCGGCATCCGGAAAATAAGACTGATACTAAAACATTGCTTACAGTTTTGCGACAGGCGCATGCGTTAGGCTTTCCATTATCCCAGACATCCGAGGGCGCGCTGCGACCCATTGATCAAGCGGCGTTTTTTGGTCTTTATAACGTAGTGCGTCTTATGACGCATCTGGGTGTGGACGGCAAAAAAACAGCGACAACGGCGCAAGATTTAAGCCACCAGGCAGTAACCGGTCTTGCGCAGCTTAACAGCGGCAAACAAGATAAATTATTAAAGGATGTTAAATTTAACGATTACATACGTCTTACCAATTATCTTATGACTATCGGTTATAGCTTCCGCACCAAAAATGGACATGGAAAAACGGCTGAACAAATGGTCTTGGATGAAAATATGGGCTTTACGCTACGTGCCTTACGCGCGAAAAATCCCTTTCCATCCAATCTGCCAGCAAACGTCACGCCCACCGGGCAAACGCTGACTGACAAGCGTATGCTGGCAACAGCGCAAACAACAGTAGACGAGCTCAGCCAGCTATTAGGCGGAATGAAAAAAATTCCTGCCGCGTTGCGCCGTATTGATTTAGCACCGCCATCAACCACGCTCAAGGAGATGGCGGACTGGCTGGAGACTATGCAAACGGCACCAGATAGCATTGTTTTTATCGATAATGACAAATTTACGCGGATTGGAAATTTTATCTGGTTACTCGCTTTTCAAGCAACAGATATAAAAACTGCGCTGCAGCCACCCCTGCCCGCGCCTGTTGCAGAACCCATCCGGCGCCAGGCTGCCGACACTACAACTGAGGTTGCGGAAGCCGCGCTACGGCAGCATCCGGCAGGTGATTATTACGTGCCTGGTAAACTGGACACGTCTTGTTTTCTTGGCAACCGCAATGTGTATATAAATGCGCGCTTCATGAAAAGTTTCCCAACCGGCAATGGCATGCATTTACAGTTGGAAGCTAAAAAACTTTTAGCTGACTTCGCGCAGTTCAATGATGTCGTAATCAATATGCCTAAGGGCTGGGATTTCAAAAAACCAAAAGATGAATATGATATCTATACCATTCGAACTGATCGTGGTCACCGCATTTATCTTTACACTACCGACCATGTTAATTTTATAGCTTGTGAAATTGTCAGCAAAGCTGACGTTAGCGATACTCAGAAAATTGATATTAATACAGTTAAAGCGTGTGATGCTTATGGCCACAAACAATGGGAAGGCGCATTAAATTTCATCGCCCAATCACGCGCTGTAACCAGCGCAGCCGGGCAGCCAGAACCAATATAATTAAGCTGCCTGCGCCTTGGCCGTATCGCTTGCCAGCACATCCATCAGTTCGCCCCATTCACGCGCGGAGAGGCCTGAGTTGGCCTGTTCCACCTGTTCACCGGCCAGCATGCGTTTGACGATCTCAAGGCCTTTAGCGGAGAGTTGCACCGCGTTTTGGCGGTAATCGGCAAAGGCATCATAGGTGAGCGGCACCCATTTTTGCAATGTCTCCAGCATCACATCCGCATAGGCGCGGATTTCATATTGCGCATGCGCATCCGCGCGCAGGCGCAGGAAACCCATGAGGTTATGCAAATCGGTTTTCCAATACCATTGCGTATAGGTATTGAGCGTGAGGTTCATCCGCGCGAGTTCGCGCGCGAGGCCAGTGCGGCTGTCATCGAGCACATTGCCCGCCTCATCCTCATTCAGCATTTGTTGATAATGATCATAATTGCGCGAAGCGTCGTCTTTTAGTAACTGCAATACCTGCTCGGCTTCGGCGCCTTCCAGCACATCACCGCGGCCTTGGCGGTTATTGGTTGATTGCGCGGCCAGTTGCGCTTGGGACGGGATATAAAATTCGCGGTCCATCACCGAATAGCGCGCCGAATATTCATTGACGTTGGCGGTGCGGTGGCGGATCCATTGCCGCGCAATAAAGATCGGCAGCTTTACATGATATTTAATTTCGCACATTTCAAACGGCGTCGAATGCCAATGGCGCATTAGATAGCGAATGAGCCCGGCATCGGTCGAAACCTTTTTGGTACCGCGGCCATAGG
Organism: Alphaproteobacteria bacterium; assembly: GCA_965246755.1. Classification (GTDB taxonomy): domain Bacteria; phylum Pseudomonadota; class Alphaproteobacteria; order UBA11073; family UBA11073. The sequence continues at coordinate 150,394 of OZ251979.1, forward strand.
AGACGCGCGCCGCCTGGGTGATGGCCGCATCATCGCCCATATAGTCGATCACGCGCACAAAACCGTGGTCCAAGACCGGCAGCGGTTCGTATAAAATGTCTTCAAGCGCGGGGACAGTGGCGCGGCGGGTTTCGTATTTCTGGGCGCGGATTTCGTCAATCTCGGCGCGTTGTTCGGGGGTCAGCTGCATGTGAGATTTATATTGTCATCCCGGACGTTAGTCGAGCGCAATTTGCATCGCAAATATTGCGTGAAAACTAACGATCCGGGATCTCAGCGATTGAAGAGCGGTTTTAACGACGCTTTTGTTACAAGATCCCGGGTCATGCCTGACGCTTCACGCGGCGCTGGCGGCCGTCAGTTTTAGCCCTGCTGATCCAGCGAATTGCTTTGCTTATTAAGTGATGCCGCCAGCATCCAGGCGTGTTTTTCATGCGCGCGCAGACGGTCGGTCAGCATGTCTTGCGTCCCGGGATCATCGCCCTCATCCGCCTCTTTGATGCCCTTTTTCAAATGGCTGATCATATGCTGATGGTCGGCCAGCAAATTGGCGATCATCTGTTTGGCGGGTTCGTTATGGTTGGTGTCTTCCTTAAGGTCAGTCAGCTTCAGCATCTCGGTCATGCTGCCGGGCGAGAACTGCCCCAGCTTTCTGATGCGTTCCGCCAGGATATCAATGGCGGGTACCATCTCATTATACTGTTCTTCAAAAAATTCATGCAGCGCGCGAAAATCCTCATCCATCACATTCCAGTGATAATTCTGGGTTTTGACCGTCAGCACATACGTGTCAGCGAGCAGCGCGGCAAGCGCATTGGTAATGCCATTGGTTTTGTTTTTAGCCATGGCGGCAGCTTAGCGCTGCAGGAAGTGAGATGCTAGAGGCGAGACACAAGATTTTTCATTTTGCTTCCTGTTTCTCGCCTTTCGCTTCTAAATCTTGTTTTTTATCCGCTGTTGTGTTAGATTAACTGTGCTGGCAACAGCTATGGCAATAAACGTGCTGCGGAATAGGCTCCGTGGACCCGGGGGCAGAGCCCGGCGGCTCCACCAAAATTCGGTTTTAAAAACAGAATTTTGGCGGGGCCGAGTTAGGTTCGACACGTGCAATAAAGGTGTGCATTTTTGCCGGGCATGATTCCGCCCTTATCGGGTCAAACCTAGAAACGCTAAATTTAATTTCGCGTCTCTGGTTGCTGACAACGACAACGCTCTAGCTTACGCTGTTGCTGCCTAGTCAGTAACCAATCGGTCCGGGGGTACCGGGAAACAGAAACCCCCACTTTTCATTTTTTTTGCGGCCCTTTGATTTCCTACAATTTTAGATAAATTGTTGCAGTGCGTCATAAAGCTGCAACCGCTTTTATGGTTAAATAATCCATAGCCACGAAAGAGACCCGACTATGGTTAATACATATGATAAAGTAACCAATACACCGGATGCCATCCGCCAGGCCGCCGACACTGCCGGCCAGTTGGTTGCGCGTTTTGACTCCGCCGTTTTTATTGGCGGCACGCCTATCGATAATTATCTTATTTCTGATAGTGAGAAAAAGCAGCTGCGTGAATTGGTCAGCATTTATAATAATGCACCGTCACCATTGAGCGCTACTGCCAAAATCGCGCTGGTGGTTGACTATTTGAAACAAAACAGCAATCCCGCTGGCGCCTATATGGAGGCGCGTTATACTGAATTAGGGCCTGAACATCGCGATTACGACGCGAGCCAGATTAGCCGAGCTGAATTGGCCGGCCGCGGCGCGGTGGCGCGGCTTTTTGACATACCGGCAACCATGCCAAACGCCCCGCTATCCCCTATTAAAGATGAGATGCCGGCCAAAGAACTGCGCCTGCCTGCCGATAAAACCGTTTTACCGCATGAAGATCATCATCGCAAAGCACACCCTTTAACCGCCGCCGAGAAAAAGCATCTGGCGGTTGAAAGGGCCATGGATGAAGCTGATAAAAAAAATCCCGCCATGACAGCGGCGATTGCTGAATTAAAAAAACCGCTGCCGATGACGGTTAAAGTTATAAAAGGCGGGGGCAAATCGCATCAGAAAAATGCGACACCGCATGCACGTCCCGCAAATTTTCTAACGCAGCCACAAAATCATAAACTGGCGCAGCCGGGCCGCCATGTCGTTGAGGCCGTGCGGCGGGAAGTCGCACAATTCGCTAAAGATTTTATGCAAAAGGTCGAGACAAGTCTGGCGAACTCACTTGGCGCCAACACAATATCCGTATCTACTGGCGCCAGCGTTACAGACAATCAGCCGCAAACAGCGCACGGCCGCGTTGACGGGGTTAAAAGCAAACCGGTTGGTAACACGATATAAGGGTTGATTACCGTAATTTCACCTGGGGTTGCCCTTCATTTGTAAAGCCTTTGGCCTTATAATGACAGCGTAACCCCATAGGTGTTGTATGCCCGCTGTTCATGCCAAAAATATTCTGCTGATCGAAGATGATGACGATCAGGCCAAGACGATTTCCCAGGGCTTGGCCGAAGCCGGTTATAAAGTTGCGCGCGCCGCGGATGGCGAGGCGGGTTTAAACCTGGCCAAACAGGGCGGTTTTGACGCCTTGATCGTCGACCGCATGCTGCCCAAAAAAGACGGATTGCAGGTGATTGCCGAGCTGCGGAATGCCGGGCGCGATATGCCGGTGCTCATATTATCCGCGATGGACAAAGTGGATGACCGCGTGACCGGCCTTAAAGCCGGCGGGGATGATTATCTGCCCAAACCCTATGCCTTTGCCGAACTGTTGGCGCGGCTGGAATCGCTGATCCGCCGCCGTGATACGGTGTCGAGCGCGACCAAATTACGCGTGCATGATCTGGAGATGGATTTGATTGCCCGCACCGTCGTGCGCGGCGGCAAAGACATCGACCTGCAGCCGCGCGAATTCCGCCTGCTCGAATATCTGGTGCGGCACGCAGGGCAAGTGGTCACGCGCACCATGCTATTGGAAGGGGTGTGGGATTTTCATTTCGACCCGCAGACCAATGTCATTGACGTGCATATCTCACGTCTGCGCCAGAAAATTGATAAGGGCTTTACGCCGCAATTGCTGCAAACCGCGCGCGGCGCGGGATATATGATTAAGGCTGATTAAAAGCTTAGATGACCGTTTTTGCGCCAGATTTTCAACTGGGCTCTTCCCTTCCCTTAAAGGGGGGAGGGTTAACCCGAGAGAGTTTATTCTTTATAATTTGGATTGCTGATGCGCTCATTTAATTTAGCGACCAGCCGCACGCGGTTTTTTCGCACCTCGACTTTTCGCCTGTCGTTATTATACATCGCGCTGTTCGGCATTTCGATGATTGCAGTACTGCTGTTTATCTATCTGTCGACCGTGCAGAATATGATCCGTTTGACCGACGACAGCATCAATCAAGAGCTGAACGACGTTTTGGCAGAATATAAAAGCGGCGGCACTAAAGAGCTCAAAAGCACATTAGAGACACGCATTGGCGATGCGCGTGTGGGCGGTTGGGTGTATTTGTTGACGGACGAGGCGTTCCGCCCGGTGCTGGGCAATTTGCCGGCCTGGCCGGTCGCCTCGACCCAAACCGGTAAATGGTTGCGCTTTACGATGGACGAGGCAAGGCGCGGTGAACATCATGCAGTGCGCGCGCTATCATTAGCGCTGCCGTCCGGGCAATTGCTATTGGTCGGGCGGGACATTCGCCAGGAAGAAAATTTTACCGAAACCATGTGGCATGCCGCGCTGTGGGCGGGCGTACTGACCCTGTTGCTCGGCATCGGCGGCGGCTTTTACATGAGCCGTAATATGTTGAAACGCCTGGATGTACTGACGCGCGGCGCGGAACGCATCATGCGTGGCGGCGTCGCGGCGCGAATGCCCACCCAAGGCAGTGATGATGAATTCGACCGGCTGGCCAAAACGCTCAATGCCATGCTGGGGGAAATTGAACGGCTGATTCATTCCATCCGCGGTGTCACCACCAACCTGGCGCATGATCTGCGCAGCCCCCTCACGCGTATTAAAAGCCGCTTGGAATTATCACTGGGCCGCGCTGGCAATGCCGAAACCTTGCGTGATGAAATGGCCTATGCGATTGGCGAGACCGACCAGCTGCTGGTGACCTTTAACGCGCTGCTGTCGATTGCCGAGGCCGAGGGCGGCGCGGCGCGCGCCAATCTGGCACCCGTGGATCTGGCGCAACTGGTCGAAGATGTTGCCGACCTGTATGGACCGATTGCCGAGGATAAAGGCCTCGCCCTGACCTTCGCGCATGATGGCGAGGTGACCGTACTTGGCCACCGGCAGTTGCTGTTCCAGGCGCTGCTGAACCTTATCGATAATGCGATTAAATACACGGTGCGCGGCGGTATCACCGTAACCAGCACCGCGCAGCCGGATGGCCATGTGGTGCTGACGATTGCCGATACCGGCCCCGGTATTCCGGCCGCCGACCGCGCGCGCGTATTGGAACAATTTGTGCGTCTAGATGAAAGCCGCACCACGCGCGGCAACGGTTTGGGATTGTCACTGGTCGCCGCGATCGCGCGATTGCATGCGGCGGATTTAACGCTAAGTGATAATGAGGCGGCGCCCGAAAGGCAGGGATTGAAAGTCAGTTTAAATTTCCGGCACGCATAAAAAAAGCCCGACTATGTCGGGCTTTGAATTTAGATAAGACCGTCTCAATTTGTTTTAAAACTGCTGCCGCAACCACAACCACCGGTCGCATTAGGATTAACTAGCATAAAGCGTGATGAGGTCAGGTTATCGACAAAATCAACCTGAGCGCCATCAATGTAATTCATAGACTCTTCGTCGCTGACCAGATTGCCGGCAAAACGCACATCACCGTCGCGTGCGACAGTGTCGATTTCAAAGCCGACTTTGAGACCGCTGCAACCACCCTCATAAACAAATACGCGCAAAAATTGGTCGCCGGTCGCGATCTTGCCGATTTGGGTAGTGGCGGTTGGTGTCGCCGTCAGGCTGTAGGCCGGGGTCGGGCGGGTCTGCACCGGCGCAGGTGCAGCAGGTGATAAAACATCAAGTGGGGCCATGGAAGATCTCCGGGGGAATAAAATGAGAATGATTGTTAAATAGCATGCCTGTGGGGCAATTTCAAGGAATTCAAGACCCCACATTAATTTTATTGGTTTTAGAAATACTTTCATGAGAGTATTTCGAAATGAAACTCAGATATTCTCACTATTTATTGCAACAATTGGACGCGCTGCAAGATCCTCAAAATCCTTATCGGCAGCACCTAACTTTTGTAGGGGCTGGCGCCGGGATAGGCGCATTCTATGGCTCCCTAAACACCAAAATGATTTATGATTTTCCGGTCAATTATGCGATTGCAAATGCTGTTGATTATGCCGTGAAAGGGGGCATCCTGTCTCTAAGTTGTACTATATTTCATACTTTTAAAAACCCCTTGGATGATGATGTCGTAAATTGGAAAATATTAAAATCGGTAATTTCATTATTTTCAGCACTGCTCGCAATTCATGCTGTAAATACAATATATACACCTGACGAAAATATCGCCGCCACTGAACATTTTAAAGTTTTAAAAAAATCATTTGTGCAATTACGACAGCTTAAACAGGCAATTGCCGCTGAAACCATTGTCTACCAGATTGGCAAATCGACATCCCCTGCAGATAGCGCTGATTACGACAGGTTAAAATTTTTGGTAACACGCGACGCGCAGCCTATGACACCGGTGGTTATAAAATTTGTCGCTTCTTCAGGTATTGCTGATGAAGACCTTAATGCGCGATTGCAGCCACTCACACTAGAAACGTACCGCGATTTTAAAACGGCTTATGACTGCCTTTGTAACGCGGCAACAAATTTATCCAAAGTCGCCAATGGCTCGTTAGCAAAAGAAATTAATGATTTTGCTGCGTTGGTTAATCAGTCACGTGTTGACAACAAAGTCACAATTCATCCCTTGATAAATCCCGAGCGTCGTCAAAGCCGCGGTTTCGGCGCGCAGCAGCCGTGGCCCCAGCCGTAAGCGGATGATATTCGAATGGCAGTCAAATAATTGAAATTCCGCATCCGAAAAACCGCCTTCGGGCCCGATGATGAAAATGGTGTTGGCGGCAGGCGGCGTGTTTTGAAACGCCGTTGCAATTGGCAAGGCGTCACCGCGTTCGGCGGCGAGAAATATAGCTGAGTGGTCGAAGTCCGCGCTTAAAAAACTTTTCAATAACTTTCCCAACCTTACCGGCGCGCGCACCTGTGGCACATCCAGCCGGTCGCATTGTTCGGCGGCTTCGATGGCAATCTGTTGCAGGCGTTCAACCTTGACCCGTTCGCTGTTGGTATGATCGGTGATGATGGGTTGCAGGATATGCACACCCAGCTCGCTGGCCTTTTCTACCAGAAAATCAGTGCGCGTTTTTTTGAGCGGCGCGAAACAGAGGGTGAGGCTGGAAGCTGGAGATGGAAGGTTGGATTTTGTTTGTGCCTGCAATCTCACATTCAGCTCTGATTTTCGGCCGCCAGTTTCTAACATCCCAGCCCATTCCCCGCTGTCGGCATTAAACAGTGATACTGCATCTCCGGCGCCCATGCGTAACACATTGGTCAGATAATGCGCCTGGTCTGCATTCAGCGTAACGGATGCGCCAGCGCCGAGCGATTGCGGCATATGAAGACGGCGTACTGTCATTGGAACAACAGCCGGTAAAAAACATAGGGGATGAGGATGGCGGAGATAACACCCATCAGACTCATCCCCAAGGCGGCAAAGGCGCCCGCGCGTTCGCTGATTTGCAGCGCCCGCGCGGTGCCAAGGCCATGTGCGGTAACGCCGAGCGCAAGGCCGACCGTTTCATCATCGGTAATCTTAAATAATTTTAGAATGGCAGCGGTAATCAAGGTGCCGATGGTGCCGGTCGTAAAGACCATGAAAACCGCAAGTGAAGAGTCGATATGCAATTTATCGGCAAGGCCAATCGTAATTGGCGTGGAGACCGATTTCATCATGATCGCCATCTGCAATTCTGTGCCGCCACCCAGCATTTGCAGTAGCGCCGCCGCCACGATGGAGGCAGTTGCAGCAGCTGCCATAATGCCTACCCCAATCGCCAGCGCCTGATGCCGCAAAATTTTCAGCTGTTTATAAAGGGGAATAGCAAGCGCCACCGTCGCCGGGCCCAATAACAGGTTAAGCCAATTGGCACCCGTCATATAGGCGCGGTACGGAATGTGGAAAAAATACAGCAGCGCGGCAATAACGAACATGCTGAGAATAACTGGATTGAATAACACTATGCGCAGATGGCGTTGCTGCAGTTTTTGCGCGGCATAAAACACCGCCAGTGTTAAAAACAGGCCAAAAAATTGATGATGGATAAGCGCGTCAATCATGCGGCACAACCGAACGTTTCAATATGCGATACAAGAGCGCGGTGATCGCTAGCGTCAGGATTGTCGCCGCAACCGAGGCGATTAAAATCGGCTGCCATTGTGCCAAAAGTTCACGGTGATTGATGATGCCAACGCCGGCCGGCACGAACAGCAAACCGATATAACCTAAAAATGCGCTGCCGTTTTTATCAATGACGTCCGGCAGGCGGCGCGTCATTATCAAACCTACCAGCAACAGCAGCATGCCGATCACCGGACCCGGCACCAGAAAGCCGCCCAGCTTGCTGATAACATCGCCAAGCATCTGGCAACCGACCAGCAGTAAAAAAGTCGGGATCATATTTTACAACCATAAGAGGCCGCATATTCCTGAAACGTGCCGTCTTTAATCGCGGCGCGGATTTCTTTCATCAGTCGCACCATCACCGCGATATTATGCAATGACAGGATTTGCATGCCGAGCATTTCCTTGGCGCGGAACAGGTGATGAATATAGGCGCGTGAAAAATTGCGCGAGGTGACATTATCCAGTGTGTTATCCAATGGCGCGCTGTCATTCATGTAGCACGCGTTGCGGATGTTGAGGCGCCCCGATGGCGTGCGCGGCGCAAGCGCCCAGCCATGCCGCGCCAGCCGCGTCGGCGACACGCAATCAAACGTATCAAGCCCATAGGCGACGCCGCGGATGATATCGGTTATGCCGCCGACGCCCAGGAAATGGATCGGCCGCGCGTCCGGCAGATGCGGGCGGCACCAGCTGACAATTTCCATCATTTTATCTTGCGTATCACCCAGGCAGCCACCAATCGCGGTGCCGAAGAAATCACGCGATGCGGTATACTGGCTGCTTTCGATGCGCAAGTCTTCATAGACGCCGCCCTGCACCACGCTGTACAATCCCTGTTTGCCGTCTTCATATTGCGCGAGTTTGGTGAGGCAGCGGTCGCCCCAGCGGTGGCTGCGCCGCATGCTGGCCGCGGTGTAATCCTTGCTGTCATGAAAGGCGGTGCATTCATCAAACATCACAATGAGGTCGGCGCCGAGTTCGCGCTGGATCCGCATGGAATCCTCGGGCGTCAGCATAATCTTGCGGCCATCGACATAGGAGCGGAAGGCCGCGCCCTCCTCCGTTACTTTCAATAATGTTTTATTGCGGCCTTCGCGTTGCTTGCCTTTAATTTCATCGGCAACCGCGCCATGGCCCATTGAGAAAACTTGGAAACCGCCGGAGTCGGTCAGCATCGGCCCGCGCCAATCCATAAATTTATGGAGGCCGCCCTGTTGTTCGACCAGTTCCGATCCGGGTTGAATCATCAAATGGTAAGTATTGGCCAAAATAATATCAACACCGAGCCGGCGCAGATCATCCGGCAGCACGGTTTTCATATTGGCCTTGGTGCCGCAGAAAATAAAATTAGGCGTTTCTATTGTGCCATGCGGTGTTTGCAAAGTGCCGACGCGCGCGCGCGATTGCGGATCGCGGTGCGTGATGTCAAAACCAAAGCCGGGTAAATGGGTCATACGTTCTTTTATTTAGACTGCTTATTCTAATTTCAGGGGCCGCGCCATCAATTCCGCCAAGACGGCGGGAATTTTTTTGCCGTGCGCCACGACATCCACCACCGCCGCGCAGATCGGCAATTCGACATTATAGCTTTGCGCAAGTTGTAGAGCGGCAGTAGCAGTGGCAACGCCTTCGGTCACGCTGTGCCGTGCGGCCAGAATATCGGCAACGCTGTGGCCAATGCCAAGCTCATAACCGAATGAATAATTACGCGAGGCGGGCGATGTTGCCGTCAGCATCAAATCACCCAGGCCGGACAGGCCGATGAGAGTTTCCGGTTGTGCGCCGAGCGCCAACCCTAATCGTGATAATTCGGCGAGACCGCGCGTAATAAGTGCGGCGCGCGCATTATCACCCAGGCCGGCACCAGCGACGATGCCAGCCGCAATCGCCATAACATTTTTGAGCGCGCCACCGATGGCGGCGCCCGTGACATCATTACTGGCATATAAACGAAAATTGGGCGTTGATAAACGTTGCGCCCAATCTTGCGCCAGCGTCTGGTCCGGCATCGCCAGGGTAGCGGCGGCCGGCAGATTTTGTGCCACTTCAGGGGCCAGATTGGGGCCGGATAAAATGCCGATCATTTGGTGGGGCACGACGGCAGCGGCCAGTTGCGACACCAAAACACCGGTATTGGTTTCAATGCCTTTGCTGCATAAAACAAGGGGGGCAGCGGCGTTAAAATGCGGCGCCAAACTTTGTAATTGCGCGCGCAGCTGCTGCACCGGCACCGCCATGCAATACAGATCAGCGGCTTTAAAAGCGTCGGTCGTATTCGTGACAGTAACTACATCTGGCAAAATGCTGTGCGGCAGATATATTTTATTAACGCGCGTGACTTGTATTTCTTGCGCTAGTTGCGCACGGCGTGCCCACAAAGTAACCTTATGGCCAGCATGGCCCCACAAACTTGCGAGTGCAGTGCCCCAGGCGCCCGCGCCGATGATAATAATAGACTGTCTATGGATCATTTTAAAAATATAGCGACAAAAGAAAACGGGGCAAGCTTGTGGCTTGCCCCGCGTTCAAAGTTTAATTCAAGACGACTTAGTCAAGAACAATCATAACCGCACGGTTGTGTGGCTCAACCACGCCATCAGCAGTAGAGACCGGCAATTCTTTTTCGCCTTTAGCCATTACTTTGATGTCAGCCGGGTTCACACCGTTGGCAACCAGTACAGATTTAACTGCATTGGCACGCGCCGCAGACAAACGCTGGTTGTAAGCAGGCTTACCAGTGGTGTCAGCATTAGCAGTCAAACGCACAACAGATGTTTTGTTGTTTTTAACGGCTTCAGCAGCGTGTTTCACAACTGTCGTACCTTCAGCATTCAATTTGCTGCTGTTCAGTGCGAAGTAAACTGTGTAACGGTCAGCAGTTTCAGCTGGCTTGGTCGTTGTTACTGCAGTTGTGGTGGTTTTAGTTTTAACCGGCTCAGCTTTCGCAGGCATTGGCGCAGGGGCCACTGGCTGGGCAAAAGTGTAACGAACAGAGGCGATTACAGCATGGTTACCATAGTCGATGTTCGCAGAGTCGGATTCGATTTGAGAGGTACCCAAGTAACGGTAGTCAAGACCGGCTGCCCAGTTTTGGTTGAATTTGTAATCAACACCCGCAATACCCTGGTAGGCAAAAACAACATCCGTGTCGTCAGTTGCCGCAGTACCGAACTGGTTAACGTTACGAATGTCAACCAACGCGCCGCCCACACCGCCGCCGATGTGTGGCGTAAAGCGTGTACCGGTGGGAATGTCGTAAATTGCATTTGCCATCAATGTGTAAACATTAAGGTGACCGCCTGCATCAGCACCGCCGATTGATTCAAGTGAGCTGGTACGCATACCGAGTTCACCCTCAAGACGCCAGCTGTTGCCGAACAGGTTGTAACCAAACAGGCTGCCCGTGTTGTAACCGGCAGACAGGATGCCGGCAACGTTGCCATCATCATAGTTTGCTTCACCTGGACCGAAACCACCATTGCTGAATGGCGCGCCTTGAGTGACGCTGGCACCGGCACCGCCGGAAATGTAGAAGCCTTTGTCAGCTTCACCAGCTTGCGCTGCAGAAGCTGCGACCAGCATTACTGCTGCCGTAGTTAGTAAAATTTTACGCATTTCTCAATTCTCCGAGAGTTAATAAAGAGGTGATGAGCTATAACAGCGCTGTAATAAGGTTGCCTAGACTAAATTAAGACTTTTGCAACCATTCTGTGCCGCTATGGCATTTTTATCACAATAGAATTTATGAGAATTTTATAAGGCTTTAGCTGTTATTTTGCATAACGGTCAGGTAACAGGTCACCGATTTTGGCAATTTTATCTGTGGGAAAAGCCGGTACTACCACATCAGCATCAGGGCCATAATCGGTAATTAGCTCACGGCAGATACCGCAAGGCGAAACGACATAAGATTCACCGGTTTCGCGCTGGCGAATCGCCGCGATGGCGGTAATGCCAGTCTCACCGGCGCTGATCGCGGTACTGATTGCGGCGCCTTCCGCACAGACTGAGGCGCGGCGCAGATGACAATCCAAACTAACCGCACTGTAAATCTTGCCGCTAAGACCGCGCACCGCCGCAGCAATGACATGACGCTGTGGCACAAAACGTGTGGCAATCAATGTTTGTGCGGCAGTGGTAAGTTCGATCATAGCGACGGGTAACATCATTAACACATGACAAGTTTGTCTTGTCTGATCAAGTGTGCGTATTTTAGTCCCGGTGAGCGTCGTTATTATGAAAATCCATATCCTTGCCGGCATCGTTATGTGATTTGGCGGCGGCATTGAGACCCGCCGCGCCGGCTGCCGCGCCAATGGCGGCGCCTACCGCGGCGCCAATCGGCCCGCCCAATGCAAAACCAACTGCGGCACCCGCGGGCACGCCCACGGCGGCACCCATCCCGGTGATGGATGGTGTGTCTTTCTCTGCGTTGGTATTGGCGTTTTTAACTTTGAAATCGTCGGCCATGGGCTTCTCCTAAGTGATTAATTTACATAGAATTTTATAAATTTTCTGCCTGATTACTCATTTGTTCGAGCGGCCAGCGCGGGCGGGCGGGCAGATTAGCCGGCATGGCACATCCTGCCTGCAGCCGCTCCAGCGCACACCAGGCGATCATCGCGGCATTATCGGTGCACAGCGCAATTGGCGGTGCGACAAAGGCGGCGCCTGTGCGGTCTGCCACACCTTGCAACGTGGTACGCACAGTCTGGTTGGCGGCCACGCCGCCTGCCACGACCAGCGTTGATATCGGGCGGTTTAGCATTTTTAGTGCGGCACTGACGCGGTCAGCCAATGTGTCGGCAATCGCGCTTTGCGTAGCGGCGGCCAGATCCGGGAAATCATTGGCTTGCAAATTTTGTGTGATTACCGCATGGCGCACCGCGGTTTTCAAACCGGAAAACGAAAAATCACAATGTGCAGCGCCTAACATTGGTCGCGGCAGCGTAAAGCGCTTAGGATTGGCCGCTTGTTTCGCGAGGGTTTCCAGCGCCGGGCCGCCCGGCCACGGCAGCCCCATCAGCTTGGCGGTTTTATCAAACGCCTCACCTGCCGCGTCATCCCGCGTCGTCCCTAGCTGTTTGTAATCACCAACACCCGCGACCCAGATTAACGCGGTATGCCCGCCAGAGACCAACAATAACAGATACGGAAATGCCACCTTATGCGTGAGGCGCGCGGTCAGCGCATGCGCCTCCAGGTGATTAACGGGAATAAATTGTTTGCCTGCCGCCAACGCCATCGCGCGGCCATAGGTGGCGCCCACCAATAGCCCCCCCATCAGGCCAGGACCGATGGTGGCGGCAATCGCATCAATATCCGCCAGTTGCAGATTTGCAGTCTTCAAAATGTCGCGCGTGAAATCCGGCAGATGCTGCAGGTGCAGCCGCGCCGCGACTTCCGGCACCACACCGCCGTAAATCTGGTGCGCGGCGGTTTGGCTGAAGGTATGCTGTGCCAGTATCTTCCGTTTATCATTGAGCAGTGCGACACTGGTTTCATCGCAGGAGGTTTCAATACCGAGGATGATCATATGTGCACTTCGTGGGGGCGTCTCATTGCAACGTTAAGGGCCATCCTCCTTTTGTGAAGGACGACGACGAACCCGAGCGAGATTGACGCGATTTCCATACTCATCATCTCATAAATATATTTGCCTGGCTTGGCACGTGATTTCTAATATCAGCACCGCTGTGGAAATGCTTGGCCAACCCGGCCGCATCTCTTATAGTCATCCCAACATGATGGATACGCGTTCCCCTTCCCACCGCCGCATTGCGGTCGCTGTCTGGCTGGCACTGGCGGCGGTTGTTATCAGCGCCGCTGCCGCCGGCTATGCCATTTATTCAATGCGGCAGCTGCACCGCGAACTGCAAACCGCGTTGGATGACCAGGCGGCGCAAACCACGGCGCTGACCACACGCCTGGACCTGCTTGAAAAACAGGCCGCGCAGAATAATGCGGCCACCCGCCTGGATGCTGTTGAAAAAAAATTGACCGAGTTTGCCAGTCTTACCGACAGATTGTCCGCGCAACAGGGCGCTTTGCAGGATGTCGCTGCCAAACTCAGCACATTGGATGCCGCACAGCATCAGCTGACGTCAACCGTGGATGGTATTGCTACACAAGATCACGCGTCATTGGCGCAAAGCTGGCAGCTGGCCTTGAATACTTTGAATGACAAGGCGGATGCCGCGGTGCCCTTTACCGCTGAACTTCAACAATTGAAAAAACTGGCGGTGGCCGACAGTATGCCTTTGCTGCAAACGCTGGCCGATCTGGCAACGAACCCGCCACCGACCGTGCCGCAATTGCGCGATGAATTAAACGTCATTGCGGTACGTGTTTTGCAAGCGGATACCGCGCCGCGCCGCACATTGTGGGCACGGTTCAAAATGTATCTGCAAAATTTTGTGACAGTACGCCCGCTGCCCAATGCAGTGGCCGATACGTCAACCATCACCGGGAAGGTTGCCAAAGCGTTGTATCATTTGGACCAACATGATTTGGCCAGCGCCACGCAACTGACCGCCGATATGCCGTCCTTTGCCGCCTGGCACACCAAACTGGCCGCGCGGCAGATATTGGATGACACCATCGCCCAACTGGCGGTATTGGACCCCACCACCCCGGCGGCCATGGTGGTGGAGCCATGACACGCATTTTAAACCGCCTGTGGTGGTTCATTAAAATAATCATCATTGTCGTGGCCATTATTTGGCTAGGCAATCAGCAGGGTCAGGTCTCGTTAAACTGGCTCAGCGCCGCGCAGCCGTTTGCGCTGGATATTAGCCTGCCTGCGTTGCTGGTCGGTACGGCATTGCTGGCGCTGCTGATCATTGCGCTGACACGGCTCTATGAGGCGGTGACACGGCTGCCCCAAGAATACAAACGCCGCATGACCGAGGCGAAATTGCGCCAGGGGTATGAGGCCTTGACGCAAGGACTGATTGCGATTGCCGCCGGTGATGCGGAAACGGCAGGCAAACTCGCACAACGCGCCGCCGAAAAACTGGAGCAGCCGTCATTGGGCTGGCTGATTTCCGCCCAGGCGGCGCAGTTGCAGGGTGATGAGGGCGCCGCCGGACGGTTCTTTGCGCAATTGGCCAGCGATCCCAAAACCGGATTCTTGGGGATCCGCGGTCAGTTGATGAATGAGATGCAAACCGCGCTTGCCAGCGGCAATACCGACAATGCCCAACGGCTGGCGGCGGAGGCGGAATTGCAACAACCGAAAAGCGCCTGGGTGCTGCAGGCGCGTTTTGCGCTTGCCGCGCGCGCGCGGGAATGGCGCCAGGCGGATGCGATTTTGCAACGCGCGATCAAACTGGACGCTTTTACCAAGGATGAAGGCAAGCATCTGCATGCGGCATTATTGCTATGCCAGTCACATGATGCCGCGGATAAAAATCAGGCGCGCAGCCTTTCGCACCGCGCGGTCGACAGCGCGCCGGGGTTTGTACCTGCCGTGGTCGCTTATGCTGAATCTTTGGCCACCACTGGGCGGCGCAGCCAGGCCGCGGATGTCATCAGTCGCGCCTGGCGGTTGGCAGCGCATCCGCATCTGGCCGATGCCTGGCGGCGCCTGTCCAAAAGTGCCGATGCCGCCATTCAGCTAAAATGGTTTGATAAATTATTATTGCTCAATGAACAGGATGCTGAGGCGCAATTGGCGCGCGCGCAGATGCTGCTCGCCGCCCAGCAATGGGAACCCGCGCGCGATACATTATTAAAATTACAGCATAGCCATCCCGATGAACGCGTTTTCACGTTGCTGGCGCAGTTGGAGCGTGACGAGCATCATGACATTACCGCCGCCTCCAACTGGTTGTTGCAGGCGGAAGCCGCGCGCCCCGCCCCCACCTGGGTGTGCAAGGATTGCGACACGACGCATAGTGTGTGGCAACCCCTGTGTGACAGCTGCGGTAATTTCGCGAGCCAGCGCTGGCACCGCCCTGTACATGCGCGAAACGTGGTGAAGGCGATTACAGCGACCGTATAATATTGTATTTTTTGAAATCAGGCATAAACTGCAGATATGCTTGATATCGCCGCCATTCGCCATCGCGCCATTCAGACTTGGGCTATTTATAATCTACCGATGTTGTTCGCCTGTCTGGGTACTGCATTAGGTATTCTAGAAATTTTAAGTCATGGCGAGCTTTTGCAAAGCGGATTGTTTGGTAGCTGCGCGCCAACGCTTATTCTAGCCGCCGGTCTAAGCTTTATTGGCAGTGTGATTTTAGAATTATGTATTCAACATAACCATCCTCCCGCCAGAACCCGCATTCCCTTAAATATTGCGCTGTTTATTATCATGCTGGGTGTGGCCTTTTATTTTCTTTTCGAAAATACCGGACCCGGTGCTTTAAATGTGTTGTTTTTGGAAGGCGCCTTGTTCCTACTGTTGATTGGACTGCCATTTTTTTTATATCCAAAAAACGATGAAAAATTTTGGTATTATAACGATGCTCTATGCACGGGATTAATGTTTTCCATTCTGTCCAATGTAACAATCGCGGCAGGCCTGGGCGCTATCATACTCAGCATCAACTACCTTTTCCGCGTTGAAATTTCGTGGGAGGCCTATACTGCAATCATGGTGGGTATAAGCGGGGTTGGTATTCCACTCCTGTGGCTCAGCGCTATCCCCCTTCGCATGTCAAAAAATGCGCCTATAAAACATAGCGAAAATATCAAACAAAATATTTCAGTGTGGATTTTTATGCCGCTCGTTTTGATTTACGGCATTATTCTGCATGCTTATTTTGCAAAAATCATTATAACCCAGGAATTGCCGCGTGGATTTTTATCCGTGCTGATTTTGGGTTTTGCAGGTGCCGCCCTGCTCGGCTACTTAATCTCCTGGATTTTTCGCAAAGAGGTTATATGGTTAGCTAAAATTCAACGCTGGCTGCCTTATGTGCTTATGGCGCCACTGGTATTTTTGTGTATCGCCATTGGACATCGCATCCATGATTATGGCCTGACCACCAACCGCGTTTTATTATGCCTGTTAGCGCTGTGGCTAGCCAATGCTATCGTTTTTGTCTGGCAAAGCCAGCGTCAGGATGGCGCCTTGGCCAAACTGCCATTGTCCTTGGCTGTGATCCTTCTCATTGCCGCTTTTATCCCGGAGATCAGAGGCGTTGACCGCGCGCCGTTACAGGAAGAGGCGTCGGCGCCCCAGGAAACAGACTTAAGTTACTATTGGGTTTATCTTGTAAATAAATCTGCAAACTTACCACAAGCGGCAAATGCAATTGCACCAGCAGGTCATCAATGTATCTTGCCCAATTTGCCTGTCGACAGACAAAGTTTTACCTGCAACGGGCATCAATATAATACTGGCTGGCTGGGTGACAAACAAACGTTTGTTATTGCCGATAGTGATGGCAAGCCATTGGCATGGGCTACAACTAAAGATGCGGTGCAGCCCTTACTGGACGTAGTCAAACATGCTGAGCCGCAAGCGGAACTACCTTTGCCTGAAGATACATCAATTACATTTAAATCAAACGGCAATGGAAAAGCCAAGCTGGTAGTGAAGAAGTTAGGCTTTGAAATTGATCACCGTGTTTTCAAATTGCAAGAAGTGGAAGGTTATTTACTCTTCACGCCACCGCGGTAAAATAACGCCATAGCAATACCCATCATAAACCCGCCGATATGCGCGACCCAGGCGATCGGCGCATCAATACCGGCAAAGCCGATTTCACCGGCGAGCCACATGCTGGCAACCGTAACGATAATCATCCCCGCGCGGCCACGGCGTTGGAGGCGCATCAAGACAAACCCCATGAGGCCGGCAATCGCGCCCGAGGCGCCGATCATGCTGTGCATATCATCTGTCCAGGGCAGATTAACCAGCGCCGCGCCGATGCCGCAGACGATATACAATAACAGATAACGTGGAATACCAAGCAACCGCTCCACCGCGCTGCCGAAGGCCAAAAGCCCCAACATGTTCAGGCTCAGATGCAGCCAGCCGCCGTGCAGAAATTGATAGGTGATCAGCGTATACGGCCGTTGCAACACATCCTGCGGCACAAAAGCGAAGCGGTCGGTGATATTTTCGCTGCTGTAAAGTTGTAATAAGAACACTGCGCTGTTGATTGCGACGAGCGCCAGGGTTGCAGGCGGCACGTTGAAAATGGGTTCGTAAAGAGTGTTATCGCTTGCCATGGCTATCTTCCCTCTCCCTTGAGAGAGAGGGTACGGCGAAGCCGGGGGTGAGGGGATTTTCCACCAGTGCATAGATAAATTTTTTGCGCCAACTTTGCTTCCCCCTCATCCGGCCCTGCGGGCCACCTTCTCCCTGCAGGGAGAAGGAAAAGGTCTCTGCTTGTATCATCAACGCACGCTGCAAAAGCGGCTCAATATCTGCGTCGCGCGTTGAATGTCTTTGCCGCGCACCAGAATATGGTCGGCATTATAGGCGCCGATAATGTAAATCGAGATCGCGTCATCCGCCAAGGGCTGCGTCAAACGCGCATACAAACCTGGCAGCCCCAAATCACGCGGCTCTTCGACACGCAGGATGCGCCAGTCACGCGCCTGTTCGTCAAACTGTTTACCTGCGGGAATTAAAGCTTCCGGACAGATGACAGACAAGCCGTAATGATTGCGGACGACCGCGAAAAAATCACTGCCGCGCGGCGCCTGCGCCCACGGCGGCACTGCGTCTCCCGCCGGTAAATTCACCATCGTATAGGATTCGAGCAATAATTTTAAAACGATGGCGGAAAGGTTGCGCTGTTTGATATTGTGCTGGGCAAGGCCTGACATAGACCCAGCATGCCACACAAACGCGCGAAATATAATAACTGTTTTGCGGAATTTTATTATTTTAGCAGATTACCAAAATAACATTTTACAGGCCGCGAAAAATAACCGTAAGCTGGCTGTCCCTGTAATAGAGACGCCAAGACACAATGTCTGATCCTATGCCTCATTTCCTTGCCTGCCCCGCCGGTTCCATCATGTCGGGCGCCGAGATGGTGGTGCGGGCGCTGCGTGACCAGGGCGTGACCAAGATTTTCGGCTATCCCGGCGGCGCGATCCTGCCGGTGTATGATGCGCTGTTTCAGCAACATGAAATTGAACATATCCTGTGCCGCCATGAACAGGGCGCCGCCCACGCGGCGGAGGGTTATGCGCGCGCCAGCGGTAAAGTGGGCGTCATCCTTGTCACCTCCGGCCCCGGCATGACCAATACGGTGACAGGTCTTACTGATGCATTGCTCGACAGTATTCCGATCATCTGTCTATCGGGGCAGGTGCCCAGCCATCTGATCGGTACCGATGCGTTTCAAGAGGCCGATACGGTCGGCATTTCGCGCAGTTGCACCAAATTTAACACGCTGGTCAAGGATGTTGGTATTTTATCCGCCACCATTCACAGGGCATTCCATATCGCGCGGGCGGGACGCCCCGGGCCGGTGCTGGTCGATATTCCCAAAGACATCCAATTTGCCAAAGGCGCCTATACCGCGCCCGACCAGGTCATAAACTACAAAACCTATCCGCATGCGGTGACGGCAATCGACACTGCCAAAATTGCCGCCGCGGTTGACTTGATGCAGCGCGCTAAACGCCCGGTATTTTACACCGGTGGCGGCGTCATCAACGCCGGGCTGGAGGCCGCGCACACGCTGCGCGCGCTGGTCAAGGCCACCGGTTTTCCGATTACGCAGACGCTAATGGGCCTTGGCGCCTTTCCAGCCGGTGACCCGCAGTTTCTAGGCATGCTGGGCATGCATGGCACGTACGAAGCAAACCTCGCCATGTATCACGCGGATCTGGTGATTGCGGTGGGGTCGCGCTTTGACGACCGCATCACCGGCAAGCTCGCTGAATTCTCACCCAATTCCAAAAAAATCCATATCGATATCGATGCGTCATCCATCAACAAAATCGTCAAGGTGGATATCGGCATTGTCGCCGATGCCGGCGCGGCGCTCGTCGCGCTGCTTAACGAATGGCAAGCACGCAAGGTGAAAACCGATGAAGCGGCGCAGCATAAGTGGTTTGAAAAAATCAGCGAGTGGCGCGCAAAGGATAGTCTCAGTTTCGATCACAGCGACATAATCATCAAACCGCAATATGCCGTGCAGCGGCTGGCGCATTTCACCAAAGAGCGCGAGCCGATCATCACGACCGAGGTCGGCCAGCATCAGATGTGGGCAGCGCAGCATTTTCCCTTTTACAGCCCGAACAAATGGCTGACCTCGGGCGGTTTGGGCACCATGGGTTATGGTCTGCCGGCCGCAATCGGCGCGCAGGTGGCGTTTCCCGATGCGCTGGTTATTGATATCGCGGGCGAGGCGTCAATCCAGATGAATATCCAGGAATTATCGACCGCCATACAATACCGCCTGCCGGTTAAAGTATTTATTTTGAATAACGAATGGATGGGCATGGTGCGGCAATGGCAGCAGCTGATCCATGGCGAGCGTTATTCGCATTCCTATTCCGAAGCGCTGCCGGATTTTGTCAAACTGGCCGAAGCCTATGGCGCCAAGGGACTGCGCGCGATGACGCCCGCCGAACTGGATGGCGTGATTAAAGAGATGCTGGATTATGACGGCCCGGTGGTCTGCGACATCCGCGTGGACCCGACTGAAAATTGCTACCCGATGATCCCATCCGGCGCCGCGCATTACCAGATGATTTTACCCGGCGGTGTGGATGCGCCGGAGCCGACCGCGGAAGGGTTGATGATGGTATGACAAACAATACAGACCAACAGTCAAGCCAATCACATTACTATGTTGCTTTGATATTAGATAAAGCAGGGCAGGATTATTGGTCTGAAGCGATAAAAATTACCGGTCTTGATACCGTATGGCCGGCGCACGTAACATTATTTGGCGCCAGCAAACTTGCGGATGATTATGTTATGAAGCTTGAAAGACTAGCCAAAGATTATAAAAAGCATGCCTTACGCTTTGAAGCGTTAGGACATTTTTTAAGTCCTGAAGATGTCTATTATTTGGGTGTAACGCCAACAATATCGCTATTGAATTTCCATAAGCAGGCCTATGATTTATTCGCTAATTGCAATATCTTTCCCTATTGGCTGCCTGACATTTGGATACCGCATTGTACAATTGCTTTACCGGGTGATATTAATAATATTGCCGCCTGGCTGAAAAAAGCTCCGCAAATTTTAATTTGTCATGCCGTTGAATTGTGGCTTTGTGATGTCACGCAAAAAACAATAATTCATAAACAACCATTATTATCATGAGCGAAGCCGAACAATTCCACACCCTGTTCATGTTATCCGATAATGAGACCGGTGTGCTGGCGCGGGTTACCGGGCTGTTTTCCGCGCGCGGCTATTTGATCCAGTCATTGACCGCGGGTGAGATTAATGAGGCGCGGCATTTGTCCTGTATCACAATTACCACCACCGGCACCGCACCGGTGATTGCGCAGATCAAAGCACAGCTGGAAAAAATCGTCGCCATTCGCGAGGTCTATGTTTTGTCCTATGTACCGCAAGCGATTCAGCGCGAATTAATATTAGTGCGCGCCTTGCGGAATGCGGAGCATTTCAAACGCGTCATGGACGAGCTGGATATTCTGGATGCGCGGCAGATCGCCGCGCATGAGGACAGCATCACCTATGAGGTCTCCGGCGATCCGCGCGCGCTCGACCAATATATCCTGCGGCTTAATAAATTGGATGACACATTGATTATCGTGCGGTCTGGGATTGTCGGCCTCGTGCCGCAGCTTGCTAACCTTTAACATGCAGATCATTTCCGATATTTCCAAACTCCGTGCTGCACTCAAACCGGCGCGGCAAGCCGGCCAGCGCATCGCTTTGGTGCCGACGATGGGCGCCTTGCATGCGGGGCATTTAAAATTAGTTGAAATCGCCAAACAACATGCCGACCTGGTCGTGGTCAGTATTTTCGTAAATCCTACACAATTTGGCCCCACCGAAGATTACAGCCGCTATCCGCGTGATATCGCCAAAGACAGCGCGCAATTGCAAACAGTTGGCGCCGATCTGGTGTTTACGCCCAGTGCCGCTGACATTTATCCTCCCGCTGCTGCGACTTCAATCACTGTCAGCAGTATCACGGCGGATTTTGAAGGCCGCCTACGGCCGACGCATTTCGCGGGCGTGGCGCTGATTGTCGCCAAATTATTTAACATCGTGCAGCCGGATATTGCCGTCTTTGGTGAAAAGGATTTTCAACAGTTGGCCGTCATCCGCTGCTTGGTTGTAGATTTAAATTTCCCCATCGAGATTATTGCGGCGCCCATCGTACGGGAGCCGAGCGGTCTCGCGCTCTCCTCGCGCAACGCCTATCTATCCACCACCGCGCAGGCGGTGGCGCCGCAACTGCAACAGGTGTTGC
The DNA here is from genome assembly GCA_965246755.1 of Alphaproteobacteria bacterium. Lineage (GTDB taxonomy): Bacteria > Pseudomonadota > Alphaproteobacteria > UBA11073 > UBA11073. Next base: position 172,219 of record OZ251979.1, read on the forward strand.
AGGGCACCGCGCAAGCTTTGCGCAATGGCGGTGACACGGCCACGATATTAAAAACCGGTCATGACAAATTGTTGGCTGCCGGTTTTACCGCGGTGGATTATCTGGCGCTGGTCGATGCCGCGACGCTTACACCGTTGAAAACTGTGACTGCAGCAGCGCGCCTGTTGGCCGTGGCGCGTTTGGACGGCGTGCGCCTGCTTGACAATCTTGCGGTGAGCGCGTGACAATACTGCATGTGGCGTAAGATATTTATTTTTTTGGGTGTCAGTTTAGTGCTGATCGTTGCCGCCGCTTTCATCATTCCCAGCTTTATCAATTGGAACCATTACCGGGAAACGATGACGGCGTCACTTGCCCGCGCAATTGATGCCAAAGTTACCATCAGCGGCGATATCCGGTTTAGCATGTTGCCGCGCCCGAGGCTGGAGGTTGAAGATGTCGATATAACGGATGCAAATTGGCAGACGCATATTGACCGCCTGACGTTGGCTGCCCGCCTGGCGCCATTGTGGCACGGTCAGTTGGAAGTCACCCGCGCGGTCCTGGAACAGCCGCAGATTTTATACCACTGGCCGCAGCGTGCAGCGGTAAAACCGCGCGTGGGTAGGTCCGCCACTGCGTTGCCCATCGGCGTGCTGGCGGCAGCCAGCGGCGGCATGGCGAATACGATCGCGCTTAAGGAAATTGTGTTGAATGACGGCACGTTGTCAATCGCCATGCCCGGTCGCCCGGCGCCCTTGTCATTCATGCAATTGAACGGCCGCCTGACGGCGTCAGCGCTGCATGGCCCGTATGAATTCAAGGGCGGTTTTGCCAGCGGCGCCCGGCATTTTAACAGCCACCTGCAAATCGGCGTCGCGTCCGGCGCGGGCAGTTTCCCCCTGTCTGCCGCGTTGAAAAGTGACGCTGGTTTGACGTTTAACCTGCAGGGCGCCTTGCAAGGGTTTGCCGGTGCCAGCAGCAAAACACCGCCGCGCCTGGTGGGTGATATCAGGCTGATCGCGCAGGATCTGAGCTTTACTGGACCTTTGCAACTGAGCGCGCATGCGCTGGCATCAGATAATATGAATGTTGCCTATCAGGATGTTCCGTTGGGCAATCTGCACAGCCATTGGCAGTTTAGCGATCCTGGCGGACCGGTAGCCGCCTTATCGTTAAAAGATATTGCGGCGCCGGCCCTGCAACAGCTTGTCATGTTAACGGATGGCGCGTTGCCTGCGTTAATTGCCCGGCGCCTGCCACAGCTGGGCCCCTGGCAGACAGCGGATTTTGATTATGCGAATGGCGCGGTCACACATTTGAATATGGCTGCCGTTGGCTTGCAACTATCTTTAACGGATGGCATCTGGCAGGCGGATGGTGACAATTTGGCACATGTGCTTGACGTCATCCAACCGTTACCGCAGCCGTGGCGATTGGCCAAACCGTTTCATGTTACTGCGGCTGTGGATAATACTGCAGTACAACTGCACAATTTTGATTATGGCGATCTCAACATGACCGGCACCGTTCATAAGGCCGCGGACGGCTGGCACAGCAGCCTCAGCACCGATCATCTGACATTAGCGGATTTTAAACAACTGGCGGCGCAATGCACTGCCTGGCCCACTGGTCATTATCAGTTGAAAACCGGCCAGTTGGATGGCACGGCGGCTGACCCTGGTTTCACACAACTGCAGGTTAGCGTAACAGGCGGCAGCGTTTATTTGATCGTTAAAACCGGTGCGGCCGTTATTCGTATGGATCACAACGGCCGCGCCTGGCATAGCACCGCCGTCTGCACACACCCAGGTACCAGGATAAATCAATGCGCGCCGCCGGCGCTGGTCGGACAGCTGACGCCGGCACGTTAGACACAAATACACCCCAGGTTAGTCATGGCGTTTGATCGTTTTTAAAACATAGACTCTCAGCGCGCTCGATAAATTCTGCGCACCGCGCGTGCTGTCAATCTCCGTCACCAGCGCTGCGAGCGCGAGGCCGTGCTGCGCCGCCAGCTGTTTCAAGCTTTGCCAAAACTCTTCTTCCAGCGAAATCGACGTCGCATGCCCGCGGATGGTGAGAGAGCGTTTTTTCATACCTGCTGCTGTTATCGTCATATAAAATTCTGTATAACCTATGACAGGAGCTATCGGCCATGAAAATCATTCTTTGTCTTCTGCTAGGCATGTTTACGGGGCATATTGCACAGGCCGCCACCGCGCTTGACCGCATCAAAGCGACCAACACCATTAATTGCGGTTATGTCAGCTATGCGCCGGCGCTGGTTAAAGATGTCAAAAACGGGCAATGGAGCGGTTATGATTATGATGTAGCCCAGGCTGTGGCCAACCGCCTGGGTCTTACTGCCAAACATATCGCCGAAACCGGCTGGGCCACGGTTACGACTGATTTAGACACGCATAAATTTGACATGCTGTGCAGTTCCTATTGGGTCAATCCCAAGGATGCCAAGTTCATTTTGTTTTCACGCCCTATCTATTACCAGCCGGTGTTTGTGGTGGCACGCGCCGCTGACAAGCGCTTTGATAAAAACATCGCCGCCATCAATGACCCTGCCGTACGCCTGGTCGCACTCGATAGCGATAATCCCGTCTTTATCGCTAAAACGGATTTCCCCAAGGCCAAAGTTATCGAGCTGCCCAACATGACGGATATTAGCCAGACGCTGGTCAATGTCGCGGACGGCAAGGCTGATGTCGCCATCGCCGATGCGCATGCCTTTGGCATTTATAACGACTATAACCCCAGCAAATTGAAAATCGTCAACCCTGCGCAGCCGGTTCGCATCTATCCGGCCAGCTTCGCTTTTCAAGCGAATGATACGATGCTACGCGATGCCGTTAATGCCGCGCTGGATGAACTAATCCTCGATGGCTCCATCGCGCGGATCATGAAACGCTATGAGAAATATCCGCATAGTTGGTATGATGCGACTATTTCATACAATACGGGCAAAATCAGCAGGCCTTAGAGCACTTGACCTTTTCCCTATTCCGCGCGAATTTGGCGGCAAAATAACCGACGTATGAGTCCTTATGAGCGAAGCCCCCACGATCGCGCCCAAAAAGCCCCGGCCCTTGTCGCCGCATCTGCAGATTTATCGCCCGCAACTGACCAGCGTGCTGTCGATTTTGAACCGCATGACTGGCCTCGCGCTAACCGCCGGTCTTGCTATGCTAACCTGGTGGCTAGTCGCGATCGCCCAGGGGCCGGATGCCTATGCAGCGTTTCACGATTTTGCGACCTCCATCCTCGGCCTTTTGATGCTGGCGGGATGGAGCTGGGCGCTGTTTTACCATTTGCTGGGCGGCCTCCGGCACCTGATGTGGGATACCGGCAGCGGCCTCGACCTGCCCTCCGTCTATAAATCCGGCTGGGCGGTCGTCATTGGCTCCTTTGTGCTCACCGCGCTGATATGGGTGGGCGGTTATCTAATGAAGGGATATTTCTAATGTTATTCGGCCTGATCCAAACCCGTAAACACACTGACACCGAACGCGGCCAATATGCGCCGCTGAACCCGGAGACTGCGCTGAAAACGCCGCTTGGCCATGCGCGGGGCTTGGGCAGCGCCAAGGACGGCGTCCATCATTGGTGGATGCAGCGCGTGACCTCGATCGCGCTGGTGCCGCTGACCTTGTGGCTGATTTTTTCAATGGCGCTGCTGGCATCCCGTCCGCATGGTTTTGTCATGCAATGGCTGAAGTCGCCGATCACTGCGACCATGCTGCTGTTGACCATCTTGATGTCCTTCTACCACGCGATTTTGGGCGTGCAGGTGGTGATTGAAGATTATGTCAGCAGCAAAGGCCGCCATATTATTTTACTGTTGTTGGTACAGGCTGCCTTATTTGTGATGGGCACTGTTTGCACGCTCTCCGTTTTACAAATCGCGCTTCGCTAGGAAGTTACAATGCCCCAAGCCTATCCCATTACCACCCATGAATATGACGTCGTCGTCGTTGGTGCCGGCGGCGCGGGGTTACGCGCGACTTTCGGCATGGCTGAAAAAGGCCTCAAAACCGCGTGCCTGACCAAGGTTTTTCCAACGCGGTCACATACGGTTGCGGCGCAAGGCGGCGTCTCCGCTGCTTTGGGCAACATGGGAGAAGATGACTGGCGCTGGCATATGTATGACACCATCAAGGGGTCCGACTGGCTGGGCGACCAGGATGCGATTGAATATATGTGTAAGGAAGCCATTCCGGCGATTGTTGAACTCGAACATTACGGCCTGCCCTTTTCACGCACCGCTGAGGGCAAAATTTACCAGCGTGCTTTTGGCGGCATGACGACCCATTATGGTGAGGGGCGGGCTTACCGCACCTGCGCCGCCGCCGACCGTACGGGGCATGCGATGCTGCATACGCTGTATCAGCAGGCCTTAAAGCACAAAGCAGAATTCTTCGTGGAATATTTCGCGCTCGATTTGATTATGGACGAGAGCGGCGCCTGCCGCGGCGTTATGGCCTGGAATTTGGATGACGGTTCGATTCATGCTTTCCGCGCGCATCAGGTGGTGCTCGCGACCGGCGGTTACGGCCGCGCGTACTTCTCCTGTACCTCGGCGCATACCTGCACCGGCGACGGCGGCGGCATGGTCGCGCGCGCCAACCTTCCCTTGCAAGATATGGAATTTGTGCAATTCCACCCGACCGGCATTTACGGCGCGGGCTGTTTGATAACGGAAGGTGTGCGGGGCGAGGGCGGTTATCTGACCAACAACACCGGCGAACGCTTTATGGAACGTTATGCGCCATCGGCGAAGGATCTGGCGTCGCGCGATGTCGTATCGCGCGCGATGACGATTGAAATCCGCGAAGGCCGCGGTGTCGGCGCCAATGCCGACCATATCCACCTGAACTTGCAGCATTTGGACCCGGCGATCATCCATGAACGCCTGCCCGGTATTGCAGAGACCGCCAAAATTTTCAGCGGCGTCGATGTGACGAAGGACCCCATTCCGGTCCTCCCTACCGTGCATTACAATATGGGCGGCATTCCGACCAATGTGCATACCGAGGTGCTCAATCCGTCCGCCGCCGACCCCAACCATGTCGTGCCGGGGCTGATGGCGATTGGCGAGGCGGCGTGTGTATCGGTGCATGGCGCCAACCGGCTGGGCTCCAACTCATTGCTCGATCTCGTCGTGTTCGGTCGCGCTGCCGCGATCCAGGCGGCCAAGATTGTTGACAAGGGCGCCGCACACAAAACCCTGCCGCCGGATTATGCCGATAAAATCCTGGCGCGGTTTGACAAAACGCGCTTCAGCAACGGTGCGCAACGCGTCGGCGATATTCGTTTAGAAATGCAAAAGACCATGCAGGATAATTGCGCGGTTTTCCGCACCGGTGACGTGCTGCAAACTGGCGCCGCGCATATGAACGATATCTTCGCGCGCCGGCATGATATCAAGCTCGCCGACAATTCATTGATCTGGAATTCTGATCTGGTTGAGGCCTTGGAGCTTGATAACTTGATGTTCAATGCGGTTACCACCATCAACAGCGCGGTCAACCGCCAGGAATCCCGCGGCGCGCATGCGCGGGAAGATTTCAGTGAGCGTGATGACGTCAACTGGCTCAAACATACGGTGATGTGGATGGATGATGCTGGCAAAAGCAGCATCTCTTATCGTCCGGTCATCCTTCACACATTGACCAACGATGTTGAACCCGTACCGCCAAAGAAACGGGTGTATTAGGGCGTCCTGTCACGCGTAACAGTGCGTTGCGTAAGGATATTGGAGGATTCTTGTCCAGCGCTAGTGGGATTAATCAACTTAATAACCTCTGCTTCGGATTTTCCTATAAATAGGACAAATTCATTTAGGGCTATACGCGCATCATTCCTTAGCTCTTCGGGGTCAACATTTTTATCAATTAATGTTGTCGAAAAATAATTACTGTACAATGCATGGACCCTTTGTGCAAAAAGCTTAAGCTCATCGTCATTAATCCCAAGCTTTACCAGGGTCACGCCATGACGAACGTAAACAGGTATTTCATCCAGAGCTTCGATAAATAACTCATCGTCTTTCTCGTTACTGGCCATTTTTACCAAGGCCTTAGCATCTGCTTCGTATCCTTTAGCATTATTTTGACGGTGTTGCTGTTTGGCGCGCTGCAAAATAACATCTAACTCTAAAGATGTTTTGCCAAAAAATTCTTCCAAGGTTGTTCCCAATCGCGTGGCATAACCGCGCTCCAGTTCCCAACCTTGATGAAAATATTTTGGACCATCGCTTGCATTTGTCAAAGCGTTTTTCAAGCAGGTTTTTTCAAACGCTGACAATTCATCAGCACAACTAAGTTCTGCCAGTGTTTTACCGTGCTTTTCAACCTGTTTTTCAAGGCCTTCAACTGCAGCATCAAATTCTTCCACCATGCCCAAGGGGACATGCTCTGTTGTCAAAACATCTATTATCGTGCGCATATTTTCCGCTAAAATTTTAATGCGATTTTTTTCTTGGATGGCTTTCCCAAAATTAAGTTTATCAAGACTTATATTTGAGCGCTCGACCAGCTTGTTTATGTCGGCTATCAGTATATCATATTGTATCGCATCAGAACGTGCGGCAGCATTCTTGGCTTGTTCAATTAATCTTTCGCACGCGGCTTGATCGGCAACCTTTAATTTTCCAAAGGCCGCATTACGCATGAGGAAAACACTGTGGGGGTTCACGTCGATTATCTCGTACTTAATTCCCAAACGGCGCAATCTCTCTTCAAAGCTATTGAGCATTTGTAAGCCTTGTTTAGGGTCTTCTTCCAACCCCTGTTTGATAACTTCAAGCTCGTTTTTACCGCCCTTTAAAAAAAGCGTGTGTTGAAGTTTTACAAAATCCTGGTCAGAACAACCGAACACAAATAATCCTAACGCCCGATGGGGATTGTCTACAACATTGCGGGCAATCTCACAGGCCAGTTCATAATGTTCATAAAATGCATCGAAATTTCCGGCCTCTGCACATTTTTGCATCAAACCTAACTGACGTTTTATAGGCTTACGTGCGGTTTCAAGCCGTAATCCCTCAACTTGTGTATAATCAATGTCAGCATCAGCATTATTAGTCTGAAAACCATCTACGATTTTTTTCATGCGATCCAAGAAAGACATAATATTATTCCTTTATTTATGCCTCAGGGTATCACAGGACAAGATTTAACTCAATTTAATAAATACTTTCACAGACCCTGATTGCCAACACGCACAGGCTTGAACAAAAATGCGATTCCAGCGATAAACAGCTATCATGGCTGAATTTACCCTTCCTCAAAATTCTAAAGTTAAACCCGGCAAGCATTGGCCGCTGGATGATGCCGCGCGCGCCAAAGGTGTCCGCAAAAAGGGCGTGAAAAAATTTAACATCTACCGCTGGTCGCCGGATGATGACCAGAACCCGCGCACCGACAGTTACGAGGTTAATCTCGACGATTGCGGCCCGATGGTGCTGGATGCGCTGATCAAAATCAAAAACGAGACGGACGCCACGCTGACCTTCCGCCGCAGCTGCCGCGAGGGGATTTGCGGTTCCTGCTCCATGAATATCGACGGCGTCAACACGCTGGCCTGCACGCAGGCGATTGATGACATTAAGGGCGAAGTTAAAATCAATCCGTTGCCGCATATGCCGGTCGTCAAGGACCTGGTGCCTGATCTGACCCATGCCTATGCCCAGCTGACGTCGATTGAACCATGGCTGAAATCCGACACGCCGGCGCCGTCGCGCGAACGGTTGCAGACCCCGGAAGACCGTTCCAAACTGGACGGCTTGTATGAATGTATTTTGTGTTTCTGCTGTACGACGTCATGCCCCAGTTATTGGTGGAATGGCGACCGTTACCTGGGGCCTGCCATTCTGCTGCAATCCTTCCGCTGGATTATTGACAGCCGGGATGAAGCGACCGGTGAACGCCTTGATAATCTAGAGGATCCGTTCCGCCTGTATCGCTGCCATACGATCATGAATTGCACCAAAACCTGCCCCAAGGGCTTGAACCCGGCCCAGGCGATCGCCGAGACCAAAAAACTAATGCTGGAACGCAAGGTTTAACTTTAAGGTTTGATGCATGTTACGCGGGTGCCTTGGGCGCGTCTGGTAATTTTGACACAGTCGTCAGGTTTTTTTTCAAAATATATTAAAGGCCTCGTTTTTATGGGTTTTTTTATTTGCGTTACTAAAGGTTTGGTATAAATTCGCTGCAATCTTTTGGGGAATAACATGCGTTTACCATTATCAATCTTTTTAGCGTCAATCATGGCTGTGGCGCCCGGTTTGGCGATGGCCCAGGCCATTACTTTGCCGTCATCCGCAGAGGCAACCCGTATCGGCAGCGATACCCTGGTCCCTGATGCGCCGCCGGCGCAAAAACCATTGGCGGTTCAACCGCAGAACACCGCCAATATGGCTGGCATTAATCCTGAACAGGCCAAAAAATATCATTTTACGCTGCAAGCCGTGCATTTTAAAGGGAACACCGTCTATACGGATGCCGACCTTAAGGCTTTTTACGCGGCAGATATCGGCCAAAAGGTCAGCTTGCTGGATGTCGTGCAGATGGCCGACCGCATTACCGCCAAATATCATAAGGACGGCTATGTGCTATCACGCGCCTTGGTTCCTGAACAAACCATTAAAAACGGCATCGTCACGGTGCGGATCGTCGAAGGTTATATCGACAAAGTATCCTTGCAAGGACCGGGCACCGCGACCAACGCGGAATTAAAGGCTTATGCGCGCAAGATTGAAGCGCTGCGCCCTTATAATGACAAGGACGGTCAGCGTTATATCCTGCTCGCCAACGACTTGCCGGGCCAGCAGTTACGTTACCTGTTGACGCCGTCGCCCACCACGCCAGGCGCCACCACTATGACTCTGATCAGCCTCAACCAGAAAAACTTTGGCGGTATTGCAACGCTGGACAATCGCGGTTCGCGTTACTTAGGACCGCTGCAGGCCAGCATCGGCGTTACCGCTGGCAATACGCTGGGTGAAAATGAACAGCTGACCTTTCAAGGCATCCGGGTGTTGGATAGCAACGAGCTGAGCTATGGGTCAATCAACGGCAGCATCCCGGTTGGTAACGAGGGTACCCGTTTGGGCGGCCAGGTGGCAATTGCGCGAACTGAACCTGGTTTTACCCTGTCACCGCTGGATGTAGTCGGGCGTTTTACCAACGTCAGCCTGGCGCTTACGCATCCCATCGTGCGGTCACGTGACGAAAACCTGCAAGGCAGCATCCGTTTCGACATCGAAGAAACCCGCAACAAATCGTTTGACACCAAAATCGCGGATGACAGCTTGCGCGTGTTGCGCGCCGGCGCCAATTACCAGTTGGCCGACCGTGACGGTTACAACCAGTTCGGTGTGTTGGTCAGCCAGGGGCTGGATATCTTTGGCGCGCGCGGCGACCGCGAGGTGCCGGTAACCCGCTTTGGCGGTAATACCAGCTTTACCAAACTGAATGCGACCGCGTCGCGCCTCCAGGGTGTCGCGCCTAACCTTAACTTGCTGATGGCGGCTGCCGGCCAGCTGTCATCCGGTCCGTTGTTGTCAGCGGAACAATTCGGTTTGGGCGGTCCAGAATTCCTGCGCGGTTATGATAATTCGGACGTGGTCGGCGACCACGGTTTGGCCGGTAAGTTAGAAATGCAATATAACGTGGCAGTTAATGAACCATATTTTGATTATATGCAGCTGTATGGTTTGGTTGATGCGGGTCAGGTCTGGTTTGACAGCCCGACACCGGCTACGATCAATAACAACGACGGTGACACGTTTCTGGCCTCAGTGGGGGTCGGTTCACGTTTCCGCTTTACACCGTTCCTGACCGGCTTTGTCGAGCTTGACCAGCCGATCGATTATGCATCACCGACCAACCGCCATAAAGATCCGCGCGTTTACGCTGGTTTGAGTGCGTCTTTCTAAACCCCGAGATAACCGATAAAATTTTAACAAAAACTTTATCAAACTCCGGCCGATCTTAGGCTTTCATTAATCACGGCCAATTATTCTGTATGAATGATTGGCCGTTTTCTTTTGTCTCCTGTTCCCTATAAAAATCTGCTGGGCAGTATTTTGATTGTGGCGGGCATGTTTGCGGCGGCCCCAGCCCTGGCCCGTGATTATGACGGCGGCATGGCCGCGCTGCCGCAGCCGGAACTGGTGATCCCCGCGCATCTGGTGGGCACGCTGTTTAACACCGACGAAGATGAATACACCAACCGCCACGGCCGTTTGGCACAATGGGATATGCTACAGGCACATTTAGAAACCGAGCATGCCGCGGGTACCTGCCTCCAGATAGGTGATACGTGCTTGCCCGCCAGCTGGCAGGCCAAACTGGTGCAATGGCAAACCCTGCCGCGCACCGAGCAGGTGGATGCCGTCAATGATTTCCTCAATAAGTATACTTTCATTGAAGACCGTAAAAATTATGGCCGCGCTGATTATTGGGCAACCCCGGAAGAATTTGCGGCGCACGGCGGCGGCGATTGCGAAGATTTTGCAATTTCCAAAATGGCGATCCTGACCGCGTTGGGCTGGCCCAAAGACGCTATGCGGATTTTAATTGTGCAGAACACCGTGCAGAATTTCAGCCATGCAGTGCTGGCGGTCGCGACCGATAATGGCCCTGTCATGATGGATAACCTGCACCGCCAAACCATCACCGCCGCCAATGTGCCGGAATATACCCCGCTCTATTCCGTCAATGCCGACAGCATCTGGACACATAATTCCATTATCGCCGGGCTATAGGCGTAACTAAAGTCATGTCATTGACCATGAAAGTATTTTTATTCTACGGATAATTGATTATGATTATGACATAAAACCATACACCAGTGATCCGTGATGTTTCCCGACGGCGATTATACAGCTATACATCTGCATGACACGGTGCCGCGTATCATTATTGCAGCACATGAACGTTACACTAAACCACTAATCTATAGCGCGCAGCCTGTCGCCGGACGCGACAAGGGCCATGGTAATAATAGTACTGGCGATTGGGTCACAGCCGCTGATATTGGCGTACAACGTCATCTGACCGCGGAATTTAAAAAAATTGATGCGAATGTGATTTGCCTGGGTGAGGAAGGCATCTGCAACGCCTATCAATCCTTCAATCATTTTACCCGTGCGCGCGGTCACCTTGCTGTTTTCGATCCAATTGACGGCACGAACTTATTAAAATCCAAACGAAACGGTTTTGCCACGATGGTTGCGGAAATCCGCCTTGGCAAACCTGCTGCCGCCTGGCTGGTTTTCCCTGATTTCCGGCCGGACTGCCCACAGCAGCTTTGGCAATATCATGCCTATTATGGCGATATCAAGCACGGCCTGTTTCAACAGACGTTTGATGACCAGGGCAACATCACCACCCCGCCCCGCGCGCTATCGCCGCCTATGACAGACACGCATGATATTTACATGCAAGTCGGCGGTTTCCAATGCGACATCAAAAAAAACACCTTGCCGGATTTAATCCAGGCGTTTGCCAGTGCCGATTTTAATCTTATTTCCGTCACGTCAAAAAACGCGCTGATCAACGGCGCTGCAGGAACAGCAGCCTTGGATGGTGTTAATCTTCTTAAAGGGCATATTGACGGCCTGTTGATATCCGCAACCCGCCTGCATGATTATTTACCCATTGCAACTTTGGCATCCCTGGCCGGATTTGCAGTCACGACCTTAACCGGTCAGCCTTATTTAAATTATAACGGCACACAAATGCCGCCACTGGCTGGCGGCATTGCCATTCTACAACCGCAACATCAAAACATCATCCTACCACTGTTGGCCGAACATTTATTCGCCGGGCGGCCGCTCGATCAGGTTTTGCGCGTGGAACGTGAAACACCCAATGCCTATGATCCGGAATTTTACCGGCACCATCCGCAGTTGCGTCTATGAAATTTAGCGTGCGGATATATTCAACTCCGGTTTACTGTAAAACCAACCCAGTCATGGTTGGATAACATTACCGCAAAATTTCTTTAAAAATATTGACCTAAAAATTCAGCGGGCCGTAAAAATGTCATTCCGGCAATGGTGTGACCATAAAACGGTGCAAAGGCGCTGTGATCACCACTCACAAACAAATGACAATGCGCGGCATAGGCCGCAGCCACTACCGGTGCATCCTTATCATTCATTACCATAGGCAAGTTGTAAGCCGCTGGCGTTGGCACAGCTTGCAGGCCTGCCAACAACTGTTTAAGACACGGTAAGCTCTGCGGTTTTTTATGGTCTATATTTCGCCGGGCTTCCGCCATGACATAATCTGATGTCACCAGAATAACAGTTTTAATCTGCCAGATTTTTTGCAATTTACTATTATCATTGTAAGCGGCAGAAAACAAAATATTGGCGTCCAGAAAAACGCGCCTGGATTGCATGTTATTTTACGGGCTGGTGCGGAATGGCGGCGGGGTCCAAGCCCATTGCCGCGACATCAGCGCGCGCCGCGGCATAATCATCGGCATCGACCGCATTATTCAAACGGAATTCAGCAATACGCATATCACTATAAATTTCGAGGGGCAGGGCTTGTGCGGGCCTTAAGAACACCCCGCCGTCGCGCGCCTCCGCAATTAACAGACTACCATCAGTTAAATCAAACTGCTGCCGCAAGCGGGCTGGGATAACTACTGTGCCACGCTTACCAAGCTGGACAGTCTCTGGAATATTTATCATATTATCAGAATATCTGATAATCAGACAAAATTCAAGTTTTAACGCGCTGGCGTGCCCAGCTCCGGTTTGCCATAGAACCAGCCTTGCATATATTGGACGCCCTCGGCTTTGAAATGCACGGCCTCGTCTTCCACTTCAATACATTCAGCGATGATTTCGAGCCCAAAGGTGCGCGCGAGTTCAATTAAGGAATGCACAAAGACACGGTTGTCGGTATTGGCATGAATGTTATGCACATACGACCCGTCGATTTTGACGATATCCACCGCCAGCGCTTTTAAATGTTTGAATGACGTATGCCCGGCGCCGAAGTCATCCAGCGCGACGCGGCAGCCGAGATCACGCACCGCCTGCACAAAGCGCGCGCTTTCATCAATGTCGCGCAGCGCCTCGGTTTCGGTAATTTCGACAATCAGGCGCCGCGCAATATCGGGCGTGGTTTTCAGATGCGCGACCAGCGCGCGCAGCCAGGAATGTTCGGCCACCGTCAGGCCCGAGATATTGACCGCGAGCGACAGTTCGGGATTATCACGCAAATCTTTCACCGCCATACCCAGCGTATGATGGTCAACGAGGCGCGTTAACCCGACCTGTTCAATTGCCGGGATGAATTTACCGGCCGGAATGATATTGCCGTCTAGGTCCCTCATGCGCAACAGCGCCTCATAAAACTTAATTTCACCCTTGGCGCTATCCACGACCGGCTGATAGGCGAACATCGCGCGGCCATCCTTGAACGCATCCACCACCTGATGGCCGATGGTCATGAATTCGCGGTGCGCCTCCATCTGCGCATCCGACTGGTAATATTCGATAAAACAGTCGCGCCCGCGCGCCTTCGCCTGGTGCAGCGCACTTTCCGCCTTGGTCATCACATCAAACGCGGATTCGGAGAGGCCCGGGAACGACACGCCGCCAATTGAAATGCTGACTTGGATTTTACCGCGGTTGGTTTCAACCGGTTCTTCGCGGCAGGCCTTTAAAATTTTCTCCGCCACTAGCGCCATATTTTCCGGCGCGCAGCGCGTCAGTACCACCCCATACAGATCGCCGCCAATACGCCCGATGCTGTCGGACACGCGTGTCATGGATTCTAGCAGCTGGCCGATGCGCACGATAATCGTATCCGCGGCATCATGGCCGTAGGCCTCGTTAATCAATGATAATTTATCTACGCCGATCACCAGAAACGCACCGGCATTATTGTAACGTTGCGCCTGTTTAAGCGTGTCAGCCAAGCGGTCGCGTAGCCGTTGGCGGTTGAAATGGCCGGTTAGTTCGTCAAAGCTGGCCTTGTGCTGCAGTTGGGTTTCCATTTGCTTGCGGCCCTGGATGGAGCGCAACGCGCCGCGCAGCATAATCGGCTTGCCGGCCGGATCAAATTCCGCCAAACCGCGGTCATGTACCCAGCCAAAGGTGCCGTCATTGCGGCGGATGCGGTATTCGCAATCATAAGGCGTCAGCGTCGTATAATGCGCCTCTACTGCATTGATGCGGTTAGATAAATCGTTGCTGTGGATATGCTGGTAAAATTTACGCAGGTCGGCGAGTGCATTGGGGACGATATTGGCGCCGAACACTTGATCCAATGCACCATACCATTTGATGCTGCTGTGGTTTAAATCAGTTTCATAAGCAATATCGCCTGCGGCATCCAACGCACCGCCGACCCACAAGGGGATATTTTTTTCGATATTATCCATGCGCCGCTGCGCCCAATCCATTGCCATTGACTTCTGCCATTTGCGTTTAAGTTAACCGACTATGCGTTTCTTGCACAGCGACAATCCACTTTACCAAGATATTCCTTACGAATTGGTAAAATTTTGTCTTAATTGTTTTTATATGCGGTTATTTAAATACTTACTGTAAGGCCTGGGCCAAACGGTCGCGCAATTTGGTAATCTGTTCGCGGCGTTGGACATCGGATTCAAAATAATAAACGCGGCTGTCATCGCCGTTGCCAGTGAAAATAAGCGCGGTCATGGCGCCAGTGGGACCGTTTTTACAGGTGGCATCTGCCGTCACTACCGGATGGCGGCCCTCCCCCGCGGCGCCCAAGGTGCTGTCAAATTTGCTTTTACACAACAGTTCCAGCCGGTCGATATAATCCAGCATCGCCGTTTGCGCATCATCGCCTTTAACAATATCGCTACCGCCATAAATACCATTAATGACATAAGTTTCGGCGGTGGATTTTGGCACGTCCAGTCCCACTTGCACCAGATGCGCTTGCTGGCTGAGCCCCGCCTGGCGCAAAGTCCAGCTGACATCGCTGGACAGGCCGCTGCCATCCGGCGCGCGTTCCAGCAGCGAGGCTGTGCAGGAGGCAAGCCGCGACATCGCCTCACCATTATCATAAATACTAAAAGCCAGACTGAGGTCGCTGGTCGTAATACCAATGCGTTTGGCAACACTCAGGGCGCCAGTTAAATCTTCATCCCAGCCAAAGGGGATGACTAATATAGTCTGGCTGCGCGCTTGGCCCTGGGCATCGCGCATCGGTTTGCCATCCAGCGCCACACGCACCGGCATGGTCGTGCCCGGTGCCAGGCGCGCGTCCGGCATGGTTATGACCAGACTGCTTTGCCCGATTAGGTTACGCGCGATCGCCAAATGATAACCGCGGTTAAACACCGCCTCATTGGCGCAGAAATGGTCCTTGGTAATCGTCGCGGTGGTCGCGGTTTTAAGCGCCCAGGCGCTTTGCTGTTCGATGGTTAGCGCCGCCGCAGCGCCAGGCTGCACCCAGCCGAACAACAGCAAAAACGGAATCAGGAAACGCATCCCTATTTTGTAGGAGTGATGGCTGCACCTGGCAAGGCCTCTCCAGGCTGGGGCGGGGCGTGGCTTTCCATACCGACCAACGGCTGATGAAACACCCCGCTGTAAATCGACAGCGCGCCGAACACCACCAGAATGATGGCGGCGCTGAATTTTATCCACCAGACATGCCGCGCTGATAGATGTTTTCTGAGCAGGCCGATTATTGTCGCCAGCAGCATCCACCAGCTGGCCGCACCAACCAACACGCCAAACACAAAGTCCAGGGTCGCGCTGTAACTGGTCATTTTTTCAGAAATGCCGAAGTTAGCTAAAACCGCGGCAAACGCCACCAGAGTCATGGGGTTGGTCAGCGTTAAGATAAGCCCGGAAAAAAACCCTTTGACCGCGAGTTCCGAAATTTTATGGTCGTGATTATAAACCGGGTCTTCATCCGCCATATCGAATTGCAGTTTTTTCAAAATGGTTTTGAGACCGATGATCAGCAAAGCCGCGCCACCGACCAGGCGGAGTTCGTAGGTATGTTCCTTTAAAAAATCCTGCACCGCCATAATACCAAAGGCGGCAATCGCCCCATAAATCGTGTCTGCCAGCGCCGCGCCCATGCCGGTCGCAAACCCGACCGGTACCCCCGCCTGCAGCGTGCGCTTAATCGTAAGCAGCGCAATCGGGCCAACCGGGATTGCAATCAGCAAACCGACCAGCCACCCAGCGGCAAAGGTATCAATGTGGAACAGATGGCTAAGCATTTACAGTGTACATTTAAACGGTTTTACGTTTCCGGCCATAAAGTTCCAGTACACAATCCACCAGGTCGTACCCGTGGTCGGCAGCGATTTTTTCTTTCATCTCTTCAATGCGGTCATCCTGAAATTCAATTACCGCGCCGCTTTCAATATCGATCAAATGATGATGATGGCCCCAGTTTAATTCATAGCGAGCGAAATTTTCCTTGAATTCCAGGCGCATGGCGATCCCTAATTCATGCAGCATACCCAACGTGCGATAGACCGTCGCCATCGCCACGGTCGGGTCCAGTGCCTTGACCCGGTCATAGATAACCTCAACCGACGGATGATCTTCGGCATCCGCCAATACTTGCAAGACGCGGCGGCGCTGGCCGGTCAGTTTCTGGCCCGCCTCCTGGCAGCGGCGCTCAAGTTCAGCGAGAGAAAGTTTAAGGCAGGTCATATTAAAAGGAAGATAGCAAAGCCCAAAGCATAGAGCAATGGAAGCTGAAAACTAGAGGCGGCAAGAAATCATCCAGCTTCTAGCTATCTTCACCGCCCGTAATTTGCGACAGCCCGCGTGATTGCGCGATTTTAAGATTGCCCACTGCGCGCGCCACCAGTGTATCCGGCGTTTCTTTGAAATCAATCTGTTCGAGGCCGAGTGAAATCCCCACTTCGATTTCCATCCCTGTCGGCAGTTCGATAGGCAGCACCGCCACCTTGCGGCGCACCCGGTCGGCGGCGATGCGGGCATCGGCCACTTTCGCATTATGCAAATAGATTAGGAAATGATTGTCATCAAGGCGATAGACGTCATCAAACGGCCGCAAATTGTGTGTGATGCGCGCGGCAACCTCCATCAGAATAAAGTCCATGACCGCGTCACTGCTGCCCGCCTTGATCTGATCGAAGGCGTCGATGGATACTGCAGCCAAGGTACCGGTTTCGCCGCGACCTTCGGCACGCGCCATCAATTCTGCGAGATCGCGGAGGACCGCCGCAGCATTTTTCAACCCGGTTTTGAGATCGAGACCAACTGCTGCGGCCGTCATCAGCCGTTCGACGCGCCGCATCTGTCCCACAAAACTGTCAAAGTTGCGCAGAAAATCATCATAGGCTTCAAACGGCGGGCGCGACCGCGGCGCAACCTTGCCTAAATCATCGGCCTGGTCTTGCAGCTGGTCTTGCAGCAGCTGCAACCGCCGAATGGCGGGTTGGTTCAAATAATCGGCGTTTTGCGGATCGGCGAGCCAACGCAATAACGTATCCGGGCCATAAGGATTGCGTTCGGATACTTTATCCGGGAACAACACAGCGCGCTGCCACTGCCCCAGCCAATGGATGTGGTCATCCAAAACGGACTGCAGCGTAGCGGTGGATTGTCGGCGACTCATGCGTGTAAACCTCAAAGCCTCTTTTACCGTGCACAGTAATGTTTGGCGAGGCGTAACTTAATAACGGCAGCCCTTTGATATTTAGCCAAATGGCCAAGCTGTAAATTGCCTTTTGTCTTGAACCGCCAGCTGATCGTGTAGCGTTTGTTCATGATGCGTTAAGACGTCTGATGATAAAATTGGGCACGATTTTTTTCAACAGCTTACCATCATCAGGAGATCACATGACAGGGTCAATCTTACAATTTAAAGCGATCAAATTGCTAACCGTTTTCGCTTGCTTATCAGGCGTTGTTTTAGCGCCAATGGTATCCTGCCTGGCCAATAATTTGAGCGGACAATCCGGAGGTGGCGCCGGTAGCGGCGGCGGGGGTGGCGGTGCTGGTGGCGGGGGTGGCGGTGGCACATCAATAACGACAATCACGCCCAACATTGGTTCAGTCACAACCGGAACCCCGGCCATAGCGTCAGGCCAAAATACCGCAGGGTCTGGTTTAGGCGCTTCCAACGCGCTTGGGCTTACCGTTGCCAGTAATGATTATCAATATATGAAGAACGGACCGGTTACCGCAACTGGACTAACCCACTGCATGTCAAACCAGGATGCAGTATTAAATGTATCCGCCGACAGCGTGCTCGGCACGAACGCCATTGCTGCGGACAATGTGTTTGGTAAAACCGCGGTCGTCGTCCGCCGTGGTGACCTGGTCGGCCTGATTAATAGTAATGAAACCGCCACGCGGTTGCAGGCGAAACAGCATCGCGACCATTCTATCACTATCAGCCAATCCATCAAAACAGCGATACAGCCTGGCGCTGATATTGTGGTGGTTGATATTGCCAGCGGCGACCTCGTGCGTCAGCAAAACACCTGCGGCGCCTTTATCGAACGCTATGACCTTACCGCAGCTGATGTGACAGCGCTGTTAGCCGCGGATGCAATTAAAACGATGTAATATAATATATAACCATTAAAAACCCCGGCCTCAGGCCGGGGTTTTTGTAAACACACACCGACAATTCAAACCATCAACTGCCCGCCGTTAACGGAGAAGGTCGCGCCGGTAATGAATTTGGCCTTGTCGCTGCAGATGTATGAAATCATATCGGCGATATCGTTGGGTTCACCCAGGTGGCCCATCGGGATGCCGCCGCGGATGGATTCCAGAATTTTGGGGTCCATGGCGCCGGTCATCTCAGTCATGATATAGCCTGGGCAGACCGCATTGACGGTAATTCCCTTATTGGCATTTTCCTGCGCCAAAGCTTTGGTAAAGCCGATGATACCGGCCTTCGCCGCCGAATAATTGGTTTGGCCGAACTGGCCCTTTTGCCCGTTAATTGATGAGATATTGACGATACGGCCCCAGCCGCGTTCACGCATACCCGGCACCACCGCGCGGCAGGTATTGAAGGAGCTGGACAGGTTGATGTTGATGACATCATCCCACTGCTTGCGGTCCATTTTATGGAGGAAGCCGTCACGCGTGATACCCGCGTTATTGATCAGAATATCGCAATGACCGTATTTTTTCTCGAGCGTGCCGATGACATCCTGTACCTCAGCGAAATGCGACACATCGCATTTGTAAACATCAATGCCGGTTTCTTTTTTAAAAGCCTGCGCATCATCGACACGGCCGATATAGAGCGCGACCACATTGCAGCCGCCCGCCAGCAAGGCCTTGGCCGCCGCCGCGCCAAGCCCGCGCGTGCCGCCGGTGACGATTGCGGTGCGTTTATCTTTATTGATTGCTGGCATGGTGTTCTCCCCAAATGGCCAAGTTCTGAATTCTTCAGATTCTTTAAATACAGGGAATTGGTTAAAAAAGCATTACAAAATCGGCCTTTAAGGCCAGTCAGTTCTATGAAAGTAAAAAATAATTTGCCTAAGTCAGACCTATGTGATTTCATATAAATATTAATTTATGAAAGGGTTTCTATGCCGCTTAATGATGTTCGTAATGGTTTATGTGTTACACCAGAAGGTGCCGATGCGTTTTGTAATCTATCTAGCGATGATCTCCACCTTTATTTTAGAGATTGGCGTGAAGAAGCTTTTGTGTTTATACGTGCCTTTATATTTAATTATCCGGAACAAGCGGTGAAAAGATTTCCTGATGTTGCTGAGGTAACTAGCGGTATAGATTTTAATATACCACGGAGAATTTTTGGTCTTATACATTGCTTCGATGATGCAGCACGTGTGGCAATTTTATCCAATGATAAAGTCGTTAATGCTCTAACACGTTTTAAAACTTACAGTGAAAAGGATATACAAGAAACAATCAAAGAGGCTCGTGCCAGCATAAAATCTCAACCTAAAACAAAGCGATTAGGTGGTTCACGCGAAAAATCTGCCGGACTTGCGCAAAGCAAAAAACACCATTCTTTCAAAAAACCGACATTGGCCAGATTTTCTGGCTGGGAGCTTAACTTCTAAATTAACGCTCCACGCACATCGCGACACCCATGCCGCCGCCGATGCATAGCGTAACGAGGCCTTTTTTCGCGTCACGCTTTTGCATTTCATGCAGCAAAGTAACGAGCACGCGCGCGCCCGAGGCGCCGATCGGGTGACCCAGCGCAATTGCACCGCCATTGACATTGACGCGTGATGTGTCCCAGCCCATCTCTTTATTGACCGCGAGCGCCTGCGCGGCAAAGGCTTCATTCGCCTCAATCAAATCCAGATCATTTACCGTCCAACCGGCTTTTTTCAGCGCGGCTTTGGAGGTCGGGATCGGCCCTGTGCCCATCAGCGCGGGGTCAACGCCTTCGGTGGCCCAGCTGGCGATTTTGGCCATGACCTTTAACCCGCGTTTGTCGGCTTCAGCGCGCGTCATGACAATCACCACCGCCGCGCCGTCATTGATGCCTGATGATGAGGCGGCCGTGACCGTCCCCGCCTTGTCAAAGGCCGGTTTTAACCCGGCCAGGCTTTCCTTCGTCACGCCCTTGCGTGGATATTCATCAGTATCAACAATCGTATCGCCCTTTTTACCGGTGATCGTCACCGGCGCGATTTCATCTTTGAACTTGCCGGCCTGCATGGCGGCCTCGGCCTTTTGCTGCGAAGCGGCCGCAAATTCATCCTGGTCTTCGCGCGAAATGTTAAAGGCCTTCGCCACATTTTCCGCCGTTTGGCCCATATGGTAATTGTGAAACGCATCCCACAACCCATCGACAATCATGGTATCGGCAAAACTCGCCGGGCCCATTTTAACACCGTTGCGCAGATGCGCGGCATGCGGGGCCAGCGACATGTTTTCCTGGCCGCCCGCGATAATGATATTGGCATCGCCACATTTAATCGCCTGGGTTGCCAGCGCGACCGCGCGCAGCCCCGAACCGCACACCTGATTAATCGTCATCGCGGTGCGTTCGTGCGGAATGCCCGCCAACACCGCCGCCTGCCGTGCCGGGTTTTGCCCTTGGCCTGCGGTCAAGACCTGACCCAACAACACCTCATCAATATCATCCGGTTTTAAACCTGCCTGCGCCATCGCCTTTATAATAGCGGTTTTGCCAAGCTCATGCGCGGGCACTGCGGACAGTGCGCCGTTAAAGGCGCCAATCGGCGTGCGTGCCGCCGCGACGATAACGATGTCTTGAGGGGAATTGGCCATAATTTTCTCTATTCTTTGCTGCACGTGTTACGTGTAATTTAAGGATGTCGTGCCTATCAAACAAGTGTCTTATTGCAAAAGCGTAAACAGCAATTATCCAATCGTCTTTAACCATCGCGCCAGCGGTTCCCAGACCAATCGCTTGGCATCGCGCGAGACCATCATGCCGATATGTCCCAGTGGCGGGTCGAGCCGCAGGCAGCCGGGAATGGCGGATGACAGCGCAGCGGCACTATCCGGCGGCACAATGCGATCCTGTGCAGGAATAATCGCTAACGCCGGAGACGTAATTTGTGCAGGATCAATCACGGTGTCAGCAACGCGCCACTGTTTTCGCGCGGGCGTGTTATGCCCATACCAATCGATAAAACAATCGCGCGCGACGCCGACGGTGAGATCCACCCCGTCGTTGAGCCAGTCTTCCAGCGCGACAAATTTACGCGCCGCATCGCCATCCATTGCCATCCCGGCAAAGCGTAGGAATTTTTGCGCGGCCTGCAAGGGATCAATGGCTGTAAAAAATGCCTGCTGCCAATCGACTGGAAATGTTTTCAATACTGCCGCGCGCGCGAGACAATTTTCAGCGATCTCGAGCGGCAGGCGTTGCATGCTGGGCGCATGAAAATCCCACGGGGTTGCCATCAACACCAAGGCGCGGCAACCCGCCGGATATAACACCGCCAGCGCCGCCGCCAAGAGGCCGCCCATGCAATAGCCGAGAATAACCGGCGCCTCACCGGTAGTATTTTTTATGTCATTCAACAGCGGCACCAACCGCTGCTGAATATAATCATTCAAATGATAATCGCGTTCAGCATCACTCGGTGCATCCCAATCCACGACAAACGGGCGATAGCCCTGCCCTGTCAGCCAGCGCACAAACGAATGTTCGGCCTCCAGATCCATTACGTAATAGCGATTAACCAGTGATGGAATGATCAGGATCGGCGTGCCACTGTCTGCATAGCTATACACTTTGGTGGTGCCCTGCTGCCAAACTATCGGCGATGTCGGCACAGCGCGCGTGTAGGGATGCTGTTGATAACACGCGATGCCGCGCAACAGCTTTTGATAGCGCGCGGTTATTTCCGCGGTCAGCGCCGGCAGGAAATCCGCCGCGTCGCAATTTTTGATATCAGCCGCTGGTGTTGTAAAGCCGGGCTTCCAGATCGGCCAGCCGGCTTTCCACAGCTGCCAGGCGATGAGCGAGCTCTGCCATGCCGCCAGCGCTGCGGTCAGATGCAGCGGCAGCGGTCGCGGGCCGGTGCGATGGGGGCGGTGTGGTGTCATTGCCAGCAGCTTTAGCAGCAAAGCTCGGCATATTGTATCCCTGGTCGTTCGCAAACGTCGCGAAAAACTGCTGCATATGTTGCGCGGTCAGTTTTTGCCACAGGTCAATTTGCTGGGGATCTTGCATCATCTGCTGTAACTGCTGTTGCCATAGATCGAGATAGGCGGACGCCATCGCGCCGCTATCAGGTTGCTGGTCCGTCATAATGCTTGCTCCTGTTGCGCGCTTTATGGAATAAGGTTGGCATGACAGACCCTAACTCACAATCAAATTCGCATGTGGAAGCTGCCGAACGCACCCCGGTTATCATCAAGAAATACGCCAACCGACGTTTGTATCATACGGAAAAAAGCACTTATGTCACTTTGGAAGACCTGTGCCAGATGGCCAAGGACGGCCAGGATTTCGTGGTGACGGATGCAAAATCCGGTGATGATCTTACGCGTCAGGTTCTGACACAAATTATTGTGGAGCAAGAAGCCGGCGGCAGCCCATTGCTACCCACACAATTCTTGCGCCAGCTGATTTCCTTTTACGGCGGCGACCATGGCCAGCAATTGCTGCCCGGGTATCTGGCCTATGCCATGGAACACTATAATAAAAATCAGGAACAGTTAATGAGCTATTTTTCCGGCGCGATGGGCGCTGGCAGTTTGGGCATGCCGCCGCTGGTTGCGCTCGAACGCATGGGGCGCGAGACGATGCGCGGTTGGGAAAATATGTGGGGGCAATTTTTTACGCATACTGCCGCCTGGCTTAATCCCCTTATGCCGCTGTCGCAAAACGACAATAGCAAATTGCAAAGCATGTCAGCGATGCAGCGCAATTTAAACGAACTGAATGATCAGATTAAAACGCTGAGCGCGTTAAAGCGGTTTGGCGAATAACAACGCAACCACCATTAACAAACCCAACCAAAAATTGCTTTTGAAAATTTTAAGGCTGCTCACGGCATCATGCGGCTTCCAATAGGCCAGTTGCCATACCAGTTGCGCTGCCGGTAATAATAGACCGATAAAATACCACCAGCGCCAGCCCGCGAAAATTCCCGCGCACCACCACAACAGCCAGGCCAATGCATAACACAATGCGACGAATTTTTTGGGCGCCGCGGCAAATTTAATGGCGGTCGATTTGATGCCGACCTTAAGATCATCTTCAATATCCTGCTGTGCGTAAATCGTGTCATAGCCGATGGTCCAAAACAGTGCGCCAAAATACAGCACCAGCGCCGGGATATCTATACCGCCGCGCCCATGGTCTGCAACCGCCACCCACCCCATCAAAATGCCCCAGTTAAAGGTCACGCCCAAGAACGCCTGCGGCCACCAGGTGATCCGCTTCATTGCCGGATAAGCGACTACCAGCCCCAGCGCGATAAAGCCCAGCAGAATGGTGAGGTTATTAAATTGAATAAGAATAATCAGCCCACATAATAACAAAATCAACGTTAGCACACTGGCCTGCAGCAATGACACGTGCCCCGATGCCAGCGGCCGTTGCGCCGTGCGCGCAACCTGTTTATCCAACTTCCGGTCCCAGATATCATTGATAATGCAACCGGCGGAGCGCATTATCAGCGCGCCCACGCCGAACAATAAAATTACGCGTAAGTCCGGCCCCACGGCCCGTGGCGTTGCCGCCATAATCCCCCACACGCACGGCCAGAACAACAGCCAAATGCCGATTGGCCGGTTGAGCCGGGTCAACCGGATCAGCGCTTTAAGATTGGTTGCCAGACGCATAAATGCTTATAGCATCATCAAAATAACCTGAAAATTCAATTCCTTATAATTTTGTTGCGAAATTAATTGCTTTCATCAAAAGCGGCATGATAATTTTTAAACTTAAGGGAATAAGATGGCCAGCAATAATAATGAAGCAAGCGATATTTTGGAAAAAGCCTCCGTTGTCCAAATCATCAAAGATTACCATGACGCCCCGGAACGCTTGCTAACACGCCTCGCAGACAGCTTGCCACAGTTGCGGCAGCAAGGTGTTGTGCCCATCGCCGATAAGGCGCGCCATGTGAAAAAGGTTTTGGCAACATTGTCAGCTGATCAGCAGGTAATTTTAGCATTAAAATATCTGGAAGGATTGGAATTCCAAACTGTTGCCACCGCAATTGACAAGCCGTTGAACACTGTTAAAAGCGCGCGCGCCAAAGCGGTAAAACTGATTTTTGAACGCCTGGCTGTCATTGTTCAAGAGGCCGCGATTATTGAAGAAAATGACCGGCCATTATTCGTTGATGAAATCATTGCCCGCGCCGACGTACCGGCAGACATGCATGATGCTTTTATACAACTTGAATTGCACCATCAAAAATATCTGGTTTTGGAAGATGTTTTAAAACTATCCCGCGCCACCAGTGCGGCTTTATTGAACATTAACCTTGATCAATTGCGCTTGGGAATTTTCCGCGCGCGGGCAGCGTATGAACAAGAAAAATCAAAACAAAATGGCACATGGGTTGCGTCTAGTAAAACTGAAAAAATAACTCTTTCGGGTAAATTATCAACTGACAGCCCTGAACTGGCTCGCTTTAATAGTTTAATGAAAGAAAATGAGCGGCGTATTTTTGGTATCACTTATCGGTATTTTAACGAACCCAACAATGCTGAAGAAGCGATGCGCCACGCCTTCACAATCGCTTGGCAAAGCTTTCAAACATACAATGATGAAGAGCCATTTATAGACTGGATGCGCCCGTCCATTAAAGCAAGTTGCCGTGAAATTTCTCGTCTGCAAGACCGCCGCTTATGGTCACTTGATGCGACGCTTGATGGCAAAAAAGATAGTGCGCTATATGATCAGCTGCCATCACCAACACCAAGCCCGGAACAAATTGTTGTTGAAGCAAATACATCGCATAAAGCCATCAAGTCTGCACTAAACAGTCTGCCGCCCTTTTCACGTTTATTAGTAATATTGGTAGATATTGAACAAATATCATGTGAAAGAATTTCAAATATGTTTGGCTTACCCGTAACCAAGCTTATTGAATTTTTAGATTATGCGCGCGAAGAAATACGTATATATTTGGAGAACAAATCGTTTGTTTCAACCGTTGAAAATACTCTGGATTTAGAAATATTGCCGCAACTTGTTAATAGTGATGTTTTGCTTTCGAGACTAAAAGAGCTTCCTGGTACAAAAAGCATCATTTCATTTAACATACTAAATGAAATGATGGAAGCGCGTGGCTGGCCTAAAGATTTACGATGTGCTGTACAAAGCCTTCCTTCGCATTATCGTGAGCCTTTAGTACTTGTAGATATGTTGGGATTTTCCATTCAGGACGCTGCTACAAAACTCGACGCCAAACCCGTAATGGTAAAGAAGCGTATCAATTATGTGCGTAGGTTATTGCCTAATTATAAACCACCTAAAAGATTTGGAAAAAAAATCATCCATTCTTCAGAAAAAGTGAATTTCACTGAAATCATGGCTTTGATGGATGAACGAACATGGCCACAAAATTTGAAATATGCAGTTATGAGACTACTGCCCCATCAACAGGTATTATTAAAATTAAAATATTTTGATTGCCTACGAACCAAACAAATTGGTCAAAAACTAAACATATCTTATTATGCCGTCCAAGCTCGTCTTGAAGATATACAAAAGGCTCTTGTTGACCATCTAGAAAATATACGTGACGAAAAAGAAGTTGTATCGTCTACACCCAAATTACATCGCCGTACCAGCCGCCATGGACGTGCTGTCCTATACGCACCACCGGCACCAAGTGTCGTCACTTTATCTGCTGCCAGATCACCCGAACCCGCCCCTGTAGGGTAAATTTCCTTGACAATTGGCCGCCATCCCCCTAGACAGTGCGGCTCGATTAAAGATTCCATAGGATTTCCCGCAATGTATGCGATATTAAAAACTGGCGGCAAGCAGTACCGCGTGACTGCCGGCCAAACCTTGAAAGTTGAAAAACTGGCCGGTAACGCCGGTGATAAGTTGAGCTTTGACACTATGGCGACCGGCAAAGACGGCGGTTTTGCGCTGGGTGGCAAGATTGAGGCCGAAATTGTCAGCGCCGCGCGCGGCCCCAAAATCATCATTTTCAAGAAAAAGCGCCGCCATAATTACCGCCGTAAGAACGGCCATCGTCAGGATCTGACGATCATCAAAATTAACACTATTACCGCGTAAGGACGAAAGACCATGGCATCGAAAAAAGCAGGTGGCTCCTCACGTAACGGCCGCGATTCCGCAGCCCAGCGCCTTGGCGTCAAGCGCTATGGTGGTGAAACCGTCCTCGCCGGCAACATCATCGTGCGCCAGCGTGGCACCGTCTTCCATCCCGGCCCCAACATGGGCATGGGCAAGGACCATACGCTGTTCGCGCTGAAAACCGGCATCGTTAAATTTTTTAAAAACCGTGGCGGCCGTCAATTCGTCAGTATCGAAGCACAAACTGAAACTAACGCTTAATAAAATTAGCTGAAGAGCAGACGGGCAGAAGAGTAATCTTCTGCCTTTTTATTGTGTTATAACAATATAACTCGTCTGCTCATCTGCTCATCTGCTAGTCTGCTATCATGAAGTTTTTAGACGAAGTCAAAATTCACCTGTTCAGCGGCAAGGGCGGCCCGGGTTCCATCTCGTTCCGGCGCGAAAAATTCATTGAATACGGTGGCCCTGATGGCGGCAATGGCGGCAAAGGCGGTGACATTTATTTCGAAGCGGTCGATAACCTCAACACCCTCATCGACTTTCGTTATTTGCAGCATTTCAAAGCGGAGTCCGGCACCGGTGGCGCAGGCCGGTTGCGCTCTGGCGCCGGCGGCGATGACCTCACGATCAAAATTCCCGTTGGTACCGTTATTCTCGCCGATGACAAGGACACCATCCTCGCCGACCTTGCCAAAAGCGGCCAGCGCATCCTGTTTTTAAAAGGCGGCGATGGCGGCATGGGCAATGCCCATTACAAATCATCTACTAATCAGGCACCGCGCCATTCCACCCCCGGTTATCCGGCCCAGGAAATGTCGGTATGGCTGCGGCTCAAACTGATTGCCGATATCGGCCTGGTCGGCCTGCCCAATGCCGGGAAATCCACCTTTCTATCCGTGGTATCCGCCGCCAAACCCAAAATTGCCGATTATCCGTTTACAACGTTGGTCCCCAACCTCGGCGTGGTGCGCAGTGATGACAATGAATTCGTCATCGCCGATATTCCGGGCCTGATTGCAGGCGCGCATGAGGGCGCCGGGCTCGGCACGCGCTTTTTGGGACATGTTGAACGTACCCGCGCGCTGCTGCATTTGATCGACGGCACGGCGGAAGATGTCGTCGCCAATTACAAAACCATCCGCGCGGAACTCAAAGCTTACGGCTATGGCCTGGCCGAGAAACCGGAAATCATCGCGCTTAATAAATGTGATGCCCTTACACCTGACGAGATTAAAACCAAACTCGCCAAACTGAAACGCAGCAGCAAACAAACGGTTTATGCGCTCTCTGGCGTTTCCCGCGATGGTGTGCCGGAGGTCTTGCGTTTGTTGCATGCTGCAACGCAGGATGTAGAAGATTAAACTTTCTGTTAATTAAGCGCCATATCCGCCGTTGTCATCCATAAACGCGGTAAGCTATTTTTTCTCAAACAATTCTGCCAGCTGCCCAATCAGCACCGGACCCAGCTGCGTCACATCGCTGATGGTAATCGCATTTTTATAATAGCGTGATACATCATGGCCGATACCGATTGCAGCCAGTTCAATTTTGCCGCTATTTTCAAGGGCTGTGATCACCTCACGCAGATGCGCCTCTAAATAACTGCTCGGCATTACTGACAATGTGGCATCATCGACTGGCGCACCGTCTGAGATTACCAGCAAAATTTTACGCGCCGCACCTTGCGCCGCGAGCCGCCCCGCCGCCCATTGTAAGGCCTCGCCGTCAATATTTTCCTTGAGCAACCCTTCCTTCAGCATCACGCCCAGATTGTGATGCGCGCGCCGCAGCGGTTGTGACGCCGCCTTGTAAATAATATGCCGCACTTCGTTTAAGCGGCCGGGTTTATCGCGCCATGGCCCCTCTTTAGCGGCAACCGCGGATTGTTTGTCATGTGTCAGCCACGCCGTCCGCGCGCGCCCGCCTTTCCAGGTTGCGGTGGTAAAGCCCAAAATTTCCACGGCAATCCCGCAACGCTCCATAACCCGCGCCAGAATATCCGCTGACAGCGCCGCCAGCAAAATCGGCCGCCCGCGCATTGACCCGGAATTGTCAATCAACAGCGTCACCGCGGTATCCACAAACGGCGCTGCTTGCTCCTGCTTGAAAGATAGCGGCGCCAGGGGGTTGGTCACCACGCGCGCCAGCCGCGCGGCATTCAACAGTCCTTCCTCCTGGTCGAACTGCCAGCTGCGCTGCTGTTTGGCGAGCAGCCGCCGCTGCAAGCGATTGGCAAGTTTGGCAATCAATGGCTGTAGTCCCGCGGCATCTTTGTCCAGCAGCGCGCGCAACTGTTTGCGCTCTTCCAGATCAGCCAGCTGTTCGGCGCCGATGACCTCATCAAAGTCGCGCGTATGAATTTTATAGGCGGGTGCGGCGGGTGCGCCACTGGCGCCCGGTTCGGCGCGCATTTGCTGTTGCCCTTGGGGCATTTCGTCAAGCGCCGCGCCGCCGGGATTATAACCGGCTTCAAATATTTCCCCGTCATCCGCCGGCACGAATTCGCCGTCACTGTTAGTCTCTTCCGCCGCACTGGTGCCGCCGCCGGTGCTGTCTTCGTCGCCTGCGGGCACCAGTGGCTCTATACTGTCATCTGGGTCAGTCGCGTCAATGATATCGGGGGCGGTATCAGTGGCCGAAAACTCTTTAAACCCCAGCTGCGCCAAAATCTTTTTGACAATCTGCGCATAATTTTTTTGCGCCGCAATGTTTTGCGATAAATCATTTTTGTATTTTGCAAATTGCGTGTCCGCCCACGCTTGCCAAACTTCTGGCAGCTCTTGCGGTGCCGCAAACAAAACATGGCGCAGCCAGGCGCGCAGCACGATTGGCAGCACCAAGACATCGCCAATCTCACTGGTAAACAGCGAACTGCGCGCGATTTCATCGGCCCACAGCGCGGTCAAATTATGTGTAACACCCGGCAGCCGCACGGCGGACAGCGCCTCGACCCGCGCGTCTTCGGCGGCACTTACAATCCGCTGCGCCAGATTATCCTGCGGCAGCAATGACGCATGCAGTTTGCTGTCATGCGCGCGCAGCCATAGCGCGTCATGATCGGCCTTGGCGCGCACCAACGCCCGCGCCGTCACTACATTATAATTTTTGTTATAGAGCGGCCCGGTGGTGAGCGCTGCCTGGGCCTTGGAACGCCTTGCGACGCCGCGGAATCCGGCCTCTGCCGCCTGCTTGAAAATTTCGCATTGCCGGTCGGTGAGCATTTTGGTTGATTTTTCCACGCAAATCAGCCTAGCATCGGCAATAGATAAAATAAAAGGTATATTCTGATGATTGACAACGTCTTAAATGCCCCGTTTGAAAAAGCGTTTGCTACTCTTCATCGCATGACACCCTTTGCTATTAGTGAATTATTTCAATCTTATGATGCTGCCTGCCATAATAATTTAATTGACCCAAACACTGTACACAGCGACAGGGTGCGTGACTTTATAACCACGTGGAGCAATCGCGGCTTGCAGGCACTCGACGATATGGCTGACGATGCGGAGCGGTTGTGCGCTTTTTTGGATAATTATCGTCTTGTCTGCCGCTGTTTAAGCAGCAGCACGCGACTGGCGCATGCGCAAATTTTAAAGGATCATTATTTAAAGGCTGTTACTAAAAGAGCCAAACTTCAAGTTGAACTTGGCATTACAATCTCTAATCATATTGCCAGAGGGGAAACATGTTTTGAATCTGAAACCGGTAATGCACTTTTAGCTCTTATCAATTGTGATAGCGATATCGGCCTGGCATTAAAGATAAATGCCAATAAATGGGCAACCAAAGAAGATATTTACAATCCTGCAAAACGTGGCGAGGCAGTTTTTGACATGCGCATTATGATGCAGTGTTGCCGTCCTGCACATTATTACACGCCGGCAGTAATGCGCGCTTTATTGCAGAACTTTAAACATCCGGCTGAGGCTGAAATTGCGGCTATCGATCCTGAAACTTACGTGGCTTGGGAAGAAGAGTTTGGACACATCAACAGAGCCTTTTGTAATTATTTTTGCAGTCAGGCGATAAGAAATGCGTTTGGCAAAGATCTGCCGCTTTTATTAGATGATTGGCTGACGTTTCTGTTGCCCGTCACCCAAGACTTGAGTTTCGGCGCGGCAGCTCGCGCTTTGATTGCGGACGCATGCGCCTTCGATTTTATCAAACATTTACCATGGATAGCAGAGCATATCCAGAACAGTTCCGTGATAAATGCCGCGCGCACCGGGCCGCATCCAAACGCCGCCGCTTTGGCAGCTGGCCTTTATGCTTATGCAAAAGCATCTCTTGTTCCCCCAGCACCACTTATTAACGCATTGGACTTATCAATTGACGGTCGTTGCGTGGCGACTGTTGAGGCGTTGCAAGAACAGTTTACCGGTTTGCTCGTCGCCACTTCCGCAAAAGCCCGCAACACCTGCATCAAAGCACTCGTTCTGACATTGGTTAGGGCTTGTCCCATCGATTTTGCTTACGCGCGTTATCATAATGGCGCAACATGGGTCAAAGGTTCCAAATGTGATATGTTGGTTGATTTGGAAAACGATGTTTATCGCCCAACCACATTATACGAAGTCAAAGCCGTCATAGCAAAAAGTTTGCGTTATTTGCATGTGAAAGGCTACACGACTGAATTAATGCTGCCTTCTGCCGAAGTTTTTAAAGGCCTTGAGGACACCAACATCACTTTGCTGCGTCATTGTCTAAGCGAGCTACCGCTAACCGGATCTAATCTACAGCGGCAACGGTCATATGCCTATTTAAATGGCGAGCTAGATGTTTTACTTGCACGTTATGAGGTCACGCAACCTACGCTTCCAAGCCGGTATCGCCGTATCGCATTAGAGACCTACGCCGCTTAGCTCCACGCCAAAACAGCGCTGGTAATATTCGCCCAATATCGGCCGTTCCAGTTCGTCGCATTTGTTGAGGAAGGTCATGCTGAGCGCGGTTGCGACGTCACCAAAGATCGCAATATTTTCGCCCCAGGTAATGACCGCGCGCGGTGACATCACGGTGGACAGATCGCCCGCCGCAAAGCCGGTGCGCGTCATGCCAGCAAATTCCACCATGCGCGCAAGCGTGGTTTGGTCAAGCTGCGGTAGTTTCGCGCTTACAATCGCGCCCTCGGCCTCGGCGGCCAGATAATTCAAACCGGCGATGATCTGCCAGCGGTCCAGCTGCCCTTGGTTTAATTGCTGTGTGCCGTGATACAGGCCGGAGGCATCACCCAGGCCGACCGTATTGGCGGTCGCGAACAGCCGGAAAAACGGATTGGGCGCAATGACGCGGTTCTGGTCGAGCAGCGTCAAATTACCATTGGCCTCCAGCACGCGCTGGATCACAAACATCACATCTGGCCGCCCGGCGTCGTACTCATCAAACACCAGCGCCACTGGATGCTGATATGCCCACGGCAAAATGCCTTCTTGGAACGCGGTGACCTGTACGCCATCACTTATTTTTATGGCGTCCTTGCCGATCAGATCAATGCGGCTGATATGGCTGTCAAGATTAACGCGCACCAAGGGCCAGTTCAGCCGTGCCGCCACCTGTTCGATATGCGTGGATTTGCCGGTGCCGTGGTACCCCTGCACCAGAACGCGGCGGTTGAACATGAAACCGGCCAAAATCGCTTTCGTCGTAAGCGGATCAAACCGATAGGTATCGTCAACCCGCGGCACATAATCATTGGCGGCGCTAAACGCGGGAATTTTCCAATCCGCGTCGATGCCAAAAGTCTGGCGTGCGTCGATGGTAATGTCGGGGACGGTGTTTGCAGCGAGTGTCATTCCGAAAAGCTTAGTGAATATGACGGCTGGAAGCTAGAGGCTGGATATATCCGGCTTCCCACTTCTAGCCTCCAGCCTCTTCCGCAAAGGCTGTTTTCAATACCGCATAGGCCTGATTGATCTGTTTTAATTTCTCCTCGGCATCTTTATCGCCGCGGTGATGGTCGGGGTGGTGTGCTTTCGCCAGCTTTTTATATTGTTTGCGGATGGTGGTGTAATCGGCAGTGACGGTCAGTTCAAAGGTTTTAAGCGCCGCGACCTCGGCGGGCGTAAAATTATGGCCTGGCACCGGCGGGCCGTCATCCTCTGGAATGTCTATGCCGGCAAAATCATTCAAGACGCGGCGGCGCAGTTGCGTGGCATAAGCGGCAGCTGAACCACCCATCGGCCAGCTGGGGCGGTCGCCCACGGTTGAGGTGCGGATGAAATCCTCTAACTGCGTTTGCGACATGCCTTTGCAATAATCCCATTTGGCATTGTAGTCGCGCACGTGGTCCAGGCAAAACCACTGGTAATCCATCAGGTTATCGCGCGATTTGGGCGCGCGGTACGGCCCTGCCGCTAAACACCCGGGCGCATCACAAAATTTTACCTGTTGTTTTATGTCCGGCTCCGGCCGGGACCAATTACGCGCCATTGTGCATCTATATGCGAATTGCGCGCCAGCCGCACAAGTGAAACCCGGCTGCCACATAAAAAAATTAAATACACGCTATAGTAGAAACATTGTTGACTATTTTCCTATAACACACTAATAAGATGTACACAGCCTTTTCACGCACTTATGGAGAGAATGCCCATGCAACATCTGGCCCCCGCCCCGCAAACAACGTCACATAGGAATGATAACCCCATGACGCACGAGGCAAGTGCGACTCGTTTGGAACCCAGTCTGGGCGGACCGCGTTCGACCTTGATCAATCGCAATATTATCGTGTCTGGACACCGCACCTCGGTGCGGCTGGAGCCGGAAATGTGGGGCGCGCTGCTGGATATCAGCGCGCGTGAAGGCAAATCGGTGCATGAATTATGTACGCTAGTTGCCGACCGCAAAAAACCCGATTGTTCGCTAACCGCCGCCATCCGCGTTTTCACAATGGCCTATTATAAAGCCGCCGCCACCGAGGACGGCCACCAGCGCGCCGGGCATGGGCAGCGGTAAGCCATTAAAATTCCGTGACAATAGCATATGAAAGTATTTTGAAAGGGATTTGCATGTTATGCTTATGCCTAGCAGGATCGTATGGAAGACATTGTCATAATCAATATACCAACAGAACATGCTGACGCAGATTTTCAAGCCTGGGCTGTGCAAAATCAGGCATTTTTTGCAGAGACCTGTGCCCGCCAATTGCTTGTCTGCACTAAAAACATGTATCTCAATCTACCCCAGGAAAAACGCATCGCTTTTGAAACTTTGAAGGGCAAGGGACAGCCGTGGATTTATAACGGCGATAATGCATTCAAATTTATGCTGGAAGTTTATTGCGGTTTGCGCAGCACAACGCCTAAAGATTATAATATAACTGGCCAAATTCGCGATAGTTGGCGTGCTTATGGTGCAGCCACAAAGCCAGTCGCAATCTTAAACACGTTTATGCAAAACTTATTTCACGATGGCAAAATTTTAAAGAGCCAATTGGTTGATCCTTTTTTTAAATCAGAAGATCTTTATGCGGTGTTAGCAGAAAAATTGGGCTTAAATAAAAGTCAAACTGTTTTAGTGATTGCCGACACGTTTGGCACAACAAAAGATGTTTGTACCGGTATCGGTAAAGATAATTCGAAGCGTGCTCATTCAATAATTTTAACGCATTCAAGTGAACAGGAGCGCCGTGATCGAGCTATGGAATTGTTGGATGAAAAGGCAGCCAAGCGGATTGTGGTAGACATAAAACCAAAAGCGTTTAGCGATGCCATTGATGATATAACTACAGCGGATGTCGTGATTGTTTGTTCGCCCATGTGCAGTGATGAATTTTTAGCTAAAAATAAAAAGGATAATTTTCATCAGCTACCGGAAGAAATACGTATTGAAGAAAGTATCATGAATGCTTGGATGCTGCGCAAGGAAAAGAGTTTAACGGATCATGGCAGGCTAGTGCAAATTAGGGGTGTGCCTCAAGCCCGTGGTGCGACATCTCAAGAGTGGCAAGATTTTATTGATATGTTAGCGGATGACTCAATTATAACCTTTGCCGATTTGCAAGTTGAGCTGCGGCAACGCCAAGTGCAGAATAAGTTAGTTATAGAACAAACAAGATTATTTATTGATAGTTCCGTTGCAGTGCGCAAAAAGGGCCAACGTATCAATGGCATAAATATAGTCGTAGACAATGATAATTTTGTTAAGGCCACATTGCAACTGAGCCGGCCAAATACAAATCATCAACTATCTGCGGACGTTGCGCCATAACAACAATTACTCCTTAAGCTCACTCCACAGCTCCTTCACCTTCGCAAAAAAACCTTCCGACTCCGGGTTTTGTTGTTGGCCGCCGCTATCTTTGTCAAAATCCTTCAAAAGATCTTGCTGTTTTTTGGTTAGGTTAACCGGCGTTTCCACCTGCACTTCAATAAACATATCGCCGCGGTTTTGGCTACGCAGCACACTCATCCCTTTGGATTTAAGCCGCAATTTTTGCCCCGACTGAAACCCGGCGGGGATCGCCACTTTGGTCAGTGTGCCGTCAATCACCGGCGCGTCGATTGTCGCGCCCAGCGCCGCCATCGTCATCGGAATTGGCACTTTGCAATAAAGATCCGCGCCGTCGCGCCGGAACAGTTTATGTGTTTTGACGGCCAGAAAAACATAGAGATCGCCCGCGGGACCACCACGCAATCCCGCTTCGCCTTCGCCAGCCAAACGGATGCGTGTGCCGTCATCGACACCGGCGGGAATTTTGACTTCCAGCGTTTTGTCTTTCCTGACGCGCCCTTGACCCTGGCAGGTTTTGCACGGATCAGTAATCACGCTGCCGGTGCCCCCGCACTGGTCGCAGCTGCGCTCCACCATGAAAAACCCTTGTTGCGCGCGAATGCGCCCCGCGCCCGCACATTTTGGGCATTGTTGCGGCGCACTACCCTTTTCGCTGCCAGTGCCTTTGCATGGCGTACAGGCCGCCCAGGTCGGCACCTTGATTTTTTTAGTGGCGCCTTTAAAGGCATCTTCCAACGTAATATCCAAATTAAAACGCAGATCGGCGCCGCGGTTTTGCGCCGGGCCGGCGCGACTGCCGCCGCGTCCGCCACCTGTAAAATCGCCGAACATTTCATCAAAAATATCGGAGAAATTGCCGGAAAACCCAAAGCCACCAAAACCGCCGCCGCGGGCATTACCGGTACCGTCAAAGGCGGCGGCGCCATACTGGTCATAGGTGCGGCGCTTTTCGGTGTCGCTTAAAATCTCATAAGCTTCGCTGACTTCCTTGAATTTGCTTTCAGCGTTTTTATCATCCTTGTTTAAATCCGGATGATATTTACGTGCCTGCGCACGGTACGCTTTCTTCACTTCATCATCGCTCGCGCTTTTAGTGATGCCGAGAACTTCGTAATAATCTTTTTTGTTCATGGGTGGACGAGCAGACGAGCAGACGAGCAGACGAGTATGCCCTTATTAAACAATGTGTAAAGTTTTTCATTTTTAGAGCACAAACAAACAAACGCACTATCTCGTCTGCTCGTCTGCTCGTCTGCTCGTCTGCTTAGCATAACTATTTATGATGCTTTCTTGTCGTCATTCACTTCCGTGAAATCCGCATCAACGACATCGGCATCTGCATCATGCGCTTTGGGTTCGCCGCTTTCGTCATTCGCGGCATCTTGCGACGCTTTATACATATGCTCACCAAGTTTCATGGCCGCGTTTGACAATAGGTCGGAGGTAGCCTTAATCTCGGCAACATCTTCGCCGTCCAAGGCGCGTTTGGCGTTAGCCAGTGCGGTTTCGACATTTTTGCGCTCGTCTTCCGGCAATTTGTCATCCAAATCTTTGAGGGACTTTTCAGTCGCATAGACCAGGCTGTCGGCCTGGTTGCGCGCTTCAATTAACTCCTTGCGCTTTTTATCTTCGTCAGCATTGGTTTCCGCATCGCGGACCATTTTCTTGATATCTTCGTCGGAGAGGCCGCCCGAAGCCTGAATGCGGATCTGCTGTTCCTTACCGGTCGCTTTGTCTTTCGCCGACACTTGCACGATACCGTTGGCATCAATGTCAAAGCTGACCTCGACTTGCGGTACACCGCGCGGCGCCGGCGGCAAACCGACCAAATCAAATTGGCCCAAAAGTTTATTATCCGCGGCCATCTGGCGTTCGCCCTGGAAGACGCGAATGGTAACCGCGGTCTGGTTATCTTCTGCCGTCGAAAACGTCTGTGATTTTTTGGTCGGGATCGTTGTGTTACGTTCGATGAGCGCCGTAAACACCCCACCCAGCGTTTCGATGCCGAGCGATAATGGCGTCACATCCAGCAACAACACATCTTTCACGTCGCCCTTCAGCACACCGCCCTGGATCGCGGCACCGATGGCAACCACTTCATCCGGATTAACCGATTTATTCGGCTCCTTGCCAAAAAATGTTTTAACGGTTTCGGAGATTTTTGGCATGCGCGTCATACCGCCGACCATAACAACTTCATCAATGTCGGAGGCTTTGAGGCCGGCATCTTTAAGCGCCGCCTGGCATGGACCCACGGTACGCTGTACCAGATCATCCACTAGCTGTTCCAGTTTGGCACGTGACAGTTTGACCATCAAGTTCAGCGGGCGATGCACTGCGCCGGATAAATCCGCCGTGATAAATGGCAGGTTCACCTCGGTCTGTGTCGCGGATGACAATTCAATTTTGGCCTTTTCCGCCGCTTCCTTTAAACGCTGCAGCGCCAGACGATCCTGGCGCAGGTCAATGTTGTTTTCTTTTTTGAATTCATCGGCCAGATAATCAATGATGCGCGCGTCGAAATCTTCACCACCCAAAAACGTATCGCCGTTGGTGGCCTTCACTTCGAACACGCCGTCGCCAATTTCCAAAATGGAAACATCGAACGTACCACCACCCAGGTCATACACCGCAATGGTGCCGCTGCCTTTTTTGTCAAGGCCATAGGCCAGCGCCGCCGCGGTTGGCTCATTGATGATCCGCAGAACTTCCAGACCGGCAATTTTGCCGGCATCCTTAGTCGCCTGACGCTGCGCGTCATTGAAATAGGCCGGAACCGTAATTACCGCCTGGGTCACCGTTTCGCCCAAATACGATTCCGCGGTTTCCTTCATTTTACCCAACACCATGGCGGAGATTTGCGCCGGCGCGTATTTTTTGCCGTCAGCCTCAACCCAGGCGTCGCCATTATCACCATCAACAATATGGAACGGCGTTTTGGCTTTCATTTCCTGGGTCCGGGCGTCTTTGAAGGCGCGACCGATCAGACGCTTGATACCGTATAAGGTATTGTCAGGATTGGTCACCGCCTGGCGTTTGGCGGGCTGGCCCACCAGCCGCTCGCCCGATGGCGTAAAGGCAACAATCGACGGCGTCGTATTATAACCTTCAGCGTTATCAATCACTTTTGCGGTCGAGCCTTCCATGACGGAGACGCAGGAGTTGGTGGTGCCGAGGTCAATTCCGATAACTTTAGACATTGTTTTTGTTCCCTTTGGTTGTGCGCCGCGCCATGTTTTGCGCAGCTACAAAATTGATTATCTCTTGCTATATAGGGGCCATGTACCCGGTTTCAAGAATATGAAGCGCGCTTTTTAACAGAAAATGTCATTCCGGCAAGCGAAAAGCCTTATATATCAAAGAAATTGCGAAAAATTATTAAACTTGTTAGGATTATTTATGACCCTGACGCTGGATTATTTTGAACGTGCGGTAAAAACAGCCCGGGATGGTTATGCCGAGCTCACGGAGCCGCACCGCATTATTATCCGCGATGGCGCGATCCAGCGCTTTGAATATACTATGAACTGGCCTGGAAAATGCTGCAACGCGTTTTATCCCTTAGGCGCGGCAGCGATAGTGTGGTGCGGCTGGCCCGCAAGGATCTGTTTCGCCTCGCCGCCGACCAGTGACTTATTGATGACCCAGCGCCGTGGTTTATCTATCACGACCGCCGCAACAACAGCACCCATGAATATGTGGAAGAACAAGCGACAGCCATTGCCAAACTGTTGCCGGATTTTCTGCGCGATGTTACCCAGCTGATTACCACGTTAAAAACTGTTCCAGAGGCACGCGATGATGTAGGGCATCCTCATGCTTGACCTCGCGCCGGAATGGCAGACCGAGCTTAAACAAATTTTGGCGCGGCATATCCCGAATCGTGCGGTATGGGCTTTCGGCTCACGTGTCACGGGCAGGGCGCGACGCTGGTCGGATCTGGATTTACTAGTTTGGGGAGATGCGCCGCTCGACATAAGTACAGCCGCACAGTTACGGAATGATTTATCAGAATCCAATCTGCCGATTAAAATCGATCTGGCGGATGCCGCAACGTTTCATCCGCATCTGATGGCGGATGTACAACGCCATCACGCTGTTATCCAATAATACGCTTAAAACCACGCCGCGTGCAGCGTGACCAGCAATACGACCGGCAGCACGATGCCCGCGCACAAGAAAATGCAGTCGCCCAGGTCATAACGCAGGATGCTGTCATGATCTTCGCTGGATGGGATCACGTCGGGCATCGCCTGATACAAGGTAAACAGCCGCGCGCGGATATCCGCCAGCTGGTGAAACGAATAAATTGCGGTAATCATCGTAATCGCCACGCCGCCGCCAAACATGCCAAAGGTCATCTGGGTTTCGGCGAAATTGGCAAAATGCGCGCGGGTTACCAGAAACGCGAAAGCCAGCCCCAAACCGATTAAGAATTTCCAGGTACGCGCCCGCGTATGGCAGACTTTTTTGATAGTCGTATTGTAAACTGCCGACCAGGCGGTATTGGGATCAATTCGGATAAACGCGGGGTTGTTGATGTCTGCCACTTCTGCGACTCCTAGTTTCGATACGCAGTTTAACGTATTTGCGCGACGGCACAACTCCCCAATAGATACGGCTTAGATATTAGGAATTGGTCCCATGGCATGATTATTGTCTGACTTCGGAGCCGCCGCCAGCCGTTGCTGTGATCGCAACATCAAGCCATCAACATAATCCCCAATATAAGACAGGCCAGCCTGCCAAAATCGAGAATTGTTAATGTTGAGGCCAAACCCCTCTGCGAACTCACTTATGGTTTTAGTGGCGCCGGCAGCCAGTGCCTCGGTGAATTGATCCGCAAATATCTTTTTGGCTGCGGATGTTGGTTGCTGTTTGTAAATCTGGAACAAGGCAATCGCAAACAAGGCGCCCACTGCGTAAGGATAATTATAAAATGACTCATCTGGTAAAAACAGCTGGCTGGTTAAGCCATAACTAAATTGCGCGCTGTCGGGAATAACAACCGCCGGCCCTGCGACGGCACGCAAATGTTCTAAATTTAATGCGCCGGCTATCTTTGGTGTTAACTTACCCGCCAGTGCGGCTGCAGCAAAGTCTTGCTCTATTCTAAACAGGCCAACCTGACCCACTGTCAAATTAATATATTTTTCGGCAAAGCGGCCAATCAAAACATCCGCTTCAGCTTGACTGCCTGCAGTCGCCAATAGCTCTTCAAAAACCAGTAATTCAGCGAAAATACTGGCGGTTTCATTAATCATTTGCGGCACAACATCTGCCAGGCCGCCCTGCGGCGCACGTAGCACGCTGTGTATACCATGGCCGCATTCATGGGCAACTACCAGTACGTCATGTGGCGTGCCGCCATAGGAATTGACAAACATATATGGGTGGTGCGGCGCTCTTTCATAGGTGTAGGCGGCATAGCCTGCTTTTCCTGCGGTCGGCGCAGCGTCGAACCACGGCGCATCACCTTCGAAAAAGCCGGCTACAATTTCTGCCAGTTGCGGTGAGAATTTGCCAAATGCTGTCACAATCATCTGCTGCGCGTTTGGAAACGGTATTACAGCGGTTTCGGCTGTAGGCAGCGGTGCCATTTGCTCCCAATGCGGCAATACATGATCGGGATGACCCAACAGATCGGCTTTCCACGCCCAATAGCGATGCGCCAATTTGGGACGCGCCGTGTCAACGGCATCAATCATCGCACCAACCGTTTCAGGTGCGATATTGCTGGCTAAAAAATTATGCGCGGTTGCCGTTTCGTAGCCGCGCTTGATGTCTTCCCGCGTGCGATTGGCAAGAATAACCTCCATAAGATCGGTAATTTCTATTACGTTATCATAAAGTAACGCCTCGATACCGCGATAGGCCAATTGGCGTTGTGCAGCGTCGGTTGCGGCGCGCATTTTACGCAGCTCTGCCAATGCGTAACTGTTGTCGCCATCGATAAATTTTAAATCAGCTATAAGCGTTGTATACTGCTCGGCGCAATTATCGGAGATCAGTTTGTCTGCTGCCACCGCACGTTGTGCAACATTGGATAATTGATAAGGCAAATACTTACGTTGTTCACGCAACCAGAAATCATATTTTTGCACATCAGGATCGGTTAATAGTGAGGCTAATTTTTCAGCCGTTAAATTTGCTGCTTCTTGTTCAAAAAATTGCCTGTTGTGTGTAACATCAGATTTTAACGCCAGCACAGCTTTTCTAATATCCCGACGCCCCGGTCCGTTGGGTTGAATAGAACTATAAACAAAAGATGAGGCGTCAAGATTGGCCCGCCGTTCATCCAATTCTTCATAAGTGCGCATGGCAATTGCAAATTCTGCTAGCGTTAAAATATTCACGCGACCGATATAGTTTTCATGAAACGCGACGCTATCAGCATGTAACCGGTCCAGATTTTCCGGCAAAGCCGGATTATCCGCATCCGGAAATTGGGTGACATCATCGCGAAACGCCCAGGCAGGAAACGGCCCCAAATTATTATCTTTAATATGAACTTGCGGCATGACTATTCCTTACGATCCTATGAATTAAAAATGCCAGCCTTACGACAAGGCTGGTATTTGAAATATTATCGGCTCCAGGAATCACAAGTCAAGTTTAAACGGCGTTAATGAATCCGTGGCTGTTCTTCGAATTGGTGGAACGGCGGCGGGGACGGCAAGGTCCATTCCAGGGTCCCGCTTTCGTCATCCCAGTAATTGCCGCTGGCGCGCTTGCCAAAGCGCAGGGCGTAAACAGTGAAAACCAAAAACAGGATGATCGAGGCCGCACTGATATAGGAACCGATTGACGCCACCTGGTTCCAGCCACGATACATATCGGGGTAATCTGGAATACGGCGCGGCATACCGGCAAGTCCGAGGAAATGCATCGGGAAAAACGTCAGGTTGACGCCGATGAACATCACAAAGAAATGCAATTTGCCCATCCATTCCGGGTACAGCCGCCCGGTGATCTTCCCAAACCAGTAATACCAGCCGGCGAAGATCGCAAACACCGCGCCCAGCGACAGCACATAGTGGAAATGCGCCACCACATAATAAGTGTCATGCAGTACGGTCTCCAGACCGCCGTTACCGAGCACGACGCCGGTGACGCCGCCGACTGTGAACAAAAAGATAAAACCGAGCGCCCATAGCATCGGTGTCGTGAAACGAATGCTGCCGCCCCACATCGTCGCCAGCCATGAAAAAACTTTGACGCCGGTCGGCACCGCAATCACCAGGGTTGCAATTGTAAAATAAGCGCGCGTGTTGATGTCGAGCCCGACCGTGAACATATGGTGCGCCCAAACCATGAAACCGATGACGCCAATTGACAGCATCGCATAGACCATGCCCAGATAACCAAAGATTGGCTTCTTCGAAAAAGTCGAAATAATGTGGCTGATAATACCGAAGGCCGGCAGGATCATGATATAAACTTCCGGGTGGCCGAAAAACCAGAACAGATGCTGGAAGAGCAGCGGATCGCCGCCACCCTCTGGTTTGAAAAACGACGTGCCGAAATTCCGGTCGGTCAGCAGCATGGTGATCGCGCCGCCGAGCACCGGCAGCGACAGCAGCAGCAGGAATGACGTGATCAGCATCGCCCACACGAACAGCGGCATTTTAAACAGGCTCATGCCCGGCGCGCGCATGTTGAAGATAGTGGTGATAAAATTAATCGCGCCGAGGATCGATGAGATACCCGCCAGATGCAGCGCGAAAATCGCCATATCCACCGCCATACCCGGGCTGCCCGGCGTGGAAGACAAGGGCGGATAGGCGGTCCAGCCGACACCCGCGCCGCCCTGTACCATCGATGATGCCACCAGCAAACCCAGCGCCGGCACCAGCAGCCAAAAGGAAATATTATTGAGACGCGGAAAGGCCATATCGGGCGCGCCGATCATCAGCGGCACAAAGTAATTGCCAAAGCCCCCGATCAGCGCCGGCATCACTGAAAAAAACACCATCAGCAACCCGTGCGCCGTGATCAGCACATTCCACAACTGGCCGTCCTTGACCAGATGCCAGGCGGGGTTATGCAATTGCGCGCGCATCCACACCGAAAAAAAGCCGCCCAGCAACCCGCCGACGATGGCGAAAATAAAATAGAGAATGCCAATGTCTTTATGATTGGTTGAATAAAACCAGCGGGTCCAGAAATTCGGAAGATGGTGATCGTGTTGATATTCGGTGCTTAATGACATTTATGGGACCTGATTTTTGGAAGTGGGAAACTGGAGGATAGATTGCGCTGTGGTCAATTTGCCACTTTCCGACATCCCATTTCCATTATCCGCGTATTTCTTTTGCGCCTCTGCGAGCCAAACCTCAAAATCCGCCTGGCTGACGATATCCACCGTCATCGGCATATAACCGTGATTGATGCCGCAGATTTTGGAACATTGGCCATAGACGGTGCCCAGTTTGTTCGGCACCACATAGACTTCATTGACGCGGCCCGGCACCGCCAAACGGTTGGCGCCCAATTCGGGAATAAAAAAGCCATGCAGGGAATCCGCCGCCGTTACCAGAAACTGCACCTTGGCGCCCAATGGCAAAACCAGGTGGTTATCAGCGGACAGCAGGCGCGGCTCGTCTGGCTTTAAATCCTTGTCGGCAATGATATTGCTGTTAAACGAAAACTTCTGGTCGGGATATTCAAATTCCCAATACCATTGGTGGCCGGTCACTTTGATCGTCACATCCGGGGTGCCCGGCGCGCGGTCCATCGAATATAGCATCTTGAGCGATGGCACCGCAATCACGGTCAGGATGATGATGGGGATCAGGGTCCAGATGATTTCCAGCGGCACATTATGGCTGGTTTTGGACGGCGCATGGCCGCGGCGGTGATAAAACCGCCCCAGAATATAAAGCATTACCAGCGCCACAAAGGCAACAATCGCGCTGATAATCCATAACAACATATGATCATGAAAACGGATCATCTGCGCTTTTAAGACCGTATAGGCCGGCGCCATCTGGGTTGACCAAATTTCCTTATTATGAAAATCCGGTATAAAGCCGGCCGGCAATTTTTCAGCCAAGCTGGCGGCCTGGACAGGCAGCGCCGCACACCAGACGGCCAGCGCAACAAAAAAACGCAAAAGACGGGAAAACATTAGTGATACCAGTGGTTGAATTCGGCCCTGAAAATACGCCAAATTGGAATTA
This sequence comes from Alphaproteobacteria bacterium, assembly GCA_965246755.1. Lineage (GTDB taxonomy): Bacteria > Pseudomonadota > Alphaproteobacteria > UBA11073 > UBA11073. The sequence continues at coordinate 216,359 of OZ251979.1, forward strand.
AGGCAAGGGTAAGATTATTATCTCGGCGCGTAAGCGCGGGCTGCTGGACTTAATTCAATAAAACCTGTCTTAGGATCGAATGCTGGTTTTTCAGCAATATATCCACTTCCTGACAACATTTCCTTGGTTAGCGGTGGACACTCTTTTGTAGAGATAGGATGCGCACGCGGTGGCACGGGCGGACAGGCCTCGCAATACAATATGGGAAAACCATTTGCTGGAGTTAGCCCCCAGCCGGTTTTCAAAGCAGGAGCCTTAGCTATGCGGCGCTGTGGCTTTGACTCCACTATGGTAGATACAGGTACTTCTACGGTTTGTAATGATTCAGTTTCTAAAAGCTTACCCATTACGAATCCCCTTAAACATGAATGATTAGCTGATTTGTGCTGTTTGTCAAAACATTCTTAATATAAGAAAACAATCATGATCAGCGAAAACTTACAATGGGTGCGGCAAGATATCGCCAACGCCGCCCATAGCATCGGGCGCGATCTACAGGATATAGAACTGATTGCGGTCAGCAAAACCTATGGCGTGCCGGCGATCGAACAAGCAATTGCCGCCGGACAACATGTGTTTGGTGAAAACCGCGTACAGGAGGCGATGGAAAAATTTCCAGCGCTCAAACAACAGCATCCTGATCTGAAACTGCATTTGATCGGCATGTTGCAAACTAATAAGGTGAAAGACGTGGTAAGCCTGTTCGATGTTATCCATACGCTGGACCGCACCAGCCTGGCCATAAAACTGGCCGACCAAATGTCCCGGCAAAACCGCCGCCTGCCCTGTTATATCCAGGTGAATGTCGGCGCGGAACCGCAAAAGGCCGGCGTGCTGCCAGACCAGTTGGAAACCTTACTGCGCTTTTGCCGCGACGAAACCGATCTGGAGATTTGCGGCCTCATGTGTATCCCGCCATTGGACCAACCACCCATGCCGTTTTTCACCGCACTTGCAGCGCAGGCTGCCGCCGGTGATCTTTTTAAACTCAGCATGGGCATGAGCCAGGATTACGTAACCGCCATCGCCAGCGGCGCCACCGCGATTCGGGTTGGCAGCGCGCTATTCGGCACGCGCGCGCCTTGATCCGATTGTCTTACTATATTTTGTAGTCACTGCATTTAACGTCATCATAATCTGGCGTCACCCCATAAATAGAATCATAGATTTTTAGGTTACTTTCGGATACCATTGTCACCTATTTGTAACAAAGTGTCTGGCATGCGTGTTTTAAATAAAATAAAAGCCGATTTGGATGTTGTAGAAAGTGGCCTCAACCGTTTGGCTGATCGATACCTTAGTGTGAAATTCTGGTGGCGCGATGACGGCGCCAATGAACCGACCCGCGCGCTGGACCGCCTGCTGACCATCCAGTCCCGTACGCAGCTGCCGTTGAACCTGGCGGTAATCCCAAACGCGTTGGACCCGCTGCTGGGCCGCGAAATTGCCAGCAATATGCTGATTAATGTATGGCAGTTGGGGGCAGCGCACGTCAGCTATGACCTGCCTGAACAGCCAAAAAACGAATTTCCCGAACACCGCCGCTGGACTGACATCGCCTATGATATTGGCGAGGCTAACGGCCGCCTGGCGCAGGTGTTTGGCGCACAGCTGGCGCCGGTATTTGTGCCGCCCTGGGGGGTGATGGCGCTTGCCCATACTTATGGTCTGAGCGGCATGGGGTTTGCCGCGCTATCCACCACTGCGCCGATCGCGATCTTACAAGTTGCGGCGCTGCCCGATATTCCGGTGCAATTTTCGGTGATGCGGCTGCAAGGTTATCCGCGTTTCGGCGGGCGCACCGCGCTGTCTACGCAATTAACCCAGATGCTGGATAATCAGGCGCAGCTGGCATCGCTGCGGCTGCCGCGTGAGATGATCGGCATTAAAACCCAGCATCTGGATCATGATGATGCCGCCTGGGATTTCACCTATGAATTGTTGATGCTGCTTAAACAGCATCCCGCCGTGTCATTCGTAGCCGCCCCGTGGGAACAGCAACAGCCCATCCGCGCCGCGGCGGCCCGCCTGCGGCTGTTGTCTTACCGCGCGCAAGCGGCGACAACCCCGCTCGCCGCCTAACGGTTTCATATTAATAATCTGCCCGGCTGCCGCCGAAAAAACTTGCGTGATTCGAATCGTTTGTGATAACTCTGTCGGCACAACTTTTTTTGAGCGGGGGATACGTAATCATGGGACTTTTCAGCACATCGGAACAACAGGCCAAAGCACGCACACGCCAATTGACGCGCGTCGAACCGGCGGCGGAAGATGCGCGCGTGGTTGCGGGTGAACAAACCCAGCGCCGCAACGTTCCTGCCGTGGCCTTGGGCAACACTGCCAAGCGCCCGACCATTTCCCTGCCGTCACCATCGGCCAGCTACCGCGCACCGGACCAGGTGGGTGAACGCAAACTGATGGTCGGCCGTGATATTTCCCTGGCCGGTGAAATTGCTGAATGCGACCATTTGGTGGTGGAAGGCACGATGGATGCCACACTGCGCCAGGGCAATCGTCTGGAAATTTATCCATCCGGCCTCTACCGCGGTGCCGCCAATGTAAAAGATGCCGAAATCGCCGGCCGTTTTGAAGGCGACCTGAGTGTTTCCGGGCGTTTGCGCATCCGCGCTGGCGGCCAGGTGTCAGGCCGTATCCAATATGCGGAGATCGAGGTTGAACCCGGCGCGCAAATTTCCGGTGAATTCACCTTTGTCGCCGCGCCAACCCAAACCGCCGCCAATGATACCACTGTGCTGCCGTTCAATAATTATGCGGCAACAGGTACGAACGGGTAATTAAATGGCAGAAGAAAAACCACTTTCGGACCAAGAAATCGAAGAATGGGTTGGCAATTTGTCAGATGAGGAAGTTGACAAGATAGGATTGATAATTGGTAAAACGCCTTCACGTTCTGAAAAACCATTAACTCAGTCTGAAATAGAAGAGCGCGTTAAAACATGGATGCCTAAAATGAATGAACGCTTCAAAAAGATTGTTTTTGGTGCCGAACCAAAATAATTTTGTTTTTTAGCAAAAACCCGGCCTTCATGCCGGGTTTTTCTTTTTCAAGTTGGCACCACATACTTCCCATGCACCTCAATCGTCTTCGGCCTATATTCACAAATATCTTTTAAAATACAGCGCGGGCATTCCGGCACGCGCGCCTTGCACACGTAACGCCCGTGCAGCAACAGCCAGTTATGCGCATGCCGCATGAATTCTGCCGGCACGACCTTCATCAATTTATCTTCCATCACGGTCACGTTTGGCGCGCGCGCGAGACCCGTACGGTTGGCGACGCGGAATACATGTGTATCGATCCCCAGCATCGGCGCGCCATAAATATTATTCATGACAACATTGGCGGTCTTGCGCCCGACACCAGGCAGGCCTTCCAATCCGTTACGCGTATCCGGCACCGCGCCGTTATAATCATCGACTAACATCTGGCTGAGCTTGATCACATTGCGCGCTTTGGTATTATGAAAGCCAATGGTCTTAATCGCCTCACGTAATTTGTCTTCACCTAATTTCAACATCGCCTGCGGCGTTTTAATTTTTGTGAACACCGGCGCCATCGCCTTGTTGACGCTGACATCGGTCGCCTGCGCCGACAGCACCACCGCGACCAGTAACGTATAGGCATTCACATATTGCAGTTCGGTGCGCGGCTCCGGCAGCGCTTGGCGCAGACGCGCGAATAACTCATGAATGACGGCGGGTTTCATTTTAATGAGTTATGCAAAGATATATGTAATCATTCAAGCTGACCAATGGTTTTTATCACCCTTCTTTGTAATCTTGCTCGAACTCCCCCTCTCCCTTATAGGGAGAGGGTGCCCTTTGAGGGGCGGGTGAGGGGTAATGAGTATTTATCAAACGGGACGTTTGGCCTCAACTTCCAACGCACGCAATTTGCGCAAATATCAAACTCCAGAAGAAAACAAACTATGGCGCGAATTACGCAACCGGCGTTTTTCAGCGTTTAAATTTCGCCGTCAGCAGCCGATAGGTCGTTATATTACCGACTTTATGTGCAGTGAAATCCAAATAATTATTGAGGCGGATGGTGCGCATCATGATGTCGTGAGCGATAAAACACGTGATGAATTTTTACGCACCGCAGGTTACCGTGTGCTGCGATTTTCTAACTATGCTATTAACAGCCGCATAAATTCTGTTTTAGAAAATATTTGGACTGCTTTAAATGATGTAACTTTTGATCCAAATTATTACCCCTCACCCGCCCCTTGCGGGGCACTCTCTCCCTGTAAGGGAGAGGGAAAGTGACAACTCTCGCTGACACTTTCGCAACTCGAATTCAAAAAATGGCCCTTCTCGCTGCCATTATCCTCTATGGCCTGTACAGCCAGCCGACGCCGGATGCGCCCGGAATAGCGGAAATCATCATCGGGGCATTATTGTTCGTCGCCATCGGTTTGACGCGGATCATGCAGCTGACCAGCGTTGCTGTATTGTGGACGGGACCCAAGGCGCAGACAGTGCCGGTTTATTATCTGATTTTTATGCCGCTGGTGATCGGTATCGGCCGCGGCCTGCCATGGCTGGCGGTGCTGCGCGATGTCGTGCCGCTGCTATATTTTTTATTGCCGGTCATTCTGCGCACGCCGGCAAATAACGCGCGCGTCGCTTGGGCGCTGTGTGGCGCCGGACTGTGTTTCGCCATGCGTTATGCCATCATCACCGGCGCCGACCTGCAGCATCTCAGCCTGCTCAAAAACGGTGATAACCTGATGTACCTGCCGCTGGAGCCGGCGGTATTGTTCGCCGCACTCTATCTCGCAATGTGGGGCTTTGCGCGGCTTACCATCATTAAATTTAAACTATCCACCCTTTATCCATGGCTGGCGCTGGCGGCTGCGGCCTTGTGCATCGCAACTATCGCCGGCCTGGTCATGCGCGCGGCCTTGCTGTTAGCCGTCATGTCTTTAACGGTCTTTGCGCTGTGGCAATTGCAGCGCGGGCGGCGGCATTGGCTGTCCCTGCTCATCATCGGGGCGTTACTTTTATTGTTCGCGCCGCAATGGCTGGCGATGCTGGAGACTTTGTGGCGCAAAACCCAGGCGGTTGGCTTCAATGCGCGCGATGCCGAATTTTCTGTGGTTTGGCATGGCATCGCTGACAGTCCGCTGACATTGTTATACGGCCACGGCTGGGGCGCCACCATTGCCGATCCCGCTGTGGGCGGCTGGCGCGTCGGTTACACGCACAGCTTTATCAGTTACCTGCTGGAGAAAACTGGCCTTGTCGGCACCGGCCTGATGCTGTGTTATCTGGGCAGCCTGTTGCCGGCCTTGCGTGTTACCTGGCACCGCGACCGTCTGCTGTGGCTGGCCGCGGTGCCGCCGCTACTGCTCGCCATTACGCTTTATACCAGTTATAAATATTTCACCTGCGGCCTGTTGCTGTGGCTGGTGACGCGCGCCGCGCCAGGTTCGGACGATCATGCGTATCCTGCTGCTTAACCGCGTTTTGCCACCGGCCAAAGGCGCCTCGGGCCGGGTCTTGGCGGAACTCGCCGCGCATTTGCAGGCTGCCGGCCACACTGTCGATATCATCACTTATGCCAAAGACCTTCCGCAACGCAGCTTGTCTTACATAATTGCCAATCTTTCACTCGGCCTGCGCGCGCTGTGCGCCCGCCGCGCCGCCCGCATCGTGATCATGACCGACCCGCCGTTGTTAGTGTTATGGGCGCCACTGCTCAAACTGCGGCACCGCGGCGCGCGGATCATTTATTCCTGTCAGGATATGTATCCGGATTTGTTGCCATACATTGGCATCAGATTGCCCAACTGGCTGCTATCATGCCTGCAACGCTGGAAAAACTGCGCGCTTAAGGCAGTGGATCACAGCGTGGTTATCGGCCGCTGCATGGCACATGAATTACTGGCGCGGTATCCCGCCGTGCGCGGCAAAACCAGCCTCATTAACAATTGGGCGGAACAAAATCTTACCCCACATATGCCGCCGTTTGATACATTCACCGTGCTGTATGCCGGCAACATGGGGCCGCTGCACCCCTGGCCCGCCATCATCGCGGCCGCGCGACTGTTGCAACATGACAAGATCGATTTTATTATTATGGGCAGTGGCCGCAACCGCCATGCGGTGGAAACCGCAGCGCGTGATTTGCCACGCGTCATCTTCAAACCGTTTTTGCCTGACCGTGATGCGCATGAAATTCAGGGTCGCGCGCAGCTGCATCTGGCCAGCCTGCACGAAAACGCCACCGGCCTTCTGGTGCCTGTCAAAACCATGAGTGCATTGGCCTGCCACCGCCCGCTGATTTTCTTGGGTGATGCAGCGGCGGAACCGGCGCGCGTGCTGGATGACTACGCTGCCGGCCTGACGATTGCAGGCCAGGATGGCGCGGCCCTGGCCGCCGCCATCAAAACGTATGCCGCTGATTCCGCCCTGTGGCAGGCTGCCTGTGACGGTGCCGCCGCGGCGCACGCAGCCCTGTATCCCACCTTGCAATTGCATAAGTGGTTGGCCGCGCTTATGGATAATGCATGACGCTCAGCCGCAATGACATTGTCCGCGCTTTTCGCCGCCAGCAAAAACTGTTGATCGGCAGCGCGCTTTGCGGCTTGCTGTCCGCCTTTATCTATCTGTTTTTGCTGACGCCGGAATATACCGCGGCGATGGTGGTGGGGCCAGTTGTCGACCGCACGCTGTTCACTGCCAACGCGCCGCCGACCATGACCGCAAATATGCAGCCTGCCACAACGACCGATGATGGCGCGCTTAATTTCGAACGTTACGTGCAACTATTGACGTCAACAACCGCGGCGGCGCGCGTGCTGGAAAATGTACCGGACGCGTTGCCGACGCTATTTCCCGATGAGTGGGATGCCACGCACAAAAGCTGGGTGCGGCCCTATGGGTTCAGCAGTTTTTATGACCATGCGCTGGCCTTTATGATGCGGCATCCTGTCACGCCCGCGCCAGATGCCGCGCGCCTTGCCGCCTATGTCAAAAGCCGCCTGATGATATCACAGGTCGGCGCCACCAAAATGCGCAGCATCACGCTGCGGCATGCGGATCGCGGTTTTGCGATTACCTTGCTCTATGCCTTGCATCAGGCTGCGGACAGCCTGTTGCGCGGTGACGCGGTCCGCCGCGCCGATGCGATTACCGGTTACATCGACCAGCAATTGCCGCGCGTGCAATTGGCGGAACATCGCCTGGTGTTAAGCCAGCTGCTGGCATCGCAGGAACGCCTGCATTTGATGGCGGCGGTCAACCTGCCGTTTGCCGCTGATATTATCGAAGAGCCCACTGCCGCCACAACGCCTGACTGGCCGGAACCCTGGCCGATTTTAATGTTAGGTACGCTGATCGGTTTTATGCTCGCCGCGGGTTATGTGACCTGGCGCATCAGCAAGATCAGGCGCTAAGCAGCATTGAATTTTATGCATGACAACAGGGCACGGCAGGCGTTAGAATAATTATATGCACGTGCAATTGAATATCCCTGAACCTCTTTATGCCGAGATTGCCCAGGCGGCGGCGGCTAGTGGACAAACTGTAGAAGCTATGGTGGTTGACCAACTAGCCATCGATTTTAGCGATACCCCGCCGGCCAGCTTTTGGACGCCGGACATATTGGCCAGTATTGACGCGGCTTTTGAAGAAGGCGACCGCCTGGGCGGTCTTACGCTTGATCAGGTGCAGGCGAAACGGCTGGCGAAAAGTAAGGCATGGCGCGCAACACACTCAGCCTAACGGTCGTTGTTACACCTCAAGCAGACCGTGATCTTGATGCGATTTGGAATTATAACACGCAACGTTACGACGCTGATCATGCTGACAATTATGCTGAATTTCTTGAGACACAAACCCAGCAGTTGGCAACCAAATATTTACGCGGTAGATGTATCCCATCACATCTTGACATACGCACTTTGACGATCCAGCAGGGACGCGGCGCGGGCTATTATGCTGTCTATCGTATCAAAGGCGAAACTGTTGAAGTCGCGCGTTATCTTCATACCGCCCGCGATATACACGGCATGGTCACCAGAGGCGAAGTATGATAACCATTTTACACGCATAATCTTATTCACGTTTCACCATCTTACTCCCATGTCTTTCTACCATCATCATGTTTTTGTCTGTCTGAATGAACGCCCCGCCGATAACCCGAATGGCTGCTGCATGTCCAAGGGCGCGGATAAAATTTTCGATCAATTAAAAAGCGCCGCCAAAGCCGCCAGGCTGGATAATATCCGCATCAACAAATCCGGCTGTCTCGGGCGCTGCAGCGAAGGCCCGGTCGCCGTGATTTATCCCGATGGCGAATGGCTGACGCAGTTAACTGCGGATGATGTTGGTAAGATTGTTGAGAAGATTAATTAGTTACGTAATGTGCGTTTGCTGATTAACATCCGCTGTAAACAGTTGCATCACCGCCGCCACAATCTGCGCGGCGTTCAAACCGGCGGCGTCATATTGTTTCATCTGCGTGTCGTGATCCTGGAACAGATCCGGCAGCGTCAGCGTGCGGATTTTAAGACCGTGATCGAGCGCGCCGGCGGCGGCTAGCGCATGCAGACACAGCGCGCCGAAACCGCCCACCGACCCCTCCTCCACCGTCAGCAAGACGTCGTGCGTTTGCGCGAGCTGTAACAACAAAACTTCATCCAGCGGTTTGGCAAACCGCGCATCCACCACGGTGGTGGACAGGCCGCGCTTTTCCAGCGTCTCCGCTGCCGCCAAACATTCATGCAGCCGCGTGCCGTATGACAGTAGCGCAACGGTTTTGCCCTGTTTGATCACGCGGCCCTTGCCAATCTCCAAACGCTGCGGCGCATCCGGCAAGGCCACGCCATAACCGTCCCCGCGCGGATAGCGCAGCGCAATCGGCCCAGTGTCATGCAGCGCGGCGGTATGCACCATATGCACCAGCTCCGCCTCGTCTGCCGCAGCCATCAAGACCATATTGGGCAGGCAGCCGAGGTAGGCGATGTCGAACGATCCCGCATGCGTCGCACCATCCGCGCCGACCAAACCGGCGCGGTCCAGCGCGAAACGCACCGGCAAATTCTGCAGCGCGACATCATGCACAATCTGGTCATAGGCGCGCTGCAGAAAGGTTGAATAGATCGCAACAAACGGTTTCATGCCTTCAGCGGCCAAACCGGCGGCAAAGGTCACCGCATGCTGTTCGGCAATGCCGACATCAAAACATTTTTGAGGATGCGCCAAGGCAAATTTATCCAGCCCGGTGCCTGACGGCATCGCCGCGGTGATCGCAACAATCTTGTCATCGCGCGCCGCTTCCGCAATCAACCTATCGGCAAATACGCTTGTAAAGCTCGGCGCCTGCGCGACCGCCTTGACCTGCGTGCCGGTGATCACATCAAACTTGGCCACCGCATGCAGTTTATCCGCCGCCGCCTCGGCCGGTGCATAACCTTGGCCCTTTTTGGTAACGATATGAATGAGCACCGGGCCCAGGCTGGGAGGCCCGCCTTCCGGGCGATTTTTAATATTGTCTAACACCGGCAACAGATGGTCCAGATTATGCCCGTCGATAGGGCCGACATAGTAAAACCCCAGCTCTTCAAACAAGGTGCCGCCGGTTACCATGCCGCGCGCATATTCTTCGGCCCGTTCGGCGGCGGTATAAATCGGTTTGGGCAGATGGCTGGCCACCTTTTTGGCGAATTCGCGGAACCCCCGGTACGGCGCGGATGACACGAGGCGCGACAAATAGGCCGACAGCGCCCCCACCGGCGGCGCGATTGACATGTCATTGTCGTTTAAAATCACAATCAGCCGCGCATGCTTATCATTTTTTTGGGCGCCCGCATTATTCATCGCCTCATAGACCATGCCGGCCGACATCGCGCCGTCACCGATGACGCACACCACGTGATGATCCTGATCTTGCAAATCGCGCGCGACCGCAAAGCCAAGCCCGGCGGAAATCGATGTCGAGGAATGCGCGGCGCCGAACGGATCATAGACACTTTCACGGCGGCTGGTAAAACCGGATAAGCCGCCGCCCTGGCGCAAGGTTTTAATCTGGCTTTTGCGGCCGGTCAGAATTTTATGCGGATAGGTCTGGTGCCCGACATCCCAGATAATTTTATCACGCGGTGTGTCGAACATATAATGCAGCGCAACCGTGAGTTCGATAACGCCCAGCCCCGCGCCCAGATGCCCGCCAGTATGCGAGACCGCTTCAATCGTCGCGCGCCGCAATTCAGCGGCGACTTGCGGCAACTGTTCGCGCTTTAACAGGCGCAGATCGGCGGGCAGCGTAATGGTATCGAGCAGCTTCGTCATGATAATGGCAATGGGTTGACGATGATAACAGAACCGCAAGCTGGATCATTCTTCAAAATGTCCAGCGCAATTTCGCATGTTTCAATGTTTTGCTGATAGCGCATATTCTTATCAGCTGTGATCATCACGGCAAAATTTTCGGTTTCTGCCGCGCAGATCAAATCGCCATTGAACAGACGTGCCCAGCCCATTTGCCGCGCATGGATAACGTCATGCCCCTGTAACAAACGCGCAAAACGGTGGTCTACATTGTTATCCGGCAGGACGCGCATTCAACAAGCCAGCTCAAGACCAAAAGTGCGCCGCGCCTGATCCTGTTCCCAATGAATAACCGCCTGGGCCTGTTCGCGGGACACGTCGGGATAGCCTTCCAGGAAATTTTCCAACGTGTCACCGTCCAACGTGTCAATCAACGCCTGAACGGGAACACGCGTGCCTTTGAAGCAGACGGCTCCGCTCACGATTTGAGGATGCGCGTCCAAGATAAGTTGAAGCTCGGAAGGAATATTGTGCATGGTACGTCTCTTTCTGGTATCTTAACGCTTCGGTTACGCGTTGTCATTTTTAAATTGTCAGGCACTTATTCATACCTTCGTAACTATTTCGTTTTAGACTGGATAGATGCGGTCATTCTTATCATCTGTCACAGCGCGGGCGCGCGGCGCCGATTATTTTAAAGTTGAGATGGTTTTGGTCGCCTTTGGCACAGTGGTGACGATTGGCTGGTTTTGTATGGTCATGACGTTAAACAGCCAGGCCGCCGCAAAATTTGCGATGCCGCAGACCATGGCGCCCATCCAGTTTGCCGGCCTGTCCGCCGAAGCCCTGGCCAAGGCTGGCGTCTCTTCATCGCCGCGCGTATCGCTTTAAAGCGCAACTTGCCGCCAACATTTCATAAAGCAAAATACCCAAAACAGGCCTTGCAATTGTGGCCGAATTGTGGCATACTAATATAACAACGCTGGTTAATTACGGCAACAGTGTGTCTACCAACGGTTTACCGTTGAAATGTCTCTTGTTACCGTAATTTAATCTGTTAACATGGCTGCACTGCGGGGATTCGAAAATTCGGGTAACTGGCAGACAGTTTACCTGACTTTATCCAAGGAGCATCCAAGTCATGACATTATCTATCCAACACCGTAAAGAACGCGGTATTTCACTGGTCGAGGCGCTGATCGTGCTCTCGATTTTCGCGATTTTGGTCGCGGCCATCTGGGCGACGGCATCAACCGCCTTTAACAATCAGAAAAAACGTCAGCTGTCTGAACAGGTTATTCAGATTGTTAATAATATCAAAGGTCTGTATCAAGGCCAGCAGCCTAGTATAGGTTTTACAACTATTCCGGCTGCCAACGCTGGCGTCTTCCCCGCTGATATGGTTATTAGCAAAACCCTACCTGATATTCGCCATCCGTATGCTACGTCACATGCAGTTGATATAACCAACGATAACCCTGGTAAAATGATTCTACAGCTCGGCAATTCAGCTACTACTGGTTTGCCCCAAGATGCTTGTGTAGAAGTCTTAAGCCGCCTAGCTGGTACGCAGGAAGGTGCCAATCGTATTGGTTTAACGGCTGTCAGTGTTGCTGGTACAGCAATTGCCGGGTTCCCAGCTAGTCCTATCTCACCAGCTACAGCAGCTACAGCGTGCAACGCTACCGGTAATGGTAATTATGTTTTTATCACTTTTGCGGTTCCATAGGGATCTGCGAACGACTTGAAAAACAGCCTCTTCGGAGGCTGTTTTTTTACCAACCCTAGACAAGGATAATTTATTATGCAGCCGGGTTTGAAACCATCTCCGCGTTACGGCATTTCTCTGGTTGAAACGCTGATTGTGCTCGCCATCTTTGCCATCCTTGTATCCGCCATCTGGATGAGTGCCGCGACCGCCTTCAGCAACAAGAAAAAAACGCAATTTATAGGGGAAACGCTGCAGATCGTTACCAGTATCCGGGGGTTGTTTCAGGGCCACCAAGCGGATAGCGTGATCGGTTTTGACACCAAGGCGGCAGTGGCCGCCGGTGTTTTTCCAGCCGAAATGGTGGTTGATCGAAATGCCGCACCCTTTCCCGACATCCGTCACCCTTATGCCACTAGCAGTTCTATTTTACTGGGCGGTATTTCAGGCGCGGTCCAATTGGCCATCGGCCAGGGCGGCACGCCCGGCAAGGGCGTGCCGCCGGATGCCTGTGTGGAATTGCTGAGCCGCCTGGGCGGTTCCGCGGAGGCGGCTGCCAGGATGGGGCTCGTCAGTGTCACGGTTAATGGCAATTCCACCGCGCTGCCGCTGCCTATCAGCCCTAAAATGGCGGTTGATGCCTGTAACCAGCCTATCAACAACGGCATGACGATCACCTTTAACATGCCGTAACAGGTGATTCATTTTAGACTGTCATCATCTTGTCATGACGCCTGTGGCATAATTTGTATCTAACCCCTATCATGTTGAAACCGATTATGCTGTCATTGCCATTCTTTCAACCCCAGCGCCGGTGTCACAACCGCGGCCTGACGCTGGTTGAAATTATTGTGGTGTTGGCGATCATGGGCCTTATCATTGGCGGTATCTGGATCAGCGTGGCGGCCAGCATAAACAACCATAAAAAAGCGCGCCTGATGGAACAGCTGATCACCATCAATGAAAATGTGCGCGATTATTTGCGCCAGGTCCCCATCCCGGCGGTGCCGACCGAATTTACAACTGATGCCGTAGATATGAAGCTGTTTCCTGCCGATATGATAAAAATTGTCAATGGCACGCCGGTGACTTTGAATGCTTATGGCGGCGACATTGCATTGTGGTACGGCCCTGAAAATCATGGGCCATACTATCAGATTTATACCAATCATGTGCCAAAGGCGGCCTGTGTCGATCTTATCGTAAAGTTCGGCAATACCGATGATATGATTTCAGATATTGCTGCCAATGGTCCAGGTCAAATACCACCAATTTCTTTGGACAGTGCCCGTGCCATGTGTGACCGATCTTATAACAATTTTTACATATTTTTCCGGTTGCAAGGATGATGCAGATACATAAATCTTCCCAGCGCGCGATCACCCTGGTTGAAATAACCATTGTGCTGGGAATTATGGGGATCATCATCGGCGGGCTGTGGATACTGACCGCCGGCGCCATGAACAACCGCAAAAAGCAGCATTTGGCCGAACAGGTGCTGACTATCACGCGCAATACACGTGATTATTACGCGCATCAGGACCGGTCGAATATTGCCACCACTATAATCAATAATGCGGCAACCGACCCGCGCGCCGCCAGGATTTTTCCGGCCGACATGTTAAAAACCGGTGGCAGCATTTTGCATTCTTATGGTGGCGCGGTCACAGTTACTCCCGGCGCTGTCGGTTTTACCCTCAACCTGCTGTCTTTACCAGCCGATGTTTGCCAGGATCTGGTTTACACCCGGCTGGGCAGCAACAAAACCGCCGCCGACAATGTGGGTTTGGTGCGCTACGGTAATATCAACAAAATGTATGCCGAACTCCCCGTACCCATGGCGAATGTTACCATGACGGCGGCCTGCCCCAATCCGGTCAATTTAACTCTTATCTTCAATTATTGAAAGCATTGTCTCTATGATCGCCCCCCATCATCATCGCGGTTTTACGCTCATTGAAATGGCGATTGTTTTGGTGATCACCGGGATTGTCATTGGCGGCATTTGGGCTGGCACCGCGATCGCGCTCGGCAATGCCAAAAAGAAACAGTTTTTGGAACAGACGCTGACAATCGTTACCAACAGCCGCAATTACATTCGGCAACAGGGCAGTCTGTCGGCGGCTACGATTTCGGACGCGGTGCTGCCACCGGAATTGCTTAATAAACCGACCGCCACGGTTGGCACCTATCTGAATAGTTATGGTGGCACCATAAGGGTGGATATCACTGCCGATACGCCGCCGTTGCTGTTGATCCAGCAAAACCGCGTGCCGCTCAAAACCTGCATCGAACTTTACTATGGTTATCTGGCCGCCAGTGCGGACATGGCCGCCGCTATCGGTTATGTGCCGGGTACAACGGCGGTACCGGTCGTTGCAGTACCATCATCGCTTAACACGATTACAACCGCCTGCCGCACGGCGCGCGGTGCCGCGACCACCACCAGCCTTACAACCCTGTTCAAATTGCAATGACCTTCTTTATCGTCATGACTGCTGCGCGGTTGTGAAATTTGTGTTAGACTGTTTGTGATAATTTTTTGAAAGCCTGCTTATGTTCCTTGCCGTCATCGCCCTTATGCTCCTCGCCGGTTTCGTGGCCTTTTGGCAATATACGACGCCGCTGGGCAATGGCAGCCTTACCGCGCCCGCTGAAACCTATGCGCAAAATATGCTGATCTGGCACCAGGCCGCGATGCTGCAGGTCGCGCAGCATAACGCAAAATACCGTTGCGACCCGGCTGGCCCTATGCCATCCATGACGCCTTGTGTTATCGATATAAACGACCAGATTTATGGCGGCGGCGGGCCTTTAACGTCTTACTCCGGAACGCCTACACCGCTTCAATCGGGGGATACGCCACTGCCGGCACTTGCCACCAACTGGCCCAGCTATCAGCCATTATTCAAGCAAGATCGTAACAACGGCTGGCATTCATTTCTGATCCGTAATTATGATTTGGTCAGCGGCACAACGCCAACCACGCAAAGCTGGATTATAACGTATTATCTGGCGCCGTCGGCCACTGCAACCGTCAAAGCCGTTTCCGGCAGCGCGGGCGCCCTGTCACCGGATAAACTCGTGGACGGCCTGGTCAAAACCACCGATGAACGCAGCGGGGTTGGTTTGCTACAATGTGTTAATACAACTGTGCCCTGTCCGCAGGTGCAATTTGTGCCGCGCGCGTCACAACTGACTGATCCCAATAATCCAAACAGTATGCGGTCAGATAATGCTATTAATTTGCCGGCTGATAGCGCGCTGAACGCTGTGCCTTATTGGTGGCCAGGACCACGCGTTATTGATTATGCGCCGGATTTAACCGGCGCCGCTGCTATTCTTACCCGGGTGCAAAACGGCAACGAGTGATTGCTACAATCCTGCAATCGCATATAGTTTGACTTGTTTGGGTGTTGGTTGATTGAAATAATCGCCACTGATCTTTTCATTTTAGCACATCATTTTCAGCTGTCATCCCGTGCTTGTGAGAGCGCAGCGAATACAAATGATACGGAATCCAACTCGGATAAAACATAGAGGCTATAGGCATCGTAAATTTTTCAACGAAAATGTGCCAGCGCGCTTCTTTTAAACTATTCGTCTCACTATTGTCTTGCGTCGCGCAGCTTGCTTCTCGTATCTTCCTTGCATGAACACAAAATACGACGTTATCGTCATCGGTGGCGGTCATGCCGGCTGCGAGGCCGCCGCGGCTGCCGCACGCATGGGCGCGCAAACATTATTGCTCACGCACAAATTAGAGACAATTGGTGAGATGTCCTGCAATCCCGCCATTGGCGGTTTGGGCAAGGGACATCTGGTCCGTGAAATTGACGCGCTGGATGGCCTGATGGCGCGCGTCATCGACCAGGCTGGGATTCAGTTTCGTATGTTAAACGCCAGCCGCGGCCCCGCGGTGCGCGGCCCGCGCGCTCAGGCCGACCGCGCGCTGTACCGCGCCGCGATGCAGGCGGAAATTTTCAACACGCCCAATTTAACCGTGCTGGCCGGCGCCGCCGAAGACTTGGTTTATGATCCGCACACGCGAACCGTTTCCGGCGTTATCACCGGTGATGGCCAAACCTTTGCCTGTCGCGCTGTGATCCTGACCACCGGCACCTTTTTGCGCGGCCTCATCCATATGGGTGACACCCAAATTCCTGCCGGACGTTTTGGCGATGCGCCAGCGCTGGGCCTGTCCAAAACGCTCGAAATCATGGGCTTTGCGCTTGGACGTCTTAAAACCGGCACGCCGGCGCGTTTGAATGGTAAAACCATCGACTGGTCAAAATGTGACGAACAACCGGGGGACACGCCGCCGGTGCCGTTTTCCTATATGACCAGCGACATCACCGTGCCGCAAATTTCCTGTTACATGACCTATACCAATGCTGCGACGCATCAGATCATTCAAGATAATTTGCATCGCTCGCCGATGTATTCCGGCCAAATTGAAAGCATCGGGCCGCGTTATTGTCCGTCAATTGAGGATAAAATCGTCCGTTTTGCCGATAAGGACCGCCACCAAATTTTTCTGGAGCCGGAGGGACTGAACGATGATACCGTCTATCCCAATGGCATTTCGACGTCATTGCCGGCAGAGGTGCAAACCGCGCTGATCGCAACCATTCCAGGTTTAGAAAATGTGGAAATTCTGCGCCCCGGCTATGCAATTGAATATGATTATATCGACCCGCGCGAATTAAAGGCTACGCTGGAAACTAAATCTGTTACTGGGTTATTCCTAGCCGGGCAGATTAATGGCACGACCGGCTATGAAGAAGCGGGAGCCCAGGGCCTGGTCGCCGGTGTTAATGCCGCCCTTGCCGCAGACATAGGAAATAAATCCTTATTGATCGGTCGCGATGAGGGTTATATTGGCGTTTTAATTGACGATCTTATTATGCGCGGCGCTAATGAACCCTATCGTATGTTCACCTCTCGCGCAGAATACCGCTTGAACTTACGGGCGGATAATGCCGATCAGCGCTTAACAGCGAAAGGGATTGCAATCGGCTGTGTTGGTATAGAGCGTATGGCAATGTTTCACGTGAAACATTCCGCGCTTATCGCGGGTCGTCAGTTAATGCAAGATTTGGTTGAAACACCCGCCAATCTTAGTAAACAGGGCATTAAGATTAATCAGGACGGCGTACGACGGAGTGCTTTTGATCTGTTACGTTATCAAGACATTGATTTTGCCCAACTTACCAAAATTTGGCCATCCTTAAATGGCATAACACCACATATTGCCGAGCAACTTGTTATTGATGCAAATTATACTGGTTATCTCAACCGCCAGCAAAGCGATATTGACGCCTTTCAGCGAGATGAAACTTTGGCATTACCAATTGACCTGGATTACAATTACATTAGCGGTCTGTCACGTGAGACACGTGAACGGTTGGAAAAAGTGCGTCCGGAAACACTTGGTGCCGCCAACCGTATCCAAGGCATAACGCCAGCAGCTATAATGTCACTGCTGCGCCATGTGCGTAAAAACGGCACCAAAGCCGCTTAAAATGTTTCACGTGAAACATTTTCGAAAAAAACAATGAATAGTCAATATTTTCAACATCTTACCGATGTTTCACGTGAAACATTAAATAAATTTGAGCTATATGTTGAGACTTTAAAAATATGGCAGAAAAAGATAAATTTGGTTTCCGCCACCACCATTAATGATATCTGGCAACGTCACATTTATGATTCCTGGCAATTATTGCCACTTATAAATAAGAAAGTTTCACGTGAAACATTCTCTAGGCAGATTATTGCCGATATTGGCAGTGGGGCTGGTTTCCCAGGTATGGTCTTGGCTATTTTAGGGATTGGAGATATCCACCTTATTGAACAAGATCAGAAAAAAGCTGCTTTTCTGCGCGAAATAAACCGTTTGACTGGAGCCAATGCGACTATATATGCCGCGAATGTTTCACATGAAACGTTGCAGGCGGATATTATAACTTGCCGCGCCTTTGCATCTGTTATAGATATTTTGACACTTACCAAACATATGCGGCATTATAAAACCCGTTATGTGTTACTTAAATCACAAAATGTGGAAGAAGAACTTAGGCAAGCATCAATATCTTGTAATTTTGATTATAACCTATTACCATCCCTAACCAGCGCAACCGGCCTTTTGGTGGAGCTTACCAATGTCTCAACTGATAAAGATTTACAGAAAACCTCCAGAAACGATGACTGACAAAGCACCGCGTATTATTGCCATTGCCAACCAAAAGGGCGGCGTCGGCAAAACTACGACGGCGGTTAATTTAGCAACTGCGATGGCTGCCATATACAAACGTGTATTGCTGATCGATCTTGATCCACAAGGTAATGCGTCGACCGGCCTCGGCATTCCACAGGCCAGCCGCGCGCAGGGCATTTATGATATGCTGTTCGACAGCGCGCCACTCTCCGCCCTTATCAAAAAAACTGAGGTGCCCAACCTTGATATCGTGCCCTCCACGGTCGACCTGTCCGGCGCGGAAATTGAATTGGTCAGCATTGAAAACCGTGAATTCCGCTTGAAAGAGGCGTTCCAAGCCGCTTATGCAGACTATGATTATATTCTTATAGATTGTCCGCCCTCATTGGGTCTGTTAACTTTAAATGCCCTGGTTGCGGCAGACTCCGTCATCGTGCCGTTGCAGTGTGAATTTTATGCGCTGGAAGGCCTGAGCCATCTGGTGCGCACCATCGAACGCGTCAAACGTGCATTAAACCCGAAACTGGAACTGGAAGGCGTGGTGCTGACAATGTACGACAAACGCAATTCGCTGTCGAACGGTGTCGTCGCCGATGTCCGCGCGCATTTCCCCGACAAGATTTACAATACGATGATCCCCCGCAATGTGCGCGTGTCGGAAGCGCCGTCGCACGGTAAGCCGGTGATGCTTTATGATTTCAAATGCATTGGTTCCCAAGCTTATATTCAATTGGCGAAAGAAGTGTTGGTGCGGCAGGGCGCCCTGCCGCACCTGCAGCTGCCGCAAGCGGCGGCTTAATATGCGAGCACATGAGCAGACGGGCAGACGAGATAATCGCGCTGTATTAAACGTGTGTGATGAAAGTTTCTTCCTTCATTTATTGAAGGACGGAATATCATTTTTCTGTTCTTGGGTTTCGTCTGTTCGTCTGCTCGTCTGCTTATTTATCATCTTACAGCCCGGAATTGCACCATGACCACCGACAAACACAAACGCGGGTTGGGCCGCGGGCTTGATGCCCTGTTCGCCGATGCCGAGGCGCGCGTGACAAACACTGCGGACAACAACGCACGCACTGCCGATAGTAATAATGCCGTTGCATCCATCAATACCAATCACCCCAATAATGTCGTGCAATTGCCGGAGACCGTGCAGTCACCGTCAGCCGCGCACGCGCCGCAATCCAATTTAATGAAACTGCCGCTTGGCAAATTGCAGGCGTCCGCGTTTCAACCGCGTCGTCATTTCGATGACAAAGAAATCGCGTCGCTGGCGGAGTCGATCAAAGCGCATGGCATCTTGCAGCCGCTGCTGGTGCGCGCGGCGGCTGACGGCATGTATGACATCATCGGCGGGGAACGCCGCTGGCGCGCCGCGCAACTGGCGCAGCTGCATGATGTACCAGTCATCGTGCAGGCGCTGGATGACCGCGCGGCGCTCGAAATTGCCATCATCGAAAACATTCAGCGGCAGGATTTAACGCCGCTTGAAGAGGCGCGCGCGTTTCAGCGGCTGATTGATGAGTTCCAGCAAACGCATGATGAGCTGGCGCATATCTTGGGCAAAAGCCGCAGCTATGTCAGCAACACGTTGCGTTTGCTGTCGCTGCCGCAGGGTGTGACCATAATGCTGGAAAACGGGTTGCTGTCATCCGGGCATGCGCGCGCATTGCTGGGCGCAAAGGATCCTGGCAAATTGGCGATCGATATTTTAAAACGTAATTTGACGGTGCGTGAGGCGGAACGCCAGGCGCAATGGAGCCGGGGCGCGGATGTCAAACCCGTACACAAATCCAAGAAAGTGACGCTGACACCACCCGCCGCCGCTAAAGATGCTAATACAATGGCGCTCGAAAAAGAGATAAGCGAATTGCTCGGCTTCCGCACCACGATCAGCGCGACTGACAAACACGGCCAGGGCAGCCTGTCGATTGCCTTCCGAAACCTCGACCAGCTGGATGATATTTTAAAGCTACTGACGAAAGCCGCGCGGGTGTGAGTGTTAGATTGGTCATATTTGATATGACCTTTTTAAATTGCCTTAATTCAAAAAATAATTTGTAAAATCGAAAGCGCTTGCCTTAAAGTAATATAACATTTTGAGGCATAACATGACCAAAGACGAATTTTTAGAATTTATCAACGCCGCGCGTCACAATGGGCGATTAGCGGATGTCCTTAAAAAATGGGAAAACGCTTTTGCAAGAATAGGCGCTGCAAATCCCGCCGCACAGTTGTGGGAACAAAGCGCGTTATTTCAAACGCATGCGCGTCTTTTTAAAGATGTTCGAACCTGGGGGCAGCTATATCGACGTATAACAGCATTAGAGAATGGTGCGGTCTGGACTGCTGCTGATGATCGGTTATGCATTACAGCCGTTAACGCTTATGTGATTTATCATTTTGTTTGTCATTCAAAATTAGATAATGATAAACGGCAGCCGCCACTATTACTGCCAGCTGTTGAAGCCCTTATTGATCCTACCTTGCTTACACTGGTTAAAAAGGCGGCGTCACCCGCTTTGTCGGACGATGCGAATAATACAGACCCATTATCTTTATCTCCAAAACCAGTATCTGACCGGGAAAATCGTCAACAGGATGTGGCCGAAAATTGGCCGCGCTTGATGCAGGCTTGGCGCATTGCCTTATTACATCGCCACATTACTGGTGATGATATTATAACTATACTTTTGCCCTATGACAAAGATAACCGTGCGACGGCGATGCGCATGTTATGGCAATATGCAATTGGAGTAGCAGCAACATCAAATGATACCCCGCCAGCGTTGAGTGATATCATCAAAATATGCGGCAAATCATTTACACCCGGTAAAGGTGCTGTAACGTTAGTTACAAAATATGCGATTACACCTGCGGAAATGGCTTTATCATTTGAGGAATTAGCCGAGGAACGCCGCGCTTATTTATGCGGCGTTATAGAAAAACGTTCATTAAAACTTTTAGCAAACAAGCTAAATGTCTACAGTGCGAAACGCGTTGAAACAGATACAGAAAAAGAATTAAAGAAAAAACGCGTTGTTAAAATTATCAACAGCGCTTTTGAAAAACAATTTTCATATCAAACCATCACTTCCCACCGCGTGATAAGTTTATCTGACACAGGCGACACGATAGTTAACCACGCCTTGCTACAAAACTTGCAAGCACCGGTCAGCAGGGAAGACCTGTTCAATAAGGCGTTTGTATCTACCATGAATGAGCTGTGTGGTTTTTTTGAAGCCGAGCCCGGGCGCAGTTATACCACTCAACCTGGTGGCACCTGGGCAGTTTTGGCGGCAGTGGCGGAATTTGATTTTGCCGCTTTTTTATCAGCAATCGCCGCGCATTATGAACAAGCACCCCCAGCAATAATTGAAAATCGCTTGCGGGCGTTGGCCTCTCAGGTGAATGTTTTCGCTGGCTACAATTCCACTGCTAAAACAGGCGCAGCGCTGTAATGCATTGTTACGCTTCTTTGGTGCAACCAACAAAAAATCTTACTTCCCAATGCAAAAGTCGCGGAAGATGATGTCGAGCAAATCCTCGACATCGACGCGGCCGGTGATGCGGCCAATCGCGCGCACGGCGAGGCGGAGGTCCTCGGCGAGGAGTTCGGGGTAGCGCGCGTCGCGGGCGCGCAGGAGACAATCATGCGCGTCGGTCAAGGCGTCGCGATGCCGCGCGCGGGTCAGGGTTGGGGTTTCGGTGATGCGGTCGTAACGCTGCGTAATTTCTTTGGTAAGTAAAGTTAGCAGTTGCGGTAAACCCTCGCCTGTTTGCGCGGAGATAGGAAGCTGGAGGCTGGAGGCTGGAAAAACGCTTTTATCCAGCGTCCAGCCTCCAGCTTCCAGTCTCAAATCTTTTTTCGTGAAAACCACAATCGCGTCATCATTCATAAACGACAACGTATCTGTATCCGGCACTTGCGTGCTGTCGAACAGCAGCAGTTTAATGTCCGCTTGTGCGGCACGCTGACGCGCGCGGTCAATGCCGATGGCTTCAATCAAGTTTTCGGAATTGCGCAGCCCGGCAGTATCGGCGAGCACCACCGGATAACCGCCAAGATCGAGATGTACCTCAAGCACATCGCGCGTGGTGCCGGGAACGGCGGAGACAATCGCCACCTCGCGCTGCGCCAGCGCATTGAGCAGCGTGGATTTACCGGCATTGGGCGCGCCGATGATGGCGATCTGGATGCCGTCGCGCAGCCGTTCGCCTTTATGCGCATCATTCAAATGCGCGGCAATCTCGGCGGTGATGGCACTCAATTGCGGTGACAGTTTGTCCCACAAATCATCGGGCAATTCTTCATCGGGGAAATCTAGCACGGCCTCGGCATAGGCAAGACAGCGCGTCAAACGTGCCGCCCAATCATGATACAGTTGGGACAATGCGCCGGACAATTGATTAAGCGCCTGCGCGCGTTGTAATGATGTTTCGGCATTAATAAGGTCGTTGATCGCCTCGGCCTGGGTCAGATCCAGTTTGTCATTGTCAAAGGCGCGGCGCGTGAATTCACCGGGTTGCGCCAAACGTAAGCCAGGCAGAGTGCCCAGTGCATCTAAAATAGCAGTGATCGTCGCGCGCCCGCCGTGGCAGGCGATCTCAACCGTATCCTCACCCGTGAAAGACGCCGGCGCGGCATAGCAGGTGACGATAACATCATCGAGCAGAGTTTGAGTAGTTGGATGATATAGCTGCAGATGTTGCGCCATACGCGGTGCAGGCAGAGGCTTGGCGGTCAATTGTTGCAAGGCAGCAAAGGCGACCGCGCCCGAAATGCGAATAACGGCAATCGCACCGCGGCCCGGCGCGGTCGCGAGTGCAAAGATGGTATGGTCGGGCGCAAGCTGCATGCGTTTAGATACTGACATGCGCCGCGAATGTAAAAGATATTTCCTGCTCTTCAGAATCCCCGTAAGGATTGGCGATGCCGGTAATTGCAATCATTTTCCTGGGCGGCGGAATTGGCGCGGTTGCGCGGCATCTGTTTAATATTGCGGTCATGCATTATTACCGCGGCGATTTTCCGCTTGGAATTATGCTGATCAATATTACTGGCTCCTGCTTGATGGGCGTGCTAGTGGGATTGTTTACGAAATTCGCGCTGGCGCAGGAGTTACGGCTGTTCTTGACAGTCGGCATCCTGGGGCGGTTTTACCACCTTTTCGGCCTTTTCACTGGATGCGGTCCAGCTGCTTGAAGATGGTGCTTATGGCCCAGCGGCGCTATATATATTCGGGTCTGTCACATTGTCCTTGGCTGGGTTGTGGCTGGGATTGTTCATATTCCGCAGCTTCGCGTAACTTGGCTGTTTGGATATTACGATAGGATTCTTCCAGCCATTTCGCAATGCCACCGCTGTTAGCGTTGTCGATTGAACGCCCTGATTTCCGGTGTATGATTTGACAGATTGGACGATTAGGATGGGCACTGGCCATTTTCATAAAGTGTTTTGCCATAGAAATTCCTTTCAAATGAATATAAAAATATAATGCAAAATATCGCGCTTGCGCAACAAAATTTGCGCGCGTCAGTCCCCTCGACCATGGCCGCGAATAGTTTTATAGTACGGCCATGACTGATTTTTGGGCCTCCGGCCTTGGCCAATTCGCCTGGATGCTGGGCAGCATCCTGTTGATAACAGTGACAATTTTGGTGGCGGTGGCTTATCTGACCTATGCCGAACGCAAGGTGCTGGCCGCGATGCAGCTGCGCCAGGGGCCGATGACGGTGGGGCCGTTCGGGCTGTTGCAGCCGTTTGCCGATGGCCTCAAAGCTTTGATGAAAGAAACCATTGTCCCCACGGGCGCCAATAAATTCATCTTTTTCCTGGCGCCGTTTTTAACCTTTACATTGGCGATCGCCGCGTGGGCGGTGGTGCCGTTCGGCGCTGGGCTGGTGCTGTCCAATATCAATGTCGGCATCCTTTATATTTTTGCAATCTCGTCGCTCGGCGTTTACGGCATTATCCTCGCCGGCTGGGCACCCAATTCACGCTATGCGTTTTTGGGTGGTCTCAGGTCCGCGGCGCAAATGGTGAGTTATGAGGTGTCGATCGGTCTGGTCATCGTGACCGTCCTGCTGTGCACTGGCAGTTTGAACTTAAGTGAAATTGTCTTAGCGCCGCGCCCCTGGTGGATGCAAATCATGCTGCTGCCGATGCTGGTGGTCTTTTTTATCTCGGCCTTGGCGGAATCCAACCGCGCGCCGTTTGATTTGCCGGAAGGGGAATCGGAACTGGTCGGTGGTTATAACGTTGAATATTCGGCGCTGGCCTTTGCGATGTTTTTTTTGGGCGAATATGCCAATATGATTTTGCTGTCCGCCACTACAACAATTTTGTTTTTGGGCGGCTGGCTGCCGCCGTTTGGCTTGGACATCGCACCCTTAACCTGGCTGCCCGGGCCGGTGTGGTTTGCACTTAAAATCGCCGGTGTGCTGTTTTGCTTTATCTGGTCGCGCGCGACCTTGCCGCGCTTCCGGTATGACCAGCTGATGCGCTTGGGCTGGAAAATCCTGCTGCCGTTTTCATTGTTCTATGTGCTGCTGGTCGCCGGCGTGCTGCTTGCCACGCATAGCCTACCTGCGTAAAAGAAAGCTGATGAAACACGCCGTTGCCACTATTGCTCGCTTCCTGCCGCTGGAAATCGTGCGCGGCTTTGCTTTGACCTTTAGTTATATTTTCAAACCCAAGGCGACGATTAATTACCCGCATGAAAAGGGACCGCTGTCGCCGCGCTTCCGCGGCGAACATGCGCTGCGGCGTTATCCCAATGGCGAGGAACGCTGCATTGCCTGTAAATTATGCGAAGCGATTTGCCCGGCGCTGGCGATTACAATTGAGGCCGAGCCGCGCGAAGACGGTTCCCGCCGCACGACGCGCTATGACATCGACATGACCAAATGCATCTATTGCGGATTGTGCCAGGAGGCTTGCCCGGTGGATGCCATTGTCGAAGGCCCCAATTTTGAATTCACAACCGAGACGCGCGAAGAGTTATTTTACAACAAGGAAAAACTGCTCGCCAATGGCGACCGTTGGGAAGCGCAACTGGCCGCAAATTTAGCGGTGGATGCCAAGTATCGGTAATTTTTGTTAACCAAATAAAAATGGCGTTGCGCGGCGTTTTGCGATATAAGAAACGCCTATGTTTAATATCCAACTTTCAACAAAAATCATTAATCTTAACAAGCGGTATCCGCTGACGATTTCGCGCGGAACCTATACCGCATCCGAAAACCTGTTCGTATTTTTAACGGATGGCGAACATACCGGCATCGGTGAAATGTCGCCGGCGCTGGACCAGGGCTGGACCGCGGCAGCAGCTGTTGAAAGTCTTGACACTTTTTTTGCTGCGCACCCGCGCCTGGCCAGTATTCAAAGCGCCTGGGCCGCCATGTATATGGCGGGGATCAGTCCACCCGCGATGGCGGCTGTCGATATGGCGCTGTGGGATCTGCTGGGCAAGCGCGCCAAGCTGCCGCTGTATCAACTGCTGGGGGCACCGGCGCCATCCGCGCAAAGTTCGATCACGATTGGCGTCAATGCGATTGACGTCATCCGCGCCCGCGTGCCCGAGATGCTGTCGCGCACCGGCGCCAAATCGCTCAAAATCAAGCTCGGGCTGGCCGACGGGATTGCCGCCGACCAGGATCTTTATATGGCGGCGAAAGAAGCCGCGATGCCATTTGACGTGAAGTTGCGCGTGGATGCTAACGGCGGCTGGGATCTCGCTGGCGCTTTGATTATGGATGCCTGGCTGTCATCGCGCGGTTGCGATTATATCGAGCAACCGTTGCCGGAAGGGGCGGAAGATGATTTGCCGCCGCTGTACCGCCGCCGCAACCTGCCGATTTTTATTGATGAGAGTTGCCGCATGGCCAGCGATGTCGCGCGCTATGCCGACCGCGCCGACGGCGTTAACTTAAAGCTGATGAAATGCGGCGGCATTACCGAAGCGCTGCGCATCATCGCGACCGCGCGCGCGCACAATATTCAAACCATGATCGGTTGCATGAGTGAATCCTCGGTCGCGATTGCCGCCGGCGCGGCCCTGTCCGGCATGCTTGATTATATTGATCTGGACTCGCATTTGAATTTGACCGATGACCCGGCGGTTGGCGCGCCGCTGGTTGACGGCGTGATTATGCCGCGCGCCAGCGCGGGGCATGGCGCCGTTATGCTGAATCTGGCGGCCACCGTGGCAACGGCGTGATGAAAAATGATTGTCCACTAAAAGCCGGTGATAAAATCGCGGTGCTGGTTGGCGATCAGTCAGCCCAGGCCTATGGTAAGGGCCTGCACGCTTTATTGCGCGCCAGTGATTATGATGTGGTTTGTGCCGTGGGCAGCGGCGCGGACCTTGGCCGTGATGCTGCGCAATTGGCAAAAATACCTTATGCAAAACCGGTGCCAGTGATTGGCAGTATTGAAGATGCTATAGCCTGTGGCGCCACAGTTATTGTGGTTGGCATCGCGGTTGCGGGTGGCCAATTGCCGGACAGCTGGTGCCCCTTGTTAACCACAGCCATAAATCAGGGTTTATCATTGGTTAATGGTTTGCATACCAGGTTGGTGCCCACTTATCCGCAGCTGGCAACCGGGCAGTATATTTGGGATGTGCGCAACCTGCCGGATTGGCTGGAAATGCGCACGGCGGACGGCCGCGCCGTGCATTGCGGTAAACAGCGTATTCTAACTATCGGCACCGATGTCGCGGTGGGCAAAAAAACCACGGCCTTCGCACTTTATGACACTGCACTATCCCGATCTTTGCGCGCTGGCATCGTACCGACTGGCCAAGGCGGCATGATCGTCAAGCGCCGTGGTATTCCACTTGACGCTATCCCGCTGGACTTTGCGCCTAGTGCGGTGGAACAAGCGGTGGCGCGCGAAGCGGCGGATGGCGCAGAGATTATTTTTATCGAAGGCCAAGGCGCATTGTCCAATCCCGGCAGCAATGCCACGCTGGCCCTGTTGCGCGGCGCGATGCCGACACAACTTGTGCTGTGTCTGCGCGCGCGGCAAACCCAATTGCTGAGCGCCACACATCTGGCGCCGCCCGGTCTGCACGAATTGAAAGATTATGCGGTCATGCATGAGGATCTGGCAGCAATGGGCAACCGTTTCGAGCGTCCAAAAACCGTGGCCGTTTCGCTCAACACTGAATTGCTAAAATCTGAAACCGAGATCGATTATGAGATTAAACAACTGGAGGACGCCTTGGGCCTGCCGTGTTTTGATCCCGTCTATCACGGGCCCGATGCCCTGCTGGATGCCATCATGACGCGGCATCATCATGATCTGGTGGCGCGCACCAAACCGTTCCGTTTGATGTGATTATTATAAATAAGCGCCTTGAATTGGCGGCACATGGTGATGTTTTGCCTCTGGCCGCACATCTATATTTACCCGGTAACGCAATACATCAATTTTACCGCCTGTATGGCCACCCGCATGGCGGCGATGCATAATTTGCGGGTCAGCCGTTTTTTTCAAAGCACTATTACGGAATTGACGCTGTTGGGTTTCCGCTTCCCAGGCCCATGTCTTAACGCCCTTTTTGTATATATCACCGCTCGATTTGGGACAACCGGCATCCAGCATGTCACCTGGCACAAGCCCTAAAAAAGATTGTGGGTCCGGAAATTCCGGATTTTGCAGTTCCCAATCACAATCAACAGTCGCGTTCAATTGATTAGCGATGGTGTCAGCTTTTGCCATAATAGCCGCAAAAGGCTGCACATTTTCCGGAAATTTTTTGACACGTGCCTTGTCAAATGCCAACTGTTTACCGCTCATTTCTTCAATGCATTGTATAATAGCCGCAGTGTTTTCAACCATGGCGGCCAAAGTCTGGTTTTTGAGCTTACCGTTAGGCAAAATCGCCTTGGTTATGAACGTGCCATCTTCATACGTAATTTTTTTGCGCAATATTTCCAAGCAATCATGTTTGCCGTCACGCTGGGTCAATAACATGCGGCCATGCATATCATCGGTTACATAATAAGGTGAAACGCCGACAAACTGCTTCGTGCCGTCAATATCCATGCTGCTGCCGGGGCGCGTGTAAAGACAGGCCAAAGGCACGGGGTTAAGCTCTTGACGCTCATCATCACTCAAATTATTCAACAGATAGATTCGAAATTCTTTAAAATACTCATCAAACATCCGTTCACTTATCTTGTCATTATCCCATGAAATTTTGATGCGTGCGCCATCACTGGTAAGCGTTAATAATGTCGCCGCTTCACGCCAGAAATAGTCCCAATCATGATGCGTCAAACCGGCAAACCGTGGATCATCCGCAACGTTTTTTGCGGCATGAAAGTCTTTTACCAAATCATAGGCATAGGTATAGGTGCCGTCCTTTTCACAGTGGCGGCCATCAACAATTTGGTAATCATGATTAACTTTCAACGCCGGTTTCAGAAAAGCAATGATGTCTTTAAGCGCGCTGATGTAATAATCCTTGGTTAAGCGCAATGCTTCCAAACCTTGATGATGTTGCAGATCAGGGTTGCCTTCACCGATTTTATCGCCAATTAGAAATATTGGCGTTATGCCAAAAATTTCCGCTGTGCGCAGCGTGGCGATAATCATCCCTAATATTTCAAAGGGAATGGCTTTGCTAAGTTGGGTGATGCGTGTTCTATTGCCGTATTGGTCCGTAAAAGTCCGCTTACTTGATATGCCGAAACCAGCGACGACGCTATGGTTGGGGCCAGTCAAAAAATTAGCATAATCCGGCGGCAAGACTGGCACGGCCAGACCCGTTTTTAACTGTATGGCGGCAGCCTCATTAAGCATTGCGCGCGTCGGACTGTGTCCAGTTGGTTGAGAAACAATATTACGGTGCTGCTCATCAAAAATATCCAATTTTTCGACGGCCAACACGCCACGCGCGCTAAACAAATTCCGTCCGTCGATTAAAAATTGATTAAAAGCAGTTGCCGCAGTTAGCCATCTATCAGTTTCAACAGATAGTTTAACAGCTTTTGCAGCCGGCATTATGGTTGACACAAAATTTCCTATCACTTGCGCGAGATAATCAGATGATAGGCGTTGCGCTATCAATTCAGCATTATTTTAACGGCGCAGATGCATGCACCGCCATTAAAATAATCAGCATAATTATAAATTTTCCATAAAGCGCTTGTTTTCACAAGCACGTCGCGGCATCAATAACAACATGACCGAACGCTACGATATCAAAAGCACCGAACGCAAGTGGCAGCAGCGCTGGACCGAGGCTAAATGTTTTGAGGCGCCGCTGGCACCCGATCATAGCCGCCGAAAATATTACGTACTTGAGATGTTCCCGTATCCGTCCGGGAAAATTCATATGGGACATGTGCGCAATTATACGCTGGGTGATGTGATCGCCCGCTGGCGGCGGGCGCAGGGGTATAATGTCCTGCACCCGATGGGGTGGGACGCCTTCGGCCTGCCGGCGGAAAACGCCGCGATTGAACACCAGATGCATCCCGCGAAATGGACGCATGAAAATATCGCCTTTATGCGCACCCAGCTGCAATCGATGGGGCTGGCGCTCGATTGGTCACGCGATCTCGCGACCTGTGATGCGGCCTATTATAAACACGAACAAAAAATGTTCCTGGATTTTCTGAAAGCGGGTTTGGCGTATCGGAAAGAATCCTACGTCAATTGGGACCCGGTTGAAAATACGGTCCTGGCCAATGAACAGGTGATTGACGGCCGTGGCTGGCGGTCAGGTGCGCCGGTTGAACGCCGCAAGCTTAACCAATGGTTTCTAAAAATCACCGCCTTTGCCGATGAACTGTTGTCAGCGCTGACCACGCTGGACCGCTGGCCGGACAAGGTGCGGCTGATGCAGGAAAATTGGATTGGTAAATCGCGCGGTTTGCAATTTACCTGGCACATCGCCGGACGCGACGATACCGTCGAAGTCTACACCACGCGACCCGACACACTGTTTGGCGCATCATTTTTAGCCCTATCGGTCGACCATCCGCTGGCGAAAACATTATGCGCTGACAAAGCAGGCTATGACGCGTTTTTACAACAATGCGCTGCCGCCGGTACGTCTGAGGCTGCGATTGAACAAGCTGAAAAATTAGGTTTTGATACAGGGTTCAAAGCGACCACGCCCTTGTTGCCTGGTGTCGCAGTGCCGATCTATCTCGCCAATTTTGTATTAATCGATTACGGCACGGGCGCAATTTTTGGCGTGCCCGCGCACGACCAGCGCGATTTGGAATTCGCGCGCAAATATGATCTTAGCGTCATTCCGGTTGTATTGCCGCCTGGGCAAAATCCGACCGACGTGACGATTGGCAAAGACGCCTATGTCGGTCCCGGTGAAATTTTTAATTCTGACTTCATGAATGGCCTCAGCGTTGATGACGCCAAAGCGGCTTGTATCAAACGCGCTGAAGATTTGAATTGTGGCACTGGTAAAACGCAATATCGCCTACGCGATTGGGGCGTCTCGCGGCAACGCTATTGGGGTTGCCCCATTCCAATTGTCTATGATGCGGATGGCACAGCGCATCCGGTGCCAGAGGATCAATTGCCGGTGATGCTGCCGGATGATGTGTCGTTCGACACGCCAGGCAACCCGCTCGCCAATCATCCAACCTGGTCGAAGGTCATGGTGAATGGTGTGGAGATGCAGCGCGAAACCGACACGTTTGATACATTTTTTGAATCTTCCTGGTATTTCGCGCGTTACACCGACCCTAATAACGCAAAGCGCGCTTTTGACAAGGACAAGGCGGATTACTGGCTGCCGGTCGATCAATATATCGGCGGTGTCGAACATGCGGTGTTGCATTTATTGTATTCGCGTTTCTTCACGCGTGCTTTGAAACAATGCGGGTATCTGGACGCCGCGGAACCATTTGCCGGTTTGTTTACGCAAGGCATGGTCACGCATGAGACGTTTAAAGACGCGGCGGGCAAATGGCTGTTCCCCGATGAGGTGACGAAGGACGAGCAGGGCCAGGCCATTCGCATTGTTGATAAAACGCCGGTGACCCTGGGCCGCATTGAAAAAATGTCGAAGTCGAAAAAAAATGTCGTCGATCCCGCGACTACGATTGAAACTTATGGCGCGGATGCCGCGCGGCTATTTATTTTGTCGGACAGCCCGCCGGAGCGCGACCTCGAATGGTCGGATGCCGGCATCGAAGGTGCCTGGCGTTATGTCAACCGGCTGTACCGGCTGGTGCAGGATGCCTTGCCGCAGTTGGGCACGGCGGATGCGGCAATGCCGCATGAACTTTCCGCCGCAGCCCAGGTTTTGCAGCGCGCCGCGCACAAGGCGATCTTGGCCATCAACGATGATTTAGAAAAATTCCATATCAATAAGGCGGTGGCGCGGGTGCGCGAACTGACCAATAGTATCGAAGAACATCTGGCGCAGCTGGTGTCACGAGGTCCCGGCTCACGCCTTGCGCAAGACGCTGCGGCTGGCCGGGATGACAGTCTAAGGTGGATGCTGCGCTTTGCAATGGAAACGGCGCTGAAACTCATCAATCCGCTGATGCCGCATGTGGCAGAAGAATTATGGGAAATGCTGGGGCATGAAACATGGCTGGCGGCGACGCCGTGGCCGGTGGGCGACGCGTCATTGCTGGAGAGCGACAGTGTCGTGATGGCGGTGCAGATCAACGGCAAATTGCGCGCGACCTTTAACGCGCCGAAAGATATGCCAAAGGCTGATCTCGAAGCCGCCGCCCTGGCCCAGGATAACGTGCAACGCACGCTGAATGGCGCCGCACCCAAAAAGATTATCATCATCCCGAATAAGGTTGTGAATATCGTGGCTTAACACATCGGGAACCAGTCTGGCGCCGCGGTTGCGGCGCGGGGCAGCGACGGCTGTAACTGTTGAAAATCCTCGCGGTATTTTTCCAACAAAATGTCGCGCAAATCTTGTTCAGATAAGCGGCGCGTTACACGCGGTAACAATTCTTTGGCTATTTCAAAACTTTTTGAATTAGAATGTCCTTGCCATGCTGCGACTGCTAATAAGATGTCATCAGTGGTCGTGAATAGCGCCCCGAGCAGTACAGGCGCGATCTCGTCTTCCCATTGCCGTGTGTCATATTTTTCCTTCAGGCCTGGTAAAAGATAGCCGGCAAGGTTGTTGGCCGTGGCGCAGGCAAAAGACGAAATTATTTCCGCGTTTTCATCCAGGATTAATCTTTCCAATATGCAAACCGCTTTACGACTCAATTCATTTTTATCAAGGATACCGTCTTTAATCGCGAATTGCCGATTTATATCTAACAGCAGGCCGACGTCATCGGTCCAGTCTTCATCACAATTATTTAAGGCTTTTTCATTTATTTCATCGTAAATTACCGTACGGCTGGCGCGGAATTTGTCGACAGTTAATTTTACCAATGCATTCAAATGTTCCGGCACCTGGTCAGGCGTATTAAACTCAATATCCGCTAAAAAACCTTTTTCAACGTGGGGGCGTACTGTACCCACCGGCGCCGCCTCCAGCAAAAACAGCGCGGCCTCAAGATCATACATGGCGGCGGCTATCACCATTATATTATTGATATTTGGTTGTGCCGCCGGCCGTGCGCGAAAATTTTCCAATACCGCGGCAATCCCTAGGGCCGCCTTGTCACGCAGGTCAGAATTTTCCAGCGCCGCCTGGGCAAAGCCGCCCAATACACCGATTAATTCCTGATCCCGTTTAATGGCATTGGGCAAAACACGCAACAATTCCGTATAGGCATCTTCATCAAGTTTATTGACCGCCGCGTAAACGAACGTCCAGTATCCGGCGGCACGCGCGTTTATATTTATATCAGTGGCCAGTTCTTCAAGATAATCCTCATGCTGGGCCAATTCGCTGAAAATTGATTGAATGTCTGTCGCGCCCGGTTGGTCGTATAAAATTTCCGACAAAAAAATTGTCCGCAGCGGATTACGGTAGTAGCGGTTATTATAAATATCTGGAAATTTTGTTGCGATCATATCCAAAAGGCTGATGGCAAGGTCTGCATGATCCATAGAATATTCCTTGAAATTGTAATTGCCTTGGTTTTATCTTGGCGTGCAACTATTTCCCTTGTCAAAGTTTTTATAGTACGCGGGCATTTCTTTTTCTCGGCAATCTGTCTAGATTTAAGCTATGGCGTCTAATTTTTTGAAAATTTGTACGGTTGGTTTACTGGTCGGCGGGGCCGCCGGTCTGCTGACCGGCTGCGGTTTTACGCCCATGTATGGCAAGTCCGACGCCCAGCGCGCGGTCGTACCGCAATTGTCGCTGATTGAAATTGGCGCGATTGCCAATGAACCGGGCCAGCAACTGCGCAACCAGCTAATCGACCGGCTGTATCCCCGGGGGCGCGCCGCCGGTCTGTTACCGCGCTATATGCTGGGTGTCAGTCTCACCGAAAGCAAACAGGGCATCGCAATTTCTAGTGACGCGACCGTGACGCGCCAACAGCTGGTCAACAGTGTGGATTTCAGCCTGCTTGACAATAACACCCATACCCTCTTGCTGCAGCGGCATTTGTTTGTGACGTCCGGTTATAACGTCCTGGGTTCACAATTTTCAACGCTGATCGCCGAACAGGATGCGCGCGGGCGCAATTTGGCGGATCTCGCCGACCGCATCACGTTATCCCTATCGCTTTATTTCAGTAATCCAGCCGGGACCCGGGCCGCGCCGCCGGTGGATGCCGTGCCAATGCCGGTGTTTCGCAACGATCCCGGCGGTCTGACCAGCAGCAGCAACGCGGCGGGTTTTACCAACAGCGGCGCGTCATCATTTTAAATGAAACTCAATACGCGCGATATCGACGGTTTTATAAAACGACCGCCCGGGCATTACAACGCGGCCTTGATTTACGGGCCGGATCATGGGCTGGCCGGCGCGCGGGCGGCGCAATTGGCGCGCGCGGTTGCGCCCGATTTGAACGACCCGTTTAACGTAACCATTCTGGATGGCGAACAGCTGGCGGCGGCGGCGCTGGCGGATGCCACGCAGATGCTGTCATTGTCGGCGGCGCGGCGGCTGATCTGGCTGCGCGGTGCCACCGACAGCGCCGTGAAAGCGGTGGAAAACGTGCTGGGCACCGACGCGCATAATTTTTTCTTGGTCATTGAGGCGGGTGATTTGGGGCCGCGCAGCAGCTTGCGCAAATATTGCGAGGCGCAGCAGATGTGCGCGGTCATCGCCTGTTATGTGGAAGAGGTTACGCAGCTGGCGCAGGTCGCGCAGCGCCAGCTGGCGGCGGCGGGCTGGCAGCTGACGCGCGAAGACGCGCAGTATCTGGCGCAACATATCACTGGCGATTATGCGCTGGCGCGCGGTGAAATAGACAAGCTGATCACCTATTTGGGCCAACCCATGGCAAATGCCACAGTCTCGCGCGACATGGTCGCAGCGATTATCAATGATGGCGGCGCAGCGGCGCTGGACGATCTGGCGGCGGCCTGCTTTACGCGGCAGCCGGCAAGGTTACTGCAGCTGCTGGAACAGGTGATTAGCGATGGCGCGGCAACCGTGCTGATCATGCGCAGTTTAATGCGGCATGCGGCGCGGCTGTACCAGGTGCAAAGCCTGATCGCCGCGGGCGCCGCGCGCGAAGACGCGGTCGGGAAACTGGCACCGCCGCTGTTTTTCAAACGCAAGGATGGTTTTGTAGCACAGCTGTCAAAATGGCCGCTGGCTTCATTGGAACGCGCACTGATGTTATTAGCGCAATTGGAAAGCCAGCTGAAAAACGCCGCCTATGACGATGAAACGGTTTTGCGCCAAACGTTGCTGCAGTTGGCCAGTAGCCCGGTGGCCGGCACCCCGGTGGCCGGCGGCAACCGGGGTTAAACAAGCCATGTCATTTTTATTTCACTGGTCAAAGATGGCATAATCATGGCATTATAGTGGCATTGGAGAATTTGCATGCAACGCGGCTATACACTGATTGAAGCTATCATCGTCCTCGCTATCGCCGGCTTGCTAATCGCCGGGGTGTGGCTGTATTCCAGCAGTTCGATCAATGCGGCCAAGAAAAACAAATTGGCCGAACAAACCATCCAAATTATGACCAACGTCCGCAACACGCTGCAAAACGCACCGAATGCCAACGGTCTAACGCTTCCCAGCGCGATCGATGCCGGCATTATTCCCAGTGATATGGTCCGCGGCACGGCACCCGCCTACACTGTGGCGCATGCTTTTAACGGTGTTGTCACTCTTAACCCTAACGCCGATGACAGTCTGGTCGATCTCTTTTTGGCGGGCGTTCCCGGCGACTCCTGTATTGATTTGATTTCGGGCCGGCTGGCTGCCACCGCCGACGCTGCGGATCAATTTGGAATTTCGCGTATCGTTATCAATGGCCAAGAAATCACCGATTTTGCCGCCACCAATGCGGCTAGCGACATTGCCGACCGTTGCGGTAATGGCATCGTCAATATTACGATTACCTTTTCCGCCAGCTGACGATGATAAAGCGCCGCGGCATTACGCTGATTGAACTGCTGATCGTCATGACGATTTTCGCCATCGCCTCGGCGGCGCTGTGGTCTTATGCCGCCGGTGTTTTGGAACAGCGGCGCATTAACCGGCTGTCTGAACAGATGCTGTCCCTGGTGCAAAATGTAAAGGGCCTGTCTAGCACGATGCAAAATACCAGCCAGATTAACAATAATACCGTTATCAACGCCCGGCTGGTGGCCCCGGAAATGATTGGCACCGGCAATCATTTGGTCAATATCTATAATGGCGACATTATTTTGACGGCATCAACCATACCGGATGTCGCGGTCGCGCAATTTTCCAACATTCCATCTGCCGTTTGCATGCAGCTGATGATCAGCTATCTCGGCAAAGACCTGCGTACCTTTCAACAGGCGGGATTGTATGGTTTAAAGGTTGGAACCAGTCCTACCACTACGCCATATTGGAGTATCGCCGATCATAATTTGCCGCCAACGCGAGATGACGTGGAAAGAGGCTGTTTCCCCAATCTCAAGCCAACTGTCGTCAATGTGGATATTTATTTTAACCTCAGCGGTTGATACTAAATAACCTGTAAAAAAGGCCCCGAAGGGCCTTTTTTACATTATGACATCAATTGGTTAGAAATTAACGGTCGTACCCAGCGTCGCCACTGTTGCATCATTGTTGGCCGTGTCACCGCCAACGCCGATGTTTGGCGCGGCGCTGTCATAATTATAAAACTGTACGGTCGCATCCAGACTGACTCCCGGCGCTACCGCATAGTTGCTGCCGACAATCCAGCGGTCCAGTTCATCATCACCGGTCGTGGCCGGATTGGTCCGCAAGGTTTCAACCTTGGAATTCAGATAGGTAACTGCGCCGCGCCACGGTCCTTTTTGATAGGCGGCCCCCAACAGCCAGGTGCGGGTTTCGCCATCCGCGGCGGCAAAGCTGCGGCCGTTATCATCCCAATAATAGCCGCCGCCCACCGTCCAGCCCTTAATGGTGGCGGAGGCACCGATGACATAGGCGCTCTCGTCCTCATTACGGATAAGCCCGGCAGTTTCCAGGTTCGATGTACCATAACCGCCGCCCACTTGATAGGCAACGTTGCGGAACCGCCCGTCATAATTGGCGCCGATTTCAATGCGGTCACCTTCGTTATTGAGGCCGTTTTGCGCGGTGCCGGTGCCGGACAGCGCACTTTTGCTACCGGTAATGGTCGTGCGGTCGCCCGATGGTGTGTAAGACAAACCGGCCTGAAAGCCGTTCAGGCGCGGCGTGTAATAAGCGATTTTATCCGCCAGCAGATCGCCGGTTTTGTAAAACGGCGTGTAACCTTCCTCGGCATAATTGCCGCCGGTGACGCCGCCCGCACCCACCACGGGGTTGGGCATACTGACAAAGCGGAAGCGCGGGTTTTTACCGTCAATATCGTCATTGGCAACCGGACCGGTAACTTGCAGATAATAGACCGGTGAATAATTTTGGCCGACCTCGACACGGCCCCAGTTGCCAGACAAGTAAACATAACTTTCGCGGATGTTTTCACCGCCGTCGGGATTGGTGGTAGGGCCGCCATTGCCATTCGGCTGGCTGTAAAACACCACCCGTGCGCCAGCAGTCAAACCGTTATCAAAGGTTTTTTCACCATCGATGTTGATTTCACCATAGGTCAGTAAATTGACATTATCAGTGGCAAAACCGGGATCCGTAACGCTGTCATCCTGACTGATGTAATAACCCTGGGCGCTGAAATAGCCGCCCAAACCTAATTTGATCCCGGAATCTTTTGTTACGGTATCCGCCGCCGCCGGTGTTGCCAGCATCGCCAGCGTAATGGTTGCAACTGTTGCCAGCAAAATTTTTGTCATAATCGTCCCCGTTATTCAACCGGCGCCGCGGCGGTTTGGTTATTTGTTCAAGTGTGATTTCAAAAGTGAGTCCGGTCAATCATTACGCATAATTTATAACGAGAAATTATCGGCGTTGTGGCATTATAGGCACAAAACACTCCGGCCTGACTGCCCGTCGCCGCGTGGGATTATTGCCAAAACAATCTGAAGGACGTAATATTATCGCCATGCGCTTTTTTCTTATCGTTATGTTGTGGTATTTGCCGCTGCTGGTGACCGGCTGCACGTCTGCCGACGTACAGGCGAACTATCCCAGCGAACGGCGCGGCCCTGATCCTTATACCAAACCGGATGGTGTGTTCGGCCCTGGCGGTCTCCGGCTGTTTGGCGGCGGTGACAAAGCGCCGGCAGGCAGCGGCATCGGCGTTAACGCCTATCTGTGGCGCGCATCATTGGACACGGTGTCCTTTATGCCGGTCGCCAATGCCGACCCATTTGGCGGCACGATTTTAACCGACTGGTATAATCCGCCCAATTCACCCAATGAACGGTTCAAGGTCAATGTCTTTATCCTGGATAAACAGCTGCGCGCGGATTCCGTGCGCGTCAGCATGTTCCGCCAGGTGCGCGACACGCCCGGCAGCGCATGGCATGATGCCGACATCATCGAAACCGCGCCGCGGCTGATGGAGGACACCATTTTGTCGCGCGCCCGCGAATTAAAGGTCGCCCAGGAATTGACGCAGGTGAATTGATTATGGCTCTGCCATTGGTTGGGGAAAATCGTTCCTTTTACAATTGGCAATATCCAATAGGTAATCTGCCTGACGCCTTTGGCCGGGCTCAATAACATCATCTGTTAAAAGTAACGCATCCAAAATTTTAACCGCTTTTTTCAACTGATGGCAGTTGATCAACGCTTCAGCTACTATCAAGTGTGCAGGAATATTTCGTTCTAATTCACCACCTGGTAAAATACGGTATCCAAATATTTGAACACATGCCGCCGATTGATTTTGATTTATGAGGCTTTGCGCGATGGCACAAAGAATGCGCGGATCATCCTTTGCCAATTGCAAACCGATGTCTTCAAAACGAATTGTATCGTGATGCGCATGTAAACTACACTGTCTGATCAGTTCAGCTAACACAGTAATGCGATTATTTTTATCATTTTCAAGTTCATGAATTTTAAGATTTAATTTGGCTTCATAAAAGTCATAAATACCTATTAAACGGTCCAGCTTTTCACCTTCATATGGTTGCTCACGTTTCGATTGTAAAACTAAATGAAATAAATTGTTCAAATCCGGGTAAGAAAAAACGGTATAATATTCAAATTTTTGCGCAAAAGTAAAAATCCTTAATATTTTTCCTAGCGTTAGACCGCAATCCCAATTTACCGACTGCACATCCTTGACAGACCGCTGTCTGACCAAAGCCTGATAAGCAGGATAAAGTTTTATTGCTTCTTTTAGATAGCCTTTGTCCACACTGTAAGAAAGCTGATACGCGATATTTTCAAAATCATTTTTAGTTAAAGCCATGTCGTGACCCTAGCGAAACAGCTTTCCTTTTTGCAAGCAATTTTATTTGCCAAAGCTATAATTCGGGCTTTCGGCGGTGATATCAATGTTATGCACATGACTTTCACGCAGCCCCGCATTGGTGATGCGCGTGAATTGCGCGCGCTGCTGCAGGTCGGCAATCGTCTGGTTGCCGGTATAGCCCATCGCGGCGCGCAGGCCGCCAGTCAATTGATGCAGCGTCGCGGCGGTCGCGCCCTTGTACGGGACGCGGCCCTCGACCCCTTCGGGCACCAGCTTGTCACGCTCAGTCACATGGCCCTGGAAATAGCGATCGGCGGAGCCTTTGGTCATCGCGCCGGCACTGCCCATGCCACGGTAGGATTTGTAGGAACGCCCCTGTACCAAGACGACATCACCCGGTGCTTCATCTGTCCCTGCCAATAGCGAGCCCAGCATCACGCAATCCGCCCCGGCGGCCAAGGCCTTCGCGACATCGCCGGACGATTTGATGCCGCCATCGGCAATCACCGGAATATTTTTGGCACACGCGGCGGCGGCGACATTCATAACAGCAGATAATTGCGGCACGCCGACGCCCGCGACAATGCGCGTCGTGCAGATGGAGCCGGGGCCAATGCCCACTTTAAGCGCGGCCACGCCCGCCTCGATCAGCGCCAAGGCCGCGTCAGCAGTCGCAATATTCCCCGCGATAATCTCGGCATCCGGTTTCAGTTTTTTCAAATCGCGCACGGTTTGAATCACGCCCGCCGCATGGCCGTGCGCGGTATCCACCACGATCACATCAATCTCCGCCTCCCACAACAATCGCGCGCGGGTAATACCATTGTCACCGGCGCCAATGGCGGCGGCGGCGCGCAGGCGGCCTTGCGCATCCTTCGCGGCATCGGGATGCAGCTTGGCCTTTTCAATGTCTTTGACGGTGATGAGGCCAGTGCAGCGATAGTCATGATCCACCACCAGCAGTTTTTCAATGCGATGCTGATGCAGCAGTTTGCGCGCCGTGGCGCGGTCGATATTGGATGGCGCGGTGATGAGATTGTCTTTCGTCATCAATGATGACACCGGCGCCTGGCCGTCTTCGACAAAGCGCACATCGCGGTTAGTGAGGATACCGACCAGTTTGCCGCCGGCGGTTTCCACCACTGGAATGCCCGAGATGTTATGGTCCTCCATCAGCTGCAACGCCTGGGACAGCGTCGCCTCCGGCGCGATCGTGACAGGATTGACAACCATGCCGGATTCAAAGCGTTTGACGCGGCGCACATGTTCCGCCTGCAATTCGGGGGCGAGGTTGCGGTGAATAACGCCCAGGCCGCCCGCCTGCGCCATCGCGATTGCAAGGCGGCTTTCCGTCACCGTATCCATGGCGGCTGACAAAAACGGAATGCCGAGCGTAATGTTTTTCGTCAGCTGCGTATGTGTTTTCGCATCCGCCGGCAGAAACGCTGACGCCGCTGGCAGCAGCAGCACATCGTCAAAAGTCAGGGATTCTTGAATAATTTTGGGGGATTGGGGCCGGGTGTCCATGTTTCGTCATAGAGAGGAGGCGTTTGCAGTGCAAGAAAATTCGTGTCCCCATCAATAAAATTTATTATAATCCAACCATGACTGGCGAAACCAATTTGCAAATCCTGTTGAGCAGTATGCAGGCGGAACTGGATAACGAGACTTATGTTTTTGTGACCTGCGCTGTTGATAGCGCGCTTCCTAAAAAGACGTTGTTGTCGTTTGACGAAACCGAAGGCCGGACCTTGATCATTACGCAAACTGAGGCTGAGGCACGTGGTATAACCTACAGCTATCCGTGCCGACGTATTATTTTAAAAATTCATTCGTCGTTGGAGGCGGTCGGGTTCTTAGCCGCGATTACCGCCAAACTGGCGACAGCGCAAATCAGCGTGAATGCCGTGTCAGCCTTTTACCATGATCATTTATTTGTGCCGGTGGATAAAGCAACACTGGCGATGAAGCTGTTGCGGGAATTTTCTGAATAATAAGGGCGCGGCGCTTGCGTTGATTTAAACTGCGGATGTTTGTTTAAATATTTTTCCAAAGCAATTGCCACACAATCACCCTGGCTGAAAATTACCGCCTGCGGCGGCAGGGCTTTTGCAAACAGATGCTGGACATGCGGGTAATGCGTGCAGCCGAGGATAATGTTTTGTAGCGCAGCGTCGCTATGGTCGCGGCAGATGGTGTCAACGTGATAGCTGACGATATCGCGCAACGTATTTTCGGACGCGTTATTTTCAATCGCGGTGGCCAGGGTTGGGCAGGCCTCCTGGATGATGCGCATATCAGGCGCGCGTTTGGTAATTTCTTCAGGAAACACCTGGCTAGCCACCGTGCGCGGCGTGGCAAAAATTGTCACGGTTTGCGCGGCATGCGAAATGTTTGCCGCATGCCAGCTTTGCCCGGTCAGGCTTTCCACCACCGGCACCACAATACCCAGAATATTGCAGCCTTGGCATTGTAACTGAGACGGCAACCACTCCTGTTGCAGCCAGCGCAGCGCCACGGCGGACGCCGTATTGCAGGCAAGGATAATCAAGCGGCAGCCGCGCGCGAACATGATCTCCATCGCCGCCACGGTTAACTGGCAAATCTCGGCACTGTCTCTACTGCCATAGGGCGCATTGTCATAATCGCCGTAATACACAAACGTCTGATCGGGCAATTGCTGTTCTAAAGCTTGCAGGATCGTCAAACCACCGGAGCCGGAGTCAAAAATACCGATGCTGGAAGATGAAAGGGGGAGATGGGATTTTTCCAAAAGCTAACCTCCCACCGCCAATTTCCGAAACCCCGTCGCGACAATAAACAACTCCGGCGACTCCTTGCGCGACGCGGCGGGTTTGACATGTTTGACACTGTCAAAATCACGCTTCAGAATTTTGAGCAGGTCCGCGGTATCACCGCCCTGAAATAATTTGCAGATAAAGGTGCCGCCCGGCCCCAAATGCGTCTCTGCAAACGCGTAGGCGGCCTCGGCCAGTGACAGCGTCTGCAAATGATCGGTCGGCGTATGACCGGTCGTGGGGGACGCCATGTCCGACATCACGACATCCGCCTGGCCGCCCAAGGCGGCTGACAGTTGCGCGGCGATCTCGTCGGATAAAAAATCGCCCTCCAGCACGGTCACATGGGGCAGGGGTTCCATCGGCAGAATATCGAGCGCAACGATCTGGCCGCTGGCGCCCAGTTTTTGCGCCGCCAGTTGCGACCAGCTGCCGGGCGCCGCGCCCAGATCGACAATCCGCGCGCCTTTGACCAGAAAATGAAATTTTTCGTCCAGCTGCGCGAGTTTATAGGCCGCGCGCGCGCGGTAACCGTCACGCTGCGCCGCCATCACATAGGGGTCGTTCAATTGCCGCCGCATCCAATCCTTTGACCGCGGCGACAGTTTTTTGTTTTTGACCTTGGCGGTTTGCTGCCGCCCGCGCGGGTTGGTTGTGGGAGAATTAGGCGGCATAGAGTTTTACTTTGGCTTTTTTAGCGGCCAAATACAGGTCATTGTCCAGGGTTGCCAAAGCAATCTTACGCGTTTGTGCCAGATGCAAATACAAGCATCATAAGGTGACAGATTATATTTTATGGTCAGTTGGTTGATAGATTCAATATCCTGCGGCCATCGACCCGCATCAATATCACAATTCAATGTTTTTGCATGTTGCAGATATGCGTAGTATTTTTCATCTTTGATACGGCCACGACGTAACGCCACACGCAAGCGGTTAGATATTTCCAACAACCATAAAGACGGTACAACAAAATTTATACTATCCACCCGTTCCAGCAGTGACTGCGCTAATGGTGAAGTTTCATCTTCAAAATACCATGCGAGTGTCACTGAAGCATCCAATACGACATTCATCAGTAACGATAGTCCTCATCTTTAAGATCTTTTAATGATAATGGCGCCAAGGTCTGGCCTTTGCGCAATTCTAACAACCGTTCCCGAAAGATAATATTGTCGGCGCGACGCGGCCCCGCCGTCTCGGCAATTGGCCGCAATTCACCAATTGGCTTACCATGTTTAGTGATTATGAAGCTTTCCCCAGCGGCAACACGTTCGGTCACCTCCGACCAATGGGTTTTAGCATCATACGCGCCTAAAATATTAGAAACGCCGGATACATGTGGTAGGTCAAAATTTAACATTAGACCAGTCTAGACCAGTTTAAATTTTATGTCAACAAAAACGAATCATTTCATGCAGGGGTATGGCAATTGCTAACAATTTCAGTTAGATAGTTAGGGCACAGGGCAAGGGGGATGACATGCGGGGGCATGGCACCATAATATTTGGGGTGGCATTCGGGTTGATCAGCCTGTTTACACTGACCGCGACCGCGGCAGTGCATAATGAGATGCCATCACCCGCGCTTGACCAGGCCGCGCTCGACGCCCTGATCAAAGAACTTAAAGAAAATCCGCCGCCCGCGCTGCAGGCCAAGGCCGATGCCAACATTTTGGACGGCGATGATGAACTGGTGCCGCTCGGCGGTAAAAGCGCCAAGGATCTGCTGGCGCACAGCATGCCGGCCAAAGATTATGAAGCGCTGAA
Source organism: Alphaproteobacteria bacterium (assembly GCA_965246755.1). Classification (GTDB taxonomy): domain Bacteria; phylum Pseudomonadota; class Alphaproteobacteria; order UBA11073; family UBA11073. The sequence continues at coordinate 260,024 of OZ251979.1, forward strand.
CAATAAAGCCGCCGATGTTGCTTCAAATAAGGAACCCGCACCCGTTGATACCAAAGGCCTGTCACCCTTGGAGGCGCGTTACAGCGCGCGGGCGGGTGAACGCCTCGTTCAATTCGGTTACGATATTTTCTCAAAACCTGACGGTAAAACGCCCGCCGCAACTGGCGCCGGTGATGATTATCAATTGGGCCAGGGTGATGAGGTGCAGGTATTATTGCGCGGCCAGCGCAACCAGACGCAGACTTACACAGTCGATCAGGATGGCCGCCTCTTGGTCGATAACATGCGCCCGGTCATGGCGGCAGGCCGCAGTTTGAAAGACGTTGCGCATGATGTGGAAGGCGAGGTGCGCAGCAGCATGCTGGACACGCAGGCCTTTGTGTCACTGGCGCGCCTGCGCAAAATTTCGGTGCAGGTGTTGGGCGATGTTGCGCATCCGGGGCGCCAGCAACTGTCCGGTTATGGTTCTATCTTGGATGCCTTGAATGCCGCGGGCGGCGTTACCAAAACCGGCTCACTGCGCCGCATCAGCCTGTCGCGCGCGGACGATTGGCAAAAGGATCTCGACCTGTATCAGCTGTTATTAACCGGCACGCGCGCAGTGGATATCCCGCTCAAAGACGGTGATAAAATTTTGGTGCCGCCAATCGGCGATACGGTCGCCATCGCCGGGCCGGTCAAACGCGCCGGGATTTACGAGCTGCCGAAAAATACTGCGGCGCTGTCGCTCAAACAAATTTTGTATGTCGCCGGTGAAACGCATACGCCGGATGGGTTGCAATTTATGCGCAGCCACGTGACGCGCACCGGCGCCGACACCAGTTCGACTCTGGCGGATGAAAATGCGGTGTCACTGTCCGACAATGATATCGTGTTTGCCGATGCGATTGGCGGGGCCACGCGCAATGCCGTGCAACTGACCGGCGCGGTTTTGAAACCGCGCCGCGTGGCATTGTCGGACGGGCAAACGCTGGGCGCGCTGCTGGGTGACGGGTCGTCACTGCCGGATGATGTTTATCCGCTCATGGGTGTCGTTGAACATTACGATCATAAAACGCTGACGCGCGACTACAGCACCTTTTCACCCAAAGCGGTGTTGAGCGGCACCAGCGCGATAAAACTGGCTGATGGCGACAAGGTTAAATTATTTTCCGAACATGACGTTAAACAGATGACCACGCTTAAAGTCGCGGCGGATGCCAGCGGCAAGCTAGCAATGTTTGCGCCGCCGCCGAATAAAAACGACGCTTACGACACAGCGGAGCCGGCGCAAAAACTGCTGCAGGATCATAATGTCACGATGCGCGGCGCGCTGGTGCGTCCCGGCAATTATCCGATTGCCAGTGACGCGACATTGGCGGAACTGGTCAGCGCCGCCGGCGGCATGACCCGCAACGCCGACCGCCAGAATGTCGAGGTCATCACCACCCAGAATGATGCGGACAACCGCCGCGCGCCCAGCCGCACGGTCTATGATCTCAATGACAGCAACCCGCATAGCATTATGATCCCGGCCGGCGCCGCCGTGCGCATCGCGCCCAAAACCGATATGGTGCAGCGCGATGGCGTGACCTTGGCGGGCGAAGTCAAACGTCCCGGCACCTATGACATCATGCGCGGTGAAAAATTGTCGTCGGTCATCGCGCGCGCCGGTGGTTTGACGCCGGAGGCCTATGCCGCCGGCACTATTTTCACGCGAGACAGCGCGCGCCGCACGGAAGCCGCGCAATTCCAGGCCGCCGCGCAACAGCTCGACCAGATCACTGCCGGGCGCCTGTCCGCCAGCAAACCGCCCAACCAGGACCAGGTGGAGATGGCGCGTAAGCTGGCGGAGCAGTTGCGCACCACGCCTGCCGTGGGACGTATCACGGTGGAAGCCAATCCCGAACAGCTGCGCGCCCAGCCGGAATTGGACACGCTGCTCGAAGCCGGTGATAAAATTTACGTGCCACCGCGCCGCACGACCGTCTCCGTGATGGGTGAAGTCTATCATCCCGCCGCTTTACATTTCATCACACGCAAAGACGGTGATGCCTATGTTGAGGAAGCGGGTGGCCCGACGCGTTTCGCGGATGAAAGCCATGCCTATATCCTGCAGCCGAACGGTGCCGCGCGGCCGCTCAATGCCTCCGCCTGGAACCATGAAGACAGTAAAATTACGCCCGGCTCCACTATTGTCATGCCGGTTGACCCCGATCATTATGACACCATCCAGCTGGTCAGCGGTATCGGTAATATTTTGGCACAATTGGCGGTATCCACCGCCGCGGTCGCTTCATTGAACGATAATAATAACAATTAATGCTGTTCTCAATTATTACGGTGACACGCAATAACGCGGCGGGATTGCGCGTCACTTATGACAGCATTACCAGGCAGACGTGCCGCGATTTTGAATGGCTTGTGATTGACGGCGCTTCGACTGATAACACGCGGCAGCTGCTGCAATCATCGCGCACGGCGATTAGTACTTTAATCTCCGAACCCGACCACGGCATTTATGATGCGATGAATAAGGGCCTGGCCCAGGCGCGTGGCGATTACCTGCTATTCTTAAATGCCGGTGATGCCTTGGCCGCGCCGGAAGTATTGGCAAAATTACAAACCACGCTTAAGCAGCAAACTGTAGATTTTATTTATGGCGACAGTTACGAGGCGCAGCCTAACGGTGATATTTTGTTCAAGCCGGCGCGGCCGGTGTGGCTCAAGTTTTGGGGCATGTTCGCGCATCATCAGGCAATGCTGTATCGCCGCGCCGCGCTTAAAGATTTGCGTTACAACCTGCGGTTTGGCGTTGCCGCGGATTATGCGCTGACGCTGGCCGTGTTAAAGACCCAAGCCACCTGCTGGCGCGTCCGGTTCGCGATTGCGGGCTGCGCAGTGCCGGGCCTGTCCACGACAGCCGCCAGTCAAGGCCGCCGTGAACAATTGCTGATCCGTTACGGCCAGCTGCCGTCATTGTTAAACGTTGGCATCTATCTGCTACAGGGCGCGCTGTGGCAATTAAAATGCCGGCTGCCGTTTATTTACCGGCGGTTGCGCTTTCGCGCAGCACGCCGCTAAGCCAATAATACCAACCGCGCGCGGCCGCATAATTGTACCCCGCGCGGCCATCCAGAAAACCCAGCTTGAAAATATAGCCATACATAAAAACAAAAAGACCGGCGTGCGGATGCTGCATAAGCCAGCGTTTGGCCCAGGCGCGTGGGCCGCGGTCTGATGCGGTGTTGGCAGCCGCGGCCAGCTTGGCATTGGCGGCGGCATAGTTAACATGCCGCTGCATCCAATCCGGCACCGGGTCACAGACATGCAGCATGCGCGCGGTAAAACTGCCGACGGTGCCGTGCACCTGCGGCTGGTAATGGCCTTCCACCTCATGCGGGAAAGCGGCGAGATCATTGACGACGGGAAATGATGACTGCGAACGGCGCTGCAAACAAATCTTGCGGTTGCTTTGCCCATATCGCAGGCGGCGGCCGGTGAAAACTGGATCTGCGGTGATCCAATAGGCGTTATACTGTGCCGGCGGCGCCATGCAAAAATCGCGCAGTTCCTGCTGTAATTCCGGCGTCAGCCGCTCGTCCGCATCGACAAACAGCACCCAGTCATAATGCGGCGGCAATTGATCCAGCGACCATTGTTTCTTTTTGGGATACTGGCCGTCCCAGGTAAAATTAACGACAGTCGCGCCTGCCGCGCGCGCGATGGCGCAGGTGTCATCCGTGCTGTTGGAATCGATGACAAACACATCACCGCAATCCTTGACACTGGCCAGACAGGCGGGCAGCCGCACGGCCTCATTTTTCGTCATAATGATGATGGCCAATTTAATCATAAAAAATCTCTCTTACCCTACAGCGACTCTGTTAGCGTTGCTGTCATGACGATTCACTATATCACATCCCCATTGGGTCCCCTGGCGCTTTACAGCGACGGCTGCGCGCTGGTCCGGCTGGCCTGGGCGACCGGCACCATAACGGATACGCAGGGCGACCATATCACGCAAACTGCGGCGCGCGAGCTGGCCGCCTATTTCGCCGGTACGCACCGGCCCTTTAGCATTCCGTTGGCACCGCGCGGCACGGATTTTCAACAACGGGTCTGGCAACAGATGCAAACCATCCCCTATGGCGCGACGCGCACCTATCAGCACCTGGCGGAACGGCTGCAATCCGGGTCGCGCGCAGTTGGCACCGCCTGCGGTAAGAATCCCTTGCCGCTGATGATCCCGTGCCACCGCATTGTCTCTAGCGGCAGCAAACTGTCGGGCGGTTATTCAGGTGGCGACGGCATACCCACCAAATTGTGGTTGTTGGATTTTGAAGCGCGCGGCGGTATTGCAACAGCCAGACAGGCTGCCTAATCACTTGCCGGTCTAAAAGAAAACCCCGCTGATGGCGGGGTTTCACAATCTGCATCCAAAATGCAAAAAAGAGATACGTGATTATCTCTTTGTGGTGGTTTTTTTCGCGGTTGATTTTTTAGCAGTGGTTTTTTTCGCGGCGGTTTTCTTTACCGCTGTTTTTTTAACAGCTGGCTTCTTCACTGCAGATTTTTTTGCAGTTGATTTTTTAGCGACTGATTTCTTAGCAGTCGATTTTTTTGCAGGCGATTTTTTCGCTGCGGCTTTTTTCGTAACAGCCATTGTGGTTCCTCCTGAGTTAGATACCGGAACTGATATTACATGATTCGATTATGTCTATAGAGAGAGAAAGCAAGCAACCCACCAGCGGCAGTGTTCGCAAAAATTTATCGCACCCACATCTGGTAAGACATAGCTAAAATTTATACGCATAACGCGCGCACCATAAACAGCAGTGTTTTTCAAACAGAAATTCATTTCACATCGGAAAAAAATTTGCATGACGCATGCGCAATGCGCTGTGGCAAATTTGTCATGCCATTTTAAAAACAGCACATGGTTTAGGCGTGAGAGATTTTTACATCATGCTGATCAGGATATAGCGCCGCTGATACCGGATCGTAATAACGCGCGGCCTCGCCTTTATAATTGCGCAGCAGATGCCAATCGGGATCAGCGGGGTCGCGGCCCAGATAATAATTTTGGGTCAGCGGCATTTTTCCCGCGCCTTCGACATCCACCACATAATGCGGCACCGCATAACCGGTGGTGTGACCTTGCAGCGCACTGATAATTTCCAAACCGGTTTCTAACGACGGGCGCAAATGCGCGCTGCCTGCAATCGGATCGCACTGGAATAAGTAATAGGGCCGCACACGATGTTTGACACAACGCTGCATCAACTCTTTGATCGTCTCTACACTGTCATTAACGCCTTTCAACAGCGGTGTTTGTGAGGATAGCACCAGCCCGGCATCCGCCAGGCGGTTCAAGGCTATGATACTTTCAGTAGTGAATTCGCGGGCATGCAAAATGTGCAACCCCAACCAGACCGGATTGGCGCGTTTCAAAATTTTCACCAGATTGACGGTGATGCGCTGCGGCAATATTAGCGGCGTCTTGGTCGAAAAGCGGATGATCTCCACATGCGGAATGCGCCTGAGTTCGCGCAGCAGCCAGTCCAACCGTTCATCGCCGATCATCAATGGCTCACCACCTGACAACAGCACGTCGCGGATGTCGGTATGCGCACGGATATAGTCAAGCGCGCCTTGCCATTGCGAAATCGGGATCAGTGACGCCTCATCCAGTTTGCCGACCAGCCGTGCGCGCATGCAATAGCGGCAATAAACGGGGCACTGGTTGGTCAGTAAAAACAACACGCGGTCGGGATAGCGGTGAATGATGCCGGGCACTTTTTCATCCGGCGCCTCGCCCAGCGGGTCGCTGCTTTCCCCCGGGCTGTGTACAAATTCCGCCAGCCGCGGCAGATGCGCGCGGCGCAGCGGGTCTTCCACATTATCGCGTGACATCAGCGATGCGTAATAGGGAGTCAGCGCCACCGGCAGCCGGTCTTTGGCCTGTAACAAGGCCGCGCTTTCATCATCGGTTAAATTGAACACCCGTGCAAAATCATCCGGCGTTTTGAGGCGGTGGCGCATCTGCCAGCGCCAGTCGTGCCAGTCAGCGGCGGTCGCGGTGGGAAAGAACATGTGCCGAAAATTATTAGACATAACGGTTTATCATAGCAGAAGAGCGGACGAGTCAAAGTTGTAATATGTAAGAAAAAACACTCGTCACTTCCTCAGCTCCTCTGCTAACTTCTAAATATGACCCAAGCAATTTTTCTCGACCAATACGGTGCTGCTGATGTTTTAACGGCGCGTGATTTTTCACCTGCCGCGCCCGGTGCAGGCGAAGTGCAAATTGCGCAGGAGTTTGGCGGCGTCAATTACATTGATATCTATCAGCGCAGCGGGCTGTATCCATTGCCGCAGCTGCCGGCGGTGTTGGGTATGGAAGGCGCGGGTACCGTGACCGCAGTTGGACCAAGGGTAAAAGATTTCGCGGTCGGCGACCGGGTTGCCTATGCCGGTCTACCGGGCGCTTATGCCGCCGTGCGCAATACGCCAGCCGCGCGGCTGATAAAATTGCCGAAACGCGTCTCCACCGAAACCGCAGCGGCCAGCATGCTGCAGGGCATGACTGCCCATTATTTATTGTACAAAACCTTTCCGGTGGAAAAAGGCGATTGGATTGTCGTGCATGCTGCGGCGGGCGGCGTTGGCTTGTGGCTTGTGCAATGGGCCCAGGCGCTTGGCGTGCGCGTCATCGGTACCGTCGGCAGCGATGACAAGGCTGCGATTGCCAAACAGCATGGTTGCCACAAGGTGATTAATTACACGGTTGAAGATATTGCGACGCGCGTGCGCGAAATGACCGAGGGCCGCGGTGTCAATGTGGTTTATGACGGTGTGGGGCAGGCAACCTTTACTGCCAGTTTGGACAGTCTCGCGCCGCGTGGCATGCTGGTCAGTTTCGGCCAGGCCTCGGGCAGTATTTCATCGTTTGATCCACAGGAATTATCCAAACGCGGCTCGCTGTTTTTAACGCGCCCGACGCTGTTCGATTACATCAAAACGCGTGACGATTTGGACGAAGCGGCAGAGACGGTATTTGAAGCTTTGGCGGAAGGCATCGTCACGCCGGTGATTGCCAATATTTTGCCGCTGGCTAAAGCATCAGATGCCCACCGGTTGCTCGAGTCGCGCCAGACAGTGGGGAAAGTTCTGTTGCAGATGTGTACATAAGCGCCTGTGTGGTTTCCATACAGGCAAGTTCCAGAAAAGGATAAATTGTTTTTACGCCCAATTCCGTACGCTGCAGTGTTGCCTGCCGCGGCAAATAAAGATTTTGTCTTACCGTTGGAATAAAAACAATTGTCACATACGGGGGACAACCTTTTTCGTTACCGGCTTGGCCCAAATTCGTTGATAAATTACATGTATCTGTATCTTCAAACTTTATATAGCGCGTAATGACGGTTCTGCCCTGTATGCAATTACTTACTGTGTCTGGGCCATCATGAAAGACGATGGCAACACAGGGTAACCCGGCAAGACTTTCTGGTATCCCGTCCAAAATATTCTGATTTCCCGGCATTTGCTTGGATATCACTTGAACATGTTCGCATCTTTTGCGCTTTGGCATAAATTTCCTCAAATATGTAAGATAACACATCATGAATTCAAAAAACCAAGTCGTCAATTTTTTTCTGTTCGCCCAAAAAAAACCCTGATATTACAAGATCATGAAAAATTTGACCTTGGCCCAGGCGCTGCTCGACACTGGCGCGCTCAAGATTAATATCGTCGAACCGTTTAAACTGACCTCGGGGTTATTATCACCTTTTTATATTGATTGCCGCCTCGTCATCGGCCATCCCGCCGCGCGGAAAGTCCTCGCTGATGCCATGGCGGAGATGATTGCCGCTAAAATCGGTGCTGAACATATTGATATCATTGCCGGCGGTGTCACGGCCGGTGTACCCCTGGCAACCTTGCTGGCCGACCGTTTGAACAAGCCGCTCTGTTACATCCGCCCGGAGCCAAAGGCGCATGGCACCGGCCAACAGGTGGAAGGCTGTGATGTTGCGGGTAAACGCGTGCTGCTGGTCGAGGACCTCATCACGCGCGGCACCTCGATTGAAAAATTTAAAATCGCACTCGGCACTGCGGGGGCGGTGTTTGAAAATGTCTGTGTGTTATTGTCACGCGCCGATGACGCCGCCTATGCCGCGCTGGCCGCGGATCATCTCAGCCTTTATGCCCTGTTGGGTCTGGATGATCTGTTAATGGCGGCGCATGATACGGATTTGTTAGACGCCCACGGCGAACAGGCCATCCACGCGTTTTTGGCCGACCCGGTGAAATGGAGCAAGGCGCGGTTGAGTTAGTTTTATAAATAATATTAACTCCCAGCTGTCATCCCGGGCCGCGCGAGCGACAGCGAAGGGCAAAATGACCCGGGATGACAGCGTTTAATTATTCATACTGTCAAAGAAGTCGTCATTATTTTTGGTGTCCTTGAGTTTATCGATGATAAATTCAATCGCATCATTGGTGCCCATTGGCGACAAGATACGGCGCAAGACCCACATTTTGGACAGGACGCCGCGGTCAACCAGCAGTTCTTCCTTCCGCGTGCCGGATTTGGCGACATCGATGGCAGGGAAGGTGCGTTTGTCGGCAATCTTGCGGTCCAAGATGATTTCCGCGTTACCGGTGCCTTTGAATTCCTCAAAAATCACTTCATCCATACGGCTGCCAGTATCGATCAGCGCGGTTGCGATGATGGTGAGGGAACCGCCCTGTTCGATATTCCGTGCTGCGCCAAAGAAACGTTTCGGGCGCTGCAGCGCATTGGCATCGACACCGCCGGTTAAAACCTTGCCCGATGATGGCACCACGGTGTTATAGGCGCGCCCCAGGCGCGTGATACTGTCGAGCAGGATGACCACATCCTTTTTATGTTCCACCAAACGCTTGGCCTTCTCAATGACCATCTCGGCGACTTGGACATGGCGTGACGCTGGCTCGTCAAAGGTCGAGGAAATCACCTCGCCCTTGACCGAGCGTTTCATGTCGGTGACTTCCTCCGGGCGTTCATCAATCAACAGGACGATCAAATAGACTTCGGGGTGATTGACGGCAATCGAATGCGCGATCGACTGCAGCATCATGGTTTTCCCGACGCGCGGCGGCGCGACGATGAGGCCGCGCTGGCCCTTGCCCAGGGGCGCGACCAGTTCGATGATGCGGCCGACCATATCCTTGGTATCGCGTTTCGCCCCGCGTTTACCCGCGGCGGCGACCGCCTTTTCCACCTTTTCCGTGGTTTCAACTTCCAGTTTGAGTTTTTCCTGGGGGTACAGCGGGGTCAGGTTATCAAAATTGATGCGGTGGCGCAGGTTATCGGGGTCATCGAAGTTAACCGCGTCAATCTGCTCAATCGCAAAATACTTTTCGCCGTCCTTGGGCGCACGCATCTGGCCGGACACGGTATCACCGGTGCGCAGGCCGTATTTGCGGATGACCGCGGTCGGCACATAGATATCATCCGGGCCGGGCAGGTAATTTTCTTGCGCCGAGCGCAGAAACCCAAACCCGTCGGGCAGGGTTTCCAAGACGCCGCCGCCGGAGATGGTGGTGCCCTGCTGGGCCATTTCTTTCAGGATCGCAAACAGCATCAGCTGGCGCGGCATCGAGACGGCATTTTCAATGCCGAGGTCTTCCGCCATCGGCAAAAGTTCAGTTGCGGTTTTATTCTTAAGGTCGTCGAGGTTCATTGACAAAAGCGGGGGGCGAGATGTGACAAGCGAGCATAGTTTGACCTGACAGACAGGTATTCGCTTTGATAAAATTCGCTTAACGGCTTTTTACGCACAGGTCAAACCTTTTCTTAATATATAAAAGATTAGATATTTAGGATGTTGTTGTATGTTGAGCCTGTGGATAACGGGGATTACCGGTTTCCCCAAAGCATTCATGTTTTATCCACAGTCGTCTTACAGATTACAGCTGTGTATAACTTGTGGATAATATTTATAAGCTATTGAATTCAAAAATAAATTTAATGCACCGTTGATATAAAGATAACAGTTATTCCCGTTATCCACAAATACAGTTCTTGTGCCCGTGCCGCTGTATAAAACATGAAATTAACCAGCGGCAGGTGGGATAATCTATACAACAAAGATGCACACAAAACTATCCACAGGCTTATCCCCCGCGCTGAAAGCTGATAACGTACGGCCCATGAATCCCGCCGCCGTGCCTAATTTAAAAATTCATCATCTGCATATGGTGTCGGATGCCACCGGCGAAACCATCAAGGGCTTAACACGCGCCGCGCTCGCGCAATTCAGTAAGGCGATTGTCAAAAAGCATCACTGGTTCATGATCCGCACCGAAGCGCAGCTGGCCCAGGCAATTGCCGGGATCCGCGACAATCCCGGCCTGGTGTTTTCCACCTTTGCCGATAAAACCTTGATGCATCAACTGGATGCGGTTTGTGCCGATATGAATATCAAAAATGTCGGTTTGATGGATGTCGCGATCAGTTCATTATCTGATTGGCTGCAACTGCCAATTGAATCGGCGCCGGGCAAACAGCATGTGATGGATGAGGCTTATTTCAGACGCATTGAGGCGATGGATTTCACCCTCGATCATGATGACGGCCAGCGCGGCGGCAACCTTTATGATGCGGATGTGGTCTTGGTCGGCGTCTCGCGCACCTCCAAAACCCCAACTTCCATTTATCTGGCCAACCGCGGCATCAAAACCGCCAATATCCCGTTGGTACCGGGTATCGAGCCGCCGCCGGAATTGTATGACTTGAAAAATACGCTGGTGGTGGGGCTAACGACCGATCCCGCGCATCTGTCCAACATCCGCCGCTCGCGCGTCAAACATCTGGCCGACCGCGCGGTTGAAAATTATACCGATGCCGAGGCGATCCGCGCCGAAATTCAGCAGGCCCGCCGCCTGTTCGCGTCGCGCGGCTGGCCAGTGGTGGATGTCACGCGCCGCTCGATTGAGGAAACCGCTGCCGAAGTCATTACATTGTTGGAACGCCGGCTTGAAGCGCAGGGCGGCGAGGTGATTGATCTTTAATAATACCAATGCGGCGCGGGCATAGGCCGCTCATAAAAGTTAGGATAAGAATCGTTAGCGGCCGGGTGCAATAATGCTTCCAGTTTGGTCAATGCCGCGCGGTAAGCAGGATAGCATGATACGGCATAAGACCAGTCTTGCGTGGCGATGGCGGCGCGTAGTCTGGCCCCGGCGGCAGTAAAGTTTTCCAGCATATCGGTCACATTATAAGTCTAGCCGCCCAGCCGCCCGGCTGCCTAGCGATTATTTACTTTCATCAAAAATTTCTGGCATAACGGATAATGTCTTTGCCCATTTTGCAAGCTGCCGTCATCGGCTGGCCTATCAACCACAGCCTGTCGCCGGTACTGCACCGCTATTGGCTTGAAAAGTACCGGATTGACGGCAGCTATGACGCGCTGGGCATCGCGCCTGATAATCTTGAAAATAATCTTGCCAGTTTGCGCGGTGGTTATTGCGGCTTTAACGTTACTGCGCCGCACAAAGAGGCGATGCTGAAACTGGTCGATACCGTGGCCGACAGCGCGCGGCGGCTGGGCGCGGTTAATACCGTCACCATCGCCAATGGCCAGCTGCACGGTATGAATACCGATGTCTATGGCTTTATGAAAAACCTGCGTGAATGCCAGCCGGGTTTAAATTTGGCCAATGGCACCGTGGTGGTCTTGGGTGCGGGCGGCGCGGCGCGCGCGGTGGCGGCGGCCTTATTGGAAATGGACGCGGCGCAGATTCGTTTGATCAACCGCGACCGCTGGCGTGCCGTGCAACTGGCCGAAGATCTGGCCAGCAGCGATGTCATTAAGACGTTTGACTGGGAAGGGCGCCACGCCATGCTGTCCGATGCTGCGCTTTTGGTTAATACCACCACGCTTGGCATGGCCGCGCAACCGGCGCTGGATGTCAATTTATCCACGCTGCCGCAACACAGTGTCGTGTGTGATATTGTGTACAGGCCGCTGGTGACGCCGCTGTTGGCCCAGGCGCGCGCGCAAGGTCTCGCCACGGTGGATGGTTTGGGCATGTTGCTGCACCAGGCAGTCCCGGCCTTTGAGGCCTTTTTCGGCGTGCGGCCAGAAGTAACGCCAGACCTGCGCGCGCATGTGTTGGAAAGTTTGCAAGCATGAAGCGCTGGACTTTGAAAGCTTGTCCTTCTCCCTTGCGGGAGAAGGTGGCCGATAGGCCGGATGAGGGAGATTCACATCCGCTGAGACGGCCGAAAACCCCCTCACCCGATGCTTCGCATCACCCTCTCCCGCAAGGGAGAAGGACGGCCAGCGCGAGAAAACGTTAATGCGCGTAATCGGCCTCACCGGTTCCATCGGGGCGGGAAAAAGCACCGTGGTAAAATTATTACGCGAACGCGGCATTGCTGTGCATGATGCGGATGAGGCGGTGCATCGCCTGTATCTCGATCAAAAAATCATCAACTGGATGGCGCTGCATTTTCCTGAGGCGGTTGTCAAAACCAAGCTGGATCGTCTGGTCGATCGCAAAATACTGGCCGGTATTATTTTTAATGATGACAAGCAGCGCTTGAAACTGGAAGCCTATATTCATCCGCTGGTGCGCGCCAGTGCCGATCATTTTTTAGATGTCGCGCGGGCGCGGGGCGAACACCTTGCGGTGTTGGATATTCCATTATTATTTGAAACCGGCCGTGACCAGGATGTCGATATTACTGTCACTGTCTCTGCACCTTATGACATTCGCCTGGCGCGCGCCTTGCAGCGTCCCGGTCTTACGGCTGACATGTTCGCCGCCCGTGATGCGCGGCAACTGCCGGATGCCGATAAATGCGCGCGGGCTGATTATGTGATTGAGAATAGTGGCAACCGGGAAGAATTAAAACAACGGGTAGATGCGTTGCTTTTCAACATCGCATAGATATTGAATCTGCTAAGGAATTGTCCGCGGCACTATCTTGGTTACCACATGGGCCGCCATCAATTCATCATCAGTTGGCACCCAGATTGTTTTGTAGGGTATATGCATTATCTTATTAAAAAAATCTTCGGCAATCCCCATCTGCATAAAATAATGCCGCGCCTTATCCGCCAAGATACGGTAAGATTTGTCATCCGCAATGGGGACGGGTTGATGAAAACCAAGCTGCGCGCCCTTGATGAGAACGCGGGCTTTCCCGCCCAAAAAAGCCACCGTGCAGGCTGACATACAGCTGCGGCTGACACGTGTATCCAGCTGATGATCATGAATAAACTGCCCCAGACCTTGACCTTCCTGCATCCAGCCGCCGCGGCTGTCGGCGAAAGCGACGGCGGTGATTTGCGGATTTCCGGCAATTATCATTGCCGCCGCATCGGTGATGCCTTGATCAAAACGGCCATGAAATACCAGCGTATCATCTCGAATATCAAAGCGATCATAATATTTTTGATAAGGCCACAAGATCGCCGCGACATCTTGTTGCAGCGGCGCGACCGCCGGTAAAAATATTTTAAAAATCGCCATGACGGCGGCGATGCCAAAGACAATAAATGCTTTGCGCCGCATCGACCAGCGCCATACACCCACCAATAACCACAGGTTTATGATGACTTGAATTAAGATGATACCGATATTGGCAGCATAAAAGTGCTTGGGAATATCAAGCACTGCAACTGAATATTTAACCTGGTTCAGAATTTCATGCGTGCCAAGAAGAATAACCAGGCCGATAAAAAAATGTCCCAACGTCCGGAAGTTTGCTGTCAGCATGTCTGTCCAGAATGACGTTGTGGGCGGTGCGGTTGTGCCAATTGTGGGGGACGCCGCGCAGCTGGCCTCAAACAGGAAATACATATTCGGTTTTAAAAATTGCGGCGCATGCGCCGCCCACCAATTGAATGCGACCAGATTGTGGTCTTGCAAAACGCCCAACGCTTGCGCGCTGTTCACATAGTAACCTTTTTGCAAGGCAATGGAGCCGCTTAATAAACGTTTAAGCGCTGCTATCAAACCTGGCTTTGGATTAAGCTGTTTTTCAACCAGTCCAAAATGCGGCCGGCTCAGCCGCAACGGCAATTCTAACCCGACCCAGACTTCCCGTATCTGCAACGGCGCCGGTCCGCTGGGCGGCTTTATAATTTTAATAGTGTTCATGCCAGATTTCCGTTTAGATGGTATTTGATTCTTGCTTCCGCGTCGCATATGACCCTCTTTATCGCTCTCACCATCGGTTTGTTCGCCGGCATTTTATCCGGCTTTTTCGGTATCGGTGGCGGTATCGTCATGGTGCCGATGATGGTGATTTTGCTGGGCTTTACCCAACAGGAGGCGGGTGCGGCCTCGCTCGCGGCTTCGCTGTTGCCGGTCGGGCTGCTAGGGGTAACCGCCTATTGGCGCGCCGGGTATTTGCCGAACGATCATGTCAAGTTGGCGCTGCTATTAGCATTGGGCGTTTTTATCGGCTGTTATTTCGGTGCACGCTGGGCGCCCCTGGTGCCCCAAGATATGCTGCGCAAGGCCTTTGCGGTGCTGCTGGTCATCACCGCGATCAAAATCGGCACCGCCAAGTAAATAGTCAAAATTACAGATGATTGCGGCGCAAATGAACCCGCCGCCAGCGGCCCCCCAGATTGACTTCATAACCGCGGCTGTTTTATGGTCGGCCCAGTTTTACCAGAGTTATGCTCCCGATGTCTGTGACCAAGAAACCACGCCCGACCGACAGTGCGCGCGGCAATTTGCCAACGGAGTTCTGGACGTCGTTTCAAGGGCTGATTGATAAAAAAAATTATGCCACACGACCCGAGGCAGAATGGCAGGCGCTCGCGCAAAACCTTTGGCAGTCAATCAGTACCGGCCAGGATAGTATCGCGCCGCCACAATCCGCCTGGCGCGGGAAGTTGCAACAGGCTATCGCCAAAAGCATGCCACCCGCCGCCGCACAAAAATATACCAACGCCTTTCCCATGTCCTATCAGGAAAATGTGACACCGGCGCAGGCGGTGCAGGATGCGGTGGCGATTGAGAATTTTTTAACCAGCGGGAAAAGCGCGGCGTTGCATTTTTCACGCCGGGATGGCGCTGATGCCGACAGTTTGCATGTGTCGCTGTATCAAAAAGACCAGCCGTTCGCAATTTCAACGCTGTTGCCGCTATTGGAAAACATGGGTTTCCAAGTGGTCAATGAACAACCGTATCATTGCACGTTGCCCAACCCGGCAGCGGCGCCGGTGCAGGTGTTTTTTCAGGATTTTACCTTAAACGTGCCGGCCGCGCAGCAGGCGGAGATCATGGCGCGCGAGACGGATATTCAAAACGCCTTTTTACATATTTTGAGCGGCCAGCTCAGCAACGATCCGTTCAACAAAATTTTGACCAGCGCCAATTTGGCCTGGCGCGAAGTCTGGCTGCTGCGTGCCTGTTCGCGTTACCTGCTCCAGGCGCGGCTGCCTTACAGCCAAAAATATGTCACCGACACGCTGGATAAGCATGCCGATGTCGCCAGCAGTTTTATCAAACTGTTTCACTTGCGGTTTAACCCCAACCATGCCGGCAAAATGCCGCGCGATAGGGACGTGGCAGCACTGACCGCAAAGATTGAGGAGCGGTTGTCCGCCATCGCCTCATCCGATGAAGATTATATTTTGCGCCGCCTGTTCAATGTCATCCAATCGATGTTGCGCACCAATTTTTTCCAGCGTGACGCGCAGGGTAATTACAAACCTTATGTCAGTTTCAAACTGGACAGCCAGCACATAACGGATTTGCCGGCGCCGCGCCCGCTCTATGAAGTTTATGTTTATTCGACGCGTGTGGAGGCCATCCATTTGCGCACCAGTAAAATCGCGCGCGGCGGCATCCGCTGGTCGGACCGGCGCGAGGATTATCGCGATGAAGTCCTGGGCCTGATGAAGGCACAGAATGTTAAAAACACCGTGATCGTGCCAACCGGGGCCAAAGGCGGCTTTTACTGCAAACAGGCGCCCAGCGACCCCAAGGCGCGCCAAGTGGAAGGCGCGGAATGTTACAAAATCCTAATCCGCGGTTTGCTGGATATTACCGATAACTGGACACCCCAGGGCATCGTCAAACCGGCCGATGTCATCTGTCATGATGACGATGATATTTATGTGGTGGCGGCGCCGGACAAAGGCACCGCGGGTTTTTCCGATATCGCCAATGAACTGTCGCGCGAATACGGTTTTTGGATGGAGGATGCTTTCGCCTCCAGTGGCTCGCACGGTTACGACCATAAAACCATGGCAATCACCGCGCGTGGTGCCTGGGAATCCGTCATGCAGCATTTCCATGAGCTGGGCAAAGACATCCAGGCGGAAGATTTTACCGTGGTCGGCATCGGTGACATGGGCGGCGATGTGTTCGGCAACGGTATGCTGTTGTCGCCGCATATCAAACTCGTCGGCGCGGTCAATTACAAATCCATTTTCTGCGATCCCAGTCCGGATGTAAAAGTGAGTTTTCAAGAACGCCAGCGGCTGTTTGATGATGTGCTCGCTTGGGAACATTATAATCCGAAATTGTTATCCAAGGGCGGCGCGGTGTTCGACCGCACCGCCAAAGATTTAAAACTGACGCCCGAGATCAAAGCGTCATTTCATCTGGATAAAGATGTCGTCACGCCCAACGAATTGATCCGCGCGATTTTAAAATCCAACGCCGAATTGCTGTGGTTTGGCGGCATCGGCACCTATGTGCGCAGCAGCCATGAAACGGATGCCGAGGTGCGTGACAAGGCCAATGACGCGCTGCGCATTACGGCGGACGAATTGCAATGCAAGGTGATCGGCGAAGGCGCGAATCTGGGCATGACCCAGCAATCGCGGATTGCCGCGGCCCAGCGCGGCATTTTGCTGAATACCGATTTCATTGATAATTCGGGCGGCGTCAATTGTTCCGACTATGAAGTGAACATCAAAATTCTGCTCAACAATATCGTGCGCAATGGCGGCCTGACATTGCCGCAACGTAACAAGCTGTTGGCCAGCATGACGGATGACGTGGCCGAACTGGTGTTGGAAAACAACCGTGCGCAAAATCTGGCCATTTCAATTGCGACCTATATGTCACCGCCGCGTGTCGAACAGGCACAGCGTTATATCCAGGATCTGGAACAATCGGGGTTGCTCGACCGCGCCTTGGAATTCCTCCCCGATGACGCGACGCTGGCGGTGCGCGCGCGCGACCGCATGGGCCTGACGCGGCCTGAAATGGCCGTCATCATCGCTTATGCCAAAATGTCGCTGACGCGCTATATGGTTAAAAATAATGTTGCGGATATTCCGGAACTGGATGGCATGCTGCTGGATTATTTCCCCAAACAACTGCGCCAAAAATACCAGGCCGACATTCTGGATCACCGTTTGAAATCGCATTTGAAAGCGATGCTGTTGTCCAATTTGATGATCAACCGGTTGGGGCCGCTGCTGCTGAAATGGCTGATCGACCGCACCGGCCAGGAATATACCGATATCGTCAAGGCCTTTATCATCTGCGCGGCAGTCTTCAAATTTGATGAAACCTGGGAACAGGTCGAACAGCTGAAGGGCAAGGTCGCCGCCAACCTGCAATACGACCTGTTTATCGATCTGATCCAGATGATGGACCGTGTGATCCCGGCGATGCTGGCGCGGCCCAAATGGCTCAATGACATGCCGGGGGCGATTGCGCATCTGTCGCCCTATTACGAAACGCTAGCCAAAAACATTACCAAGACGATGCCGCCGGAACGCAAACGCGTCCATGACTGGCATATTAAATCCCTACGTGAACAGGGCGTGCCATCGGCGCTCGCGCTGCGCATCAGTGATTTGCGCTCGCTGTCATCCGCCTTTGCGATTATCAAGGTCGCCGATGATACCAAACAATCGGTGCTGTATGCCGCAGAAACCTTTTTCGCGGTGGGCGAACATCTGTCGCTCGACTGGCTCCGCGAACAGGCGCGCCAGGCCAAGGCGACCGATTACTGGGAACGCCAAGCCTATTCGACCCTGGTCGAAGACTTCATTGCGCATCAGGAACGCCTGACCACACAAATCCTCTCCAAAAGTGCTGGTAAAACCGATGGGGACGCGATTGAACTCTGGACCGCGAATAACCCGATCACTATGAAGCGCCTCCAGAAACTGACCGCCGACATCCGCGCCTCGTCACAGATTTCGGTGCCGCAGCTGATGGTCGCTAACCGGCGCTTGCGCGGCTACATCCCGGCGAAACGTTAGCCTATAAAGGTACTGGCGATTTTGGTTTTTGTATAAATGGTTTAATTGAATTTATGTCATCAACAATCGATTTTTGAACTTGCATACTATTAACGACTATCGCAACGCGACCAGACTGTTTGCCATCATCATCTTTTAGATGCATGTCCTTATGTTTGCTGTTCAATCTTTCTTGGCTCCAAACCATATTTTTCTCAATTGTTAAAACTGATTTTTGTAGACGGCCTAAGTAAATGCGGCCAGCCTCACTTTTTCCGAGCCGGGTTAAAGTTTCTTTTAATGAGGACACCGGCCCCTTTTGTAATATTTTTTGGGTATCAGCCTGTCCAATGCCTGTAACATTTGCCATTTGTTGAAATAGCTCGTTTGTTGAACGCAAAGTTCCATATAGTTTAGCCGCTTTCAGTTTGGCTTGTAAAATCGGTTGTTGAAGTAAAATTTGTTTTATTCCTAAAACAAGATTTTGAATATTTTTTGATGACAAGAAGGCAATTGAATCGTGAATATCGGCTTGTGCTTGTTTAACAAGTTCAGGCCACGCCTTTTGAAGGGCATAAGCGCGATATTCTAAAGGATTATTATAATATAGGTCTTTGTCGAATTGAGATTGGCCGTCTTTTAATTTATATCGCATATTATAGGCACAAATCATAATGCGTTCAAAAATACTGCCTCGGCCAATCACTAAAGCAAATTGTTTATTTTGAAAATATGATGATAAGAATTTTCTGTCATGTGCATGAAATAATTCATGAACTATTTGACCTGCTAAAAGATTGTGGCCATTAACATTATAAACAGACCCCTTAAATTCATCACTAGATAAGCGTAACTTTAAATTAACAAAATTAAAATCGGCACCGGTTTCTTTTGATGTTTTAGTAATATTAAAATCACTTAAATCATAGTTAAGCATGTCTTTAAAATCATTAATAGCATGCCGAATTGATCTTTCGGCACTTCGTATTTGAGTGTTTGTACTAAACTTGTCGAAAGTTTTTTGAAAATCGAGTATGGCGTTAGGATTTTCCCTTAATTGCGCCGTTTCTTTTGTTATTTCGTAATACGGCCTCAGTTGTTTATATAAAATATCCGCTGCAACATATGCTTTATGTGGAACAGTTTTTCCAAAAGCTTGTAACGCTATTGTTGCTCTGGTTAGTTCTTCAAGTAAAACAACGCGCGTTTCAACAGTTGCCCTAAATAATTGATTTTCATTAGCGACAATGTAGTCATAAATATTGTCCAGCCATTTTTTTACATCTGTGTTGCCTAACAGATCAGGTTTTGGCCTTAATGTTGAAAAGGAAGTTATTTGCATATAAGCTCTGATACTTATTATGCTAAAACGCTCCGTTTAATATTTCATGAAAATTAATTAAATTTTATGAATTTAAATTCAACTGACTTTCACCTTAAAATGCCGCTCCCGCGCCATATCGCGCAACTCGGCCGTGAACTGGCACTGCGCGGTGACGTTGAACATGTCCGGCAACAAGTTTACCAGATCATTGCCCAGCGCGGTAAGCATGGCAGGTTCGCGGCCTGACAGCAGCGCGACTTCCAGATGCACATAGGATTTGTCCGGCGCGCCGTCATCCATGTAGCTGTGTTCCAACTGCCGCACACGGCCCTTCATCGCGTCGCGCGCCATGGTCGGGTGGCTGGCGGCCTTGGTGAACAGCGCGTCGAAAACCGCGTCCCAACCACGGTTTGGTGTGACGTTGGTGGAATGTTCAATGGTGAAGTTGGGCATGGCTCAGACCTTTCGGGTTGTTCCCTTCTCCCTTTGAGGGAGAAGGTGGCGCGTAGCGCCGGATGAGGGGTTGGTGCGGCAGTAATAAAATTTGTTACCCCTCACCCGCCCCTTTGGGGCACCCTCTCCCTCAAGGGAGAGGGGAAGTTGCCTTGTAACTAACTATTAGGCAACTGGCAGATATCTTACAAATTGCATTACGGCGTTTGCGGCACGGCGACGCTAGGCGCGGCGGCCGCCGCGCTGTTATCTGCCGTCTGTACTTCACTTTTGGGCCTGACCAAGCCCAAACGGCGCATGGTGGCGACTACCTTTAACACATAGGGATTGCCATACATCGGCGTATAGGAATGATAGGCGGCAATGCCCTGATACAGGCTGCCAGTGTCATTGACGCGCTGGCGCAAAATCCACGCCGCGACATGCACATTGACACAGCCGTTATCGCGCACGCGGGACAGTGCGGTCGCCTCATCCACCTGCCAGATTTTGGCCAGCTCGGGCACCCAGCGGGTATTGACCTGCATCGGCCCCAGATCATAACTGCCGTTCTGGTTGGGGCCGACCGCCTGGCCGATCTTGCCGCCTTCCACATGCATCATCGCAATCAGCGCATGCGGCGGCACCTGATACACTTGCGATGCCAGCAGCAGGCACATGCCCAAAATTTGCCCAGTCATCATAAAGCCATCATGTGTGATTAGCCCATACCCGTATTGGTCATTTTCAACTGGCGGTTACCGCTGCCGCCACCGCCACTGCCCGACGTTTCATCGCCGGGGTCCATCTGGCTGTCATCCGGTATTATAATATGTTTGATCAGAACTGTTAGCATTTCGATGCGCAGGTCGAACGCCTCCCACACCGGGTCCATCGGCGGTTTGTTGTTATGCGCATTGACGTATTTGGCGCGTTCATCGGGCGCCATATCGAGCAGGCGGTCCATTTCGGCATAATGGCTTTCCGCATAGAGCTTGCCAATCGCCTCCAAGATGCCGTCATCGAATTCGGGGCGTAATTCGGCGGGCATTTCATCAAAGGCGAATTGTGACGCGAGCGTCTTGGTGCGTTCGCGCAATTTGTCGCAAACTTCGCCGGTGACCTCGGCCTCGGGGCGACCAAAGGCGAAACGCGCAATCGCCGACATCACGGGGATAATATGGTTGATGGCGCGGATCGGCTGCAAGGCGGCCGTGGGCGGCGGCGCGGTCTGCGGCGCAAAATCGTCCAGCGTGCCGGCGGCGGTCTGCAGCAGCGGCAAAATTTCTTCGGCCTTGTCCATCGGCAATGGCTGTGCGGTGGCGCGGTAATAACTGGCGACGACATCGGCCACGACCTTGGCCAATTTCCAGCGCACCCAGTCATCGGTTGACGCATTGGCGGCGCCCAGCTCGGTCGCCAGGTGTTTGGCGATCTCGCCGGTGGTTTCAATCAGTGTGCTGACAATCGCGGCATTATTTTCGGGGGTTTTTTCCGGGCGGTCAGGGTCGCCGGCATGCGGCCCGCCGGTTTCGGCGACCGCGTTCAACAAGGGCGTCGCAATGTCCCGAAAGATCGCAATGGTCGCCAAAATCTGGTTGCGGGTGTCGCTCATCGTCTCGCTATCTCTTCAACTCTTTTAGCGGATCGGTGGTAACCGCCGCAACCAATTCCTGGGCGATTTCATCAATGACGACGGACAGGCCCGCCGCCGTACCGCCGGTTTCCGCCTGCGCATTCAAACGCCGCACAATTTCGGGGCGGGCGGTGCCGGCCGGAAAGGCGGTCGCCAACACCTGCCGCGCGCGCCCGGCGCCTAATTGCTCATACAACCGGCGGCGCAGCGCGACATCCTCGGCCGAGGTTGACAGCGCCCATAATTCAATCGGCCCCAGCGTATTGATCAGATGCTGTTCATAACGGCCTTCATTGGTGCCGAGGACGAGCAGCGCCGGCGCGCCCGAACGCCGTGGGCCAGTTAAACGGTGGCGCATGACCCAGCGCGCGGTATCGGATAGCCCAAAGCGTTCCGAGGCATAGGAAATCGCGCGGTCGGACACCGCCGCCCCTAAAATCCACACGCCGGTCGCCAGATCGACCATATTATCGTCAAAGTCATCCAGCAGCTGTGACGACAGCACGATTTGCACGCCCCATTTCCGGCCCTCGCGCACGTCGCGCACAATCTGCGACCGCACCGATTTGGATTTCGACGTGCGGTGAAACTCGTCATAACACAACCGCTTCGGCGTTTCCTTGATCGCCTTCAAGCGTTTTTCATGATGCGGGCGGTATTTTTCGGGGAAGTGTTTGAGCGCATCTTCACCCAGCCACCAATGCCGCACCAAGGTGTGCCGCGCCAGCATGTACATCAGCGCGGTTTGCCGGTCGGCGGTTTCATCGCCCTGCGGCGCGACATCCTGCAGATCGAGCGCGCAGACGCGCGTATCCGAAATATCAAATTTGGTGATGCCGGACAGGATCGGATATTCCCTGACCGCCGACGCCATCATCCGTTCAAAGGCGTGGATGACGCCTTCCGATGACGCGCCGATGGAGGTTTCATCCAACAGCGCGCGGATCTGCGGGCGTCGCGCTGCCGTCACCGCATCGGTTAAAATGGGCGAGGCATGGCGCTGCGCCAAACCCGCCTCGTGAATGAGACCCTTATCGAACAATGCATCCACGACATCCCACCACACGGGTTCGGATGGCAGATGGATGTTATGTTTCTTAATAACCGCATCCACCTCGGCTTCGACAAATTCCAGATAACCGCGCGGCTCCGCATTAGCGGCGCGGTCGTCGCGCCAGCGGTACATCTCATCAATCACCAATCCCGCCAGCTGCGGAATCCCGTCATAGGGCGCGGCTTGGCCCGGCGGCGTTGACAGCATCGTCATCAGCTCAATCAAAAAGCTGCGCTCGTCCGGCAAGGGATACCGCGCGCCCAACTGGGTATCGAACGGGTTCACCGCATATTCCGCCGTCAGCTGCATTTTATAATGCGCGACCTGGTGGCGCTTTTCGGGCGGCAGCGCTTCTTTCAATAATGAAATCATCCCTGATGATGACGGGCCGATATCCACGACCGCGATAAACGGCAGATCGGTATTTCCAGGGCTGACCACAGTGCCGAGATTGAGCGCGTTCAATAACACGGATTTACCGGCGCCCGGCTGTGCGAAAATCAGGTCAAACCAGGTGGTGGTCAGATTGCTGCCGGTCTGGTACGGCCACAACCGGCCATCCAGCGTGCGGAACATCACCGACCCGCGCGGAAATGGTGATGACGCGCGCTGCCACGGCAGCAGTTTCATAATGTCATACAGCGGCGCGGCGGCGGGCGGCGCGGTCGATTCACAGGCGATGCCGAGCGCCGATGACAACACACCTTGCAGCGGGTCGCCGATCAATTGCGTCACCTGGGCATAGCCCCAGCTTTCAATCGCCTGCGCCAAAATCGCCGCGCGTTCTTCCAGCTGTTTCAGATTATCCTTGGGCGCCCAAGTGCAAAACGACACGCGCAGCCGCGCGACCGGCTCGCTTTTGGACAAGACCTCCAGCGCATCGATGGTTTTTTTAATCTGTTTGTTGTCACCGTTGGTGATGCCAAGCACCGAGGCCAGCGTCTTTTTCAGCGCCAGGCCCTGCAGCCCACCGCCTTCAATCAGGAATGACAGGCGGAATGGCACATCCATCTCCGCGAGCCGCGCGAGCAATTGCGGAAACGGCGTGGGATCCATGGGGGCCAGCGTCATATCAATCGCCGACCAGATCAGGTCGCCGATCTGCACCACGCGGTTGCTGATATTCTTGGCATCCGCAATCGCCAGCTGATGCGGGATGGTCGGCCATAACAGGTCGGAATAATCGTGCTTGTCGCGGCCACGCGGCTCGCGCACGGGGACCTTGTCACCCGGCAGGACCGCGCGAAACCCGTCATGATTGCGGTTGGGGTAAATGCTGGCGCGGATGGCGCGCATGACATCATGCACCTCGGTAATTTCACACTGGATGCCCAGCTCTTCCAGGCCTGATGACACCGCCAGCATAAAACTGCGGTGACGGGTGCGCAGCGCCGGCAGCGCGGCAAACGGGAATTGCGCGTCCTTCGCCTTGACCCATTTTTGTTCCTGTTTTTCTTTCAGCGTGCGTTCAAATTCCGATTTCGGCAATAACGTCGGGCGCGTCCAGACCACAAAATAAATGTCTTCCGCCGCCAGATATTTGGACAGGTGCCGCTGGCGCTCGTCAAACAAGTCTTCGAGTTCGAGGCCGATCGCAACCGCCGACTGGCGCGCCGCGCGCATTTGCCCGGCCAGCTCGTCGGCGGCGCGGTCGGGGTTGCGCATGAAATAGACCTGCAGGCCATGGCCGGGGCGGTCAAACCGCGCGCCCAGTTTCAGCGTTGCCTGCTCGACCATCCAGTTATATTCGGCGTCGCCGATAATCTGGCGCGCGCCTTTGATTTTGATATAGGAGACCAGCGACCCGTCATCCCCAACCAGCGTCACCTTGTCATCCGCGGTCTCGAGACGAATAAAACTGTCCAGCGGCTGGCGCAGGCTCGACATCACATAAGCAAAGGTATTATTGATAAATTGCAGCATTAGTACGGTTTGAAAGAGCCCGAGTCAGGCGGTTGGCCGGCTATTCTAGGGGTTCAGCGGCCAAAGGGCAATTGCGGGGATTGTGAAGAGTTGGTGACTATAAGAAATGGTTAAAATCGTAAATCGGAAGGCCAGGAAATTTTTGCCATTCCAGATCATCTGAAATAATTGCGTCACATTTTGTTGTCACGGCGGTAGCAAGATGAATGGCATCCAGCAAATGGAAACCATATTTAGCGCGTATTACAGTTGCTTGATCCAAAATCTCGTTGAAGATGGAAAATAATTGTATGGGGCCGCGCAGTAGAAAATTTTCAAATAACTGACGGGCGGCGGCATCATTTTGACGTAGCGGTTTTACCATACATTCAGCCAGCGTCAGGCGCGATGCGATACCTGTAATTTTTTCACGCGCAATCGGTATCATAACTTGATCAATGAGCTGTGGCACATTGGCGGGGAATTCCAAAACGGCAATAATGGCATTCGCATCCAAGTAAATGCGTTGCGCGGCAAATGTCACTATGAACGACCTTCCCGACCGGCGCGAATATCCGCCATCATTTCTTCCATGCTCGTGTAGGCGCCAGGCAAGCCTTGGCCCTTACCAATCAACGACAATAATGACACTTTTGGTTCATCGCGCCGCTTGATCTGCGGTGCGACCAAATGACCGATGTAATTTTCAATGCTGACGCCAAAGCCTTTGGCATTTTCAGCCAGGGCATTGTACGTTTCAAGATCAAGTGAAATGGGCGGCGCTTGCGGTTCCATGATTTTACTTTACCGAATTGGTAGATGTTTTTCAAACACTATTGCGTAAAGGCGTCAAATTCCTATTAATCAGCATCATGTCCTCAGCAAAAATCATCAAACCCCAATCCTTAAGCGGTTTTCCGGAATGGCTGCCGGCGCAGCGGCGTGCCGAGCAACACTGGTTTGATGCCTGCCGCCGCGTGTTTGAAAGCTATGGCTTTTGCAATATTGAGACGCCGTCGGTCGAAGCGCTCGAGATTTTATTGGCCAAGGGTGAAACCGATAAAGAGATTTATACGCTCAATCGCCTGCAGGCGGACGACAAAGATAAATCAGACGCGCGCCTCGCGCTGCATTATGATCTGACGGTGCCGCTGGCGCGTTATACGGCGCAGCATTTCAACGCGCTGTCCTTCCCGTTCAAACGTTACCAGATGCAGCGCAGCTGGCGCGGTGAACGTCCACAGGAAGGGCGTTACCGCGAATTTTACCAATGCGATGTCGATGTCATCAATGTTGACAATCTGCCACTGCATTTCGATGCCGAGATGCCACTGATCATCTGGGATGTGCTCGTTGCGCTCGGCATTACCGATGTACGATTGCATATCTCCAACCGCAAAATCCTCGATGGGTTTTTGTGCGGCCTTGGCATTGCAGACATTCAAACCACAATCCGCACGCTGGACAAGCTGGATAAAATCGGCGCCGACGGCGTTACCGCGCAACTGACCGCGCAGGGTTTGGCGCCAGATGTGGTAGCGCGCGCGCTGCGATTATCGCAAATTAAAACTGCCGATAATTCTTTCGCAGCGCAGGTCGCGGCGCTTGGCGTGCAACATAAAACCCTGCAACAGGGTTTGGATGAATTATCTTTTGTCATGAATTATCTGCAAGATTTACCGGCGGGCAGTGTGGTGGCGGATCTGTCCATCGCGCGCGGTTTCGATTACTACACCGGCACCGTCTATGAAGGGCGCTTTATTAATTATCCGGATTACGGCTCGGTGGTCGCCGGCGGACGCTATGATGATCTGGCCTCCGGCTATATCAATAAAAAATTGCCGGGCGTCGGTATCTCATTGGGTTTGACGCGGCTGTTCGCGAAGATGATCAAGGAAGGCCGCCTGCCGGAGGCGCGCCCGGTGCCGACCGATGTGTTAATTGTATTAGCCAATGATGACATGCGCCCTGCCGCGCAAACACTGGCGCGGCAATTCCGCCAACGCGGCATTAATGCGGAAGTATATCACGCGCCGCAAAAATTCGACCGTCAATTAAGCTACGCCGATAAAAAGCAGATTCCCTATGTCTGGTTCATGCCGTTGGACGAGCAAACCGCGCATCGCGTTAAAAATATGGCAAGCGGCACGCAGGTTGATGCCGATGCCGCACGCTGGCAGCCAATAATTGTTAATTAATAATATACAAAGATAATTTAATTGCATAAATGAATGGCTAAACATAATTTTGTTGACAAAACTAATCTACTTATGATTTCATAATTTATTAAGTTTTATGAAAGGAATTATTATGACACATCATCCAGTCAGCATTGAAACAATTAATGGACTAATGCGTACCCCCATTCCTGAACGTGAAAAATTAATGCTTGAGCTTGGCTATGGTGATCCAGGACGCAGCGTAACAAGAGATGTATTATCTGCACATACACCCGAAAGCTGGGCACTGATTGATAGCCTTTCACTGCCGGTGCAAAAAAATGTTTACAACAACGTTACGTTATTTCTGATTTTTACGATGATAAAAATACAGCCGCCACAAATTGGTTAGTAGAAGCAATTGGCCGCCACAGCTGGCCGGATCAGCTGGAAATTGCCAGAGACAAATTATGTGGTAATGACGAAAAAAAATTAAAAGAAAGACTAATGCGCCAGCGCGCAAGCAAGGAGTTTTCTTACGATGTGACGCCAGAAAACATTACGCGTTTTGAAAGAATGTTAACTGATTATTCAAGCTACGACAAGGAAGCTACAGATCTGTTGTGCTTTATAAGTTGGCGTGACGAGGCAGCAGATTTTTTATGCGGCTTAGCACTGATCCGCCCTAATTTATTTGCAAGGATGTTAACGCATTATCATTGTCCGCAGCGTTTATTACAGCCCAGCAACGCAGCACATATAATGTCTGCCATTGAAAGCCTGCCACGTGCATATCAAGTAACAGTTTTAACGGATATGCCCCATATCGAGACACGTCATATGTTATGCAAGTATGGCTGTTCCGATCGCGTTTTAACAATTATGGAAAATTTCGATAAGTTTGAATTATCAAAAGTGATGAATATAGGACTGGAAACATGGGCGGACTCAAAATTACGCAGGTTGACTTTTTTATTAGACCGTCAAAATCCGGCCTATGCAGAGCGTGCCCTCTTGTTACTGGAAAAAGCGGGCACAATGATGGATGTATTTGATGTAACAGATGTTGCCTATGTTGGGTCTATGATAAGTTACTGGGGCGATGATACCTACGATACCTTGTTGTTGATACAACATGTTCCCACCAGACGACAGGCTTTTTGCGCTTTACCAAAGGTTGGTCAATTTCTATCAATTCAATATCACAAAGGCGTGCCTGCCAGGCGGCCGCCACTGTATGTCTACGATTAGCATTGGTTATTAATGCGTAAAACTGCATCTGTATTTTGATGGGTAATACAGATTCTTTTTACACGACCGACGCCGCTAAGGCGGCAGCCAAGGCCGCGCATCTGCGCTATGTGCATGACGGCATGCCCGGCATCACCCGTAAAGCCAAGGGCAAGAATTTTGCTTACCTGGCGCCAACCGGTGAACATATCGGTGATGAGGCGGTTTTAGAGCGCATCCGCAAACTGGCGATCCCACCCGCCTATGCACAGGTGTGGATCTGCACGCTCGACAATGGCCACATCCAGGCCACGGGGCGTGATGCCAAACAGCGCAAACAATACCGCTATCACGCCAAATGGCACGCGGTGCGCAATGAAAACAAATTCCATCATATTGCGGATTTCGCAACCGTGCTGCCCGATATCCGCGCCCGCGTAGACGCGGATATGGCGCAGCGCAATTTGTCGCGGACACGTGTGCTGGCGACCGTCGTCAGCCTCATGGATAAAAGCAATATCAGGATCGGCAATGCGCAATACGCGCGCGACAATGACAGCTTCGGCCTCACGACGCTGCAGCGCGATCACGCTGATGTCACCGGCAATAAATTGCATCTGGAATTCAAGGGCAAAAGCGGCAAATTATGGAATGTCGATATCCGCGATAAACGCATCGCGCAAACCATCAAAAAGATGGAAGAGATTCCAGGCCAGGAGTTATTCCATTATCTGGATGACGCGGGCACGAAACATAAAATTTCGTCGGACGATGTAAATGCCTATTTGCATGACATCACCGGCCAGGCCTTTACCGCCAAAGATTTTCGCACGCTGGCTGCCACCACGCGCGCGATTGCGCTGCTCGCCGCCTGGCCCTATGACGACACGAAAAAAGCCATTGCCGCGCATCTGAAAGCAAGCATTATCACGATTGCCGATGAATTGGGGCACACGCCCACCATCTGCCGCAAATCATATATCTATCCCAAAGTCATTGAAGAATTTACCAGCGGCAATCTGCATAGATGGCATCAGGATCTGTCACCCCAACAACAGGCGGATCTGACCGCGCATTTTTTGCAAGATTTCAGCGCATAAAAAAGGGGCCGTAAAGCCCACTTTTCATAATCAGGTGTTAGATTAAGCGTTTTGATTAATCGCGGGATGGCGCGCCGGGTTGGCATTGGCCAGCGTATCTTCATCACGCTTGCCCGCGCCCATGCTGTGCTGCAAAATCAGATGACTGTAGGTGAACCCCAAGATGTAACCATAGACCAGTTGCAGCGCCAGCATGACCAGCGGCAATAACCACTGGTGGTCAACCCCGGCATTCACGGCATCTGCCGCGGTTTGTGACAGGGGCGGCACGTAATTGGCGCCGAAAAAACCGTAACCTGCCATCGGCATGCCCGCCAGCATGATAACCAACCAGGTCAACACCCCAAAGATCAGACCGCGCACCACCAGCTTGCCCGGCAGATGGGGTGACAGCCAGGCAAACAGCCCGCCGCCGATGATGGTGCCGCCGATGAAATGCACCGGCCAGCCGATAAAAGCATCGCCGCCCATGGTGGCGCCCATTAAATGCGCGGGATTGTAATAGGGCAGGTAATTTAAAAATGTTTTAATCAAAATGATGCAAGCGACCACAATCGTTGCAATCAGCGCGGCAAAGATGGCCCGGCCATAGTAATAATCAGATGTACGCATGTAAAAATTCCTCCGGCACGATGCCAATAATAATTAACCGCCCGCACAATAGGGTGCCCTGGCATTGCCTGACGATAGGCAATGCAAAGTTAAGCATAAATTTTTCATAAAGTCAGCCCAGGCCTTTGGTAATATTAAATTTATACCGCGCCGCCTATATTACGAAGGTGAGGTTAGAATGTTCAACGTCGAAATAATTGTGTTGCCCGAAGTCGCCAATGACAATTGGTATGTGCCCAATCACCATCTGCTGAAAATTTATGACGATATCACCGGCGCGGATACTGCCTTGCCCGCGATGATCGTCCCGGTGCGCGATTAACCGCATTATATAATGTCCAAACCGTCCCGTATTTTCGGCCGTGAGGTACCTGGCTTTGTCACCTGGCTGGTGGCAATTCTGTGCAGCCTGTTGATTTTAATCGTGCTGCTGGATGCGGTGAACTGGAACGCGCTGCGCGGGCCGATTGGCGATAGGCTGACCAAATCCGCCGGACGCACCATAGCCATCAACGGCGACTTGCGCGTGCATTTATTATCCGCGACGCCGTACATTAGTATTGACGGGTTGCAGGTCGCCAACCCGGATTGGGTGGATGGCAATAGCGACATGGCGAATATTGGCCACATCAAAGTTGCTTTAAAACTCGCGCCACTGTTCGCCGGCAAACTGATTTTATCATTGGTAGAGGTTGATGACGCGGAGGTGAATTTGATCCGCGCCAAAGACGAGCGCGCCAACTGGACCTTTACCGGCAAGAAAAAAGACGAAGACACCAAACCGTTCAAGATGCCGGCCATTCAACAATTGGCCGTCAATAACGGTAAACTGCAATTTACCGATGCCAAAATGAAAATGGCCTTTGCCGGTGTCATCAATGCCAATAATAATATGGCGGACCAAGGGGCCCAGGCGCTTGATATTACCGGTGATGGTAAGATCAATGGCAAGGATTTTAAGATTAACGCACACGGCGGCTCGCTCCTCAACATTCAACCGACTGAGGCTTATCCGTTCGGCACCGACATCACGCTGGGTAAAACACATATTGTGACCAAAGGTGAAATCAAGCCGTTCGATTTTGGCAAACTCAAAACCTCACTGGAAATTTCCGGCGATGATCTGGCAAATTTATTTTACCTGACCGGTCTCGCGCTGCCCAACACGCCACCTTACAAAATCAGCGGTAATATCGTGCGCGAGGGAATGGCCATTGATTTTAACAATCTTAAAGGCATTATCGGCAGCAGCGATATCAACGGCACATTGCATGTTGATACCAGTAACAAACGCCCGCATCTGACCGCCGCTCTCACATCAAAACTGCTCGATTTTAAAGATCTGGCGGCGCTCACCGGCGCGCCACCCGCGGGCGGCAATAAGGCCGGCGACCGCTCGCCAGAGCAAAAGGCAGCGGCAGCACAGATGGAGGCGCAATCGAAACTGCTGCCGGACTCGCGCCTACAAGTGGATCGCGTCCGCAGCATGGATGCCGATGTCACTTACAAAGCTACGGCTATTAAAGCGCCAAACGGTATTCCGTTGCAAGAGGCCAGCGTCATGGTTGCCTTAAAAAATGGTGTGCTGAAACTCAGCCCCGTGGCCTTCACACTGCCACAGGGTAAATTGCTGGCGGACATCACGATCGACGCCGCGCAGGTTGGCGCTCCGCCCAAAGTTGATATTGATGCGCGCCTCTCCAATGTTAAGCTGGAACAGTTCGGCGTGCCCAAGGATGGCTCCGCGCCTGCGCCGCTATCCGGCAACCTGATCGCGCGCGCCAAAATTCATGGGGTGGGCGACAGCATCCACCGCGCTGCCTCAACCGCAGACGGCACGATTTCACTGGTCATCCCGCATGGTGAAATCCGCCAGGCCTTTGCCGAACTGCTCGGCATTAATGTTGCCACGGGCCTTGGCCTGCTGACCTCCGGCGATCAGACCAAGACCGATCTGCGCTGTATGGTGATGGATTTTAAAACCCAGCACGGCATGATGAATCTGGATACCATGGTGCTGGACACTGGCCCCGTGCTGGCCACCGGTTCCGGCACCATTAACCTTGCCGATGAAACAATTGATTTGCGTATCAAGGGTGAGCCCAAGGAACCGTCC
This sequence comes from Alphaproteobacteria bacterium, assembly GCA_965246755.1. Lineage (GTDB taxonomy): Bacteria > Pseudomonadota > Alphaproteobacteria > UBA11073 > UBA11073. The sequence goes on from OZ251979.1 coordinate 291,792, forward strand.
CTGGTGCGCCTGATGACCCCGATTACTGTCACCGGCACACTGCGTCATCCCAAACCAGGCGTGGATGAGGTAGCGGCGGGCACGCAAGTCGGAATCGCCGCTGCGCTCAGCACAGTGTTGACGCCGCTGGCCGCGATCCTGCCGTTCTTGAGCGCCGGTCTGGCTGAAGATGCCGATTGCGCGGCGCTGGTCCAGGACATCAAAACCCGCAACGGCCATATGGCGTTCAAACGGCCAAAATAGTTTGGTTGACAGAAAAATTTTGTTAATTACTTGCAAGGATGTGTGCTAGCGTAAATCATCACATTTTTGGAGATTTAAATGACTATTGCCACATTTAATGGGCTCATTGAAACATCTTTTATATCTAAAGGATCAGTTTCAAAAACGCTAAGCCCTGCGGAGCAGGTTGAGCAATATTTTCAACAAATGCACAGCTTGCTAGATAATGATGAACTAAAGCAAGCCTTGGTTTTGCCGTATCCGCGTATAAACCGTTATTATCCAGGCGCTTACGGTGAAAAAATTTTAGGACCCGATGTTTTTTTGCTGGCTAATGAAAATGAAGACCGTCTGACACAATTGGAGGAAGAATTATCTTTGCGCTGTTTCATAAAATTTGGGCTGAAAGGTGACGATTTACGCGAAGAGGGAACACTTTATAAGTTTCACCAATTGCCGACGCGACCCTTTATCATAAAACATGCTAGCCAAAAGGCAGCGCTTGATATTGCCATCATTAATAATTGTGAAATTGTTGGCGATAAAAAGTTAAATGATCAGGCTTTGGCAGCGCATGCGGAAAAATTACAAAATTTGGCCAGTCGTGTTTCATCCAACTTTGCGCTGGAAACAGTGGCACGGCTGCTGGATACCATTAGCAATGGCAGTAAGGCCGTGGCTGATTTAACAGATGGCACATCAGATGAGGTGAACACACGGGTCGCCTATCGATTGCGTGCTGGTCATGCGGCAGATGTATTGCGTCTGGCCTGCCAGCAGACGGAGCATAATCATGCTATACGCAGAGATTTGGTGAGATTGGCATCCCATATTCACCCTGCGCCGAGATGATTATATAATCTTTTACACACAGACGTCTAAATTTCTTATTTGGCTTATACGGTGTAATTGAGGGAAACATTCTTCCCCTGAAAGGGGAAGAGGGCGCTCCGTAACATGATCAAAATAGTTTAATATCCTTCACACATCGTAAATTTATAGAGTCTCTTCTTTTATAGCCTCTACAATTTTTACCTGGAGAATACCTTATGAAAGCTCTTGTCTGGCACGGCGTGAATGACGTGCGCGTGGATACCGTCCCCGATCCGAAAATTCTGGCGTCGACCGATGCGATAGTTAAGGTGACGTCAACCGCAATTTGTGGGTCTGATTTACATTTACTCGACGGTTATATGCCGACGATGGAAAAGGGCGATATTCTTGGCCACGAATTTATGGGAGAAATTGTTGAGGTTGGTTCCGCCGTTAAAAATGTCAAAAGCGGCGACCGCGTTGTCGTGCCTTTTACCATTTCCTGCGGCGCATGTTTTTTCTGTGAAAAAGGTTTCTTTTCCGCCTGCGATAATTCCAATCCCAACCATAAAATGGCCGAAAAGGCGATGGGCCATTCCCCGGCCGGCATGTTCGGCTATTCACATCTGACTGGCGGTTATGCGGGCGGTCAGGCGGAATATGTGCGCGTGCCGTTCGCCGATGTCGGCCCGTTCAAAGTGCCCAGCCATCTGTCTGACGACCAGGTGCTGTTCCTGACCGATATTTACCCCACCGGATATATGGCCGCCGAAAATGCGCAAATCGAACCGGGCGATACAGTTGCTATTTGGGGCGCGGGTCCGGTCGGGCAATTTGCGATTAAATCCGCCTGGATGTTTAAGCCGGCGCGCGTCGTCGTCATTGACCGGGTGCCGGAACGCCTGGCGTTGGCGCGCGCCGACGGTAAAACCGAAACTATTAATTTTGAAGACGGCAGCGTCATGGAGCAATTGAATGCCATGACCAGTGGCCGCGGCCCCGACCGCTGCATTGATGCGGTGGGTTGTGAATGCCACGGCGCGGCATCTTTTGACGCGGTGGTGGATCGTGCCAAGGCGGCGGTAGGTCTGGCCACTGACCGCGCGCATGTGATCCGCGAATGCATTATGTGCTGTCGCAAGGCAGGGACAGTGTCTATGCCGGGCGTTTATGTCGGTATGGTTGATAAATTACCATTGGGTGCCTTTATGAACAAGGGCCTGACATTAAAGACCGGCCAAACGCATGTGCATAAATATTTGCCGCAATTGCTGCAAACGATTGAGGCGGGTAACATCGACCCCACCTTTATCATCACGCACCGGCTGGGGCTAGATCAGGCGCCTGAGGCCTATAAAACCTTCCGCGCCAAAGAAGATGGCTGTATTAAAGTCGTACTGAAACCGGGCGCGTAAATCCCACAGACTCTTTATCCGGTTTGTCCCAAACTGCGGGCCAGTTAACCTTTTATTTTTTGGAGACAGTTATGAAACATCTTAAACTTACCACAGCACTGCTAGCCGTGGCCCTGGTGGCGGCACCATCGTTCGTGCAGGCCAAACCTATGGCCAAAAGCGGCGACAGCATGTTCGTGACCAAAGCGTCAGCGGGCGGCATGTTCGAAGTGAAATCAAGCGAAGTTGCCTTGCAAAAATCATCCGACGCGAGCGTCAAAGAATTCGCGCAGAAAATGGTTGATGATCATACCAAGGCCGGCGAAAAGCTGAAAATGACCGCGACTGATGAAAAACTGCAAGGCGCGCTGTCGAAAAAACTTGATTCTAAACATCAGGCAATTGTTGATAAATTAAAAGCGACGCCAGCTGCCGGTTTTGACGCGGCCTACATCAAGGCGCAAAAAGACGCGCATATGGAAACCATCGCGCTGTTCGAGCAGGAAAGTTCAGTGGGTAAAAACGCCGCCTTGAAAACTTTCGCGGATGACACCTTGCCAACCTTGAAAGAGCACAAGGAACATGTCATGGGTCTCAAAGCTGACAAGATGGACAAGGCCGGTGAGGACAAGGGCATGAAACCTGAATAAAAGGTTTAACCGCACAATAAAAGGGCGCCGTCATGGCGCCCTTTTATATTCAAGACTATCTAAAAATTTACTGAACCGCTGGCGTCGTAGGCGCAGCAGTTGATGTTGTGGTGGTGGTTGCAGTGCCAGTTGAAACGGTTGCCGGTTTCATCTCGCCGGTTTTGCCCATTTTATGTTCGGCCAGCTGCGCATGACTGCCACGGTCGCCCTTGCGGCTGTTGGCGGCCAATTCTTCTTTCGATAATTTACCGTCATGATTGACATCCAGGCGCGCAAACGCCTTTTCCTGGCGTTCCTTAGCTTGTGCCAGCCATTCGTCTTTGGAAATGCCATGGTCTTTATTCGCATCCATTTTTTGGAAACGTTCGGCACGGCGCGCCTCAGCCCGGGCGGCCTTGTCCGCATCTATAGTTTTGTCATTAGCGGGCGCGGCGGCGGCAAAGGCGCCGGTTGCACCAAACACAATTGCGACGCCGGCGATAATAATTTTTTTCATTGTGAAACTCCTCTAAACAGTCAGCGCATGTACAGCGCGACCATTAATATACAGAATTAAATGCACCAAGGAATATTTGATTTTTATGAAACTTTCGTCATTATGCCGTTCACAAGGAAATCATGATGTTCATCACCCGCAGCTGGCAGATTTTAAAGGCAACCGCACAAAAATGGCTGCATGACAAATGCCCGCAACTGGGTGCGGCGCTGGCTTTTTACAGCGTGTTTTCGCTGGGGCCGCTGATCGTGCTGGCCATCACCGCGGCGGGCGCCATCTTTGGCCATGACGCGGCGCAGGGCCAGGTGGTCGCGCAGATCGACGGCTTGATCGGCAAACAGGGTGCGGAAGGCATCCAGACCATTATCAAAAACGCCGCGGAACAGGAAAATGACGGTATCATCGCGACTATTATCAGTTTCGGCATGCTGCTGTTCGGGGCATCGGGTGTGTTCGGCCAGCTTCAAGATTCGCTCAATACCGTGTGGCAGACCGGACCGGCACCGTCACATGGCATCTGGGGTTTTATCAAAAACCGCTTTTTGTCGTTTAGCATGGTGATCGGCACCGGGTTTTTATTATTGATTTCACTGCTGTTAAGCGCCGGGCTGACTGCCATTGGCGACTATGCGACCGACCTGTCAGATGTCATGACGGTCGTCATGCAAATCGTCAATTTTGTGGTCAGCTTTGGCGTGGTTGCGCTGCTGTTCGCGATGATGTTCAAGATATTGCCGGATACCCCCATTGAATGGCGGCATGTCTGGCGCGGCGCGGCCATTTCCGCGGGACTGTTCACATTGGGCAAATATCTGATCGGGCTTTACCTGGGGCATAGCAACATCGCCTCCACTTACGGTGCGGCGGGGTCGGTGATTATCGTCCTGGTGTGGATCTATTATTCCGCACAAATTTTATTGTTTGGCGCGGAGTTTACCTTTATCGAGGCGCAGCAGGCCGGCGCCCTAACGGTTGCTGCAAAAACGGCGCCGATAGGCGCCGTTTCGTCATAATGCACCAGCTGTTTATACAGTCGGCGTCGTATAAGTTGTAGTGGTGTCGTTGCTGCGAAGGGTTGGAGCATCGCTCGAAAACCAACGGAACAACGTAATGCAGTAAAGCGCAGATATGCCAACCAGGATATAAACAATTTTGGTCAGTGCGGTATCAACACCGAACAATGTCGTTACCAGATTAAAATTAAAGGCGCCGACCAATAGCCAGTTGATGCCGCCGATAATGGTAAGCGCCAGCGCGATTGCCGAAATATTTTTCATGTGAGGTCCTTGGGTAAAGTTGAAGCTAGCACTTTGTGCCGTTTGAACCGAGTCTACAAGACAGTAATTACTTGATTTATATAAGGAAACCGTTAAGACGCCTGGTTGAGCGCCGGGCGCAGTTCCGTGATGACCGCAGTATGCGGCGAAGGCCTGTCATCCAGCCCCAAACTGCTGTCCAGCAATTGCCTTGCCAGTTTAAATTCATGTTTCATGGCGTCGATGATATTACGGATGCTGGCCAGGGTCAGATTATCCAGGCCGCCTTCATCTTCATGGCCAAACAGATGTACCAGCATGAATAATTGCTGTAGATTTTGTTCACATCGCGACAGGCCAATCTGCGCTTTTATAATGGCATTTTGCATAAATTTCAAATCTCCGCTAATTAATAAGGTAAAATAACAATTTTAAAAAATTATGTCAATAAATTTGAATTATATTCAATCACGATTGTTTTTTATATGCAAATCAACCTATTAATGATTAAGGTTTGCTATCGTATAAAAGAACATATAGGGTACAATAATGATTACACCTTCTCAATGCCGCGCCGGGCGCGCGTTACTCGACTGGACCCTTGAAGATTTGGCACGCGCCTCCGGGCTGTCCCGCACCTCGTTGAATACGTTTGAGCAAGGTACCAGCAATGCCAAGGCCGATACGTATCGCATGATCCGCGAGGCCTTTGAACGCGCTGGGGTCGAATTTTTGGGCAGTGAAGGGCTGCGCATGCAATCCGATGTGTTGAAAATGCTGCAGGGTGACACCTGTTATGAACAGTTGCTGGATGATGTGTTTGACACGCTGAAAGACACCGGCGGTGAAATTTTAATCTGCAGCGTGGACGAACGTAAAGCCTATCATTTGTACCCTGAAAAATTAACCGCACATTTTAAACGGCTCAAGACGGCCCGGATTACCGAACGCATGCTGGCGCAGGAAAACGACACATTCTTTCTACAGCCGATCGATTGTTACCGCTGGATCCCGGCGGCGTTTTTTTCCAGCACCGCACAAACATTTATTTACGGCCACAAGATCGCGATAAAATCTTGGACCAGCAAAATGGTCATCATCATGGGCAATAAGGATGCAGCCGACGCCGAACGCAAACGTTTTGAATTCATTTGGCAGCACGCCAAATTGCCCAGCGTTTAAATCCGGGCGGTCTCACTGCCAGTTCGCACCAGGGTTTGCCCTAACAAATTATCTACCGATCTGAATTCCTGGCTCATGTGATTGGCCAACCGATCAATGCTGTCGAGTGTGATATCATCCAGCCCACCGTCTTCAGCGGTTGCGAACAGCCGCACCATTAACTGCAATTGTTGCAAATGCTGTTGGCAACGGGACACTGTTACCTGGGCTTTAAAAAGAGAGTTCTTCATCAATTTACTCCAAGATTTCAACTTAAGCATAATAGAATACCATTCTATGCCGTGTCAATAATGTTTTGTTATTTTTTAACAACTTGTAGTTAATTTATAAAAAAACTCATACGAGGTTTAGGCTTTTTTCCTAAAAATCTGACACACTTGTTTACCGTTACTAATCGACTACAAAGATACCATGTCCGCCGTACCCGTCTTATCAATTACCAGCCTTTTCAAACGCTATGGGACGGTTGACGCGGTTAATAACATTTCATTTGCGGTGGCGCCCCAGGAAATCGTCGGTTTGCTGGGGCCGAATGGTGCTGGGAAAACCACCACCATCAATATGGTGCTGGGCGTACTAACCCCAACCGCGGGCACCATCACCATTGGCGGCCGCGATATCGCCCGTCAGCGCCGCCAGGCATTGTCGCAAACCAATTTCGCCGCCGTGTACGCGCCGCTGCCGGGCAATCTGACCGTCGCGCAAAATTTGCGCATCTTTGGCATGATTTACAAAGTGCCGGACCTGACCGCGCGCCTGGAAACCTTGCTGGATGAATTTGATTTGCGCAAATTCCGTGACACCAGATGCGGTTTGCTGTCATCCGGCGAACAGACGCGCGTCAGCCTGGCGAAAGCACTTTTGAATCAACCGCATTTGCTGTTGCTGGATGAACCAACCGCGTCACTGGACCCGGCAACCGCCCAGGATATCCGCGCGCGGATCCGCGCCTTTGCGCGCCAGGGCACTGGCGGCGTATTATGGACCTCGCATAATATGTATGAAGTGGAAGAGGTATGCGACCGTGTGCTGTTTTTGGCGCGCGGAAAAATTCTTTTGGAGGGTGATCCCAAAACCCTACCTGCCGCACATGGCCATACCAATCTAGAAGATCTATTCATCGCGGTCGCGCACGACAGCGGCGAGCTGCAAGACGCAAGCGGAGCAAAACAGTCATATGCATAATCTTACCGCGTCCCTCTCGCAGCTGGTTTCTTATTTTGCGCGCCCCTTGGCCATCACATTGCGCCAGTTTTATCTGTTCCGGAACAGCCTGTCGCGCCTGCTGCCGTTGTTTGCCTGGGTGGGTATCGATATTGTGCTATGGGGTTATATCACCAAATATTTGAATACGATTGCCGGTGCGACCAATGACTTTGTGCCGCAACTGCTGGGCGCAGTCCTGTTCTGGAATTTTTTCATCCGCGTGATGCAGGGCATAACCGTGGCCTTTATGGAAGATGTCTGGTCGCGCAATTTTCTCAATATGTTTGCCTCGCCGCTGACTATTTTTGATTATTTAAGCGGTTTGGTTATGACCAGCACGCTTACCAGCGTTATCGGGTTGGGTGTTATGCTGCTGCTGGCGATCGGCGTGTTCGGCCTGTCGTTTGCCGTCTACGGTCTGGCGATCCTGCCGTTCTTGCTGGTGTTGTTTTTGTTTGGCATCGCACTCGGTATCTTTGGCTGCGCCATTGTGCTGCGGCTCGGTCCCGCGGCGGAATGGTTTATCTGGCCGATCCCGATGGTGGTCGCGCCCTTTGCCGGCGTCTTTTATCCGCTCTCGACATTGCCGCCCTGGATGCAGCTGGTGGGCCGCGTGCTGCCGCCATCGTATGTGTTTGAAGGCATGCGCGCTATCACCCGGGGCGGCGCGCTGGACTGGCGGTTGTTGGGGTTCAGCATCGGCCTCACCGCGGCTTATATCGTGCTGGCCTGTCTGTTTTTCAAACTGGTTTACACGACCGCGCTGCGCACCGGGCTTATTGCGCGCTATAGCGCGGAGAGTGTAAATTAACCATCAGACTCATAACTAAACGGAGACCGCGTATGCCGGACCGCGTCATCGATAATGAAGCCGACAAACGTTTCGAACTGACGATTGATGACCTGACCGTTTTTGCCAATTACAACCGGCATGGCGCGGTTGTGCATCTTATGTATGTTGAGGCGCCAATCGCGCTGCGCGGCACCGGCGCCGCCGGCACGCTGATGGAAGGTATCGTCAATTTGGCGCGCGCGCAGCAGGTAAAACTGAAACCGGTCTGCGGCTATGCCGCGGCCTGGCTGAAACGCCATCCGGATATGAAAGATGTTGTGGCTTAATCAGTCAGCAGGCTCAGCAGCATCACGATATTCAAACTGATGATAATTGCGGCAATGATTATGCCAGCGATGCGCAGATAAAGCGGCAGCGCCAGTTCTTGCATCTGCCGTTGGTTGCTGACAAACATCAGTAATGGCACCACCGCAAACGGCAGTTGCAGGCTTAAAATAACCTGGCTTAATACCAGCAGCGTTGTGGTGCCATTGCCGCCGAATTGCAAGGTCACCCACAGTGCCGGCACGATTGCAATCAACCGCGTCAGCAACCGCCGCGCCCAGGGTTTCAAACGCAAATTTAAAAACCCTTCCATAACGACTTGCCCTGCCAGGGTCGCGGTCGCGGTGGAATTCAGCCCGCACGCCAGCAGGGCGACCCCAAAAGCGAGCGCTGCCGCCCGGGTGCCCAGTAATGGTGACAGCAGGTGATAAGCCTGGCTGATGTCGGACACGTCGGTGCGGCCAGCGGCGTGAAAAACGCTCGCCGCCAAAATCAAAATCGCCGCATTGATGAAAAACGCGAATACTAATGCCAGCGTGGAATCGATAGTGGCGAATTTGATGGCTTCCCGTTTGCCGGCAATATTGGTGCCGTAACGGCGCGTCTGTACAATGGCCGAATGCAGGTACAGATTATGCGGCATCACGGTCGCGCCCAGAATGCCGATCGCCAGATACAGCATATTGCGATCGGCGATGATATGCCGGGTCGGCACAAAACCGCGCAGCACCTCGCCCCACACCGGCTGCGCCAGCATAATGTCATAAGCATAACACAGGCCGATGATGCCCAGGAGACTGATGACAAACGCCTCCAGCTTGCGAAAGCCCAACCGCTGCAGCCCTAATAACAAAAACACATCCAAGGCGGTGATGATGACGCCGATCGACAGCGGAACATCAAACAACAGGTCGAGCGCGATGGCGGTGCCGATGACCTCCGCCACATCGGTGGCGCAAATGGCAATTTCCGCCAGCGCCCATAAAAAATAACTGACCGGGCGGCTAAAGCTGTGACGGCAGGCCTGGGCTAAATCACGACCCGTCGCAATCCCCAACCGCAATGCAAAGCTTTGCAATATCACTGCCATCACGCTCGACAGCAAAATAACAAATAATAAGGCATACCCATAGGCCGCGCCGCCGGCGAGCGAGGTCGCCCAGTTACCGGGGTCCATATAGCCAACCGCAATCAAGTAACCGGGGCCGCAAAAGGCCAACAGCCGCCGCAGCGCGGAGGTGCTGCGTGGCACCGCGACCGACCGGTTGACGTCGGACAGCGAAGCCACAGACCGCGCCGCGACCGGAGAGGATTCAGCCATTAATTGGCCAATCGTTTAAAATCATGCCTATTTTCTAACGGTTTTAACCGCCATCGCCAATCATAAATAACTTGCCACAAATAATTTGCATTATGAAAGCCGGCTGTGATATTTTGCGGTCATTACACTTTAAGGAAGTTTTCATGGCTGTTGATGTTTTCCCCCTCTCTCCGGATGATGAGAGGCGTTTTAATAATTTGCTTAGTGCAACTTATAAAAAAGTTTACAATATGGCGTATCGTCTGGCCGGCAACCGGTCAGATGCCGAAGATCTAACGCAAGACGCTTTCTGTCGTGCCTATCGCTCATTTAAAGATTATGAAGGCGATCGCCCGTTTGAAAACTGGATTTTACGCATCGTGACGCGGCTGTTTTTAGATTTGCTGCGCAACCGTCGGCGTCGGATAAACGCGGTTTCTTATGACGCGCCATTGCCGAATGGTGGTGATAATTATTTACATTTTGACATGCCAGATGATGCGTCTGATCCGCAACAGGCCATGATTGAAGATACCTATTCAGAAGATTTGCAAACAGCGCTGGCTACTTTAGATCCAGAGCGTCGCTTATTAATAACTTTGGTGGATATTGAAGGTGTTACTTACAAAGAGATTGCTGAAATGCTGGACATACCGGTTGGCACCGTTCGCTCCCGTCTTCACCGCGTTCATAAAGTACTACGTGATCGTTTAACGAAAACTAACACTGACACGCTAAAAAAAGATCTGACAACTGCCACTGGAAAACAGTCGGGCTCTGCATGGTCAGAAACCGATACTTTGCGCAAAGCGTTCGGCTATCTGTCAGCGGCACAACAAAAATTAATCATGCTGGGGCATCTCCGGCCCATTCCTCCAACCGCGCTGGCAAACACCTTTGATGCTGAACTGCCGGATTTAATCGCGCGCTTCAAACATACCCGGCAATTGTATGTGGAAGCCGTGCAAGCGATCAAGGCATATCCTGATCGTCATCAACGTGTGCCTACCGCATCAGCCGGGCTTGGTTTGTCGCCAGCAGATGTGTTGCGCTTAAAATTGTTAATCGGCGAGCAGGGGTCCAAGCCTGCTCAGTCAGCCCAGCCGGCGCAGCGGCGCGGCGAACTTATATTGGCATAATTTTTTGGTAATCTGCCCCATTTTTAGGCAGTCGTTCGATTGTAAGTTTTACGCCAGCGGCGCGCTGCTTGTGAGGACGAAACTAACGGTAAAGAGTATAGTGTGGCACCTCATGCTAAAACAGCCGGCATTTATTTGCCGGGTGTCACCACCAGCGTGTTGGTAATATCGGTCGGCAGGCCCATGCCGCCCAGTGACAGCGGCTGGTTGTAATGATGCAGCGCATAGACCAGACCAAGCGTCGGCACGAGGCTAAGCCCTGCGGCCACATAGACCGGCAGCCCCCATTGCATCAGGCACGGTAACAGCAACGCCCCAAACAGCAGCGGCAACACAAGCCATTCGCCCGGCATTTCAGTGATTACGGTAAACACCACCAAAAAGGCAATCGCCGGCCAGATGCCTTTGATCTGCGTCAGCTGGCGGATCATCGCCGCCATGATGAAGTACAGAATGGTTTCGATGATAAAAATAATCATGCTCAACAGTATCATGTCAAAAGCTTGCCGCAAAGTTGCTAGATTTTCGCAATCATTTTGCGCTATAGTCGCCCCACGCTAAATTCCTGAAATTATGAGATACGCTATGACCGCTGCGCTTGCGCTGAATGCCACCAACCTGCCGTTTGTGACCGGCCTTTACGAACAGTTTTTGCAAAATCCGCAGGGCATCGATATCAGCTGGCAGGCGTTTTTTGGCGACCTTAACGATGATCACCGCGCGCTATTGTCGGAACGCACCGGCGCCAGTTGGACCCCTAAACAAAAACCGCTGCCGAACGAGATTGAACTACCGGTTAAAAAATCAAAAACTGGCAAACCGGCGGCGGCGGACACCGCTGGCAGTGCCATTGATGAAAAGGCTTTGCAACAATCCTTGATGGACAGTTTGCGCGCCGCAAATTTGGTTAAGGCCTATCGCACCAATGGGCATTTCAGCGCCAAGCTCGACCCGTTGGGCCTGCAGGAACCGGGCCTGCGCACCGACCTGGACCCCGCCTATCACGGTTTTACCGCTGTCGATATGGGCCGCCGGGTGTTTGTTGACGGCATTTTCGGCCAATCACATATGACGGTGGGCGCGTTGCTGCAGCGTTTGAAGGATACGTATGCCGGCACCATGGGCGTCGAATTTTCACATATCCAGGATGTCACGCAACGCACCTGGCTGCTCGACCGGTTGGAAGGCGGCACCAATCAACAGCCGCTATCGGCCGCGGAAAAAACCCAGGTGCTCAAAGACCTCACTGCCGCGGAAGGTTTGGAAAAATTCCTCGGCAAAAAATTTGTCGGCACCAAACGTTTCGGTCTGGACGGCAGTGAAAGCACAATCCCGGCCTTGGCAGAAATTCTGCGCCGCGGCGCGCAACTGGGGATTGCGGATGTCGTTATCGGCATGGCGCATCGCGGCCGGTTGAATGTGCTTACCAATATTCTGCAAAAACCGTTCAAGGCGCTATTCTCGGAATTTCTCGGTACGCCCGCCAACCCCGAAGACACGGGCGGTTCGGGTGACGTTAAATACCACATGGGTTATTCCAGCGACCGCACCATTGAAGGGCAAAAAATGCATCTGTCATTGACCGCCAACCCCTCGCATCTGGAGGCGGTCAACCCGGTGGTGCAGGGCAAGGCGCGCGCCAAGCAAACCATGCGCCATGATGAATTGCGCGAGCAGGTTTTAAGCATTCTTATTCATGGTGACGCGGCCATCGCCGGCCAGGGTATGGTCGCCGAATGTTTGATGATGTCGGAACTGAAAGGTTACCGGGTCGGCGGCACCGTCCATGTCGTCATCAACAACCAGATAGGCTTTACGACCTCGCCCGGTTATTCGCGCTCCTCGCCGTACCCGACCGACATCACGAAAATGGTGATGCCGCCGATCTTCCATGTCAATGGCGACGACCCTGAGGCGGTGGTCCGCGCCGCGCGCCTGGCCATTGAATTCCGCCAAGAATTTCACAAGGATACCGTGCTCGATATTTTTGGCTATCGCCGTTTCGGGCATAATGAAAGTGACGAGCCAGCCTTTACCCAGCCGAAGATGTACAGTGTCATCCGCGACCTGCCCTCCACGCGCACCAAATATGCAGCGCAGCTGGTCGCCAACCACAGTCTCGATCAAGCCGCGACAGATAAAATCGAAACGGATTTTTATGCTTATCTCGAAACTGAATTCGCCGCCGCGCAAAGCTATAAACCCAACAAGGCCGATTGGCTGGAAGGCGCCTGGGCGGGGTTAAAACCCGCGCCGGCAGATGACGCCCACCGCGGTGACACTGCAACCAAGGGCGAACAGCTGGACCGCCTGGCCAAGGCCATCACGACCGCACCGGACAATTTTAAACTCAATTCAAAAATCGCGCGGCAATTGCAGGCGAAGGCCGAGATGTTCAAAACCGGGCAAGGTTTTGATTGGGCGACCGCCGAGGCGCTGGCCTTTGGTACATTATTGGATGAAGGCACGCCGGTCAGGCTGTCGGGTCAGGATTCCGGGCGCGGCACCTTTTCGCAGCGGCATGCAGTGTTTACCGATCAGGACACCGAGGCGCATTATATCCCGCTCAATAATATCCGGGAAGGCCAAGGCACGTTTGAAGTGATCGACAGCCCGCTGTCCGAGGCCGCGGTGCTTGGTTTTGAATATGGTTATACGCTCGCCGACCCGCGCGCGCTGGTGATGTGGGAAGGGCAGTTTGGCGATTTCGTCAATGGCGCGCAGGTCATCATCGACCAGTTTATTGCGTCGGCGGAAAGCAAATGGCTGCGCATGTCGGGCATCACGATGCTGCTCCCGCACGGCTATGAAGGCCAAGGACCGGAACATTCCTCCGCGCGTCTTGAACGTTTTCTGCAACTCTGTGCGGAAGACAATATGCAGGTCGTCAATTGCACGACACCCGCCAATTATTTCCATGTGTTGCGCCGCCAGGTGCGCCGTGATTTCAGAAAACCGCTCATCATCATGACGCCGAAGTCGCTCTTGCGGCACAAGCTGTGCGTCTCGCCATTGTCAATGATGACGGATCATGAAACCTTTCACCGCGTCCTGCATGAAGATGTCGAACCCAAAAATCCTGCTGCCGTCAAACGCGTCGTGCTGTGCAGCGGCAAGATTTATTATGATTTGCTCGAGGAACGCAATGCGCGCGGCGCCGCCGATGTTACTATCATGCGTTTGGAACAGCTGTATCCGTTCCCAACTTTGGCGCTGGCACAGGAACTCAAAAAATATCCGCAGGCCGAAGTTATCTGGTGCCAGGAAGAACCCGCCAATATGGGCGCCTGGACCTTTGTCGACCGGCGCATTGAGGCGGTGCTGTCAATGCTCGGCATGACACCGGACCGCCCGCGTTATGTCGGTCGCCCGGAAGCGGCATCTCCTGCAGTTGGTTTGCACAAACGCCATGAAACCGAACAGGCGCGCCTGGTTGATGAAGCGCTGACCGTCAACGCCGCCGCGCGCAGTAAACCACTGAAAGCCGTAAAACGTGCCTGATATGCCTGCTGCCGTAACCGCTGCCACCCCGGCACCGAAGTTACTTAAAAAACGCTGTTTCCATTCGCGAATTTTCTTTGTGCTGATGGCAAGCCTGCTGCTTGTCAGCAACAGCCTGTTTAAAGCGGAAGGTTTATTGCATGAGGAATTTGAATCCATTGGCTGTGTCTTGATCGGCATCTGCATTTTGGGGCGCAGCTATTGCTCGCTGTTTATCGGCGGACGAAAAAATGGCGTGATCGTGGAAGAGGGGCCGTTTTCAATCGTGCGCAACCCGCTGTATGTTTTCTCATTCTTGGGCATGCTGGGCATCACACTGCAAACCGGTATGTTAACCATTATCCTGTTATGCGTGCTGGCTTTCATCATTTATTACAGCAAGGTCGTGCAGGGCGAAGAAAATTTTCTAACCCATAAGTTTGGTGACTTTTATCAAGCTTACCAAGGGCGTGTGCCGCGCTGGTGGCCCAACCTTAAACTATGGCAGGTACCGCAATATGTGGAGGTGCAGCCGCGCTTTGTGCTGCTCACCATGCGGGACAGTTTGGGGTTCTTGCTGCCGTTTCCAGTATTGGAATTCCTGGCATGGCTGCACGACCAACAAATTTTGCCCTATCTGTTTCGCCTGCCGTAAATGGTGATTACACCGGTGCCGGCAGGCGCTTTTTCACATATTTGACCGCCGCCATTGCCAACAAACACATCAGTACCATGCCGCCTAACAGTAATAGATAATTTAAATGTAGATCCACATCCGGCAAGGCTAAATATTCATAACCTTCGGTCAGGATCAGCATAATCAGCGTAGTGGCGATGGTGCCGTAATCTTTGAACAGCACCTTTTTATAATTAAAGGTCATACCCGCGGTGGCGGTTTTTAAATTGGCGAATTGCGGCAGCCAGCGCGGCACATCTCGGGCATAGGCAGCATATCCGGCCCCAAATTTATTGCGCAGATAGGTTTCTTCCGCCAACACAATGCATTGGTATATGAACAGGTAAAAACCTATTCCGGCAATCATTACGCCGGGATTACCATGCATCAAAAAAATGCCGATGCAGATCAGGATATTGCCGACATATAATGGATTGCGGCAAATGCCGAAGATACCGCTGGTCACTAGGTTTTCGGCATAAACCTTCTTATCAACACCGCCGCGTTTAATATAGGCGAAGCCGATGACACTGCCGCGCACGACCAGCCCCAGCCCCGCGATCAGCAGGGCGATCACATCTTTGGCATTTTCCAAGCCTGGACTGCCGAACAGATCATGCGGCGGCACGGCTATGGCGAATAGCATAACGGTAATCAGCGGAAACGCCTTGTTACGGTATTTAAAAAAGAAATTGCCGATTGAAATCATCGTCTGTTGCATAAAAGGGTCCTTGTCTTACTTGACGGCGATAATGCCGCAAAAATTATACCAGCGGAAAAACAGTTCGATTTTGCTGAAACCGGCTTCACGCAACAGTTCGATGTTTTCTTCCACCCGATACGGGATCAAGACATTTTCCAACGCTTCGCGCTTTTGCGAAATTTCCATGTCGGAATAACCGTTGCGGCGTTTGTAATCATAATAATGATCGATAAACAGCCGGTTGAAAATGGTATCTTCGCTGGTCAGTTTTTCAATCAGGATCACACAGCCTTGGTCGTTTAGACTATCATAGATGCGTTTCATAATGCGTTCGCGGTACAGCGGGCGCACGAATTGCAGCGTCAGCAGCAGCGTCACCACGCTGGCATTGTCCATCGGCAGGCCGGTATGCAGGTCGCCCAGCACAAATTCGATATCACGCGCGGTGCCATGCGCCGCGGTTTTGGCGCGCGCCTTGTCCAGCATCGGCGCCGAATTATCAATACCGATGAATTTCACGCTGGGGTCAACGCCACCATCCATCGCCAGCAAAGTGGTCGCGGTTGAACAGCCAATGTCATAGAGGTTGGTATGCGGCTGCGCAAAATCGGCGGCCAGCTCGCAGGTCATGCGCTGCATCTCTTCGTAATAGGGCACCGACCGGCTGACCATATCGTCAAACACATCCGCAACCTTGGCGGTGAATTTGAAATCGGCAACCTGCGCGGCCGGCTCCTGGAACACCGCATCGGTGTTATTTTTATCAAGCAAAGAGACAATTTTTTGGGCTGACATAACCGGGACCACCTATTTTCTGGTGTGGTATTTACGCCACAGGGCAGCATTTAGCCAGTATAATTTTAGTTAAATCTCATACTGCAACAACGGCTCATACGGCACCTCAAGCAAATCACGCCCGCCGAGGCCGACCAGTTCAACCAGCGTCGCGGCGGCGACCACTTGCCCGCCGAGTTTAGTGAACAGGGTCACGGTCGCCGCCAATGTACCGCCGGTTGCCAGCAGATCATCGACGATCAAAATGCGCGCGCCCGGTTCGAACATGCCGATCTGCGCCTCCAGCACATTGCTGCCGTATTCCAGTGTATAGGCATGTTCAATAACCTCGCCCGGCAATTTACCTTTTTTGCGCGCCAGCAAAATCCCGCAGCCGCGCCGATCGGCTAGCGCGCCCGCAAATAAAAAACCGCGCGCATCAATGCCCGCGATGTAATCGGCGTGATAACGCTGGGTCAGGTTATCCATCTGCGTCACTGCCGCCTGCCAGGCCGTGCCGTTGGCGAGCAGCGTTGCAACATCATAAAACAAAATACCGGGTTTGGGGAAATCCGGCACGCTGCGGATATGCTGTTTAAGATCGAGCGTGGCAAGGTCAGGGGTCATAGCAAAATCTGGGTTAGAGTTGTTTTTTGGCATACCACGGTCGGCATTGTCATGGCTAAGGTTCTTATTTACCAAGGCTAAGCGGCCAATTGTCATGTTTCACGTGAAACATTAGATGAGTGCTGCGCCCTCTACATAGCTTAAACCCTGAGCCTCCGCGACCGCCTGGCAGGTCAGCTGCCCTTGATGCACATTCAATCCCGCCATAAAACCGGGATCAGACTTCAGCGCCGCGAGCCCTTGGTTGGCAAGTGCGATGGCGTATGGCAGCGTCGCGTTCCCCAGCGCATAGGTCGAGGTGCGCGGCACCGCGCCCGGCATATTGGTCACGCAATAATGCAAAATTCCATCCACCTCATAGACTGGATCGCTATGCGTGGTGGGTTTAGAGGTTTCAAAACAGCCGCCTTGGTCGATGGCGATATCGACCAGCACGCTGCCGCGTTTCATTTTCTTCAGCGTTGCGCGCGTCACCAGTTTCGGCGCCTCCGCCCCCGGCACCAACACCGCGCCGATGACAAGATCCGCCCAGGCGCAATAATGTTCAATGACCTGCGCGCTGGCATGCATGGTAATCACGCGGCCGTGATAGATTTCATCAATCTGCCGCAACCGCTGGATCGATTTATCGATGACCACCACTTGCGTCCCCAAACCCACCGCCAGCTGCATCGCACTGAAACCCGACACGCCCGCACCCAAAATAACGACAGTCGCGGGCGCGACGCCCGGCACGCCGGACAGCAAAATGCCGCGGCCGCCTTGCGCCTTTTCCAGATAATGCGCGCCGATCTGGATCGACAAACGCCCGGCCACCTCCGACATCGGCGCCAAGAGTGGCAGCCGCCCGGTTTTATCGGTCACGGTTTCATAGGCGATGGCCGAGGCGCCCGAGGCTAAAAGCAGCTGTGTTTGTTCGGGGTCCGGCGCCAGATGCAAAAAGGTGAACAGGATTTGTCCGGGGCGCAGCAGTTTGCATTCCGCCGCCTGGGGTTCCTTGACCTTGACTACCATGTCGCTCTTGGCGAAAATGTCCGCTGCCGTGCCCACAATCGTCGCGCCCGCCGCCTGGTAATCGCTGTCCAGCATATCAACGCCTAGTCCTGCGCCGGTTTCCACGGTGACCGCATGACCCAGCTGCACCAGCTCGCGCACGGCGGCGGGCGTCAGGCCAACGCGATATTCATGGATTTTGACTTCTTTAGGGACGCCGATTTGCATTACACTATCCTTTTTATAGCTTTGCTTGTAAAATAACGGCCAGCTTGGGGCAAGTAGCCCTTCATTCAGGAACGCGCATGAAAAAAATTATTACACTTTTGATGTTGATTTGCCTGCCAGTTACTATGGCACAGGCGGCTACCCTGACACCGCTAAAAGAATTTCAAGGCAGCCTGTCCAGTTCCAATCAGGCTGCTGAAACAACGTTGCGCAATGACAGCGACTGGCTCTCCACATTTTATAACAATGTCAGCGCCACTTCAATTCCACTGCGGCCGGCGGGCACCATTGGCCTCGCGGTTTTTCTGGGTCCGCGCGGCACCTCCGGCTATAAAGTCAACCCGCTAGGCATTTATGCAATTAACCATAAAATTTATGTTGATTATGAAGAAGCACGCATTCCCGGGTCGCCAATTAGCAGCTCGCCTTACTATATTGCGGCAGTGGCAACATCCAATTTGCAAATCGAGGTTATCTATACCCAAAACCGCTGGGATTGGGCTGGCGCTATCTGGTTGAAAACGTTAAGGTTTTTTCAAGGACTGGTCTATAGTTTTCTGTAGGTAACTTGGCACAAGGTTTGCATCTGTGCTGATGGGAAGCACAGGTGCCACATGGCCACATATGGATTTAACGATGCAATTGCCAGTTTGGCCGCCAAATACAAGGCGTCGAATGGCGTCATTTCAGCCATCCAGACCGCTGCGCAAAAAACCGGTGTCGATTTCAAATTTTTACTGGATAAAGCTGCGACTGAAAGTTCGTTGAACCCAAATGCCAAGGCCAAAAGCTCGTCCGCCACGGGCCTGTTCCAATTTATTGACAGCACCTGGCTGAAAATGGTTAAGGACCATGGCGCTGATTATGGTTTGGATAAAGAAGCCGCCGCGATTGATGACAATGGCAAGGTCGCCGATGCCGATACCAAAAAACAGATTTTATCGCTGCGTTGCGATCCTACCATTTCTGCCTGTATGGCGGCTGAATTCACCAAGGAAAATAAGGCGCATTTGGAAGCGTCAACCGGCAACGCAGCCGGTAAAACCGAATTATATATGGCGCATTTCATGGGCGCCGGCGGCGCGTCCAAATTTTTGAACGCCATGGACAAAACGCCTGAGACCAAAGCCGCCAGTTTATTTCCGCGCGAGGCCGCTGCAAACCATGGTGTGTTCTATGGCAAGGACGGCCACAGCCTGACGCTTAAACAGGTTTATAATCATTTCGCCGCGAAGTTCGATGAAGGCAGCGCGGTCAAAGATGTCGTCGCCAAACAATCGTTGCCGACCAGCCCGGCCTGGGCGCTGGCCGTCGCCGACCGCGGCCAGATGAATAGCGTGACGCATCTCCCCACGGCCTTGGCCGCGCTTGACATGCAAATGACGGCAGTTCCGTCGGCGGCGCTGACCACTATCAATAACGCCACCGCGCAGCAGATGGCCTGGCTGACGCAATCGGTACTGTCGCAAATGAATGTTGCGTCACCAACCATGGTGTGGGATCTGGATAAACAGGCGCCGCAAAAGGTCGCGGCAGCGTTTTAAGTTTGCACAAAATTTACTTGACGCTTGGCCGCGTTATATGTTTTCCTGAACAGGTATCATTTACCGCGGAATTTGATGGGTCAGCTTGCACCGCGTAAAAAAGGCTAAAGCGCTGCGGCGTCCAACGTTGTAGTCCCCATTGCTATGGAAACTATAACTGTCTGGAAGGACGCGCGCCTGTGACTATAATTGCTCTCCCTCAACATTTTCCCACTTTGCAAATTTGCGCACGTATAGCCGCGCGCCTTAAAACACGCGAAATTGGTCAAGATATAATTCCAGCTCTACCAATCAGTGCCGTGATGCAGAATGCTTCCGACACACAACTTGACGCAATTCGTGCTGAATATAATGGGAAAACTTTGTGGACGTCTTATGACCGGACTGGCGTTTATGTATTTATGGATGCGGATGCGGTGAAAGGCTTGTTGCAATCCAGACGGGATGATTTTGGTTGGCTGGGGGAAGCGCAGAGCGACGCGGTAAATATCAAACGCATCTTTGATTGGTTGCGTTGTCCGCGCAATGAAGAGGCGAAGGCCGCACCTGCATTATGGGCCGCGTTAACAGGACGTTCAGAAACAGAACGGCAAGCCATGCTGCGTATCAGCAAACCCGGTCCAGGTTGCCAGCCCTCATCTAATTAACGCCGCACAAAACCCACAATTTCGGCTGACTTCGGCGGCGCCATGATGATGTTTAAGATCCGGCCCAGCTGTTCTTTCATATCCTTGCGCGGTATGACGATATCAACCATGCCGTGTTCGCGCAGGTAATCCGCGCGTTGAAACCCTTCCGGCAGGCGGGCGCGGATAGTTTCCTCAATCACGCGCGCGCCGGCAAAACCGATCACCGCGCCGGGCTCGGCGATCTGAATATCGCCCAGCATCGCGAAGGAGGCGGAAACGCCGCCGGTGGTGGGATCAGTCAGAACCACAATATAAGGAAGACCGGCTTCTTTCACCTGTTCCACGGCAATTGTGGTCCGCGGCATTTGCATTAATGACAAAATGCCTTCCTGCATGCGCGCGCCGCCAGAGGATGGCACGGTGATAAAGGCCGCCTGACGTGCCACCGCCTGGGTGGCGGCGGCCAAAATTGCCTCGCCCACGCCCATGCCCATCGACCCGCCCATGAAGGCAAATTCAAACGCGGCGACCACAGCGGGTTGGCCGCCGATTTTACCGGCGCCGATGATAATGGCATCCTGCAACCCGGTTTTGCTTTGCGCATCGCGCAGACGGTCGGCATAGCGTTTGCTGTCCTTAAAACGCAGCGGGTCCACCACCACCTTGGGATAATTGACCATCTCCCATTGCGCATCATCGAACATGAGGTTTAAGCGCGCTTCAGCCCCCAAACGGAAATGATAATTGCATTGTGTGCAGACCTGGAGGTTTTTGGCGAGTTCCTGATGGTGCAGCATCGCGCCGCACGACGGGCAGCGCGCCCACAGATTATCCGGCACATCTTTTTTCGCGGCGTCTTTATTGACCAGCGCCCGGATTTTCGGGCGGACAAGATTTGTAATCCAATTCATGAAGCTGTTTTAGGGGGTTTTAGGAATGGAGGCAATAAAAACCGCTATATTTCATCTGGTTCTCGTGCTCTTGTAAAAATACGCGTTTCTCCATGATTTTCAATTATAACAACTTCATGGTCGGGCGGAAAATAAAAGTTAATTTCTCCACCACTAGCTGTTTTAAAAAACGCTTTTCTAGCAGTTATATCGCTGATAAGTTTATAATTATATTGCGGTTCCCCTAGGGCTGCTTTTAAAAAAACATCAATATTTATATTAGGGTCATGTTCTCTTATTAATTGATCATAAGCATCTAACACAATTACAGCATTGGCTGCCTGGCCACGTAGTTTGGTATCTGTGGTACTGCACAAACGTGACACATATTCTATGTCATTTTGTCGACCTATCGCTTTAGCAACCATCACGCCTGAAATTTTAAAACGAGCTTTAATCTTGTCCCTTATAATTTTTAGCTCTCGGGCGCCAATGTCGTAACCGTGATAATTTTCTAGCAGCCAAGTGGCACCGTGTGTTTGTGCGGGTGTTGTTTCACCACCATCAACGAGCTGTAAGATTGGGCCATTTTCCCTCATTTTTATGAGATACAATTTTATCTCTCAAAAAAACAAGCAATTAATTACTTACAGATATAATAAAATTACCGTTTATCAAGCACGGTACGCAAGGATTGTACAAATTCAATGGCTTGGGTTTGGTTGTGGGCTTTATCGACGAGGGCCGAGCCGACGACAACGGCATCCGCATGCGGTACCAGCGCGGCGGCTTGGGCGGTATTTTTAATGCCAAAACCGACCGCGAGCGGCAGATCGGTTGCAGCGCGTAGCCGTGCGGTCGCTGCTGCAATATCTACAACATCCGCGCTGCCTGCGCCGGTGATGCCGGCCACCGCCACATAATAAATGAAACCACGCGCCTCTCGGGCGATCAGCGCCGCGCGCGCCGCATCCGTTGTCGGCGTAATCAGCCCCACCCAGTCAAGGTCGTGTTGTTTTGCGGCAGCAACCCACGGGGTGCGTTCTTCCGGCGGCACATCAACGATAATTAAACCATCGGCGCCCGCTGCTGCGGCATCACGCATAAAATCATCCAGCCCATAGCGAAATACCGGGTTGGCATAGCCCATTAAAACCAACGGCGTGGTTTGATTGCTAACGCGGAAATTACGGATTATCTCCAGCAGTTTGGCAAGCGTCATGCCGTTGGTAAGCGCGCGCCGCCCGGCGGCCTGAATAATGGGACCATCCGCCATCGGATCGGTAAAGGGCATGCCAAGTTCAATAATATCCGCGCCTGCCATGGGCAGCGCGTCTAATAGTTTTAAACTGTCATCGTAATTTGGATCACCTGCCGTAATGAAAGTGATAAGCCCCGTTTTTTGGGCGGCTTTTAAATTTGCGAATGCATTGGCAAGCCGTGAGACTGCACGAGGCATGAGGCGTGGGGCGGGGGGCATAACGGACAACCTATAGATTTACACTAAAAATTACGAATGAAATGATAATCGGTTGTTCACGCCGCCCGCCTGACAAAAACAAAAGGCCCCGGATAATCCGGGGCCTTTCAGTAAGCAAGAATGTCTTACTTGTGCGCTGAACGGCCAGCCGCACGGTTGGCAGCACGCGCTGCTTCCGCAGCAGAGTCAGCCGCACGTTGTGCAGAAGAAGAAGCGTCAGCCGCCGCTTTACGTGCTTCCATGTCGTTAGACGAGCAAGCAGCAAGCGTACCAGCAACCATTACAACCGCCAAAGCAGCAGTAATAGAACGAGCCAATTTTGTCATGGTTAAGTCCTTAAGTTAGTTATGTGTTCGAACACGGTTGAAAACCGAAAGCGCACGATAACGCAAAACCCACGTAACACAAGGGCATGTAATGCCTAAACCCATGAAAACCATCGGGTTTTTTACGAACCTGTGGCGGATTTGCCACGGCGAGCCGTTGATCATTCTAAATTTCGTGACCGTAGACTGCTTACTATGTTATGTTTAGCCAATTGTCAGCAGGAACATCAATGTTAGTACAAGTAAGCAGTGTTAATTCGTCAATAAATTTAGAGCTCGCCGCCTGTGTCCGCGAAGATGAAATGAAAATAAGACAACCGCCCGCGGTGACCACTTGCATTCCCGAACAATCGGCGTTGCTGGCTGCGCTGGCGCAGGCCGGTGTGCTAAATCGCCAGCCGCGCGCTTTGGTTGTTTTGCAAAAAACCTTCTATTTTGACGATGACAATAACAGTTTGGCCAAAGCTGGCTATAAATTGCGCCGCCGCAATCATGCACAAGAGATTACTTCAATAGAAGGCTTCAAAAGCCTATGCAAGACCGCTGAAGTACAATCGCGGCTGGAAGTTGAATTCGACATCGGTTTGTGGACGCAGACCAATTTGCGTCAACACGACCGGTTTTATGAAATCGTCAGTCGGCGGCTGATGCCAAGCAAGTCCGCGTATGAAACATTAAAATTGCAGCAAAAGAAAATTCGCAAAGGTATTATTGATGCACTTTATCAGCGGTTGCGTAATAATCGTGTCTTGTTTTTGGAAAATCCTGGTAGCCGCAAACTTACCAGCTTGCAGGATTTTTTGAATAATAATCGTATTACAGCCAATATTGAAAATGTTTATGACATTTTCAATATTGCCTTTGTTCAAACCACGCCATTTAACGCGGCGAAATATTTAACGGGACAACATGCGACACATTATCCCGCAGATTTTGTCGCCACCTTGCAAGCGATTGATCCGGTAGCGGTCGTCTGGCAATCCTATGATATCGTTAAACGCTGTTTTATTGATGCGCACTACGGCGGCACCTCTTGTGAATTAGCTATCGATTATGGTTATAGTTTTGACAAATATGGCACACCGCGGTTTGAAATTTCTGAAATTGAATTAGAGGTAAAACATTCTTGTGGCGATGTGACACGCGATGCGGAAAACTTCGTCATTTTAAAAGAAATTGTAAAGACGGCGATACGTCGCCAGGGAGAATTGTCTGATAACGATTTATTGGCAGCCAGCCCATCCAAGGGCATGTTAGCCTATTATGCCTGTCGCTATGGCGAAAAAATGCATAAATATGAGGCATTGTTACAGTTACCTATCGTAAAATCACAACAGCCGAGCCCAACCTTAGATTTTGACGCAATGCCACCCGCCCGGTCGCCACATTTAAATTTTAATCCCTAATCACTCCCACTCAATCGTCCCGGGTGGTTTGCTGGTGATGTCATAAACAACCCGGCCGATGCCAACAACTTCGTTGCAGATGCGCGTCGCGACGCGGCCCAGAAATTCATGGCTGAAACCATAATAATCCGCAGTCATGCCATCAACCGAGGTTACCGCGCGCAGGGCGCAGACGTAATCATAACTGCGGCCATCACCCATTACGCCGACACTGCGCACCGGCAGCAACACGGTAAAGGCCTGCCAGATTTCGTCATAGAGGCCGGCTTTGCGGATTTCATCGAGATAAATCACATCCGCCTGACGCAGCAGATGCAGTTTTTCATCAGTGATGTCGCCGGGGATGCGGATGGCCAGGCCCGGCCCCGGAAACGGATGGCGGCTGATGAATATTTCGGGCAGGCCCAGCGCGCGCCCCAAATCGCGCACTTCATCCTTGAACAGTTCACGCAGCGGTTCGACGAGTTTGAAATTTAAACGTTCCGGCAGCCCGCCGACATTGTGGTGTGATTTAATGGTAACCGACGGCCCGCCGCTGACCGAGACGCTTTCAATCACATCGGGATAGAGTGTGCCCTGCGCCAGAAAATCCGCGCCGCCAACATTTTTGGCCGCCTGTTCAAACACGTCGATAAAGGTCGCGCCGATAATTTTGCGTTTGGTTTCGGGGTCGCTGACGTCTGCCAGTTTGCCCAAAAATTGTGGTGACGCGTCAATCGCAACCAGCGTGATATGATAATGTTCGCGGAACAGGGTTTCCACTTGCTGCGCCTCACCGGTGCGCAACAATCCTGTATCCACAAAAATACAGGTCAGCTGGTCGCCAATCGCCTCATGGATTAAAACGGCGGCGACCGCGCTATCGACGCCGCCCGACAGACCGCAGATGACTTTTTTACCGCCCACCTGGGCGCGAATTCTGGCAATCGCCTCATCCTTGTAATTGGCCATGGTCCAGTCACCCAGGCAGCCGGCGATCTTCAGTACGAAATTTTCGAGCAGGCGTTTACCTTGGGCGGTATGCACGACTTCCGGGTGGAACTGCACGCCGTAAAATTTGCGCGCTTCATCGGCGATGGCGGCGAACGGCGCGCCTTCAGATTCCGCAATCACGGTAAAGCCCGGCGGCAATTGCGTGACGCGGTCGCCGTGCGACATCCATACCGCAGTCGTCGTGCCAATGTTATCGATGCCGTTAAACAGCGGACTATGCGCAATCAATTTAATTTCCGCGCGGCCGAATTCGCGCGCATGCCCGGCTTCGACCGTGCCGCCCAGCTGATGACACATCGTCTGCTGGCCATAACAGATGCCGAGCACCGGCACGCCGAGTGTAAATACAATCTCGGCTGCCTGCGGGCCATTATCCAAAATCGACGCTGGCGAGCCGGACAGAATAATTGCCTGCGGCCCAAAATTTTTGATCGCCTCACTGCTCATCGTGCAGGGATGAATTTCGGCATAGACATTGGCCTCACGCACCCGCCGCGCGATCAATTGCGTAACCTGCGAGCCGAAATCGAGAATAAGAATTTTTTGATGATTAACGGTGTTCATGATGCCGCGGTTGTAACGCGGATTGTGCCAAGTTGCAAAATGTTAGTGTAATTAACCTTCAACCTTGGCGTTATTGAGGACTTCCTCCAGTTCGGCGAATTTGGGCTGCAGATGGCTGGGAACGTTGCCGCGGCCGATTTCAACCGCAACCTGCGCAGCGGAGCCATGCAGATAGGTGACCAACACATCACGGATAACGAAATATAAAGTGCCGTCTTCATTGACGATACCCGTCAGGCGGCCCGCCATCGGCGCGACCAAACCATAAGATAGAAAAACACCCAGGAAAGTTCCCACCAAAGCGCCGCCGATCATCGCGCCCAAAATCGCCGGCGGTTCATTGATTGAACCCATAGTTTTAATCACGCCCAATACCGCGGCGACGATGCCCAAAGCCGGCAGGCCATCTGACACTTGGCTGAGCGCATGCGCGGGTTCCAATGCCTCATGATGATGTTTTTCAATCTGGCGGTCGATATGCGCCTCCACCTGATGTGGGTCTTCCATATTCATCGTCATCATGCGCAAGGTGTCGCAAATCAGATCCATCGCAAAATGATCATGCGCGATTTTGGGAAACTGATTGAAAATCGAACTTTCGTGCGGATTTTCAATATGCGCTTCAATCGCGATAATGCCTTTGGTCTTCATGGTTTTGGTTAGCAGAAACAGCAGCGTCAGCACGTCGATGTAATCCTGCTTTTTAAAGACAGGACCTTTGAAAATTTTGCCCATGCCCTTGCCGGTGGCCTTCATATTGGTCGCGGAATTGGATAGGATAAAGGCGGCAATCGCAGCGCCGCCGATGGTTATCATCTCATGCGGCGCGGCTTCAATGACCGGTTCCATCTTGCCGCCTGAAATCAGGAAGCCGCCAAACACCATGACGAATAGAACGATGATACCGACAATAGGAAGCATGGCGCCGAGTTTACCTTTGATTCTAAAGGACGTCTTTAGGCGATGCTAACGGGGAAATGTGAACAGAGCGTTAATTCAAAAAATAAGAGCAATTTTTAGTCGCCCTTATTATGGAAATTAACCAGCGGCACGGCTTTCACGTTTACGGGCATTCGGATCGAGCAGGCGTTTCCGCAACCGAATAGATTTTGGCGTAACCTCGACGACTTCATCCTCTTCGATAAAGGCCAGCGCGTATTCCAGCGTCAGCGCAATCGGTGTCGTCAAACGAATGGCTTCATCCTTGCCGGCGGCGCGCACGTTGGTCAGCTGTTTGCCTTTCAGAACATTCAGTTCCAAATCATTATCGCGATTATGGATACCGACCAGCATGCCTTGGTACACTTTTTCACCGGAGCCGATGAAAAAGTTGCCGCGGTCTTCCAAATTGAAAATCGCATAGGCGACGGACTCACCGGGGGCATTGGCAATGAGAACGCCATTGCGGCGGCCGGGGATGACGCCCTTGAACGGTTGATAGGCATGAAACAGCCGGTTCATAACGCCGGTGCCGCGTGTATCGGTCAGAAATTCAGAATGGTAACCGATCAAACCGCGTGACGGCACGTAAAACACCAGCCGCTGCTTGCCGCCGCCGGAGGGGCGCTGTTCAACCAGCTCACCGCGGCGTTCGGATAATTTGGCCACCACGACATTGGCATAATCAGTATCGACATCGATCACCGCCTCTTCAATCGGTTCCATCAATTGACCGTTTTCTTCGCGTGTCACGACAGACGGGCGGCCAATGGTCAGCTCAAAGCCTTCACGGCGCATGGTTTCGATAATCACCGCCAATTGTAATTCGCCGCGGCCGGAGACGTTAAAGGCCTCGGCTGTTTCGGTTTCTTCCACTTTGATCGCAACATTGCCCTCGGCCTCACGCATCAGGCGGTCGCGGATCATGCGGGAGGTGACCTTGGTACCCTCGGTCCCCGCCAGCGGGCTGTCATTGACCGAAAAGCGCATCGAGATGGTAGGCGGGTCAATCGGCTGCGCAGGGATGGCGGCGGTCACCTCCGGCGCGCAAATGGTATCGGCGACCGTGGGGACGGTAAGGCCCGCGATGGCGACAATATCACCGGCATGTGCCTCATCCAATGAGACGCGCTCCAGCCCGCGGAAGGCGAGGATTTTGGAAATTCGCCCGGTCTCCAAAACCGTACCATCGCGGTACAATGCCTTGACACTCATGTTCGGTTTAACGGTGCCGGACAAAATACGCCCGGTGAGGATACGGCCCAGGAACGGGTCGGCCTCCAGAATGGTGGCCAGCAATTTAAACGGCTGGCCCTCTTCCACAGTTGGTGCCGGGACATGATTGACGATGAGTTGGAATAGCGGGTCCAGATTATCGCTGCCGCCCTCGGGTTTATCCGCCATCCAGCCGTCACGGCCGGAGCCGAACAGGGTCGGGAAATCCAATTGTTCAGGCGAGGCATCCAATGATACGAACAGGTCAAACACCTCATCATGCACTTCATCGGGCCGCGCATCATGGCGGTCAACTTTATTGACCAGCAAAATCGGGCGGATGCCGAGCTTAAGCGCTTTGCCCAGGACAAATTTGGTTTGCGGCAGCGGCCCTTCCGCCGCATCAACCAGCAGCACGACGCCATCGACCATTGATAAAATCCGCTCGACCTCGCCGCCGAAATCCGCGTGGCCGGGCGTATCGACGATATTAATGCGCGTATCATGCCATTCGACTGAGGTCGCCTTCGCCAAAATTGTAATCCCGCGCTCGCGTTCCAGGTCATTGCTGTCCATCGCGCGCTCGGTCATTTTTTCATTGGCGCGGAAGGTGCCGGCCTGGCGCAGCATCTGGTCGACAAGTGTGGTTTTGCCATGGTCGACGTGGGCGATGATGGCGATATTGCGAAGTTGCATGCTTAATCCTGTTATTGCCTTTACAGAGGCGTTATTTTGCGCCGCACCATAAAGGTGTAAACTGCGCAAAAGCAAGGAATAGTTTGCATTTTCGAATGTTCTTGCCTGATATTTTTGTATTGGAGAAATTTATGGATCGCATATTTCATAGCATGTTGATGGTTCCTGGTTTAAGCGAAACAGAACGACAATCAATTTATAGTTCTGCCTGCTTGGAACGGGCACAACGTCTTGTTAATGATATCCAAAAAATTGAAGGCTGGTTTGCCAATGGCTATTTAAGAGAATTAGCCGCCTATGGTGGCGCCGCTATAACGATAAATTACGTAATCTGGGATGGAAATTTAGGTAATGCTGAACGCAATGGTGCTGCATTAGCGGACATTTTTAAAGCCGCAAAAATCACGGAATATGATTTACGAAAATTAATGATACGCGTTTATGCTGCTGAAGCAGGAGCATGTTTAAACAAGGCGCGCCAAGGCATACACAACGATTTATTTACATCTAGCAATGCAAATGATTTAAGGTCGGTCTTTAGACGTGCTAAACAAGATGAGGGTATTAGCTCGCGAACTTTGATCCGGCTGGCTAAAATACGGCACGGCGACATGAGAATGCTTAAGGTCTCGCCGCATTTTGAACCATAATGTTATATTCATTATTACGTCTTGAGGCGTAATGAATTAGAAGTTCCTATGCGCATCGCATTTTACCAGGCCAACCCCACCGTCGGCGACATTCACGGCAATTTGCGAAAATTGCTGGACAAGCGCGCCGCACTGCCAGCTGATGTTGAGTTACTGGTCACACCCGAACAGTATCTGCTCGGCTATCCGGCGGAGGATCTGGTGCTCAGCCCACTGGTGCATGGCGTGATTGCCCAGGCGCTGGATGAATTATGCGCGGCGACACAAACCGGCCCGGCAGTTCTGGTCGGCACGCCTTATGTTGAAGACGGTAAAGTGTATAATGCCGCGGTGCTGGCGGCGGATGGCGCGATCCAGCATGTGTTTAAAAAATATGATCTGCCCAATTACGGCGTGTTCGATGAAAAGCGCGTCTTTGCCCAGGGCCCGATCCCGCGCCCCTTTAATTTTCGCGGTTTGAATTTGGGCGTGTTGATCTGTGAGGATATCTGGACCGCAGCCCCACTTGGATTATTACGCAACAAACTGGCCGCGCAGGAAAAGGTTGATTTGCTGATTGCGCCCAACGGTTCGCCCTATGAGTATGGCAAGGCGCATATCCGTCATGCATTGGCACGGGCACGCGTGACTGAAATTGGCTGCCCCTTGGTTTATATCAATCTGGTCGGTGGCCAGGATGAAATCATTTTCGACGGCAATAGTTTTGTCATGAATACTACGGGCGAAATGGTCGCGACCGTTGCTGCCTTTACCGAAGATACCTTTATTTATGACACGGCGACATCGGCGATGACGGCTGCGCAACCGCAGGCTTTTGATGAAGAGGCTGAGCTGTATGAAGCGATCCTGCTCGGCATCCGCGATTATGTGAACAAAAATAATTTTAATGGTGTCGTGCTGGGACTCTCCGGCGGTGTGGATTCTGCATTGGTCGCGACACTGGCGGTGGATGCCCTAGGCGCACGGCGCGTGCGCGCCATTATGATGCCGTCCCCCTATACCGCGCCGATCAGCCAGGCTGATGCTGACAGTCTCGCGCAAAATTTGGGTATCGAACTTAAAAACATTCCTATCCAAAACGGCATGCAGGCTACGCATAGTATGCTGGCGGTGTTCGGCGATTTGAAAAGCGTCGCGGCGGAAAATCTGCAATCGCGCTTGCGCGGGTTATTGCTGATGGCGGCGTCCAACCAGACTGGGGATTTACTGCTGACGACCGGCAATAAGTCCGAGATGGCGGTTGGCTATGCAACATTGTACGGCGATATGAATGGCGGCTTTAACCCCATCAAGGATGTTTATAAAACCGATGTCTATCGCCTGTGCCACTGGCGCAACATGCATTTGCCGGTGGGTGTCAGCGGCCCCGCGTCGCCGATCCCTCACCGTATTTTAACGCGCGCGCCGTCAGCGGAATTGAAAGACAACCAGACCGATCAGGACAGTTTGCCACCCTATGACATTTTGGATCAGATATTATTTGATCTGATCGAGCACAATCATGATGTCGCGGATTTAACGGCGAAGGGCATCGATAAAAATTTGGTGTTGCGCGTCATACAAATGCTCGACCGCGCGGAATTCAAACGCCGCCAGGCCGCGCCGGGCGTTAAACTGCATTCCCGTGCCTTCGGCCGCGACCGCCGCTATCCGATTACGAATGGTTTTAGCACTGAATTACTGACAGATAAAAAGTAACGGGTTACTTTTTTCTTGACGTGAAATTTCAAAAACAGTAACATGTTACCATGGCTAGCAAACGTAAAACCCCATCCGCTAAACCGGTTACCAAAAAGGCGGCGCTGAATGTGGCAACCCGTAAAAAACCGCTGACCGCCGCGGAAAAAATGCGCCGCTATCGCGCCAAGATGCGCGCCATGGGCATGAAGCCTGTCCAGATCTGGGTGCCGGATACCAGCCGCCCCGGATTTTGGGACGAATACCGGCGTCAGGCGCGCAGCGCCGCCGCCGCTGACCGCGAGAGTAGTGAATTGGCATGGCTTGATGCTGTTGATTACAGCTGGATCCCTGAATGAAGCGCGGCAGCATTGTTTTGATTTCCGTGCAGGGCGATTATGGCAAACCACGCCCCGCAGTTGTTATCCAGAATAACGAATTACGCGATGAAACTGACAGTGTAACAGTTTGCCTTATCAGCAACTTTGAAATGGAAACGACATTGCTGCGAATTTATATTTCTCCTGATAAAGAAAATGGCTTGCGCAAAGACAGTTACATTATGGTCGATAAGATCGCGACTTTAAATAAAGCAAAAATTGGCGCAGTTATTGGACAATTGGATTTTAATTTTATGTCACAACTTAACCAACAGCTTATGTTATTCTTAGGGCTTAGTCATTGATTAGCTGCTATGGCGTCGCCCATCGCCAGCGCTTCCAAATCCCTATAAAAGCGGCGCTTGGCTTCCATAATGGCGGCGCAGCCGGTATCGAGGCGGGCGTGGATACCTGTATCCTGCGCGTACGGTATTAAGGCATGAAACAGGTCTTTGGCATGATGCGCGGCATCATGATAAATATGGTCGGCTAGATACTTGCGCGCCTTTAATTTATCAGGCGTCTCGCCGCCGTCATGCGGTGCAATGGAAAACTTTTCTGGAAATTCACGCTCCAGACCATTGAGCAGCAGCGTAAATTCATGCGGCAGGGTGACTTCCAAAAACAGCAAGGCACCGATCAGCGCAAAGACATCTTTCTCTTCAATCAAGCGTCGCAACGTTGCCGGATAAAATTCTGTACTGGTCATCAGCGGTGGCGTCGGCGCTTTTAAAATTTCCGGCATGGTACCAAGCGCATTATAAAAGTTAATACGCCAATCTTCATGCGCGCCTTCGTTTTTGCCGTTGGTGCCTTTTTCATCATGGACGTTTTCTGCAACCACCGCGGCCAGCCGTTCATCATGTAATTCGTCCCGTGCGGCGGTTACAATCGCTTCGCACATCATGATAAAATATTGCGAGGCGTGGTAACGTTCGCGTGCCCAGCGCAGCCACATGGCATGCCCCAGATCACCGCAGGTCGCGCGCTGCAAAAACGGCAGCGCGCGGATCTGGCGGATGTAGGGGTTGGTGATGTCGGTCAGCGCAACCGGAATTCTTTCCATAGTGAGTAATTAGCAGACGAGTAGACGAGCTGACGAGTAAAATCTGTATGTTTTTGTAACTTTGCGATTATTTCGTCTACTCATCTGCTATCCTATCTCTGCCCTAAATAGGTCGCGCGCGAAGGTCGCGATATCGAGATTGCTGCCGCAGGCGATGACGCCGACGCGTTTACCAGACAGATGCTCTTTAAGCGGCCCCATCAATGCCGCGGTCGCCGCCGCGCAGGCGGGCTCCGCCGCCAGTTTCATATCGTCATACAGAAAATGCATGGCATGGCGCAGCTGGTCGTCATCGACCAGCACAATATCGTCGACTACTTTTTCGACGACATTGAAAACATACGGCATGGCGCGCACGACCGCCAGCGAATCCGCAATGGTGGCGGTTTTATCCAGCCGCACCGGATGCCCCGCCGCGTGGGATTCCAGCAAGGTTGGCGCGCCCGCCGGCTCCACGCCGTAGACTTTAATATCCGGCTGTAGCTGTTTGAACGCCGCGCCAATTCCGGCGATCAGCCCGCCACCGCCGATGGGGACGATAATCGCCTCCAGTTTGCCCGCCTGCTTATGCCATTCAAGACCGATGGTCGCGGTGCCCTGCGCCGTATAGGGCCCTTCGAACTGGTGCACCGGCACGCGGTTTTCATCGCGTTCGATCTGTTCAAAAATTTCAAAGCCGTGCGCGTAATCATCACACGCGATAACCTCGGCGCCATAGCTTTCACAGCGGGCGCGGCGCACGGGGCTGGCGGTTTTTAAAACGACAACTTTGGCGGAGTGCCCCAGCATTTTGGCGGCATAGGCGACCGCAATCGCATGGTTGCCGCCCGAAATCGCCAGGACGCCGTTCTTTAATTTTGCCGGATCGGCATTAAGCATGACATTGAGCGCGCCGCGCGGTTTAAAGGTATTGGTGTTTTGAAACAGCTCAAGCTTTAAACTGACATCGGTGCCTTTGCCCATAATATTTTGCAGCTCAATGGAATGCCAATCATAGGTTGGGGTCTTGACAATCCACGGGCGGATGCGTTTTTTGGCGGCCTCAATTTCAGGGAGCGTTAGTTGGAATTCTTGCATATATCAACATAGCTTAATTTGCTGAGTCTTCGAACTTAAATTGCGCGGCAAGGTCCCACGGTCCGCCGCGATAATGCCATAAGGTAAGGCTGATGGCTGTCACGGTAAAAGGCGCAAAGCCGCGCGTCAGCTGTTCATATAATTGTTTAGCCTGTAATGCGGGCACTTTGTTTTGAATGGTTATATGCGGTTGGAATCTCTGCGCATCCTGTGGTGTTAAAACATTGGCAAACCGCGCGGCGAGCTGGGCGCGTAACAAGAGCAGCTGTGCGGACTCCAGGCGATAAGCCGTGCCATTACCCAAAAAGCGCAGACCGGTGACATCAATTGAAAAGACCGGCTGGCATGTTGTGTTTTGCAATTCTGCTGTGACAGTATCGATTAACGTGCCCGGTAGCGCGTGAAACAGTGTGACATGCGCCGGGATAACATTTCGCGCGGGCGGGAAATACATTTGCCGTTGCGCCTCGAAAAAATCTTGTGATGCGGCGTCCAGCGCCAGCGTCACAATCAATGGCGCATCATCCTTCAGCAATGTTGAGCCGGCGGTAAGAGAGTGCCTCGGCAATATGCGGGCGGCGGATGGTATCTTCGGCGGCAAGGTCGGCCAGCGTGCGCGCAACGCGCAGCACCCGCATGTAACCGCGCGCGGACAGGCGCAATTTTTCCGCGGCGTGATGCAACAGCGCCTGGCCATCGGTATCGGGCGTCGCAAACTGTTGCAGCATCTTGCCATCCAGCCGTGCGTTACAGCTGGGCCGTTCGTTGTCATTTATGGCGGCGTAACGTGCCGCGGCGAACTGTCGCGCTGTCAAGACACGGGCGGCAATATCCGCCGAACTTTCGGATGGCGGCGGCAGATGTAAATCCTGGGCGGAGACTTGGGGCACATCCAGATGCATGTCAATGCGGTCGAAGATCGGCCCTGAAATTTTGTTCTGATATTCACTGCCGCAGCGGGGCGCGATTTTGCAGGCGCGCGTGGCATCCGCCAGATAGCCGCAGCGGCACGGGTTCATCGCCGCGATCAATTGAAACTGCGCGGGATAGGTCACATGATGATTGGCGCGGCTGACAACCGCGCGGCCGGTTTCAATCGGCTGGCGCAGGCTTTCCAATGTTGGACGCTGGAATTCCGGCAGCTCGTCCAGAAATAACACGCCGTTATGCGCTAAAGATATCTCGCCGGGCTTCGCCCGGAGGCCGCCACCAACCAGTGCCGGTAGCGACGCTGAATGATGCGGGTCGCGGAATGGGCGGATACTGACGAGGCCACCGGCGGGCAGAACGCCGGCGATAGAATGGATCATCGAGACATCGAGCGCCTCGCGTGCCGACAGCGGCGGCAGAATGCTGGGCAACCGCGCCGCCAGCATGGATTTGCCGGATCCCGGCGGCCCCATCATCAAGACGTTGTGCCCGCCGGCCGCCGCAACCTCGAGCGCGCGTTTGGCGGTTTCCTGGCCGCGCACATCCTTGAAATCCGGGATGGGGCGGACATCACTGGCGCGCAGGGCCGCGGTTGGTGGCGACAGCACTTGCGTGCCCTTAAAATGGTTAATCAGCGCCAGCAAATTTTGCGGCGCCAAAATGTTATCACCATCGCCGGCCCAAGCGGCCTCACTGCCTGTGGCAGCGGGACAGATTAGTTTATAATCGTGTGCCGCCGCATGCAGCGCGGCAGGTAGCACCCCATTGACCGTTGTCACTGCGCCATCGAGCGCGAGTTCGCCCATGACCAGGCAGGCCTCAACCTCTTCCGGCGGCAGGATTTTCATCGCGGCCAGAATACCCATGGCGATCGGCAGGTCGAAATGGCTGCCTTCTTTCAAGACATCGGCGGGTGACAGATTGACGGTGATACGTTTGGCGGGCAGGCCGATGCCGATGGATTGCAGCGCCGCGCGCACGCGCTCCTTACTTTCACCGACCGCCTTGTCGGGCAGCCCGACAATGGTGACGCCGACCGCGCCATTGGCAATATGCACCTGTACGTCGATATCAAGGACATCCACGCCGCTGAAGGCCACTGTCCGGACGCGTGCAAGCATGTATTGAGTGTTAGCCTAAAAAAACATTTGATGAAATTAAAAAATTACTGGTGTTTTCTGGTTAAATTCCATTAAGACAAACTATGCGTGAATTTATAGTTAATTGGTTTCAACCAGGCGAATTTGATTTTTTATTAATCAACACAAGGCTCTATTTAACAGAGTTTCGTAATCTGTTTGCTCAGGAGCAAACATCCCCTGATCCTGTGCGCCGCCTCAGTTACTTCATTAAATTAATTATTGATTATTGTCCGCTAGATCCTAATAACTCAGCTGACGTGCCAACTTTCGGCGATGAGATCTTTCATAATGTAATCAGTCATTATGGTATAAAAGTTCCGATCTTTCCAGACTTTTGATTGATGCTGGTGATCTACTAGATGAATGTACCGACACTTTAAGTTTTAAAGCAGGTTATATTGATTATGTCGCTAAAATGAGACAGCACAAAACAGAGATAGTAGAACAAAGCATTTTGGTTGGCATTATAAGACCATACGATATTTTAGACCTTACTGTCGGTGGATTACAAAAATATGTCCCTAACTTGGATCGTGAGAAAATTTTAAAATTAAAAACGGCAGCCTTTCTAAATGATGTTAGCGGACAATTAGAAATTTTAAAATCGCGAAAAAATTTATTTGTTGTTAACGGCGAAAATAATTTAATACTAAGCGCTTCTCAACAAAAGTTTGCACAAGATTTGGCACATCTTTCTAAACAAGTAGCGGCTCATATTGAGAGCAATGCTTTGGGCTATCCAAGAACAACTGATTTTTTGCTTGATGCTGCAAAAAGTTTGGATATTCATGTCAGGCGCATGATTAAGTCAAATAAGACAGTTCAAAGTCATGATAATCAAGAATTTGTGCGGCTATCAAATAGTGCGAATACTTTACAGCTTTAATCACAAATCAATTTTCCCAACAGCTCACCGCCCAGCAGATGCACGTGGAAATGCGGCACCTCTTGGCCGCCGTGTGCGCCGTCATTGGTGATGAGGCGATAGCCGCCGGCGGTTAGGCCGGTGTGTTTGATAACCGCAGCAACACCCTGCCAAAAGCCGCTGAGTTCATCCAGCGCCGCACGGGCGGTAAAATCGGATAGTGATACGTAGGCGCCCTTAGGGATAACCAATACATGGATTGCGGCCGCCGGGTTAATATCGGGAAAGGCCAGCACGTGATCATCTTCATAAGTTTTGGCCGTAGGAATCTCACCACGTAAAATACGCGCGAACACATTGGCCGGATCATAGGCCGCCATTAAAGTTTACGCGGCTTGGGATTTAACGGTCTGCTGACTGATACGTTGTGATAACACATTGTAAACATCGGCGGGGCCAATGCCGGCATCCGCCCATAAAACCATCAGGTGATATAGCAAATCCGCGGACTCTTCAGCCAGCCGCAGCGGATTGCGCTGAATAGCCTGGATAACCGTTTCTAAAGCTTCTTGGCCAAGTTTCTCCGCGATAACCGCGGTGCCCTGCTCAAATAAATGCGAGGCATAAGAGGCGCTGGTCGGGGCGGCCTTGCGCGCCTGGACAATCGCATACAGCATTTCAATGGTATATGGTTCAATATGGTTCATAGCTGTTCCCCGCTCAGACTCAGTGTTGCAATTATAACGCGTTATTCTCGATGCTGGAAGCTGAAGATCGGACGCTGGATGTTCCAGTGTCTAGCGTCCTGTTTCTTTTGCGTCTGGTGGTGTTAAACCTTTATAATAATAACGGCCCGGCACTGTTTCACCATGTACAAAGGCATAGGCCGGATGATGGCCCCAGCACATATAACCAAGCTGTTCGTACAAACGGATGGCATCGCCCTGGGTTGCGCGAATATCAAGATTAAGCAGGCGGCAGCCCTCATTCCAGGCTTCCCGTTCTACCGCGCTGATTAGGGCCCGCCCAAGGCCGCGCCCGCGCGCCCAGGGCGCGACAAACAATCCCAACAGCTGGCCGCTTTTAAACTGGGCTTCATTATTGGCCGGGGGCCGCGCCAATTGCACGGCACCGGCAACGATGCCTTCTGCCTTGCCAATAAACAATTTGCGTTCCGGCACAAGCAGGCTGCCCTGCCAAAAACGTTCCAGCTTGGTGCGCTGCGGCACATCAACCCAGCCGAAACCGCCACCGGCTTCGATCGCGGCAATCGTCGCATCGCATAATTCGTCCAGTTCACGTCCGCTCAATTGCGTGGCCTGGCTGACGGCGAGCGGGTTTTTATCCTTGGCCATCGCTATCCTTTAATCGCGGCGGTGCCGAACAGCCAATTCGAAAATGACATGCCTTTAGCGATCATTGAATATGCAAAATCGGGGAACCAAAATATGGTGCGCAACACCGCACCCACCACAATATGCCAGATCATGGTGATGGTGTGCAAAGGATGCGTCAGCGCCGCCAGCGATAACAGTTGCGGCAACAGGCCGG
The DNA here is from genome assembly GCA_965246755.1 of Alphaproteobacteria bacterium. GTDB lineage: Bacteria > Pseudomonadota > Alphaproteobacteria > UBA11073 > UBA11073. Next base: position 330,068 of record OZ251979.1, read on the forward strand.
ACGTTACAATGCTGCCGGCGAAATATATCGCGCTCAAGACGCCGCCGATACCCAGGTACCAAAACAGGATAATCTCAAAATCAGTAAAGGCGCTTAACGGACGCAGGCGGCGCGGGCGCAGGGCAGAGGTCATGCGAAGCTGGAAGCTGGAAGTCGGAGGCTGGAAAACATCTGTAAATTACTTAGTGTTTATAGCATTTAATTGCTAGTCTTAATTCTAATAGCCAGCTTCTCGCCGCCAGATTCTGTTTGCATCCGCAGAGCATATTTGCGCAATACCGCCGTCAGGTCATCCAACAACAAGGGTTTATGCAAGATATCTTGCATGCCCGCCGCATAGCAGGCGCTATCGTCAATGTCCGTGGCATTGCCGGTCAGGCCGATAATTGGGATCGTCTTCACCGCACCGCTGTGCATGCGGGCTACGAGCTCACGCGCGGCGGTTAGGCCATCCATTACCGGCATGCATATATCCATTAGGATAAGATCAAAATCATCTTCAGCGACCACATCCAGCGCCACCTGGCCGTTTTCCGCCACCATGATGCGGCAGCCCAAAAGATCAAACACATGCTTGAACACCGCCTGGTTCATACGATTGTCTTCGACCAGTAGCACGCGCACCGCGTCGATATTATGCAAGGGGTCAGGCGCTGCGGTGGCGATAAGCGCCTGTTCCTGGGCGTCTTGCAAAACCAGCGGCGGCGGTGCCAGCGCATAACCCAGTTCATGCAGAAAACACGGTTTGATAATGAGGCTGGTGAGCGGCGGCAGCTGCCCGGTCTGGCTGGTCGGCAGCGCCATGATGATGCGCGGGATCGCGGCAGTCCGGGGGTCAAGCGCCAGACTTTCCGCCAGCGGCAGCGCGCTGTCATCCACATCGGTAAACAGGGCGTGCGTGACGCCAGGTTGCGTCAGCAGCACCGGAAGATCAGCCAGCGCGGCGGCCCAGGTCACCCGGGCGCCGGCGGCGGTTAAAAATGTTGCCAAGGCGCCGGCGGCGGGCGCATAGGGTTCGAAAATAACCGCATGAATCTGCGCCAGGTTGACCGGTGTGTGTTCATAAACCGGTAATGGAATTTCAAAAGTAAAACGGGTACCCTGACCGGCTTCGCTATTGACCGAAATCTGGCCGCCCATCAGCCCGACCAATTCCTGGCAGATCGACAGGCCCAACCCGGTGCCGCCATATTCGCGCGCGGTTGCGGCATTGGCCTGAGTGAATTTATCAAACACAAATGGCAGTTTTTCCGCCGGGATGCCAATTCCGGTATCCGATACGGTGAATTTCAAAACATGCTGGCCGGCCAGCCCGCCTTCATCCGCGACCGACAACATGATATGGCCGCGCCGTGTAAATTTAACGGCATTGCCGATCAGGTTACCGATAATCTGTTTCAAGCGCAGCGGGTCGCCGGTGACGGTGCGTGGTACATTGGCCGCGATATCCACCACCATCTCCAGGCCCTTGTCATAAATTCGCGCCGCATGCAGCGCTGCGACATCGCGCAGCATGTCATACAGATCAAAAGTGATTTCCTCTAACCCCATCTGGCCTGACTCGGCCTTGGCCAGATCTAAAAGATCGTTGATAATGGTCAGCATGTCTTTGGCGCCGGTCATGATGATGCGGCATTGTTCCTGCTGCTGTTGCGACAGCTGGCCGTGCATCAGCACCTGGGTCATACCGACAATGGCATTCATTGGCGTCCTGACTTCATGGCTGATATTGGTCAGAAACTGCGACTTCATCTGATTAGCCAGGGTGGCCGTATCGCGTTCACTGGCCAATTGATGCCAGTCGGTAACATCCTGCAGCGTGCCCATGATCAGCGCGACTGTGCCATCCGCATCCAACAGCGGCCGCCCCAAACTGCGTAGGCGAATGGCGCGGCCGTCTTCGCGCCGGCCGCCCACTTCTATCTTGTAAGATACGCCCTGCATGGCCTGTTGCATTGCGTGCTGCAGGCGGCTGACATCCTGGGCCAGGAAATATTTATATTGTGTGTCGCCTTGCGGCGGGCCCAGCGCCGGGTCGCGCCCGAAGATGGCATAGACCTCGCGGCTCCAGAACAGGTAATCGCTTTTGATATCATATTGCCAGCTGCCCAGGCGCGCCAGTTCCTGCGATTCCGTGAGCAGTTCTTGGGTGAATTTGAGTTCCAGCTGGGTCAGTTTTTCATCATGAATATCGATGATAGAGCCGGCCAAATAATGCGGCAGGTCATCCTTGTCAAACAGCCGCGCGCGCAACCGCAGCCAGCGGTATTGGTTGGTGCCCCAGGTAAACCGGCATTCGATATTGAGCGGGATATGTTGTTTAAGCTGCGCCACCCAGGCGGCGTCAAACGCGGCCAGGTCGTCCGCGAAAATGCCGGCGCGCAATTGCGCGAAATTAAAGATGCCGGTGGGCGCGCGCAATAATTCCTGGGCGCGCGGTGACAGCCAAAAATGATTGGCGGCAATCTCCCATTCCCACAGCCCGTCATTGCTGCCGGTGACGGTGCGTTCATAACGCGCCTGCACCGCCTGTAAATCATTCTGCAATTGCGCTTTGTCCGTTACATCATCGGCCGCAGCATAGATCAGGTTATCGCCCGGCTGTTTGACCGCCGCCCAGCGCAAGGTGCGAAAACTGCCGTCGCGGTGGCGATAGCGGTTTTCAAAATCATGCAGCGGCAAATCGGTGGCTAATTCCTGGGCCATGACGCGCGCCGTTTTGGCATGATCGTCAGGATGCACGAAATTCAAAAACGGCGTACCTTCCAGCGCGCTGACCGGATAGCCCAAAGTGGTCTCCCATGCTTGGTTGACACGCAAAAACACGCCATCCACCGACGCCACGCAGCACAGCTGCGGCGTAAAATCAAAAAACTGCGCGATATCCAGCGACTTTGTCATTTATACGGCGCCATGTGTTTTCTATAACCCTGGTGGCGCCGCAATTATGACATGTTGCGCCAGATTACACTAGGCGTGGAATAGTTACTATTTTATGTATAAACCTAAAGCCTATCTTTTTAAATAAATTTAAGAAACTTGAATTATGCAGGTTCCACCTTTGGTTTTGATAAACTTCTATCATGCAGCGTAGGTTTAGGAAATTCTGGATCAAGGCCGTTTTCCTTATCCAGATGGTAGGCGGAAAAGATAACCATGGCCTTGCCAATATCTGTCCATTGCGCATCAGTAGTTCCGAAGATCTGCGAGGATTTACTAATGCCAGCTTGCGCTAAAACTAAAATTAGTCCTGTTAAAGCTGCCCCGCCTGAGCCAACCGCTATTTGCGCATTTCCTATTTCTATTGCAGGTATCTTAATTGTTTTACGGCTTTTTCCAGGATATATTTCCAGGCCCTTTTTGCCACGAGAAATAATAATTGGCAGATCATCATTTGTAGCTAATTCACGAAATGTTGCCACGCCTTGCAAGACCAGATCATCACCGCTCAAATCAGCCAACTGGGGGAAAACCAATGGCAAACCATCCATAGATTCTACGACTATATCACTCAACGGTATTTGAAGTGCAAGATTATCATCATAATGTTTACGTTTATTAATAGGTAAATTTTTACCATCACTGTAAAGTTCATTGTCAGATATCTCACGGCCGTTTGTTGATGAAATAATAAGTGCATCAACACTACTGAAGAATGACGAACGTAATATCGCATCCAAATAATTTTCAAAATGATCCCAGCCCAAGGTGGTCGCCATTGATGCCAATAAAATGATTTGGCTATTACCATGAACTTTATATGGTTCGCATTCAGAAATTAGATAAGTAGGCTCTTTCAAATAAGAAACGGTTTGATCTATTTTATGTTTTTTGCCTGGCTCTACAAACCACATTGCATAGCGTACAGGATCACTATGGTTTAACGCTGTGTCATGACGAACACCGGCTTCTGCCAAGGCATCGACAATAAATTGTCCCGTCACGCCATAAGGATCAGCTGTACTACCAACCAAAGCTGCCAAGGTGACTTCACCAACCAACCAATCATTTTCTTTGGCGGTTGTCAAACGCACAGCTGTGTTAGCGGCGTCGCCGCCCAATTTATTAGAAAAACTGTCTAAATTTTTGGGGTTTTGGTAGTGGTCGATATTAGCGCCGCCAACAACAATGACATCAACAGACATAAAACATTCCTTTAATTAGATATGCCATATAATCAACCCGGCTTTTAAAAAGCAAACAATTTATGCCTTTCCGTGCGGACGCCAATAACCACTTGATTTCCTGTGCTGGCTCCCCCCATATCTGGCCGATGAGTGAAGAGATGAAAATGCACGCCACCACGGTAATTGCCGTGCGCAAAGGCGCCGAGGTCGTGATCGCCGCGGACGGCCAGGTGTCGCTGGGCGCCACCGTACTCAAAGGCAATGCCAAGAAGGTGCGCACACTTGCCACGGGCAAGGTGATTGCCGGTTTCGCGGGTGCAACTGCGGATGCCTTTACGCTATTCGAACGGCTGGAGGCCAAGCTGGAGCAATATCCCACGCAATTGACGCGCGCCTGTGTCGAACTCGCCAAGGATTGGCGCACCGACAAATATCTACGCCGGCTGGAGGCGATGATGCTGGTCGCCGACCCCACCACACTGCTCATCCTCACCGGTACCGGCGATGTGTTGGAACCCGAAGACGGCATGATGGCGATTGGTTCAGGCGGCAATTACGCGCTGGCCGCCGGACGCGCGCTTATGGATATTCCCGACCTGTCGGCGGAAGATATCGCGCGGCGCGCCCTTAAAATCGCCGCGGATATTTGCATCTACACTAACCAGAATATCACGCTTGAAAAATTGACTGCTGCAGAAAATAAACATCAATGACCTCACTCACCCCCCGCGAAATCGTCCTCGAACTCGACCGCCATATCATCGGCCAGGATAAAGCGAAAAAAGCCGTCGCCATCGCACTGCGCAACCGCTGGCGGCGTCAGCAATTGCCGGAGGGGATCCGTGACGAAGTGTTGCCTAAAAATATTTTGATGATCGGCCCAACCGGGGTCGGGAAAACTGAAATCGCGCGCCGCATCGCCAAACTGGCGCAGGCGCCCTTTATCAAGGTTGAAGCGACGAAATTTACCGAGGTCGGCTATGTCGGACGGGATGTCGATGCCATTATCCGCGATTTGATGGACCAGGCGGTTGCCATGATGCGCGACGCCCTGCGCAAACAGGTACAGGTACAGGCGGATGACGCCACCGAAGAACGCATTTTGGATGTCCTGGTCGGCCCGGGCGCCAGTGCCGCGACGCGTGACAGTTTCCGCAAAAAATTGCGCGCCGGCGAACTGAACGACCGCGATATTGATATTGATGTTATCGACAACGGCCAGTCATCACTGCCCACCTTTGACGTGCCAGGCATGCCGGGCGCGCAAATGGGCATGATCAATATGGGCGATATGCTGGGCAAGGCCTTTGGCCAGCGCACCAAACGCCGCCGCATGACAGTGGCCCAGGCGCAAATCGTGCTGCTGGCGGAAGAGGCGGACAAATTACTCGACGATGAAAAAATCATCGAACAGGCCAAGGTCGCAGTTGAACAAAACGGCATCGTCTTTATCGACGAGCTGGATAAAATCGCCGCGCGTAGTGAAGGCGGGCGCAGTGGCGCCGACGTCAGCCGCGAAGGCGTGCAGCGTGATTTGCTGCCGCTGATTGAGGGCACTACCGTGATGACCAAACATGGCGCAATTAAAACCGATCATATTTTATTTATCACGTCGGGTGCGTTTCACGTTTCGAAACCATCTGATCTATTGCCGGAACTACAGGGGCGCCTGCCGATTCGCGTCGAGCTCGAAGCGCTCAAGACCGACGATTTCAAACGCATTCTGGTCGAGCCGGAAAACAGTTTGATCAAGCAATATCGCGCGCTGTTACAAACCGAAAACGTTACACTGGATTTTGCGGATAGTTCAATTGATGAACTGGCACAGTTGGCGTTTGATATTAACACCAGTGTTGAAAATATCGGCGCCCGGCGCTTGCATACCGTCATGGAAAAACTGCTGGAAGATATCAGCTTTACCGCAACCGACCGCAGCGGCGAGACAATCGTGATTGATGAGACCTATGTGCAGAAATATGTCTCCGACCTGGCCAAAAACACCGACTTGTCACGGTTTATTTTGTAATAATCAAACCGTAAAAGTTTCACCAACTACCGGCAGCTTCAACTTTTTACCCGCGTTATGAAATGTTGCCATAGCCGCGGTATGATCGATTTTAATATCCGGAAAGGTATCAAAATGCATGCCGATGATATTATCAACCTTGAGGAAATCTGCGGCGATGGCGGCGTCCTGATAGCCCATCGTATAATGATCGCCAATGCACAGGAAAGCGGCGGTCAGGTTGTTTAATCTGCCGAACAATTTCATATCGCGCATCAGCGCCGTGTCACCGGAATAGTAAAACGCGCTGTCATTGTGTGTAATGATAAAGCCGCCCGGGTTGCCGCCATAAGTGCCGTCTTTGAATGCTGATGAATGGTCAGCCTTCACATATTGCAGTTTGCCGAACGGCAGCGTGAGATTACCGCCGAAGTTTAGATCGGTTGAATTTTTAACGCCATGTTTTTCAAACCAGGCGCAGATTTCAACATTGCTGATCAGTTTGGCGCCACTATGTTTGGCAATCGCCGCGACATCCTCAACATGATCGAAATGTGCATGGCTGACCAGAATATAATCCGGTTTGATGGTTTTGATATCGATATGTTTGGCCTGGGGATTGGGCGTGATATAAGGATCGAACAGCAGCTTGGTGCCGTCAATCTCCATCAAAAACGTGGCATGGCCGTAATAGGTAACCTGCATGAAAACTTTCTATTTGCGCGCGGCGGATTTTTGCAATTTTTGCTGGAAGCCGTTGGCTGGTGGTGCTTTAGGCGGTGGTGCCGGTGACGACGGTGCGGACGCAACCGGTCGCGCGGTTGATATACGGTTGTTATTGGCCGGGCGCGAGGTAGTGGGTTGTGGCCGGTGGGCGGTGGGTGCTGCTTTGGCAGTCGCGGTCGGCCCCGGGCGTTTGGTATTTTGTGCAGGCCGTGGCGCGGCTGCCGGTTGCGGACGCGCGCCCGCGGTGGGTCGTGTTGGTGCTGGCCGCGCTGCGGCAGGGCGCGCCCGGGGCTGCGGGCCGGCCTTGCGGGCAGCCGGGCGCGGCGCCGGTTGCTTTTTCGGCAGCGTTGTCAGCTTGCCTAAAACGTTATTCAGATGCGCTAGGAACAGGGCGACCGTATAAAAACTGAGCCGCAAAGTTGTGGCGCTGCGCTGCGCTGCGCGCACCGTTTTAATGCGCGGCGGTAGGGTGATTTGCGAATAGCGGTGGCAGTTAAAAGCTAAAAACATCACCGACAGCGGCACCGCGCTGATCAGCGTAAAACCTTGCAACAATCCCGCAACCCATGGAAACGGCCCATAGCCGATTTGCACGACCAAGAGCAGGCAGGTCACTACCAGAATGGGGGATAATGTCAGGAGCAGACCCAGCCAGATGGTTTTGGCCTGGCCGCGCGTGCTGCGCAATATGCGGTGCAGGTCGATTGCGACATCATGATACATTGCCGGCAGTAAAATACTGAACCGCACCGCGGTGTAGGACGCCACCGCCAAACCCAACAAGGTTGCCACCAACATGGGGAGATAGCCAAAGCTGGGCGCATTGATCAGCCGCGCCAAGACAAAACCCAGCGCGAAAATCCCCATCGTCATCAGCATCACGGGGATCAGCGCCATCAGTGTCAGCGTCACATATTTAAAGCCGCGTTTACCCAAGCGAAAACGGTACAGCTGATTTTGCTGGGACGCCATTACGAGCTGGTTCAGTCCCACTGCGAAAACCGCGGTGGCCACCAGATTGCCGCACAATGATAAGGCGAGATTAATCAGCGTAGGATACAGGCTATAGAGGGTTTGCAAACCGCCGATAACGACAACCGGCAGGGCGCCCAGTTTAGCAACCGATTTATAATTAAGCCCAACCAAGGCATAGGTTTGCTTGGCCGCCTGCCAGGCCACCGGTAATTGCGCGTCGGGGCCGCTGGGCAACTGTTGACGGGCAGGGATTGGCGTCGTCATGCCAGCGTATCTTTGCTGTTGGCCAGCGCCTGTGCGTAACCGTCCGATGCGATTGAACCATGATTGGACAGCCCGAGGCGATAGGTGATAACTGATACGGTGGCGAGGTAAAACAACAGGCCGACCAGATGAAACAGCACATTGATGATAAAGGTTACCGCGCCTTCCGCCATGGAATGGCTTAAACCCAGAGTTACAACCATCTCCAACGCAATATTAGTCAGGAGTACCGGCAGGTTAACCAATAGCAAAATACCAAACATTGATAATGTATAACCTTTACTTATGTCACGCGCTGTTCCCATTGGCGTGTCGTGATCGGTTGCAACAGCAGGAAAAGTTAACAGCAGGCGCATTGAAACAAACAGCACCATTATAAAACCGATAATGCCGGCAATAACAAACGCGAATAGTTTTAAATCGGCGCCCCTTAACACCAGCGCCATGATAATGCCAACAACAACCGCCAGCAAAATACTCGCGGTGATGCCGGCGACATAAAGAAAATTATAACCCATATAGCGCCACACGCGCCTTCCAAACAATGTCTGGCTGCGCGTCTCACCCAACAACAAGTAACGAAAACCGCGGATTTGCGCGATAACATAGGCAATTGCCATGACCAGCCATGACCCCAGTAAAATGGCAATATCAGCGCTGGGTAGCAACGGTTTATCAGCCGCAGGCAGCAGGCCGATGGCAGGCGCCGGTTGGTTTGCAGTAGCAGACGCCGTTAATTTTGCCTGCTTTTTAGCGGCCTCATATTTCTTAGCTTCATATTCCATGGTTGCGCCGGCCAGCGCCATAATCACCGCTGGGATCAATATCGCCTGCAGCAGCGCGCGCCAATCCTTGCGCAGCAATGTCCAGATTTCACCGATGGATTTCAGCAACGGCAATTTGCGGTCTGATGTCAGTGCAGCGTCCGATAACATGCTTGAGTATTCCCGACTCGAAAGACGCCATTGCAGCGGAATGTGTTTGAAAGTGCAAGGTTTTTTATAAACCCTCGGTTGTAAATCGTTCAGATCACCCGTTTTAGCAGCACATAGGTTGCGCCATCGCCGCCGTGGCGCGCCGCCGCCGGATGTAGCGTTAAAATATGTTTTTTGAATGGCCCCGCCATCAGCCAGCGCGGCAGTGCCGCGCGCAGAACACCACCACCATCGCGCCCCTTGCCCGTGATGACCAACAACCGCCGCTTGCCGGTTGCCACCGCCTTGCTCATAAAATAGTGCAATTCCTGATGCGCCTCTGCCTGGGTTAGCCCATGCAGGTCAAGCCTGGCTTCCAATTTGAGGGTGCCATCGCGAATTTTATCGAGGAGCGTCGGGTCCATGACCTGACATTACTATTATGCCGCCATATCAAACAGCAGTAAATTCGCCGCGCTCTGTGTTGACAGCGTATAGTCCCCCACCTCCTGAATTCCCATCGCATCACCAGCGGTGAGCCGCTGGCCGCCAATCAATAATTCACCTGTCGCCACATGCAGCCAATAGGCGCGGCCGGCGGCGGCAGCCAATGTTAAGGTCGTCCCGGCATTAAGGTCGGCCAGTGACAGCGCGGCATCCTGGGCAATCGTGAGTGGTGCCTCGGTCCCGTTGGGGCCGACAATCAAATGCCAGCGGTTATGACGCTGCGCGGTGTCGGGCTTGAATTGCTGATAGGCGGGGGCAAGGCCCTTGGCCTCCGGCATAATCCAGATTTGTAGCAGATGCACCGGCGCGGTTTGGGAAAAATTATATTCGCTGTGGGTGATGCCGCTGCCGGCGCGCATCAATTGCACTTCACCCGCGCTGATCGTCTCCGCATTGCCCATCGAGTCTTTATGCGCCAGCGTACCGTCCAGTACATAGGTGATGATTTCCATATCCTGATGCGGATGAGGCGGAAAGCCGCCACCGGGCGCGACTGTGTCATCATTGATAACACGCAATACCCCAAAATGATGCCAGGCGCGATCGACATAATTGCCGAACGAAAATGTGTGATAGCCAGTCAACCAATCAGTTTTGGTCAAACCGCGGTCGGACGCTTTGCGTATGATCATTTTTATCTTCCTGCGAGTTATATAGTGATGCGCGATGAGGTTTTTAAGAAGATTTTAACGTGCCTGCGGCACCAGCGCCCAATAACGGCCGTTGGCTTTCATCGCGCCGGCCATCGCCTCGGCATCCGGTCCCAGCCCCCAAAAGACATCGCCGCGCACGGGGCCTTGGATCGCGCCGCCGGTATCTTGGGCCACCATCAGCCGCGCCAGCGGCGGCTGGTCAGTGGTCAGCCACAATAACGCACCATAGGGAATGAATTTGCGGTCAACCGCGAGCGAACGCAGTGGTACGAGCGGCACGCCCTGCGCACCAACCGCATCCGTCGTCGGCATCACTTTAAAAAATACATAGGATGGATTGGTGTTCATGACAGCGTCAGCCTCCGCCGGATGCGCCTGCAGCCAGGCGGCGATTGTCTGCATCGACACGTTTTCCTTAGTCAGCGCGCCGCGCGCAATCAGTTCGCGGCCAATCGCCAAATAAGGCTGGCCGTTTTGTGCGGCATAGCCCAGGGGGAGCAAACTGCCATCCGGCAGTTTGACAATGCCGCTGCCTTGAATGGCCAGGAAAAATGCTGCGACCGGATCATCGACATAGGCCAACACCGCCGCACGGCCATCCAAGCCGTTGGCAACAACCTCCGCGCGCGTGTCATAGGGCACCGTTGCACCATCAACAATTTTACCAACGCGCTTACCCTCCAACTCCACCAAATCAACTGGCCGCGCATAAAGCGGCACGGTAAAACGCGCGTCCGGCGTTAAACTGCCGTTAAGTTCGGTTTGATAATAACCGGTAAACAGCCCGGCGCCCATGCCATTGTTGCTGAGCCGGTAAGGCGCAAAATTTTCCGTGATAAAAGCGCGCAGCTGTGGCGGCGGCACACTGGGCAGCGCCGCGCAGATACGCTGCCAATCCGCACTACGTCCAAAGCGAATATCATTGCCCAGATATGTGTTGTTGGTTTTAAGCACGCGACAACTGTTTGACAGTGCTGCGGACACCTCCGTTAAATCATCCTGGGGCCAGCCGGGCAGTTCGCTGTAAGCCGCGCTGTCAAATTCCAGCCGCGGTGCGGGCGGGGTGGCAACACAGGCGGGAAGCAAAAGAGCAGACGAACAGACGAGCAGACGAGGATAAAAAGATTTAAAACGCGTTAAAGTAATTTTTAAAAAATGAACAATAGTATGTAAAGGTTTGCTCGTCTGTTCGTCTGTTCGCCCGCTCATAACCTCATGCCTTATCTCGCGTCTCCACCAACAGCCAGTTGGGGTCAGCCGCGCGCACATCGCGGCGAAAAATCCAGCTGTCATGCACCTCGTCCAGCGCCTCTTTGCTGCCGGCGACCAACGTGCCATGGGCATCTTCCACACAGGTGGTTTGCTCGGAAATAAAATCAATCGCGACCTCGGCTTCAAACCCCCGCATGCGCGCCGCCGTGATATCCACCGATTTTAACCGGTGAATGACGGTCTCCATTTGATAGGCCTTACCCGCGCGCACCTTGGCATCTTCGGCAAATTGCTGGTATAATTTATCATCTAGCAGTGGTTTGAGCGCATCCAGCTGGCCGCGCGCATAAGCTTTAACAATAATTTCAAAGGCCGCTCGCGCGCCCGATACGAAACCGCGTTCGGAAAACTCCGGATCATAATCCTGGATTTGTTTCAAACCCTGGTTGACCGATAAAATCAAATCGTCAGGTGCACCTTCCAGCACGGTGGCCTTGACCGGCTTTGCATTAAGTGCCCGTTCCAGTGGCGACACCACGCTGTTTTTTACTGGCGCATTAGTGTTGCTAAACGGGTTAGGGCCGGGTTGCGGTTCGTGACCGCTGCGCGTGCCTAAAATGCGCCATAATACTGCCAGCAATCCCGCCGCAACCACGGCCAGCACCACAATATCAACATAGCCTGTCATCCTAATCTCCTTATCTCGGTTGCATTTCAACCCTGCGGGCCTTACAACCACTGCAAATTCTTGACCAGCACTTTAGCGGAGCTGCCGGCAAAAAACAACGTCGGGACGAAAGAGTATTCCAATGGCAAATACAGAGCCAAATATTTTAATCAATGCGCAATATTTAAAAGATTTGTCGTTTGAACATGCCGGCGCGCCGCAATCGCTGTTGCCGGGTACGCCGCCGGCGGTCGAACTTAATGTCAATATCGCGGCGCGTCCGGTTGCGCCGCCCACGGAGGCTGACGGGCTGCACACCGGCACGCATGAAGTACTGCTGCAAATCCGCGCCACTGCGCGCCGTACCGAAGGCGAGGCAGTGGAACCGGTCACTATATTTATTGTGGAAGTTTCGTATGCCGGATTGTTCACCTTGGAAAATATTCCGCTGGCCGAGGTGGAGCCGCTATTATTGATCGAAGCACCACGCCAGTTGTTCCCTTTTGCGCGCGCGATTGCCGCCAATTGTACGCGTGATGGCGGCTTGGCGCCGCTGATGATCAACCCGGTTAATTTTGTACAGCTGTATGAACAGCGCCAGCGGGAAAATGTGGCGGGTTAAAACACAGGACCTTTGTTAGCTGCAGATGTCATGTCTTGTGCAACAGCAGTAGCGCTAAAAAGATTAGCGACTTGGCGAATTCCATAGCGCAACCGCGTCGCATAAGGTTTAAAAGGCGTACCAGGTCCAAAATTGCATTTGATGACACCTTGGAGGAATACATCAAGTTCATTAGGCAAGACGGCTCTATCACATATTAATTTTTTTGCGACATAACGCGATATATCATCGGCTTCGCGTAAGGTGGTTTTGATAGCAAGCAACTGTTTCCGTAAATTGACATCTTGGGCATAGGTATGGCGGAAAATCCGCGTCAAAATATAAAAAGCGCTTTTAAACTCATCATCATGGCTTAAAATGTCCTTCGCCCGTTGAAGTTGTTCGCGCATGATTTTGTTCAGTAATCGCGCCTGCTTGGCTTTCAAGCCTAACGCACCTGTTACGGCTATTCCGGCAATACTAAACAGTAAAGCTGGAGCGATTTTTTGATTAACGTTGTTCATTAGCATTAGAATTGTTGCCAAAGCAGTCACGACACTGCCGACCAGCCAAGGCGCGCTGTCATCATAATGACGCCGCCAAAACAATGGATGTCGTTCTATATAATCAGCCAAGCTACGGTTAGAATTGTCTCCTTTAATAGCCGCGCCCCGACAACGTTTGATTAAATGCATTGCGGCAAGCGCTTTAAAATCACCAACATCCAAATTTTTATAGTCAGCATCAAAAAAGCTAATGCCAAATTCATCAGCCAACGCCGCAGCTTCCAAATCTTGTAAACGTAGTCCCCAACTGACACAATCTAATGCCAAGGCAATCTTGCGTTGTAAAATTAAAATAGCATTAGCTGGCATAATATATGTGTCCTGGTTATTATTATGGACAAAATTATGCTGCGATCAGTTGAAATAACAAGCATTTTTTTACTTGCCAGCTTTCAGCTAACTTTTTCCCACAGGGCCTTGTTGCCCAATCTATTAACGAAGGCAGCATGCGCGGCCAATTCCTCTGCCGGTACCGTAAACAAACGCGCCGGGCGCTGAATGCGCTCACTGGTAAGCGCGATTTGCGCGACCGTTGACACTGCCTCACTTTCTAGAAAACCGAACAGGCTGTTTTTCTGTTGACCGATCAGGAGTGGGTAAATTTCTGCCAGCAGCTGCGCATCCAGTAACGCGCCGTGCAGCGTGCGGCCGCTGTTATCAATGCCGAAGCGCTTGCAAAGGGCATCGAGCGACGAAGCTGCACCCGGAAACTTGCGCCGCGCAATCTCGAGCGTATCTACTGCGCGCGTCATGGATAACGGCTGGAAACCGAATTGCGTCAATTCCCAATTAATGAATTTCATGTCAAAACCGGCATTGTGCGCCACCAGTTTGGCATCGCCGACAAACTCCAGAAACGCCGCCGCCTGCTGCGCGAACAGCGGTTTGTCTGCCAAGAATTGTGCGGTCAGGCCATGGATGGCGGAAGCCTCGCGCGGCACATCGCGCTCGGGGTTGAAATAGAAATGCCAGTGCTGGCCTGTTGGTTTGCGGTGGATAAGTTCAACCGCACCTATCTCGACAATCCGGTGCCCGGATGCCGGGTCCAGCCCGGTCGTTTCACTATCAAGAATGATTTCACGCATGAAAGGAGGTTAGCAGAGGAGCAGAGGTGCAAACCAGTTAAATTTTAAGCAAAGCACAATGGCTTGCTAAGCAAAGCCTGGTGGAGCTGATCGGGATCGAACCGACGACCTCTTGCATGCCATGCAAGCGCTCTCCCAGCTGAGCTACAGCCCCGTTCTGTAAGGAACTAGGTGACTAGGAGTTATAGGAATCAGGTGGAAAATAAAACACTTAATTTTCCGAGTTCCTAAAATTCTAGTTCCTAGCCCTAAACTTCTTCGTCCTTTTCAATAGCAACATCGGAGAAATCATCATCGCCGCCCAGTTCAGAGGCGTCCTCAATCAATTCATCTTCGTCCTCATCGTCGGTTTCGGCCAGATCCTCATCCAGATCCACGCCTTCGACATCGGCTTCGTCCGGGATTAGTTCAGCCTCGCCGTCCAGCTCATCGTACCCTTCGACAGCGTCTTCCTCGTCTTCAACAGTTTCAGGCGCCGCGCCGTCTTCGGCCTCGTCATCATCACCGTCATTGGCCGGCACGCCCGCGCGCGGCATGAGGACTTTGACATCTTCGTCATCTTCCAAAGGACGGTTGCGGCGCGACCGCAACAAGGCCTCGGGGTTATATTCCGTGCTGCAAGATGGACAGGTTGGCGGATTTTTGCCCATGTCATAATAACGCGTGCTGCAGGATGGGCAGACCCGTTTAAAGCCCAGCGTGGCTTCGGCAGCGGCAGATTTTTTGGCCAAGTGGCACTCCATAACATTGTAGAACTTGTTTTGACCGGATTTTTCGGCTTTATGGCGTGAAATGTCAAGCAGTTCTCATGCCAGCGCCACCAGCCGGCGCAGCCAAAACCTGCGCGGCGCAGTGACAATCCCGGGTGACAAATCCATTTCACACCGCGCGCTGATGTTGGGTGCACTGGCGATCGGCACCACGCGCATCACCGGTTTGCTGACCTCAGATGACGTCATGAATACCGCCGCTGCCCTGCGCGCCCTGGGTGCGGCAATTATCCAAAATGGCGACAGCTGGCAGGTGCGGGGTGTCGGTGTCGGCGGCTTTATGCAGCCTGAACAAGCGCTGGAGATGGGCAATAGCGGCACGTCCACGCGGCTGCTCGCTGGCCTGGTTGCTACCACGCCTATCACGACCGAATTTACCGGTGACGCATCATTGTCCAAACGGCCGATGGCGCGCGTTACCGTGCCGCTCTCGCAGATGGGCGCGGAGTTCGAGACAACTGATGGCCGCCTGCCGATGATTGTGCGCGGCACGGACAGCCCGCTGCCGATCCGCTATGAATTGCCGGTGGCATCAGCACAGATTAAATCGGCAATTTTGCTGGCGGCGCTCAACACGCCTGGTACCACGACAGTGATTGAGCGCATCCCGACGCGCGATTATACGGAAAACATATTACGCGCCTTTGGCGTGCCGGTGATGGTGACAGATTTGCCGGACGGCGGTCAGGAAATTTTCGTGACCGGTTATGCGGAACTCGTTGCGACTGAAATTATGGTGCCGGCAGATCCCAGCTCCGCGGCTTTTCCCTGTGTCGCGGCATTGCTATGTCCGGGGTCGGAGATTGTCATGCCACAGGTCGGCATCAATCCGCGCCGCATGGGTCTGTATGAAACGCTGCTTGAAATGGGTGCCGATATTACCTTTGAAAACCGGCAGGTCATCGCCGGGGAACAGGTGGCGGACATCCGCGTGCGTTACAGTCAGTTGCGCGGCGTCACTGTACCCGCCAGCCGCGCGCCATCGATGATAGATGAATTTCCGGTACTGGCGGTCGCGGCCAGTTGCGCCACAGGCACCACACATATGCAGGGTTTGCATGAATTACGCGTCAAGGAATCCGACCGGCTGCAAACAATGGCGGATGGTTTAACGGCTTGCGGCGCGCGTGTGGAAATACAGGGCGATGATCTGCTGGTGCATGGCGGCAACGGCCAGCCGCCAGCGGGTAACGCACAGATTGCTACGATGCTTGATCACCGCATCGCCATGAGTTTTCTGGTGCTGGGTTTGGCAACCGAACAGCCGATTACCATTGATGATGCCGCCTGTATCACCACGTCATTTCCAAATTTTATGGACATAATGCAGCAATTGGGTGCCAGTATAACGGCCTAAAAAAGCTAATCGTAAACGCAAATTCAAAAATAATTATCTTTTATCTGTCGGTAAAAATTTATAACATCATATTGTATAGTAATTAATTGTTATAAACTATTTTAATTAATTTTGTACCAAGTTTAAACTCATCGCCAACAGGTTGAACGTTGCCATAATTCAAAGTAAAAAGTAATTTGTTGCCAACGCCCAGAATTCATAGCCATCAAACTTCGAATTTGGCGTTTTATTAATATCCATTCGCTCATTGGCTTGTGATTGCTGCACAAACTCGGAACTTATACTAATTTCACCAATATAATTTTTGACTGTGTAAATTTTTGTATCCGATATCTGATATGAAAGCGTACACTTATGCGTTTTATCTTCATAATAAACCTTTAAAGTATTTGGAATAATATTATTTTTAAATTCAAGCGTAAACTCACATTTATCACCTAAACAAAAGCCGCTTGATGAGTAATCCACGACTGTCTCTTCAGGCCGGCAAATTGATTGCCCAGTTAATTTTAAAACTGGTCTTGTAGTAATGGGCTTTTTTATCGTCAAACTTGTAGGGGTTATCGTTTCAGTTTGTGGAGCAACATCAGTAAATATATTTGCATTTTTCTGGACGTCATCTGCCATTGCGACATTACAAAAGACTATCAAGCTTGTGATCGTTATAAAGGCAGCAATAATCAAGATTATTTTAGATTGTTTTTTCATAATTATTTCTCCAATTAAATATTAGTCTTTTACAGTAAATTGTCCATGAGAAATTAATAATAATCATTGTCATAAACTTAGTATTAATTGTAAGTTTAAGTGCAAATGTTTAACATAATGATCATGAACGATCCCAAACTTCAACAGCTGATCGATGTACTGGTGCCCGCGCTAAAGCCCGAGCAGATTTACCTGTTCGGCAGCCGCGCGCGCGGCGATGCGCATGAATGGAGCGACTACGATTTATGCGTGATCATGCCGGATGACGCGCCGAAAGAACTGATGGACCGCCGCAAAATTTTTTATCTGGCGCGGCCTACCAATATACCATCTGACATCATTGCCAAACGCCGTAGCCGTTTTGATATATTTAAACCTATTGCAGGCAGCATGGCCCATGCAATCGCTAACGAAGGCAAGATCGTTTATGAGCGGGCCTAATGAATTAGTACAACGCTGGCTGGATTATGCAGCGGATGACCTGATACAGGTTACTAACAATCTAAATGGCAAAACGATCAGTATTCGCGGTGCAACATATCATTGCCAGCAGGCTATTGAAAAATTAATCAAAGCCACCATTGTTTTGGTTCTACAAAAGGACCCGCCACACTCGCACAATATAAGATTTTTAACGCAGCTGTTGCCGAAGGATTATCCGCTTTATCTAGAATTTGAAGAACTGGATGTTTTGACCATTATGGCCTTAACTTCGCGTTATCCTGATGATGAAGATGAAGAATCTCCATTGCCTGATACGAATGAAATTAAAGTCTGGTACCAGGCGATTCACGGTTTAATTGCAAAATTTTGTACGTATCATAATTTGTCGCTGCCAAAGCTAGCATGAGTATTGTCATCGCCATTGACGGCCCATCGGCAGGCGGTAAGGGCACACTTGCCAAACGCCTTGCCGCGCATCTGAATTATGCCTGGCTGGAAACCGGTTTGCTCTACCGCTGGGTGGCGCATGAATTTTGCAAAACCAACGGCCCGCCATTTATGGCGATTGCTATCGCCGAGCAGCTGGCAGCTGATTTCAACCTTGCCATGCTTGACGACCCGATCCTAAAATCGGATGAGATCGCGCAGGCTGCCTCGACCCTGTCGGTCATTCAGGGGGTGCGTGCCGCCTTGCTGGATCTTCAACGCAATTTCGCGAAAAACCCGCCAGCGGGGAAACAAGGCGTCATTCTGGATGGGCGCGATATCGGCACCGTGGTCTGCCCGGATGCGGACATCAAGTTTTTTGTAACCGCTGATGTGGAAACCCGTGCCGCGCGGCGCGCAAAAGAGTTGCAATCCGCCGGGCTTTCCACTAGCACTGAGGCGGTTTTGAGCGATATGCGCGTTCGCGACGCCCGCGATATGGGCCGCGCGGCCGCGCCGCTGAAAATGGCCGCGGATGCGATTGAAATAGATACCTCGCGTCTCAGTATTGATGAGATGCTGCAAGCGGCATTAAAGATCATTCACGAAAAGGTGAATGCGGCATAACAGACTGCGCTATTGGAATTGACCAATCGCTAACCCTGGCTATGACCGAGAAAGACCAAATGGCAAATCCTGCAACCAAAATGAAACAGCGTTATAATCCGGCCACCGCCGATATCGCGACCTTTAAACAAGATAATAAAGAAACCTTCGCGTCATTGCTTGATGAAGTGATGTCCGGCCGCGACAGTTTCGAAGGCCATGTCGTCAAGGGCATGATCGTCGGCATGGACGATGACTCGGTTGTCATCGACGTCGGTTTGAAATCCGAAGGCCGTATCGCGCGCAAAGAGTTCGGCTTCACGGATGAAGCCAGCGCACTCAAAGTCGGCGATCTCGTCGATGTGTATGTCGAGCGGATTGAAGGCCGTGAAGGCGAGGCGCAACTGTCGCGTGAACGCGCGCGCCGCGAAGAAGTGTGGGTGACGCTGGAAGACAGCTTTAACAAACAGGAACGCATCAAAGGTATTATTTTCGGCCGCGTCAAAGGCGGCTTTAACGTTGATCTGGGCGGCGCGATTGCGTTTTTGCCGGGCAGCCAGGTGGATATCCGCCCGGTTAAAGACATCGGCCCGATGATGAATTCGACCCAGGAATTCCTGATTTTGAAAATGGACCGCCAGCGCGGCAACATTGTCGTCTCCCGCCGCGCGATTATGGAAGAAAGCCGTGCCGACTTGCGCGCGGAACTGATTTCCGACCTGCGCGAAGGCCAGGTGATGAAGGGGACCGTTAAAAACATCACTGATTACGGCGCCTTCGTTGATTTGGGCGGTGTCGATGGTTTGCTGCATGTGACCGACATTTCTTGGAAGCGCATCAACCATCCGTCAGAAGCGCTCACAGTTGGTCAGCCGATTGATGTACAGGTGATCCGTTTCAACAAGGATACCCAGCGCATCTCGCTCGGCATGAAACAGCTGGAAAAGGATCCGTGGGAAGGCGTTGAAGACCGCTATGCCGTGGGCAGCAAACACAGCGGCCAGATCACTAACATCACCGACTACGGCGCCTTTGTGGAGCTGGAGGAGGGGATTGAAGGTCTCGTCCACCAGTCCGAAATGTCCTGGAATAAAAAGGCGACGACGCCCAACAAAATCGTCATGTCCGGTCAGAAAGTCGAAGTGGTGGTCTTGGAACTGGATATGGAAAAGCGCCGTATCAGTTTGGGCATGAAACAGGCCATTCAAAATCCGTGGACCGATTTTGCCCAGGCGCATCCGGATGATACCGATTTCACCGGCGAGATCAGCAATATTACCGAATTTGGTTTGTTCGTGCGTCTGCCGGGCGATATCGACGGCATGGTGCATCTGTCTGACCTGTCATGGGATCAGCCCGGTGAGGAAGCGGTCAAGAAATATGAAAAAGGCCAGCAGGTTACGGTGCGGGTTTTGGAAATCGATCCTGAAAAGGAGCGCGTGTCCTTAGGCATCAAGCAGCTGTCCGGTGACGATCCGAAACAGGAAACACTGGAAGGCCTGCGCAAAAACGCGGTTGTAACCTGCACGATCTCAGCCATTAAAGAGGCGGGCATTGAAGTTACGATTAATGACAATGTCACTGGTTTTATTAAAAAGCAAGATCTGTCACGGGACCGTTCCGAACAGCGCACCGACCGTTTCGCGGTAGGCGAAAAGGTTGATGCGAAAGTGATCCAGATGGATCGCGGCAACGTCCAGCTGTCGATCAAGGCGCATGAAATGGCGGAAGAGAAGGCGGCAATTGCTGAATTCGGCACGGCGGACTCCGGTGCGGCCTTGGGCGGCATCCTCGGCCAGGCGCTGAAAAAAGCGGTGGATGAGCGGAAGTCGTAATAATTCGCTTAATTCTAAATCTAAACCCCGCTTCGGCGGGGTTTTTTATGAAAATATTAAATTTGTTGGCCAGTTTGCTGCAGTGTGATATAAAACTATAATTAACAAGGATAAGATTATGAGTTTAAAATTAAATTTACTGCAAAGTGAAAAAGACACATTAAATATAAAGTCAAGATATGCTAAATACAAATATGAATTGTTAGAACATATCATAAGAACGGGTCTTGGAGTAGGGGTAACATCGGGTTCTGTTTATATAGCATTCAAAGTATATGATGCCGTTTTAAATTGTATTACAAGCAACAACGCATCACATATTTCAAAAGTTGGCGCGCTAGCCGTTGGTTGTATGGGTGTGCCCTTATGGGGCTATGTAGCAGGTTTTGCATTAAACACTGCTGTTAATGCATTTTTGGCAGGCAAGGCGGCATTCAAAATTATTCGCACGCCCAAACAACCTTTTAAATTCAGTTGCGAACATATTACGCCATAAATTTCTAATATGGAGCATGGCAGCCTTCTACTTCGCCCTGTTGCTTTTTACAGTAAAGCATTGCTAGGATTGGATAAATTAGCTTGGGAGAGCCGTAATGACCCGCTCTGAACTGACCCTGAAATTGGCCGAAGCCAACCCGCATCTGCACACGCGCGATCTGGAAAAGATTGTAAACGGTGTGTTTCAAACCATTGCTGACGCCTTAGCGGACGGCCGCCGTGTTGAATTGCGCGGTTTTGGCGCCTTTTCGACCAAGGACCGCAATGCGCGCCTCGGCCGTAATCCGCGTACTGGTGAAAAAGTGCCGGTCTCCGAAAAGAAAGTACCGTTTTTTAAGGCGGGTAAGCAGCTAAAGGAATTGTTGAATGATAAGAGTGATGAATAATTATATGCATTGCACCATTCTCTCAGCTGTCATTCTCGGGGGTCGGCGTCTGCCGCAGCGCTAGCGTAGGCAAATAGACGCCGGCAGCCCGGGGATCCAGTATAAACGAGCGTCCGATATCCTAGGATTATTGCACTTATATCATTACCAACCAAGGTCGCGGTACATTATATGTGGGCGTGACCAACGATTTGGAACAGCGTGTCCGTAAATATCGCAATCATACTATGAAACCAGCCTTAGTAGCCAGCATAAATTGTATCGTCTAATTTATTATAAGCAATTTTGCGACATTGCAGACGCTATTCGCTATGAGAAAAAGTTAAAAAAATGGAACCGTGCATGGAGGGTTAATTTGATTGAACACGATAACTCATATTGGCTGGATTATGCTTCTATCTGGCCGTGGTAGCTTAAAACTGGATCCCCGTGCTGTTGGCGTCTTTTCGCTTACGCTAGCGCTGCAGCGGACACCAACCCCCGAGGATGACAGCTGAGAGAGTGGTGCTCAAGATAAGCATCCAAGCATGGATGACTTTATGGCGTGTTTTCGATAAAATACTTTATGTCCCCCCGCCAGCATAAACCGCATTCGCCTGTATTTGTCGCCATCGATACTACTGATATAGCTGCCGCCAAACAGTTGATTGATAGTATCGCGCCTATCACCGGCGCGATCAAACTGGGCCTCGAATTTTTTACCGCGCATGGGCCGCAGGTAGCAGCCGAACTTACACCGCCCAAAACGGCATTGTTCCTCGATATCAAACTGCATGATATTCCCAATACTGTGGCGGGCGCGATTACCGCCGCCTGCAAACTTGCGCCCTATTGCATTACCATCCATACCAGCGGCGGTGAGGCAATGTTAAAGACCGCACGCGACGCGGCGGATGCCGCCGCCGTTAAACTCAAAGTGCCACGCCCGAAACTGATGGGCGTCACCGTCCTTACCTCCCTGCTGGATGATGACTTGAAAGTCATCGGCCAGATTACGCCGGTGGATAATCAGGTGCGCCGCCTGGCACTGCTGGCGCAGGATTGCGGTCTTGATGGCGTTATCTGCTCACCGCATGAACTCCGTGACCTGCGCACCCTCTGCGGGCCAGATTTTATGCTGATTTCCCCCGGCATCCGCCTGGCCGGTGCCAATAATGACGACCAGCGACGCGTAATGTCACCCGGCGAAGCGCTCGCTGCCGGCGCGGATTATCTTGTCATCGGCCGCCCGATTACCGGTGCGCAAGACCCCGCGCAGGCCGCCGCCGATATTCTGGCGAGTTTGAATTAAGGGTTAACTTTTGAATTATTGCCAAGCGCTTTTCTTAATTGGATTTCTTCGTCAAACGATGGTGGAATGGCACGGCCAGCTTGGCTCAAGACATTTTTCATATCATCAAAAATGCGCCTAAGTTCATTTTTGTAACCTGAACGTTGTCTTTGTAAATAGAAATTGGCCATTTGCATTATTGTAAAGCCGTCCTTATTGAAGTGTTCTATCAAGGCAACCTGTTGCTCAGTTGTGTTACCGTCCATAATTGCCTTGTAAATATCATAAGATGGGTAACAGCTGCGGACAACTGCGCCAATGCAATTTTCGTTTTTATATGATTTTAATTCGAATAATATGACTGTTCGCAGTGCTTCAATTGCTCGATCATCATCGGATGGTACAGGAAAAGCGGCGGCATTCATATCAGTTTGCGAACAAAGCTGATGAAATTCCTCTGGTGTTGCAATCTCTTTCACATAATCAACAAGGTCAATATCCCCATCAATAATTGCAGACTCAAATGAACTGATGCCATCATGATCGCGTAGAGCAAAACAATATAAAAAATTCAATGCGCCAAAACGTTCTACAAATTCCTCACAAATCTTTTTACGCTCTGTCTTGTCATTATTAAAAAAGAGATAAGAAAATAAATTATGACCAAATTCTTCCGTGCTATAAGGGTTAACATCTGCATCTAATAAGTTGCCAAATAATGTGCTATCTTTTTTTGCGGCGGCAAACATCAGTAAAGTAATGTTGGTTATGTAAAAAGGGCCGTGGCGTAGCCTGCTCAGAAATTCAGCTTTTTGAGCGGGTATTTTGTCAGGCCATTCAGCCAGTTCACGTTTTTCCCACGACGGGCAATAGCCATTGCCAAATTCTGTTAGAAGCGCTTCTACAGCCAATGCATCCATAATTATCTCCTAAAATATTTTAAATCCGACTATAATTCAAAAACATGAAAGTAAAAAACGCTTTATGAAACCCCAGGTTAAAATTTGCGGCGTGACGACGCCGGAGGCACTGGTTGCCGCGGCGGCCTATGGCGCGCGTTACATCGGCCTCAATTTTTATCCGCCATCCCCGCGTTATATTTCAATCGGTATGGCCTATGAACTGGCGCGCCAGGCGCCCACGACGCTGAAAACTGTGGGCGTGTTTGTCGATGCCGATGATGATCAATTGGAACAGGTGCTGAACCATGTCCCGCTGGATATGATTCAATTGCATGGCGCCGAAACCCCAGCGCGCGTTCAACAGATCAAAGCGCAGTTTAATGGCATGCCGGTGATCAAGGCTTTCCAGATTGCCGATGCCAATGATCTCAAACAAACCGCCGCCTATGAAGGTATCGCGAATTATTTTTTGTTTGATGCCAAACCGCCCAAAAATGTCACGCAATTGCCGGGCGGCACCGGCCTGTCTTTCAATTGGACCATTCTCAAGAATTTTAAAACGAACACGCCGTGGTTTTTGGCGGGTGGCCTGACCCCTGATAATATCGCGCAGGCACGGGCAGAATCTGGTGCAGTTTATTTCGATACGGCATCCGGTGTGGAAGACCGCCCGGGGCACAAGGACCTTGCCAAAATTGAAGCCCTACTAAAAAACTTGATCTAAAATCTTGACAAACGCATTATAATAGGATTATAGTCATATTATTCTGTCACGCGCGGCCGCCGGGGTAGATGAGGTGAAGACAGCAGGTGTGTGGGACAGACGGCCCACACTTAATTCCCCGCCAAGCCTCCAGGATCCCCGTCACCAAAAGCTCCGGAGTATTTTTTAAATGAAGCCAGTTTTAAGGATTAATCCAAGTCCAACATAAAGTTAAACATACCAATGCGAAATCCCTCTCGCAGATAAAATTTGTGTGCGCCATGCCGGTGCGTTGCGCTGTCTAAATTGACGCAACTGCAAGACATTTGGCGTGCCTGCTGTATCAGCCAATCTAGTAATGTTTTACCCACACCGCCGGAGCGCGCATTTTCGTCCGTTACCAGATCATCGACATACATTAATTTGCCGCGCGACAGGCGCGTTTCTATGCGATAACCGGTGACGCCGCGGCAGGCGCCATCCTGAAATGCCGCAACAAGGTGATAGCCTTCACCCAACATGCTTTGTACCATGTGAACATAAACAGCTTCATTTTCCAGATGCGGGCGCAGCTGTCGCATAACGACGTAGGTCGCAGCAATCTGCGCGGCAGTTTTGCAAACAACGATTTCCATTATTCAGGAATAGCTTTTGACTGTGTCACATCAATAATCGCGTTCTGTTCATTCAAGATAACGGTCGTTGGCGTAATCGGTGTTGCCGACAGTGCAAAGGCCGCGACGACAATACGGTCACCGACGCTGTAATGCCGCGCGATGCCGCCCTTGAGCGCGATTATACCTTCCTCTTCAACCGGGATCACGTAGGTTACACAACGCGCGGGTTGATCGACCGCCCACACATGCACCAGCTCACCCGCGATCAATCCGCTAGCATCCAGCAAGTTTTGTGAAATACCGATGCTGCCAACATAATCTGGTTGGCAATGCGTCACGCGTGCGTGATGTAGTTTGGATTTTAAAAGCTGGAGCAGCATAAAGACTCGCTTGTTGCCCGCGTTATTTATACCAAATCATTTGATAAGTCTAATTATGACCATACTAAGCAGCATTAAACTTTGGCCTCTGCCGTCAACCGCGCAATTGTATCCGCGACGCTGACAAATTCCTGCGCGTCGCCGCCGAGGCGGCGCAGTGCGAGTGTGTTATTGGCGGCTTCCTGTTTGCCGACTACCGCAATCACAGGCACCTTTTGCAATGAATGCTCGCGGATTTTGTATTGGATTTTTTCGGCGCGCAGGTCAGTTTCGGCGCGCAGTCCCGCGGCGCGCAGTTGCGCAGCAACTGTTTCCGCATAATCACCTGCATCTGAGGTAATCGCCGCGACCACCACCTGGACCGGCGCCAGCCACAATGGCAGTTTGCCGGCGTAATGTTCCAGCATGATGCCGATAAAGCGTTCCAGTGTGCCCAAGATCGCGCGGTGTAGCATGACCGGGCGGTGTTTCGCGCCGTCTTCACCGATGTAGGTCGCATCCAACCGTTCCGGCAACACAAAGTCGCATTGCAGCGTGCCGCACTGCCAGGTGCGGCCGATGGCATCGCGCAGATGGAATTCCAGTTTCGGACCGTAAAAGGCGCCTTCCCCTGGCGCATAGTCAAAGACCAACCCTTGGGCGTTCAGTGCTTCCGCCAGCGCCCCTTCGGCGCGGTCCCAGGTCGCATCATCACCGGCGCGCGCATCTGGTCGCGTTGCGAGTTTGATTTTAACATCGCTAAAGCCAAGATCATCGTAAACCTCATATAGCAATTTGCAAAAGGCCTCCGCCTCGGCGGCAATCTGGCTGTCCATGCAAAAGATATGCGCATCATCCTGCGTCATCTGCCGGACACGCATCAGGCCATGTAAGGCACCGTGCGCCTCGTTACGGTGGCAACAGCCAAACTCCGCCATCCGGAGCGGCAGATCGCGGTATGATTTCAACCCTTGCTTGAAAATCTGGATGTGTGCGGGGCAGTTCATCGGCTTCAGCGCCAGGAAGTTTTTAGGTTCTTCTTTAAAAACCTTGCCGCCCTCTTCGGTATTCGGCACCACATCCGGCACGACGAACATATTTTCGCGGAATTTAGACCAGTGTCCCGAGGCCTCCCACAATTTGCTGCTCATCAATTGCGGGGTTTTGACCTCAACATACCCCGCACCATTCAGCTTGCGGCGGATGTAATTTTCCAATTGATTGTAAATGGTAAAACCATTGGGATGCCAAAAGACTGAACCCTGCGCCTCTTCTTGCAGATGAAACAGATTCATCTCGCGCCCCAATTTACGGTGGTCGCGCGCCTCGGCCTCCTTCAGCATGGTCAGATAATCATCAAGTTCCTTTTGGTTGCGCCAAGCGGTGCCATAAATGCGCTGCAGTTGCGGGCGGGTGTGATCGCCGCGCCAATAGGCGCCGGCGATGGACGTTAGTTTGAACGCGTCACCGATACCGCCGACCGATTTGCCATGTGGCCCTTTGCACAGGTCCAGCCAATCGCCCTGTTTATAAACGGTGATCGTTTCCGCGTCGGGCAAATTTTCAATCAGCTCAACTTTAAAATTTTCGCCTTTGTTTTTGAAAAATGCAATGGCCTCAGCGCGCGGCCAGACCTCACGCGTAAAGGCCGTATCGCGTTTGATAAGCGCGCGCATTTCGGTTTCGATGGCGCCCAGATCATCGGGCGTAAACGGCACATCGCGGTAAAAATCATAATAAAAACCGTTGTCGATGGATGGTCCTATGGTGACCTGGGTGCCAGGGAACAATTTTTGTACGGCCTCCGCCATCACATGCGCAGCATCATGGCGGATCAGCGCCAAGGCGCCGTCGCTGTCACGCGTCATGATGCTGACCTGGGCATTATCGTTGAGTGGCAAATTTAAATCGGCGTGCGCGCCGTTGATGGTAACGGCGATGGCTTTTTTCGCGAGTGAGGTGGCAATGGACGCCGCAATTTCAGCGCCGGTGATGCCTTTATCATAGTGACGCTGCGCGCCGTCCGGAAGTGTTACGGTAATTTGTGACATGGATTATCATTACCCAGCCTGTCTATAATTGCCAAGAAAAAGATTGCTTTGCCAAAAACTGTACCGTTACATGTGGCCAGATGAATATAGATTATAAAACACTGCCATCATTTCCTGATATGTCCGGCACCATTATTTATGCCATTGGCGATATCCACGGTTACTATAAAACCCTGCTGGTATTAATGGCTGCCATTCGCGCCGATGTGGCGGCATATTATCCGGGGCTAATGATTAAAATCATCTTTTTAGGTGATTATATCGACCGCGGCCCACACAGTTGTCAGGTTATTGATTATGTTAAAACGCTGCAAGATGTCGACACTTCCGTTGATCTTATTAGCGGTAATCATGAGTCTTATTTTAAAATACTTGATCCGTTGCAGCCTTCGCAAGCGTGGCTGGTGGACGGTGGCGCCGCAACCCTGAAATCCTATAAAAATGAGAGGGGTGAATTAGATGCCGACCTGATCCGCGAACATCAGGCTTTTTTTAAAAAGAACACTATACCGTTCCGGCGCCTGGGAAATTGCCGTTTTGAACATGGCGATAAATGCTGGCCTGGTGCGCCGTTACGCATTCACGGTCACAGTGTCTCATCAAAAATTCAAGATGGCCGTTATATTCCCGAAATTTGGGTAATGGATGGCGAAACATCGATTGGCATTGACACCGGCATGCAAATTCCGGAAAACCGCGATGACGGCATAATTCCATGCCTGACCGCAGTTGTTTTACAGCATGATACCGTGCCGCGTTATATTCAAGTCGAGCGATCTTGTAAACGCCTGCATGTTTTAACCCTGTAGACGCGCGTGCCGTCCGGGATGTTTGTTGCCAAGCCTGATTTGGCATATTATGATGTTGTCGCTTCAGGGATTATCACGCTTTGTCCAATCTTATCATTACCGTCATCTCTATCGCGCTGGTCGCGGTGGCCGCGTTGGTGGCCACCTATTATGGCGGGACGGCATTTTCAATGGCGTCTTACAAAAGCAAAGCCAACACGGTTTTGGAACAAGGCAAGCAATTGGCAGCCGCCTGGCAGTTGTGGTCGTTAGATAACGGCAATGTTAAAAGTCTGGTGGATACCGATTGGACCACGGCCAGCGGCGGCGGCACATCGGATGATCTAGTGCCCAAATATACCACACAACTACCCACGCCGCCCTTGGTGTTATCAACCGCCGGTGACGGTTGGCATCCAGCGACAGCAACAACACCGGCGGCGGTCACAGTTAAAACTGTTGAATTCAATGCCACCTGGACGGATGAAAGTAACAAGACTTGTATCGCGTTACTGGCAATTGCGCAGCCCAGCGTATCCACCATTCCATTGGTTACCGCCGCCCCCAACTTTACCGGGCCTGCTGATTGTTATATCAATGACATAGATTCCAGCGCGGACGCCAATACCGGCGATACGGTTACATTTCGTCAAAATATTTTTTAAGCCGGCTGAGCTTTTTCAAGTTCGGTGCCGCGCAAATTGGCGCCTGCCATATCCGCTCCTGTGAAATCCGCGGCGATGGTATTAGCATCCATCATATTGACGCCGCGCAGCTGCGCGTTCGTGCAATTGGCACCCGTTAACAAAGCACCCATCAGATTAGTCGACCAATCGCGGCCCAACAATTTACCATCCGGTGTGCGCAGTGGCACCGGGTTCAACATCGCGCCAGACAGATTGGCGCCGGTTAAATTACTTTTACGCAAATTGGCGCCGGACAGATTGGCGTCGGTCAAAACCGCCTCCTGCAATTCGGTCAGCGATAGGTCGGCCATCACAAAGCTGGCGCCAGTCAAATTCGCTTTGACAAATTTGCTGCCGCGCAGATTGGCGCCGTCGAGGTTGGCGCCCGCGAGGTCGATTTGCGTCAAATCTTCATTTATCAAATCCGCGCGGCGGCCGCGGCGGCCGTTACTTTCCTTCCAATCAAAATGCTCTTTCAGCACGCGCTGGATTTTATCGGAAAAGGCCTCAATGGATTTGCCAATTTTGGCGCCGGTAACATTCACACCTTCCAGCGTGCCGTCAGTCATCTGCACATTGGTCAAATCGGCATGAGATAAATTGGCGCCATCCATAATCGTGCCGGCCAGGGCCGCGCCAGTCAGATTACTGCCCGACAGATTGGCATTAATCATGACCGCACCGGTTAAATTCGCGCCGGTCAAATTGGTTTTTTCCATAATCGCATTGGCCAAAACACTGCCGGTCAGCATCGCGCCACTGGCATCGACGCCGCGCAAACTGGCGCCTGATAAATCCGCGCGCGATTGGGCGCCGCCATTGCTGCCTTGCGCGAATTCGACACCCTTGATACTGCCGGACAACAGCGCACCTGAACGCAAATCGACATTTTTTAAATTCGCGCCGTCCAGAACGGCCTCTTGCAACTTGGCGCCGCGCAAATCCGCGCCCTCTAAATTAGCATTGACCAGCACGGCGCGGTTTAGCGTGGCGGCAAACATGTCGGCGCTACGTAAATCGGCACCGGTGAAATCGCAGTCCGACAGATCCGCGCCAGAGAACTTGGCATTGCGCAGGTTAGCGCCCGAAAAACTGGAGCCGCGCAAGTCCTGCATCGCGAAATTCGCGCGAATGCCGCCGGACTGGTTGCCCAGCCAGCCTTCGTGGCGTTTTAAAACTTCAACAATTTCCTGCGGGGTCATTTCGACTACGTAATTTATCTGATGGGGGCTTTTAATCTTTTACTGACCATGGCTATATTTGCAACCCAAAGCAATCATTCTATGAACCCTATGATAATGACACCCCCTTATACCGCCACGCGCCTGGCGCAGGTAAAACCATCCCCGACGCTGGCTGCCGGCGCGCGCACCAAGGCGCTGATTGCGGCCGGCCGCGATATCATTGATCTGACACTGGGCGAACCGGATTTTCACACACCTGACTATGTAAAGGCAGCCGCGATTAAGGCGATTGAGGACAACCAGACCAAATATACCGCCGTGGATGGCACCCCGGCAGTCAAGGCCGCGGTGCAGCGCAAATTCAAACACCAAAATGGTCTGGCTTATGCGATAGAGCAGATCAGCGTCGGCACCGGCGGTAAGCAGGTGATTTACAATGCGTTGCAGGCGACGTTAAGCGCAGGGGATGAGGTGATTATCCTCGCACCCTATTGGACGTCATATCCTGATATGATTTTACTGGCCGATGGGGTGCCGGTTGAAATCGCGCTGTCGCAGGATAATGGGTTTAAACTGACGCCGGCGCAATTGCGCGCGGCAATCACGCCCAAGACCAAATGGCTGATTTTGAACTCACCGTCCAATCCGTGCGGCGCTGCCTATTCGCGCGCGGAATTACAGGCGCTGGCGGATGAATTGTTAAACCATCCCCAGGTCATGATCCTGTCGGACGATCTGTACGAACATATTTTATATGACGGTGAGTTTGTTACAATTGCGCAACTACATCCCGATATTTATGCGCGTACGCTGACCGTCAATGGTGTGGCCAAGGCTTACGCCATGACCGGCTGGCGGATTGGTTTTGCCGGTGGCCCCAAATGGCTGATTGACGCGATGCGGCTGGTGCAATCGCAATCGACGTCAAACCCGTGTTCAGTGTCCCAAGCGGCGACGATTGCCGCGCTGGATGGTGACCATGCGCTGATCCGCGCGCGTACCGCAGAATTTAAACAGCGCCGCGACCGCACTGCGGAATTGCTCAATAAAATTCCGGGCATTCAATGCCACAAACCGGAAGGATCGTTTTATCTGTATCCCGCCATGCATGACCTGTTCGGCAAGCGTCTGCCGGATGGCAGTGGATTGGAAACGGATACGCAGTTTGTGATGTATTTGCTTGACCATGCCAATGTGTCAACCGTGCAGGGCCAGGCTTTCGGCACCAATGGCTTTTTCCGCATCTCCTATGCGACCAGTCTGGATAAGTTGGAAGAGGCCTGCGCGCGGATTGAAGATGCGGTGGCGAAATTAAAAGACGGCGCTGTGTAACAGCGCCGTTAAACCATTATAAAGTTTTGTGTGTGATGCCGACTGTTTTTACATGCTGACGTTGTTCTGAAAGCACGCCAAGTTTTTGTAATTTTTCGACAATGGCACTATTGCTATCATGTGGCGTAACGCTTTTTGCTGGCACAGTCGTAAACGCTAGCTGGCCATCTTTGTTATAAAGATCGTGATGTTGTGCTAGTCCGTCAAAAAATTGACCGATATCGTCGTAAGGTAGCCACGTTTGGCAATATGTGTCACTTTGCCGTCCCACATGCGCTTTAATCTCACCGCGTGTCATGTTGTTGACAATGCCGCCTTCCGGTGTCGGCACAGCAATAGTGCTAACAACTGCCGGCATACCAGCTAAATGTAACATATGTGATGTAATCAAGGCTGAACGGTCAACTTGAAATTCTTGACCAATCACTAGAACGCGTATTGGTTTCTTTTCTATGTATGTATCTAAGCCTTGCTGAAATTGCCACACTTGCGGTCTTTGAATAACGGGCTCTTCGCCGGTTTTGCTTTTCATCCACGCGTAACCATCATGTTTACCCAACAACAGCGTTAAAAGCTCGAGGCCTTCACCGATGGTATCCACACCGAAATTGCCGCGTGCAATCATGCGTTCCGGCACACCAACATGAAGCAGCATTTTCCACGTCTGCATGGATTGATGCACTGGACCTTCATGGGTTGGATCATTTGGATGTTGAAAAAGATTTGGCAAACCCAGGGCTTGGGCAAACACCAACGGCTTTTTGCCATTTTCGCGGACATTATCAACTATTTCGGCAACTTCTTCGCAAACTGCCAACTGAACAAGTAATGGATAGCCTTCAGTATCATATCCTGCAGACGGCACGATGATCAAATCGGGTGGGGTGGTTAATGCATTTACAGTTGTCATTTTTGTCTCATGCTTTGGTTAATGTGCAGCCACCATAAGGGTGAAAGTATTTTTGGTGCAAGAAAAAAGTGGTCGCCCATTGCATCGTTTTGAAATGATTATAGAATTGGCCTTATGCCAGTTACATTACACAGTACCATCACCGCGGCCAGCGGCGCCAAACCCAGCGAGGATGCCTGGGTTTTATCGGCGATGCCACGCATGGCGCGGCTTGGGTCCTGGATGGTGCCACCGGTTGCGGTGACAAGAATTATCACCCTGATTTTTCCGATGCCGCTTGGTATGCGAATGCTCTAAGTGATGCGCTAACTGCACACAGTTTGCAGTATACCGATGTCGGCGAAGTATTTTACCAGGCGCTTTCCGATGTGACGGCAGAATGGCAAACATTGGCTGCGGCTGAAGGCATTCCCTATTATGCGGTGCCGCTGGCAGCTGGTATTTGGTTGCGCTGGCAAGACGATATTCTGGAAGTCATCAGCCTCAGCGATTGCCGCGGGTTTTATCAAACCACACCAAATGGTGTAATCACGCCGCTAGGTATTTTGGATGATACCTCCAACGACGCAGAACTCACCACTTATATTACGGCCGCGCAACGGGACGGCGTCGCGCCTGCGGCGATGTGGGATAAAATGTTACCGGTCATCCGCGAACGGCGCGCGGCATTCAACTATCCAAATAACCTAAATTGTTTCAGCGTCTATCCGAATATGGCCCGGCAGTTGACGGTGACGCGCCTGCCGCTTATGCCCGGCGTGATTTTACTGTGCAGCGACGGGCTGTTCCGACTGGTTGATCTCTACTACCGCTATACGTCGAAAAGTTTGATGACGGCGGTATGTGATAATGGCCTCTCTGCGCTGCTCACCGAACTACGCAGCATTGAAGATGATGATGCCGACCGCATAAAATTCCCCCGCCTCAAAGGCAAAGATGATACAACGGCATTGTTGTTAAGAGTCGGCCTAGGAGTTTAACGATGACCACCATCAACGACCGTTTAAAAGAATTGAATATCGTGCTGCCAACCGCCCCGGCGGCGGTGGCGAATTATGTGCCCTATACGATGCATAATGGGCTCTTGGTGATCT
The DNA here is from genome assembly GCA_965246755.1 of Alphaproteobacteria bacterium. GTDB lineage: Bacteria > Pseudomonadota > Alphaproteobacteria > UBA11073 > UBA11073. The sequence goes on from OZ251979.1 coordinate 363,296, forward strand.
CGGGACAAATTCCGATCGAAAATGGCGAGAAAAAATTCATCGGCCGTTTGGGTGATGATATGTCACTGGAGGATGGCCAGGCGGCCGCGCGCCTGTGCGCGATCAATGTGCTGACGCACATTAATATCGCGCTGAACGGCCAATTGGGCCTGGTGACCAAGATTATGCGCCTCGGCGTCTTTGTCGCCTGTACGCCGGAGTTTACGCAGCAGTCCGCCGTGGCCAATGGCGCCTCCGACCTGATGGTCGAAATCTTTGGCGAGGCCGGGCGTCATGCCCGCGCCGCGGTCGGCGTTAGCGCACTGCCCTTCGGCGTCGCGGTTGAGGTTGAGGCAATGGTCGCGGTGAAATAAGTGAATGTGGTGCCAATTTGGCTTACGATTATTGCCTCAGCCGGAATGTTTGTGCTGTGCGATTCCCTCGCGGCCTATTGGGGCAAAACTGGATCGGTAAATCGCTCGTCGTTGTGCTGTTGCTCGGCCCTTTGGCCTATATTGTGTTTGGCGTCTTGAACCAAAGTAAAAGCCTGGCAGTAAGTTCAGTCATAGTTAATGTGTTGGTCATCACCGGCGGGGTTTTGGTTAGTGTCTTGATGTTTCGAGAGACATTATCACCGCGCGAATGGCTGGGGCTGGGATTGGGCGCAGTTGCCGTTGTGTTGATGGGTGTGAAGTAGCGCCTACTCCACTGTTTCCTTCTTTGGCATCACGACAGGTTTCTCCGCCGCCTTGGGCACCACCACAATTTTATCATCCACGACATCAACAGTGGCCGTGCCGCCTTTTTCAAGGAGGCCGAACAGGATTTCTTCCGCCAGCGGTTTTTTGATCTGTTCCTGGATCAGGCGGTCCAGCGGTCGCGCGCCCATCGTTTGGTCATAGCCGTGTTTGGCAATCCAGGCACGGGCCGCCGGGGTCAGTTCAATGGTGACGCCGCGCGCATCCAATTGCGCCTCTAGCTGCGCGATGAATTTATCAACCACCTGTTCCACGATGACTTCCGACAAAGGATTGAAACCGATAATGGCATCGAGACGGTTGCGGAATTCCGGCGTGAACTGGCGGTTAATCGCCTCCGCATCCTCGCCGCCGCGCGCGCTAATGTTAAAGCCAAGCGGATGTTTAGCCAGATCAACCGCGCCGGCGTTGGTCGTCATGATCACAATGACCGAGCGGAAATCAACCACCTTGCCATTATGGTCGGTCAGCTTGCCGTGATCCATGACCTGCAATAAAATGTTGTAAATATCGGGGTGCGCTTTTTCAATTTCATCCAGCAGCAGTACGCAATGCGGCGTCTGGTCGATGGCATCCGTCAACAGCCCGCCCTGATCGAACCCGACATAGCCCGGCGGCGCGCCCACCAGGCGGGAGACAGTGTGCCGTTCCATGTATTCCGACATGTCGAAACGCTTGAGCTCGAGCCCCATGATCTTGGCCAGCTGGCGCGCGACCTCGGTTTTACCAACGCCGGTGGGGCCTGAAAAGAGATAGCTGCCAATCGGTTTTTCAGGATTACGCAATCCCGCGCGCGACAGTTTAATGGCGCTGGCCAGCGCGGTAATTGCCGCATCCTGGCCATAGACCGTCGTTTTCAAATCGCGTTCCAGCGTGCGTAGGTTCTCCTTATCATCCTGATTGACCGTTTTGGCGGGCATGCGCGCGATTTTGGCGACGATGTCTTCGATGTCTTTGACACCGATCACTTTACGGCGTTTGGCCTCGGGCAACAGCATTTGCGCGGCGCCCACCTCGTCAATCACATCAATCGCCTTGTCGGGCAGTTTGCGGTCGTTGATATAGCGTTCGGACAGTTCCACCGCGGCGCGGATGGCTTCATTCGTATAGCGCAAGTTGTGATGCGCCTCATAGGTCGCCTTGAGACCCTTCAAAATTTTAATCGCATCATCGCGCGACGGTTCATTTATATCGATCTTTTGAAAGCGGCGCACCAGCGCGCGATCCTTTTCAAAATGACTGCGATATTCCTTGTAAGTGGTGGAGCCGATGCAGCGCAGCCCGCCACGCGCCAGTGCCGGTTTTAAAAGATTCGAGGCATCCATCGCGCCGCCCGAGGTCGCGCCCGCGCCGATGATGGTGTGAATTTCATCGATAAACAAAATCGCGTTGCCCAAATCTTCAATCGCGGCAATCACCGCCTTCAACCGCTCTTCAAAATCACCGCGATAACGCGCGCCGGCCAGCAGCAAGCCCATGTCGAGCGCATAGACAATCATGCCCTTCAATACCTCGGGCACAGCGTCCTTGGTGATATTGAGCGCGAGCCCTTCGGCAATCGCCGTTTTACCCACGCCGGGATCACCCACCAGCAGCGGGTTGTTTTTGGTGCGGCGGCACAGGATTTGAATGGTGCGGTCAAGTTCGGCATCGCGCCCGATAATGGGGTCAATCTTGCCTTTCGCCGCACGTTCATTCAAATTCATGCAATAGGCAGACAGCGCATCGTCCCCGGTTTTGACATGCGCGTCTTCTTCGTCGTTATTGCCTAACCCATGGCGCGGCTGTTCACCGCCCAGTGCCTTGGCGACGCCATGCGACAGGTAATTGACGAGGTCGAGGCGTTCGACATTTTGCTGTTGCAGAAAATAAACCGCGAAACTGTCACGCTCGCCAAACATCGACACTAACAGGTTAGCGCCGGTGACATGTTCACGGCCCGCGCTTTCCACATGCACCACGGCGCGTTGCAAGACGCGCTGCACCCCGGCGGTGCCGACCGGATCATCAACTTTGCGGTTGATCAGGCCGATCAAGGCGGCATCGATATAACTCGTTAAATCGCCATGCAGTTTCAGAATATCAACATGGCAGGCCTTGAGCGCGGCAACCGCATCCTGGTCTTCCAGCAGCGCCAGCAACAGATGTTCGAGCGTGATCAATTCATGCTTGCGATCCTGGGCATAGGTACGCGACCGTTGCAGGGTCTGGTCTAAAATGGGAGAAATTCGTGCCATGTTAAGCGGCCTCCACCGCGCATTGCAAAGGGTGATGGGCGGCGCGCGCATATTCAATCACCTGGATGGCCTTGGTCTCGGCGACATCGAACGGAAACACACCGCATAGCCCGACGCCGTTTTCATGGACATGCATCATGATGGCCTTTGCCTCATCATGATCTTTTTGAAAAAACTTTTCCAGCACTTTGACGACGAAATCCATCGGCGTGTAATCGTCATTCAATAACAAAACTTTATATAATTTGGGTTTTTTAACCGCGGTTTTGGGTTTGACCGCGAGATTGGTGCCGGGCGTATTGAGAGGGATATTGGCCATACAGGTCAATATAGGATGGATTTAAGGGGAATTCAATGACGCCATCCTCCGTTACCTATGTCCATCGCTAGCCCCATTATTAAAAATAAACATAGATAAAAAATCATTATAAAAACAAAACAATTTCTCGCAAAATTGAAGGTTTGCGCTTTTAAAGAATTTCTTTTGTTTAAATGCTTCTTGTACTGGAATTGGCAAAAGACTGTGCTGATGAGTAAAGCTAAAAAGTTGTATGGCCAATAATCTGAAAAAGAAATTGAAGGCATCCCAGAGAAAATAACTTCAAAAAATACAGCAAATAGCACGGAAATGCTTATTACATAAAAAGATGTAAGACTGAAATTTGGTTTATTCATATTAAAAAAACGCCCCACATTGCTGCAGGGCGCCTTCAACTTCATAAATGAAGTCAGTAAATTAAGCCGCGCGCGACTGGTTAGAAGAACCCTGCTGTTGAAACTGCTGCATGGTTTCATTCAAACGCTGTGACAACGGCTGGGCCGCGTCATTGGCGATTTTTAGTGACAATTCAGACATGCGGGTTGAATTTTCAACCAAAGCGTCAAAGCTGGTTTTCGCATAGTCATTCTGCAGGTCAGTGATTTCACGCAAAGTACGCGCGCTGGTCGCGGCCTGGGTCGCGGCCACCGCCATTTGCAAAACATTTTGCGTGTATTGGGTTGCCGCCTGGGTCAGCTGGTTAATGCCCTGGGTCATGGTCTGAGCCGAGCGCACCAGCGCGTCGCCGTTGGCGCGCACGGCTTCAGCAATCTGTTCAGCCGATGGCATGCCAGGCATAGAGGCGAACGGGTTTTGACCGTTGGTGTTGTTCATCATAGATGTGAACGGGTTAGACGTACCGCTGAACGCATTTTGGAATGCGCTGGTCGCCTGTTGAAAGGCATTGGTGTACGCATTTTGCGCGGTGTTGTACGCGTTTTGCGCAGCGCCGGCAGTGTTGTTGCTGTTGGCGCTTTGTGATGATGATTTGCTGTTAGTTGAGCTGGTCGTACTAGTTTGAGCGTTCATGGTTTTCTCCGTTGAGGTAGATGTGGCAGGGTTGGCGGATGGCGTTGCATGGTCAGCCGCCGTTTCGTCTGCGTCATGCGCCTTTACGAAGGGCGATTTCTTTTTATGGTGTGGATGTGACATGCAAAAGTCCTTTCAAGTCTGTCGCTGTGCAGCATAATAAACGAAATACCGCGGTATGTTGCAGTGCAGCATAGGTGTTATACGCCTTTCTTTTTGCCAGCGTCAATATTAAAGTTATAAAAAAATTGGGGGACTTTTGTGTTGCCATTTATTATCGCGGGAGCCGCCGCCTTGGGCGCTTTGGCCATTCATAAACGCCCGGCGGATTTCCGCGCCAGCCGCGCCATTCATATCAATGCCCCGGCGGCGGCGATTTTCCCCTATGTCAATGACTTACGTAAATGGCACAGCTGGTCGCCCTTTGCCAAGATGGACCCGGCGATGGTGACGACTTTTACCGACCGCGAGGCTGGCGTCGGCGCGGCGATGTCCTGGCGCGGCGCCAAATCCGGCGTTGGTACCATGACGATTACCGAAGCCGACCCCGCTGCCCGCATCATCTGCCGCTTGGATTTTGAAAAGCCGATGCGCGTGACCAATATCGCGGAGTTTACCTTTACCGCGGCTGAGAGTGGCGGCACCGAGGTGCGTTGGAGCATGTTCGGCAAAAATAATTTTAGAGCGAAGGTGATAAATCTCATCATGAATTGCGAAAAAATGTGCGGGCGCATGTTTGACAGCGGCCTCGCGGATTTAAAGGCAATGGTTGAAGCGGCCTAAGCCCAAGATCAACAGCGCAAATTTATTGTCGGCCCTTTAACCTTTTGATGCGAGATATTATGTCTATGGCAGGGAGATAAAAATGACAATTTACCACAAAAATCCTGATGCGCTTGCCAAGCTGACGCCTATGCAACACCGTGTAACACAGGAAAACGGCACCGAACCGCCGTTTCAAAACGAATTTCACGACCATAAGGCGGCGGGGCTTTATGTCGATATCGTATCGGGTGAACCCCTGTTTACCTCGCGCGACAAATTCGATTCCGGCTGCGGCTGGCCCAGTTTTACCAAACCGGTGGAAACTACGCATGTCACCGAACATCATGACGATACCTATGGCATGCGCCGCACCGAGGTGCGCTCTAAACATGGGAACTCGCACCTGGGGCATGTGTTTCCGGACGGCCCGCAGGATAAAGGCGGTTTGCGCTATTGCATCAATTCCGCATCCTTGCGTTTTATCCCGTAAGACCAGTTGGCGGCGCAAGGTTATGATGCCTATGCCGCGCAGTTTGACGGAGCGTAACTATGGAAAAAATCACCTTGGCCGGCGGTTGTTTCTGGGGCATGCAGGATTTGATTCGGAAACAGCCGGGCGTGATGGCGACGCGCGTCGGCTACACCGGCGGGCATCTGGACAACCCGACCTATCATGACACGCATGACAGCAAAAGCGGCCATGCCGAGGCGGTCGAGATCAGTTTTGACCCCGCGCAAACATCTGTGCGCCGCTTGCTCGAATTCTTTTTTCAAAGTCATGATCCGACAACATTAAACCGCCAGGGCAACGACCGCGGCACGCAATACCGCTCCGCTATTTTTTATGCTGATGATGCGCAGAAAAAAACGGCGGAAGAGGTGATTGCGGATATCAACGCCTCCGGCACATGGCCAGGCCAGGTAGTGACAACGCTGGAGCCGCTGGGCGTTTTTTATAATGGTGAGGATTATCACCAGGATTATCTCGAAAAGAATCCCGGCGGTTACACCTGCCATTGGGTGCGGCCGGATTGGGTGTTGGCAAAATAGGTCATGGCGCAACGGCCAAGCTATCTTAATTTTGATAAAGACAGCTATGCCTGGCGGGCCGATATTGATTACCGCGCGCAGTCCGCACTGTATCGTGTCGGCAAGGGTGAACAGGGGGTGTTGATCTGCGAACCCTATAAATCAGAGATCGGGCGCCATTGGCGGTTTAAAACACCGGACATTGCCACTGACAGCAGTCGTATTATTTACGCAATGTTTGAAGACTATCTAGCCGTAAATGATTTTGTCGGCGCGGACGTGGCGCGCAAATTTCTGCAAATGGGTTTTACCCGCGCACGCCGTTACGCCAATTACCAGGGCGGCCGCAAATATGACAAGGCGCATGATTATGCACTCAACGAACGCGGCACCGGTGATCCGGTGAAAGCGGAAAGTGCGGCGATTTTTTTTGATCTTTGGAAGAAAGCCGAAGCGCATCCCAAATATGCGGCGGGTAAGATATTATGGAAAGAGATGTTTGGCTAAAGATACTGCCTAATTGTCTGTACCAGAACATCATAATCCGCATTACTGGCCAATGGTTGTGGCGGCAGCTCGGCAAATGGATTTTGGCGCCAGCGCGGATCGTTTTTATAACGCGGAAAAATGTGGCAATGTAGATGCGGCACGAGATTGCCCAACATCACATAATTCATATGATCAGGCTGCACCGCACGCGTAATGGCCAACATCGCGCGACGCAGATCGACGGTGAAATGCTGGTATTCACTGTCAGACAATTGATCAAGGCCGGTTACATGACGCTTGTTAAACACCAGAACGCAATAACCGCGATAGGTTTGGTTGCGATCCACATATAGTGTGGCAACGGACAGGCCGGCAACTTTAATGCGGTCTTTGTCATCATCCACATCCGGTGCGCACAGTGGGCAGCCAATGCCGGCAACCAAATCATCCCAATTGTCTTCATCTTTCATGATTAAACCTTATCAAAAATCAATTTATGCATAACTAATTAATCTTCGCTAAAGTTTTTAGACATTGATAAATTGGCTCAGCACGATTGCCTTTGTAAAAGCTTTTTTTGATGATTTTATAGCCATTGCTGACGTAAAAATTCCTAGCGGTAATTGTTGATTGCAGCGTAACTTTTTGACAGCCTAATTTTACAAGAGACTTTTCAGCCGTTTTAAGCAACCGCGATCCAACAGCCTGGCGCAGGTAATCTTTGTGTACATAGATGCGGGACAATTCATTCGTTAAACTATGTTCACAAAAACCAATTATTTTATTACAGTCTAAAGCAACCCATCTTTTACAATAATCTGCGCTATCACGTAATCCTTGAGCATTTGTGCTGCCTGACCAACGTTGAATAACGTCTGCGGGATAGTCTTTGGCGTTGATATGGCGAATGGTTTGCCGCCGCAGGCGTGCCATCGCTACATAATCTTCATCGCGTGCCAGACGTATTTTCATTAGATGCCGAACACAGGACGGAAAAATGTCCTGTCCCACTCCAATAACACGCCTGTGTCTTCACCAAATTTAACCGCGGCTTGCGCCTCTGCATCTATTGCCGCTTGAATACGATAGTTTTCATAATGGCTTAAAGATTCAAAAGAAAACAAGCAAATTGCCTCATCACTTTTGCCTTCCGCAGGCAAAAAATAACCATGGTGCTGGCCGCCAAATTTACCAATTAGCCTAATCCATAATTTTGCATAATCTTCAAATTCAGAAAGCTTTTTGCGATCAACGCGATACCGGATAAAGCAGGTAATCATGGTTGTCTCTTTCAAGGCAGTGGTGGACCCGGAGGGATTTGAACCCCCGACCAAGCCGTTATGAGCGGCCCGCTCTAACCCCTGAGCTACAGGTCCTGTGCAGTTATCAGTAGTCAGTTATCAGGATTCAGTAAATGAAAATGTTATGGTGTGCGTAATACCTGGTAATATCAGACACATAACTTGCATATAAAACCCGCGTTTGGCGTGCCAAGCGCGGGTCAGTTGCATTGTTAGAATATAATTATTTTTTCTTGCAGCTACCCTTTGAACCCGGTGTTTTGCCGGGTACACGCTCGTAGCCTGCCCAACAGCTTTTAGAAGACTTTTTAGCAGCTTTTTTCTTGGCCATGATGTTGCTCCTTATTTGTTTATCTAAGTCTGCGGTATTTATTATCAAAGCAAAATTGTTGACTAACCTCATAAAATAAGCGTTTGATAAAGCATCACGATTAAAATGCAGATTATGATTATCACCGTCACTGCCGCTGGCACGCTTACTGCCAACAACAAAAACTATCGCTGCGCGCTGGGCCGCGCCGGTGTTGCAGATGCGGCCCAAAAACGGGAAGGCGATGGCGCGACGCCCACCGGGTGTTACCCGCTGCGTGCGGTTTATTACCGCGCCGACCGCATCGCCAAACCAAACACAAAACTGACCTTATTCGAAATTAAACCGGACGACGGATGGTGCGATGCGCCGGATGACCCAAACTATAACCGGCTGGTTGAACTGCCCTATGCGGCATCGCATGAAAACCTGTGGCGCAATGATAACCGCTATGATGTCATCGTCGTCTTAGGCCACAATGACGACCCGGTGGTGTCAGGCGCGGGCAGCTGTATATTCTGGCATGTCGCGGAAGAAAGTTATGCGCCGACCGCCGGCTGTGTGGCGATGCCACGCGATGAATTGCTGCAGATACTTTCCACATGCAATCTTGATACTGTGATGACGATTAGTCGGTAACAAAGCTTGCCGCAATATTGGTTAACCATTACAAAACATTATGGAAGATACTGCACATCTATCGGATACCAGCACGCAGCACCATAAGCGCACCACAGAATTGTTGCAGGATGTATTAAACAATTGCGACGGCGAAAAAATTTCCATCGGTGCGCTGACGGATTTGCTGGGCGACCGCGCCTTTGGTTTTATGATTTTTCTGCTGGCCTTTCCCAATGCGCTGCCGATGCCGCCCGGCTTTTCGGCAATTACTGGCATCCCTTTGGTCATTCTGGCGGTGCAATATGTGCTGGGCCGCCGTCATCCGCAATTCCCGGAATTTATCCGCAAACGTGAATTGAGCCATAGCGCACTGGCCAAGGCGGTTAAAATTATCACGCCGGTGCTACGCTTTCTGGAAACACTGCTGCGGCCGCGGCTCGCGATCCTTACAAAGGGCTGGTTTGAAAAACTGACCGGTTGCGTCATTTTGTTTTTGGCGCTAATTTTGCTGATGCCGCTGCCCGGTGCCAATATGCTGCCGGCACTATCGATTGCGATTATCGCCTTGGGCGTCATTGAGCGCGATGGGCTGGTGATCGGCCTGGGCACTGCGCTCGGCATCGGTTCATCCATTTTTCTCTATAAAATCGGCAAAGCCGTTATTGTGAAAATCATCGGCTGGGTTACGGATATATTTGACTGGTAAAGCAACGCTTGCCGCCTGTGATTATAAGCGATAGAAAAACCGATGGTTTTAAAACCCCTCCTTAAGGAACTGACCGCCGCACCTGCCGAGACGCCCAAGCGTACCTCGACATTGTTGCAAGAACTGATTGTTAATTCTGCGCATGAACATATTTCAGTGGGACAGCTGCTCGACCAGCTGGAAGAACGCGCCTACGGTTTTTTGATGTTCATTTTGGCGCTGCCGTGTTGTCTGCCGGTGCCGCCAGGGTTTTCAACCGCGGTCGGGCTGTGCATTCTGGTGCTGGCGGCGCAGTTTACACTGGGTAACAGCCGGCCGCGCTTGCCGCAATTCATTCGCAAACGCACGCTCAGCCGTGCTTTGCTGACCACTGTCATCACCAAAATTCTGCCGGGCCTGAAATATTTTGAAACGCTGTTCCGACCGCGCTGGCTGTGGCTGACCAGCCAATGGCGCGAACGCCTGATCGGGTTTTTGCTGATTTTTTTGGCGCTGGCGCTGATGATCCCCTTGCCGCTGGCGCATTTTCTGCCGGGCGCGACGATTGCAGTGATTGCACTTGGCCTGATTGAGCGTGATGGTATTGTGGTCAGCGTGGGTATGGTGATGGGTCTCAGCACAATTATTTTTGAACCCTTCATCGTCACAAAAATGATTTTAATTTTGAAAAAAGGATTGCGCGACGCGAGCGACGCATTACCGTCATAGAATATGTTTGCGAATAATCCCTATGTAAATCTGCTCCGCCAGGCGTGGCATTATGCCGCCGGTCAACGCCGCACGATGGTGCTGTGTTACGCGCTATTCCTGTGCGCGAACTGCGCGATCATCGCGCAACCGTGGATTTTGGGCAAAACACTGAATATTCTGCAAGGCGGCGGTGCGGATTTGTTTCAGCGCGTCTTGCCATGGTTTATCGGCTACTCCGGCATGATGTTTATCTTTTGGTGTTTTCACGGGCCCTCGCGCGTTATGGAACGGCGGCTGGGGTTTTATATCAAACAAAAGTTTTTCGCGGTGCATTATGCGGCACTGGTCGAACTGCCGCTGGCCTGGCATCAGGATAATCATTCGGGCGATACTATCAATCGCATTAACAAGGCGGGTACGGGGCTCTACCAGTTTTCGCAAACGCAGTTTTTTTATACCGAAACCATGGTGCGTTTTGTGGGTGCCATGACGATGATGACCTTGGTGGCGCCGTGGATGGCACTGCGCGTGGTGGTGGCATCCGCCATTATTTTAACGCTCATCCGCGGTTTTGATAAAAAACTGATCCGCCTTATTCATGATGAAAACAAACGCGATCATTTCCTGGCCGCCGGGCTGTTCGATTATATCAGCAATATCGGCACCATCATCACATTGCGGTTGGGGCCGCTGACCCAGCATGAAATCGCGCGGCGGCTGTTGGCGATTTTCGTACCACTCAAAGAAGCCATCACGCTTAATGAATTAAAATGGTTTACCTTTATGATGCTGGTGTCTTCGACTGAGGCATTTGTGATGTTGAGCTTTATTCACCAGCAGGTGAATCTGGGCAATGCGATTATGGTCGGCACGCTGGTGACGGTGTTCCAATATTTCCGCCAAATTAACGAGGTATTTGTCCGCTTCGCGATTTATTATCAGGACCTGATCCGCTTTAACGCGGACCTTGCCGCCGTCGCGCCGATCCGCAATGCGGCAGACGCCCTGCACGCGCATGATGGGCCGCTGCCACCAACTGACTGGCAACAGATTGAAATCCGCAATCTGAATTTCGCCTATCACAATGATGGGCGCGACTGGCGCTTGGATAATGTCAACCTGCAGCTGCCGCGCGGTGCCAAGATTGCGCTAGTCGGGGAAAGCGGGGCCGGGAAATCCAGCGTGCTGGCCGTATTGCGCGGCATCTTTCCAGCGCAGGCCGATATTACCGTGGATGGCGCGCCGTATGACCTGCATGCGCTCAACAGCATCGCGACATTAATTCCTCAAGACGCGGAAATATTTGAAAATTCGATCGGCTATAACATTACGCTGGGTGTGGAGGGTGAGGAAACACGCATGCGGCACGCCGCCAGCCTCGCCAATTTCGCAAGTGTTGCTGAAACACTGCCCGCCAATTACAATACCGACATCCGCGAAAAAGGCGTCAATCTGTCAGGCGGGCAAAAACAGCGGCTGGCGCTGGCGCGCGGCTTGTTTTCGGCGGAAGATTCGTCGCTGCTGTTATTGGATGAACCGACCAGTTCCGTGGACCCGGCGACGGAGCTGGCGATCTTCAACCAGATTTTTAATACCTATCCCGATAAAACGATTGTCGCCTCATTGCACCGCCTGCATTTGCTGTCGCGCTTTTCGTGGGTTTATGTGATGGACCAGGGCCGCGTGGTGGAAGAGGGTACATTTTTTCAATTGCTACAGCTAGACGGTGGACGCCTCAAAGCGATGTGGCAAAAATATATTCAGGATAGTGATAATTCGGCCTTTGCGGCTTAATGTCAGTCGTAAATTTTACTGCGATGCTGAATGCCGATAATCCGCACCAAGCAATTTTCTATGCGATACACAACGCGCCAGTCCCCCACACGCAGACGGCGATGACCCTTTAAAGCATACTGCAGCGGTTTACCATAACTGATAGGATCGATTGTCAATTTTGCTTCAATAGCCTGTTTGATCCGCAGTTTCATTGCCTTGGGCAAGGCAGGAATATCTTTATCCAATACTTCATCCGCATACAAAATTTTATAGGCAGGCATTATTTCCAAGCGTTTTCATGGCTATGCCATTTTTTTACGCGCTGTTCGCGCAAGTCCGCCATGCGGCTAAGTTGTATATCTTCTTGCCGCTCTAGGGCATCAATAATGAGCTCTTCAGCAAGTGATGATAGAGACTGATCCCGGCTCGTCGCTAAATTAACCAAGGTCGCACGAATGTCAGGCGCAAGTGTGACGTTTAATCTAGGTTCTTTCGTTGGCATAATACATCTCCAGTTTTTTACTGTATCATAAGTGGCACACTTCATCAACAATATATTTACTTGCCAAAACTACGGTACCCGTCCTAATGTTCGCGCTCTTTGGAAGGATGAACATGGCCGAAACAGCAGTTAAACAGGATAATAATGTCGTCAATATCGGCGGCGTGTCGGGGCAACAGCTGCGCAATTTCATTGAACGCATCGAACGGCTGGAAGAAGAAAAGGCCGGCCTCGCCAATGACATTAAAGAAGTTTACGCCGAGGCCAAAGGCACTGGTTTTGACACCAAAGTTATGCGCAAAATTATTTCATTGCGGAAACAGGACCAGGACGCGCGCCGCGAGCATGAAGAATTGCTGGACCTTTATAAGGCGGCGATTGGGATGAAAGATTAGCAATGACAAGTGAGAGACAAGACGCGAGATAGGTTGAGTTCTTAATTGCGGCAGCTTATTGTAAGCGCATGACAAAAGCACAACAAAAATCCCGCTTCTCGCCTCCTGCTTCCAATACCTCTCTTCCGCATTGGGACTTAGCCGATCTCTATGCATCACCGGACGCTCCCGAATTAAAACGTGATCTGACAAAGGCGAATAAAGATGCTGTGGCGTTTCAAAAAGAGTTCGTGGGCAAGATTGCAACCACAGATGCGGCAACTTTGGGCAAAGCGATTAAAGCCTATGAAAAGCTGGAAGATGTTATGGGGCGCCTGTCATCCTATGCTTATTTATATTATTGCACCGATGTTAAGGATCCTGAGCGTGGCAAGTTCATGCAGGGTATTAACGAGGCGCTAACCGACGCCTCATCGCAGTTGGTGTTTTTCACGCTCGAGATCAATGATGTTGCGGACGCAGCGTATGCCGCATTGCTAACTGACAAAACAATCTTAAAATATAAACCCTGGCTGGATGCAGTGCGCGATTGGCGTCCGCATGTGCTGTCGCGCGAGCTGGAAGAAAAACTGCATGAACGCAGCGTTACTGGGCGCAGCGCCTGGATACGTTTGTATGATGAATATCTGGCGCAGCTGCGTTTCCCGCTCGATGGCAAACAGCTGCCGGTCAGCGATATTCTGAATCTGATGTCCAACAAGGACGAGGCCAAGCGTAAGGCCGCCGCCGAAGTCATGGGCAAAGTTTTGGGTCAGAATATTTCCACCTTTACGCTGATCACCAATACGCTGGCCAAAGATAAAAGTATTGAAGATGGCTGGCGCAACTACCCGTCGCCAATGGCGTCGCGGCATCTGTCCAACCAGGTTGATCAGGCGGTCGTCAGTGCATTAACGACCGCGGTACAAACCAGCTGGCCGCAACTGTCGCACCGTTATTATGCGCTCAAGGCCAAATGGATGGGTAAAAAGAAACTAGCCTATTGGAACCGCAATGCGCCACTACCGTTTGATGCCGACCGCAAGTTTACCTGGTCGCAAGCTGTGGAAACAGTCATGACGGCTTATAAGGCGTTTTCGCCGGAATTGGGTGTGACCGCGCAAAAATTTTTCGATAACGCCTGGATTGATGTGCCGCCCGCACCTAACAAAGTCTCCGGCGCCTTCGCGCATCCGACCGTGCCGTCCGCGCATCCGTACTTGTTATTAAATTTCCACGGCAAGGTGCGCGATGTCGCGACCTTGGCGCATGAACTGGGGCATGGCGTGCATCAGGTGTTGGCCGCTAAACAAGGTGCGCTAATGGCAGATACCCCGCTGACGCTCGCTGAAACAGCGTCCGTGTTTGGTGAGATGCTGACCTTCCAATCATTGCTCAAAACCGCCAAAAATAATGAAGTGCGCAAGGCGATGCTGGCTGCCAAGGTTGAAGATATGCTAAACACCGTGGTGCGGCAAATCGCCTTTTACCTGTTCGAACAAAAACTGCATGCGGCGCGGCGCCAAGGTGAACTGACACCTGACGATATCGGTAAATTATGGCTGGCAGTGCAAACGAATAGCCTGGGGCCCGCGCTGCAATTTGGCCCCGGCTATGAACATTATTGGGCTTATATCTCGCATTTCATCCATACGCCGTTTTATGTTTATGCCTATGCGTTTGGTGATTGTTTGGTCAATGCGCTGTATGGCGTTTATCAGGAAAAAACCACCGATGTGCAGCGCGCGGATTTTGCCAAAAAATATCTGGCAATGTTATCCGCCGGTGGCACGCAGCGGCACAAGGAACTCTTGGCGCCCTTTGGCCTTGATGCCGCTAAGCCGGACTTCTGGCAAAAAGGCCTCAATGTCATCAGCAGCATGATTGATGAGCTGGAGGCGCTCTAATTAATACAGCCCGCCAGTCCCATGTAAAACATCTACTGGTGTTGGTGGCGCTGCGCGGGGCGGGGTGATATGCAGCGGCGCCGAGGCGGGCGATGCTGGTGCAGCCGGTTCTGTTGCATCGTGCGGCATAACTTCAGGACTGATAGCGCCATCATCGGGAACACTATCTGCGCTATCATCTTCAGACGATGATACCGGCTCTTTGACAATAGCGGACAGGTCATTTGGCGCGCCGTTGTTTTGCGGCAAGGCGCCAATCGAAAACGGCCCGGCGCCTAGAATTTGCCGCGCTTGGGGCGCATCGGGATCGGGCTCTGTGCCGGGGACAAAGCTTTCCCAAATGGCGTCCTTGTCGGAAGCGCGCGCCAATGATCCGTCACGCGGATGGATACGCACCTGACGGAGGCCGGGCGGCACACGGAACGGCACCGGCGGCGTATCCGTCAAGGCATCGGTAAAAAATTCTTTGACGATCGGCAGCGCGACCGAGGCGCCGGTTTCCTTTTTGCCCAGCGTTTTAGGATTGTCATAACCAACATAGGTGCCAACCACCAAATCCGGCGTCATGCCGACAAACCACACATCCTTGCTGTCATTGGTGGTGCCGGTTTTACCGGCCAGCGGGCGGTTTAAATCTTTTAATGACACGGCCGTCCCACGCTGTACGACGCCTTGCAGGATGGAGGTAATCTGCCCCGCATACCACGGATGGGTGATTTGGACGCGCGTGTCCGGCAGCGCGGGCACGTCGATATTGTTGGCCCAGGTTGATTGCATGCAGACCGCACAGGCGCGCGCGTCATGGCGGTACAAGGTTTTACCGGTTTTATCCTGCACGCGGTCAATCAGCGTTGGCTCCAGTTTTTTACCGCCATTGTCAACCTGCGCATAGGCAGTGACCATTTTCAAAACCGTAGTTTCCCCGGCGCCCAATGCCATCGCCAACACTGGCGGCATATTATGCATAATGCCAAACCGTTCGGTAAGATCCACCACCTGTTTCATGCCGATGTAATCCGCGGTACGCACGGTGACGATATTGCGCGACTTTTCAATCGCAACCCGCACCGTGGTCGGCCCCAGATAATCATCATGATAATTGCCGGGCGACCAGGTGCCTTGCCCTTGGCCCATTGCGTAACTAATTGGGCTATCCATGATAATTGTATTGGGGCGAAAGCCTTTTTCCAGCGCTGCCAGATAGACAAATGGTTTAAAGGATGAGCCCGGCTGGCGCAGCGCCTGGGTCGCGCGGTTAAAGACGCTCATTTCCGGGGAGAAACCGCCAGTCATGGCAAGCACACGCCCGGTGTGCGGGTCCATGACGACAATGCCGCCCGAAATTTTAGGAATTTGTTTCAACGTAAATGTGTTGGTGGAAACGGTTTTATCCTTCGTATCTTTGGGGGTGTCCTTGGCAATGTCTTTGGCGGTCAGCGGCGCGACCAGCACCACGCTGCCTAACTTCAACGCTGCACGCGCCCAACCCATATCATTGTTTAAAAT
The DNA here is from genome assembly GCA_965246755.1 of Alphaproteobacteria bacterium. GTDB lineage: Bacteria > Pseudomonadota > Alphaproteobacteria > UBA11073 > UBA11073. The sequence continues at coordinate 379,594 of OZ251979.1, forward strand.
TTTGGCGCCCTTGCCGTTGGCGAGACCGATGACCGCAAAATCTTTTTCAAATGATAGTATGGCGGCCAACTGCCAGTCACCGGCACCGGCGGGTTTGGCTATCGCCTTTAGTCCTGCCTGCCATTGCTTCAAATCGCGCAGTTGCGCAACGGTGCCGTGCCAGCCCTTGCGCTTGTCAATCGCCTGCAGGCCGTCGCGCAGACTGCGCGTCGCGATATCCTGCAAGGCCGGGTCCAGCGTCGTATGCACAGTCAGGCCGCCTTTATAGGCTGCTGCCTCGCCATATTTAGCAATCAATGAACGGCGCACCTCTTCCGCAAAATATTCAGCGTTGCGGTAACTTTCATCGGCGCGCTTTTGTGTGACAAGGGGTTGCTGTTTCGCGGCCTCGGCGTCTTTATAATTGACCATGCCGTCTTCGCGCATGCGGTCGATGACCCAGTTGCGGCGGCCAATCGCAGCCTCATGCTGTTTCACCGGATTATAATTATTGGGGGCCTTGGGCAGCGCGGCGAGATAGGCGGCCTCTTCAATTGTCAGATCATCCAACGATTTATTGAAATAATCCATCGCGGCGGCGGCCACGCCATAGGAGCCGCCGCCCAGATAAATTTCGTTAAGATAAAGTTCGAGAATTTTATCTTTGCTGTAAGCATTCTCGATCCGCATCGACAAAATTGCTTCCTTGATTTTGCGTTCCAGCGAGACTTCATTGGTCAGCAAGAAATTTTTGGCGACCTGCTGCGTGATCGTTGAGGCGCCTTTGGGATGTTTACCCTCGTGCCGATTGACAAAATTGGTCAACAGCGCGCGCACGACGCCAAACACATCGACACCATGATGTTTGTAAAAGGTTTTATCCTCTGCCGCCAAAAAGGCATTGATGACGGCTCTCGGAATATTTTTAATCGGCACAAAGACGCGTTTTTCAGACGCATATTCGGTTAGCAGGTGCCCGTCATTGGCATAGAGCCGCGTCACCACCGGCGGGTCATACGTCGCGAGCGTGCGGTAATCCGGCAGCGCCGACCCATAGTGGTAGAAGATGTAAGCAACCCCGCCCGCCGCGGCGATGGCGCCAATCAGAATAAGTAACAACAGCCAACCGAGGATACGCATGTTATATGTTTAAGCTGCTCTGCATTAATTGTCTTGCGCAAAATATCTGCTGACACCTGCCGCGATACTCTGCGCCAGCTGCTGCTGGTAACGCGGGCTGGTCAGCTGCCGCACTTCATCGTCCGACGATAAAAAACCCATTTCGATGAGCACGGATGGAATATCGGGTGCCTTCAAAACCGCAAAGCCTGCCGCGCGCTGAGGGTGCGCAATGGTATGAATGCCGCGCGCGCTGAAACTTTTCAGTATCGCGGCGGACAAGTCCTTGGATTCCCCCATGGTTTCATGAGTCATGAAATCAACCAGGATATCACCGACTTCTTTGTTAACGGTGTCGGGTAAGGCCGGGCCGAGCAGATCAGCCTTGTTTTCATGCGCGGCGAGGCGCGCTGACAGCGCATCAGATGCCTGATCAGAAATCGTATAAATGCTGGCGCCGCGTGCGCTGTCATCATCCGGCGCGATATCGGCATGCAGCGAGACGAACAAATCCGCATTTCTCGTGCGGGCGATTTTAACGCGGGTGCCGAGCGGGATGAACGTATCATCCGCACGGGTATAAATGACATTATATTTGCCCGACTGTTGTAACGCCGCGCCCACCGCCCGCGCAACCGCCAACGTAATGTCCTTTTCATGTTCGCCGCCAGTGCCAATGGCGCCGGGATCCTGGCCGCCATGCCCGGCATCGAGAACGATCGTTTTTTTGCCGCCAGCGCTATGGTCGGCCTTCCGGTTCAGGGTTGATTTTGCAGCTGTCGCAGATATATGAGGTACCGTAACCGGCGGGGCGGACTGGACCGGCGCGCGCAAAGTGCCGGTTTTAGGCGCTAGTTTTATGATAGGGGCCGCCGCCGCTTTATCACTTGTCGCGGGGACTGCGGCCTTGTTGGCCGGCACAGTCAAGGTGCCGGTCCGGGCCGGATCCGCATTAACTGGACCGGCCAACAACAAAATAAGGATAAAAAACATGCGCATGATAATAATCACTGTAAGTGATTCATAAATTCATTTGTTGCAATTTGGCAACTGGCTGTTATAGTCACCGCCAGCGACAGACCATATGCTTGGCAATTTTCGCCGCATTTAGGGATCTGACAACAAAATTCGGCCTTATCGGCTAACGCACGCTACGAAAACAATGCGTTACACCGGTCAGCCGCAACAATTTAGGGAGTTTTGACCGCGCGCGTCTGTCGCAGCGCTGCACGTCAAAAACCATCCCTTAAAGGAGTTTTTATGACACGGCGCATGCTTATTGACGCCAGTGCCCCCGGTGAAATCCGCGTGGCAGTGGTTGAAAACAACCAGCTGATTGATTACGATTTTGAATCCAGCGCCCACAAACAGTGGAAAAGCAGCATTTTTCTGGCCCAGGTCACCCGGGTCGAACCATCACTGCAGGCGGCGTTTCTGGAATATGGCGCGCTGCGCCAAGGGTTTTTGGCGCTGCCGGAAATTCACCCGGATTATTACCGCATCCCGATTGCCGACCGCGAACAGCTGAACGCCGCGCTGAAACAAAGCGCGGCCGAGGCCCGCGCCGAAGCCGAGGCTGATGATGAAAACGGTGATGGCGGCGATAGTGAGACGGCGGCTGACGGTGGCCTGGAACTTTTGTCTGGCTTTACCAAGCTGGATTTGATTGACGCACTGTTAGAAGCCAAGGGCCTGGGCGGCACGCGGGATGATGTCGAACCTGTATTGCACAATACCAAATGGCTGACCGATGCGCTGGACGATATTGCCAATGGCGGTGATGAATTGGCGGAAGAGGATGCCGCCAGTGAAGACAATCAAACCGGCGGGCGCCGTAATTTTCGCGGCCGCGGCCGTCACGGCGGCAGCCGTTTTCGCCGCCGCGAACTTGACCCCGAACAGGCCGAGGCGCAACGCCGCCGCAATCTCTTGCGCAGCTATAAAATCCAAGAGGTTATCAAGCGCCGCCAGGTGATGCTGGTCCAGGTCAATAAGGAAGAACGCGGCACCAAGGGCGCGGCACTGACGTCGTATATCTCGCTGCCGGGCCGTTATTGCGTCTTAATGCCGAATTCGCCCACTGCCGGCGGGGTCAGTCGTAAAATCACTAATCCTGCCGAACGCAAGCGGATGAAGGACGTGCTATCGCAACTGACACTGCCGGAAGGCATGGGCGTGATTTTGCGCACCGCCGGACTGGAACGGCCGCTGGAAGACATCGCGCGCGATCTGGATTATCTGGTGCGGCTGTGGGGTAATATCCGCGAACTGACGCTGAAATCCACTGCGCCCGCCTTGGTTTATGAAGAAGGCGATCTGATTACCCGCGCCATCCGCGATTTGTATAGCGATGACATTGCGGAAATTCTGGTCTCCGGCGACGCGGTTTATGACAAGGCGCGCAATTTCATGGAAATGCTGTTGCCCGCGCATGTCGGCAATATCAAAAAATATGACGGCAAGGTGCCGCTGTTCACCAAATTCAATGTCGATGAACAAATTGACGCCGTCCACACGCCCAACGTGCAACTGCCCTCAGGCGGTTATATCGTCATCAACCAGACTGAGGCCTTGGTCGCGATTGATGTCAACAGTGGCCGCGCGACGCGCGAACGCAATATCGAAGAAACCGCGTATCGCACGAATTTAGAGGCGGCAACCGAAATTGCGCGCCAGGTGCGCCTGCGCGATCTGGCCGGTTTGATTGTCGTCGACTTTATCGATATGGAAGATGCGCGGCACCGGATTGGGGTGGAGCGCCGCATGCGCGATGCCATGAAATCCGACCGCGCGCGGGTGCAGATCGGCCGTATCTCATCCTTTGGTTTGCTTGAGATGTCGCGCCAGCGGCTCAGACCCTCAGTCGTGGAAGCGCATTTTACGCGTTGCGAGGCCTGCGGCGGGTCCGGTTGGGCGCGCTCCACCGCGTCATCGGCGCGGCATTTATTGCGCGCGATTGAAACCGAAGCGTTAAAATCCCGCGAACAAATTACCGTTCATGCGCACAGCAAGGTGGCGCTCTACGCGCTCAACCAGCTGCGCGCGCAGGTGACGGATCTGGAAGAACGCAGCGGCATTAAAATCCTCATCGAGGCGGATGACAGTTTAACCCCGCCGGATTACCGGCTGGAACGTGCCGGCCGCGCCGGCGCGGCCCAACAAAATCCGCGTTACTTTGAGCAGGCGGAGGCGGCGGACGTCATTCGCCCTGAAGATACCGCCAGCGCCAGCGATGCCGACACCGCGCATCTCTATCAGGCCATGCCGCGCGAAACGAGTTATAATAACAATGCCGAACGTGCCGACAACAGCCGTGGTGAGGGACGACCTGAAGGTCAAGGGAGAGGCCGCCGGTTCCGTGGCCGCGGCCGTGGCAATCCCAATGCCGATCTGGCAAATGGCGAGCAGCCGACAGTCGGTATGGACGATATGGCGGGTAATGACATCCCGGGTTTGGCAGCGGCACCCTATAGTGAAACCGCTGCGCCGCGCCGTGACTTTCAGCCGCGCCCGCGCCGGGATGATAGCCAAACTGGTGATGTGCCAGCTGCTGACGGGCAAAGCGCTGGTACCGGTACGCCTGGAGGCAATCCAGCCGGGGGCCGCTCGCGCGGTCGCCGCGGCGGCCGTGGGCGCAATCGCAATTACGATAACAATGGCGCTGCGCCTGCTGTAGATGTGGGTGCGGAACAGCCGTCCGTTGATATTGCGGCTTTCGCACCGCGTGACGGTTATTATGCCTCTGGCAGTGCACCAACCTATGACACGGTGCCGTTAGCCGGGCCAGAACCGCTGGCACATGAAACTGCCGGCTATGCCTCCGCTATTGCAGCGGGTGACATGCCTGCGCAACAACCACCCGCAAATGGCAACCGTGATATGCAGCAACCACCTGCGCAAACACCACTTGCCGCCGCAACAAACATAACGCCTGTCAGCGTGACACCAATGGTAACGCGGGTCAGCGCCGATGGCATCGCCCAGGAAACCGATGCCGACGGCACCCCGCGCAAGGGCTGGTGGAAAAAATTGATGGAGAGCTGATTGGCGCGCGGACCTCTTGGTTGTCATCCGCGTCCTGGCAAAGCTGCGCAGCAGCAAAGACGGACGGGGATCCAGTTGGCTTGATGCGCGAACACATCTATTATGTTTATATCCTGGCGAGCCAGCGCAACGGCACGCTATACATTGGCGTCACCAACAATATTTATCGCCGTATTCAAGAACACAAAAACAAAACTGTCAAAGGCTTCACGGCAAAATATAATGTCACCCAGCTTGTCTGGTACAAGGAACATAGCGATATTGCAGTTGCTATTGCCTGCGAAAAACAGCGCAAGAAATTTTACCGCTGGCAAAAAATTGAATTGATCGAAACGCACAATTTTAGCTGGCGCGATTTATCTGAGCATTTTTTAGACACAACTGGATCCCCGTCCGTCTTTGCTGCTGCGCAGCTTTGCCAGGACGAGGATGACAACGGAATGTTATATGCGTGACCTAAAGGAAATTCGTGCTGCCATTGATGCCATCGATGATGAAGTTATCCAATTATTGGCCAAACGTTATAGTTTTTTAAACGAGGTGGTCGCTTATAAAAAGCTGCACAACCTGCCCGCCGTCATTTCAGTGCGGGTTGAGGAAGTAAAACAGCGTAACGTTGCACACGGCACGCAACTGGGCCTGTCGCCCGCGTTTATTGAACGGCTGTATACGCTGATCATTGATGAATATTGCCGGTTAGAAGCGGAACGACTGTAATCAATCAGTCGTTGTAATGCCCATAACAACGGATGATAATAATTGTGCCGTCGGATGATACGCGGTACACTAATCGGTGTGCATCGGTGATGCGCCGCGACCAATACCCCTGATAATCATGTTTTAACGCTTCCGGCTTGCCAATACCGTCAAACGGGCTATGGCAAATGTCATTAATGATAGTGTTGATGCGTTGGGTAATTTTGCGATCCTGGGCCAACCAGTTGCAATATTGTTCCCAGGCCAGCGGGTAAAATTCAATTGCCGCCTTAGGCATCGGCGGCGAGCGCGGTTAAATCGCCCAATGATTTTTTAACAAAGTTTTGGCGCCCGGCGCGGTCATCGGCAATCGCCTGTTCCAGTTCATCATGCGTGCGCTGGTTTTTCATAAGGTAGGCGGTTTCCGTAAAGCTGGTGAAGTCACTAAGCGTCATCAATACTAGCGGTTCCTTGCTACCTTGGGTCAGCAGCATGGGCACGTGATCCTGGCGCACATTTTCCGTGGCGCGGGCGGCATCTTTGCGAAAATCGGTAATTGTCATATAGGTGAACATATGTACATAATAACGTATCCTTGGACGTATGTCAAATAATTAAAGAATATTGTATATTGGGTTCGTATGATTTCTAAATGATGTCGTTTACCCTGAACAGACGCACAACCTGCCCGCCGTCATTTCAGTGCGGGATGAGGAAGTAAAACAGCGTAACGTTGCACACGGCACGCAACTGGGCCTGTCACCCGCGTTTGTTGAACGGCTGTATACGCTGATCATTGATGAATATTGCCGGTTGGAGGCGGAGAAGTTGTAAAATTAAAGTAAAGCTATCGAAAATGTAATCAAAAGATCTTACCGATATTCATTCCACACCTCTATATTCGAATAATTTCTATCTTGAGAAACAGCATAACGTGCACCAGGTGGAATAGTTACTGTTAATGCCCGATCACCTGCACTATCTCCAGTAAGATGATCTACTGCCAATTGTCCAACCATTTTAACATCAAATAAGGTATGAGTTGCATAATTTTCTATTATAAACACAGCAAGTTCTAAATCATCGTCTGAAACGCTTATAGTTAGCTGAATTGGTGTCGATGACGAATTATTAAACCAAGTATTAACTTGGCGACAAGGCTGCGTGTAGTCGAGAACAGATGCTGTTCCGGCAGATAGCACAGACCTATTTGGTGGAGCAGAGGGAAAAGCTGTGCATATTGCGTCTTTTGCTTCTTTATTTGTAATTAGCTGACCATCAAGGTTTGAAGGCTGGCCGCCAATACCCGGTAGGGTCCAGCCATGAGAAAAAGCATCCCTGTGTTCACCATAAACATAATTGTGTGCTGCAACTAATGGAGAAACTGCCGCCCACTTCCAATTGCTACCTACAAGCTGACATTGATAAAGTTTATGATCTGCCAAATTCGTTACAATTGCATTGTGCATTTTTTCATTAGGCACGCTAAATTCAAGCTCTGGCGTTGTGTCATTGGCTTTGTATGCAATAACATTTACCGCAGAACTGGTTGTACTCACACATGAAGTATTGACAGCAATTGTTGAGCCACCGACGGATTGTACGGAACGCATGCCCAAAAATGCAGCATCTGTTACCGCTTGTGCCCCCATATTTAAATCTGCACGCATCGTGTTGGCTTCATCATTACCGGTTCGAACGCGCGAGATTTGGTTGGTATTCATTTGCACGGCATCAAGAATGGTATAGCCAACAAGCGAGCCAGCCTGTACCTGACCGTTACCAGCACCAGTTGGAAAATTAAAATCTGTACTTGCGCGCGCAGTCCAGGCGCCATTATTACCTTGAACAACCAAATCATTACCGGTTGAACTATTGGCAATAACCCCGCCCTGGGTGCCCATCAGGCTCGCAATACGCGACAGACGCGCATCGCTTAAATTCTGATCGGGTTTGCGCACGACAATCGCACGAAAGACCGCCGTATCCTGATTATAAGCGTTTTTAATATCCTGGAACCGGGAAATACTGATTTTATAGATCGGTGTGCCATCAGAATTTTTCAATAAAAACCCGGGCGGCAGATATTTAAGCAGTGCCTCTGAAAATAATTGGCCAGTTGTATTTGTCATATCGTTTCGATCCGGATAAACGACTTCTTTGCAGATTGGTGCACCCGTGGTGATACAATTAGCCGGTGGCTTACTAGCACTCGCAAATGGGGATGAGCCAGCAGGGTCAAGCCAATAAGCCTGATTGTCATTAATCAGCCGCTGCACGGCATTGGTCACCGTCCGCATATCGGTCGCAATTACCTGGTCGCCACGGCCTTGCTGCGCCGATGTTGTCAATTGAATGGCGCCGGCCAGCACCAGGCCGATGATCAAAACCACAATGGCAAGTTCGATGAGGGTAAAGGCCCGCTGCGGAATTAAATTTGGCCGTTGCGTCGTAGATTTAAAATGTGTCATGCTGGTGCCTTAGCCCTATGATTTTTCGTCTTTGTCAGTATAGCGCCTTTATAAAATGCGCGCCACTTCCTTTGCATGAAACATTTATGACATCTCATCCGCCGAATTATTTAAATTCAACTGCGGCTGTACTGTTTGCGGTGCCTTTAGGCCCAACACGTCATAGGCCTTAAATGACGCCAAGCGCCCTTTCGGCGTGCGCTGGATGTAGCCCTGTTGCAGTAGAAACGGTTCAATGACGTCTTCCAAAACATCGCGCTGGTCGCCCAGCGCCGCGGCCAGTGTATCAACACCGACCGGGCCGCCGCCAAAATTTTCCAGCATGTAATTTAGATAACGGCGGTCCTGGGCATCCAGTCCGGCCTTGTCCACCTCCAGCCGCTGTAATGCGTTATCAGCAATTGCGGCATCAATAGTATGGTTGTTGGCAACCGCGGCAAAATCCGCGACGCGCCGCAGCAGCCGCCCCGCAATGCGAGGCGTGCCGCGCGCGCGGCGGGCGATTTCGGCGGCGCCATCCGGCGTCATTGTAATATTCAGCAATTGCGCGGCGCGCGCGACAATAGTGGTTAAATCCGCCGCACTGTAAAATTCCAGCCGCAGGGGAATGCCGAAACGTTCGCGCAAGGGCCGCGTCACCATGCCGGACCGCGTGGTGGCCCCCACCAGCGTGAAACGCGGCAGGTCGATACGGACGCTGCGCGCCGCGACGCCTTCGCCAATCATGATATCCAGCTGGAAATCCTCCATCGCCGGATAAAGAATTTCTTCCACCGCGGGATTCAGCCGGTGAATTTCATCGATGAACAACACATCACCCGCTTGCAAATTGGTCAGCAAGGCGGCCAAATCGCCGGCGCGTGCAATGACCGGACCCGACGTCATTTTAAAATTGACGCCGATTTCGCGCGCGATAATTTGCGCCAGCGTCGTTTTGCCCAACCCCGGCGGGCCGTGCAGCAAGACATGGTCGAGCGGCATATTGCGCGCCCGCGCCGCCTGGATAAACACATTCAGATTATCGCGCAGCACCGGCTGGCCGACAAAGTCGGTTAATTTCTGCGGGCGTAATGCGGCGTCGAGCGCGTCGCTGTCGGTTTTTTGGGCGTCGATGATGCGGGCCGTTTCCATTGCTAATAACCCCCACCCAAAAATTCTGCGGCTTGCTGCGCCGCGCCTTTAATTTTTGTGCCTCCCCACAAGGGGGAGGCTAATCTTTGTCGCCTTTCACATGTTGTGGAAATTAAGCAGTGTGTAGCCTCCCCCTTGTGGGGAGGCACAAATTTTCCAGCCCGCCGTTTCACCTGTGAAACGGTAAAAGGGCGATGAAAATTTGGGTGGGTGTATGTCATGCTGCTAGCTCTTTCAAACCCAGCTTAATCACATCATTTAAACTTACATTTTCATGTTGCGCAATGATGCGTGATACCACCGAAGCCGCATCACTGCGGCCATAGCCGAGGTTAACCAGCGCGGAAATTGCATCACCGGCAACGCCGGTTGCAATGCTGGCATTTACCGGCATTATGTCAGTCGCAAAACCAACCCCCACCGCTTTGTCTTTGAGTTCGGTAATAATACGCAGCGCGAGCTTCGGCCCCACGCCATCGGCGCGCGATACGGCCGCCTTATCTTGGGCCATCAAGGCAAGTTGCAATTTATCGGGCGGCAACACGGTAAGAATGGCCAGTGCAACCCGCGCGCCAACGCCCTGCACGGTTTGCAACAGCCGGAACCAGGCCTGTTCCTCGGCATTTAGAAAACCATAGAGATGAATATGATCCTCACGCACATGCGTTTCAATAAACAGTGTCGTGGCGCTGTTAATTGCACCGATGCGCGCCAACGTGTTGGCCGCGGCGAACACCAGATAGCCAACGCCATTGACGTCCAAAATCAGGCGGTCGGTATCGATGTGACTTAGTATTCCCGTTAATTTGGCGATCATCTTATGACCTTAGCAGACGAGCAGACGAGCAGACGAGAGGTTTTTTGTCTGCTCGTCTGCTCAATTATGCGTCTACTGGTGATGCGCGCAGCAGATGGCGGTGGCCAGCGCATCGGCGGCATGTTCGCTGTCTGGCACGGCGGCAGGCAGCAGGATTTTCAGCATATGCTGGATCTGATGCTTGTCGGCATGCCCGGCGCCGACGATGGTTTTCTTGATTTTATTGGCAGGATATTCATGGACAGAAAGATTGGCCGCCGCCAGCGCATAGATGGCAACACCGCGCGCCATGCCCAGTTTTAAACTGGTCGCGGCATTGTTATTGACAAAACTTTCTTCAATGGCGGCGACATCCGGCAGGTATTGCGTCAGAACTGCTGCAAGGCCATCACCAATTGCGCGCAGACGTACTGACAATGCATCGGTATTTTTGGTGATGATGGCGCCGCTGGCAATAAAGCCCAACTTGTTCCCTTCATAAGTAATGATGCCCCAGCCGGTATTGACGAGACCGGGGTCGAGCCCCACGATTTTCACTTACGCCGCCGCGAGACGTTCCAGCGTCTCATCATCCAGTTCGAAGTTGGCATAAACCGTCTGCACGTCGTCATGATCGTCCAAGGCATCAATCAGTTTCAGTAATTGCGTGGCCTGGTCTTCATTTGGCGTCGCGGTCAGGTTCGGTTGCCAGATGAGTTTCGCGGCTTGTGCCTCACCAAATTTTTTTTCAAGACTGTCGCGTACCGCGGCAAAATTTTCAACACTGGTGATAACCTCGTGTTCGTCGGTCCCGCTGTCAACATTGTCTGCGCCGCATTCAACGGCGGTTTCAAACATGGCGTCACTGGTCGCCGTCGCGGTAGGATAAATAATTTGCCCGACATGGTCGAACATAAAGGCAACGGAATTGGTCTCGCCCAGGTTGCCGCCGTTTTTGCTGAAGATGGTGCGCACATCACTGGCGGTGCGGTTACGGTTGTCGGTCAGCGCCTCGACAATAATCGCGGTACCGCCGGGGCCATAACCTTCATAACGGATTTCAGCATAGTCGGTACCGTCACCCGCGCCGGCGGCAGCCTTGATCGCGCGGTCAACGCGATCCTTGGGCATATTGGCGACGCGCGCCGCCTGGATCGCAGTGCGGAGGCGCGGATTGGTGGCAGGGTCCGGCGCGCCCATTTTGGCCGCGACGGTCAATTCGCGCGAGATTTTGACGAACATCCGCGCGCGCTTGGCATCCTGCGCGCCCTTGCGATGCATGATATTTTTAAATTTGGAATGTCCGGCCATATGTTTAAATAGCTGATTTTATTAAGCCCAAGCAAGATTCAAACGATGAAAGTAAATAATTGTTTGAAAATTTCCGTTAAGTATGAGATGCTTAAATTCTAATAAAAGGAATTTCTTAAAATGAAACGTTTATCTGCATTGTTGCCACTTGCTGCACTCGTCATCGCTGGTTGTGGTGGTGAAAAATCTCGGGAACAGCAGGATGCAGAAAATTCTGCTAGATTTTTTGCATACCGGTATAATTTAACTTATCTCGTTGGCGTACATGTTGTCGGGCATGCCACACAAATTGGACAAACTAATCTTACCGCGTCAGGCCTAAAAAAAGATGATGGCATGGAAATTAATATTTATGCCGATAATCTTCTTGCCGCGTCTTATCAATTTCCCAAAGGGGTGCTGGGATCAGCTGTTACTAAAGATCAAGCAATTTACTTTCAACCTGCAGATGATAAGCAATTGTATGAGGCAAGAAGTTTTGCGCGCAGATATGGAGATGATATTAAGTTTGAAAAGGTTTTAACTGCAATTTTTAAGATTGGCAAACCTGACCCTAATAAGTTTTCTGAAGCAATAGCACCTGCCCCATAATCATTTGCGACGGTCCACCACATCGAACCATAGCGGGCTGTCGCTGCCTTGGCCTTCGCCGTTGTAATTGATCAGGATTTCGGCGCCTTGTTTAATCGGCGCCACCGCGACAATTTCGGAATATTTGCCGGCGAAGTCATGCTGCAGTTTCGCATTGGGCGTGTAGGAGTGATTATAGATCATACCGTTGCCAAGCACCAACGCGCTTTTGCCGCCTTGCCAGTCAAAGGCATAATGTTCCAACATGGTTTCCAAAATCTGTTGCGTTTCGGTGCGGTTGAAAATCAGCACATGGCATTGTTCCAAAATTTCCCCTTTGCGAAAATCTTTGAGCGCGAAGACGCCGCGGCCTTTGCCCGGCACGTCGCGCACCTGCACATAATGGGGAGTTTTACTTTTTTTCATTGAGATGTATTACATAGGTAAAGTGTTGATAAGCAGCTGACCATATCGCACTGGCATCGCACGGCTGGCAAGCCCGGTTCTATCGTCTGTTTCCAAATAAACGCCGCATAAGGTTGCAGGGCCGGTCATGATCTCGCCGCGCTTGTCAGGATTAAAACTATGGGTAAAGCGTTTGACAGCCGCCGCCGCCACCATGCCCAATACCGAATTATAATCCCCGCACATGCCGCTGTCGCTTTGAAAGGCGGTGCCCTGCGGCAAAATCATCGTGTCCGCCGATGGCATGTGGGTGTGCGTGCCGATGACCGCTGAGACGCGCCCGTCACAATAAAAACCCATGGCCATTTTTTCCGAGGTTGCCTCGCCATGAAAATCGATAACGATGGCGTCGGCGGTGCGTTTCAGCCCTTCGTTGGCAAGAATTTTTTCCACCGCATGAAACGGATTATCCACCATCTGTGGCATAAAAGTTTGCGCAATGGGATTAATCACCAAAACCTTCTGGCGATTTTGCAAGGTGATAGTGGCGGCGCCGCGCCCCGGCGTGTTAGCGCTAAAATTCAGCGGCCGCAACAGTTGCGGATACTGTTCAAAAATTGCCGCTTCCTTTTTTTCGTGAAAGGCATGATTGCCGGTCGTGATGCAATCAACCCCAGCCTTCAGCAACAATTCTACCGTTTCGCGGTTGATGCCCATGCCGTTGATTGCGTTCTCGCCGTTGACAATCACACAATCCAGTTTCCAGTCGCGCCGCCACACCGGTACCTGCGCCGCCACGGCCTCGCGCGCGGTTTTGCCGACAATATCGCCTAAAAATAAAATTCGCATTCAGGGACAGTAATGCGCGGCCTTATCCGTGACAACCCAATCCATGCGCGCATCGTGTGGTTGCGTGGGAATGAATTTATACAGCTGGATGTCATAACCAACGCCAACTGCCAGCAAAGCTGGAAACTCCTTGCGCAGTGCTGCCAGCGTGCGGTCATAATAGCCGCCGCCGGTGCCCAGACGGTCGCCAATGATGGTGAACGCCACCGCCGGCACGATGATGAGATTGGGCCTAACCTCTGCCGCAGTATCCGGCGGCACGGTCATATTCAATAAATCTTTGTCGAGTGGCGCATCAAAATCCCACTGTCGAAAAATCAGCGGCTGGTTCAGTTTTGTCACGACCGGCAAGGCAATCTGGTGCCCCAGTGCCGCCAGTTCCTTTAACAACGGCACCACATTCAATTCGCCGCCGCGCGGGTGATAGCCGGCAATAATAGATTGCGGCGCCAGTTCAATATTTTTTATAAATCGTTTCGCCAGCATGCTTGCCGACCGCGCGCGATAAGACGGCGACAGGCTTTGGCGCTTGGCACGCGCCAAGCCCCGCAGGCGGTCGCGTTCAGTAAGAATATTGTTCATCTAACGTACGCATGCGTCATGAGATCCCGGGTCGCTGCGGCTGTGCTTTGCTGCCCGGGACGACAAATCTGTTGCCAGACAAAGGATGGTGTATTGCTTATCCACAATGGCCCGGTTGTACCAGGTGGGCGCCGTTTTGCGAAGACCACGGCCCGCGCAAGGGACAGCTCCCTATTGTGTTTTTAGCATCGGCCCTCGGGATATTTGCAACCTGTCCAGATGTCCAGCAACGTTTATCTTATGCGCTTTTCAACTGTTGTGCAATGTTTGTGACACGGTCAGTCAGATGCGCAACCGCGCTGATCATAAGGTCGGTATCCGCCTGAGCCGCCGATTTTTCAGCCAATTCATCCGCCATTATCAATGCGTTAAGGACCAATAGATGGGAGTCGCTGACTGAGGTCTGCGGCCCCATTTGCTGTTTCAGGGTCTGCAAACGCTGGTCGATACTGGCGGCCAATTCCTGAAGGCGCGAAATTTCAGATGCGGCGCAGGCCATGGGATATTGGCGGCCGTTGATGGTGATAATAGCGGTTTGTTGGGTCATGCCGCCACCGCATCAGCACCGGACAATATTTTACGGACGCTTAAAATCATATCATCTAATGCAGCAGCGGTGTCAGCCTGGGGCATATGAATAACATTAGTATTCGCGCGTGATGTAGTCATCGCCTGCCCAGCGATCTCTTCCAACAGATCAATCGCTTCATCCAGTTTTTCGAGCGCGCTGCGCAGTGATTCACTCATAGCTTACGTTAAAGGATTGCATATGCATGACGCAAGATGTTGTTTGCCGCCGGCGTGGGCGTGTCATCTTCATTAAATAATACGATACCGGGATGCAAGCAGCTGGGTGTTTTACGATCTTTCCGCGCGCGGATGATGACGCGCCGTGCCGCCTGGCCTGCCTTCGGCCACAGCGGGATGACTTCAATACTGCCGAAACCGTCCAGCAGCTGTACGATATCAGCAAAGCGGTCAGCGCGGTGGATGATGGTCAGCGCGCCGCCCTGTTTAAGTTTTTTACGCGCGACGCTGAGCCAGGCGCTGAGCGGTGTCATTTCAACAAAGGCGGTGGCGCGGCTGGATTCAAGCGGCGCCGCCTGATTATCTTGCAGATACGGCGGATTGATAATGATTTGGTCAAACGCATTACCCGGCACCGGCAGTGTGCGGTCTTCAATGTCACCGGTAATCACTTCAAAAGTGGTAAAATTATTGCGCGCGGCATTGTGACGGGCGAGATCCGCCATTTCCGGTTGAATTTCCACACCGGTAATGGAGAGATTGGTAATACGCGCCATCAGACACAGGCTGGCCGCGCCCACGCCGCAGCCTAAATCAAGCACCGCTTGCCCTGGCTGGGCAGGGCAGGCGGCGGCCAGCATCACCGCATCCAGACCGGCGCGATAACCGGTTTCAGGTTGCATTATTTTAACCCGCCCATTTAGCAAGGTATGCATTATAGTTTGCGCGCGCACAGCAGGCCGTCACCAATCGGCAGCAGCATCATCTCGACGCGCGGGTCGGTGGCAATTATAGTGTTGAGCGCGCGCAGCGTATTCACCACCAGCGCGGTATTGTGCGGGTCCGCGACATCGCCATGCCACAGCACATTATCAATCATGATCAGGCCGTCTGGGCGCAGCAATTCCAGCGCAGTCTCGTAATACACCGGATAACTGCCTTTATCGGCATCGATAAACACGGCATCAAAACTACCGGCGCCATATTCAGCTTTAATCTGTGTGAACGTTTCTTTGGCATCACCCAAATGCAAAGTAATCTGGTCAGCAAGACCTGCTGTAGCCCAGGCACGCCTTGCGATGTCGGCCCATTCGTCATTGATATCGCAACAGATCACGCGCGCATCCGCGGCCGCGCTGGCCAACCACAACGCGCTGTAACCGGTGAACGTACCGATTTCTAACATGCGTTTGGCGTTCATGGATTTCAACAGCCAGGCCATGATCTGACCTTGTACCGGATCAATTTGCATCTGCGCTGCCTTGCCCAGGGCCAAAGTATCTTGGCGTAATTGCGCCATCACCGGCGTTTCGGCCGCGGTTAATTTTTGTAAGTAGTCCTGTAATTGCGGGGTGAGTTTAATATGGCTGCGCATTTGCCCGTGTTTTACATGACTTGACCCATGGCCCCAAGCTTTTATTGTGGCGTCATTATGTTGGCCCGTGCGGAAAAACCTATCACTTTATCACCTGTGGAACGGTTGGGCGCGCTGTTGGCGGCCGACCTTACCGCTGTGAATGATCTCATTTTGACCCGCATGGGCAGTGATGTGCCGCTGATCCCGCAGATTGCCGGTTACCTGATTGCCGCGGGTGGCAAGCGCCTGCGGCCGTTACTCACAATCGCGGCTGCGCGATTGGCAGGAGATGTCAGCGCACGCAGCCATCTGCTCGCGGCGGCGGTGGAATTTATCCACAGCGCCAGCCTCTTGCACGACGATGTGGTGGATGAAGGTGATAAACGCCGCGGCCAGCCATCGGCTAATGCCAAATTCGGCAACCAGTCATCAGTATTGGTTGGCGACTTCCTCTTCGCGCGCGCCTTTGAACTGATGGTTGAAGACGGCTCGCTCGATGTGTTGCAAATCCTGTCCAAGGCCTCGACCACCATTACCGAAGGTGAAATTTTGCAGTTGCAGATTGCGGGCGATGTCGATGCAACTGAAGACCAATATTTGAAAGTCATTCATGCCAAAACCGCAGCGCTGTTTGCGGCGGCCACTGAAATCGGCCCCATTCTCGCGGGGCAGCCACACTTGCGCCGTGTCTTTCATGATTATGGCTATAACCTTGGCATTGCCTTTCAACTGTCTGACGATGTGCTGGATTATACGCGCGCCGATCTGGATTTACATAAAACGCTGGGTAATGATTTTCAGGAAGGCAAGCTGACGCTGCCGGTGCTGCTGGCAATCCAGGCGGCAAATGCGGACGAAAAAACATTCTGGGCGCGCGTAATCGGCACACCGCAAACGCAAATCCCGGCGGATTTACAACAGGCGCAACAGCTCATGCAAAAACATGCTGTATTTACCCGCGCGGTGGCGCGTGCGGCGGATTATGCCGCGGCTGCCAAAACAGCGTTGGCAGCGGCACCGCCATCACCCATCAAAAATTTGTTGCTCGAGATTGCCGATTATTGCGCAGCGCGGGCGCGGTAGAAGCCAGAGATGAGACGCAAGATGCGAGATATAATATTTGCTCCTTTCACAGGCAAATTATTACGTTTTTTATTTATCTCGCTTCTCGTCACTAGCCTCTCGCCTCTTTGCGCGCATGCCGATGATCCGCAATTGATTGGCGTCTACAAAAATTGGAATGCTTACCGCGCAAAGGAAGATGGCGGCGTAGTATGTTACGCCTTGTCCAAACGGCTGGCCCCCAAAACCAAAGACAAAATATTCAAACACCGTGGCCAGGTGATGCTGCAGGTCACCAACCGCCCGGCCGACAATTCACGCAATGTTATTTCCTATGTCGCGGGACACAGTTTGAAAGCCGCCGATGGCGTGACGTTATTCATCGACAAACAAAAATTCAGTTTAAAAGCCAGCGGTGACAGCGCCTGGGCCAAGGACAGCGCCGATGATGCGGCAGTCACCAAGGCTATCCGCGGCGGCCACAGCATGTATGTGACACATGCCTATAAAAAACAAACCATCACCGATATGTTTTCACCGGCCGGTGCCAGCGCGGCTATCGACGCAATTGGCAATTGTAAATAAATTATTTCTCTACCCCAAAAAATTCCAGCTGCCATTGCATTTCCGCTTCGGTTTGCGGAAAGCTATCGCCGGCGTCTTTGGGATACAGCAATTGCCGCGGCGCGATTTGCCCCAATTTGCTGCGTTGCAATTGCAGCCCAAACCGCGGTGATAAATTGGCACGCCAAGCGATGGCCATAATCCCTTTGGCGCTGTGCGCCTCAAAGATTTTTTGCACAATCGGCTGCGGTACCTTGGCCAACACCGCAATTGCAGCGGTCACAAAATCATGATCATCAACCGCCAGCGCATCGCCAATTTCGGTATCGTTCAACTTGCCTTCTTTCAGCAACCGCTTGGCAAATTCAAACTGGCTTTCACCTTTTTTAGCTTCATTGACGCGTTTGACGCGGCGCGACACGCTTTCATGCACTTCAACTAACGTGGCGGCATCCAGCTCCTCACTTTTTTCCAACACATTAAGTACGCTGCGTTCGACAAAATTTTCAATTTTATCGGCGACAGTTTCCGGTAAGTTTTTGCGCAGTGATAATGCTGCGCGCAATGCCTGTACATTTTCTGCCTGGCGCATAATGGTTTGAAAGGTTTCGACAGCGATCTGTGCGGTTTCATTCCCCAGCAAAGTCATGGTGGTATCCGCATCATCAATATTGACCAGGGCCCCCGAAATCGTGTTGGAAATATTAGCGCGCCCGGCAATAGCCACCAGCCGCCAGGTAACCGGATTGCGCATGATGATTTCGAGCAGATCGGCGTCTGACAGCGCCGCGCAAAACCGCAAAATCGGCTCCGCCACCAAACGCTCGACGTCTGCGGCCAGTTTGCGCGCCACATGTGGCGGCGTCCCGGCATATTCCGCCAGGGCGGCGGACAGCGCGGCGCGCACCGCGGTAATTTGGTCTTCGACAATAATTTCAATCGTATCCACGGTCAGCTGATGGAGCAAACTTTGCGCGCCTTCATCCAGATGCGGTAACAACCGCGCGATCTTGGCCGCATTGGCCTGGCGTACTTCCAGATGCGCATCCTTTGCCAAAAGTTGAGCGGCGTGAATGGGCGAGGCCGGGTTGTTGGCAACTGCCAGGCGCACATCCTGGTCCGGATCGCCTGCCATGTAATAGAGAATTTCGGGGGGCGTATCGGGCGAGGCCGCGGCCTTTAAGCGGTCGCTGGGCTTTTCGCTCATCATCAGGCGTTTGGCAATTTCGTAATCCATCATGACTCTCCAAAGTTGCCAAGATACGACGCCGACTGCATCTCCAGCAAGCGGCTAACCGTACGTTCGAATTCAAAGGCCTGCCGTCCGTCTGCATACAATCGCAGGGTCGGCGCGTCAGCAGACATTACCAATTTTACTTTGGCTTCGTACAATGCATCAATCAGCGTCATTAGGCGCTTGACTTCATTGCGCAGTTCATCACTCAGGCGCGGTACATTGGCAAGGAATACCACTTGCGCCATTTTCGCCAGCGCCAAATAATCCGGCGCACCGCGCGCCGCCGCACAGGCATCAGCAAAATCCAGCCAGACGATACCCTTCGCTGCACGCGGAATGATCCAGTAACGTCCGCCAAGATTGAGTGAGAGCGGCGTGATTGTAGCATCTTGCGTTAAATTATTGAACAGCGTGATCATTTGCTGTTGGGCATAATGGCCCAACGGCGCATAATAGACTGGGAGACTGTTCAGCCGCGCGAGCCGGTAGTCCGTAGGACTGGCAAGATGCAACACCTGCATGCGGCGTTTAAGTTCGGCGATGAACGGCAGGAAACGGTCACGTTGCAGCCCGTCTTTATACAGCTCATCCGGCGCCCAGTTGGAGGTGGCGACAATCACAACGTTATTCTGCCACAGCGCATCGAACAGCCGCCTCAATAACATGGCATCCGCGATATCGACGACATGGAATTCATCAAAACAGAGCAGGCTGGCTTCGCGTGCCAGCTTGGCGGCAAAGTCCGCCAGCGCATTATCCACCGCCTCACCGCGGGTTACCTGGCGGCGTTGGTGCAGATAGGCATGCAGCTCCAGCATAAAGGGGTGGAAATGTACGCGACGTTTGCGCGCGACTGGTGCCGCGTTATAAAACAAATCCATCAGCCAGGATTTGCCGCGCCCGACGCCGCCATAGATGTAAATGCCACGATGACAGACGTTCGGTTTTTTCCAGAACTGCCAGGCGGGCGGTGCCTTATAATCCGCCAAGTCCTGCGCGAGATTTTGCAAAGCCGCTGCGACCACCGCCTGCGCGGGGTCGGGCCGCGCCTGACCGCTCGCCACCAATTGATGGTATTGCGTGATGAAATCCGTCATGCTGACAGCGCATCCGCCAGTTTGAATTGCGCACTACCGCGTGTGAGCGGTTGTTGCTGGCTTGCCGCCGGACGCCAACCTGCCAGGTAAATAATGTTAAATGTTGCAGTGATGCCCGTCGGGCTGGCAAACATCTGCATATAGATTTCCGCAGCACGTAAAAATACCGCGCGCGGCGTAAAGTTTTTGCGCCGTGCTAACAACGCGCTGGATAAGCCTGCGCCGCGCAGATCGCGCAACAATGCAAACATGTCTGGGTATTCGACTGTGACTATATCATGATCTGCCACCGGTAGTGCAAAACCGGCACGTTGCAATAAGCCTGCCGCGCTTGGTACATCAATCATCGGTGCGACACGGGGTGAGACGCCACCGGTAATTTCGTCTTCCGCCTGGGCCAGGCAATGGCGCAATTCCTGTAATGTCTCGCCGCCTAGTAACGCACCCAAAAACAAGCTGTCTGGTTTGAGCGCGCGGCCCAGCTGCAACAGCGCGCCCGGCACATCATTGACCTGTGCCAAATTCAGTGCCGATAGGATAATGTCAAACGCAACCTCACGCAGGGGTACATATTCGTCATCCATAATCAGCTGTGCCGCAGGGTGCCAATGATTTTCCGTATGGTATAAATGGCTGATTTTTTGTGTATTTGTAAAAACTGTTGCTTGATCGGCAAGCCCGATGGCACAGCCGGTTTCAAACCCGCGTGCGATATCCTGCAACCGCTCCGCCAGATTATCCGCAATCATGCCGGACAGGAAAAACGGCTGCTGGCGGCGCGTTTGCCGCTGGCGCAATAACGCGCGATCAAAAATCAGGCTTGGGGGTTCGGTCATGCTTAAGGTAGATATAGGTGGATGCGCCACCCCTTGCCAGCCTTTATCATACATGCCACGCGGGCCGCGCTGGATATTATCCTGCCACACCAGTGTTTGAATTGCCGTGTATTGGTTGGCAGTGCCAGAACCGTTTGTGCCGCCTGCTGGTCGGTTTTGGAATTTATCGCACCGCCGTTTTGCCAAACTTGCGGTATACCGCTGCCGCATGACATGGGCGCGGATATAACCTGTGGCGCCTGTCTGGCGCAGCCACCCGCCTATGATACGGCGCGTGCCGCGCTGACCTATAACGATGGCAGCCGCAGCATGATTTTGAAATTCAAACATGGCGATGCTTTGCATTTGGCACCCGCCTTTGCTGAATGGATGCAACGCGCCGGTTCCGTTCTGTTGGCCGAGACGGATATTATTACACCCGTGCCATTGCATTGGCGGCGGTTGGCGCTGCGCCGCTATAACCAGGCCGCGCTACTGGCCGCGCGTTTGGGCAGAGCGACACAAACGACTGTTATTCTTGATCTGCTGGAACGGCGTAAAGCCACGCCGTCACAGGGCCAGCGCAACCGCGCCGCGCGGCTGCAGAATGTCAAAGGTGCTTTTCAGGTGAAGCCAGCGCACGCCGCCCGCGTCAAGGGACAACGCATTTTGCTGATTGATGATGTGATGACAACCGGCGCCACGGTTAACGAATGTGCCGCCGCCTTGAAAAAATCCGGTGCAGCGGCGGTGAATATCCTGACCATTGCCCGCGTGGTTTAATCAGCGCGCCCGGGGATGCGCGGCATTAAACACAGTCATGAGTTTTTCATTATCGACCGCGGTATAGCGTTGCGTAGTGGATAGTGACGCATGTCCCAGTAATTCCTGAATGGTGCGTAAATCACCGCCATGCGCCAGAATATGCGTGGCAAAGGAATGCCGCAAGGCATGCGGCGTCGCGGTTTGCGGCAGCCCGAAGGCCGTGCGTAATTGGCGCGTGGTGCGCTGCAGGTGCGTTTGCGACAGTGCGGTGCCGCGCGTATTAACGAACAGCGGACGTTTCGGTTCCGCCGCATATGGGCAGTCATCCAAATATTGTTGCAGCGCCGCGCGGATGTTTGGCAACAGCGGCACCACGCGCTGTTTGTTGCTTTTGCCGGTAATTGTCAGCAGTTCGTTATTGAGTGCGTCACAGGTCAGCGATAATGCCTCACTGATCCGCAGGCCCGCGCCATACAGCAGCATTAATAGCGCATAATCGCGTTGGCCATCCCAGCGATTGACGTCGATTGCCATCAGCAAGGTTTGCGCATCGGTTTCAGATAATGGTTTGGGGAGGAGGCGCGGCAGTTTCGGGCCGCGCACAAAACCGATTGACGCATTGTGCAGCCGTCCGGTTTTATCCAGCCATTTAAAAAAGTTTTTGATGCCGGACAGATTGCGTGCACGCGACGCGGCAATGGCGCCGTCCTTGGCCCGCGCCGCGAGCCAGGCGCGAAAATCCGGCAGTTGCGCCGCACTCAAATCCGTCAACGATGGCGGGGCGCCATGATAATCCGTTAGAAATTCGATAAACAAATCCACATCATGCTGATAGGCGCGCAGCGTATGCGGCGACAGATTTTTTTGGGTAAGAGAATCTTGCCAGTTGGTTAATGCTACTTCTAAGTCTGCTGCCACGCTAACCATGCATAACCTGATTAAAGCGTAGCAAATAACCATCTGGGTCTTGCAAGATAAACTGCAGCAAATGGCTCGTGTTGTTTTTTACAACGTAAGTCTTTTCCCACATATCTTTAAATATTTTAAAATTGTTGGTTTGGCAAATTTGATAAATAGCTTTGACATCGCTAACCTCAATTTGAAAATTGACACCACGCCCAAACGGCAATTCCATTTCTCCAGTTAACCAGCTCGTAGTATCAAACTCTTCCAGCATTAATTGCGCACCTTCGCAATTTAGGAACGCAAATTTTTCAGCTGCGCGTTCATATACAATATTAAAGCCAATTATTTGATAAAAATTTAAACTGGCGGCAATGTTGGTGACATATAGTTCTGGAATAAGACGGTTAAATTTAACCATTAAACTCTAACCAAAAGCGCAAAGACCGCTCCACCGCGCGGGCCATGAATAGCACCAGTTCCGTGCCGTGCATTTCCTGGAATAATAGCGGGTCACGGCTGCCAAGGGCGAGCATGCCAAGCGGCACATCTTCAGCCACTTCGAGCCGCAGTAGTAATTGCGATTTAACCAATGGCGCCGCGGGGCCAAACACAATCGGGTCGCCAACAATATTGCTGTCCAGCATCACGGCGTTATCTTCCAGCCAATATTCCGTCATGCCGGTCTGGACGATGCGGATGCCGAGTTTTTGCAATTCCGGCTGGATGGGATTATCAGATTCAATCATGATCGACACCGCATCGACATCAAAGATGCTAACAAAATCATGCAGGATAATTTGCGTGAGGTCGGAAAAACTGACCGCCTCCATCAATAACAGCACGGCCTGGTGGATGCGGTTTAAATTATGCAAATTGGCGCGCGAGTTGGAAATGAGTTCACGCTGCTGGGTTTTCAGCCAGTCATAATTGGCCTGCAGCCGCTTCAGCATAAAATCCTGAAAATTGACAATTTTCTTGCCGGTGCGTTCCTCAGGCGGCGTCAGCGCCTCCAATAACTCCGGATGTTCAATTAAAAAATTCGGTCGCCCGCGCAAAAACGCCACGATATCGTCGGGTTTTAAATCGGCAGTTTCGGTGGCGGTAGCGGGTACATTCATAATGCCGCCAGTAAATCTGACTCGGGGACAGCCGATAAGCCGATTCGTAAGCGTTTTAGATAGTCATTTTAAATTGTCTGGCCCGACTTTTGCCAATCGGCGAGAAAACCGGCCAGACCCTTGTCGGTCAAGGGATGGTTAAACAGCTGTTTCAAAACCGCTGGCGGCATGGTTGCGACATCGGCGCCCAGTTTGGCGCATTCCAGAATATGCACGGGATGGCGGATGGAGGCCGCCAAGACCTGCGTTGCAAAATCATAATTACTGTAAACCTCAATAATTTCGGCAATGAGATGCAGCCCGTCGGTGCCGGTATCATCCAGCCGCCCGATAAAGGGCGAGATATAGGTCGCGCCGGCCTTCGCCGCCAACAGCGCCTGGTTCGCCGAAAAACACAAGGTCACATTGGTTTGAATGCCCTGGTCGGTAAATGTTTTGCAGGCGCGAATACCATCATAGGTCAGCGGCAGTTTAACGACGACATTGGTCGCAATCTCGGCCAGTTTATGCCCTTCCTTCATGATATTGGCATAATCGGTCGAAACCACCTCGGCGCTGACCGGGCCTTCGGTCACGCGGCAAATGTCAGCAATCAGTTCAACAAAGCTTTTGACACCTGATTTGGCGACCAGCGATGGGTTGGTGGTGACGCCGTCCAACAGGCCAGCCTCGGCCAGTTCTTTAATTTCATTCAAATCAGCAGTGTCGATAAAGAATTTCATGCGGTGATGTCCTTGATTTTTGCTTTGTTCAGCAGGTTACTTGTTAACGTATTTAAACAGCGCAGGCCAGAGGCAGTGGCGCCAAAATGCGTCGCGGTTTTCCATAATAAATCTTCATCGTAATAGGGCTGCAGCGTGGCGGTGGGCCATAATTCTTCAAAACTTTGGCCAGTCATGTCAGTTAACCTTGTAATAGAAATTCCCTCCACCAATCGCAAATTCATCAGCAGGAATTCATCAAACTGGTCACGGGGCGGAATGGGCTTTAATGGATGCAAGCCATGGCCATGCTGTGCGACGCGTTCCAAATAAATCTGCGGCGCACGATGCGCAGTGGTGGCAAACTTTTGGCCGTCAAGCGTCGTGACGCGGCCATGCGCGCCGGGGCCGATACCAGCAAAATCCTCATACCGCCAATAGGTCAGGTTATGTCGCGACTCCTGGCCGGACCTGGCATGATTGGAAATCTCATACATTGGCAAACCGGCGGCGCTGGTTAACTCTTGCGTCAATTCAAACAGGTCGGCCGCCAGCTGTTCATCTGGAATTTGAAACTCGCCGCGCTTGTGCCGCATATAAAACGGCGTGCCCTGTTCTATTGTAAGTTGATACAGCGACAGGTGATCGGTGCCACGCGCCAGCGCCGTGCGCAGTTCCTGTTCCCAGCTGTCTAACGTTTGGCCCGGCAGCGCATAAATCAAATCAAAGGTCATCCGCTCAAAATATTTTTGCCCGATGTCGAGCGCGGCCTGTGCCTCATGCGCACTATGTTCGCGGCCTAAAAACTTCAAATCACTATCAATGAAAGATTGAATGCCAATCGAAACGCGGTTGACGCCCGCCGCCGCAAATTCCTTAAACTTTTCTGCTTCGATACTGGTCGGGTTAGCCTCCAGCGTGATTTCAATGTCGGGCGTAAAGCCCCAGTGTTTTTGCAGATGGTTGATGATGGCCTCAACTGTTTGCGGCTGCATCAGGCTCGGGGTGCCACCGCCAAAAAAAATCGAGCTGACTGGCCGCGCGCCGACCAGCGTTTGAAAATGATCAATTTCTTTAAGGTAAGATTGCGCCCATTGTGCATGGTCGATGTTGTTGCCGAGGTGCGAATTAAAATCGCAATAGGGGCACAGGCTTTTGCAAAACGGCCAATGCACATAGACGCCGATGGGTTTATTATTTGTCATTTGAGTTTAAAGACATATCGCTTATGATAAAATAATGAAAGCAAAACGCGAAGATTTTGAAATTTGGGATACACCCTTTGTGCATGGTGAAATTAACATAATTTCGATTGAACATGGATTTGGCAGTTACGCTGTGCCGAGTGGTTCTAACAATATACATGGTTTAAAGATTACAATTTTTGATAGTAATTCAGAAAAATATTATGAGATTACAAATACTGATCCTATGTTGGCTTATCGCGTTATCGACGAACTTAATTACGGCGAGGGCTGGGGCGGAATGATGTTTGAAAGCACGAGCTGGAAGTTTTCTGGTGGTTACTGGGCAGAAGAATGTCCTGTACTATCTCATCATGGATTAAGGTATCTTGTTCTTTCTGATCACTACAATGTAGAAATTTTTACATCACGTGAGCCAAAAATACGCGAAGCAACTTTTTAATCAAAACATTTCTTCAACAAGGCATCAAACGCGCGGCGGCGATGACTGAACTGCTGTTTTTCGACAAAGTCAATTTCAGCAAAGGTTTTGTTGGAGTTTTGCGGCGTGAAGATTGGATCGTAACCAAAACCTTGCTTGCCGCGTGGCGGCCAGACGATTTCACCATCCACACGTCCCTCCGCAATTTCGACATGCCCGTCCGGCCAGGCCAGTGCCAGCACGCAAATAAACGCGGCGCTGCGATCCGCAACATCGCCCAATTCATTCTGCACGCGTTGCATGGCGGCCTGGAAGTTTTTGTCGTCGCCGGCCCAGCGCGCGGAATAGATGCCAGGCGCGCCGTTTAATGCTGTCACCGCCAAACCACTGTCATCCGCCAGCGCAGGATGGCCAGATGCGCTGGCCGCCGCCTGCGCTTTTAAAATGGCATTATCGGTAAAACTTGCGCCGGTTTCGTCCGGTTCGGGTAAATTCAGATCACCGGCGGAGATGATGTTTGGTATTTTATCACCGAACAGATGCGCAAATTCTTTGAGCTTGCCAGCGTTATGTGTGGCAATGACGAGAGTGTCGCTAGTGAAGCGTTTTATTGTGGTTTCCCCCTCTCCCTTATAGGGAGAGGGTGCCCCTTTAGGGGCGGGTGAGGGGTAAATAAATTGCGCCATAATTAAACATACCCCTCATCCGGCGCTGCGCGCCACCTTCTCCCTATAAGGGAGAAGGAAAGTTTTGCTTACGCTTTAAATGTTTGCACCGTCTGTTGCTGCAATACCGAAAGTTCACCAATGCCTTTGCGTGCTAGATTCATCAGCGCGTTAAATTCATCCTGGTTAAAGGGATGCACCTCGGCAGTGGCTTGAATTTCCACGATGCCGCCGGAGGCAGTCAAAATAAAATTGGCATCGGTATGCGCGGTGCTGTCTTCATTATAATCAAGGTCAAGAAATGGCACGCCGTTGACGATACCGCAGGAAATGGCCGCGACCATGTCTCGCAAGGGCCAGGCCTTTAATTTACCCGCGGTTTGGAGGCCGGTGCAGGCGGCATGCAGCGCCAGATAACTGCCGGTAATCGCCGCAGTACGCGTGCCGCCATCCGCCTGAATGACATCGCAATCCACCTTGATCTGGCGTTCACCCAACAATGTCATATCCATGACGGCACGTAATGAGCGACCGATCAGCCGCTGAATTTCTTGCGTCCGGCCCGATTGTTTGCCCTTCGCGGCCTCACGGTCCATGCGTTCATGCGTGGAGCGCGGCAGCATACCATATTCAGCCGTGACCCAGCCGGTGCCCTTGCCGCGCAAAAACGGCGGCACCTTTTCCTCTACACTCGCGGTGCACAATACATGCGTTGCGCCAAATTTCACGAGGCAGGAGCCTTCCGCGTATTTGGAAAAACCCATGTCGAAGGAGACGGGGCGCAACGCATCAGCAGCGCGGTCATTGTAACGTGACATTATTTAAATCCTAACTTTTCCATGACAGTGTAAATATCCTTATCGCCACGGCCTGACAGGTTGATGACGATCAAATGATCCTGCGGCAATTGCGGTGCAATTTTCATGACCTGTGCCACTGCATGCGCGGACTCCAACGCCGGGATGATGCCTTCCAATTTGGCGCACAGTTGAAATGCCTCTAATGCTTCATTATCGGTGATTGACACATAATCGACGCGCTTGGTTTCAAACAGATGCGCATGTTCGGGGCCGATGCCTGGGTAATCCAATCCTGCCGAGATCGAATGCGCCTCGGCAATCTGGCCGTGATCGTCCTGCAGCAGATAGGTTTTATTACCGTGCAAAATCCCCGGCACGCCGCCGGTCAATGACGCGGCATGTTTGCCGCTATCTACACCATGCCCGCCAGCCTCGACACCGATCATTTTCACATCCGCATCATCAATAAAAGGATAAAACAAGCCCATGGCATTGCTGCCGCCGCCGATGGCGGCCACCAGCGTATCAGGCAGGCGGCCCTCGGCCTCTATAATTTGGTCGCGCGTTTCGTGGCCGATGACAGCCTGAAAATCCCGCACCATCATCGGATACGGGTGCGGCCCCGCAACCGTGCCGATAATGTAAAATGTGTCATGCACATTGGTGACCCAGTCGCGCATGCCTTCATTCATGGCGTCCTTCAGCGTTGCGGCGCCTGACGTCACCGGCACGACCTCCGCGCCCAATAGTTTCATGCGGAAGACATTTGGCTGTTGCCGCGCAATATCTGTTTCGCCCATGTAAATCGTGCAGGGCAGATTAAATAACGCGCAGACGGTGGCGGTCGCGACACCATGCTGCCCGGCGCCGGTTTCAGCGATGATGCGCGTTTTGCCCATGCGCCGCGCCAGCAAAATTTGCCCCACGCAGTTGTTGATTTTATGAGCGCCGGTGTGATTTAACTCTTCACGCTTCAGATAAATTTTGGCGCCGCCCAGATGTTCGGTCAGCCGCTGTGCATAATACAGTGGTGACGGCCGTCCGACATAATATTTCAGATAATAATCGAGTTCAGCCTGAAACGCCGGGTCGGCCTTGGCGGCAGCATAGGCCTCACCCACACCCAAAATTAGCGGCATCAGGGTTTCCGCAACATAACGGCCGCCGAATTCACCGAAATGCCCGGTCTCGCTGGGGTAGGCGTAAGAATTTTTCATGGACCTAGGCTTAGCATGAAGATGGCTATTGAGGTCAATTGTTATTCAAAACTTACGCCGTTATATTACACATCATGACCATGCGACACCTTGCCGTTTTGATTGTCCTGTTTGCCTGCCTGCCGGCATGCGCCCAGGGTTTAAGCTATAATAACGGCACCGCCGCCGCGCAAAAAGAGGCCTTGCCCACCATTGTTAAAAAAGCGCGTGGCAATGAAAAAAACGAGCGGCCGGACTGGTTCGGGCTGTTTCATATCTGGACCAAGGATAATGCAACGATTACGCTGAGTGGACTGCGCGATCCGGCCAGCTTTGAAAATCTGGTGCAATTTTACGCGTGCGATTACACCCGCGATTTCCGGCATAACGATGTCGTTTGGGCGCAACGGCAAACGGCTATTGTGCAAAAATTCAATACACTGGCTTTAAATCCGCAGCGGCGCTTTCGTCTGCTCGCGCGCGGTGTCTTAGGTCCCTATGATCAAAGCACGCAAACTTTTGTCTTTGAACCGCTTAAAGGCGCGGCCTATAGCTTTGCCTTTCCAACTGATAAAAACTTTGGCATTGAGGATGATTGCCGCATTAATGCCGCCCAACCGCAAGATCCGTGGCCGGCGCAATTTGTCATTACTTTTGGTAATCCGGATTTTATTGGCACGCTACCGATGTCTGCCACCAAAGCGGCGGCATTCTTGGATGCTTTGCCCAAAGATAATAAAGGCGAAATTGACCGCCATATTGTTATAGAAATTGAAATGGAAATTACTGATTTTGCGCCGCTTCGCCCAGATGATGAGGCTATCCGCGCCAAAAAACCGCTGATTATTGAAACGCATGCGGCGGCGCGGCGGGCGGTGGTTTATGCGGATGCCGAACATCTGCACCCTATCTGGCGCTATGGTTTTACCATGCAATTGCCCCAGTAACCAGGATTTGGCCGTCAAAAAGCTTGACGCCCGGCGGCTTTATCCTTAAACATGCGCCTCCCAGCGGCAGGTTCGATCTGTCAGCACCAAGATTACAAAGGATTATTTCATGGCACGCGTCTGTATGGTCACGAAGAAAAAGCCCCTGGTCGGCAATAACGTGTCCCACGCCAACAACAAAACCAAACGCCGTTTCCTGCCGAATTTGCAGGAGACCAGCCTCTATTCCGAAAAATTGAAACGGGCGATCCGTTTGAAAGTCTCCGCCAACGGCCTGCGCACGATTGAACACAACGGCGGGTTGGATGCATTTGTGATGTCAACGCCGGCCAGCAAACTGTCTTGCGTGTTGAAAGCGCTCAAAAAACAGCTGACCAACGCGGCTTAAACTTGTGCCGCTATTTTCGGCGGCACAACTTGTTGGTTATCTCGCCTATCTAATCACCGTCATTGCCTTTTGGCAAAAACGGGACCAGCGTTTACTGTTGTTAAACGCGGCGGGTGCGACCTGTTTTACTATTCACTATATATTATTAGGCGCCACGGTTGGTGCGGCCACTGAAATTTTGGTGGCCTTGCGTTCGGCGGCCTCTGCCTATCCCAGCACTGATCGGCAAAAGCATCTGTTCGCGGCGCTGTTTACTGTCGGGTTTGTTGCAATCGGTGTGTATTTTTATAAAGCCTGGTATGATGTGGTTTCTGTCGTCACTTGCATCTTGGCCACTTTTTCGATGATTTATTTGCGCGGCCTGCAGCTGCGGTATGGTATGCTGGTCGTGCTGAGCTGTTGGCTGGTCTATAATTTTTGCGCCGGGTCGGTCGGCGGTTGTTTGACAGCGATCACGTTGATAGTTGTGCAGCTGGTGACAATTATGAGAATGAAAAAGCAGCTAATCGATATTACTTAATAAGAGATGTGCATTAACCGGCTAAACTCCGCGCCGCATTGCTTGCCAACACATCGACGCGTTCATTCTCGGGATGGCCGTTATGTCCGCGCACCCAGTGCCAGGTGATGGTATGCGGCTGGGCCGCCTCCAATAAACCTTCCCAGATTTCTTTGTTGGCGACCGGTTTGCGGTCGGCGGTTTTCCAACCGCGCGCTTTCCACGCCATCACCCATTCGGTCATGCCGCGGCGCAAATATTCGCTGTCGGTATAAAGGTCAATTTGGCAGGGTTTTTTCAGCGCGCGCAACGCCTCCAAGGCGGCGGTCAGTTCCATTTTATTATTGGTGGTGTTAAGCGCGCTGCCGGTCAGCTCCTTTTCATGCGCGCCGATGCGTAGCAGCGCGGCCCAGCCGCCGCGGCCGGGATTGCTCAGGCACGCGCCATCGGTAAAAATAGAAACATGGTCCATTGAAAACAGAGGCTAGAAGCTGGAAGCAAGATTGACCAGATAAAATTCATACAAATGCAAGATTTTTTCCAGCATCCTGCCTCTAGCCTCCAGCCTCCGGGTGGCGTACTTATAAAAACTAAGATTCAAGGGTAGTGATGATGGCGGACAATATTTTGCGCTATGACAAAATGGTTGAAGATGCGTTGCGCGGCGTGGTACGCCAGACGTTAATGCAGGTAATGGAACACGGGTTGCCGGCGGAACATCATTTTTATGTGACGTTCGACACCACGCACCGGTTGGTTGAAATTCCCGTTTATTTAAAAGAACGTTATCCGAGCGAGATGACGATTGTCATGCAGCATCAGTTTTATGGACTGAAAATCACCGATGAGCTGTTTACGGTAACATTGTCCTTCAATAACAATCCTGAACGGCTGGTAGTACCGTTTGAAGCGATCCGGATCTTTGCCGACCCCTCGGTCAGTTTCGCGCTGCAGTTTGAAAGCGCCTATGAAGAGGACGACAATGACAGCGGCGATGACGATGATGATTTTGATGAAGAAGCGCTGGATGCCTTGATCGCCGAAACCGAACGCGCGCTGGCCGAACGCGGCAAGCGCAGCGAATTGTCGAAAGAAAAAGGCAGCGCCAAGAAAGAGAAAAAGCCAGTCGCCGGCGCTGATGATAAACGCGGTGAAGTTGTTTCGCTGGCAGACTTTCGTAAAAAAACGGATAAGGATAAGTAAGTGAGCAGACGCGCACAGGAGCAGACGCGCAGACCCGCCACAGTGTTGTGCTTAAAACATTTTAATAATGCCCTAGGTTCACATTTTAGCAGTGTCGGTGCTGTTGGCTTTTCTCGTCTGCTCCTCTGCTTGTCTGCTAATTATATAGTATTATCTTTTATAGGGCGTATTACATGACCTTGCGCGCAACCATTTTCGGCGGCAGCGGCTTTGTCGGCCGCACTATCGTACAGCGGCTGGCGCGTCAGGGTTATGTCATCCGCATTGCCACGCGCAACCCGCAACATGTGCTGTTGGAAAAGACCAGCGGCACAGTGGGCCAGATTGTGCCTTTTGCCTGTCAGCCCACCGATACGGCGTCGGTCGCGCGCGCGGTAGAGGGCGCTGATTTGGTGATCAATCTTATCGGCACGTTATACGACAGAGGCAAACACGGGTTTGATGAAACACATGTGCAAACGGCTGAACGCATTGCCGATGCCGCGCGTGTTGCCGGTGCCGCGCGCTTGCTGCATATGTCAGCCTTGGGTGCGGATGCCAATGCGCTGTCTAAATATGCGCGCAGTAAGGCAGCTGGCGAAGTCGCAGTACGCAAAGCCTTTCCAACTGTGACGATTTTCCGCCCATCAATTATCTTTGGCGCCGGGGACAGCTTTTTCACGCGTTTCGCGCATTTGGGGCAACTGCTGCATTTTTTGCCGCTGATTGGCGGCGGCCGCACCAAATTCCAGCCAGTTTATGTCGGTGATGTCGCCGATGCCTTTATCAATGCTGCAGCAGATGAAGAGACCAGCGGTCGAACTTACACACTGGTTGGCCCCGGCATTTATAGCTTTAAGCAATTATTTGAAACAATGTTGAAAATCACCGGTCAAAGTGTGCGGCTGGTCAATCTGCCCTGGGGTCTTGCGTCATTACAGGCGACGCTGATGGAACTGTTACCGCGGCCGATGTTAACGCGTGACCAGGTCGAGAGTTTAAAAACCGATAATATTGCGCCCGCCGGCGCGCCAGGGTTGCAGGAACTCAGCCTCATGCCAACCGCGCTAGAGGCGATTTTGCCAACCTATTTATCCGCTTGGCAAAACGGCGGCGCTTTCGCCCACATTACGAAGCGCACGGCATGATGCGTATATCCGGCGCACTGATAATGCGCATATCCGGCGCACTGATAAAGTACATATCTGGTGCACTAGTGATACGTATTGTTGTCAGCGTGTTGACAACGCTATGGCTGCTGCAACAACCGGCACTGGCCGCCGGGCCGGATTGGAAAGATTACGGCGCGCTGCAAAAAATTCACGACCTTGGCTATGAAATTACTTTTCTTGGCAACCAAGATAATTATCAAGGTTGGTTGGCGCAAAAACCGCTGCCGGACGGTCAAATGGATGCTCGAACCTTTTACACGCGCGCCGGCCAGCAAATTGTCTTAAGCGGTTTGTTGTTTAACAACAACGGCGATAATCTGACCGGTCAGCAGCTGCAAACTGCGCTACAAAACGGCACCATAAAAACAGTCCAGTCGGCGCCTGCGTCAGCCGTTGCACCACCGGCAGTTACGGCAACCAATAATCATGGCGCACAATTGTATAATGAACTGGGCGCGGCACATACTATCGATTTTGGCAATAATCCCAAGCTGCCGACACTTTACGCCTTTGTCGATCCGAATTGCCCTTACTGCAAAAAATTCTGGCAGGCGGTTGATATCGCGCAAGGTGCGGGTTTGAAATTTAACGTTAAGCTCATCGCAGTTGGTATTTTAGGTGATAATAGCGAGGCGCTGGCAGCAGCTATTCTGGCCGCGCCAGACAGCGCCGCGGCCTGGCGTGCCAATGCAGCTGGCCGGCCGCCCACGTTAATCAGCAATGCGCCGGCGCAAAAAATGGTTAGTGACAACGAAAACATCATGCTGCGCTGGGGGATGACCAGCGTGCCGTTTATCGTTTACCGCACACCAACGCATGATGTTAAAATTGTGCGCGGCAATCCAACTGATGTCACCGGCTTGTTGGTCGATTTGGGCGTTGGTTCCAAATAGCGCGCGCTATGATATGCGTTACGTTTCGTCATTGCCGCGCCCTGGCACTCTATGGGACATTGAAGATGAATGTGAGATGATTCGGGGGAAATGTTGCATTGCATGATGGGTAGGTTTTACCATCTTTGTCTGTGGATGATTATAACAGTTTTATTAACTGGGCCATCGCTTGCGCAGGATAGTGCTGCAGTACCCGCGGCAGTCGCCCCAACGGCGGGATCCGCAGTCATAAGCGCGCCAGACGCCGCTAAGCCAGCGGCACCTGCCACTGCGGACAAACCATTGGAAAATGTGATTACCAATCCGTTTGTATCCGGCGGTGTCGTCGGCAGCGGCCAGGTCATTACACGCGATGAGGTATTAAAGTTGATTGCCGATATGGAAAAACGTGTCAAAGCGGATGTCACCCAAGGCATCGATGCCACGCAAGTAAATAGGTTAATCGCGCAGGCGACCACTGCGTCCAACGGGGCGGGCGGCGCCAATAATTTTATCGGCTGTGTTAACGGCGTGCCGCTGTACCGCGCCAAGGACGGCTCGCTCAGTTTCGGCGCTGATGAACCGGGCGAACTGCGTTTGTTACGGTGCCGTAAATAATGAGTGTTAAGCGCAACATGTTGACAAGATTTATCATGGCCTGTGGCATCGTCTTGCTGGTTGGCGGCTGCGGCACCGATGAACCGGACTTCCGTGATTTTAAGCACAGCGATGTAACCAGCCCGTTCAACAAGGACGATCAGTGGGCAAAAGTGCCGGCCCTACGCCGCATTCCCGTCAGTTCCGATTTATTTTTGGCGCGTTCGGTCAGGCCAGCCATGCCGGAACGCATCGCTAGTAAACGGATCAGCTTGCGGCTTACCAAAGGCAATGCCACGATTGCGGATTTGATTGGCATTATGGATTACGAAGGTATTGCGGTAATTGCCCGGCCGGTCGGCAGTTCGGGCGCGGCGGATGAATTGAATGATATCGTGCTGCCGTTCCGGCGGTTTGACGGCACACTGGGCGGTCTCGCCACTAAATTATCACGGTCGCTGGATGTCGCGGTCTGGTGGGAAAATGATGCGCTAATGATCTCGGACCGTGATCGTTACATTGTTTCGGTGCCGCAAAACCAGGATGTGATTGACAGCGTGGTTGGCGAACTGGAGGATTTCGGCGCCGAGGATGTGACGCCGTCGCTATACGGCGGACGTATCGTTTACAATGCCCGTCCGCAACTGAACGACGAAGTGATTAAGTCATACTTAAGCGGCCTGGCCGGTAACTTGGCGGAAATCACCATTCAGCTGGCGGTTATTCAATTGAACTTGACCAAAGACGCCGAACGCGGTTTTGACTGGAGTTCATTCCAGCTGCAGTTTGGCAATCCCGCCAACGCGCCTACTGGTGCATTAATTAAAGGCGGTGGCCTGGGCAGTGCGACGGGCTTGTCCGGCGCATTGTCATCAACGTCGCGTGCGGCGGGTTCAGGTGTAATTGGCGGTACTTACACGACAACAGTTGGTGATAATAATGTTTTGGGCGTGGGCGGCGCCATTTATTACCTCAGCCAGTTTGGGCGCACAACGACCCGCCAAATGGTTGAATTGCGCACTTTAGCCGGTATGCCGGTGCAATTGCGCAGCGGCCGCTCTACGCCGTATATTAAATCAATTGGTGCCACGACCACGCCGGGTTCAGCGGGCAGCGGCAATGTCACGTCGTCAACCGATACGGATACGGTTAAAACCGGCCTTACACTTAGCCTGACGCCTTATTATGACTCAATGATGGGTCTTGTTATTATCGACGTGAACATTGAAATTGCTTCCATCACGCGTTTTGTGGTGTTGAATACGGCACCGGTCGCCAGTACCACCAGTGGTTCGACCAGCGGGACCTCTGGCACAACGGGCACCACCGGAACGACCAACAATGCCACCGCCACTAACAATGCGTCGCTCAGCCAGCCGGAAACCCAGTCAAATATCCTAACCGACATCGCGCGGGTGCCGGCGGGTGATGTGGTTATTTTGGGCGGTGTGCGCGAGGAGACCGCTAGCGATAACCGCACCGCGCCGTTTGGTGAATATGAGAGCATCGGCTCCAAAAAAACTAGCAATGAAAATACGTTGATTTTCTTCATCTTGCGCCCGGTCGTGACAATCTACGAACCGACTGGCGCTGCTGTCGCGGCGACTTTGCCAGGCGCGCCGGTCGAAACGATTGAACGGGCTGGCCAGCGCGGCAGCAAAACCGGTGCAGTCGAACAAATTCGCGATTTGGATGCGGTGCCAGAATTGTCGGCAGAAGATGCCGCAATTATTGAACCGCCCGCCTCAGGCACTGCTAAAAATACGCGTCCCAAATCCGCCCGCCGTGACATAAAGCCGGATGCCGTGCTGTCAACCCGCGCTGCTGCGGATGATGAGGAAGGTCAGGCGGCAGCCACCGAACCAGCCGTTAAATTAGTGGCACCACCACCAGTGTCGCCCCCGTTACGCGCTGTTGCGCCAAGTGAGGCCGCAGCGCCAGTAGATACTGCACCACCCCCGGCACCAGCGCCGATGGCGGGAGCCGATCTTAATGATGTTTTATCGGGTGGTTTTGGCGGCACGACTGGCGTGCTGTCCAATGAATAGGGACTGTTAGGCATGGCGGCGCTGGTACCACCCAACCGTATTGTCATCGATTTTCTGGAAGGCATTACCAGTAAAAGCGATGCAGTGGCTTATGCGCGCGGTTTTATTCTCAGTCATTTCGACGTGCCGTCAGAATCCGGTTATTATGTGCATGCGTTTCAAGGCGGCTATGCCTATGAAGTTCATGAAGGCGGTTCGCGCCGGGCCTTTCTGCCGCGCATTTTAAAAATTATCCAAGATACGCCGGGCGCGATTGTGTCGGTGCGTTCCGGCAGTCGCGTGTTGCAAGTCTCGCGCGGCCCCCGCGACAGTTTCAACGCCGTGCTATTGCCCGAAGAGTTATCATCCTATTTGGAAAATGTGATTGAGCCAGATGAAAATGCGCCGCATCTTGTTGCCTATCAATTGGCCGGTACGGTATGGCTATTTATCGGCAGCTGTGTTGCGGTATTAGGCGGCCTGATTATGCTGATTGGCCTATTGTCATTTGCCCTCTCAAAGGTAACCGGCCCGGCGCAAATTGTGACCACTCCGGCTGAACAATTGCCGTTTGCGCAGTGGCAAAATTTGGTCCAGAAAGTCGCTCCGGAAAATCACGTTGCGGCTTTAAAATTTGACGGCAAGAACTGGCAGATTGATGTTGCCCCTAATCCGTCACCAGTCACGGCAGCGCCAGTTACAAATGTCTTGTCAATGATGCCGGTGTCACCATTGGGTGCCGCGCAATTGCCAGCTGTGATGCCTGCTATTGGACCCCTAACCGCACCGGCACAGGCACCCGCGCCGCCGCCGCCAAGCGGCACACCGCCGCAAGCGGGAATAACTCCATGAAATTTGAGTTGCCCGAATTATCGCTGTCGTCATTGCCGGTATCACCGCAACAATACCGATTGGCAGGCAGTATTATGTTGGGTATCGGCGTGTTTTGTTTAGTAGCGGGATTGATATTCATTTTTTTAACCAGAGCGCAAAATCATGGTGGCGGCAGCAAATTGGATATTTCCAGCAAAGAGTGTGTTTTAAAACTGCAAAAGCTTGGTTTTAACCCCCAGGCGGAGCATGATTTGTTACGCGTTAACAAAGAAGGTTTGATCAATGGAATGGCGCTGCTTGCCCAAAGTTCGCAGGCAACCTCGCTGTGTCCCAATTGGGCGCTGCAAAATTATTGTTTAGGAGAAACCTGTGCCATCAAAGGTGTTAGTTTCACTCTGAAATATACCAAAAAATAATCTTTTGGGTGAGCATGCATGCTGCCGTTGCTGAAATTTGGACAGTGGAGTGAAAAAAACCACGCGCATTTGCGGGTGTTCGATCTATTGTGTGCCGCCGGCATGTTGGGGTGGGGTGCCTATGCCCACAGCCGCAGCTGGCTCGCCTGCGGCAGCCTGGTCTTGCTAATCGTTTGGTATGATCCGTTGCCGCGCTTGCGCCGTTGGTTGCCGCAGGTGGTTGCGGCCAAGGCGAAACAACAGCAAGCACGGGGTGCCCCACCACGTCAAAATGGGCGCCGCAGCCCATGATGAATGTGCTGATTATTTTAGTAATGGTGGTGGTGGTGGCGTTCAGCGCCGTATTCGCCGGCGTGACGTTTTTGCAAGGTGTGCGCAGCAGTGTTGAATTGCAAATCACCAAACAACGTTTATTGGAGGTTGCGAGTGCCATTCAAACTCAGGCCCGTTATATTAATGGCGTTTATGCCTTACCGGCCGGAACCCAGGGCGCCGCGCCATCACCTTACCTTTATAACCAAGTGCCAGGTTGGATTACGACCAACGCTAAATCCGCCCATGGCGTACCCTTTGTCTATTGTCCTTATGCAGCGGTGACCGGTGTCAATAACGCCACCATTTATGCACCGTCTGGGGGCAGCTATGGGGTGCAAACGGCCAGCAATGACACAACAGCAGGCCAGCCCTATGTTATCGCCAGCGCGCCCGCGCCCACGGCAATAACCGCGGTTGGTGCCACCGGTGTTTTAATTGCCGCCGCGCCGCAAAATTATAATCCGCCGGATTGTTCATCAATTACTGCTGCAGCAATTGACGCGACAACGCCGCTTGTCAGCGGCGGTGTCGTCATGCCGATCGGCGATAATTATTTAAATAAAATGCAAACCGGCACTGTGACATCGGAGTTATCTTATTATATTGGTGATGTGGCCAGTGGCGCCACTGGCGATTTAAGCGGCCGTGATCCTAGCAACCTCGCTACTTTAAGCGCGATTTTAACTGCTATCGAAGCTGCCAAGCCATCGTCAGCCTATATAATTTTCCCCAGCGCTGCCGCAACCTATGATATTTCCGGCAACGCGACAGTCTCTACATCTTTGAACAACATATTGGTCAATGGTACACGATTGGGCTTTATGGTGGCCGGCGCCGGCTATCAAGCAACGGCAATTTTTAAATTTGGCAGTGGCACGATTCCGGAAGGCAATCATATTGGTATCAGAAACATGACCTTGCAATCGACCGGCACGCTGGAAGTACGCGGTCAGCTGGATATGGATAACGATGCGACGATCAAGGTGGGAAATGCGCTTTACATTAACGGCGGCACGGTAGTGTCCAGTACCTCCAATAACAGTATAATTGACGGTAATGTAACGATCGATGGCGGTGGTCGGCTGCAAAGCGCGCGGGGTTATGTCGTTGTTGTCAACAATATCACCAACCGTGGCTTTAAAATTTTAAATGGGGCTTTTGATGGTTACACTATTAGCATTAACACTGCTGCCGGCAATGGTTTCACGCCGCTTTTAATTGGTGCGGGTGGCGCGTTGCGCGGCGGTTATGTATATATAACCACGTCGAACGGCGGCGGTGCCATTGTTGAACCGGGCGGGTTGCTATTCGAGCAAGGCGGCACCCTACAAATTTATTATGCGTCGCTTTATGGCATTTATTTACATGGGCGTTTGAATGTCAATCCGGGCTTGTCCATTCCCACTCAAGGCGCGGGCGGTTTGCAATATGGTCTGATTTTGGCGAGCGGCGCCAAGGCCTATACTCCGGGCCCTTGTTTGGTTTGCGATGGTTATAATCCCATGGTGGGGATTTACGATGCGGGCGGCTTCAGCATCGATAACGAAATGAACACCGGCGGCACCGTCTATGCGGGCACCAAATGCTGGCAGGGCAACAGCGGTTTTAATCTGTTTAGTGACAATAATGACAATGGCACCACGTTAAACGCTTATGGCTATACAAAAAATACCGCTGGTCTCGAATGGCTGCGTTTATATAATTCGAGCATTTTTCAATGCCAGGGCATCCCATAAATGACCGGTTTGATCATTATCCTGATCTTATTGGTCGCGGTTCTGGGCGGCGCCGGTTACGCGGTGGTCAGCAGCGGCACCACCCTGCAAGCCACCATCGATAAAAATGAAAATATGGCGCGGTTGGAAACCGCTGCTCAAACCGTGCTGACCAATATAGTTTCGGTAACTTCCGGCAGTGCGCAATATTATGCTGTGCCTATGCCCGACAGTAATACCAGTCCTGCGGTGCCAACCTGGCTGCTGCCAACCGCACGTACTGTGGATGGCACGGCTTTTCTCTATTGCCCGTTCAGCAACGCCACCAGCGGTACCAAAGCCACCGCGATTACCACCCCCGGTGGCACCTATAATGTGAACAGTACTACACTTTACAGCGGCTCGCAAAATTATGTGACAATTTCAGATGCCCGGCCTGCCAACGCTCCCACCGCCCTGGTCATTTTGGTCGCGCCGGCTGCCAAAAACGCCATAGTGCCGGATTGTCAAAACATCAACGCGGATTTGACATTGGCCGGCGCCACAGTGCGCGTGATTACCGAAGCTGAAGTGGAAGCGCGCCGTCTGGTGAATGCCAGCAATGGCAGTGAAATCTACACTGCGCCCGCCACTACTGGCGATGGCAGCGGACGTAACGCCGCCAATGCCATGCCGCTGGATACCGCGCTGACTTATTATAATTATTACCGGCCACAGCATCAAAAATTGAATCTTAGCGGCGGCAGCTACACCGTTACTAATGCGATCACCAGTTTTTTTGGCACCAATGCCACCACGGCGAACGGCTGGCCTAATATGTCTGTACGCAACAGTTCACTCAATTTAACCGGTGCAGGGGCCAATGCGGC
Organism: Alphaproteobacteria bacterium; assembly: GCA_965246755.1. GTDB lineage: Bacteria > Pseudomonadota > Alphaproteobacteria > UBA11073 > UBA11073. The sequence continues at coordinate 420,036 of OZ251979.1, forward strand.
CATCCCAACCCAAATCAGTGGCGTGACATCGCCTTATAATCCGCTATTCCCCGCTAACCTAAGTGTAAAAAATCTGGCCATCTTGCGGCCAAACGGCGCCTATATCTATCCGCAACTCAGCGCGTTTCAAAACTATAAACTGGTGTTAGACAGCGCCACAATTCCTTATTTTAATAATCTGGATGGCCGCGGCTATCTGTTTAATGCGGTCGGTTTGACGGGACAAACCTCGTACAACAACGGCAGCGTTTATGACGGCAGTAATTTTTTTGCCGGTTCGCGCACTTACATAAATGCGGTGGTCAGCCTACCGGCCTCTGACAGCTATTACACCTGGGCCCTGGGTAATGCCGGCGGTGAGCTGTTTTTAGGGCAGCAAGATATTTTAAACGGCATCGGCACTTATGGCTATCAATTCATAAGGAATATTTACGGTGCACGCACCTATATATCCGGTATCTTAAATAATGTTGGCACCACCTTGGGCAGCCAATTTATAATCTCTTATTTTGGGTCGCAAAATTACCTTAGCAACGTGGTCTTCAATGCCGCTGAAATATATGTAAATGGTAACATTTATATAAATGGTACCGCGTCAGCTACATTTTTTGATACGGCGACTATTAACATCACAGGTTTTGACAAACCGGCCACGGCCTTGGTGGCCGGACATGCGGAAATATTTGGGATCACCAATTCAGTTGTCGGCTCCATCAGCGACTCCAATTCGCGCGCGACCAACTTGGCCCTTACGGTGGATAGCAACGCCGCTGCCGGCACCCGGCAGATTGTGGGCGGCGCCAACGGTGGGTGGGCTCAATCAATATTAACCTCGGCCAATACCGCCTGTTGGAGCGCCACTTCCGTGGGGGGAACCTACCAATCAACCTATTATATTTTGAATGACACCAATTTTAACACGAATACCAACTATTCATTACCGCTGGGCAGCAGCACCGCTAACGCGCCGCTGTTGGTCGCCAACCGTTCCAACTGGCAGTGTTTGCATCCATGAGTAATTTGCTGATTATCATTTTGTTAGCGGTAGCGATCGCGGCCACGGCCGGTTACAGCGCAGTGACGCTGTGGCAGGGTGCGCAGGATAATTACGCGCAGCAGATGGCGTGGACACGCCTGGAGCAAACGGCGGCGGCGCTTAAAGCCAACATTAAAATTATTGACGGCCTGCCAACCTTGCCGGCGGGCAATGTCGTCAATGCGACCTACGCCTATAATCAGGTGCCGTCCTGGGTGACGGCCAATGCCACCGGTCCAAATGGCATCCCGTTGGTGTATTGTCCTTATGCTATGCGGAATACCAGCGTTCAGGGCACAGCGTCCACAGTGACCGGCCCCGGTTATGGTATTATCAGCTACAATAGCAGTTTTACCGGCAATCAAGCTTATGTGGTGGGTTCGGCCAAGCCATCCTTTACCGGTACCACCGCGCTGGCGCCCAAAGGTTTGCTGGGATATCTGATCAGCTTCAAGCCACGCGACACTTATGATGCCGCTGCCGCTACTGGTTGGTGTAACAATGTGGCCGTGTCCGCAGCAGGCCTGCTTTCCACAGATAGCGGTTTGAATGCCAGCGGTATCATTTATCCGATCGTGGTTGGACAAAGCTTTTACCAACAAGCCTTTGCCAAAAATGAAACCGTAACGTTCTATGTTGGTGCCGCCGCCAGCGGTGACAAGACCGGGCGCAATCCCGCCAATTACGCGACGCTGGACGCGGTGATGGCGCAACTGGCGACCGTCAAACCATATAAGGCCAAAATCTATTTAACCACCGGCACGCATACGGTTAGTACGGTCAATAAAACCTTGTCAGTCGCACCAGCTGCAACTTTAACCCCCAACGCAACCAGTGGCACAGCGGTTATTTTAACCGCCAGTAGTGGCGTTTTTACCGCAACCGATGTCGGCAAAACAGTGGCGGGTAACAGCGGGACGGCGGTCATTACCGCTTATAATAGTGCGACTGCGGTTACGGCCACAACGGTCACCGCTTTTGCCAGCACCGCGGCAATTGCCGCAAATAGCTGGACCTTGCAATCCGATATTTATGACAAAGGCAATATTCGCGAAGTCACTTATGATTTTGAAGGCACTGGCAGCGGGTCCACAATAATTAATGTGACCGGCAATTATGATTTGCCGGTCAATACCACTTTCCGTAAATTAACCATGACTCCGACTGGCACTGTCATCATACCAGCGGCGCAATTTAGTATTGCTGAGGATGCAATTTTAAACAAAGTCGATATTCGTGGTGAGCTGTGGGCACGCGGCGTCTCACAGCTGAATACTAAAGTTTATATTGCCGATGGCGGACGGCTGGTCATTAATGGCACAGTCGCTTCAAGTGTGCCCAATCAAGGCGTGGTTATTTGGCCTGGCAAGATTAATATTCTATCGGGCAAAAGCTGGACAGTGACGGCAACCAGCAACACAGTTACCGTGCCGGGCGGCGGTCCGCGCGCGCCGGTGATTATCCACGCGGGGGGTGAATTATCAATTTCAGGCGCCCTGACTGTCACCAGCGATGCGTCAACGCAACTCAAATCAGGCATAAATGTAGTGCCGGGCGGTTATATTTATATGAATGGCAATGCTACCACGAAGGCCACTATTACGTTTGATAGTGGCTCTGGCTCAATTGCCGGTGATACCACCGGCGGTAACGCCAGTTGCAACGGTGCCATTTGCCTAGGTGGTGAAATGGCCATGTATTATGGCGGGTTGGCATTCCCCAATGGCACCGGTGCCAGTGTCGCCGCGGTGACGCTGGTTGATGGCGGATCATTTTATATGCAAGGCGCGTCTTATATTGGCGCCAGCGGTAGCACAACTCAACGGCCATATTACGGCGTTTATGATAACGGCGGCACAGCAGTGGGCGGCAGCTCAACGGGTTATGTTAATGGTTCTGTGGGCGAAGGCGGCGATCCGCAGTCTGATGTTTATGCAATAGCCGCCGGTGCGTGTTGGACCGGTAATGGCTATCCCGCCAGCGGCACCGCGCCCACGACCGCGCGGCATCTGTTTACCGATAGCGATATGGCCGACACCAAATACTCCACTGCAAAAAGTACCGCCTCGCCAATTGACTACCGGCATCTTAAAATTCAAAATCAATCCAATTGGCAATGCCATTGCCCGGGTTGCGTGGTGCCATCCAGTGGTGGCGGCGATACTACACCGGATGATTTTTATTTTGCCGATGCTTGTACTACTATAAATGCAACTTATACAACAACCGCGATCACGCCAAAAAATTATGATACAGCAGTGCCCATTTCGATTGCCTGTACGACCTGTGCAACGGGGACGGTTGCCGAATATAGCCTTAATGGCGGCACTTACACCTCCAGTGCGGGCACCATTTCACCGGGTACTTCGTTTTCCGTACGCGTGCCAACATCGAGCACCGCGCAACAATACATCATCAATGTCACCGTTGGTAGCGTGGTTGGTGGAGCGCCAGATGGCACTTTCCGTTTGGCCACACGAACGGGAAGAGGAACTTGTGCGGCTTTTGCCGGCCGCAGTGGCGGTGGCGGCACAAATGCTAACAAAAGCGATCTTGATCCCGATAATCTTAACTGGGGAATGGGGGCGGGCTGCGCCTATTCTTTTTATAACGATTGTCCGACCGCCAATACAGTAACATCTAAAAGTATTACGCCCATCGGTTATGATACCCCAACATCGATTTCAGTTAGTTGCGAGGGCTATAGTACGGATTGTTTTTACAGCATCAATGGCGGTACTTTTACTAATTCACCAGGAACAATTTCACCTGGAGATACGTTAAGGGTTCGCCATGATAATCTAACAAATCATAGCGGCTCTGGAGGTTACTACGTAGATATTACTTTTAATGGACATTATAATATATACAATCAATACTTTATACTGCCTAAATAGTTGTTGTATTTGAATCATGACAAAATACTCTATAAATTTTCTGTTATCATTATGATAAAAAGTTTTAGAGAATGATTATCGCCACAGTCATGAAAATTTTACTTGTTCCTTTCCTCTGCGGTTTGTGCAGCCTCATCCTGCAGCTGAGCTTAACCCGGCTAATATTTTTTTATGTCGCAAATTCAGAGCACGCTACGGCGTTAATGATTACAACACATCTATTTGGATTTTTAATTGGTGCCTGTTTAAAAAAGTATGTAATGCGGCAATATCGTTTGATCCTACCTTTTAGCATTATTTTGGCAGTCTGCAGCATCGTGTTGGTTTGTGCCTTTTCACTGCCATTGGTGTTGTTTGATCCGATTGCGCTTATCATCATTTTTGTCGGTGCTTTAGCCCTTATTGCCGCGATGTTTGGCTTTGCTGTTGCAACGCTAGTATTGGAAAATATGTCAGCTGATGGTGCGACTACGATTGTTATTGCCGATTCGGTAGGATCAGCCATAGGAGCGCTAGTGGGGGGGTTCGTTCTTCTTCCTTATACGGGAATTGAGGCTACACTAATTTGTAGTATCGTCTTAATAATAATTTTATTATGGCTAACACAACCATCTCAAAAAAGACGTTATGTAGCCTGGTTGGCTATTGCTACACTAATATCTATTACGATATTTTTGTGTTTACCATCGGACATTTTACGCGTACACGGCCTACCACTACCATTAAAAGATAATCAACAGCAAAAAATATTTGCTAGTTTCCATTCGCCCTATGGCGAACTAAGTTTAGTCGGTCCGACACAACGTAATATTTTAGGGCATAATGATACCCGTGTTTTATATATTGATAACCGGGCCATGTGTACGGTGACCGATAACGTACAATATAACAGAAATTACAGCGAATGGGCTTTGGGCGAGTTTCCGGCGAAAGTTATTCAGCAATCTAAACAACCACCACAAATGGCTGTAGTCGGGTTGGGGTGCGGTTTGACTACGGCAGGTGCGTTATCTATATTAGGTGCGGATGGCCAAGTAGATGTCATCGAAATTAATCCTGACATGTCTAAACTGACAGCCAAGCTTTCGCCATGGTTGACAAATGTTATGGATGACGCGCGGTTAAAATTAATTATCCAAGACGGCTTTACCTATTTTATGCACCCAATGCTGACCCAAAAATATAGTGCGGTTGCGATCGATGTTGCCTGGATGCATAACCACAATGCCAGCCATCTGTTTTCCCGGGAATTTTATCAAGCGGTTAAGCGATCATTGTTGGAAGACGGTGTGATTGCAGTTTGGACCGAAGAGGATGACATTAGCAGTCCGTCACTGGCAATATTATATAAAACTTTACACAGTGTGTTTAAAGAGGTTGCCGTTAATGCCGATAAAAATGGCATTATCCTATATGGATCGGATATTACGCGACCATTGTCAACAGGCGCTTATGGCATGCGGTCGGAAAGTTATTGGGTGGATATCGCCGCACGGTATGCGCCTATCAATACCTTAAATAATTTGGTACTAAACCGCAAAAAATTTTCGCTACTAGGGATGGCGGGGGCGACACCTTATGAAGGTGTTGATGTTTATAAAGATTTACAGACAAACGCAGTGAAGTAAGTCTTTTTCTGCTAACATCCCGTTGAGGGAATCATAGGGGACAAACGCCACATGGCGACGATGCGGATTGGCGATTATCTGATCATGAAAGGTTTTTGCAGCACGGCGGCTGTGGAAGCGGCGGCCATGGAATCTGGCATTACCGGCGAGCGGATCGGCACCGTCTTGGTCCGTAACGGTTTTTTGAAGCAAGAAGATTTAATCGATGCGATTTTGCACCTGGAACCCGACCGTATTCGCGTGGAAAAAGTTTACAATACCGCAGTCCCCAGAAATATTTTGGCCGAGAATCGTATCGTCATTGTCGCCGAAACCGATGAAGAGATTTTTGTTTCAACCCTCAATACCGAGGCGCGCGCGCGCAGTATCCTGCAGCACTATTATCCGGGCAAACGCCTGCGCTTTGTCCCCATCGGCGCGCGCGATATCGATGAGTTTCAAGATACGCTGGCGCAAACCCAAGATGAGAATCTGGCGGGTGACAATGCAATGGCGCTGGACAGCTTGCTGGCACGCGCGGTGCGCGGCAATGCCAGTGATATTCATATTGAACCGCGCAGCCACAGTTATACGGTATTTTTCAGACTGCTAGGCGTGCGGCAGATTGTGCATGAAGGCAGCCTTGAACAATACGGCGTGATCGCCGCGCAGATCAAAGATCGCGCGCGGATGGACCAGGTCGAAATCCGCGTGCCGCAGGATGGCTCCTTTTCCATTCTAACCGCCGGGCGTGTTGTGGATGCGCGGGTGGCAACTGTGCCAACAGTTAATGGCGAAGTGATTGTCATTCGGTTGCTGGACCCCGATCGCGCCAACGTCCGCATCGAAGAATTGGGTATCACACGTATTGAAGAATGGCGGTTTGCCACCAACTATCCATATGGTTTGGCCTTGGTGTGCGGTGCAACGGGGTCGGGGAAAACGACCACGCTGAATTCTACCATCCGTGAGATGGACCGTTTCGGCCGCGCGATCCGCACTGTGGAAGAGCCGGTTGAATATCGTATTCCCTATGTGGCGCAGGTTAACGTTAACCGCGTGGTTGGTTTGGACTTTGCGCAAGCCTTGCGCGCCTTTATGCGGGCCGACCCAGATGTCATTATTTTGGGCGAGGTCAGGGATGATGAAACCGCCTCATTGACGCTGCGCGCGGCGGAAACCGGCCATATGGTGATGGCCACCCTGCACACGGGGTCGGTGCGCGGCGCCTTTGGCCGTTTGAAAGCGCTCAGCGTGTCACCGGTTGATTTGCAACCGCTGCTGCGCGGCGTCCTGGTACAACGCTTGATCAGAACTTTGTGCATTGCTTGCCGCGGTGCCGGGTGCCACTTGTGTTTCGGCAGCGGTTATGCGGGCCGCACGGTGGTTTCGGAATGTGTGTCCTTCCGTTCGGAAAGTGAAGTGCAGCGCGCGTTTGATGGCGAAATGTGGTGGCCATCCATGATCAAAGATGCGCTGATCAAGGTTGATAAGGGCATGACCTCGATTGAGGAATTGCGCCGCGTCTTTCACTCGGAACTGGAAAATCCGGAATTTGCCGACGATCCTGAATTGCGCGAATTGCAACGCCTGATTGAAGAGCAGGAGCAGGGGTTGGTGTCAGTCGCAATGCCGCCGCCGCCGGATAACGACTGATGCAATCGTTGCTATTTGCCATTGCGGCAGTCGCCCTATGCGGCGCCATGCTGTATGGCGGCACCAGTATTTTTAAAAATGACGCACCCGCGCGCGTACAGGCCAAAAATAATATTATTGCCGTGTTTCATGAAGCGGCGTCCACTTATCAGGCCTATTTGCGCGCCAATAATGTGCCACCGGTTTATACCGCGAATGCCGCAACCGATGCTGTGACAACGGCCGGCACCTGGTATGCGCAACTGGTGCCAGGTTATATTCCTGATTTAAAAATCCCGTTAAATGGCCTCACCTGGCGTTATGGCAATACCGCTACCGATGGCAATTATTTTTGTTTGTACGGCCCAGTGCCGCAGGCTTGGGGTAACGGCGCCAGCGATACCGTGGCCAATTTTCCAGCCAATTCCTTTATTGTCGATGCGACAGCTTGCGGCGTGCGGAGCGGCACTCCACCGTCCAGCTGGCCTGCAACACTTTATTTAACATATTGGCTTAAGGGTAGCTGATGGCCACCTTCACCATCAAATACCGATCACGCGGCGAAATCAAATCGACCAAATTATCGGCGGATAATCTGGAGATGGCTAAACGCCAGGCGCAACGGTTTGGCGGCGTGCTGTCAGTCACCCGCGATGCCAGCGGCTTTGGCAAAAAAGGCATGAGCAGTGCCGACCGCTACACATTTTTGGTGCGCTTGGGTACGATGCTGGCCTCACGCATGTCAACTGCGGACGCATTGCGGCTGTTGCGTGACAGTTTTACCGGCACAATTTCCGATGCGGCCATGCGATTGCTGGAGAGAATCAGCGCCGGTATCGACCTGCCCACCGCGATTGCGGAAGAACGCACACATTTCCCCGGCTCGATTGGTCTCATCATCAAAGTTTCCGCCAAAAGCGGCCAGATTGCGATCGCGCTTAAAGACGCGGCCAGTTTTGAACAGCGGCTGGGCCAGATCAAACGCGGCTCCGGCCGGGTGATCGTCTCGGCGGTATTCGGTTTTATTATGGCCGCAGTGCTGGTAGCGGCTTCGGTATTTTACATCGGCCCCGAAATTATGAAAATGGGCATCATGGCCTCACAAAAAGACAAGATTGATGTGGGCTGGATCAACAACATCGCCGCCGGGATCGCCATTTTTATCAGTGTCACCGCAGTAATCATGCTGGGGCTGTTGTGGCTGGCAACCATGGGCCGCAGCCTGTTCCCGGAATGGGCGGATAAAATTATCCTGCGCATTCCCTATTATTCCGATATTGTGATGGCGCAGGATAACTATCTGGTCCTGCGGCGCCTGTCGCTGATGATTGGCTCCGGCGTTCGGGTGGAAGAGGCGCTACAATCCGCCTACGAAGGCGCCAAAAAAGGTTTACTTAAACATGATCTCGAACGCGCATTGGTTAATTTAAAAACCGGCCAGAAATGGTCAACCGCTTTGTCGACCCTGCATCCCACCGACCGCGCCGCGCTGTCATTAGCGGCGGACCGTTCGCAAATCGCGCAAAATCTGGATATGATCGCTGAACAATCCCAGGATTTGTATATTCAGCGGGTCAATAGTTTTGCTCCCGTTCTAATGGTGGTTTCGGCCATTGCAGTGACTTTGGCAGGTTTGGTCTTGTTCGGACAAACCGTGTTACCGATGTTGCAGATTGCCGCCAAACTGTTAACCTGATAAAAAATCGCCTGGCGCCAGCCGCCGGGCCAAGGTAGTATAATTACATGAATAAACCACGTTTTTTGACAGTGACGTCAACCTTAGTGATAATCGGTGCCATCTCGCTGTGCAGCGCCTGCGAAAATATGGGCAATTTTAATTCCGGTGAACGTGCTTATGCGGCGGCGACCGATCCGATTGCGCTGCGGATTGCCGAGGCGGCGGACAAGGCAGCCGCCGCATTATCCGATCTGTCACGCGTAGAACAGGCCAAACATCCGGCCGCACCGGTGCCGAACAGTGCCGGCCTGCCAGCAGAACTCGCGATGCCGGTTGACGTGTCGTGGATCGGTAATGCCGAGCCGATTTTACGTGATCTGGGCGCGCGCATGAATTACCGCGTCACTTCCTTCAATGCACAACCAAAAACGCCGGTAATTGTGCGCTTGGAATATAAAGAACGCCCGATGGTGGATGTCTTGCGTGACATCGGCGAACAGGCGACTGAGGTTATGGACCTGGTAGTTGATCCGCCCAGCCGCCGCCTCGAAATTCACTATAAAATTGCCAAAACTGACGGGCCCGGGAAAGCGCGCTAATGCGGTTATGGCTTATTCTATTCGTCGCACTTGGCCTGTCCGGTGCAGCGGCGCGCGCCGAAAACCTGTTAACCGGCGCGGCCGGTCCCCTGCCGCCGATGAGCCCGGATGAATTGGCCGGGTCGTCAGATACGCCGCCGCCCAGATTAAAAGAACTGCAGACAATTCAAAGCGCGGATGACGAAAAACAGGAAGTCGGTTTTCAAATCCGGGTTGAAGCGCAAAAGGAAGCCGCGCTGTCCTACGGTCTGCGCGGCGGCCTGGCGCATCGCACCTATGAAATCTCCCAGCGCATCAGCCGTTATGAAGACCCATTATCGCGCCTGTATGATTTTCGCCGTTTGCTGATGGCGGCGCCGGGCGGCGTTTATATCGAGCCGCCGGTGATTGGCGAACAGCAGGATGCCTTGGTCATTGCCAATAAGGGGCAGAGCGCCGCGCTTGCGGATAATGTGTTAAAAATCACCGCGAACGCCAAGCTGGTAACGACGGCGCGCGATTGGCGCACCTACTTGCTGCGCGATTGGGGCAAAGTTGATCCGCCGCCTGATGTGCTACTCCCTAAAAATGAAGAAGAGCGTGTGCAATGGTTCAAATGGATCAAACAGGGCTGGGATGCCGGCATCGCCCAAGGCGATGATATTTTTCAAGAAGACCTGTCCCGACTCAACCGCGATTTCACCGGTATGGTCAAATATCGTAAACTGTTGGCTCAGGCGATGGTGACACTGCCGTATGCGATGCTGGTCGATCGCGGCGTCACGGGGGGCGGCATTGAAATGCGCATCGGCGACCGCGCGGTTGAAATCACCGGCCTGCCTGAATTGCAAAACCAGCCGCGGCAGTGGACGCCAGTGGCGCTACCTAGCGGCCGATGACAGTTTCAGCAGCGGCGACAGACCTTACCTGGCCGGCGGAACCGCAGCGGCTGCATGAAGAGGATATCGATAGCCTGTTGTTGTGGTGTGTGGCTGAGCGTGCCTCTGACGTCTCAATTCAAACTGATCGTCCGGTGTTTATTGAAGTGGATGGCGAACTGCGGCCCGCGATGCGCCGCCACATTGATGCGGCGGATATGGCGGCGGTTTTAACCAAACTTTATGGGCCAGAGGCGTCGGCCCAGCTGGCGGCGGGGCACGATCTCGACCTGTCCTATGAGATTCGCCCTGACCGTTTCACGCGGCACCGTTTTCGGGTCAATATTACCGCGATTTTAAGCCGCGGCCGCGATGCCGCGCAAATTACCATGCGCGCTTTGCCCAATATCCCGCCGTCGATGACGGATTTGAATATTGAACCACAGATTATCGATAACTGGGCGCCGCGCCAGGGGATTATCCTGGTCACTGGCCCGACCGGCAGCGGGAAATCCACACTGCTGGCCGCTGGCAATCGCATGATGATTGAACGCCCGGAAGGTTGCGGCAAATTGCTAACCTATGAAGCGCCTATCGAATATGTTTATGACGCGATAACTTCCAATCGCTCGCTCGTTGCGCAAACTGAAATTCCGCGGCATTTGCCGACTTTTGCGGCTGGGGTACGCAATGCCTTGCGCCGCAAACCCAATATCATCCTAGTGGGCGAGGTCAGGGACCGCGAAACGGTGTCAGCGGCAGTTGAAGCCGGGCAAACCGGCCATGCAGTTTATGCAACCGTGCATACCACGGGGGTCGCCGCGACCGTACGCCGTGTGATGTCCATGTTTGATTCGTCGGAACGTACCGAGCGCGGTTACGCGCTAATGGAAACGCTGCGCATGATTGTGACCCAAGCCTTGGTGCCGCGGCCAGACGGTGGCCGAATCGGTATTCGTGAATGGATGGTATTCAGTGATGATGTGCGTGAACGCCTGCTCGACATGGATTCACAAAACTGGGCCTCTGAAATTCAGCGCCTTGTGCCGCAACATGGCCAGTCGATGACGACCAGCGCCCAGGCGGCGCTTGATGCAGGGCACATCGACAAGCGATGGTTTACGCTGCTATCAAAATCAGTGGGGCACTAACGATGGATTTACATTGGCGTAACACCATGAAACCAGCGCGTTTTTTCGCGGTTGATGCACGCTCGGCCATCGCTATCCTGTTGGTCCTGGTGCATGCGCGTTACTATACTTTTGCCATTGCGATTATTGCGATGGTGGTTTTTTGGATTGTCGAACGGTTGGGCTACCGGTTTGAAGCGGCGTTGCGCGCGCTCCGCAACTGGTTTGTGGCGCCCGATCGGCCGGCCATTCCGCTTAATTTACGGCGGACCATGACTGATTTATCGCGCCGCCCACCGGTTGAGCTAAGTGTCAGCGGCACAAAAGCACGCAAAGTCGACGGACAAGCGGCTGGACAAATGCATCGCAAATAATTAGACATAACTATACCAGAATTGCTTTTATGGTGTTCTGATTCTCTTTCATTCAGGTGTGCAGTATGACGTTTCAAAAATTTTTGTTAACCACCGTGATGCTAACATCGTTTGGTGTCGCACCGGCTTGGGCTGGCTTTACCTTAATCAATCCCGCTGCGCAAACGGGCACGGTGACGACAATCACCCCCGATCGGACGGTAACTGAAACAACCATTATTGATGGCGCGACCGCGCCGATCGAAACAATGCCGATTGTTTCGCAACCCTTGGCTACGCCGTCCGGTACAACCAAAACCACCGTGCAAACATTGGCGGCGCCACCTATGCCGATGCCGTCACGTGTATCATCACCTGTCTTCGCATCCGCCGCCCAGGCCGTGCGCGGCTTTGGCCGGGATATTCCTTTGATCATCGCGGCCAAGCAAATCGCACCTGAGGATGCGCAGATTGCGCTGGCCAATGGCGTTAATCCGCAGCAACCAATCTCGTGGCAAAGCGGCGCTGACTGGCATACTGTTTTAAACACTGCCTTGGCGGCCAAAAACCTGTCCGCAACCATTCAGGGTAATGTTGTGGTGATTGGCCCTAATGGCGGCGAACCTGTTATGCCCATGATTGCACAGCCTGTGTCAATGCCGGTGCCGGCGAGCGGCATGCTAAAAGATAACTTTAATTCGCCGCGTGATGCCGCCACACCGGTTGTGGAGCGCGTGGTGAAAACACCGGCATCACCAATGCCGGTCCCAGCCAGTATGAGTTTAGGACGCAAAACCGCTCCGCTGGTTGAAACAAAAACCGTGGTGACTATGGCACCTACGGTTATGGGGGATACATTGCCGCCCGCTGTTGATCAGCCGTTACCGCTGACCAGTGCCATGGATGCACCTGGCACCGTCACCACAGTTGCCGTGTCTCAACCATCGGCAATGCCGCTGTCATCAACGGCCAATGTGACAATGCTGCCTGACACAGCTGGGGCCATGGGCGGTACCTTGGAAATTTGGAAGGCGAAAAGCGGCACTATGCTGCATGAAACTTTAACCGACTGGACTAAACGCGCTGGTGTTACGCTGCGGTGGGATACCGAATATGATTATCCGCTGCAAACGGCGGTCTCAATTGATGGTGATTTTGAAGGCGCGGTGCGTACACTGTTGCGCGGCTTCGGCAGCGCCCAGCCACAGCCGGTGGCTAAACTTTATCGCGGTAAAGATGTGCCGTCGGTTTTATTGGTCACTCAGCGCGGCAATAATCTGGCAACAGTTAAAGAATAACTGTTTAGCAATTATAAACTGCAAACTGTTTGACAGAATGGTTGGGTTACTGTTATATCCTTAATATACTTTAAGGATTATTGTTGATGTCAATGATGCGTCGCATAGGTTTTATTTGTAATGCACAGGTTGGTGCTGTCAGTATTGGCATGGCTGACTCAGCCGTAACATTGGCAGCTGTTTCTGATTACAGCAGTGCCAGCAATGAATTAGCTCACATCTATAGCTATCCCTTAAATGAAAATGAAGCCCGCAAGGTCGGTCGGCGTTGGACGGGAGAACTTGGCTAGGCTTGCAGCGTTAAAACGTCAGGCGACCAATGCTGTGCTATCAAATGCCAAGCTCCAGCCTTAGCTGTTCTTCCAACGTCCACGCACGGCGGATGAGTTTATGCGTATTGCCGTCAACCATAACTTCGGCAATCAGTGCGCGGCTGTTATAAGTACCGGACATGACCGCGCCATAGGCACCCGCGCGGCCGATTGCCATTAAATCACCCGGCATCAAATGCGGCGGCAACAACCGTTGCAATGCAAAGGTATCGCTGGTCTCGCAAATCGGCCCCACAATGTCATAAGGATAGGCGGTATCATCAATCGTATTTTGCAACACCGGCACAATCGGGTGGTAGGCGTCATACAGTGCGGGACGCATCAGGTCGTTCATGCCGGCATCCAACACGACAAAGCGGCGGTGACTGCCATGCTTGATTTGAATAATGCGTGATAGCAATACGCCCGCATCACCAACCAGATAACGGCCCGGTGCGATGATGATATCGGCGCCCAAATCATGAAAATAAAAGCGAATCAGCTGCGCGAATTCTGTCAGCGATAGTGGCCTTTCGTCATGATAGGGAATACCTAACCCGCCGCCGATATCGATGCGCGAAATGGCGTAACCGGCGGCGTGGCATTCCAGCACAAAATCGTGCATGACGCTAAAAGCCTCTTTATAAGGTGCCAAATTCATGATTTGCGAACCGATATGCATGGCAACGCCACACAAATTGATGTGCGGGTATTGCGCAGCCTGCGCAAAAATCTGCCGCGCCAGCGCCAGGTCAACACCAAATTTATTTTCGGCAGTGCCGGTGGTAATCTTAGCATGCGTTTCGGCATTAACATCCGGATTGATGCGCAGCGCGCAATTGACCGGCGCCGCGCGCCCGGCAGCCAGGCGCGCCAATTGTTCCAGTTCTTCCAGGGATTCCAGATTGATCTGATAAATATCGTTCTGCAGCGCCGCTGCCAGTTCCCCATCCGTTTTGCCGACCCCGGAAAAAACAAGGCGCTGCGCGTCAATACCGGCGGTCAGCGCACGGACCAGCTCACCCCCCGATACGATGTCCGCGCCCGCACCCAATTCGCCCAGCAGATTTAATATTGACAAATTGCTGTTGGCCTTAACCGCATAACAGATACCGATAGGCAGGCCGGTTTCATCCAAGGCCGCGCGCAGTGCCTGGTATTGCGCACGGATGCGCGCTGCCGAATACACATACAGCGGCGTGCCATAAATTTCCGCGAGATCGCGCAGTTTGATATTTTCGGCGCAATAGTCGCCGCCTTGATAATGAAACATTATTTATTGATCTCTGCAGGGTCAGGATAGGGATGCGGAAATTGATAGGTGCTACCTTCCGGCGCGCTGACATGGCCGGGTTTGATGCCGCAGGCGGTGAGCAAAAAAACTGAATTAATTAAAACCATAAAAGTTATAACTGAGTGTCCGCCTCTCCCCTTTAGGAAGAGGATAACCCGAGAATAAATTGGTTGGATTAAAAGCGTAATCATAAATAATGTTTCCGTGCCTCTTTAATTGCGGCCATCACGGTTTTCGGCGCCGTGCCGCCGAAACTGGTACGGCTGTTCAGCGCCGCATCAATATCCAGGATTTTATAAACATCATCAGTAATATCACGGCAGATAGCTTGCAAAGCCGCCAACGGCAACTGGTGCAGCTGGCAGTGCGCGGCTTCGGCGGCAGCGACGATTTGCCCCGTCACATGGTGCGCCTGGCGGAATGGCAGGTTTAATTTTTGTACCAGCCAGTCGGCAAGATCGGTCGCAGTTAAAAACCCGGCGTCGCAAGCGGCGCGCATCGCCGCGCTATTGACCTGCAGTTGTGCGATCATGGCTCGCATCGCTTCTACCATCAACAGAAAGCTCTCAAAGGCGTGAAACACGCAGGCCTTATCCTCCTGCATGTCTTTGTTGTAGGCCAGCGGCAGGCCTTTCATGACCGTTAGCATCTGCACCAACGCGCCGTTCAACCGCCCGACCATGCCGCGCACCAGTTCTGCGGCATCAGGGTTGCGTTTTTGCGGCATGATGGATGATCCGGTCGTCAATTGATCCGGCAGTTTGACAAATTGAAAGGCGGGCGCGGTCCAGACAATCAGCTCTTCCGCCAGGCGCGACAAATGCGTGCCGCTGATCGACAGCGCACTTAGAAACTCAATAACAAAATCCCGTGCGCTGACAGCATCCAGCGCATTGGTCGCCGGGGCCGCAAAGCCCAGTGCCTTGGCCGTTTTGTAGCGGTCAATTGGGAATGATGTGCCGGCCAGCGCCGCGGCACCCAACGGCGATTGATTAAGCCGGGTCTGGCACGCCAACAAGCGTCCCACATCACGCCCCAACATTTCGACATAGGCCAACAGATGAAAGGCAAAACTGATCGGTTGCGCCGGTTGAAAATGGGTCAGGCCTGGCAGCACGGTCTCACTATGCTCTTCGGCCTGATCCAGCAATACAGTTTGCAGCGTTTGCAGCTGTGCAACACAAGTGTCCACCGCATCGCGCAGCCACAAACGAAACGCGGTTGCCACCTGGTCATTGCGCGACCGCGCGGTATGCAAGCGACCGGCCGGTGTGCCGATCAGCTCTGACAGCCGCGCTTCGATATTCATGTGAATGTCTTCAAATTCATTGCGGTAAGGAAAACTGCCTTTGATAATTTCCTGTTCGATCTGCGCTAAACCATCCAGGATTAATTCAGCATCATCACGGCTAATGATATGACAGGCGCCCAGCATCTGCGCATGCGCGCGCGAACCAGTAAGGTCATGCAGCGCCAAACGTTTGTCGATCTGCAGCGAATTGTTAATGGCTTGCATAACGGCGGCGGGGCCGCCCTGGAAACGGCCGCCCCACATGGCGTTAGTTTGGGCATTGGCCGGGGCATTTGCGCCGCCGGTATGGTTTATGCTATCCGTCATCTCAATGCGACCTTACAAAAAAATCCTCATCGCGCTAAGCGTTATTTTGCTGCTTGGCTTTGCCGATCCGGTTTTGGCCCAGGAAAAATTGGGCTTCACGCCTGATGCCGCCGCGCTTAAAATTGCCGACCTGCAATTCACCGGGGAAAACGGCCAGTTACACAATATCCGTGAATGGCGCGGCAAGCTGGTGCTGCTAAATATCTGGGCGACCTGGTGCCCGCCATGCCGCGATGAAATGCCAGGACTAGCGAAACTGCAAAAACAGTTTTCAACGAATAGATTTCAAGTCTTGCCGGTTTCGGTTGACAGCAATCATGCCAAAGCCGCCGCGCGCAAATTTTATGATGCCAGTAATGTTAAAAACTTGCCGGTGCTGTATGACGCGGACGGCAGTCTCCAACAGCAGTTGGCCTTGCGCAGCATCCCGGTCTCTATTCTGATTGCGCCGGATGGCACAATTTTGGGCCGCGCGGTCGGCGATGCGCCGTGGGGTGATACGGCAGCAACCAATATGATTGCCTCGTATCTTAAATAGTCAGGGGGTTTTTTTAATCATGAGTTGTGCGGCAAACGGTGCAGTACTCTTTAAAAACGCGGCGATGGATGGCCAACAAGCAGCATCATGCGCTGATAAATCCAGATTTAAAAAACCGCCGCGGCGGATGACACGCAATGCTTCCTTGACTGCATATTGCAACAATGGCGGCGGGCAGCGTGCAGCATCGTACCAAACTTGATCAAACTGCGCGTCTTCGGACGGTATGTTAAAAATATTACCAGCGTGTTGCCGGTAAGGCAGCGCGGTCGGATTATGTATATTTTCCAATCGGTCGGCAAAATGAATGACTGTGGTGCCTGCGGCCAGCCGAGCTGCCAAAATCAGGTTGTTAAAAACTGCCACCACCTGTTCCGGTGGCACGATTATTTTTACATCAGATATTAGCGGGCTTACCTGATAGGTTTCTAAATTGGGAGTTTGCAATGCATCGCGCAAGCTGTTGCAGACCAGACGCGGTGACAGACTGGCCATACATTCTGGCGGCGTAAGGCCGCGTAGGCAATTTTCCATCCAGTCATTTTTTATCCACCAGCAATTCGCACAAAGGTCGCTAATCAGATTTTTATGGCGCGCATAGCCAAAAAATTTGGCATTGGTGGGACCGATTAAACAAATCGTCGGCGTATGCAAAGCACGTGTGAAATGCACAAGGCCGGATTCCGTGTCAATGTGGTGCGCGCTGTGTTTCAATACTACCAACGCTTCGGCAATCGAAATTTTACCACGTAAATCCAGATCAACGCCATCGACAGTCTGGCCATTTTTTAACGAGCCTAATTGCACAATGCGCAAATGGGGATAATCCGTTTTAACTAGCCGCACGAATTCCTGCCAATAGGGCAATAGCCATACTTTGGTCGGACGCGTTGCGGCAGGCAGCGGCACGCTGGCATCCCAGCCGTCATGAATGGTAATATAATCTGCTGCCGCCAGCTCATATTTATCCAGCACATCAAAACTGTCCGGTCGCAAATGCAGAATTGGCGTAGTGTCCCGGTGTTCTAATCCCGCGCTGTACAGCGGCAAGCTGCGCCGATCGAGCCCCCAAAAAACCGCATGATTGGCCAATTGATTGTTCAGATGCGGTTGCGCCTGGCCGGGAAGGCCAAATTCTTCAAGGCGGGTCTGGCCGCGCGCCGCCAGTCTTATGAGTTGCGGCGCCAATTCCGCCAGCTCCGGTTTTAAATCATACAACACCAATTCATCGATACGGATGAGGCCTTGATAGGTTTCCGCAAAGGCCGTCCAAGCGTCTGGCGGCATGATGGCATTAATAAATGGCGCCTGATAATACAAATCACGCAGCAGTTCTGCTGGCTGCGCTGCAAACAAATCAAACTTTTGTCCGGTGATTTCATGTAAGGCGTAAAGATAAGGGGTGGCGACCAGCATGTCTCCCAAGCCGCCGCTGAAATAAAGGGCCAAATTATAGTGCGCGGGCGCAGCCATGTTTAATCAAACCAGGCCTGAATGGTGTTGAAATCAAACGGCAGCTTTCGCATCATCCAGGGTTGCGGGGACAGGCAAATCAACCCTGTAAAAACCGCACCGGGCGGCGGTTGTATAACCAAAGGTGACGGGCCATCCCAGCTGCCGGTTACCATAATTGGTATCATGTGCGCGTTGGGATTTACCAGCGCGATTTGCTGAACTGTGTCACCCAAGGTGACGGTTAACAAATTATTGGCATCATCTTGCGTCAAAAATAATGCGATCAGTGGTGCGCCGTTAACCGGCACCACCAGCCGTGCCTCATCACCCGCCACCGCGCTGAACGGGCCGTAGTGCTGTTGCCATTTCGACCGCCAGATGCCTTGGAATGCGTCAGTTACTGCCGCCGCTAGCTGATGCGGAAAAATCAGCCAGCCGTTTTCGGACGGATGAAAATGAAATTGGTTTAAATAATTAATCGGCGATGGCGTACTGTCAAACGCCTCACGCAATCGGGCTTGCAGTGTTGCGAAATTTAATGGCGCAATTTTAATTTTATTAGCGGGTGTCAAATCATTAAAGGTCATGCCCAACACGGCAGGGTCGATCACTGTCGCTTTGGGCGTGACCAATCCTAACGATGCAAAGCCATGCCGCATCAAGGCGATATCATACCACCAGTCTGCAGATTGCCAGCTGGCCTGCGCCAGGTCAGGCTGGACGGATGCATGTTCCCAATGGCCGCTGACATCGGTGTCCGACATATCATGGGCGGTTTGCCAGATATCCTGCAACGTACCCGTCATATAATTTTGTAAAACCACTTGCGCCGCAGTGCGTGATAACAACAACATACCGGCGCCAATATTGAACATGATAGCATAATCATTGTGTAATCCTAACACACGCTCAGTGTAGGTACGCGCAGAGACGCTGCCGACCGTAAGACCATCAGCGGCGCCTTTGGCAAACAGCGCGAACATCGCGTCAAACCAGCCCGGCGCCAGCAGCACGTCATTTTCAATTAAGCCAACATAATCGTAACCCTGGGCCAGCGCATAGGTTAGGCCATATGTAATTGCGGCATCCGGGCCGCCCACGACGCCGCTATGAATTTCTTTTAATTGTGGTGTCGTGGCCAGATAGTTAAAGGGCAGCTGTTGTCCCGCCGCAGTTTTACTGCCGTCGCACCAAATAATATCAAACCCGGATGCTGCTGTGACTGCGGGAAAGGTTTGCTGGGTAAATTCTATACGGTCCTTAGTGCTATAGACAAACGCCACGTTGTTGCGCGGCGTGTCATAGGCCCTATGGATCGCGGCAGGATAGGGCATCTAACGCAAAATTTTCTCAATATCGTTGCACCAGGCATGACCCAGTTCGCATACCACACCGGGCAAATAGTCTTTGCCCGCCAGGCCATAGTAAATCTTGCGCAGTTGCTGAACGGGGGTGCCGTCGCCAATATCGATAGCTTCAAGATCGGTGACAAACTGCGTAGTTTTTTCCATACCCAGCATTTCGTCTTTCAAATTTGTCCACAGGTTTTGCAGATTACGTTCCTGCCAGACAAACGGTTTACCAAAGTGCACACCGTAACCATGTGCCTGCATAATCCGCTGCGTAATATAGGCCGCCCAAATATCGTCATAACGCCCCACCCCGCACAGCACCATCATCAACGGCGCGAATTTGCGCAGAAAGGCGGTGTTTTGGGAATTGAAAACCGTCCAGGTGCCGGGCGGCACGAACACGCCATAGTTAATAAGTGAATTGAATTCGTACACCATCGGCGCGTTGGTGATACGTTGCATGGCATCAATATCGGGGTCGCCATACCACAGGCCGGCCGCAAGGCCGATCTTGCCGTCCGTAATTGATTGCATGCCCACGCCCAGATCAATGTGCCGTTTAGGATATGGAAAACCGCGGTGATAAATTTTTGGCGTCGCCGTATGGCCGATGTCATACCAGCCGATTTTGGAGGTGACGCCCAGCCCGCTGAACGACGCAGCAAACAGTTTGCGAAAATCTTCAAAATAATTGGGATCAGCCGGCAAGTTGTCATCATCGATGGTGACAATAATGTCCGCGCCGCTTTTAATCGCTTCCAGCAGCGCGAAATTACGGCGCATGATTTTATTCCAGCCGATGATGGGTGAAGATTCATAGCCAGCGGCTTCCTGTTGCTCCGGGCTGTAATAAAAAGCATTCGGTACGTCCTTTAAAAACGCACGTACCTCATCATGCGGGGTTTTCTTGTCACCGGCGATATAAAAGGCGATGTCGGCGCCAAAACTGCGGTACAGTTTTAAAACTTTTGGTACATAAATCGTGGTGGTGATAAGCGCGATTTTGGGGGACATGATCATCACAATGTTAAAGATTCGGGTCCATGATACGCGGTGCGTAAAGCAAGTAAAGCCGCAGCCAGCTTCAACGGCTGTTGCATTGACCTGTCTTGAGTCCCTTCGTACCATTCCGTTGGTAAAGGATGTCACAATGAAACTGCCGCGCCTCGATATTGAAGATCCCGTTGAACGGTTACGCATTGCACTGTGTTGCCGTGACGCGGATTTAATCCAGCGGGTGCCGGCCGCCGGCCAATATGCCGAGGTGGACGGCATTCCCGTGCAAATCATGCATAATGGCATGGTCGTGCGGCGCGATGCGTATTTCGGCCCCTATGTCAGCAGCATGATTCATTATTTGAAGGGCGTGCACGACCCCCAGGAAGAAAAATGCTTTGCGGAAATTTTGCCCTATGTTCCAGCTGGCGGCACCATGCTGGAACTGGGTTGCTTTTGGGCTTATTATTCATTGTGGTTTAATAAAACAATTCCCGATGCGCAAAACCACCTGGTGGAAATGAACCCGCCATATCTGGAAGTGGGCATGACGAATTTTGCGCTAAATGGCGCGCGCGGTTTTTTCACCAATGCGGGTCTTGCCGGTGGTGATGCCGATAGCGCGGAATTTGCAACCGTCGGCGACCAGATTTTGTGCAAGGCCAACGGCCGCTTTATTCCCACCATTACCGTAGATGGTTACATGCGTGATCATAATCTGCAGCATATCGATCTGTTGCATTGTGATGCGCAAGGCGCGGAATATGACATGTTGGCTGGGGCGGCCAATGCGCTCACGGCCCGCCAGATCAGTTACCTGTTTGTCAGCACGCATGTCACTGATGAATGTCGCGCTCATAACAACATTAATTTGCATCATGAAAAATGCCTGGCGCGACTGCGCGATGACTATGGTTATCACATCCTTGCCGAACATAACTTGGAGGATACATATTCCGGAGACGGCTTGATTGTCGCCAAGGCGCCAAATGCCCTGGGTCCCGATCAGATTGAAATCTCCCGCCGCCGCGATAGCGTATTTTAAAAGCAGCAATATTTTAGCTTATTTTTTGCCAGCCAGCATCGCCAGCGCAAACAGCACCAGCGCCGCCGCCTGCAACATCACCCGCGCGCGCATAAATTTATTGCCATGCTGGCGGTTGAATTCACCGCCGCGCGTCATGGCATACAGTCCCAGGCCCAGCGACCCAACGACGGCCAGCATGGCGATGATCATTAAGACAATTAAAATCCCACTCATGCACATATTATACGCTGCGCCGCGCGGCTTGTCATTTATGTTTCGGCATGCGACACACGGGCATGACCTTATCCGCGGTTGAATATGCCCCTAAAAACAAAAGCAATCCCCGCCAGCTGGTGGTGTTTTTACACGGCCTAGGCGCCGATGGGCGCGACCTTATTAATCTGGCGCCCTATTTTGCCCGTGCTTTACCAGAGGCCAAGTTTTTCGCGCCGAATGCGCCATCGGCATGTGATATGGCGCCCATGGGTTACCAATGGTTTTCGCTGCAGGACCGGACGCCTGAGGTGCTATGGCCGCTGATTGTCAGCGCCGCGCCGGTTTTGAATAATTATCTGGACGGGCTGCTCAAACAGCATGGTTTGGCGGATAAGGATTTGGCGCTGATCGGTTTTTCCCAGGGCACGATGATGGCGCTGCATACCGTGCTACGCCGCCCGCAGGCAATTGCTGGTATCGTCGGCTTCTCGGGCGCGCTATTGGGTGGCCAATATCTGGTTGCTGAGGCCACCGCCAAGCCGCCGGTACTATTGGTGCATGGTGAGGATGATACCATCGTCCCTTTTGCAGCAATGAAACAAGCTGCGGGCAGCTTGGCCAATGCCGGCATCAAGGTGCAAACGCTGGCGCGCCCGCGTCTACCGCATTCAATTGACGAAGCGGGGATTGAAGCAGCGGTGCAGTTTCTCGCCAGCTGTTTCCAGCTGGCATAGGTTTAACGGCAGAATCGCGGTAAAGTCTTGCCAACGCGAAGGAGATGCGCTTGCCGCCAGCCGATGCCTGCCAAGCTTTGGTATTGAATGCCGATTACCGGCCGCTGTCGTATTTTCCCCTATCGGTCTGGTCGTGGCAGGACAGTATCAAGGCAGTGTTTCTAGACCGCGTTTCCATCGTGTCGGAATATGACACCATCGTGCGCTCGGCGCGCCGCGCGATGCGGCTGCCGTCCGTTATTGCACTCAAGGATTATGTAGCTGGGGAACGCAAACCGGCCTTTACGCGTTTCAATGTGTTCCTGCGCGACCGTTTCACCTGCCAATATTGCGGTGTTACGTTCCCGACGCCAGATCTCACCTTCGACCATGTCGTGCCGCGCGCCAAAGGCGGGCGCACCAGCTGGGCCAATGTCGTCACCGCCTGCGGCTGCTGCAACCTGCGTAAAGGCGCGCAGGATTTGCACCGCTGCGGGCTTAGGTTGCGCACCCCGCCGCGCCAGCCGTCGAGCTTTGAACTCCAGGCCAATGGCCGCGCCTTCCCGCCGCATTTTCTACACCAAAGCTGGCGCGATTACCTGTATTGGGATAGCCCGCTCGAGAATTAAATCCTCTCACTTAACCAAATCGCCAGCTTACATCCCGTATTAATGGCTTTGTACAGGTGCGGGTAATGCCGCGCGGCTTCGGCATCATGCGCAAGGCCGATGTCGCGATGTTCCAACTCCTCAGCCTGAAATTTTTTGATTTTCTTTTTAAGGTCAGCTTCGCTGGTGGGCAGCTTGATCAACTGCTGCGCGTAATGTTCGTCAATCGCCTCTTCCACCGCCACGGTACAGGCCATCGCCGCCTCACGCCCCATCAGCGCCGTGCCGGCACCCAATGCAAAACCGGCCACGCGCCAAATGGGGTGCAGCGCGGTGGGGCGGACTTGTCGTTCGACTAACTGGTTAGCAAAATAATTTAAATGCACCTCTTCCTGGTCAGCCATGTGACGCAGCGTATCGCCAATCTCGCTATGGCCAAGTATCGCCAGTTGACCCTTGTAAATCTGCTGTGCGCCGAATTCCCCGGCGTGATTAACGCGGATCGAGCGCTCGATGTATTTGGCATCGTCAGCATCGCCTGGCAGGTTGGGCGGTAAACTGCGTGGCGGTTTGGGTGCCGCGGTTGTCGCTTTGGCTTTACCAATCGGCTGTTTAAGTTTTGAAGAATTTGTTTTTAAGTTTGCCACGTTGCGCTCCATAAACCGCGATAAAAGCCAATATCAGTGAGACGGCGGCATTCCACCCCGCCATGGTCACGCCGAATAGCGACCAGGCAGGTTTATGACAGTCGCCCAATGGCGTGCCGCTCAGTTGCGTGTACAGCTCTTCCACATTTTGTGCGCCGAGAGTTGATGCCGTGCAGCTGCTGGCCTGATTCCACCAGCCTTGTTCAGTGCCGAGATGATAGACTGCCAGCCAGAAGCCAACGGTAAAGGCCAGCGCCATGATGTTTAAAATAGTGCGCCACCCGCTGCCGTCACTGCGTGGCAGCTTGGGCGTGACAAGCCCACCGCGCCATAGTGTGGTCAGATGTAAAACCGCCAAAATACACACGAACAAGTATGGCAACCGCTCATAGATGCATAAAATACATGGTGTCAGCCGCATGTAAAATTCCGCAAATAGCGCCAAGATTAGCGCCAGGAAGCTGGCAAAGCCTAATAAAGCGGGTACATCTTTGGTGGTGATGGGATGGCGCATCTTATCAATATAACTGCTATTACCGGTAAAATCTAATAGCTTTTACCGAAACATTTGACATCCGAATTTAAACTGATTATGCCATTTATTCTGATTTCAGACGTCAGGTTTCTGATTTCTATTTTCTGACCAGCCCCCGTGGTGGAATGGTAGACGCGGTAGACTCAAAATCTATTGCCGCAAGGCGTGGGGGTTCAAGTCCCTCCGGGGGCACCAAACTTTGATTTTATAAGATTTGAAATCATCTAAAAAATCAATAAAATGATAGGAAACAAGGCAAATTAGGTTCCAAAAGGATTTAGCCTGATTTCTTGACATCCACGTTTTGTGGGGGCATATTTTAGATAATGTGCCCCCACCACTAAAGTTGTGCCCCCAATGCCTAAAACTACCCCATTATCTCAGGTAAAATTAAAACAAGCTAAGCCTGCTGCTGTACCCTTCAAATTGTACGATGGGGGCGGCCTGTACGTTGAAGTGCATCCAAATGGTAGCAAATACTGGCGCTTAAAATACCGTATTAACGGCAAAGAAAAGAAGCTGGCGTTGGGCGTGTTTCCCGAAGTAAGTTTGGCCGAAGCGCGTGACCGCCGTGATGATGCTCGACGGCTATTGCGCGATGGCATCGACCCTATGGCACAAAAACAAAGCAAAAAACGGGCAGCCATTTTAAATGCCGAAAACAACTTTGAGACGCTCGCCCGTGAATGGCATGACAAATACCGTCAACGGTGGACGCCAGACCATGCAGCACGCATTTTAGGGTCATTGGAAAGGGACGTGTTCCCATATGTTGGTAAACGCCCTATTGCTGAAATTGACACCCCGGAGGTCATAACCGTCTTGCGGCGGGTGGAAGACCGTGACGCGCTGGATGTTGCGAAGCGCATCCGTCAACGGATGGCAGCCGTCTTTGCCTATGCCAAACAAACTGGCCGGGTGCGGGATAATCCTGCACGTGATTTGGACGGCGTTATTAAAACTCGCAAGCAGCAACATCGCCTTGCCTTGAAGCAGGATGACCTGCCTGAATTTCTGGCTGCGCTCAAAAATTATGGCGGCGACATTGTTACGCGACTGGCTTTGCAATTCATGTTGCTGACCTTTGTTCGTACCAAAGAATTATTAGGCGCTAAATGGACTGAAATTGATTGGAAATCCAAAATCTGGCGTATCCCTGCTGAACGCATGAAGGTACGCGAACCGCATATTGTGCCATTGTCTCCACAGGCTATTGCCATCTTAAAGCAAATCAAACCACTAACCGGCGACGATGATTATATTTTTGCCTCACGTACCGGTAAAACCCTGTCTACAGGCACAATGATTTATGCGGTGTATCGGATGGGCTTCCACAGCCGCGCCACTGTGCATGGCCTCCGTGGAACTGCTAGCACCATCTTAAATGAGAATGGCTTTAATCCTGATGTCATCGAACGCCAACTTGCCCACCGTCCCGGTAATGAAGTTCGTGCAGCTTACAACCAAGCTGAATATCTACCAGAGCGTCACAAAATGATGAAATGGTGGGGAGATTATGTAGAGAAGGTTGCCTTGGCTAAAATACTCAAATTAACAAAGAAGGTAGCATAATGTTTGATGACCCAATGGATTATTGGCGGCTGTGCGATGATCTTTCCATTATACAAGCTGCATTACTTATTACTGGAACAAACCCCTCCGATTGTCAGGAATACATAGAGACTACAAATGCTCAAGATCGTCCCTTGGGATATGATGCCGCATTTGCCGCATTAACGCATGCTGTTAAAGAAGGTAAACTACCTGCAAATACCAAATATTCAGAAATAATACGTCATAAATATAGCTCCATTGGCCTTGCAATGCCTGAAAACGCTATGAGCGAAGAACCTGATTGGCAACGGACAACAGTATCATTATCAGATTTAAAAATATGGCTTTCTGTGAGGGGCGTAAAATCAGGCTTCTTTTTTCCAGGTAAGGAAAATATCCCTGAATATTTGGATGTAAATAATGTTTTTCATGCTCCCAAACTCGCAGCCGCTATTAGTGCTTGGCAAGCGGTTACAAATGATATGACACAGCTTGGAACGAAAACTCCTAAACAAGCAATTGAAATTTGGCTAAGGAAAAATGCTGATAAATTTGGCTTAACTAAGGATGATGGCAATCCTAATGAAACTGGAATTGATGAAATCGCAAAAATAGCCAATTGGAATACTAAAGGAGGGGCACCAAAAACGCCGGGTTAAGCAAACCCGCCTACCCCTTTAAAAACCCTATATTCGTTAGATTTTGATAAATTCTGCACTTTTGGCTATCTTAGATATTACATAAGGGTAAGTATAGTTAGCATATTTAGCAGGGTAGGTTTTTTGAACCTGCCCATTTATTCAAACACCAAAAAATACTGTCTCAATGTTTCCAGAACAATTCTGGAAAGGACAGAAATATGCAACAACATCATGAGGGCAGAATTATCCGCCTGCGCGGCGTTATCGCCCTAACGGGTTTAAGTCGCAGCAGCATTTATGCGTTTGTAAAAGCCAATCGGTTTCCCAAGCCCATTCAGCTTGGCCTGCGCTGCGTTGGCTGGTTGGAAAAAGAGGTTGAGGCATGGATTAAAACCCGTGTTGAACAGAGCCGCTCTTAAATGAAAAAACGGCGTACCTATAATCCGCGATTGGTAAAGGCTACCCAGTCCTATTATATCCAAGAAATTGCTGACCTCCTTGGGTTACATAAAAATGCGGTATTACGCTGGGTTAGGGATAAGGGTCTGTCTGTCATAGACAACCAAAAGCCATATTTGGTGAATGGCAGTGACCTTATCATTTTTTTAAACACACAACAGAAATTACGCCGGTGTAAATGCCAACCGGATGAATTTTATTGCTTGCGCTGTCATGCGCCGCGCCAGGCGCTAGTTGGCTCTATCACCCACAGTTTCATAACACCCACCAAACTACAAATCCACGCAGTTTGCAGTTACTGCCAAGGACAGTTAAAGCGGATTGGCAATACGGCAACCCTAGCAATTTTCCAGCAGCGCTATGCTTTGCAGCATGAGGCAACTATTGATGATGGATAATCAAATTTACTTCTTAAAACCATCGTTTGGTTGCTCGGGAGAAGGGGAGCTAGAAGTCTATGGCTTTGACGTAAATAGACCGCTCCCATATCATTTTTATAACTCTAGGACAGTTTTCAAGGATGTCCTTTGCTTCTTCGTTACGAATGCCGAAACTACAACAAGCGCCTGCCGGTTAGTGCTGCAACTGCGGCGCATAATAGATAGCCATTATCCCTGTCTTAACTGTCGCTTGTTAAAGGAGATACAAGATGCATAAATATAACCCCAAAAATGAGCGTATAAAAAAAGCCTATTTCCGTCATTTGGCAGAAGCCTGTGGACGATCAGAATCGACTTTAGATAGTGTTCGTAAAGCCCTACATCGCTTTGAAAGCTATACGGGTATGAAAGATTTGGCCACTTTCAATAAGGAGCAGGCCATCGGCTTTAAAAAACATTTGGAACGGCAAACCGGCCAGCGCAGCGGCCAGCCACTTGGGAAGGGAACCTTGCTATCCACTCTTAATGTTATGAAAGATTTTCTGCGTTGGCTGGTATGCCAACCGGGTTACAAATCACGCATTAAGGCCACGGATATTGATTATCTTAGCTTGACCGATAAAGATGTCAGCATTGCTAAGGCGGGCAAATTGCGGGATTTTCCAACCCTAGAACAAATCCGGCAAACAACCTTATCCATGCCCAATACGACCGATATTCAGCGGCGCAATCGTGCACTGATTGCTTTTACGATATTAAGCGGGGCGCGAGACAGTGCCATTGCATCGCTATCTTTGAAGCATTTTGATGAGGCCAAAAAGTTGTTGCGGCAAGAGCCGGACGCCGTGAATACCAAATTCAGTAAACGTATTGATACGTTTTTGTTCCCGGTAGGCAATGATATTGAAGTCATTTTTCTGGAATGGGTCGCGGAATTAAAACAGGATAAACTGTATGGCAATGATGCCCCGCTGTTTCCGCGCACGAAATTAGGCCAAGATGAAAATATGGCATTCATAGCTGATGGGCTGGAGCCTGTGCATTGGAAGACTGCCGCTCCTATTCGTAAAATATTTCGCGACGCCTTTGAAGCCGCTGGGTTGCCTTATTTCAACCCGCATGTGTTCCGTAACACCTTGACCGACTTGGGGCAGAAACGCTGTCAGACACCAGAGGAATTTAAGGCGTGGAGCCAAAACCTTGGTCATGAAAGCCCGCTGACCACCTTTACCAGTTACGGCAAGATTGACCCATATCGACAAGGTGAGCTGGTTAGAAACGTTGGTCAAAAAAATACACAACAAGACATGCTGGAGGAACTTTTAAATATCGCACGCTCCCGCTAAAAGCGACTTGCTTTTGATAGTACCTGTACTATGTTGGATAAGTTGTTTGCCAATGGTGGCAAATGATAGGGCGTTAGAACCTTTAGCTAAAGCGGCTGGCATTAGCCGTTACTTGGTGCATTTCATTTGATGAATTGCATCTTGGGATGTCGCATCTCGGTCTTTGGCCGGGGCGCGGCAGTCATGTACAAGCCTCGGCTAAAAGCTGCTGGCCATTACTTTAGCAATGGTTCTAAACGTTCCCGGCTGCCAGAGCGATCTGGCGGCTTTAGATTTTCGGGGAAGACTATGAAATTTTTGATAATATCTGCGATACTAGCAATAACATTAATGGGCCTATCAGCTTGTTCAACGATTGTTGAGGGCAGGTCACAAGAGCTGGCCATTATTACAAATCCACCTAACGCATCTTGCCAAATGGTGCGTGAAGGTATTCCTATTGGAACAGTTAATCCCACGCCAGGCAGCCTATATGTAGAGAAAACTAAATACGATATCTTTGTTACATGTAAAAAAGCTGGATATGAAGATGCAACCTATCTTAACCATTCTGGTGCAGCCGGTGCGACGGTAGGCAACATTCTCCTCGGGGGTGGTATCGGATGGGCTGTCGACTCTGCGACTGGCGCCGATAATAAATATGACACGCCAATCAATCTAACTTTGTCAAAACAATAAACATTCCACGTTCAACTTAAAAAGGACAGCTATGCACCATATTGCAGCATTTTTATTAATTGTATCATTAGCAGCCTGTGCGTCGCCTTCTGGCGGGCGTTATGACGATACAAGCATGAGTTTATCTGACAAGAGTCTCGCGCAATTGATTATCTATCAGCCTGATATGTTTGGTATGATGCGTTCGCCCAATGTTGAAGTTGATGGAAACGCGACTTGTGATTTGCCCGCTGGAAGTTTTATAAGCACTACCGCTATGCCAAATGGCAACACTACCGTAAAAACTTCCCTGTGGGATACGCCGGGTACATCCCACCTATCGTTTGCTACACAACCTGGAAAACGATATTATGTCCGTGTGCAATTTGAGCGATCTATAGGTCAGGCTTTTGGTCTAATTGGCTCTGTCATTGACAGTGCAACTAAAGATCATGACGGTCCATACATAATGACACTTGTTGATGAAGGCACCGCCAAGGCTCAACTGTCGTCTTTGAAGCAATCGCTGGATTGTACGCAATAGATTATTATTGTACCGTGATGGCCTCTAATCTTGGCTAAAATTATGTTTGATGTAAAAAGCGGCACGCCTGCATTACGGAAATCCACAAAAGTCAAAATATCAATTAGTTTGATTTGGGGGCTTTTGGCTATGTTATTCGCTGGCAGCGTAGCCAGTAGTAGCTATTCCGGGTTTGCTACGATCACGTTCTTAGGCTCATTTGTAGCCTTGATGCTGCCAATTTTAATCTATTGGCTAGGTGTATGGATTTGGGGCGAGGGGTATTTATTTGGTCTTATTAAAAAGCCGTTCAAATTTTTATCGAAATTTAAAGGTCAAGCAGAGGCTTTAGATGCATTATCTCCAAAAAATAATCCGTGGCGGAGATTTTGGGCGCGTTATGTCGATTATATATTTTGGGGCCTGATCTTTGGCTTTTCGATGGGTCTTGGATCGCGGATTTCTAAGACTGTTGACGCGTTCACGCCTGACAATGAAGCCCTATTTGGCATGCTGATTATTATTTCTTGGTGCGTAGTTGAGCCAATTCTTCTAAGTCTGTTCGGCAGTACGCCCGGCAAATGGCTGCTGAAAATCCAATTACGAGGGGTGGATGGCAAAAAATTGTCTTTTGGCAGTGCCTTACGTCGTAGCTGGGGAGTTTTGTTGAAGGGTATGGCTCTGGGTTTTCCAATTATAAGCTTCGCCACCTTATACAGTTCATATACTAATCTTAAAAATACAGGGTCTACTAAATGGGATGATGAGGCGGATACTCATATCACAATTAACAAGCTGTCATCTGCGCGTGGCTGGTTAATACTAATCTTAGTTGGAGCGATTCTCGGGCAAGTAACTGATTACAACATGGCTCAAAAAAATGTTGCACGGGGCATTGAAATTGGCAAAACATATCAACAAAAGCGGACCCAGATTTTGCAATCGTATTTAAACTATATTGATAAAGCAGTTCAAGACACCCTAAACCCCAAGCACTTTGAAGAACAATTACAATCACGTGCTGATTTTTCAAAAAATTTCTCGAATATAGATAATTTTGTTACCGCAACTGAAACCAATGTCTCTGACACATATAGCGGGTTTGAACGTGAATGGCATGCCCTTAGTATTCCACAATCTTACGATCAAACAGTCCTTGGTTCATATTTTCAACAAAAAGAAAGCAGTTTAAAGCTCATCCACTCTATGTTTGCAAATGAACATGCCAAAGTTGAAACGCTTAAAAAACTGACGCTTCTTCTTATTATTGAGCAAGGTAGATACGCTATTCAAAATGATCAGTTTATTTTTGATAATCATGACACTCTTCAAGAATATAATAAATATATAGCCGAGTTAAATGGTGAAATACAAAAAGGAAATGGCTTGCTAAAAGAATTACAAAAGTAAATTATTTGATACAATTTTATAACGCGAAGGCTGTCAAAGTGTTGAAATCCACTGTAGCAGAGCTCTATCGGCCTACCATTAAATGACGGCATGCAGGCGGCGTGATTGCTTGTACGAAAACATAGTGGTAGGTTGGAGTATTGGGACGATATAACTTAAGATAACATTAGCCTTTATTTGGGGGCACAATGAAAACCGACCATCATAAAACCCTAGTAAATGCTTTACTTTGAACAGAAATCAACGTCCCTCCGTGCACCAAACTTTGATTTCAGAAGATTTCAAACAGTCTCAAAATTCAAACGCTGAATGTTGAAACAACATCATGCTAATGGTTGATGTGAACGATTAATATAAGAGCATTTCATGCTCAGTTTGCGATGCAAACTACAATCAATATACAAATTAGTATGAATTAATCAAGCCAAAATCGTGGGCACTTTTTACAGAACTTTTACAGGACGTCTTTAGGGGCAGCAGCGCATAATAGAGGATATTCATCCTTTTGGGCGTGTCATGGACTTTTTATTTATCGGCTTAACCGTTTTGTTCTTCTTGGTCAGTGTCGGTCTGGTTGCTTTCTGCCATAGCCTGCAGGAGGACGCGGCATGACCATTTTCTATATTATTATAGGCGTGGTGACGCTGGCGTTACTGGTGTATCTGCTAGTCGCGCTGTTCAAGCCGGAGATATTCCCATGAGCCAGGTTTTGACCAATGGATGGCTGCAAATCATCTTTTATTTTGCAGTATTGTTTGCCTGTGTGAAACCGCTCGGCCTCTATATGGCCAATGTTTATGAGGGTGAGGCGACGTTTGCTACACGCGCGCTTGGCTGGCTGGAGCGCGGCTTTTACAAACTGACCGGCATTGACCCTAATAGTGAAATGAGCTGGAAAACCTATGCGCTGCATTTGTTGATTTTCAGCTTTGCCTCCGTTTTAGTTGTCTATGGCTGGCTGCGGCTGCAAACCATGTTGCCGTTCAATCCCGCACAAATGGGCGAAGTGTCGTCGCACTTGTCATTCAACACGGCAGTCAGTTTTGTCACTAATACCAATTGGCAATCCTATGGCGGTGAATCCACGCTGAGCTATTGGTCGCAAATGGGTGCGCTGACGGTGCAGAATTTCCTCTCGGCTGCCGCTGGCATGGCGGTGGTGGTGGCGTTGATCCGTGGTTTCGTGCGCCGCAATACTGCGACACTAGGCAATTTCTGGGCGGACCTCACGCGCGGCACGATTTACATTTTGCTGCCACTATCATTGGTGTTTGCGGTTATTCTGACGTCACAAGGTGTAGTGCAAAGCTTTCCCCCTTATGTTGATGCCCAATTGCTGGAAGCCACCACCAATGACAAAGGCGAAGCTATTACCACGCAGACTATTGCGATGGGCCCAGCGGCTTCACAAATCGCTATTAAGCAATTAGGCACCAATGGCGGCGGTTTTTTTAATGCCAACTCCGCGCATCCGTTCGAAAACCCCACGCCGCTATCAAACTTTTTAGAGGCACTGGCCATTCTACTGATCCCGGCTTCGCTGTGTTACACTTTTGGCCGCATGATCCGCGATACGCGGCAAGGCTGGGCATTGCTCATTGCGATGTCGATTATTCTGATCCCGCTGTTGTTGCTATGCTTGGGTCAGGAACAAGGCGGCAATCCGCATTTTGCGGCAATGGGTGTCGATCATATTGCCAGCCATGTGCAATCTGGCGGCAATATGGAGGGCAAGGAAAGCCGCTTTGGCATTGTTAATTCCACGCTGTGGGCAGCGGTCACTACGGCGGCATCCAACGGTTCGGTTAATGCCATGCATGATAGCTTCACGCCGTTGGGCGGCCTGGTCCCTATGTTCCTGATGCAATGCAGCGAGGTTATTTTCGGCGGGGCGGGTTCCGGTTTGTACGGCATGCTGATGTTCGTTTTGATCGGTGTTTTTATCGCAGGTTTGATGGTCGGGCGTACGCCGGAATACCTTGGCAAGAAGATCCAAAGCTTTGAAATCAAAATGGCGTCGATTGCAATTTTGGTAACACCGCTGGTGGTATTGCTTGGTGCGGCAGTGGCGGCGCTGACGGTCGCGGGCAAAGCCGGTATCCTCAATCCCGGCGCGCAAGGCTTTAGCGAAATACTCTATGCCTTTACGTCAGCCGGTAATAATAACGGCAGCGCCTTTGGTGGTCTTACTGCGAATACGCCGTTTTATAACACAGCCCTGGCAATTGCTATGCTGGTCGGACGGTTCTGGATTATCATACCAGTATTGGCGATTGCCGGATCGCTGGCCACGAAAAACACCGTGCCACCGTCGACCGGTACGCTGGCGACGCATACACCGTTGTTCATCACGCTTTTAATCGGCGTCATCATCATGGTTGGTGTGCTTACTTACGCACCTGCTTTTGCGCTGGGGCCGATTGCTGAACATTTTGCCACGCAAATTTTGAAGTGAGATAAAGATGGCCCGTAATAGCAAATTTCTAAGCCGTCAGGATATTGCAACAGCTGTCGGCAACTCCCTGCGCCGATTACATCCGGTGTATCAGCTTCGTAACCCGGTCATGTTCGTCGTGTATATCGGCGCAATTTTGACCACCATTTTGGCGTTTTATAATCCAGTGACGGAGCAGACTGAACCAAGCTGGTTCGTGGGCGCAATTACGGTTTGGTTATGGTTTACAGTATTATTTGCCAATTTTGCCGAAGCAGTTGCCGAAGGACGCGGTAAGGCGCAAGCGGCCACCCTGAAATCTGCGCGACGCGATACGCCAGCCAAAAAACTGCACCGCGTTGATAACCGTCATTATTTTGACAGCATATCCTCAACACAATTGCGTAAGGATGATTACATTGTCATTGAGGCCGGTGAGATTGTCCCCGGCGATGGTCAAATTATTGATGGCGTAGCATCAGTCGATGAAAGCGCGATCACCGGTGAAAGCGCGCCGGTCATTCGTGAAAGCGGCGGTGACCGTGATGGCGTGACTGGTGGCACACGCTTGCTCTCTGATTGGCTGGTGGTGCGCATTACCAGCAACCCGGGCGAAAGTTTCCTGGACCGTATGATTGCATTGGTCGAAGGCGCCAAACGCCAGAAGACACCCAATGAAATTGCGCTGGGTATTTTGCTGGCAACCATGACGATCATCTTTTTGCTGGCAACCGCGACCCTGTTGCCATACTCGATTTTCGCGGTGGAAAAAGCCGGTCAAGGCACAGTTGTTAGCATCACTGTATTAGTTGCTCTGCTTGTTTGTCTTATCCCGACCACCATAGGTGGTTTATTGTCGGCCATCGGCATCGCGGGCATGGACCGCTTGATGCAGGCGAATGTGATCGCCAAGTCCGGCCGCGCGGTCGAAGCCGCCGGTGACATTAACGTGTTGCTACTTGATAAGACCGGCACGATTACGCACGGCAATCGTCAGGCAACCGCGTTTTTCCCGGCGAATGGTGTGACCATTCAGCAATTGGCCGAAGCCGCTGCATTAGCGTCACTAGCCGATGACACACCGGAAGGTAAGAGCATCGTATTGCTGGCCTATAATAAATACGGCGTACAGGCACAGGATAGTCAGTCGTTAAACGCAACCTTTATTCCATTCAGTGCCGAGACACGGCTGTCGGGTATTACATTGCTTGATGGACAAATCCTAAAAGGTGCGGGAGATGCGATTACAGCGCATGTCGCCAAGCTAGGCGGACAGAGTTCAGCCAATGCTTTGCAACAGGCGGATGCCATTGCCCGTAGTGGCGGTACACCACTATTGGTTGCAAGTGGCGCGACAATTTTAGGCGTCATTCATTTAAAAGATGTCGTAAAGCACGGTATCAAGGATCGCCTGGCCGACCTGCGCCGCATGGGCATTAAAAGTGTTATGGTCACCGGCGATAATCCACTCACCGCCGCCGCCATTGCCGCCGAAGCGGGTGTTGATGATTATATCGCGCAAGCCACACCGCAAACTAAGCTTGATTACATCCGCAATATGCAAAAGGGCGGTGAGATGGTGGCAATGGTTGGCGATGGTACCAACGACGCGCCAGCCTTGGCGCAAGCCGATGTCGCCGTGGTGATGAATAGCGGGACGCAAGCCGCCAAAGAAGCTGGCAACATGGTCGATCTTGACTCCGATCCCACCAAACTGATTGAAGTTGTGGAAATCGGCAAACAGCTGTTGATGACGCGCGGCGCGCTCACGACCTTTAGTATTGCTAACGACCTTGCCAAATATTTTGCAATCATCCCGGCGGCTTTTGCCAGCACCTATCCTATGCTGATGCGTCTTAATGTCATGGGACTGGCCTCACCCGCCAGCGCGATTTTATCGGCAGTAATATTCAATGCACTGATTATTGTGGCGCTGATACCGCTGGCATTAAAGGGCGTTAAATATCGTCCGGTTGGAGCCGCCAAACTATTGCAGCATAATGCGCTGGTTTATGGGCTGGGCGGTATTATCGCGCCATTCATTGGCATCAAGATCATCGACATCTTACTTACTGCGATAGGAGCGGTTTAAATGTTAAAGGCCTTCCGCATTAGTTTTGTTTTCCTGTTGTTATCAACGCTGTTACTGGGCGGCGTTTATCCAGCAATCGTAACCTTAATTTCACAGACAATATTTCCCCAGCAAACCCAGGGCAGCCTCATCACCAATAAAACCGGCCAAGTGATTGGCTCAAAATTAATCGGTCAAAATTTTACTGCACCACAATATTTTTGGGGCCGCCTGTCGGCGACGACACCGGCGTATAACGCGGCGGCATCTTCGGGTAGCAACCTTGGCGTCAATAATCCCGCCTTAAAAGATGTGGCTCTTGCGCGTGTTAAAGCCTTGCTGGAGGCTGATCCCAATAACAGGTCTTTAATTCCAGTAGACTTGATCACCGCGTCAGGTAGCGGTCTTGACCCGCAGATTAGCCCGGCGGCAGCGGATTATCAGATTGCGCGTGTCGCAGCAGCACGGCATGCAAATATTGAAACGGTGCGCAGCCTAGTTAAAACATCTATCACCAACCGCCAGTTTGGCCTTCTGGGCGAACCTGTGGTAAATGTTTTACAGTTAAACCTCGCGCTTGATAACCAACTGCCATTGCATGGTCAAAATAAATAATGATAACCGTCCCGATCCGGCGCTGTTGCTGAAACAGATCGCTGATGATGAACGGCGTGACAAACGCGGCAAATTAAAAATCTTCTTCGGCAGTTCGGCAGGCGTGGGTAAAACTTATGCCATGCTGCAAGCAGCGCAACGACAACGCCAGCGCGGCGTTGATATTGTCATTGGCATCGTTGAAACGCATGGCCGCGTCGAGACTGCCGCCTTGCTCGCTGATTTACAGATTTTGCCGCAAGTCCGACAGGATTATCGGGGTATCCAGTTGTCGGAATTTGATTTGGATGCTGCGCTCAAACGTAAACCCGCCATCATATTAATGGATGAATTGGCGCATACTAACGCGCCGACCAGCCGCCACCCTAAACGCTGGCAGGATATTGAAGAACTGCTAGACGCCGGGATTGACGTTTACACTACGCTCAATGTCCAGCATTTAGAAAGCCTCAACGACATTGTTGAAAGTATCACCGGGATTGCGGTACGTGAGACCATTCCTGATCTGCTATTCGATAATGCGGACGATATTGTGCTGGTCGATACGCCGCCCGATGAATTGTTAAACCGTCTGCGCGATGGCAAGGTTTATCTGGTGCCCGGCATCAACGAACGCGCGGTGCAGAATTTTTTTCGTAAAACCAATCTATTATCTTTGCGGGAATTAGCGCTGCGCCGTACCGCGGAATATGTCGATGCCGATACCGATGATGAACGGCTGCGCGAGGGGCTGACTACCCCCAACACAGTTGGTGAGCGCCTCCTGGTATGTATCGGTCCAGATAAACTGGCTGCCAAATTGGTGCGCACAGCGCGGCGGTTGGCGATGAGTTTGAAAGCACCTTGGACCGCGGTCTATATCGAACCACCCGGGCCCAAACAAAACACGCGGCTGCGCCAGCATATCCAGCAAATTCTGGATAGTGCCGAGCGCAACGGCGCGCATATTATTAACCTGCCCGGTGGACGCATTGGTGATGAGCTGCTCAGCTATGCGCGCAATAACGGTATTACCAAGATTATCATTGGCAAGCCAGTGCGTCCGCGCTGGCAGGAATTGCTGCGGCCCAATCTGGTCAACCATATCATCCGCAATAGCGGTGATATTGATGTTTATGTGATTACCAGCCTGGCGGCGGTATCTTCTTCACCCTTACGGCACTTGTTAACGCCCAAAATAAGCTGGCGTGATTTTGTCTTGGCAATCCTAGTCACAGGTTTGCTAACGGGGTTAGGCTACAGTCTGCGTGCTTATTTTTCGCAAACCGATATTATTATGTTGTATTTAACGGGCGCCGTTGTTGTGGCAGCAACGTTAAGCCGAGGTGCTGCTTTATTATATTCACTGATCAGCGTCAGCAGTCTAAATTTCTTTTTTGTACAACCGATTTTCAGCTTCAATGTTTATGACCGATCATATTGGCTGACGTTTGGTGTCATGTTGCTGGCCAGCTTGGTTATTTCCACCCAAGCGGCGCGGCTGCGTGAACAAGCCGATCTGTCCCGCCAGCGCGAACGCAAGACGCAGATTTTTTACCGCCTAACCCGCATGTTGACAGCAACCCGGGAACGCCGCGCGATTTGCGAGATGGTTGTCAAACATACCGAAGATGCGTTGGGCATGGCGGCGGCAATCTGGCTGCCGGAAAATGGCACCTTCACCTCCTATGCGGGCAAATTATTGGGTGACAATGCCAAAGAAGAAATTGTCACCAAATGGTGTTTTGATCACGGGCAGGAGGCAGGCCGAGGCACCGATACATTGCCCAGCGCCCACGGCTATTACGTGCCAATCCGCAGCATGGATCGGCAGCTGGGTGTGCTGTCGGCCTTTCCGGAATTACCAGATAGTTTGCTCAAAACGGATGAGGTGGATACGCTAGCAACTTTCGCCAGCTTGCTGGCATCAGCGCTGGAACGTATCGGCGCACAGGAAACCGCCGAACAAACCCGCCTCGCCAATGAACAGGAACGCTTGCGCAACTTGCTGCTCAGTTCAATTTCGCATGATTTGCGTACGCCACTGGCGGCAATTGGCGGCGCAGCGGAAACCTTGTCATTGCGGCCCGTTATCAGACAGGATGCGGTTACTTTAAGTTTGGCAAAATCGATCCAGCATGAAACCAGCCGCCTCAGTCGTATTGTCAGTAACCTGCTGGATGTCACGCGCTATGAAGATAATCTGCAATTAAACCTTGAGCCGTATTTTCTGTCAGAAATTATTGGCAGCGCGATTGCTGGTAACAAGGATGTACTTAAAAATCATGCTTTGCAAACCAATATCGCGGATGACCTGCCGCTGGTACGCATGGATGCCATCTTGATTACTCAGGTCCTGTCAAATTTGCTGGAAAATGCCGCTAAACACACACCACATGACAGTGTAATTACAATTGCCGCCTATAAAAAAGCCGATGGAATTTTAATATCGGTATCGGATAATGGTCCCGGTATTCCACCAGGTCAGGAACAAGCCATTTTCGAAAAGTTCGCCACGCATTATGACGGCGATCAGGCGAAAGGGATCGGATTGGGATTGGCAATTTGCCAAGCGATTGTAAATGCGCATGATGGGCGCATCTGGGCAGAAAATCTGGCGGACACCGGTGCGGCATTTCATATTCTGTTGCCATCCGATTTAATTATGCCAGATGCGGATGTGACAGCGTGACGATGAAGCCACGTATTTTAATCATTGAAGACGCGGCGGAAATCCGCGCGTTTTTGGAGGCTGCGCTTGCCGATGATTACAGCGTTAAAACCGCTGCGACCGGTAAGGATGGGTTGAAGCTGGCGTCACGCCAACCGCCGGATTTAGTTATCCTCGATCTGGGTTTGCCGGATATGGATGGCAAAGAAATTATCGCCACTATTCGTCAGCAAAATAGTTTACCCATCATTGTTTTGTCGGCACGTAACCGTGAAGGCGAAAAGGTGACGGCTTTGGAATTGGGCGCCGATGATTATCTTACAAAACCATTTGGCACCAAAGAACTGCTGGCGCGCATCAAGGTTGCGCTCCGCCATCATAGCCGCCGTGAGGCTAATAGCGAACAAATTTATCAACAAGCTGGTTTATCGGTTGATGTAAATCTGCGCCGTGTCATAATGGATGAAAATCTACTGTCCTTAACGCCTACCGAATATGCCTTGATCGCTGCCTTGGTACGTAAAGCCGGGCAAATCGTCACACAATCAGAACTATTGCATACCGTTTGGGGTAAAAGCGGTGATAATAACGGCCATTACCTGCGTATATATATCCAGCATTTACGTAATAAATTAAAAGATGATCCCTTGGCACCACGGTTTATTTTTACCGAGCCCGGCATTGGTTACCGGCTGCTTGGTGACTGATTTCTCTATGTAAAAGTTTTGTAAAAAATTTCGCGCAGACGTAGCGGGATTTTAAAATTGCCCACAAACTCATGTCTCACCTCAATAAGGCTGGCGACATGAAAAAATTATTGTTATTAACGACGCTAACCGCTTTGTTGCCAACAGGATTGGCATGGGCGGCAGATGCTACGCCGGATAAGTCACAATATACGTTGTTTAATCCGGTGCCGGACGACCAGATGCGCGCCTTTGCCACTGACCGGCCCACCAAGTCATTTTCACCCTACACTGTTGATGCGGGTCACTTTCAATATGAAACTGATCTGGCCATTTGGACCTACGATCATCACAATGAGGCGAATACAACATTATCAAATGTCGCGCTATTCAACACAACTGTGAAATTGGGCCTAACCCAGAACACTGATTTTGAGCTAGCTTTTGCACCGGTTAATTTTACGCATGCTAAAGATCGCGCTACCGATACCGGCACCTCTACTTCGGGTATTGGCGATGTTTTTACGCGTGTAAAATTCAACCTGTTAGGCAATGACGGCGGTAATTATGCGGTTGCCGTGGTGCCATACGTTAAACTGCCCACAGCATCAAGTAATCTTGGTAACGGGCATATAGAAGGCGGTGCCTATATTCCTTTTGTTGCTGTCTTACCAAATGACTGGCTTTTAACGCTCTTGACCGAAGTTGATATTCTGCAAGATGCCGATCTGGGCGGCACCCATACCAATTACCAAAACCTGATCAACATCGGTCATCCGCTGATGAAAGACGTTATGGCGTATGCTGAACTTTACAGCAATCTCACCACTGAT
This sequence comes from Alphaproteobacteria bacterium, assembly GCA_965246755.1. GTDB lineage: Bacteria > Pseudomonadota > Alphaproteobacteria > UBA11073 > UBA11073. The sequence continues at coordinate 460,695 of OZ251979.1, forward strand.
GATGACGGCGAAGATCAATATACTGCCGATTTCGCGGTAACATGGCTGGTCAAGGAGAATCTGCAGCTGGATGCCGGTGTCAACATTGGACTCAACGAAGCCGCGCCAGATTGGCAGCCGTACATTGGCATCTCGCAACGGTTTTAAAAGTCAAACCAATCCATTAAACTGATTGTCTTTTTAAGAAGATAAAATAATATACGGGTTGGATGTGAATCAACCGGATGGATTATTTCTCGGGGCACATTTGGGGGCACAACAAAAATAATATATCATTAAATCCTATTAAATGCTTAACTTTGGACGTTAATTAACGTCCCTCCGGGCACCAAACTTTGATTTCATAAGATTTCAAATTTTCGAAACTGTATTGTTGATGTATTCAAATGCTAGCACAACAACCCAGTGCTGCTACTGATAATCAATCTAACCCATGAAAATAACCCGCCAGAGCTCTAACTTTTTGGTTGGCGTCTTCCACGTATGTAATAACATGCCTCGGATTTTTTCATGCAACAGTATGTTTTGCATTCAACTGATAGTAGCAAACTTGCTCATATAATTTTCGTAAACATCTGCATTGTGCACAGAAACTTTTTTACAGAACTTTTACGAGACGGTTTGGGCATGACGGCGCACAGTAAGAAGTATTGATAATTCCGAGTGTGTCATGGATTTTGTGTTTATCGGTTTGACCATTTTGTTTTTTGGGATCAGCGTCGGGTTGGTCGCCTTTTGTAACAATTTGCAGGAGGATGCCGCATGATATCATTCTATGTTGTGATAGGTTGTATCGCTTTGGTACTGTTGATTTATTTGTTGATTGCCTTATTTAGGCCGGAAATATTTCCATGAGCCAGATTTTAACCAACGGCTGGCTACAAATTATCTTTTATTTTGCGGTGTTGTTTGTCTGCGTGAAACCGCTCGGCCTCTATATGGCCAATGTCTACGAAGGCGAAACAACTTTTATGACCCGGGCGTTAGGTTGGCTGGAGCACGGCTTTTACAGGTTGACTGGCATTGACCCGCAACAGGAGATGAGCTGGAAAACCTATGCGCTGCATTTGCTTGTTTTCAGCTTTGTGTCCGTTTTGGTTGTATATGGCTGGCTGCGCCTGCAAACCATGTTGCCGTTAAATCCCGCAAAAATGAGCGAAGTATTACCGCATCTATCCTTTAATACAGCTGTCAGTTTTGTAACCAATATCAATTGGCAATCCTACGGCGGCGAATCGACACTAAGTTATTGGTCGCAAATGGGCGCGTTGACCGTGCAAAACTTCCTGTCGGCGGCGGTGGGCATGGCGGTGGTCATTGCCCTGATCCGCGGTTTTGTGCGACGTAACACGGCAACGCTTGGCAACTTTTGGACCGACCTGACCCGCGGTACAATTTATATTTTGCTGCCGCTTTCATGCGTATTTGCGGTAATCCTGGCATCACAAGGCGTCGTGCAAAACTTTAAACCTTATGTTGACGCGCAATTATTGGAAACAACTACCAATGACCAAGGCGAAGCTGTCACCAAGCAAACTATTGCCAGCGGTCCAGTTGCGTCACAAATTGCGATTAAACAGCTTGGCACCAATGGCGGCGGTTTTTTTAATGCCAACGCGGCGCACCCGTTTGAAAACCCAACTCCATTGGCGAACTTTTTAGAAGCGCTGGCGATTTTATTAATTCCAGCCGCGCTCTGTTACACTTTTGGCCGCATGATCCGCGATACGCGGCAAGGCTGGGCGCTGCTAATTACGATGTTGATTATTTTGATCCCGCTGGTTTTAATGTGTATGGACCAAGAACAAGGCGGTAATCCGCATTTTGCGGCATTAAACATTGACCAAATCGCCAGCCAGCTGCAGCCCGGTGGCAATATGGAAGGCAAGGAAAGCCGTTTTGGCATCGTTAATTCCACGTTGTGGGCGGCGGTTACAACGGCAGCCTCGAACGGCTCGGTCAATGCCATGCATGACTCTTTCACGCCGCTGGGCGGTCTGGTGCCGATGTTTCTTATGCAATGCAGTGAAGTTGTTTTTGGCGGCGTGGGTTCCGGTCTTTATGGCATGCTGATGTTTGTGCTGATCGGTGTGTTTATTGCCGGGTTGATGGTGGGCCGCACGCCGGAATACTTGGGTAAAAAAATCCAAAGTTTTGAAATCAAGATGGCGTCAATCGCGATTTTGGTAACACCGTTGGTGGTGTTAATTGGAGCGGCAATAGCGGCATTGGCAGCGGCTGGCAAGGCAGGGATTCTTAATCCTGGTGTGCAAGGCTTCAGTGAAATCCTTTATGCCTTTACGTCGGCGGGCAACAATAATGGCAGCGCTTTTGGCGGTCTCACCGCTAATACGTCATTCTATAATATCGCGCTCGCAATCGCCATGTTAGTTGGGCGGTTCTGGATTATTATTCCGGTCTTGGCGATTGCGGGCTCGCTGGCCACGAAAAATACTGCGCCGCCGTCTTCCGGCACGCTTGCGACGCATACGCCGCTGTTCGTTGCGTTGTTGATCGGCGTCATCATTATGGTTGGCGTCTTGACCTATGCACCGGCCTTTGCATTGGGACCGATTGCTGAACATTTTGCCACGCAAATTTTGAAGTGAGATTGACATGGCACGTAATAGTAAATTTTTAAGCCGCCAGGACATCGCCACCGCAATCATCAATTCACTGCGCCGTTTGCATCCCCTATACCAGCTGCGCAATCCTGTCATGTTCGTGGTCTATATCGGTGCGATCATGACCACAGTGTTGGCATTTTATAATCCAGTTTCACAACCAACCGAGCCAGGCTGGTTTGTCGGCGCGATTGCGGCATGGTTATGGTTCACAGTGCTGTTCGCCAATTTTGCCGAAGCAGCAAAGATGACCCGCTGGCCCCGCGCTATATTTTTACGGAACCCGGCATTGGTTATCGGCTGCTCGCCGATTGAATTACGCCTGTAAAATTTTTGTAAAAAATATTAGTTAGAGGTAGCCATATTTTACAGCCGCACATAAACTTGTGCCTTATAGCGATAAGTTGAAAACATGAGAAAATTACTGTTATTGACGGCACTATCTGTAAGTTTGCCACTTGGCTTTGCCGTTGCGAATGATGTCGTGCTGGATAAATCTCAATACACGCTGTTCAATCCGGTGCCGGATAATCAGTTGCGCGACTTTGCAACTGATCGGCCAACCAAATCTTTTTCACCTTACACTGTTGATGCGGGACATTTTCAATATGAAACAGATTTGGCCTTTTACACCTATGATCATCATAATGAAACGAATGTTACGTTATCAAACCTGACGTTGTTTAATACCACTGCCAAACTGGGCCTGACCCAACATACAGATTTGGAATTGGCCTTCGCGCCATTAAATTTTAATCATACCACTGATCGTGCCAGCGATACGCGGACATCCACGGCCGGTATCAGTGATCTTACAACCCGCGTTAAATTTAATCTGCTGGGTAATGATGGCGGCGATTATGCGGTAGCGGTGGTGCCCTATGTTAAATTGCCGACCGCGTCCAGCAACCTTGGCAACGGCCATGTTGAAAGCGGTGCTTATATTCCAGCTGCAGTAAAATTGCCGGATGACTGGCTGCTAACATTGTTGGCTGAAGTTGATGTGTTACAAAATGCCAATCTCGATGGCGTTCATACCAATTATCAAAACCTTATTAATATCGGCCACCCATTGATGAAAGATGTTACGGGTTACGCCGAACTCTACAGCAATCTCACGACTGATCACGACAGTGATAATCAGTATACCGCTGATTGCGCGGTAACCTGGCTGGTCAAAGATAATGTACAGCTGGATGCGGGTGTCAACATCGGCCTCAATGAAGCCGCGCCGGACTGGCAACCTTATGTCGGAATTTCACAGCGGTTTTAACATCTGCCCTAAAAATCAGGCCGCTTTCGCCACACACACGCCTTGCACCGCACTGATAATCTTATCCTGCGTCGTGGCATCCAGATACGGATGCATCGGCAGGCTTAACACCTGGTGCATGCGTTGTTCGGAATTGGGCAAGCCGGCTTTAACAGACGGGTATTTTTTATAGGCCTGCTGCAAATGCAGCGGTTTTGGATAATAGATCATGGTTGGGATGCCTTGCGCCTTTAGCGTATCCTGGATTTGCGCGCGGTCGCCTGCTGTCACGCAAACCGTATATTGCGCCCAGGTCGAGGTGTAACCGTCCGACACTTGTGGTGTTTCTACTATATTTTGTAACGCTGCCGTATAACGCGCGGCAACACGGTTGCGCGCGGCAATCTCGTCTTTAAAAATTTTCAATTTTTCCAGCAGCACTGCGGCCTGGATGGTATCTAGGCGGCTGTTCATGCCAATGCGAACGTTATCGTATTTATCGCTGCCTTGGCCATGTACGCGCAATGAATGTAATACGGCCAGATCATCTTCATTATTGGTAAAGATTGCGCCGCCATCACCATAACAGCCCAGCGGTTTGGCTGGAAAAAACGACGTCGTGGCAAAGCGGCCGTAACTGCCGGCAGTGCGGTTTTTATAGGTCGCGCCAAACCCCTGCGCGCTGTCATTGATGACCCATAGTTCATGGGCGTCCGCTACCGCCTGAATCGCGTCATAATCAGCGGCAAGGCCGAACAGATCCACGCTGATGATTCCGCGCGGCGCGAGTTCGGTTTGTTTACATTCGGCAATCGCCGCCGCCAATGATTTAGGACACATGTTAAAAGTGTGCGGGTCGATGTCGACAAAATACGGCGTCGCGCCCAGCCAGCAGACCACTTCTGCCGTCGCACAGAAAGTGAAAGAGGGGACAAAGATTGCATCGCCCCTGCGCACACCTATCGCCATCAACGGCAGGGCGATGGCATCAGTGCCATTGGCGCAGGCCACGACATATTTGGCGCCACAAAAATCGGCCAGCTGTTCTTCGAGCGCCTTGACCTCAGGTCCTAAAATAAACTGGCCGTGCTCCAGCACACGGGCGATGGCAGCATCTATCTGGGGCGCAATCTGCGCGCGTTGCGCTTGTAAATCGATAAACGGGATCATACACTTGGCTCCAGGATTTTTTCTAACACAGTCGTGACATCAATAACGGGTTGGCCGCTGGTGCGCGGCTGCACACGAGTCTGGATACATTCCAGAAAATGTTGGCATTCCAGCTGCAGCGGTTCGTGCGTGCCGAGCGCAATCATCTGATGCACGGTGTCACCGGTCGGGCGCGACAGCATCAGTTTTTCATCCCAGGCTTTGGTATCGTCAAAGACCAGCGTACCGGTTTCGCCCAGCACCGATAGGCGCTGTTCTTTGTACGGATTAAGGCGCGACAGGTACAAATGCGCCGCGGCATCGGTGAATTGCAAGCTAACCTTGGCAATATCGGCAGCCGCAGGGTGCAAATAATGATGTTTTGCGGTCGTAACTGTATGCGGCAGTTCACCCATTAAATGCAGCACCATGGACAGGTCATGCGGCGCCAGATCCGCCACCACATCTTCATCTTCGCGCACGATCCAGTAATTCAAACGGTGCGCCGCGATGTAGCGTACACGGCCGATTTCACCGGCTTTAACCAACTCCGCCAGTTTCAAAAATGCTGGATGATACATCAAGAGATGCCCGACCATGACCAGACGGCCCTTGGCCGCCGCCTTGTCAAACAGGGCGGTGGCATCCGCTGCGCGCAGGGCCAGCGGCTTTTCAACATAAACATCTTTACCGGCATTTAATGCCGCATGCGCCATCTCCACATGCGTTGGGATCGGTGTTACCAGCACCACTGCCTGAATGGCGGGGTCGGCTAAAACTGCGTCCCAGCTCAGCGCTGGTACTTTATACGTTTCCGCAAAGCTGGCGGCCTGGCTCTGATTATAATCGCTGACGGCGCCGAGGGCGCCCAGCGCGGCAAAATTGCGGATAATATTTTTGCCCCAATGGCCGCAACCAATCACGGCAACCTTGGGCAACGGCACTTTGTTCATGCTTTATCTTGTGCAATTACGCGCTGCGCCGCTCAACTCAAGGATTGTTGCGGTTTGTGACGGTTGATTTATAGTAAAATGATGAAAGCATCCTGCAAAATTTTGTCACTGCGCGATTGTCCGGAATTTGCCGATACGTGCGCGGCCTGGAGTTTTGGTGAATGGGGATGCCAAACGCCAAGACGCAGCTTTACACAAATTCAAAAAGAATATCAGCAAAGGGCTGCTTCATATGTATTGCCGCAAACCTGGATAGCAATCATCAAGGATAAGCCCGCCGGAATTGTCAGCTTAAAGTTAGAAGATTGTCCAACCCGGCCAGATCTTTCACCGTGGCTGGCATCATTATTTGTTCATTCCTTTTATCGCCAGCAAGGCATCGCGCGTTTGCTGATGGCGCATTGCGAAACCGAAGCCAAACAAACTTATAATTTTGAGAGATTATATTTATTTACACCCATCGATAGTTTTTATACAGCATTAGGTTGGCAAAAAATCGGTGTTGTTGATGATCCGTTGGGATTACATACTGCTGGTGAAGCTTTGATGATGAAAAAACTCTAATGAGGCCGTGCGGTCAAGTGCTATGCGGCGCGATGCTCTAACGTCGCGACCAGCAGTTTTTGTGTGTAGGGATGTTGTGGATGCGCGAAAATATCCGCCGCCGCGCCGGTTTCAACCACCTCACCATCTTTCATAACGATAATGCGGTGCGACATCGCACGCACAACATGCAAATCATGGCTGATGAACAAATAAGACAGCTGGTATTTCTGCTGCAAGTTCCTGAGCAGATCGACAATCTGCGCCTGTACCGACATATCGAGCGCTGAAGTCGGCTCGTCCAACACCACGAAACGCGGTTGCAAAATCATCGCGCGTGCAATTGCAATGCGCTGGCGCTGGCCGCCGGAAAATTCATGCGGGTAACGGTGGCGCACGCCGGGGTCTAACCCTACCTCGGTCAAAATGTCGCAAACACGCGCCTCGCGTTCGGCGGCGGTTAATTCCGGCCTATGGATACCCAAACCCTCGCCAATAATTTGCGCGACCGTCAGGCGCGGGGATAGCGCCCCAAACGGGTCCTGAAATACAATCTGCAAATCTTTTCTGAGCGGCCGCATGTCATGTTGCGACAACGCGCGCAGATTGTGCGTTTCGAATAAAATCTCGCCGCCGGTGCTTTTGATTAAACGCAATAAGGCATAACCCAATGTCGATTTACCGGAACCGCTTTCCCCCACGACGCCCAGCGTTTCCCCGGCGCGTAGCATGAGGCTCACGTCATTGACCGCGCGCACATAATCCTTTGTCTGCATGAAAAATCCGGATTTGATCGGAAACCAGATTTTTAAATTTTGCGCGGTCAAAATTTGCGAGGCGTCACTAGCCACAGGTTGCGGCGCGCCCTTCGGCTGGGTGCCGAGCAGCATTTTGGTATAGGTATGCTGCGGCGCGGCAAATAATGTCGTGGTTTCGCCTTGCTCCACAATTTCACCGCTTTTCATCACGCAAACGCGTGCCGCCATATGCCGCACGATGTTAAGGTCATGGGTAATCAGCAACAGCGCCATACCCAGTTTCGCCTGCAGATCTTTCAGCAATTGCAAAATCTGCGCCTGCACTGTGACGTCGAGCGCCGTGGTTGGCTCATCGGCAATCAGCAGGTCAGGTTCATTGGCCAGCGCCATCGCAATCATCACGCGCTGCCGCTGACCGCCCGATAATTCATGCGGATAGGCGGCGAGGCGCCGCGCGGCGTTTTTAATGCCGACCAGGTCCAACAGCTCCAATGTGCGGGCGCGCGCCGCGCGGCGGGACAGCCGCTTGTGCACCAACAAAATTTCATTGATTTGTTTTTCAATCGTATGCAGCGGGTTCAGCGCCGTCATTGGCTCCTGGAAAATTATGCCGATGCGGGCGCCGCGGATCTGGCGCAGCTGCTTTGCCGGTGCGCCGCGCAACTCCATACCATCAAATATAATACTGCCGCTGGGATAGGATGCGCTGGGCGGCAACAGCTGCAACAACCCCAGCGCGGTGACGGATTTCCCCGAACCGCTTTCCCCCACCAGCGCCACCGTTTCACCGCGCGCAATATCGAAACTGACGTGTTTGACAGCATCAAACCGCCCACCGCCGGCCTGGGCAAAAGCGATGGAAAGATCGGTCACATGCAAAAGGGGTACGGTCATAAAACCAGTTTAATCCGCCACGCAGCGCGCGGCAATGGCATGCGAGCCGCAGGATTAACGGTTGCCGCGGCAATTTTCGCGCGATAAAACGATGACATGATGAAACCTTTTTTAACCCGGCTGCGTGATTTTGTCATCGGCCCGCCGCGCGACCCCATGCATCCGGATGCCCGCCATTCGGTGGCACTGGTCGCCTTTCTGGCCTGGGTTGGCATTGGTGCGGACGGCGTGTCATCAGCCAATTACGGTCCGCCGGAATTGTTTGTGGCGCTGGGCACACATATGCCGTTGGCACTCTATCTCGCGGCGGCCACCGCGCTTACCGTCTTTGTCATTGCGATTGCCTATAACCAGGTCGTGGAACTATTTCCGTCCGGCGGCGGCGGGTACAAGGTCGCCAGCAAATTGATCGGCCCCTATGCCGGGCTGTTTTCTGGCTCCGCGCTGCTCATCGATTATGTTTTAACGGTGGCAATTTCGATTGCCGCCGCATCTGATGCACTGTTCAGCCTGATGCCACTGCATTATCAGGCTATCAAATTGCCGGTGGCGCTGGCGATGGTGATTGCGCTGCTGTTGCTCAACCTGCGCGGCGTCAAAGAGTCCATAAAAATTCTAATGCCGCTCTTCATGGGTTTTTTGGTGACACATATTATTTTTATCATCTTGGGTATTGCCCTTCATGCGCGTGGCCTCAGCAACCTTATTCCCAATACCATTCATGAAACGCACAGCACGGTGCAGGAGCTTGGCTGGGTGGGGATGCTGGCGCTGTTGATGCGCGCCTTTGCGCTGGGCGGCGGGACCTATACGGGGATCGAGGCGGTTTCCAACAACGTCAATATGCTCAAGGAACCGCGCGTGCATACCGGCAAGGTCACCATGATGTATATGGCGGTATCGCTGGCGTTTTTGGCGGGTGGTTTAATCATCCTGTATTTATTATGGGAAGTGGTGCCACAGGAAGGCATGACATTAAATGCAGTGACGTTCCAAAATATCCTGGCGGCGGTACTGTCGGGCCAACCGGATTTGGCGCGCGGCATCTTGATTATCACGATGTTTTTTGCCGCCGCTTTGTTATTTGTCGCCGCCAATGCCGGTTATCTGGCGGGCCCGGCGGTCCTGGCAAATATGGCGCGCGACCATTGGATGCCGCACCAGTTCCGCCAATTGTCATCGCGTCTCGTGACCCACAACGGCATGATTTTAATGGCCATTGCCGCGCTGCTGATTTTGCTGATCACACAAGGCCGGGTCGATGTGTTGGTGGTGCTGTATTCCATCAACGTCTTTATTACTTTCTCATTATCACTGTGGGGTTTGACGCGTTACTGGGTGCAATGCTGGCACAAGGGCGCGCGCCGTTATGTGGTAGGGAGACTGGTATTGTCGGTGCTGGCGGCATTATTGGTCACCGGTATTTTGATCATTACGCTGTTTGAAAAATTCGCCCAGGGCGGCTGGCTGACCATGCTGTTCACCGGCAGTGTGGTTATTTTATGCCTGTTCGTGCGGCGGCATTATTTTGAAGTTATGAAACACCTGAATGCGATTAATCAGCAAATCATGCTGGCCGCGGACGGCATCAAATCGGAAAATCCGCCGGTGATCGACCATGCCGCGCCGACCGCGGTGTTTTTGGTCGCGGACAATGTCGGTCTTGGCATGCATTTGGTGCAATCGGTCTTTCACCTCTTCCCGGGCCGCTTTAAAAACTTCGTCTTCCTGCGCGTGGGCGAAGTTGATACCGACAGTTTTGAAGGCGACCTGCAGATCGCGGCGATGCAGCGCGATGTCGTGGGCGACCTGCGCATCTATGTCAATCATACCGAACGCGCCGGGATTGCCGCGGAATCCTATTATGCCTATGGCCCGGATAAGGTGCATGAAGTGACCAAGCTTGCCCAGCTCATTCACGAAACCTATCCGGACAGCATCTTTTTCGCGACCAAACTGATTTTCGAACACGAAAATCTGTTCACGCGCATGCTGCATAACAACACGGCCTACGCCGTGCAGCGCCAGCTGCATCTGGCTAATATCTCGCTGATGATTTTACCAATGAAGGTTTAGGTGCTATAGAATTTTTAGCGCGGCAAGAACTAAGGCAATACAGATTTCCGCCGCATAACCGCCGAATTCGACAAAATCCAGATGGCTGTCATCACCGGCCAGGTCAGACAGCGCGCGGATTATGACAACGTCTGCACCGAACTTTTCAGCGACCTGGGTAATCGCGCCCCCCTCCATCTCAATCGCTTTCGCGGCATATTGTTCGAACAATGTTTCACGCACGATGGTGTCATTCAAAAATACATCACCGGTTAAAATCATCCCGTAATCTAACTGCGGCGTACGGCCCTGAAAATCCGGCAGTTTCACGGCGGCAAAGGCGGTTTTCAGCCCGGCGACCAGACCAGGCGCAATCGTATAGCCAATATTATCCGCGGCAATAAACGGCAACGGCGGAATACCGGGGCGATAGGCGATAATCTCGCCCTGTTGCAGACGGCCGTAATCATATTGCACCAGTTCGGTCGCCACCACGACATCGCCGACGTTTAACGCCGGGTCAATGCCGCCTGCAATACCGGAAAAAATAATCTGCTTGGTCTGGTAATGATGGCACAGGATCGTCGCGGCGAATGCGGCATTGACCTTGCCAATTCCGCATTCCACCAGCACCACGGCACGGCCGTCAATTGCGCCACTGTAAAAGACCGCATCACCAATTTGCGTTTGGCTGTCAATTTTAAAATGCTTGCCGAATGCCGCGCGCTCTTCCGGAATCGCGCAAATAATACCGATGGGCTGTTTATTCATTTTAACTTATCCTCTGCCGCAACGTTATTAAAGGCACCTGTTCATGAAAGCAACCGCACGCACTAATAAGCCGCCTATCATCTTATGGTTTCGCCAGGATCTGCGGCTGGCGGATAATCCGGCGCTCACAGCGGCGCTGGCCAGTGGCGCACCCCTTATTCCCATTTATATTCTGGAAACCAACCGGGATGTAACGCCGCTGGGCGGCGCGCAACACTGGTGGCTGCATCATAGTCTAATGGCATTAATTGCAGACATGAAAAAATGCGGCAGTGAACTTATCCTGCGCCGCGGTGATGCGGCAGCTGAACTTAAAAAACTGGTAAAGGAAACTGGTGCCACTGCAGTTTATGTCAACCGCTGCTATGAACCCGGCGCGGTCAAGCGCGATACCAAACTTAAAGACGACCTGACGCATCATAATATTGTATGGCACAGCAGTAACGGCAGCCTGTTGTTTGAACCCTGGGAACTCAAAACCAAGCAGGGCGGCAGTTTTAAAGTTTTCACGCCGTTCTGGCGCGCGCTGCAGGCATCCGATAACAGCATCACCGCGCCACTGCCGGCGCCGCGCAAATTACCCGCCGTACCGCCACATATAAAATCAGATGACTTGCAAAATTGGCAATTGCTGCCCACCAAACCCGATTGGGCAACTGGTTTTGCCGACACCTGGCAACCGGGCGAAGCAACTGCGAAACACACGCTTGCGGAATTCCTGGATGATAAGCTTTCCCATTATGCCAATGGGCGCAATCAACCGGCGCTTGAGGTCACCGCGCGCCTGTCGCCGCATCTGCATTGGGGCGAGGTGTCGCCGCGTACTGTCTGGTATGCCGCGCAGCATAAAATGCATGGCAATCATAGCGTACAGGGCAATGCCGCCAAATTTTTATCCGAACTTGCCTGGCGCGAATTTAATTATATGTTGTTGTATTATAACCCGGATTTGCCAGACAAACCGTACAACAAAAAGTATGAAAATTTTGAGTGGCAGAAAAACAAAGCGCTTTTGACGGCATGGCAGCGCGGCCAGACCGGCTATCCCATCGTTGATGCCGGCATGCGACAATTGTGGACCAGCGGCTGGATGCATAACCGCGTGCGGCTGATCACCGCATCGTTTCTCGTCAAAAATTTGCTGCAACCGTGGCAGGATGGTGCAGACTGGTTTTTGGATTGCCTAGTCGATGCGGATTTGGCGAATAACAGCGGCAACTGGCAGTGGGTCGCGGGGTCAGGCGCGGATGCCGCACCTTATTTCCGTATCTTTAATCCGGTGCTGCAGGGTAAAAAGTTCGATGCGGCGGGTGATTATGTGCGGGCATGGATCCCGGAACTTACGGATATCCCCAAAAAATTTATTCATACACCGTGGGAGATGGAGATGCCGCCTGCTAATTATCCTGCGCCGATTGTTGATCTGGCAGAAAGTCGCGACGCGGCCTTGGCAGCATATCGTAAATTGAAATAATTTGACAAAATTACAGTTTCATATCATTCCTAAAGTTAATTCTTAAGGAATATCATGTGAATCATCATTTTTTTGATACAATCGAATATGAATACAGCAGCAATACGAGCCTGTTACATGTTTCAGGTTTGTTAAATGTTCGAGTCAGCCGTACGCAATGCGAAGTTGAATTGTTTCCCAAGCAAGCCCAAATTAAATTTTTGTGTAATGCAATAGGGCTACGCATGATTGGTGCAGAGCCGATTTTAACATTAAAGAATGAAATTGTTGCTTATAGCCATATTGAAACGCCAAAACCTGTTGATCACAACATGCAACAAGCATCTTGGTGTAATAAGTTAAATTTGCCGCCTAATGCTCCTCTTTTCGTTGCACAAACTAAGAAAACCTGCTGCATCGTGGCTCCCCATGTTTACTATGATATGCAGTCAAATGCTGCCTTTGTTTTAGTGAGCTCACAAGATCACTATTTTACAATGTATTTTGAAAAAGACACATTTGCCTTTATGCGTGATGGTCAAGTACTTTACTCCATGGACGCAAAACAAGCCGCTGATGCGTTTTATGATTACAGGCAAGGTGTGCCATCTATAACTTTGTTGCGTGCACAACAATTATCTAAAACTACACGACAAGAACATTTAAAATTTTTTGCAGCCATGCAAGACTACATGGTAAAATTATCACATTGGCAAAGTACCAAAAAATATAGAACATTATCGGCACGCATGACGCACCAAAATCCGCCTGAACCATTATGATTTTATCTGATTTCTTAACCACGTCATCTGCCGCTTGGCGTAATTGCGCGTCACCTGTTGGGTTTGCGCAATGGCCTCGTCTAACGACAATCGACCGGCAAGATAGGCTTTAAATTCGCGGTAACCATGCGTCTTCCAAGCGGGCGATGTTTCGGCAATCTCAACCACTGCCACTTCATCCAACACATGATTAGCCAACATGTCATGCGTGCGCTGGTTGATCCGCGTATAAAGGTCATCACGCGGCGGCATGATGGTAATTATCTCGTGCGTCCAGTCGGGCGCGGCGCTTTTACCCTGGGTTTGCCACCAAGTTAAACTTTGCCCGGTGCCATGGTAAACTTCCAGCGCACGCAGCAAGCGTTGTGTATCACCGACCTTAATACGCGCGGCACTATCGGCATCACACTGCGCCAACTCCGCATACAGTATCGCGTTGCCAACCGCCGCCTGTTGCGCATTTAAATTTTCGCGCATGGCAAGATCGATAGCCGGTATTTCCGCCAATCCTTCTAGCAACGCCTTAATATAAAATCCGGTGCCGCCGCATAAAATGGGCTGTTGTCCTGCGGCAAATGCCCGTTCAATTTCGACCAGCGCCAACTCCCGCCAGCGCGCGGCGGTCATCATGTCATCCGGCGCCAAAAGTCCATACAGCTGGTGCGGTACCTGGGCTTGTTCCTCCACCGTCGGCTGCGCCGATAAAATCGGCAAAGGCCGGTAACATTGCATCGCATCCGCATTAATAACGATACCGTTGCTCTCGCATGCCAGCGCCAGCGCGCGGGCAGATTTACCGCTCGCGGTCGGACCCATAATGATGATGACATGGCGCATAAGAAACTTGACCTTTGCCGCACATTACTTACAAATTTACCGGAACGAAAGAAATTCAATGCCGCTGACCGACCTTAAAAACACCATCACCCAGGCCTGGGAAGACCGCATGCAAATTGACACCTCGACAACGGGTGAGGTGCGCAGCGCGGTCAATGTCGCGCTCGACCGGCTGGACAAGGGCGAATTGCGCGTTGCCGAAAAAATCGGCGCGATGTGGCAGATCAATGAGTGGCTGAAAAAGGCGGTGCTGCTGTCATTCCGGCTCAACCAGACGCGCCCCATTTCGGGCGGTCCCGGCGACGCCCATTGGTATGACAAGGTCGCCAGCAAATTCCGCGACTGGGATGAAACCCAATTTACCGCCGCCGGTTTCCGCGCGGTGCCGGGCGCCGTCGTGCGCCAATCGGCTTTTATCGCCAAAAGTTGTGTGCTCATGCCATCTTTTATCAATGTCGGCGCTTATGTCGATGAAGGCACCATGGTCGATACCTGGGCCACCATCGGCAGTTGCGCGCAGATTGGCAAGCATTGCCACATCTCAGGCGGGGTGGGTATCGGCGGCGTTTTGGAGCCGTTGCAGGCCGCGCCCGTCATTATCGAAGACAATGTCTTCATCGGCGCGCGCAGCGAAGTTGCCGAAGGCGTGGTGGTGGAGGAGGGCGCGGTCTTGTCGATGGGCGTTTACCTCGGCGCCTCAACCAAAATTATTGATCGTAAGACGGGTGAGATTTTATACGGTCGCGTGCCCGCCTATTCGGTGGTGGTGCCCGGCACAGTGCCGGGCAATCCGTTGCCCGATGGCACCCCGGGTCCAAGCCTCTATTGTGCTGTAATCGTCAAACGCGTTGATGAAAAAACGCGCAGCAAGACGGGGATTAATGAGCTGTTGCGGGATTAATTAACAGGTTTTTAATATCTATTATGTTACGCTGTAAGCAGTTTGTACACGTAACTGTCACATAACGCATGATAGGATGCATTGATGATGTCTTCTGAAATCCCCACCGTCGTCCAGCTATTGTCATTACTGTCTTTGCTTTCAATAATCACGCAGGTGATGGCGTCGGTTCCACAATGCGCTATTAAAATTCGTAATCGGTAAGTTGTACTTTTTTAGCGTTTGGCACTTTGTTTGGCTTTGACAACCGGTGTTTTGGCTTTCGGCAATGTCACAGCAGGTAGCGCCTTATCATGCGCCAAACGCGCCTGGGCCTGGCGGTCGTTATCGAGCAATTTATTATTTTGGATCCACGGCATCATGCCGCGCAATTGTTCGCCAACCGCTTCAATCGGATGTTCGGTCTCAATGCGGCGTGTGGCGCGGAAATGCGCCTGGCCTGCTTTGTTCTCGAGCACCCAATCGCGCGTGAATTGGCCGGTTTGAATTTCGCGCAGGATTTTGCGCATTTCATTTTTAGTTTCGTCGGTGATGATGCGCGGCCCGCGCGTGTAATCGCCATATTCCGCGGTGTTGGAAATGGAATAGCGCATGCCTTTAAGGCCAGATTGATACAATAAATCCACAATCAATTTCGCTTCATGCAGGCATTCGAAATAGGCCATCTCGGGCGCATAGCCCGCCTCGGTCAGGGTTTCAAAACCCGCCTTGATAAGGGCGGTGATGCCGCCGCACAGGACAGCCTGCTCACCGAACAGATCGGTTTCGCATTCTTCGCGGAAGGTCGTTTCAATAATGCCTGACACACCGCCGCCAATCGCTGCCGCGTAAGACATCGCAATATCGCGCGCGCGCCCGGATTTATCCTGTTCAACGGCCACGAGGCATGGCACGCCGCCGCCCTTTTGAAATTCGGCGCGTACCAGATGCCCTGGGCCCTTTGGCGCCATCATGATCACATCGCAATCCGCAGGTGGGGAAATCAGCTGAAAATGAATCGACAGGCCATGCGCGAAGGCTAACGCAGAACCCTTGCGCAGATTACCGGCGATGTAATCATTATAGATATCCGCCTGCAATTCATCCGGCGTTAAAATCATCGTGATATCGGCGCGGCGCACGGCATCAGGAATATCGGCAACCTCCAGCCCCATGCTTTTCGCCTTGGCGATACTGGCGGAGCCGGGGCGCAGGCCGACAATAACTTTAACGCCGCTGTCTTTCAGATTATTGGCATGGGCGGCGCCCTGGCTGCCGTAACCGATGATAGTCACCGTCAGTTTTTTGATAAGGTCTGCTTTAACGTCGCGCGCGTAATAGAGTTTCATAGGCCTCCGGTTTTCAATAATCTTTACAGCATGCATTTTTTAAGATTTATGTAAACAATAAATGACCGTTCATGAACGCCTGTTAATTTTTGACACCACTTTGCGTGATGGCGAGCAATCCGCCGGCGCCGCGATGACGCTGGCGGAAAAACTGCGCATTGCCGAGGCGCTTGAGGCCATGGGCGTCGATATTATTGAGGCGGGTTTTCCGTTCGCGTCAGACGGCGATTTTGCCGCCGTTAGTGAAATCGCCCGCCGCAGCAAAGCCGCGATTATTGCTGGCCTGTCGCGCGCCAAAGACGCTGACATCCGCCGCTGCTGGGATGCCGTCAAACATGCGCCGCGCCCGCGCATACATACTTTTTTGTCGACCTCGCCGCTGCACCGCCAGCATAAATTGAATATGGATAAACAGCAGGTGCTGGACGCCATCCGCGCCTCCGTCACGCTCGCACGAAACCTGTGCCCCGATGTGGAATGGAGCGCCGAGGATGCCACGCGCACTGAACCCGATTTTTTATGTGCATGTGTCGAGACTGCGATTAACGCGGGCGCGACGACGGTCAACATTCCCGACACCGTCGGCTATGCGCTGCCTAATGAATTCGGCGAACTCATAACGACACTTAAAAATAAAGTGCCGAATATTGACCGCGCGGTGATCGCCGTGCATTGCCATAATGATCTGGGTTTGGCGACCGCCAATTCTCTTGCCGGCGTCATGGCGGGGGCGCGCCAGGTGGAATGCACGGTCAACGGCATTGGCGAACGCGCCGGGAATGCCGCGCTGGAAGAAATCGTCATGGCGGTTAAAACGCGTGACTATGCGCTGCCGCTCGCTATCAATGTCGATACCACGCATTTGGCGCGCCTCTCCAAAATGGTGGTGCAGGCAACCGGCATGCTGGTACAACCCAATAAGGCGATTGTCGGCGCCAATGCTTTCGCGCATGAAAGCGGCATTCATCAAGACGGCTATCTGAAGCACAAAAGCACCTATGAAATCATGACACCGGAGTCGGTGGGTCTTAGTCAGGCGCATCTGCCCTTGGGCAAACTGTCCGGCCGCAATGCGTTTAAAACGAAGCTCGATGCCTTAGGCTATACGCTCAGCGAGAATGAATTGGGTGATGCCTTTGCGCGCTTTAAAGCCTTGGCCGACAACAAACGCGATATTTTTGATGAGGATATTATTGCTCTCGTTGATGATGAAATGGCGCGCGCGCAGGACAACATTAAATTTCTCGCGCTGCATGTCGTGACAGGTTCGACCGGCGCGCCACATGCGACGCTTACGCTCGATATAGCGGACAAGCATCATACACTGACCAGTTCCGGTAATGGTCCGGTCGATGCTATTTTCAACGCCATTCAAAAACTGGTGCCGCATAAGGCGGTCTTGCAACTCTATCAGGTGCATGCGGTGACTGAAGGCACCGATGCGATGGGTGCGGTCACCGTGCGGTTGGAAAAGGAAAGCCGCGTCTTTAACGGCCAGGGCGCGGATACTGATACACTGGTCGCCAGCGCCAAGGCGTACCTTAATGCGCTCAATAATCTCATCGCACATCGCGCGCGAAAAAGTAATAATATTACTTTATAAAAAGCTGTACTTTTAGAATTAAATTGCTTAGCGTCGCTTCCCGAGCCTTACCTCTCGGGAGATATTATGAAAATTTTTAAACTGACCGTCCTTATTTTGTTGGGCATGTTGACCGCCACTTCCTCCGCCTTTGCCGCTGACGCTGTTATCAACAGCGGCGATACGTCATGGATGCTGGTGTCATCGCTTCTGGTTTTAATGATGAGCATTCCTGGCCTCGCGCTGTTTTACGGCGGCCTCGTACGTCAGGATAATGCGCTCGCTACCCTCATGCAAACGCTGGCGGTCTGCGCAGTGGTTGGTGTCCTGTGGCCGGTCATCGGGTATTCCTTAAGCTTTACCGCTGGTAATGGCTTTTTGGGCGGCTGGGATAAGGCGTTTTTGAGCGGCGTGCTGCCATCGTCAGTCAATGGCACTATTCCTGAAACCGTATTTTTGATGTTCCAGATGACCTTTGCCGCCATCACCACCGCCCTGTTGTTGGGTTCGGTCGCGGACCGCATTAAGTTTTCTGCGGTTATGTTTTTAGCGCCGTTATGGATGCTATGCGTCTATGTGCCCGTCGCGCATTGGGTGTGGGGTCCAGGTGGTTTTCTGGGTGGCACAGGGATCGCCGGCTTTAAAGGCTTGGGTGGTTTTGGCGCGGCGTTGGATTTTGCCGGCGGTACAGTGGTCCATATCAATTCCGGTGTGGCCGGTTTGGTGGCAGCGCTCGTCATCGGGCGCGGCCTTGATTATGAAACCCATCAATCGACCGGCAATAACCTGATCTTAAGTGTAGTCGGCACGGGTCTCTTGTGGGTGGGCTGGTTTGGCTTTAACGCCGGCTCGGCGCTGACAGCCGGGGCCTCGGCGGGCAATGCAATGCTGGTGACCAATTCCGCTGCCGCCATGGCCTGCCTCACTTGGGTCGCCACCGAAACTTTGCTACATAAACGCAAACCTTCGGTCGCCGGTGCCTTGTCCGGCGCGGTCGCTGGGTTGGTCGCCATCACCCCGGCCTGCGGCTTTGTCGATTTTAAAGCATCGCTGGCCATTGGCGTTGCCGCCGGTTTTGTCTGCTATTTTGCAGTCACCTTTGTTAAAGGCTGGCTCAAATATGATGACAGTCTGGATGTTTTCGGCATTCACGGTATCGGCGGCGCGGTCGGCGCGATTTTAACCGGCGTGTTTGCCAATCCCGCTATCTCCGGCGGCGCGGCAGGCGCGTTGTATGGCAATCCGAACCAGCTGGTGGCGCAAATTATCTCGGTCATCATCATCGGCGTTTATTCTGCGGTAGTTACCTTTGTACTGCTGAAACTGACCGATGCCGTGATTGGCCTGCGCGTCAAACCCGAGGTTGAAATGGCCGGCCTCGATATGCATCTGCACGGCGAAACAGTACTGCATGGCAAGCATCACGCGAATACGAATACGCCGCCTATTCGTAATGCTGCGTAACGAAAAAGGTATTAATATAAGAAAAGCCCCGCAATTGCGGGGCTTTTTTATTTCATCCTTGTGGAAATTGAAGACCTTGTCCTGTAGTTGTTTGCGCTCCAAACCATGCTGCTGGTGGCGGCTTTAAACCAGATAGCTTCCGTTTCGGAAGGGTGTCGTCAGAAATTGGTCCGCCTATTTTAAATGCCTTATAAGGACCACGCGGCACAGTAGTATGAAATTCAATATCCAGAGGGTCGACTCCAAATTTTACTGCGATACGTTTTAAAAAGGGACTAATTGACATAATTTCTCCATGAGATGATTTGAATTGCTATTATAAAATTACGCCAATCATTTACTTTCAACAAGAAAATTCTGCAGCAAAGACATTTTAACTTATGATTTAGGGGAATGGCTTGTCAGTTTTGATTTTGCCGTTATGATGCGCGGCACGAGCGGCAGGCAATAGATATTAAAAGCGTCATTCCAGCCTAAATCTTATAAATTTCAATAGGTTAGATACAGCAGATGTTTGCAAAACTCCTCGGTTTTATGTCCAACGACCTGGCAATTGACCTGGGCACCGCCAATACGCTGGTTTATGTGCGCGGCCAGGGGATCGTGTTGAACGAACCGTCCGTCGTTGCCATCGCCAATGTCAACGGCCGCAACAAGGTGCTGGCGGTTGGCAACGAAGCGAAACTAATGCTTGGCCGCACCCCCGGTAATATCCAAGCCATTCGCCCCTTGCGCGACGGTGTGATTGCTGACTTCGACGTCGCTGAGGAGATGATCAAATATTTCATCCGCAAGGTGCATAACCGCCGCGGCTTTGCCAGTCCACAGATTATCGTCTGTGTACCATCGGGTTCAACTGCGGTCGAACGCCGCGCCATTCAAGAATCCGCGCAGTCCGCCGGCGCGCGCTCTGTCTATCTGATTGAAGAACCGATGGCCGCCGCCATCGGCGCCAATCTGCCGGTAACGGAGCCCACCGGTTCCATGGTCGTTGATATCGGCGGCGGCACCACTGAGGTTGCGGTCATTTCCTTAGGCGGCATCGTCTATGCGCGTTCGGTGCGCGTCGGCGGCGACAAAATGGATGAGGCGATTATCAATTACATTCGCCGCAATCACAATTTGTTGGTGGGCGAAAGCTCGGCCGAGCGTATTAAGAAAATGATCGGCTCTGCCTGCCCGCCGGATGAGGGCGAGGGGCGTTTGATGGAAATCAAGGGCCGGGATCTGTCGGACGGTGTGCCGAAAGAAATCGTCATCTCCGAACGCCAGGTGGCCGAGGCGCTGGCGGAGCCGGTCGCACAGATTGTCGATGCGGTCAGGCTCGCGCTAGAACATACCGCGCCGGAACTCGCCGCCGATATCGTTGACAAAGGCATCATGCTCACCGGCGGTGGCGCGCTGTTGTCCAACCTTGACTTCGTGCTGCGGCACGCGACCGGCCTGCCGGTCTCGGTCGCGGATAATCCGCTATTGTGTGTTGCGCTCGGCACCGGCCGCGCGCTGGAAGAAATGAAAGCGCTGAAGAACGTCTTGAGTTCGATGTATTAAAGAAAGTTAGAGGCTGGAAGCTAGATGCTAGAAAATCCAGCTTCCAGTCTCTAGCTTCCAGCATCGAATGAATTCTTGCAGCCTGTTTCTTGCTGTGCTTATCTCCCCGCCATGACCCTCAAATTCCGGCAAGTGGCCTTGGCCGCCATCCCTGTGCGCACACTGGTGTCGCATAGCGCAGTGGCCGGATTATTGCTGTTATCGCTGGTTACTATGCTGCTGTCTGCAACGCATCAAACGCAGCTGGAAGGTTTACGCATGGGCGCGGTGCGCCTCACCGCACCCTTGTTTTCGCTACTGTCACATCCCGCGCATAATGTTGGGCAGCTGCAGGATTTTTGGCAAGCGCATGCCACGCTGCAGGCAGAAAACACCCAATTAAGGGACGAGGCTGTTGCGTTGCGCGATTGGCATGCCACCGCGCTGCGGCTTGATACCGAAAATCGCGCGCTGCGCGCCTTGCTTAATTTGAAACAGGAACATGAATTGCAGGCCGTCACCGCGCGGGTGTTTGCCGACAGCGGCAGCAGTTTCGGTAACAGCCTTCTCGTCACCATCGAAGGTGACACTAAATTGCGGCGCGGGATGGCGGCGATTACCGGGGATGGACTGGCCGGGCGTTTGGTCGATGTCGATGCGGACGGCCGTTACGGCCGCATCCTGCTGCTCAATGATATTTCATCGCATATCCCGGTCGTGCTGGAAAACAGCCGCGTGCGCGCGGTCTTGGCCGGTACGGACACTGGCGTCTTGGAACTTATCCATCTGCCTGGGGACGTCCAGCTGACGGTTGGCGACCGTATCGTAACCTCGGGTTTTGACGGTGTGTTGCCATCCGGTTTGCCGGTCGGTAAAATCAGTGCGCTTAAAGACGGCCTGGCCATGGTCAGCGCCTTTGCCGATTTGTCACGGTTGGAGATAGTGCGGCTGGTCGATTACGGCACGATTGCCAGCCTGACGAAACCGAATTTCGTCAATCCATGACTCGTTTGCTACCGGGCATGCGGCAATTCACTCCGAACAACCCGAATTATCTGTCTTATCTTGCTTTTATCATCCCGCCGTTGACGGTGTTTTTGGCTATGGTGCTGACAGTGGTGCCATTGCCGGCGGTGGGCACCGTGCGCATTATTATTTTATGGCCGCTGCTGACGGTATTTTTCTGGGCATTGTATCGCCCCGACCTGCAACCGCTATGGACGGTATTTGTGCTGGGCCTGCTCTATGATTTGATCAGCGGCACGCCATTGTTGGGCGTATCGTCGTTTCTGTTTGTCGCCAGCGCACTAACTACACAAATCCAGCATCGCGCTCTACTGTTGCAAAATTTCTGGCTGGGTTGGGCGGCAGCGACGGTTATCGTAATTTTGGCGCGCTTGGTCGAAGGCTTATGCTACGGCGTTATGATCGGCAGCTGGCCATCGCTCACCACGATCGGCATGTCCATTTTTGTCTCTATTCTGGCCTTTCCGTTATTGGCGGGTATGTTGACGGTACTGCGCCGTCTGTTGCCGGTATTAAAATGATCAGCACGCTGGAACGCGATAACGACCGCCAGCGGCTCATCACGCGGCGCACCCTGTTGCTCGGTGCGGCGCAGGGCGGGCTTACTGTCTTGCTGCTCGGGCGGTTGTTCCAGCTGCAAATTTTAAAGGGCGAAGCCTATAATTTATTATCCGAAGAAAACCGCATCAGCATGCGGGTGCTGCCGCCGCCGCGCGGCCAATTAAAGGACCGCACCGGCGCGCCGCTCGCGCTCAATCAACAGGTATTCCGCGCGATCATGATCCGTGAAGATGTGCGCGATGTTGACGATACGCTCAGCAAGGTTGCCAGCATCATTACCATCGAACCTGATGAAAGGAGCCGTATTCTGCGCGATGTCACGCGCAGCAAAGGCTTTATGCCGGTGACGCTTAAAACCAATTTGACCTGGGACGAAATTTCCAAACTGGAAGTTTTAACGCCAGAACTGCCCGGCGTTGCGATCGATATGGGTGAATTAAGAAATTATCCGCTGGGCGCGGCGGCGGCGCATGTTATCGGCTATGTCGCGACGCCCAGTGTTGAAGAGCTTAAAAATGATAAGGATAAAGCGCTTGGCGTCGCCGGCATGCAGATCGGCAAAACCGGCGCCGAAAAATTGTTCGATGCGGATTTGCGCGGCGTGGTCGGCGCCTTGCAGCTGGAAGTTAATGCCAAAGGTCGCGTGGTCAAGGAACTCCGCCGCATCGCGCCCGATGTCGGTGCCGCGGTGCAATTGACACTCGATGCGGAATTGCAAAATTTCCTGGCGGAAAAACTCAGTACTGAACGCTCCGCCGCCTCGGTGATTATGGATGCGCATACCGGCGCGGTTTATGCGCTGGCGTCATCGCCGGGCTTTGACCCTAATATTTTTGCCGGCAGTCTCCCGGACGATATATGGCAAGCGCTGTTGGCCGATCCCACCAAACCGATGATTAACAAGATAATTTCGGGCCAATATCCGCCCGGTTCAACATTCAAAATGGTGACGGGCCTTGCGGCACTGCACAATGGCCTCATGACGCCGGACCAGACGGTGTTTTGCCAGGGGTTCACGCAGCTGGGCAATCACCAGTTCCATTGCTGGAAAAAAGGCGGCCATGGCACGGTTGATCTGGTGCGCGGCTTTGCGCAATCTTGTGATTGTTATTTTTATGAAATGGCCAAACGGGCCGGGATTGATAATATCGCCACCGTCGCGCGGCGGTTGGGCTTGGGGCACCCCACCAATGTCGGGCTGCCGTCGGAACGCGCCGGGCATATTCCCGACCGCGCCTGGAAAAAACGCGCGCTCAAAGCGGACTGGACGCTGGCAGAAAGTTTTGTCTGCGGCATCGGCCAGGGTTATGTGACAACCACGCCGATGCAGCTGGCTGTCATGTTGGCACGGCTGGTTAACGGCGGAAAAAATGTGTCGCCGACCTTACGTTTGGGCGATGTAACAGCCGCCGCCACCAATCTTGGTTTTAAACCGGAACATCTGGCGGTGATTATGGAGGGCATGCGCGCGGTCGTGCAGCCGGGCGGCACCGCGGCGGCCGCGCAAATCCATGAGCCGGGCATGCAGATGGGCGGCAAAACAGGCACCGCGCAGGTCCAGCGCATCACGCAAAGCCAGCGTGACGCGGGGTTTGACGTCTTTAAGCTGCCATGGGAACAGCGTCACCACGCGCTGTTCGTGGGCTATGCGCCGGTTGGTAATCCCCGCTATGTGTCGGCGGTGATTGTCGAACATGGCGGCGCGGGCGCCTCGGTTGCGGCGCCAATCGCACGTGACGGTCTCTATATGGCGCAACAGCGCGATTGCGCGAATAATGCGAAAACGATGGCAGGTTAACATGCGCTACACCTCGCTCGATCATGAAATACTATTACCGCAAAAACTGCTACGCATGCCGTGGGGGCTGCTGGTTTTACTGTCGCTGATCGGTGCGATTGGCGTCGCCTCACTTTACTCCGCAGGCAATGGCGATTTTAAAATTTATGCACTCAAGCATCTTATCCTGTTTGCTGTTTCACTGGGCAGTGCTTTTATGCTGGCGCTGGTCGATTTCCGGTTTTGGAACCGCAATGCCTATCAAATTTTTTTAGGCTGTTTGATTGTCTTGGTGGCGGTCGCCTTGGTTGGCTTCATCGGCAAAGGCGCACAACGCTGGATCGCGCTCGGGCCGCTGCAGGTGCAGCCGTCGGAATTTATGAAGATCGGTCTTATCCTCGCGCTGGCCAAATATTATGCCGATGTATCGTTTCACGATCTCGCCTATCCAAAATTTTTGCTGCCGCCGTTGCTGATGATCGGCATTCCGGGCCTGCTTATTTTAAAACAGCCGAACCTCGGCACGGCGCTGATCACCTTTGGCGTTGGCGCGGCCATTTCATTTGCCGCCGGGGTGCGCATCTGGAAATTCATCGCGGCGGGCGGCCTGGCCGCCGCCGCTATTCCGGTCGCCTGGCATTTTTTGCATGATTATCAAAAGGGCCGTGTCTTGACGTTTCTCGACCCGGCGCGTGATCCCTTGGGCGCCGGTTATCACATCATGCAGGCGAAGATCGCCATGGGCTCAGGCGGCCTGTTCGGCAAAGGCTTCATGCATGGCACGCAAAGCCATCTGAGTTTCCTGCCCGAGGCACAGACCGATTTTATCTTTACATTAATCGGCGAGGAATGGGGCTTTGCCGGCACCGCCATCGTGCTGCTGCTCTATGCCGCGCTGGTGTTTTATGGTGTGCTGATCTCGCTGCGCGCGCGCAGCCAGTTCGGGCGGCTGTTGGCATTGGGGCTCAGCTTCAACATGTTCATGTATCTGCTGATCAACACCGGCATGGTGATGGGGCTGATGCCGGTGGTCGGTATTCCACTGCCATTAATCTCGCAGGGTGGCAGCTCACTGCTGGCCGCGATGCTGGGGTTTGGCCTCTTGATGTCGGTGGAAATCCATGGCGATCGGCATAGCTAGCGCGCCAGCTTGGAAATTGCCGGCAAACCGCGTATGCAGGGTTTATGACCGCCGCCAGCCTATATCAAAATCTCAAACACGCCAAAACCGAAGAAGATGTTAAAGACATCTATATAAAAGCCTTGGGCCTCAAAAAATATACCAAAGGCCTGATTGATATCCGCACCGATGAAATCTGGTTCGAGGCCAAGGACAAAAGCGGCACTTCCAGTTATCAGATGTTCACCCAGCTGCTGCATTATGTGCAGGACGCTTTGAATAAGGGTGAGACCGTGCCGCCGTTGCTGGCCGTGATTGATACGGAAAAAGCGGCCATTATGAAAACGGCGGATGTGCTGCCGTTCCTGGAAAAGAAAACCATTAAATGGGGCAAATCCGCGACCAAATTTTCCAAAGAGGCGCTGGACCAGGTATCGGCCTATATCGGCACGCATATCGTGTCATTCAAAATCTCCACGCATGAGGCGGAGTTTATTGCAACGGTCAGGGAAGCCATCAAATCCGGCGACATCATCCGCACGCAAATCACACCCGACAATCTGAAACAGGTGTTTGACAAATGGGTCGCCATGATCGGGCGCGAAATCGGCGGCGTGCCGGATGATAAATACGCGCTGCTGTTTTTCGCCGACATCATGCATGACGGCACCTATTCCACGCATGAGGATTTACCCGCCAAATTGCTGCATGAAAACAACGCCCCGGTGTTCAGCCTGGACGGACAGATTTACAAACTGGGCAACAAGGAAGGCTACCGCCAGTTCTGGGCCATTTATCACCGGCCGCCGCGCGCAGAATACCGTAATTACCTGCTGGAACGCCGCGACAGCCTGATCCCGCTTGATGAGCGCAGCTTCAAGGGCGCCTATTACACGCCGCTCGCCGTGGTGGACAAGGCTTATGATAAATTGACCGAGGTGCTGGGCAATAACTGGCAGAAAAATTATATCGTGTGGGACATGTGCTGCGGTGTTGGTAATTTAGAGGTCAAGCACAGCAACCCGCGCAACATTTATATGAGCACGCTGGACCAGGCGGATGTGGATGTGATGAAGGCCACCAAAACCTGCGTTGCCGCGCAGCGTTTTCAATATGATTACCTGAATGATGATATAACTGATGACGGCGGTATTGATTACAATTTGACTAACAAAGTCCCCGCTGGTTTGCGCCAGGCCATTGCCGACGGCAAAAAGATTTTGGTGCTGATTAATCCGCCTTATGCTGAGGCGGCGAATGTCGACAATATAACAGTTTCAGGCGGTAAAAATTCTGAAAGTAAAAAGAGCGTATCAAAAACCGCTATCGCTAAAACAATGGGCAATTATGGTTATGCATCACGTGAGTTATTTGTGCAATTCATGGTGCGTATTGCCAAAGAATTGCCAAATGCAACTTTGGCAATGTTTAGTACATTGAAGTATGTAAATGCACCAAACTTTAAGAATTTTCGCGATCATTGGAACGCAAAATATCTTGGTGGATTTGCTGTTCATTGTTTGGCTTTTGATGGCTTAAAAGGTGATTTCCCAATAAGTTTTTTAATTTGGAAAACTAATCAAAACGCTGAAAATAAAACTCCTATTGATCAAATTGGTGCGGAACTTTTAAATAAGAATGCGAAACCAATCGGAGAAAAGATTTTTTTCAACGTAAATGAAGGTCTTCTTGCGGATTGGATCCAACGTGTAAAACCAAACAATATTGATGCCTTACCGCTAAAAAATGCATTTTCTCCGACCACAAGTACAAAAGATGTAAGAGGTACAAAGTCAGCTGATGGGGCAATTGGTGGTATGATTTGTCCAGGTAATGACCTTCAACATTCTAATTTAACAGCATTATTGTCCTCTGGCTATTGTAGCGCTGGTGGATTTCTTGTCACTGAGAATAACTTGTGGCAATCAGTAATAGTTTTTGCAGTCCGCCAACTGATAAAGCATACTTGGGCAAATCATAATGATCAATTTTTGCAAT
Source organism: Alphaproteobacteria bacterium (assembly GCA_965246755.1). Lineage (GTDB taxonomy): Bacteria > Pseudomonadota > Alphaproteobacteria > UBA11073 > UBA11073. Next base: position 488,053 of record OZ251979.1, read on the forward strand.
CCAATGTGCCGCTGTCCGATGAATTCAAAAATGATTGCCTTGTCTATATGCTTTTTCATGGAAAAAACCGTGCTGCCAGCGCCGATGGCCTGGAATGGAATGACAAAAAATGGTCCATCGTAAATCATTTTATTCCTTTTACAGAAACCGAAGTAAATGCACCGGGCCGCTTTGAATCAGATTTCATGGTGCAATATTTGGCGGATAAAGCTTTGTCGCCGGAGGCCAGTGCGGTGCTGGACGCCGGCCGCGACCTCTGGCGCGCTATTTTTCAATGACCGATCCTTACAACGTACGCGAAGAATTTAAGTTGAATCGCCCCGATGTCGGCTGGTATCAGATCCGCAACGCGCTTAAAAAACGCAACGCCAGCGGCGATACTATCCCGGTTGATTTCGGCCCGTTCGAAGCGGCCTATAAAGCGCTCACCGAAAAACTCGTCCCGCAGGTATATGAGTTAGGGTTTTTAAAACAATAGCGCGACAGTATTATCCCAATATTTGGCAGCTGTAAGTTCCTGTTTTTCGTTCACTGCCGCCGGTGAAACGGGTGCCGCCTAGTTTGGTTGCCGGGCCAGACTTAATTTTTTGTGCAGGGGGATCGCTTACATAAATTATATTCAAGGCATGGGTATATTTATCAACAATTGCATCTACCTTTTTATCATGAAGATTGTTGTTTGCCATGTGATAACAGGTGGCATGTAGCAGGCTAAGCAATTGATAGGCAGGTAAAACTGTTGCCTGATCGCCGTTAAAGAACCATTCCAATTTGCGGCGTAGATTTTCTGGTTGTGTGGTGGCTTGATCATCCCCCAATCGCATCCACCAATCATCACAGAAAACCATTAACTTATCCGTGTAATTGGCTGATCCGCAGAAACGGCCTGCTGTCCGCATATGATTGTGCAAAAATGTTACGACGGTTTGCAGGTCGTTGTCTGCTAAAGTTAATTTATCGCTCATGACAATATCCTAAAATAAAATTCTGAAAGTAATTAGCAAAATATTTTTAAAGTTTTGTTAACTATAAGGTGGCGCGCCAATCGCGAAGTGCGCAGCACGTGCGACAAATAATAAGAACTCGCGCCAACTTGCTCTGCAAGTTGGCGCGAGTGACGGGACTCGAACCCGCGACCTCCTGCGTGACAGGCAGGCGCTCTAACCGACTGAGCTACACCCGCGTTGCGCGGTTTATAGACAGGAACTGTGGCATGTGTCAAACACTGCCTTGGGATATCGGCACACATGCTCTAATTTTCCCTCTCCCTTTTAGGGAGAGGGTGCCCGAAGGGCGGGTGAGGGGTAATAATTTAGGGTTAAATGTAGCAATCATACCCCTCATCCGGTTTCGCTTTGCTCAACCACCTTCCCCCTAAAAGGGAGAAGGAAAACTGAGCATACATTTCACTTGCATTGCGGCCCCGCAATTTGCGATGGTGCCCGCACTGATGACTGATCCCTATAACAATGACCCGCTGGCCGCCCTGGACGCCAAACTCCGCGCGGCGGAACATGCGCATGACCCTGGCAGCCAAGCGCCGGATGCCGCCAGCATGCTAGGCCGCGTTTATTCGGAAGGGTTCAAGCTGGCGATCGAGCTGTTTGCCTGCACGGCAATTGGCATCTTGCTCGGCTATGGTTTGGATAAATGGCTGGGCACCAAACCCTGGGGCTTTATCATATTGATGATTTTGGGGGTTGTGGCGGGCTTTCGGAATTTCTATGTCTTTGCCCGGAACTTAGATAAGAGTATCAAGAAAGACGATCTGAATTTAGATGGCTGACAGTCCACTTTCCCAATTTGAAATCACCCCTATCGTGCCGCTGCATATCGGCGGGACCGATGTATCGTTCAGCAATTCCGCGCTGTTCATGGTCGCGGGCGTACTGCTAGCGACGCTGTTTTTCTTTATCGCCGGCCGCAAACAGGCGCTGGTCCCTGGCCGCGCGCAGGGCGTCGCTGAAGTGTTCCACGAATTTATTGACAAGCTGCTGGCGGATAATGCCGGTCCTGAAGCGCGCAAATATTTCCCGTTTATCTTTTCCATCTTTATGTTCGTGCTGATGGGCAATTTGCTCGGCATGCTGCCGTTCGGTTTTGCTTATACCAGCCATATTGTGGTAACTTTTGCGCTGGCACTGCTGGTGATTTTAACCGTGGTTGTGGTCGGTTTCGTCAAGCACGGCTTTAAATTTTTCACGCTGTTTGTGCCGCATGGCGTGCCGATTTTCATCCTGCCGCTGGTGACGCCGATTGAGGTTATTTCGTTCCTCGCGCGCCCGTTCAGTCTTTCTATGCGATTGTTCCTGAATATGATGGCGGGGCACATGGTGCTGAAAATCTTCGCCGGTTTTACTGTGCTGCTGATCACGATTGGCGGTTTTATGCTAGGTCTCAGCATTCTGCCGTTTGCGATGAAGGTGGCGGTGGCCGGTTTCGAATTCTTCGTCGCCTTTCTGCAGGCCTATATTTTTGCAGTTTTCTCTTGCATATATCTGCGCGATGCGATTTATCTGCACACACATGAAGGCCATTAGGCCTCGCTCACCGGATCCAACCCCAACACCATAGGACACGACAAAAATGGATGTAGCTACAATGAAATTACTGGCCGCGGCGCTGGCTTTGCTCCCGATGACGGGCGTCGGCATCGGTCTTGGTATGATTGGTGCGAACCTGACCCAGGCGATTAGCCGTAATCCCGGCGCGGCCGACAAAATCACCCAGGCGGGTATCCTGCTCACGGCCTTTACGGAAGCCATCGGCCTGTTCGCCTTCGGTGCGTCTATGGTTATCCTGTTTGGCTAAGCCCTTGACCAGACTGTTGCGTTTTTTACTGTTGTTATTTGTGTGCGGCGGGCTGTTTGGCCCGCTTGCCACAGCGCGTGCATCAGATGCCGTCAAACATCCGGCTGCGGCGGCAAAGGCGGGTCTGCAAGAACCGGTAAGTGATGCACCGCCGGCGGAAGCGAAAAAGGCCGGCCTGCCGCAGTTTGACATCAGTAAATTTCCCACGCAATTATTCTGGCTGGCGATCAGTTTTGGCGTAATGTTTTTTGCGATGACCTATGTCGCGCTGCCGGGCGTCGAAGGCGGCATGCAGCGCCGCGCTGATTATATCCATGGATTATTGCACGAGGCCAAACAGCTAAAGGACAATGCCGAAAACTTCCGCCATCAGGGTGTTGCCGCAACCGATGATGCCGTGCGCGCCGCGCATGATATTTTGAACAAAGTGACGACCGAACTCGCCCAACAGGCCGCCGACCAGAACCATGTGTTGGAATCGCAAATCCAGATGAAACAGCAGGAGGCGGAAACCCGCATCGCTGCGGCGCGCGCCAATGCCGCTGCCGATGTGCGCGAAATCGCGCTGGACCTGGTGCCGCAAATTCTCGATCGCGTTGCCAAACTGGGCACCAATGCCAACAGCATCGCCAACACGATTGACGCCACCACCGAAAATTACGGCAGCCAGCTGTTAAAGGGCGCCGCGTAAAATGGAACACGAGCTGCCACTCTATTCCATTCACAACCCGGAATTTTGGGTCGCCGTCGCGATTGTGACATTTATCGTCCTGGCGTATCGTCCGATTAGCAAACTAATGATCGGCGGGTTGGATAAACGCGCTGCCGGTATCCGCAAGGACATTGATGACGCGCAAAACCTGCTTGCGGAGGCGCAGAATTTGCTGAACCGCTATGCACAGGATCAAGACAATGCGCGTCTGGAGGCCAGCCGCATTTTACAAGCGGCGGAGGCCGAGGCTGCACTATTGAGAACCCGCGCCGCGGAAGAACTGGCGCACAGTCTGGCCGCGCGCGAAAAACACGCGCTGGACCGCATTGGTCAGGCAGAAAAAGCCGCGGTATCTGAAATCCAGAACATTGCCATTGACGTCAGCCTGGCCGCAACGCGCAAATTGCTGCACCAGGAACTCAACAATGACAATCAGGCGCAGCTGACGACAGAAGCACTCGGTCAGTTACAGCAGCAATTAAAATAAACGGCTGTGTTACAGCCATTGTTACAATCACCAAAATTTTTAAGTTCACACCTTTACCGCAACATGCGGATTGGCCTGTTAGGGGGCTCCTTTAATCCTGCGCATGACGCGCACCGGCAATTGTCACTCTATGCGTTAAACACGCTGAAACTGGACGCCGTCTGGTGGCTGGTTAGTCCGCAAAATCCGCTTAAACCAACGGAGGACATGGCCGATTTCGCACTGCGTTTCAAATATGCGCAGCAGCTGGTTGACCATCCGCGCCTTGTCGTCAGCGATCTCGAGACGCAGTTGGGCACGCGCTATACAATTGATACGCTTAAGGCGCTGCAGCATGCATTCCACCAAACCCGCTTCACGTGGCTGATGGGCACTGACAATCTGCAGCAATTCCCCAAATGGCAAAACTGGCGGCAGATTGCGCGGCTGATGCCGATTGCCGTTTTCCCGCGCCCGCCGGCGCAGTTGCGCGCTTTCTCTGGCCTCAGCGCCAAATATCTGGCACAACAGCATAACCTGCGCATTATTATGATGCCGCTTAATCCACTTTCCGCCACCCAATTGAGACATGACCAAAATAAAATCTGACGTTGCCGCGCCCAAGCAAGCAGCTGCTAAAAAAGCGACGGTCAAAGCTGCCGCTAAAAAAACGCTGGTAAAAACGCCGGTAAAGAAAGCCGCGGTAAAAGCGAAAACCGCTGTTAAACCTAAACTGATTGATCCGATCGCCGCGCAGTTAAAAATTATTTTGAAGGTTTTAGATGATGGTAAAGCAGAGGATGTGCTGGATTTTGATATTACAGGCCGCTCCAGCCTCGCGGATTATATTGTTGTAGCGTCAGGAAAATCCAACCGCCAGGTCGGCGCGATGGCGGAAAATGTCAGGAAGACACTTAAGGATAACGGCCATGCGATTTTGCGTATGGAAGGCACACCGGAAAATGATTGGGTGTTGGTCGATACCGGCGATATTATCGTGCATCTGTTCCGGCCCGAGGTGCGCGAGTTTTACCGCCTGGAAGATATCTGGAAGAAATCGCCCACCAACCCGGATGCCTAGGAATATATGTTTCACGTGAAACATTGGCATACATCAGCATGATTAAAATTTGCGCGATCGGCACGCTCAAAAATCATGTCCTGGCACCTCTAGCGGATGATTACCAAAAACGGATCACCTGGCCGCTCAGCATCCATGAAATTGCGATCCGTAAAAAACTGACCGGAACGGAACTGCAGGAAGCCGAGGGTGCGGCCTTGTTGGAAGCAGCCGGCGACAGTTTTATCGTTATGCTGGATGGCGGCGGCAAAACCTATGACAGCGCTGGTTTCGCAGCAACCATTAGTAATTGGCGAGAGAATCATAAATCAATCGTTTTCCTGATCGGCGGGTCGGACGGCCATACTGACAGCGTTAAAAAACGCGCTGGCGCAACTTTGTCATTCGGCGCGCTGACCTGGCCGCATTTGCTGGCGCGCGTGATGTTGCTGGAGCAAATTTACCGCGCGCAATGTATTGCCAGCGGACATCCTTATCACAAATAGGAATATAAATGTTTCACGTGAAACATAACAATTGGGACGTTAGCCCTAGCAAGTTGGGCCTTAGTCTTGACAAATTGCGTGACAATATTTGACAAATGATAATTATTGTACTATATTTTGTACAATAATGGAGAAAATTATGGATATCATTTCTTACAGCGATGCCCGGGCTAATCTAAAAAGCGTCATGGACCGCGTGTCCGCCGACCATATGCCAATCGCCATCACGCGCCAGGGCGCACGACCGGTCGTGATGATGGATTTTGATGAGTTTCATAAATGGCAAGAGACTTTGCGGATTTATGAAAATCCCCGACATTATCAAGAGCTAGTACAGGCCATCGTCGATATCAAACAAGGCAAGGGCATCGTCAAAACGGAAGATGACCTGAAAGCGTTGCAAGCTGAGCTTGAAACGCCGTAATGAATACGGTTTTCAGCCCGCGCGCTTTGGATCAACTCCAGGATCTCATTCGCTATAACCGCAAACTGGCGGCAAAATGCCTTAAACTGATCGATGCTATCGAGCGCGACCCTTATCAAGGTGAAGGCAAACCCGAGCCATTAAAATGGAAATTTGCCAGTTATTGGTCACGCCGTATCAATGACGAACACCGTCTGATCTACAAAATTGAAAATGGCCAACTGCACATTTTATCTTGCCGCGAACATTATGATGATTAAAACTTGACAAATTTCAGGTCAAACAGACAAATAAGTAATATTTAGATTATAGGGAACCAATCATGAAATTTCCAAAAAATTTAGGCCAACCAGCCGATTATAAGATTAAAATTCAGTGTGATGTGTCATTCCCAGATATACAAACAACCTGTATAATGACCAGGGGCACTATTGATTTTGAAATTCATTGCCGGCCACAGCAGCTAAGTTTTTTACGTCAGATGGGAAATACACCAACAACACTGAAGATAGTGAATGGTAACCCTATTGTCGAAATATATAATCTGCAAAAAGACAAACAGATAAAAATTCTGCCCGATTGTATATTACTTGATCAGCGAATAATAAAAAAACCTGATAGTGACGACGGTATTATGGAAGATGGCATAGAAGCGCTTCCTGGATCTCTTCTGGGTGTAGATAGGGCATTTTATAATTCCGATGGCCAATTATACGGAACCAAACGATTTTCAGTTGGGAAAAACGTTCTGGCATTGGTGCATAGAAATTTTTCGGCGGACCATATTGTTGAACAACAAACCATTAAAGGCGTTATTTGTACACAATTTGCATTCACTGCGAATGAATTTATTTTTACGACTCTCGGATCTCAAGAGTCTTTCTATTTGTTAATTGTTAATCAAGGTGGCGCTATTTTCAATAACGGTCCGAACAGTTTGCATTATCAAGGCCGTTATTTTAATGCCAATATCAGGTTAGAAAAGGAAGGAGCCTTTAGCGTCACATTTGGTCAGACGGCAACAGAAGTTAGCTCTGAATTAGAAGCGTGGGATGTGGAAGTCAAACGTGCTGTCACGCATTGGCAGGACCAGCGTGGTAAGTTACAGCCAGTCTTGATATACGCAATGTCCTCGCCAGAGGGCATATTGCCAGCAAATCTTGCTTTGACCTGTTAGGCTTGCTTGCAACGACCAAAGGTTATGCTAACACTGTCTCCAGTATTGGAGCTTTGCCATGACCCTCATCCTCTTGCGCCACGGGCAATCCCAATGGAATCTGGAAAACCGTTTTACCGGTTTTCATGATGCGGAATTGACAGCGCAGGGGCGTGGCGAGGCCAAGACCGCCGGTGAAAAACTAAAGGCCGCCGGGCATAAGATTACGACCGCTTTTTCCAGCACGCTGCAGCGCGCGCATCACACCGCGAAAATCGCGCTAGACGCCGCAGGTTATCCGATAGAACTCATCAAACATAATGCTTTGCGCGAGCGCGATTACGGCGACCTCACCGGTTTGAACAAAGCCGAGACGGCGGAAAAATACGGCGAGGCGCAAGTGCACATTTGGCGCCGCAGTTATGATGTCGCGCCGCCCGGCGGCGAAAGCCTCGCCGATGTCGTCGCCCGGGTGAAAACCTATTACAACAGCGACATTAAACCAAAGATCGATGCGGGTGAGACAGTTCTAGTGGCGGCGCATGGCAATTCGCTACGCGCGCTGCTGATAATTCTTGGCCTTCATACGCCAGAGACGATTGAAACAGCGGAATTGGACACCGGTGTGCCGCTGGTGGTTGATTTCGCGGCTGGTAAAGCGACCGAATATACCGTGTTAAATTGATGAAAATGCCCGTCATTCTTTTTATTTTGTTGTTTGCCGCTGGCATCGTGCAAGCGGCCCCGTTGTCCAATGACAAAACCAAAAGCCAGGCAGAGCTTAAAAAAATCGAACAGGATTTAAAGGACCGTCAGGCACGTGATGCCGCGCTCGCGCAGAAAAGCGCGACCTTGGGCCGCGATATTTCATCGCTGAAACAAAAACTGGTTGAGGTATCGGCGCGCGTACAAAAACATGAGGCGGAATTGGATGCGCTGGAACAGCGCCTGCTGGATATTACGGGTCAGGAGGCGCAGCTGGCCGCGCGCCTGCAAAAGGATCAGGCGCGGTTTGGGCATTTTGTCACCATCCTGCTCGATCTGGCGCGCCTGCCGCCGGACCTGTTGCTGTTCGCGCCCACACCGCCGCAAACCACGATCAACACAACTTTGGTATTGCAGGGAGCGGCACAACATGTGAAGGCGCAGGTTAAAGACGCGCAACGCAATTTGGAAAAACTCGCCGCACTGCGCGATGATGTCGCGGCGCAGCGTGCGACCACGGTGGCGGCGCGCGCGCAACTGTCAGATGATAAAAACGAACTGGGTGGATTATTGTCCGCCCGCGAGTCCGCCCGTCAGGCAACGGACAGCGCCCGCGCGGCAGCGCAAGCCGAGGCTAAGGCGCTGGCGGACAAAGCGGCAGACCTGCGCGACCTGCTGGCGAAACTGAAGGCTGCTGAAGCCGCGCGTCCGAAAAAAGGCAAGCCCGCCAAGGCGCTGGTCTTTGTGCCCGGCAATGCCAAACTGCCGGTGATTGGCGCGGTGACCAAAGCCTATGGCGCGCGTGACGCAAGCGGATCGGCCGCGCGCGGCACCACGATCAGCGCGCGCGCTGGCGCGGTGGTGACCGCGCCGATGGCGGGTGACGTGGCCTTTGCCGGGCCGTTTCGTAAATACGGCAATGTCGTAATTTTGGCGGTCGGCGCGCACCAGCATATTTTGCTGACCGGCGTCGGCGAGATTTCGGTTGCCACCGGCGATCATGTTAATAGCGGTGAGCCGGTGGCGCGCATGCCGGACAGCGGCAGCGCCACACTGTACATCGAAACCCGCGACGGCGGCGAACCAGTCGATCCCAAAGGGTTTGGGTTGAGTTTATAATTTAGATAACGGGTAGAACGTCAAATGATTTATTATCATGCAGGCGATAGATATGAAAATGTTTGTCGAACGTAATAATTTTTGAAATATTTAACCGTTCTGCTGCAGCGACTAATGAAGCATCCGCAAAATCCATCGGTACATCGGCATATTTCCGCATTAAAGCGCAAGCGCGGATAACTTCACTTGTTCAAGTTGGTTTATATTCAAAAGGCCTTCTTCCAGTTGCAATCTTAAGGTCTCACAGCGATGTTGAGGCAATAAGTGCATCGCTTCGGTCAAGCACGGCCAAGTGGTAAGTAATGGCTCAGATGTTCGTTTTAATATGGCGACACTTATCGCATGATAGTTATCGCGGGCATGTATTAATGAAACAATAAACCCAGTATCAGCTAAAATCATGAATGGGTTTCACCAAAACCCTGCATATAAATTGGGTTAGTGCTTAAATCCGCCGGCAGGTCATCTACAGTACCAATAAGATGCTTATATTTTTCATAAATGCTACCAGGCTGGGGGCGATATCAAGCGGCATGTGAAGGTTCCTTTGCTGTGCCCATTATAAAATAAAACCACCGGATTTAGTATATTTTTGTTAATCCAGCCTAAGGCGGCGCCGCGCTTGGATGACAGGCTTTTCGAAAACTGATAGAGCTTGACGACAACAAAGGATTCTTGGTTTTCATGCGCGCGCAACTATTCCGTTCCCTCAGCCTGCTGTCATTGTTGGCATTTATTGCCACGCCCGCCATCGCGCGCGATGTGCCGCCGAAATTCACCGGCCCCGCGCCAGCCGCCGGCGATGCTGACGCCAGTGGCGATACCTATCGCCAGCTGAATTTGTTTTCCGAAGTCTTTGGCCGCGTGCGTGAAGATTATGTGAAAGAGGTGCCAGATAAACAGCTGGTGGAATCTGCTGTGAACGGCATGCTGACCGCGCTTGACCCGCATTCCGGTTACATGAATACCGAAGATTTTAAAAACATGCAGGTGCAAACGCGCGGCGAATTCGGCGGCCTCGGTATCGAAGTCACGATGGATAACAATGTTATCAAGGTCGTATCGCCAATCGATGATACGCCGGCGGCGAAGGCCAATATCCAGCCGGGCGATCTAATCATTGAAATTGACAATACGCCGGTGTTGGGCCTGACCTTGAACCAGGCGGTCGAAAAACTGCGCGGCCGCCCTAACAGCAAAGTGAAGCTGACGATTTCCCGCAACAAGGGCGAGCCCTTTGACGTGACGCTGATGCGCGATATCATCAAAATAAAATCCGTTAAATCCGATTTGAAAAAGGATGTCGGTTACATTCGCATCACGCAATTCAACGAACAGACCGATGTCGGGGTGCGTGAAGCGCTCAAAAAATTCCAGAGTGAACAGGGTGACAAATTACTCGGCTATGTCATCGACATGCGCAACAACCCGGGCGGACTGCTCGACCAGTCGATTTCGACCGCTGGGCTGTTTTTGAACAGTGGCGATATTGCGGTGTCGACCAAAGGCCGCCACCCGGAAGACAGCCAGGTATTCAAGACCAAGGGCGAACCGGTTGCCAATCCGAAACTGCCGATTGTGGTATTGATCAACGGCGGCTCGGCCTCGGCCGCGGAGATTGTTGCGGGCGCGCTGCAGGATCATAAACGCGCGGTGCTGATGGGCGTGCCAAGTTTCGGCAAGGGGTCGGTGCAGACCGTGTCACCCATTCCAGGCTATGGCGCGATCCGTTTGACGACGGCCTATTATTATACGCCGTCGGGGCGTTCCATTCAGGCGACCGGCATCAAACCGGATATTGAAGTTGCGCAGGAAAAAACCGATGGCGCGCCCGACAGCCGTATGGCGTGGCATGAGGCGGATTTGCCGGGTGCCTTGGATAACCCGACCGGCGCCGCCGCGGTGAAATCCAAAGCCGAGGCGGGCAAGCCGGAACGTACCGTCGCGCCCGATAAAGTCACGCCGGCCAAACCGGTGGAATCCGAAACGCTGAACGACAAGCAGAACAAGGACAAACCGGATTACCAATTGTCGCGCGCGATTGATCTGGTGCGCGGTATCTCGCTGGTCGGAAACCGCACCAAGTGATCAAACGCCTGTGGCCATATCTGCTGGCGGGGCTGTTCGGCCTCGGCATCATCGTGGCGCTGGTGGCTTTGCCGAAACAGGGTGACGATAAAATCTGGGCCAGCGGCACGGCGGATGTCACCATCGGCTCCGGCCAGGTGGTGAATTCTACGCAGTCGGCAGCGGTGCCGACGTTGCAAAATGACATTGCCGAAACTGAAACGGCGCCAGCATCCGGCGCCGCAACTGACCAGCCGTTTTTACCGCAGGCGGGTGAAAAGGCGCTGACCCCCGCCACTAAGGATTTATTGGAAGACAGCTCGCAGGGTGCGGTGCCCGTGGTGGCGAAAGATGGCCGCGCGCCATGGCATTATTATGCGTGCGCGGTGGCGGAGGGCGACACGCGGCCCAAGCTGGCGGTTGTTTTACGTGATATGGGCCTATCCGGTCCCGAGACGTTGGCGGCGGCCAACGGTTTGCCGGCGGAGGTGACGCTGGGTTTTTCGCCTTACGGCGATGATACTTTGAAGCTGATGGAGAAGGCGCGCGCGGCGGGGCATGAAACGCTGCTGCAACTGCCGCTGGAGGTCGCGGCCAATGCGACGCAAGACCCCGGGCCGCGCAGCCTGTCCAGCAAAAACACCGCCGCGCAAAATAACGAAAACCTGTTGTGGAACCTGTCACGCGCGCAGGCCTATACCGGCGTGATCACGGATGGTGGCGGCAAACTGGTCACCACCAATGATCTGCTGGAGGCGCTGATGAAAAATATCATGTCACGCGGGTTGCTGTTTATCGATGATACGAAGCAGGCGCAAAGCGCCTCGCCTTTGCTGGCGGAACAGCTGCAGGCGCCATGGGGCAGGACCGCGCTGCAGCTTGATAGCAATTTAACCACCGATGCGATTGATGTCGCCTTTGGCAGGGCGCTGGCCACCGCGCGCAGTGACGGCCGCATTATCGTGACGGCCGCCAATACACCTATGATGCGCACCGCGCTGGTCAATTGGGCGGCGCGCCTTAAACGCGAAAACGTTGCGCTGGTGCCGGTCTCGGCGATTGTCACCGTCGGTGCGGCGTCTAGTGTAACACCGGCTACAACTGCCGCACCAGCGCCACCGCCGCTGGCGCCGGATGCGGATGCCGCACGGAGTGATGATGCGAGCGACGCCGCGCCCGATGCCAGGGATGATCTGTCATCGATGGCGCCCGCCAAGACTGCGGTTCAACCGGACGGCAGTGTGAATTTATTATCGACTGACAAGGCGGCAGGATCGGTGCCGACGACCGTGGTGCCCAATAGTACGCCTAAGCCGAATTTGCTGGATCCATCTAAAACGCCGGTCACTGCCGCGCCGGCGCCGGCGGCCAAGCATTAATGGCGGACCTGCCTGACATTGCCCACGCCAGTGGCCTGCCGTATCGTCTTGGCGTCGGCATTGTAATGTTTAACAAGGACGGTCTGGTCTTTATGGGTGAACGCACCGAGGATGTGCCGCACCCGTGGCAGTTTCCGCAAGGCGGCATCGACCCTGGCGAGGACATGTGGGCTGCGGCGTGCCGTGAATTGCGTGAGGAAACCGGCACTGACCATGTTGAAAAACTGGCGGAGACGATGGCGTGGCTGTCTTATGACTTCCCGCCTGGCGCGACCGGCCATCCCATTTACGGCCGCCACGCCGGACAAAAACAGAAATGGTTCGCAGTGCGCTTTTTGGGTCATGATGCTGAGATCGATTTAAACGCGCATGACACACCTGAATTCGGCCGCTGGCAATGGATTGATTTGAGCGAAGCGCCCAAACTGATTGTCGATTTTAAACGACCGCTATATGACGCGATTGTCAAAGAGTTCGCAAATCTTATTTCGCAATGACTGTCCTTGACATTCTACTTAACTACCATCAGGCTTTTTTGCAAGGCCTCGCAGTCACGCTAGAGCTGTGCCTGATCATTTGGACGGCGGGGATTGTGTGTGGCACCGCGCTCGGCGTCGTGGGCGCGCAGCATCCCACCAGCTGGGGCAAGTTCACGCGCGGCATGTCGTTTCTCTTTGCGGCGATCCCGACCTTGGTCATTTTATTTTGGCTGCATTACCCGGCCCAAGCCGCCTTTAACCTCGTTATCAATCCGTTTTATACGGCAGCGCTGACGTTTTCCCTGGTCAATATTTTCGGCGTCGGCGAATTGGTGCGCCAGGCGGTGGTAGATTTTCCTACACAATATATTGTGGCGGGGCGGGTGTGCGGCCTCACGACACATGACATTGTCACTAAAATACAGCTGCCGATTTTGTTTCGCCAGCTCTTGCCCAGCCTGTTGGTGCTGCAGGTGGGCATGCTGCATGCGACGCTATTCGCCAGTTTGATTTCGGTCGAGGAAATTTTCCGCGTGTCGCAGCGCATCAACAGCACCATTTATAAGCCGGTCGAAATTTACACCGCGCTGGCCTGCTTCTTTTTAGCGGTATGTTTGCCGATAAATATTGCCGCCGCGCATTTGAAAAAACGTTATACGCGCGACCTGTCGGAGCAATAGATGTTACAGGCACGCAATTTGAATTTCAGCTATGGCGACCAGCAGGTGTTGAAGGACATTAATCTCACCATCGCGCCCGGCGAGATTACCGTTTTGATCGGCCCCAGCGGGACCGGCAAAACAACCTTGCTGCGCAGCCTGGCACTGCTGGAGCCGCCGCAAAGCGGTGAGATTTATGTGGACAGCGACATTTTTAATTATTCGGCGGCGTCAAGTGCGCGGCCGAGGCCACCCTGGCCCAAACTGACCGCGGTGTTCCAGCAATTGTTTTTATGGCCGCATTTGACGCTGCGGGAAAATATTTTGCTGCCGGCGCGCCAGCGCAAGCTGCCCGATTTGCCAAATGAATTGGCCGCCTTGATCGACGCCTTTGACATGGCGGATTTTATCGACAATTATCCCAACCAGGCGTCATTGGGCCAGCGGCAACGGGTGGCATTGGCGCGCGCCTTGATTTTAAAACCGCATTATCTGTTGCTGGATGAAATCACCTCAGCGCTCGACGTCGAACAGATTGCCAAGATTTTAAGCTATCTCAAAAACCTGCGCGGCAGGAACATTGGGATTTTTATCATTACGCATTTGCTGGGCTTTGCGCGTGATGCCGCCGACCAGGTGGTGTTGATGGCGGACGGTCAGATTGTTGAACAGGGCGGCGCCGAGATTCTGCGCGCGCCGCGCACCGCACGCTTGCAGCAGTTTTTGTCCGTGGTCGCGGCGGCGAGTTGACCGCGTCGCCGCGCCGTCGGTATTTGTGTCAACAGCAGATTGTTGCGCGATCGGCGCATGTGCTGCGCCATCGCCCACGGATAAAAAGCTCGTGGCCAATAAATTCAAACCGATGATGGCGACGGCCTGGGGCACAGGCAACACCCGCAGCAGGGCGGTTGACGTCGCGGCAATTGCAACCGCATCCAACGCCGCGCTTTGCAACATGGTGCGATTTTGCAGATTGCTTAAGGTACACAGCGCGTGTTCGGCAATTCGCTGCTTTAACGAAATGCCGCGGCGCCGCGTTGGCTTTTTAAGTGCAGCTTTATCGCGGCCCATCTGGCGCTGAATGGCCAGGCCGAACAATACGCCAGATAAAATAAGACCGGGATCTTTCATAACAATGCCGGTGATGCCATAGGCCAAGGATGCCGTGACGCCCAGCGCGCTGCTGATACGCACAATGTTATCATGATATTGCCCCGGTACGGCGCCCAGGCCAATGATATCTTCCGCAACATACAGGCTGGCCCCCATAATCATGGGTACCGCGGCGCTGAAGGTAAAATCGCCTTTCAGAGCTGCGGAGGTGCATTCGACAGCTTCAAACAGATTGGTGGTGACAAACAAACCGGACGAAATAGGGAAAGCGTATTGGCGCAATGTACCGCTAATGCAATTGGCAGATGCTAAAATATGTACTTTAAAATCGTCAGTCCCCATCTATTAATTAACGCACAATTTTTGACTGCCGCAAAATACTTTTTTAGTTGCATGAAAATAATCACCGCCGCGCGCTGAGCGCCAGCGTCAAAGTCCCATCATCTAGATATTCGAGCTCGCCGCCAACGGGGAGGCCGGTCGCGAGACGCGTGACCGCGATGCCCAGCGGCTCCAGATGTTCCTGGATGTAATGCAGGGTAATCTGGCCATCGACCGAAGGGGCCAGCGCCAGGATGACTTCTTTATAGGCGCCATCGGCCAAACGCTCGCGTAAACTCTCCAGCCGTAAATCTTCCGGCCGCACGCCTTCCAACGCGGACAGCACGCCGCCCAGCACATGATAAGTACCGCGAAACACCTGCGCGCGTTCCAGCGCCCATAGGTCGGCAACATCGGCAATCACGCACAGCTCGCCATTCTGGCGTTTGGGGTCATCGCAAATACTGCACGGATCGGTGCCATCCAGGTTGCCGCACAGATGGCAGGTTTTAACTTCCGCTGCAGCACGCGACAGGCTTTCCGCCAGCGGATAGAGCGCGCGGTCTTTGAGTTTTAACAGATGCAAAGCAGCGCGCCGTGCCGAGCGCGGCCCCAAGCCTGGCAAGCGGGACAGGTGTTTAATAAGTTCGTCAATGACGGGCGTGGACATTATGAATCGACGCTACGGCATTTTTGCAAAAATGTCACAGCTAAGTCCGCTGGCGCCCATTAACAAATATATAACAAATATTTTATTGCATCTGGGGGACGGATGCCGCATATTAACCCTTAGTCCGTTGCAGCGATTATCGCTGCCGGGTTTGTCTACCAATTGGCTGGAGGGATAGCATGGCTAACAAAGCTGCTCTCTTCCAAATGGGGATGGACTTGGTGGAAGCGCAGAACCTTGATGCTAAAGCGCCAGATTCAAGGAAGGCCCAAGAGGAAGTACTACGTAACGGAGGCGCAAATCTCCAAAGAAGTGAAGTAAAAAGTTCGATGGTGGTCCAGGGTCCCTGGACGGTCTCGGATGAAAATCTCGACCACTTTATTACAGTGGACGGGAAAAAATGTGCCGGCAAACACATGATCATTGATCTGTGGGGCGCGCGCGATCTGGATAAACTGGATCTGATGGAAGCAACCATGCGCAAAGTGGTTGACGTCTGTGGCGCGACCTTGTTGCATATTCACCTGCACCATTTCCAGCCCAACGGCGGGATCTCTGGTGTGGCGGTCCTGGCGGAAAGTCATATTTCCGTCCATACCTGGCCGGAACGTGATTATGCGGCATTTGACGTCTTCATGTGCGGGGATTCCAGACCGGAATTAGCGACGCAAATCCTGCAAGACGCGTTTCAGGCGAAGGAAGCGAAAGCCGACCGCCTGCTGCGCGGTGAATGCGACGCGTAAAAACTGTCATCCCGGCCAAGCGAGCCTTGGCGAGCGCAGAGCCGGGATCTCATGACAATAAAGCATTAATTAAACGGAGGCTCATGGCCTCCGTTTTTATTTGCGTGCATTTTTTTAGACAGTGACATAGAAAACTAACATGACCCAAGCACCACAAACCGCAGCGCCGGCTTACGGCGGCGAACTCCATGACGACATTTCCGATTACGGCGAGCTGCATGTCTATAGCGGCCCGATTATCGTCGAAGAGCAAACGCCGTTTCAAAAACTGACGGTGTTTGAAAACCCGATTTTGGGCAAGGTGCTGGGCTCGGACGGTATTGCGCAAACGTCGGAAGGGGATGAGGCGCATTACCATGAAATGATGGCGCATATCCCGCTGTTCGCGCATGGCAATGTCAAATCGGTCTTGATTATCGGCGGCGGAGACGGCGGCATTTTGCGCTGTGTGCTGGACCATAAAACCGTCGAACGCGCAACGCTGGTTGAAATTGACGAGGCGGTGCCGCGCCTGGTGCAGCAATATATCCCCGCGATTTGCGGCGGCGGGTTTCAAGATGAACGCACTATGCTCATCATCGATGACGGTATTAAATTCATCCGCGACACTGACCAAAAATTTGATCTGATTATTGTGGACTCCACAGATGCCTATGGCCCTGGCCGCGTGCTATTTGAAGATGAATTTTTGGCATTGACCAAAGCGCGTTTGAACGCGGGCGGTATTTTCGTCAACCAAAGTGCCACCGCTTTTGTGCATTATGGTGAAAAAGATTGGCTGACAAAAACCATCACTAGTTTGAAAACACATTACAATGACGTATGGTTTTTCCGCAGCGCCATCCCGCTGTATTGGGGCGGCGATACGTTTTTTGCCTGGGCAACCGACAATGCTGTGTTGCGTCACGTTTCGCTTGAACAACTGCGTGAACGTTATCAACACAGCGGCATCACGACGCGTTATTATAATCCTGACATGCATGTAGCGGCCTTCGCGCTGCCAAACTCCGTGCATGCGATGATGGCGGCGGTCAACTAACATTGGCCGCGTTTTTTCTTGCATTTTAAGGAGCGCGGCCCTATACCGCCAAGTCTTAGTAACGTCTTTCAAAGGATATCGTCATGGCGCAAAAAATGTGGGGTCAGCATCTGGTGTTGGATCTGTCCGGCTGCAAAAAAGAGCGCATTTCTGACGGCGATAATATTCTGGCCTGGGGCAAAGAACTCGTTAAAGCCATTGATATGGTCGCTTACGGCGAACCGATCCTGGAACATTTCGCGACGCACAAGCTGGAAACCGCAGGCTTTACCTTTTTGCAGATGATTGAAACGTCGAACATCGCCGCGCATTTTGCTGAAAACTTGGGCGAAGTTTACATCGACATTTTCTCGTGCCGCGATTTTGACAATGCGGTCGCGCAACAGGTCTGCGAAAAATATTTTGAGCCTGAAAAAACGCGCATCAAGAATTTCAACCGCGGCGAAGTATTCCAGGAAAAACTGTACGGCAACCGTGTTTATCAGGGTTTTGCCATTGATGAGGTTTTGTACGAGGGCCAGAGCGAGTACCAACAGCTGGATTTCTATCGCAATGAAGAATTTGGTAATGTGCTGACGCTCGACAATATCATGCAAACGACCGAAAATGACGAATTCATTTACCATGAGATGATGGTGCATGTGCCGATCTTGAGCCTCGACAATCCGCAGCATGTGATGATTGTCGGCGGCGGGGATGGCGGCTGCCTGCGTGAGGCGCTCAAACATAAAAACCTCGCGCGTGTTGATATGGTGGAAATCGACCGCGGTGTCGTGGACCTGTCCAACAAATATTTGCCCGGTCATAACAACGGTGGTAAAATTTACGACGATCCGCGCGCGAATTTGATTATTCAGGATGCGTTTAAATACATTAAAGACACCGATCAAAAATATGATGTGATTGTTGTTGACTCCACTGACCCCATTGGCGCGGCAGAAGCGCTATTCAGCGAGGAATTTTACCAGCTGTGCAAAAATGCGCTGAAACCCGGCGGTATTTTGATTACGCAAAACGGCGTGCCGTTCTTCCAGGCGGATGAGCTGGCGAACAGCATCAAATTATGGAAAGGCATCGGCCTGGCCGGTCAATGCTATCTGATTTCGGTGCCGTCCTATTACGGCGGCAACATGGCGCTGGGTTACGGCATGAATGGTGCGAACTTTGCATTGCCGACCAAGGCTGAGGTGGAAAAACGCTTTGCCGCGTCCGGTTTTAAAACGCGCCATTATACGCCGGATGTGCATCTGGCCGCCTTTGCGCTGCCGGTGTGGATTCAGGATATCATGAACGGCAATACTAAAACCGTGCAGCGTAAAGCCGCGTAGCCAGGGGCTGGATATTGTTAATGTCCGGCCATTATCCCGTTATTATCATCGGTGCCGGTGTCGCCGGCCTGTCCGCTGGCCGTACCTTGTGGGATGCCGGCATGCGCGATTTTATGATCTTGGAAGCCGCTGCCGTGAGTGGCGGACGTGTCGCCCAGTGGCAAGATGAAACGGGGCGCAAGCATGACAGCGGCGCCTCATTTCTGCATTCCGCACCGCATAATCCGCTGGCGCATTATCTAAAATCGCAAGGTGCGAAATTGCGGCCATTGCAACCGCAACGACATATTATCGTGAACGGTGCCATGCTGGATACGGCGGCCCTAGCGCAATTCAATAATTATTACGACAAAATTGGCGCGGCCGCCACGGAAATGGTTGCTGGCCAGCCATTGGCGAACGCGGCGGCGCTGTTAAATGGTGATCCTATCCATAATGCGGCGGTGCAGGCCTTTGCCGGCGCAACTGAAACCGGCGTCGCTTTGAATCAATTATCGTTGTTAGATGTCAGCCAGCAAATTGAAGATGGTGGTGACTGTGTCGTCACGGGCGGTTTTGCGCCATTGCTGAACAGCCTGGCCCAAGATTTGCCGATCATGTTTGATTGTGCAGTAAAGGTGATTGATAGCCGCGGCACGCGTATTAACCTGACGACCGCAGCGGGCGAGATCAGTTGTGATATGTTGATTATCACCTGTGCAGTTGATGTATTGCTGGATGGTGTGACATTCGTGCCTGCCTTGCCGCCACGCAAACAGGCGGCGTTACAGCATTTACGGCAAGGTTTGCTTAACAAAATCATTTTAAATTATGAAAAACCGCTTTGGCCCCAAGATGAATGTTTTTACGCCTTCATCACGGATGATCGTTACGGCCAATACGAGGCCTGGGTGTTGCCGGAGACACCCTATACACTGATGTTAATATGTGGCGGCACGCAAAACAACATGACATTGGATGATTTTATGCGGCAGTTTCAAGCGCAGTTGATGACGGTTTTACCGGCGTTACAGGGTAATAAAATAATGTCGCATCATATAACGGATTGGCAGCATAATCCCTATACGCGGGGCAGTTATTCCGCGCTGCGTCCTGGCCTGCCGGATGCCCGCGCGGTGTATGATGAGCCGATTGATGGCTGTATCTTTTTCGCCGGTGAAGTATCAGACACTGAATGGGCGACGCAGGTTGCGGGGGCGTATGTGTCAGGGCAAGAGACCGCGCGGGAAATTGTGACACTGTTTACCTCTCCCTTTTAGGGAGAGGTCGGATTGCTTAGCACGCTTTTGGGGTGTGCTTTAGCGATCCGGGTGAGGGGTGGCTTTAACCCTTCACCCCTCACCAAGAAATTCTGAAGGCTTATTACATTCGCCAAGAATTTCTATCCTCTCCCTGCTAGGGAGAGGAGTGGCTAGTCACAAAAACAGCGCTTAATCATTTCTCGCCCGGCTTCTTAAAAATAAACAGCCGCGGGTCGAATTTTTGATTGGTGGCGGGGTTGATCAGCGAAACGTCGGACACGCGGCCTTGCGGATCGACCACCTGCCACTGTTTTAATTGCAACGGCGTATCTTCAAACACCAGTGTCAAGGATCCGGCAGCGGGTTCGGATTTTTGCGCCAGCGTGACTGAAATCAAACCCGCTTCGCGGTGGATATTGGCGACTGTGACATCGCCGGACATTTTAACCTCTTTGCGCAAAATAAAATCGGCTAGCGTTTCGCTGATCGGCGCGGAGGATTGCGTCTCTGCCTTGGCATCCCAGACATGAATAAAGACACCATCGGCGACGATGAAATTTTTGACCGGCTCCTTATATTCGAACCGGAGGCGCCCCGGGCGCTGCAACCAGAACTGGCCGGTATAAACCTCGCCGGCGCTATTCTGCTGGACGAAATCCGCCTTCACCGCCGGCATCGCATTCATATAGGTCTCGATACGCTGCAAATCCTGCTGATCCTTGGCGGTGAGGGTGTAAGCGAGCAGAGGAGCAGACGAGCAGACGAGCAAGGCAATTGTTAATAGTGTAAGGCGTTTAAGATGTTTCATAACGCTAAATTGGCAAAATTTTTGCCAAGGCACAAGTTACGTTCCATTCACAAAAGGCTGTTTCCCTGCCATGTTCGTTGGCGCAATGCACCGCGGGCCAGGGAACATAACTAAAAGATTTGTGTTATAAAACACATTCAATATTTGATAATAACAAAGGAAATTCTATGTAGCCTGACGCAGTATTAAAATGTCCAGCATCAGGAATAGTGTGCAGCCGCGTTTTAAATTGCGTGTCAGTTCCAGCCCATGACGGATTGGCACATAGGGATCATTCAGGCTGGCGTAAACAGTGTAGGACGGCACCGCGCTGTGCAGAAATTCAAAATCCAGTGGCGGTATGACAAAACTTTTGATCAGTGGGTCATATTCTGCGCTGCCTAACAACTGTAAAAAACCAGCGACCAGAAATACCGCGCGCAATTTCAGCCGGAAATGCTGGATGGCTTGCAGCGCGAAAACCACGCCAATGCTGTGCCCAATGACAATGTCATCGGGTGTCAGGGTTTTGGCGATTGGCGCAAAAGTATGAAGCCATGTGGTTAGCGTTTGCCCCTCCGGCGTTGGGAATTGGGGCGTAATAGTTTCAATACCGCGTTGTGCCAGCTCACCCGTCAGCCACGGAAACCAGTTGCCTTGCGGTCCGTTGCCAGTGCCATGAATAACGCGCGGCATCAGCCGGTTTCGCGCAAATGAATTTCGCGTTTGCCGGTCGCAGTTGCTTCGCTAATCATGCCCTGGCGTTCCATGGCTTCGATAATGCGCGCGGCGCGGTTATAGCCGATCTGAAAATGCCGCTGGATAAATGACGTGGAGGCCTTGCGTTCGCGCGAGACGAGATCCACAGCCTTGTCGAACAGCGGGTCCAATCCCGGGCCGTCATCCGCGCCCTCACCGTCTTCGCCGCCGTCTTCATCAACATCAACCGTGACAGATTCAATATATTCCGGCGTGCCCTGCTGGCGCAGATATTCAACAATATTTTCAACTTCGCGGTCGCTGACATAAGGGCCGTGCACGCGGCTGACGCGCCCACCCGCGGCCATATACAGCATGTCACCCATACCCAGTAATTGTTCGGCACCGCTTTCGCCCAGGATGGTGCGACTGTCAATTTTACTGGTGACCTGGAACGAAATCCGCGTCGGGAAATTCGCCTTAATCGTACCGGTAATAACATCGACCGATGGCCGCTGGGTCGCCATAATCAAATGAATGCCCGCCGCGCGCGCCATCTGCGCCAAACGCTGGATGGCGCCTTCAATTTCCTTGCCGGCGACCAGCATCAAATCCGCAAACTCATCAACGACGACGACGATGTAGGGCAGTTCGGTCAAATCCAGCGGCTGTTCTTCAAAAATCGGTTTGCCGGTGTCGGGATCAAACCCGGTTTGCACCTTGCGGCTTAAAACTTCACCGGCCTGGCGCGCCTCGGCCAAGCGCTGGTTATAACCATCGACGTTCCGCACGCCGAGTTTTGACATGGCGCGGTAACGGTCCTCCATCTCGCGTACCGTCCATTTGAGCGCGACGACCGCCTTTTTGGGTTCGGTCACGACGGGGGTCAGCAGATGCGGAATGTCATCATAGACCGACAGCTCCAGCATTTTGGGGTCGATCATAATCAACCGGCATTTCTCGGGCGGCAAGGCATAGAGCAATGATAAGATCATCGAATTGACGGCAACTGATTTACCCGAACCCGTGGTTCCCGCCACCAGCAAATGCGGCATTTTGGCCAGGTCCGCCAAAATCGGCGTACCGCCAATATCCTTGCCCAGCGCGAGCGGCAAGCGCGTGGTATGTTCTTGATATTCAACCGCCTCAAACAACTCACGCAAATAAACCGTCTCGCGGTTTTGGTTGGGCAGCTCGATGCCAATAACATTGCGGCCAGGCACCACGGCCACGCGCGCGGCCGTCGCACTCATCGACCGCGCGATATCATCCGCCAAACCAATCACGCGCGCGGATTTTATGCCGGCGGCGGGTTGCAATTCATAGAGCGTGACGACTGGGCCGGGATGCACCTCGGTAATTTCGCCATTGATGCCAAACTCCTCTAACACGCCCATTAGCATTTCGGCATTTTGCGCCAGCGCCTCGCGGTTGATATTGGTCTGGGCTTCCGGCGCCTCGGTGAGTAATTCCAACGGCGGCAAATTGAAATCACCATCCTCGAATTTCAATTCCGGCGCTTTGCGTTTGGGCTTGGCTTTCGGTTTCGGCATCGGCGCCTCAATTGTCACCGGCGCGCGTTTAGCCGGTTTCAGCTTTACCACTTTCGGATTATCGACAAATTCATCTTCATCGTCATTGCTGTAAGCATGCCGCGTGTGAAAATCGCGGCGGTTTTGCAGCAGTGACATGACAGCGCGGCCCAAATACATTGCGCTGCGGGCGATGAGACGGCGCAGTTGCCAGGGTGGTACCGCAAACACCGCCATGGCAAAGGTAACAGTCAATAGGAATGAGACCAGACCGGTGACCGCGCGCGCGGCGCCAGCATCAACATGCAGCCCGTTTAACAAAAATGCCCCAATCACCCCACCGGGCATGATGCCGGTGCCGCCGTGGCTCCACAGCGCAACTGGCAGGCTGGCAAAGCATAACGCAGCCGCGATAACACAAAACAATAAGGCCGCGGCCTTTAACTGCCACCAGTTCAGCCGCCCGTTGCGGGTAAAGCGGCACGACCAATTTAAAAAAGCCAGCGGGATGAATAAGCCTGCGGCGCCCCAGGTCTGCCAGCTGAGATCGGCAACCCAGGCGCCCGCGCTGCCCAGCCAGTTGTGCGTAACGCCATCCGCCGCGGTGTTTAGCGACGCGTCATCCGGATGATATGACAATAATGCCAAAATGAATATCATGCTGAGCACAGCGCCGCCGATACCAAGCCCCCATTGCAACAGGCGTGACGGCAGTGTGGGATTATCATTGGCAACAGTAGCGGCGATACGGCGGGACATGAAGATTCGGGTGCTCCTGACGGTAAAAATAGCGTATTTGTGCGTCGCGCGCCAAGTGAAACTACGTTATACAATTACATGGCAATGCCAATAAAATACGATATCATCGTCGCCGGCGGCGGGCTTGCGGGCTTGACGCAAGCGGCGCTGTTGGCGCAAGCCGGGTTCACAGTGGCTTGCATCGAACAGCAAACCTTGGACAGTTTAAACGCGCCACAGGCGGATGGCCGCACCACGGCACTGTCGGCGGGCAGCCGCGCGATTATGGCGCCGCTTGGTATTTGGCCGGCATTGGAAAAGTTTGCCTGCCCGATTTTGGATATCCGCATTGCCGATAGTTACGCGCCGCTGTTTTTGCATTTTGCGCATGACGAGGTGGGTGCAGAACCCTTTGGCTGGATTGTCGAAAACTGGCGGCTGCGGCAAGTGCTGGCGCAGCGCGCGCAAAGTTTTAAAAATCTGACACTGCTGACGCCGCGCCGCGTGGCTGGTTTTACGGTTGAACAACAACAGGTGCTGGCAACATTGGATAACGGCCAGCAGGTACCGGCAAACTTGCTAATCGCCGCTGATGGGCGTCATTCATTCGTGCGCGCGCAGGCGGGTATTACTGTCAAAGGCGCTGATTATTGGCAGAGTGCAATCGTCTGCGTTATCCAACATGAACTGCCGCACCATAATATTGCCATTGAACATTTTTTACCGGACGGGCCGTTTGCGTCACTGCCGATGGTGGAGGATAGTGCAGGGCGCCATCGCTCTTCGGTGGTTTGGACCAAAACACGCGCCCAATGCGACGCGATCGCCAAACTGTCCGCTACGGAATTCAACAGCTTGCTGCAACAGGCGCTGGGGAATTGTTTTGGCGCGGTCAGCGTGACGGGCCCACGCTTTTCCTATCCGCTGCGCCTACAGCATGCGCAAAGATATTATGCCGATCGCGTCGCGCTGATTAACGAGGCCGCGCATGTCATTCATCCAATTGCAGGACAAGGTTTAAACGTGGGTTTGCGCGACATTGCGCAACTGACCGCGCTGCTAACCAAAGCCCGCAACGTAGGCCTTGATATCGGCAGCACGACATTACTCGCGCGCTATCACCGCGCGCGGCTGCTGGACAGCCTCAGCATGGCGGCGGCGACAGACGGTCTCGACCGGCTGTTTTCTAATAATATTAACGTCATCGCCGCGGCGCGGCGTTTCGGCCTGCAGCGCGTGGCGCAAATCAAACCGCTCAAACGGTTTTTCATGCGCCACGCGATGGGGCGGTTGGGTTAGATTACAGGCTTTAGATCGTTGGTAGGTGCTGCAGATATTTTTTGATCATTAAAACTAATGCCTGGGAACTTACCAACCGCAATATCATGGGCTAATTCTGGTAATGCTTCGGCTGAAGTAGTTATCACTAGCGTAAAAAAGTTTTTTACATCCGCAGATGTTTTGAAGGCCCATTCTAAATGGCTATAAAGTTCATCATTTTTTGTAATTGGATTTTTGTCGATACCATCCAATGATTGCCAGACTTTAACGCGGTTGCCATATCCAGCGGCAATAACAGCTTCAGGCAACACACGGTCACTGCCAAATTTTTCAGTCTTTTGAAGTTGATCGGAAACAATGACAATACCTTGATTATCCTTGAGCAAACCAAATTCTGAATGCTTTAACCACTCAACAAGATTTAAACCTTTATTGCTGGAACCTTTAACATCTAAATAAGTATTATCTGTATCAACAGAAACTTGTAGTGTCCTATAGTTATACCTCAAGTGTCTGAGTTTATTTGGATTTATTTGAGGGCCGCAATTAAAGTCTTTTTCTGGGTGTGAAAATTCAAAAAGCTGTGGATGGCCCGCTGGGCTGTTCAAATAAGAGAGGGCATCATTTTGCAGGGGCTCGCCTGGATGGTAGTAACCAACAGCATCGCCAACCAATGATAAAAAGCTTTTAACTTTTTCTTGGACAGGTATCTTAGGATACTCAGCAGTACCATTCATAAGGTATTCTATAGCTTGTAATACTTCGTGTTTTAATTTTGGATCCAAATCACTCTGTTTTAATCGTAAAAAATTTATATTAAGGCGATCTTGTTGTGGCCTAATATCGATTAGACTTAAAACTTTTTTAAGATTGATTGTTTTGTTGTCCTCGCCAGATAAATTAACAGCTTTGGCCTGTGCTTCAAGCAATAATTCACCAACGATTTGTGCATATTTTGTTGGTCTAACTTGATCGGCGGGTAAAGGCACGTTACGTTGTTCGCCATGGCGAGATTGTGTAACGGCATGTCCTGTTAAAATTGCCATCCCGCTGATAGCGGCATGAAATGCTTCTGGCCCGCCAGGAAAATCGCTTTTTTCAACCAGGGCATCAATCTTTTGTTCGGTTTCTTCTGCCGAGCCTGCAAGCAATGTATCTAAGCCACCTTCTAGATGTGCAGCAGTCAAAATATAATGCACCTCTTTTTCAAGGCTGCGACCGGTTAAGATAGCCATGCTATCTGGATATTTGACGGCGTGCGCTAAAAAAGCATTACGGAAATCAGGTGTGGTTACTACTTCCCGAATGGGCACATCTGGAATAACGGGGACAAGAACACCATCAACATCCCATACGATAAGGTCATCGCCTTTACGAATACTATTAAGACTGACTAAAATTTGGTTAGTAACACTTGTCATTATCTTTTCCTTAAGTGATTGATTATTTATAGGCTAGTGCATCGTATTAATTATGGTCAAGCAATTATTTACTTTCAGACAGTAAAAACTCCTCCACCACGCTATATTCTGCGCCGTGCCGCGTAAGGCGGCTTTCGATCAGTGAAAAGCGATCAACGCGGAAGGGTAGCAGTTTCATCAGGTTATTGCCCTGGATGAAGGCAGCGACGTCGCCTTCCGGTGCGTGATGCAGCTTGGCGAGCGAGATATGCGGCAGGTATTTGCGCCGTTCAGTTTCAACACCGGCGCGGAGCAATGTCTGATTAATTTTTTCATGGAGCACATGCAAATCCTGCGTATGGTTCATGGACGCCCATAATGCGCGCGGGCGATGGCCAGAGTCAAACAGGCCGATGTTTTGGATGGTCAGGTCAAAGGCGCATACATCGATGCTGTGCAAGACGGTTTCAATATCGCGTGCGACCGGCTCCGCGACTTCACCGATAAAGCGCAGCGTGATGTGATATTTCTCAGGCGAGATCCAGGTCGCCCCCGGGATGCCGCCTGTGATGAGCGCGAGCTGTTCGCGCTGCGGCTGCGGGATCATGATGGCGGCGAATAGGCGTTGCATTAGTCGCCATACCTTGAAAGTTTAAAATCCCCCACCCAAAAATTATGCGGCGCGCTTTGCTTGCCTTTAATTTTTGTGCCTCCCCACAAGGGGGAGGCTATACTGCTAGCGGTTAAAACATCTATCTGCGTTATCCTGGGAAGAATTAGCCTCCCCCTTGTGGGGAGGCACAAATTTTCCAGCGTAGCAATGAAAATTTGGGTGGGGGTCATCTAACTTCTAAGGTGCCGGGTTTGGATATTGCCAGTGAATACGGTTGATATCCGCGAGCACCTTTGGCGACAGTGTGATATCAATACTGTCAATATCGGTTTTCAACTGCGCCATGGTCGTCGCGCCGATGATGTTGCTGGTCAGATGCGGTTGCATATTTACAAAAGCCAAGGCCATCTGGCTGGGATCAAGGCCGTGCAGTTTGGCAAGCTCAAGATACGCCTTGGTCGCGCTTTCGGTGCGCGGGTTGGCATAGCGGTTAAACGGGCGTTCATCGAGCGCGCGGCGCGACCCCGGCGGCAGCGCGCCATTTAAATATTTGCCGGACAGCGTACCACCCGCGAGCGGTGAATAGGCGAGGAGACCGATATTTTCACGGATCGCGATTTCGCCCAGGCCGATATCAAACACGCGGTTGAGCAGGTTATAGGAATTTTGAATCGATTGCATGCGCGGCAGATTATGCTGCTGCGCCAGCTGCAGACATTTCATCGCGCCCCACGGCGTTTCATTGGAGAGACCGACATAACGGATTTTACCGGCCTTTACGCAATCATCCAGTGCCTGCAATGTTTCCAACAGCGGCACACCGTCTGCTTCGGGCTTATGCACATAATCCAACTGACCGAAGGTATTCACGGCGCGGTCCGGCCAATGCAATTGGTACAGATCGATGTAATCGGTTTTGAGACGTTTTAAACTATCCTCCAGCGCGGCGGTGATATTGGCCTGGTCAAAATGTGATTTGCCGCCGCGGATATAGGTGAAATAATTGGACGGCCCGGCGACCTTGCTGGCCAGGATAATGTCATCACGCTTGACGCGCCGGGCAAACCAGTTGCCGATATAGTCTTCCGTTTTGCCATAGGTCTCGGCATTCGGCGGCACCGCATACATTTCGGCCGTGTCGAAAAAATTGATACCGCGCGTAACTGCATAATCCATTTGTTCGAATGCATCATTTTCAGAATTCTGGCGGCCCCAGGTCATGGTGCCCAAACAGATTTTAGACACTTCTATGTCGGTAGTGCCCAGCCTATTATATTGCATAACCTTACCCTTATTTTACTTGCATCAGGGGCGCGGCGGCCCCATATTTATCATCACCGCCTTGTTACAGGAGTAAATAATGGTTTGGAATAGAGATTTAAATACCAATAACGGCGATGCGATGCTTGGCGTGCGCGCAGAACGCACGATTGACCAGGGCCTGCGCAGCCATATGGTCAAAGTTTACAATTACATGGCGGCGGGTTTGGGAATCACTGGTTTGGTCGCCTATCTGGTGTCCACCAATGCCGCTATTATGCACGCCATTAATGATACGCCCCTAAAATTCGTGATATTTTTTGCGCCATTGGCATTTGTCCTGGTGTTTGGCTTTGGTTTGCGCCGCATGTCGGTGCAGGCATTGCAGACAACCTTTTGGGTCCTTGCCGCGACAATGGGTCTATCACTGTCATCACTCTTTTTGGTTTATACCGGTGAATCTATTACGCGCACGTTTTTTATCACGGCCGCAACCTTTGGCGCCATGTCACTATGGGGCTATACCACACGTCGCGATTTAACTGGCATGGGCAGTTTTTTGATGATGGGTGTGTGGGGCCTTATTATCGCTATGTTTGTAAGCGTATTTATAAATACAACTGGTCTACAGCTAGCAATTTCAGTCATTGGCGTTCTGATATTTACAGGTTTGACCGCTTACGACACGCAAAAAATTAAATCTTTGTATAGTGAAAGCTGGGGCGTCGAAGCCAATAGCAAACTCGCCATTATGGGTGCAGTGTCATTGTATTTCGACTTCGTTAATCTGTTCCTGTTTATGTTGCGTTTTACCGGTGGCGGCCGCCGCGACTAACGCATACATATGCACCCCAGATTGAGCCGCCCTCGGGCGGCTTTTTTTTAATAGTATTGCAGGAAACTAATGCTACCATAGGTTGCATGTTAAAAAATGTCCTCTTGGTTGAAGATAATGCGGTCATTGCCGAAACCTATTACACGTTTTTAACCCGGGGCGGTTATGACGTGCGGCATGTCGCGAACGGTCAGGCGGCGCTGACGGAATTGCAAAAGGGCATATATCCGTTGGTGTTATTAGATATGGGATTGCCGGATATCAGCGGCATGAAAATTCTGGAGCAGTTGCAATCGCAAATCCGCCTGCGCGAGGTCGCAGTGGTGGTGGCAACCGCGGATGGCGCGCTGTCAAACGCGGTAGAGGCCATGCGGCGCGGCGCGCATGATTTCCTGGTCAAACCCTTTAATGCCGACCGGCTGCTGACGACAGTTGCCAACGCCTATAATACGCTCAATCTGCAACAGATGGTGCAACAGCTGCGCGATAAAATCGCGCGCGACCGTTTCGGTGAATTTATCGGCGGCTCGCTGCCGATGCAGTTGGTGTATAAGATTATTGAGGCGGCAGCGGGCAGCAAGGCTACAGTTTTCATTACCGGTGAAAGCGGTACGGGGAAGGAGGTGGCGACGCGCACCATCCACAATGCCTCGCGCCGCAAGGATGGGCCATTTGTTGCAATTAATTGCGCAGCGATTCCACGTGATCTGATGGAGTCGGAATTATTCGGGCATGTGAAGGGCGCCTTTACCGGCGCCACCAGTGACCGGCGCGGCGCGGTGGAACGGGCTGGCGGCGGTACGCTGTTTTTGGATGAGGTCTGTGAAATGCCGCTTGATCTGCAGACTAAATTGCTGCGTTTTCTGCAAAGCAATTCATATCAGCCGGTCGGGGCGGATGACGTGAAGGCGGTCGATTGCCGCATTGTTTGCGCGACCAACCGTGATCCATTGAAAGAGGTGTTGGAAAACCGCTTTCGTGAAGACTTGTATTACCGCCTGCATGTGGTGCCGCTGCACCTGCCACCCTTGCGCGATCGGCGCGACGATATTTTAATCTTGGCGCAAGAAATTTTAAAACGCTGCACCGCGGAAGAACATAAAAAATTTATGGGTTTTGCCGAAGATGCCGCCGCACAATTGCGCACTTATGACTGGCCCGGCAATGTGCGCCAACTGCAAAATATCATCCAGCAGATTGTTGTACTGCATGATGGTGAACTGGTGACCAAAGACATGCTGCCGCCACCGCTGGATAAAATTATAGCTGCCGCGCCGGATGTCAATTTTATCGCTCCATCCAAAACTATCCTACAACCGCTGTGGCGCGTTGAAAAAGATATTATAGAAAGGGCAATTGCCGCCTGTGACGGCAATGTGACACAGGCCGCTGAATATCTGGAGATCAGCCCCTCCACCATTTATCGCAAACGCGGAGAGTGGGTGGAGCGCAGCGCTTAATTACGCATCAATATTTTGCGCGAGTAGCGCATTATCCTGGATAAAGGCGCGGCGGGGTTCGACGACATCGCCCATGAGTGTGGAGAAAACCTCGCCAGCCTCATCATTGTGATTAACGCGGACTTTCAGCAGCGTACGCGCCGCCGGGTCCAGCGTGGTTTCCCACAATTGGTCGGCGTTCATCTCACCCAAACCCTTGTAGCGTTGAATGGCGAGGCCCTTGCGGCCGCGCGCGACAATCGCCTGAAACAAGGTAGATGGATTATGGATCAGGGTTTCGTCAGTGCCGTGTTTGAGCACGCCGCCGCCAGCAAACTGCGCGGCCAATTCATTCAGCTGATGCAGCTTGCGTGCTTCCGGCGTATTTTGCGCCTCGGGTGGTAGGGACAGTATTTCCATAAAACCGCTGGCATTGCGCGTGAAATTAAGCGCGCCATGCGCGGTCACTTCATGCCGCCAGCCGCGCAGGTTTTCCGGCGAGTCCGCATCCAGCCGCGCCGCGATTTTACCGCCCAGGTCGGCATCGAATGGTTTCTCAGCGCTAAGGCCGCCCGACAGCCAGGCATATTCTGCCAGCTGTGTAGAATTGGTATAGCGCGACAGCGCGGCGAGATTGCCCTGCACCGCGCGTGCGGCATGCAAGACGTCCTTCAATTCATCACCTGCATAGATTTTATCACCGACCTGCCAGGTGGCGTCCGCGATGCCATTTTCAATCAAATAATCATCGAGCGCGCGGTCATCCTTCACATAACGCACATCCTTGCCACGCCGCACGCCATACAATGGCGGTTGCGCGATATACAGATGCCCGCCGGTAATCAGTTCCGGCATATGGCGGAAGAAAAACGTTAACAACAGCGTTCTGATATGCGCGCCATCAACATCGGCATCCGTCATGATGACAATCTTGTGGTAGCGCAGTTTGGACAGGTTAAATTCTTCGCGCCCGATGGAGGTGCCCAGTGCCGCAATCAGTGTGCCGATTTCCTGGTTACCCAGCATGCGGTCAAACCGCGCGCGCTCGACATTGAGGATTTTACCGCGCAACGGCAGGATCGCCTGAAATTTACGGTCGCGGCCTTGTTTGGCGGAACCGCCCGCCGAGTCGCCCTCAACGATAAACACTTCGCTCAAGACCGGGTCGCGCTCCTGGCAATCCGCCAGTTTGCCGGGCAGGGAATTGATATCCAAACCGCCTTTGCGCCGGGTGAGTTCACGCGCACGCCGCGCGGCTTCGCGGGCTGCCGCCGCCTCAAATATTTTGGTGAGAATCTTTTTGGCATCTGCCGGATGTTCTTCAAACCAGATGTTCAATTGCTCGGCGACGGTGTTTTCAACGACCGGCCGCACTTCGGATGACACCAGTTTATCCTTGGTCTGTGACGAAAATTTCGGGTCCGGCACTTTGACCGACAGTATCGCGGTCAAACCCTCGCGCATATCCTCGCCGGTCAGCTCATTCTTTTCTTTTTTGGAGATACCGCTGCTCTCGGCATATTTATTGATACAACGTGTCAGCGCGGCGCGGAAACCCGCCAGATGCGTGCCGCCGTCGCGCTGCGGAATGTTGTTGGTAAAGCACAGCGTCTGTTCATGGTAACTGTCGTTCCATTCCAGCGCGCATTCGACCGTCATGCCATCCTTATAACCGGCGACAACAATCGGCGGTTGATGCACGGTGGCCTTGGCGCGGTCCAGATATTCAACAAACGCCTGCAACCCGCCCTCGTAAAACAGTTCGGTTTCTTTCGGCGGTTGTTCACGGTCATCACGCAAAAACAGGCGTACGCCGGAATTCAAAAACGCCAGTTCGCGCAGACGGTGTTCCAGTGTGGCAAAGTTAAAGGTCGTTTGCGTGAAAATTTCAGTGGAGGGCAGAAAGGTAACCTCGGTGCCGCTTTGTCCCACGGCATCGCCGGTAATTTGCAGCGGCGCTTCCGACACACCCATATGGAACCGCATATGCCATTCCTTGTCACTGCGACGGATGCGCAGATCCAACCGTTCCGACAGCGCATTGACAACGGAGACGCCCACCCCGTGCAACCCGCCGGAAACCTTATAGGAATTCTGGTCGAACTTACCGCCGGCATGCAGTTGGGTCATAATGACTTCGGCGGCCGAGATGCCTTCCTCACTGTGAATGTCGGTCGGGATGCCGCGGCCGTTATCACGCACGGTACAGCTGCCATCGGCGTTCAAAATCACATCAACGCGGTCGCAATAACCGGCGAGGCTCTCGTCAATAGCGTTATCGACAACTTCGTAAACCATGTGATGCAGGCCAGAACCGTCATCGGTATCGCCGATATACATGCCGGGGCGCTTGCGCACGGCATCCAGCCCCTTCAAAACCTTGATGCTGTCGGCGCCGTAATCGGCGGTGGCCTGCACCAGATTATCGATGTTGGGGGAATGGTTGTCTTCAGTCATGCGGAGCGCGGAATTGGTCATGGTTTTGTGTAAAAATATATGGGGTCAAACAGCTGATTTTTCAAGGATTTCCAGCGTGCGGCGCACGCCGGATTCCTGCTGTTTTTATAGCAAATCTGGGGGGCAAAGTCGCGTTAAATCTACTAAAAACCCGGCCCGGTCAGGTTCTGCCAAACATGACTTTGCTGCAGGACGCCATTAGGTTTTGCAATGCCTTGCGTAAAGCGGAAGGCAGCTTTTAACCCGCCTTTAGCCAGCTTGCTGAGCAATTCATGCAACCGGTATTCATGATTGCCAAAGCCTGGACTGATGGCAGTATGCAGATTGGCGGTGCCGTCGAATACT
This sequence comes from Alphaproteobacteria bacterium, assembly GCA_965246755.1. Classification (GTDB taxonomy): domain Bacteria; phylum Pseudomonadota; class Alphaproteobacteria; order UBA11073; family UBA11073. The sequence goes on from OZ251979.1 coordinate 521,437, forward strand.
GCGCGCGCCAAACGAATACAGGTTTTTTGAGCTACTGCCGTTAAATCATTCCAATCAGCAACACTGGTAAATTTTTCTGCCAACAGCGCGCGATTACGCCGGACAATATATTCCATATTTTCAAGTTCGACACTGAAACGCCCAAAGGGTCTCAAGGCTGCCGATGCGGGCATGTTACGCACAGCGGCGCGATTTTCGGCCGCGTCGGGGGCATTGCTGTATAAGGTTTCCGCACAAACGCCAACAGTATGACGATGTTCAAATTCCAGCCAGTTGACCAGAAAAAGATTTTCCAGTTGCCGTTGATTTAAGTTTGTCTCAACCGGTATGCTGTGGCGGACTGCCGCCACTGTCTCCGTAATTGAAAAAGGGGTTGTATCTTGTACTGCCACATTAAAGGCTGCGTCGAATAATTTAATATGTTGAGGAGTCAAAATAGTATTGGCCACAGCCTCGCTTTGCGGCAGGCGCAAAAATTGCCGCACTGCAGAAAAATCCGTCCGCGCACAGCCAAGTAGGGTACGGAACGACAATTCACGGCACAGCCGCGCATCCTGCATCAACTGCTGGCGGTCAATAAAATTTTCATGATCCAAGGCGCGCATACCAAACCAGGCGTTGAGATTAAGCCCGGAAATTTTTAATGCAGCTTGTAACTGAATGGCGCGCAGTTTTGTTAATACAAAGCTGGTTAATTTGTTACGCGCACTGGCGCGTGACGAAATGTTAAGTGCGGTAACCAAAGGGCCGATGCTTAAATCCTCACCAAGACGATCCATAATATATTTGTGCATTGTCTCATAGCGCATAATTGAATTATCACAGACGCGTTTGAAACGGTCGTCAGCATTGCTTTCAGCAATCAATCTTGCATCATAGGCAGCATCTTGCGGTTGCGCGGCCATAAAGCGCATAAAATTCATAGTTACACCAACCATCTCGCGCAAATGCAGACGAGTTGTGCGCATCGATCCGAACAAGCGTGACATAACGTCGCGCCCCTGACGCGTTTGCGTGATTATCGGCGCGATAACAGCGTTAATTTCACGGTCGGTAAAGCCTGCTTCCAAGGCGCGCGCACGTAATTTGTGGGCAAGTTTATAGGCACGTTCACCAGGATCGCCGCCGCCACGCGTATCATCCATCGCACCGCCCCAAAATGGTGCCAGTGAAAGCCAGTGGCGCTTGGGCTGGCCGCGATTGGCATGTAATAATTCCAAACCACATTCGACTAAGGCTTCTTCCTGATAAACAACAATACCGGGCCCATGCAGTTTGGTTGTATCGGACAAGGCAATCATAACGCGTACAATGTTGCCATGCTTTTTAATAAAGCTGCAAAATTCTGGAATACTGAGTAGTTTGCGCAAGGTGCCACGTGCGGATTTCAAAGAATCTTTAGATTCAAACAGCTGCACAATATTTAAAATACCATCAGCATCCCCGGCCATTAATAAAGCCAGATTTTCGATGACATGGCGGCACGGGCCTGACTGATCACCGCTCAGGCCTTCCCCGCAGCTGGCAATAATAAGCTGGTTCCAGGCATCAGGCCGCGTTTTTAAAACGGTAAATAACCGCGCAGTATCGGCGGCAACCGGGTCATCCGCAGCCGTCAATTCAGTTATAACTGCCTGTAAACGCTGTTTTATAAACGATTTATCAGACAACGATTTAACGATTAGGCCGGTTTTATCATCGTCATTGAGATCTGCAAATGGTTTGCCCTTGTAAATTTCCTGGGCAAACATTGCGGCGACAACGCGTGATAATACACCGGCGTCCTGGCGAATATGCAATTTTGCAAAATGAAAGCCGGTCGTATTTAACGTTGATAAGATATCTTCCAGCATAACCCGCTGCGTACTGTCATTCATAGCGCGGGTATTCAAAATTTCTGTCAGTGCATTATGCAACTCGTTAGGTGACGTATAGTCGCGCGCCTGCAACCGTTGTTGTATCGCTTCCACATCATCAGCAAGATTGGCCGAAATATCCTGGCTACGCAAATTTTCAACCAATGCTCCAAGCATCTCATTAAGCTGCTCGAAAGCAAGACCGGTATTATAATCAGCAGCAAATAATGTATCTTCGGTGGTTACATTGGCATTGCCGTCGCGGTCGCCGCCTACCCAACAATGTGGCACCACATGCTTGTTACGCATAACGGTTGGGCGCAGCGCCTGGAAATTAAGATTGCTGGCAAGGCCGCGCACCGCACGTTCAACATCACGAATGATGGCAGGCACATTGGAAATAATATTTTTTAAAGGTATACTCGCTTCAATAATTTCGGCCCGGACTGATTTAGTACCTTCGAAATCAGCATTGATTTGTAAAAACGATGTCAAAGTTTTGTCGATATGTTCAGCATCAGTGCCATCCGCCAAGGCCTCCACCAGATCGTTCAAGGCTAAAACTTTGGCGGGGTTTTTACTTTCAGTTGGATGTGCAGTAATAATGGGTTCCCATACCGCTTGCATCATTTTTTTAAGTTGTGTTCCGGCGCGCTGGGCTTTGGTAATGCCGCTGGTTGTCCACCAATGTTGTAACGCCCCATAGGGCGTGCGCGGTGAAATGCGTGTGTCGGCCTGTGGTTTTTCCTGGCTGGAGAGGTGCAATTGATTGCGTAATGCCAGATTATGCGCCACGCTTTGCAATAATGTAACGTCATGTAATGTATTGGCCGCGGCTGCCTGTTCTTCTTCCTGCAAAGTGGCAAAAGCCCGTATACCATATTGTTGATTGCGGCTGGGCAACGCGCTATGCGATGCCAGAATTTTTGTGACCTGCGGCTTAATCTGTGTGCTATTGCGTTCGTCTAAAACCGCTAATTTATCAAAAACTAGGCCAAGAACATTATTTGATACAACCGTAGGATCGGCGCTTTTTAAATCCACATTTAAGGTTAGGGGACCGTTCATTGTGACACTCGAATTAAGTATAATGTTAAGGGATAAATGTTTTTAGAAATTTATGGGTCTGAAAGCAAATTTTATTTTAAAACTGGATTATTTTCTTATCCGGCAGCGCGTCAAATTCCGCGACGTTAACGCCCGTCAGCCACACCTGGCTGTTTTGCAGCGAAAGTTCGCTAAACAGCGCGGCGCGGCGGTCGGCATCGAGGTGTGAGACCAGGTCGTCGAGCAGCAGAATGGGGGGCTGGCCGCGGTCCTGGGCGATCAGCTGCGCCTGGGCCAGGATCAGGCGGATCAAGAGCGCCTTTTGCTCGCCGGTGGAGCAATATTCGGCCGGCATGGCTTTGGCACGATAGGTAACGCGGAAATCGGTTTTTTGAATACCGTAATTACTTTGCCCGCTCGTGGCATCTTCAGCGCGTGCGGTAAACAATTGCGCGGCAAATTCTTCTTCGACAGCCAGGGCAGGGCGCTCATTAACCGCCGCCTCAATCGCGCCGTCCAGCGCGAGGTCCACATTGGGAAAGGCGCTGTCGGTTTGCGCCAGCACCGTTTGCAGCGCGCTTAGCAAGGCAGAGCGTGAGGCGGCAATGGCAACGGCTTTGGCCGCCGCCTCCACCTCAATACTTTTGAGCCATAATTGATCGTAACGCCCCTCGCGCAACAGCTTCAACCGTTCCCGCAGTGCCTGCTGATAGGAATTCAAACGCCCCAAATGCGCGGGATCATAACTCGCCGCCAACCGGTCGAGAAATTTGCGCCGCGCGGTGGCGCCTTCCCCCAGCAAACCATCCATCTGCGGCACCAGCCACACCAGACGCAAATAATCGCCCAGACCATCTTGTGTCAGCGGATTGTGTTGCAGACGCACTTGGCGCTGGGTGCTTTGTCCATCCCAGCCGGTCGCCAGATGCCATTCATCCGCGCCGCGCTGCAGATTGATTGCCGCGCCCCACGGTGCATCTTCACCGGCACTCTGCAGGCGAAATTCATGTAATGCGGCGTTGCGGAAACCCCGCCCCGGCGCAAATAGCGACAGCGCTTCGAGCACATTGGTTTTGCCAATGCCGTTGGGCCCGGCGATGCAGACAAACTTGGCATCACTCTTTAGCCGTAGACTGGCATGATTGCGAAAATTGGTAAGTGTCAGTTGCGAGATGCGAAACACGAGAGACGAGGCGCTAGACATGATTAACCTGCGCGAGAGAATCTCGCCTCTTGCGTCTCACGTCTTGTTTCTAAACCCGCATCGGCATCAGCACATAAACGCCGCTGGCGTCCGACGCATCCTGCAAAATCGCTGGCTGGGAGCCGTCAGACAGGCGCAGCTGGCAGGCGTCGCCGTCAATTTGCGACGTGATATCTTGCAAATACCGCGCGTTAAAGCCGATTTCAACCGGCGGGCCGTCATAATGCACTTCCAGCTCTTCAACCGCGCTGCCGCTTTCATTGCTGCTGGCGGAGAGGATCATCGATTTACCGTCAATGGCGATTTTGATGGTGCGGGTTTTGTCGGTCGCAACGGTAGAGACGCGGTCGACCGCGGCGGCAAAAGCGGCGGTGTTAACTTCCAAAATATTGTTATTCGCAGATGGAATGACGCGCTCATAATCCGGGTAATTGCCGTCAATTAATTTTGATGTCAGCCGTACATTGGCGAATTTAAATTGCACCTTGGTGTCGGATAGGGACACTTCCACCGCGCTGACATCTTCATCCAGCAATTTGCGCAGTTCAGTGACTGTTTTGCGCGGAATGATGATATTGGGAATTTCACTGGCGCCGTCGGGCAGCGGCATTTCGACGCGCGCGAGACGATGCCCGTCGGTCGCGACCGAGCGCAAGACCGGCACATTATTGGCACGCGTCGTATGCAGGTAAATACCGTTTAGATAATAACGGGTTTCCTCGGTGGACATTGCAAAACGGGCGCGGTCGATCAGCGATTTTAATTCATTCGCCGCCAGCATGAAACGTTTGGGCAGGTCATCGGAACTGACTTGGGGGAAATCCGTCACTGGCAGGCAGCCGAGTTTGAAATTGGAGCGGCCTGAGGAGACGGTCAGTACATTATTGGTCGCACCCAGCGCCAGCTCAATTTGCGCGCCATCGGTAATTTTACGAACGATGTCATATAGCGTATGGGCGGGGGCGGTTGCAGCGCCAGGTTTGGTGACGGTGGCGGCGACAGTCTCAATTACCTGGATGTCCATGTCGGTCGCCGAGATCGAAAGGCCGTTGGAATCCGCCTGCAACAGGATATTGGACAAGATCGGGATGGTGTTACGTTTTTCCACCACGCTTTGCACATGGCCCAAAGCCTTTACCAAAATTGCGCGTTCGATTACTAACTTCATGTCTTTTTCCCAGCTTTATAAAGGTTTTAGCGGGGCTAACCTGCCGAATCAAGGCCTAATGGAGTCGGAAACGCTCACCGAGATAAATCCGCCGCACATCTTCATTGCCAACGATATCGGCAGGGCTGCCGGACATCAGCGTCGTGCCGTCATGCATGATGGTGGCGCGGTCAACAATTGCCAGCATGTCTCTGACATTATGGTCGGTAATGAGGACGCCAATGCCGCGTTCCTTCAAATGCACAATCAAATCGCGGATGTCGTTGACGGCAATCGGGTCAATCCCGGCCAGCGGCTCGTCGAGCAAAATGTAATTAGGGCGGGTGGCGAGGCAGCGCGCAATTTCGACGCGCCGCCGCTCCCCGCCTGATAGCGCAATGGCGCGGCTATGGCGGATATGCGTCACGGAAAATTCGGCCAGGAGTTCATCCAGCTGCGCCTCACGCGCCTCATGGTCGGGCTCCACCAATTCCAGCACCGCGCGAATATTATCTTCGACCGAGAGCTGGCGAAAGATCGAGGCCTCTTGCGGCAGATAACCGATACCTTTGCGCGCGCGGCGATACATAGGGAGCTTGGTAATATCTTCACCATCCAGCGTGATGGTGCCGCCGTCGACGCGCACCAACCCGGTCACCATATAAAAGCACGTGGTTTTTCCGGCGCCATTAGGGCCGAGCAGCCCGACCGCCTCGCCGCGGGCGACGGAGACCGAGACATCGCGCACCACGGGGCGCCCTTTATAGGTCTTGCGCAGGTTGGTTGCGACCAGCCCCAGCGGCGCCTTATTGTCGGAGACTAATGCCAAACTCATGGGTTAAGTTTAGCGTGGTTAGGGGCGGGGTGTAAAGGAATTAGGGAGTGGGAATAATTGCCAGCATTGGTTGTATCATGTTGCGGGGAATGACAACGCGGTCTTCCTGTTCACCATTCATTGTTTGACGATGTAAAATAACCCGTTGCATACCATCTCCGTCTGTTTCGATATCCACCGTAATTTCTGTGCCATCACCCCAAGTTGTACTGCCGATATCGGTGGGACGCATTTTCCAATAATTTGGACCACGTATCAAACTATGTATGCGACGCTCTATTTTTACATCCAATAACCCTTGGTCTAATTCAGCTAAAATGCCATATAATTGTTTAACATCTGATTTTGTTGCAAAACGGGGTTGATTATAAATCTGGCTCACACGGCCCTCCCACCAGATTTCGCCGTGCCGCAGGCCGAGCAACCTATTGATAGCAGAGGCGGGCACACCATCTTCGCGCGTTTTACAATGCTCTTTGAGACCTTCTCGTATTAAAGCGATATCATCAGCAAATCCACCCGGACCATGGATTTTTTCCGGTTTATCCTGTAAGGCTTGTAGGCGTTGAGGGAGAACTTCTGATTGGCCGCCTTCATATATTGTAACATTAACCGGCCGCCGTAACCGTAATTCACGTTCGCGGTGAATTTGTTCAAGCAGTGTGTGCATTTCAACCATGCGATCAAACAGCGTCGCAATGTTCGGGCCATTACGGCCAATTTTCGCTTCAGTTGCTATAATATCGTTTTCAGTTATTTGTACATGCGTGTCGTTAGGGACCAAAATGCCAGCTGCGATTTTTTGAATTTTTTCATCAATGGGTGTTACGGGCGCAACCAGCATAACGCGCCTGATGCTATCAGCCAGCATATTTTCAGCACCTGCAAACAACAAGCGATGTTCTTCAACCGGCATATTGCTAAGTTCTCTTAAGGTTGTCTGAGCGCTTTGAATCAGTTGCTGTAAGGCATCGCGTAAAATATCAAAGTCTGATGGCGGTTGCGGATTACTAACGAGCAGCGCTTTCTGCACTGGCGGTCGCCAATCGCGGTTAAACCAGTTTGGCGCAATTGGTAATGTAACAGTAGCGGCACGGCGCGGCGCTGGTAGTGCTTTTAAAATTGGCGCGGCGGGCAGGGCCCAAGTTGTGCTATCGCGGCGTAGAGGATGCACTGAACGGTTTTGACGCGCGAGATGGCGTTCGATAGTTTGTAATGCTTCTGCCTTTACAGCATCATCGGCAAAGGTGGGCGCTTGCTTCCCAAATCTGTAATATCCTTCGGCATCATAACATTCATTATAATAGCGCAAGGTTTCTGGAAACGTAGTGAAGAATTCTGGCAGCGTATTGCCTGGTTTACCAGTGCTGAATGGCTGCCACTGTTTTTGATCTGCATCATAGGATTTTATCACGGTTATGACAAATTTGCTAAGCGCGAGCAGTATATCCGTGTCTTGCCGCGCATACCGTATGGTCAGAATTGAAAATGCTGCATCGCGCGACAGGCCAAACAAATTATACATCCGGTCAATCAGATAGGTGCCATCTGTTTCTTGTTTTAATTGATTTTCAATAACCAAAATTTTCCCAACCAAGTTGGCCATCGATTGAAAATTTGGCAGCAGAACGCCTTTTTTAATGGATTCATCTTGCCAGAATGAGACGTTTTCTTCTTGCTGTGGTGATAATGCGTAATGTTTACGTATCAACCTGTATTGAATATATCGTCCCACATTATAACTATCAGGATTCCATTTCAATTTTGTAAGCCACTCTGTTTTATTTTCGCCAGGTGGATGCAGATAAACATAAGCGACAGTGGGCGCCATGTCCGATACGGTCACGCCAATGGTTTGCGGCAGATACGGGTCTTTTTTGAAATGAAAATAGAAAGAATAGAGGGTTAGCATATTGCCAAAAACATCAGATTCGTTGGCAATTTGAACAATAACCTTGGCGGTTTGCCCAATGGAATTTAATCTTTTTGTTTTAGCATGTTCGGCATACAGTTCAATGACACTGTCGTATTGATCGCCCAAGCGCAGATTGGTTGTGAGCAGACAGCAAGCCAAATAAATCCGCAGGGTGTTTAAAAGACCTTGTGAGTAGTTAAATAGTGGTTCGCCATGGTCATGTTTTTTGTCGCCTAACGCCAGCCAATGGCTAATCCATTCCGGGTGTACCAAGGCCAGGCTAGCGAGAGCATCTACAGTGACACCTTTTTCTAGCAAGCTCTTGGCATACTGTCGTAAGACTTTATCTTGCCGAGAACGGATGTCAGCTTTTAAAACAGGATCTTTAACAATATGATTGATTAACGGATCATGAATTTGATTGTACAGAGTTTCTAAAGCAAATGAAGCATTACGTTTGGCACGTAACCATTCTTCGTTGTCTGCCTCTAAAGTATCCTGTGAATTTAGCGTTATAAGACACGTTACAAATAATTGTCCGACGATACCTTCATATCCTTTGGCAGGTTGTTGGACGGCCTTTACAAAAAAGCGCCTTTCATCGAATTGACTGTCCTCGTAACGCCAAGGATCGGCACTATTTTTGACTTGATTATGTTTTTGCTTGCTCATGCCCAAAATTTACACATGCAAGTAAAAAAATTGCCAGAAAAATCTTTAAAAATAACGTTATGGGCTATCCGGCGCGGGAGCAGCGGATTTATCCCCTTTATTATCCTGATACAGTAACACCCGCACGCGGGTTTTCTGGCCGAATTCATCCACCGCGGGCAGCAGGCGCGAGATGCCGGTTTGCATATTCATCTCGCCCTTGTTGCCTTCCAGCTGGTTTTGCCCCTGCGTGATTTTGACATTGCCGGTGACGGTGGAAATTTGTGCCGCGAGGTCATAAACGCCGTGGTCGGCATGGATGATATCCTGGGGCGACGTCACCACCGCATGCCCGTCAGCATAAACGAATTTGAGGCCACGCTGGCCCGCGGCATCCAACCCGAAGACGCCGGTTAACAGATCGCCGCTGACGGTTTTGTCAGTCTGTACCGCTTTGGCCGCCCCGCGCGCATAGGCGCGGTCGGCGGCCTGATCGTAATCCAGACTGTCGCGCGCGGTAATCGTGGTATCATTGGTGGTGGCCTTTAAGTTGGTGCCGGTCAGGCGATAGAATTTTTTATCGAGGTTATAGGTGCCGTCATCGCCCTGGGCCGTATAATCGCCCTGGACGATATGCACATTGCCATGCGCCTCAACCTGATAAATATTATTGCCGGATTGTTGAGGAGCCACATCCGCCGGCGCCGCGTTTTTGTCGCGGTAATGCGCGACCAGCGTATCGGCGGTGATGACCATATCACCCTTTTGCGCGCGTGCATTGCCCCGCGCGGTATAAGTTTGTGCCTGCTTGTTCCATTCCAGCGCATCGGTGGCGTCAATCTGCGTTGCGCCTTCTGGCAGCGCAGCAGGCACGGCAGTTTCTTCAGCGACAGCGGCAGTCGCAACAAACAATAGCGTAACGATGGTTATAATATTCAGCATCATGGCGTTTTTACCTGATCCCGCATATTTGCGCTATTGTCATTGGTAGATTTATTGCCATCTAAAACCAAAGTCGCGGGGCCGCGAATAACCAGCAGGCCACTGGCTTGTGCATAGTCAAACCCCACGCCATGCAGGGTGCGGCCATTGCCGATGCCGGTGACCGCACTGTTGCCGGTGATGCTTTTGGTAACCAGATCGACATGCATGTGATCGGTCACATAGCTGCTGCCGTCCGCGGTGGTTAATATCACCTGGCCGGTCAGCTGCAGGGTGCGCAATTTGCGGTCATACACGCCGGATTGCGCCTGCAGTTGAAAGGTCTGCTGATTGGCGGTGGTCAGCTGGCCCTTTACCTCTTCCAACGTCACAAGATCCGGCTTGTCGCGATACTGTGTCGCGCGTGCCGCGGCGACGGTATAGGGATTGGTTGCATCATCCGTGCTGTGATAATTGGGGTTGATCATGACCAGCCGGTCGCCGTGAATTTCCGCCTTGTCCATATGCGGCAGCGCGATATGCGTGATATAGGGCCACAGGACGAGCAGCAATAACAGCAACCCACCCGCCGCCGGAATGGCGATGCGCAGCAGGCGGACAGTTGCCGTATAATCAAGCCGCATGCGCGCCGCTATTCCACACCGGCGCGCAGCACATCATGAATATGGATGATGCCCAGCGGCGTTTGCGCGGCATTGGTCACAAACAATGACGTAATGTTTTTATCATTCATGATGGCGAGCGCCTCTACCGCCAGTTTTTCAGGCGTAATGATTTTAGGCGCGGGTGACATGACGTCGCGCGCGGTTTGCTGAATTAAATCTGGCGCCATATGGCGACGCAAATCACCATCCGTGATAATGCCGACCAGTCTGTGGTTGTCGATAATGCCAACACAGCCAAACCCTTTTTGACTCATAATGATCAGAATGTCACTCATTAGTGTCGCGGCCGCGGCCAATGGCAATTGTTCGCCACCATGCATCAGGTTTTCGACGGTCAGCAATTTGCGCCCCAGTTTGCCGCCCGGATGATAGTTTTTATAAATATCCGCCGTGAAACCGCGCAATTCCATCAGCGCGACCGCAATCGCATCGCCCAGCCCCAGCATCATGGTGGTCGAGGTCATCGGTGCGAGCTCGAGCGGACAGGCCTCCGGCAGTTTCGGCAGTTGCAGCAAATAGGTCGCCGCGCGCGCGAGTTCGGAGTCCGCGCCCGCGGTAATCGCAACCAACGGAATGTTAAACCGTTTGCAGTAATTCAGCACGTCATACAATTCATGCGTCTCGCCGGAATTGGACAGCGCGATCACGCTGTCCTGACGCGTGATCATGCCAAGGTCGCCGTGGCTGGCCTCGCCGGGATGCACGAATTGCGCGGGACTGCCGGTAGAAGCCAGCGTCGCGGCAATCTTACGCGCAATATGCCCGCTTTTACCCATGCCGGTGACAATAATGCGGCCTTGGGTCGCGAACAGTGCGGCGCAAGCAGCGACAAAGCCATCATTGAGCGTAGAACTTAATTGTTGAAGTGCGGCGGCCTCTTCACCAAGGACGCGCTGCGCCGATATAAGGCATGAGGCATGCCTAAGAATGTGCATAGATGTCCCGTGTGAAACCCGCCAGATCCAGCATCACCCGCACCGGCAAAAATTCCACGGTAGCCTGGTATAATCCCAACCGCTCTTCACGCATCAGCATGGTATCCAGCGTTTCGCGCAATTCATGCAGATGCAACACGTCCTGCGCGGCATAAGCCTGCTGATCGTCCTTCAAATCTTCACGGCCCCAGTCGGAGCTTTGCGCGGTTTTGTTAAGGTCGACGCCGGCCAGTTCGCGCGCCAGTTCGCGCAGCCCGTGTTTATCGCTGTAGGTGCGCACCAGGTAAGATGCGATTTTGGTGCAATAGACGGGGTAGGGCATGACGCCCAGCGCGGCCTTGATCGCGCCCATGTCAAACCGCGCGTAATGAAAAATTTTAACCAGGCTGTCGTCTGCCATCACCTTTTTCAAATGCGGGGCGTCAAATTCATACGGCGCGAATTTGACCAGATGCACGTTTTTATCAGCATCGGCAATCTGTACGAGACACAACCGGTCGCGATCGACATTCAGCCCCATGGTTTCGGTATCCACCGCAATCGCGCCGGTAAAACGAATGTGAGACGGCAAATCGCCGTGGTGCAGCTGGATTTGGGACATTGGTTACTTTCTGTTTTGTCTTACATAAACAAAAACAGCAGATTTCTCAATGCATCAAAGGTTAAAATGGTGCCGAAAGAGGACTAGAAGACTTATTCCAAAACATTGATATCTAACAATAATCTGTAAGACCGTTTCAGCAATACCCCCAATGATACCCCCATGCGTAAATTTGTAGGCCATTGGGCACATTTTGCATTATACAAATCCCAGTAAAACCCGCCAGTCAGTTTTATGGCATGGCCTAATTGCTAGGGGGGGGGTAATCCTGGGTGGGGGGCCGTTTGTTTTTTGATAGTCGAAATATGGCCTTAACCTTACGTTTTAAGGCTAAATATTCAAAATATATTCAATAATTCGTCAATTTGCTGAAATAATGGGATAATTATACTTTGTTTCGAGTTCTTTAATTCTTTCTGTTTGATGCTCATGAGGGCCCACAACGATGCTCTTTATTGGAAGTCTTTTTTGGCCAGCATTCTCAAACAGCATTATCCTATTAGCATTAATATTTGCGATTTCTTCCTTCTGTAACATTGATCTGACTTCTTTTAGCTCTCTGTGTAATGTCTTAAAATGGCCTTTTTTTAACGGACAACAGACAAATCTTACCTCGCCTTCGTGTAGATAACCGCTCGATTTGTAACGTGTAGCAGATAGTACAAAAGGCTCGAAAAGCTTTATGAGCGTGTCATCAGTATTTTTTCCTACAGGGGAAAAGACTAAATCCATTATTAAATTTAACAATGGGTTAAATTGTTTATCAAATTCCCCATCTTTTTCATAAATTACATCGCACGGCTGTACGCTCATGTATGCAAACTGCGTTGCCTCCATGTTTAAGCGATCTATTAATTTTGCTGTATCAAAGATTATCGCATAGGGTGGATTATTAGGCTCGTTTTCCCCGAATTCTTTCCAATGATAAGGTGAATTCCAATCTTTTTGGCCTGAGCCTTCGCGCAATCCATAAAATGACGTTATATACGGTACAGCGTAACCTGCATCGATTGAAAATATACTTTTATAAAATTCTGCTATCATGACATCAACAAACTCGTCACTCATTCTGTGATTTATATTTCTCCATTGTGTTTTAAAAGTATAAGCACGCACTTGCCTCATCATATGTAAAAGCGCTTCATGCAAATGATCTCGGAAAAATAATATCTCTTTTTTATCACGCAAATTATCGTATCGAGTGGCATATAGAGTGCCGTTATCAATAATCCCTCTTAGGCCTGTTTCAGTTGTATAGTGAGCTAAATTTGGGAAATCCGATTGGACTAGATTTTCTCCAAACATAGAAGTGTATTGTAGTTTTTTCATAGCGTTAACCAAGATAGTTATTGAAGCAGGCGGAATGACTGTCAAGCTCGCCTCAAAAGTCCTATTTAATATAGGCGTAATTTAATGGGTGTTGTTCGTTTTATTGACCTGAAAGCATTAATAGATTATTGTGAACCACAAATGTCACAAAGGCATTTTGGGGCTTAAGAACCTCTTGTCATATGCGGATTTGTGCATCCGCAAAAGCACTCCTCGGCATCTGGTCGGGGAGGTGTTGGCTATGTAACAGGGCTTGCCCAAAGGCCAGCGCGGACCTTTCATATGACAGGTTTTCTTAACTCCCCGATCACCATCGCGAGGAGAAAATATGTCAAAAACAATATTGTATTGGGGATTGGCAAGTTTTGTATTTTACAAAGTTGCTTTTGAAATTGCTTTTGATAATTGGGGGTTAGGCATAAGTGTCATTGCTGCCGCTTTGCTATCAGGCATGGTTGCAATTTCTGTCCACTATGCAAGTTATTGGTATATGATGGTATATACGAAAGAGGCATTTAAGGCGCGAGTATTGAAGCAGGAAATATCGTTATGGGACAAGATTTTTGGAATATTCATAGTTACAGCTACATTAAATTTTGTGTTGGGCAGGCTCATAATTTTTGGCTTTTCTAAAACACTTAATCAGCATTTAGGCGGAGTGTTGTGGTTTGAGTATTACACAGACAATCATATAGTCATAACAGTGGTTTGTTTGCTGATAGCGCCAATCATCTTGAACTTTGGCTTTTCGGCTTATTCCATTCATACCATGACACAAAATTTCATCATTCAAAATAAATATGACAAAGTATCATCATAACTTATTTGCTAGACGCAATATCATAATAATAGTTATTTTGTTACTGTTTAACGCGCAGCATAGCGCTTTCGCAAAAGATATAATCGCTGGCCCTGTTGTCGCATATGTCACTTCCGTTTATGATGGAGACACTTTCAAAGCTGACGCACATATTTGGCCGGGACAATTTATTCATACCAGCGTCCGCGTATTAGGTGTGGATGCGCCGGAAATCCACAGCAAGTGCGCCAAAGAATTAGAGCTGGCTGAACAGGCCAAGGCTTATGTTATTGATCTGTTAAAGTCTGCCGACGTCGTCGATCTGCGTAATATTCAAACCGATAAATATGGCGGACGCGTTGAGGCGGACGTCTATGTGGACAATCAAAATTTGGCCGCATTACTAATCAATCAAAACTTAGGTCGTCCCTACTTTGGTGAAAAACGTACCGGATGGTGTGATTAATCTGTTAGGTTGCCCAAACTAAACTGTGGAAAAGATCATTATAATAACCATTATAGACGCGACATATACAGCAACTGCTACACTAACACATACTGTAGACATTCCTATTAAGCGTATGCCTTACACGTGCTTCCGCAAACCTATAATTAGCATGTATACTTTAAATATATAAATCAATTCTATCAATGGCTTATGTCCTAAATGGCCATGTTATATGCACTTAGCATTTGTGCTATAAGCCACTATTGGGACTGGTTTACTCATTGTTGCACGGCGGGGCTCTCCAACCCATAGGGGAGGAGAGACACCCTTGCTACCAAAGAGTTAAATTTATTACTTAAACAAATGTGCAGCCTACAAGCTGTCATTAACAAGCCTATATGTGACAAACTGATTTTATAATATCAATTAGCATCAGTGCTAATAAGGTCAGTTGGCAATCGCATAGCACCGTTGCTATTTTGCCCTTGCATAATCATGGCGCATAGGTTTGCAAATCTTGCTGTCAATCCATTCTATGATTTCATGTTCACGCCAGCCGACAGCGCGTGCGCCGAGCGACACTGGCCGTGGAAAATTGCCCTCTATAATGCGACGGTAAATTGTGCTGCGCGATAAACCCGTGCGGGCTTTAACAGCAGGAAGTCTTAAGATGGTATGCGACATTATGTGCTCTCCTAGGTTGTTAGGAGACGTTAAGTTACAAAAGTAATATTGAGCAGCGACGGCGGGATACCCCGTCAATCTGTGGCCTTGTTTCTTGAGGTGATAGCGTCTTGCGTCTGTGAAGCCTCACGCAGCAACTTTCGATCATGCTTTAATCTCATGTTTAAATATTTCAAACGCGTTTCGTCGTCGTTATTTGGCCAGAAATTCTTCCACAAAGTTTTTGGCGACCGCCGTACCCAATCACGAATTGTTTGCGATGAGCAGTTAAACATAGTTTGCAGAGTTATATTGGGAGATTTATCGTCGATAGCCTCTGCTGCAATGGCCTGCATATATAGCGCAGCGGATTGCTTCGCGTCGGTAATTGCCCTGCTATCTTTCCTGCCGCTGGCTTTAACAACGGCTCTAATCTCAATCGGTTTTCTGTTGGCCAAAATTTCATCAATTGTAAAGCGCAGCCATTCGGCGATTTCTGAATTTAATGATTGCTCTTTAGTGGCGACAGCGAGCGCGTCTGATGCCGCTTGCCACATGTGGCGGGTATTATCTCGATAAGCGCTGGTGTTATCATTTTGGCCATGACGGGCTAGCCGTGCGTCGGCAAAGTCAGCTTTGGCAAAATATTGCGTTCCAGCCTGCGCCAGATGCTTTGTGCGCTTTCTGTTGTCCACTTGGCCTTGTTGGCTTTGAACCACTGTTCAGCCACTGCCTGCAGCGTGTTGCCAGCGCGGGCGAGGGCAACCTGTTTGGTTTCCTGTTTCTGTGCGCCGGGGTCAACCCCTGCATCATGCAGCTTCCGGGCGGCAAAACGTTTTTCACGCGCCTCCCTAATGCCGACAACAGGATAGGTGCCAAAGGCCAGCAGTTTCTCCCTGCCTAAAACACGATATTTGAGCCGCCAGAGCTTGTTGCCGTTTGGATTGACTAAAAGATACAGCCCCTCGCCATCAAACAGCTTGTATGGCCTATGTTTTGGCTTGGCGTTGCGTATGGCGGTATCAGTTAGCGGCATGGGATTCAACTTACTATACCCCCAACGATACCCCCAAACTGTTGAGCTGTCACGACTTATTGTGAGACGGCATAAAACGCTAAAATCCCTATTTACCCAATAAAAAAGCCGCTTCAGAGATTTTATGAAACGGCTTGAAACTTTGAAATGGTGCCCGAAAGAAGACTCGAACTTCCATGGGGTTGCCCCCACTGATACCTGAAACCAGCGCGTCTACCATTCCGCCATCCGGGCACTTATCAAGTGGCTTTGATTTAGAGAGCTGGTAACGGAATGTCAAAGCAAAACTTTGACTGCGCAGTGTTAAACCGCTTCGCGGTCGTCAAAGACAAAACATTTGCCCTGCCACAGACTGTCAGCCTCGGGGACAGTTTCCAGATAGCCCAGAATGCCGCCTTTTAATTGATACACGTCGGCAAAGCCCTCCTGCTGCATCCAGGCGCTGGCCTTTTCACAGCGGATGCCGCCGGTGCAATACATGGCGATTTTTTTGCCCTGGAGTTGCGCAGCGTGTTTATGCACGAAATCGGGAAAATGGCTGAAGCGTTCGGTATTGGGGTTTAGCGCATTTTGAAAATGGCCGTAATCATATTCAAAGTCATTGCGCGTATCGATAATAACCGTATTGGGATCGCTGATCAGCGCGTTCCAATCTTGCGGCGCAATTGCAATACCGGTTTTTGACATATCGACCGGCTGTTTCATGGTGACAATTTCGCGCTTGGCCTTTACCTTGACGCGTTCAAACGGGATCGTGTCGCTGGACGTATAGGCGGGTTTCAAAGCGGCAAAGCGCGGGTCGGCGGTGAATATCGCAAAACATGCCTCTAGCCCCCCGCGCGGCCCGGCGATGGTGCCGTTAATGCCCTCCGCCGCCAGCAACACGGTGCCCTTCACGCCATGCGCCTGCATCGCGGTTTTCAACGGCAGCTGAAACGCGACATAGTCCGGAAAATCCGTGAACAGGTAAAAGCGCGCGACCTCGTACATTGGGTGCATATATACGAAATCAGTGCCGCTACGCCAAGAAAATCTTAGCCTGAAAAGCTAAAATTATTTGTTGCCGCCACGCCCACGTTAAGATTCAGTCCTGGTTTTGGCAAAATAATGCCCATCATTTTAGCAATACTTGCATCAGTCGGATGCGCCAATTCAGTTTGGCGCACTTTGTGATTGGCGGCCGGCACGGCACGATTTATACCAAGCGTATCTACCAAGTCTGACGATGTGTGAATTTGTTTTTCCATCGCTAATTTAGCATGTGTATAAACAGTGAATAAGCTGGGTTGATGGCCATGCTCGAAATCCGCCATAGCATCTTTGCCAAACATTTTGCGGCAAGCATCTTCCAGGCGGGGGTCGCCATGTGTCTTCATGTCAGCAGCAAGCAAAACAACTTGAGCTTGGATAAATGCTTTGGCTTCCAAACTGTCAGTACGTAATCCATGCGCAATAAGTTTGGCAGCGGCAGCATTGTTGGCCAAACTGAAAATTTGCCATTGCGGCGTTAAACGCGCTGGTATGATTACGAGTTTTTTGTCAGCAACAACATTGCCTTTATTGGCTGTGGGATCATCATGGATTTCAAAGCCATGCTGATGAAGATCGACCAACAACGCCTTGCCAACCGGAAAATTCGCCAACTCTTTGTCTGCTCTTGTTTTTGCTAAGGCCAATGGATTAGCTAAAAAATACTTAGCTGTTTTTGAATTTGTGTGGTCCAACCATGCAGTTAGCGGCATAGTATGCACGCCTGCACCGGAACTGCTTTGGTAAACATTTTTTCCGTCCGTTAGTACGATATGATCAATGCCTAATTTACGGTTGGCATCAAAACCTGTGCGCGTTTTGCCGTGATCTATCGCAATAATGGTCAATGTGCCTGGGGCGAAATCTTTATGGTTTAAATGTGTAAGCGGTCTCTTTGAAACACCAGTTTTTTGTGTGAAATAATCATAAATTCCTTCAGATGTGTGCGGAATATTTGCTCCGTTATTGCCAGCAGTCTTACAAAAATCAATGTGATGATCATCAAAAACGTCATATCCTTTTACGTTATTGGTATTTTTCATGGCTTCGCCTACAGCCAAATAGACAAAGCCTGCGCAATCAATACCATTTTCGTTATATGTATGGTTTGATTTAAATTCAGGAATTTGAGGTGCTGGCAGATCTGTTGATAAGCCGCGTGCAACTGTCATAGAACGTGATGCGGCTGGCTCTACGCCAGGCCGCAGCGCGATCTTGGCGGCATTGGACTTTGCCCAGTGCGCTTTTTCATCAGCTTTGTAACCATTGATAAAATGACCATTAATAAACTTGCCACCAAAATCATAAGGCGTACCGTCAAATTTTTGGGCGATATGTTTGACACCAGCAATGGCGGCTTCCGCGACGCTCATGTGTATAATGTCGTTTTTAACGGCATGGTGAGGCCCAGAACTATGTTGGCGATGTGGATGTTTGGTATGTTCAACCATTACAAAAACCTTAATTTGTTCTCATTTCATTTTCTCAAACAAAGATGACCAAATTATGACCAAACGCGAAAAGGCGCGTGAAATATTTGTGACAACTGTACGGGCATCGGTAGGTAACGGCGTTCGTTTCCCGCGCGCCTTATCAGGGCGCGCGGGAATTCTTATTCACGGAATTCCGCCAGTTCGGGAATGCGCGCAAAGGCAATCTTGGTTTCAATCCGGTCCTCAGGCAGTGGCCCAATCGTAATTTTATCGCGGCCATAGCGCTGGTTCAGGTAATCCATGGCCGGCAGCAGTTGCGTGCGGCGCACGGCGGGCGCCTCAGCCAGCAAATCGCGCGCCGCGGTGGGCGGCGTCAAGTCCGACAGCGCGACGCTGATTTTTTTGACCGCGCGCGGTTTCATCTCGGCATCCATCGCGCGCCACAGCTGTTGGTATTCCTTGAGCAGGAAAAAACTGTCCTGGGTGCGTGTCACGCGGCGCTGCTGGTACCAGCCGCGCCCATCCACATCGCGTGTTGACAGCGACAGTTGCGCGGCGGTCAGATCATAACGCCGAAGGCGTGCCGCGGCCTTGCATAATAATTTGCGGCCGACGAGGCGCGCCAGCGGCGTAGGGCGCAGGTTCGGCTCCAACACGCGGCTGTGCCCGACCATCGATTTGTCATGCTGCCAATCTTCCTTGAGCGCAAGGCCGTGCAGCTGCCACCAGAAGCGTTCACCGCCGACACCGCCCATAATCGCGCGCAATTGTTTGGGCGAGGTTTTCCACAGCGCCTCGACCGTATAAATTCCAGCGCGTTCCAGCCGCAGCGCCATATTGGCGCCGATGCCGGACAGCGCAGTTAATTTCAAATTAAGCAGCGGCCCCGGCAAATCTTCACCGCGCAGCATGACGAGGCCGTTGGGTTTTTCAAGTTCAGTGCCCATTTTGGCGAGCCAGCGGTTGGGACCGATACCGATGGAACAGGTAAGGGCGGGGCCAATCCGCGCAATCGCCGCCTTTACCGCAACGGCAATTTGCCGGGCGCGATCTGGTGCCGTTTCATTATCCATCAGATGACAGGCGAATTCGTCAATCGAACAGCGCGCGCTGACGGGGATCACGGTGTCAATCGCCGCGGCAATCGCCGCATGAATGCGCACATAATATTCATGCCGTGCCATGACAATGGTCAGACCGGGGCAGCGCGCCTTGGCTTCCCACACGGGGGTGCCAGTTTTAATGCCATAGGCCTTGGCCTCATAACTTGCGGCAATCGCGCAGGTGGCATCCGTCATCATCGGCACCACAATCATCGGAATGCCGCGCAAATCCGGATTATCGTGCTGTTCGCAGGAGGCGAAAAAGCTGTTCATATCAATAAACAGCCAGCGCAGGGGTGGAAACTGAGGCGTCATGCCCCTGAGCTAGCCACAAGATTTAGAACAAATCAAGAACAATAAATATCAAAACCGTTCATATTCCTGTTTGTCCAGATCGTCATACGTATAGATGTCATCCGGCAGCGCATGGCCGGGCGCCATCTCGGCAATGCTTTTAACCAGACCGGTGGCAAAATCAAACACCCAGCCGTGCAGGGCGGGGCGCTGGTGCCGCTGCCACATCATTTGAATGAGATTGGTTTTGGCAAGGTTATACAGCTGTTCCTGTACGTTCAATTCGACCAGGCGATTGACACGCGCCTCTTCCGGCAGGGCGTCAAGCTCGGCGGCATGCAAACGGTGCACATCCTTGATATGCCGCAGCCATTTATCAATCGTGCCATAAGAATGCCGCGTCAGCGCAGCCTTGACCCCGCCGCAGCCGTAATGACCGCAGACGATGACATCGCTGACCTTCAAGACCTCCACCGCATATTGCAACACGCTGAACAGGTTCAAATCCAGATGCGTAAAGACATTGGCGATGTTGCGGTGGACGAACACCTCACCCGGTTGGGTTTGCAAGATTGTGTCGGGCGAGACGCGGCTGTCCGAACAGCCGATCCATAAAATTTCCGGCGTTTGCGGCTGTTGCAGCCGTTCAAAAAACGCGGGGTCATTCTGGCGCATGTCCTGCGCCCAGGCTTTATTTTCTAACAGTAATTGGTCATAGCGCAGCATTGGTGATCGGCTTCCTGATAAAGGCGTTGGCGTGGGCATCCACGTTATTTTTCAATGTCACGGTAATGTTTTTGAACGGCGCCCCGGCCATGAAATCATTGATGATTTCAATATTGTCGTGATCGATATGATTAACACGCGTCAAGTCTACCAGCACCTGGCAATTGGTTGGCAGGCGCGCGAAACAGCGTTTCAATTCATATTTATGGATAAAAAACAAATCTTTTTGACAGCGGATCAAATGGTTGCCGCCATCGGCAACATAAATGATAGCGGACCTGAAATTTTCGCGCATTACAAATACGCTGCCCACCACGACGCCGACAGCAATCCCGATCAACAGGTCGCTTACCAAAATTGCGCCGATGGTGACAATAAACGGCACGAAGGTAGCCAGCCCCTTATCATATTTTTGAAAGAAAATCGCGGGCTTGGTCAGTTTATAACCAACCGCAATCAAGACTGCCGCCAGTGCCGCGAGCGGAATGTAATTCAGCAGCGCTGGGATACTGACCACCATCAGCAATAACAAAATGCCGTGCAAAATCGCCGCCAAGTTGGTACGCCCGCCCGCCGCGGCATTTGCCGAACTGCGCACGATAACCGACGTCACCGGCAACCCGCCAATGAGGCCGGAGACGATATTGCCCGCGCCTTGCGCCAACAGCTCGCGGCTGGTCGGCGTTACGCGTTTGAACGGATCAAGTTTATCAATCGCCTCAATCGACAGCAGCGTTTCAATACTGGCAACCAGCGCCAGGGTCACCGCCGCGATCCAGACCGCTTGGTCCTTGATAAAATCAAAATCGGGAAAGGTGAATTGCTGAAAGAATGCCAAGGGATGCGCGGCCACCGGCACTGCGACCAGATGTTCCGGCGCCAGCACGAGTGCCGGGAAAAACTGGTTATACAGTATGTTCATCACCACGCCGAAGATAACCACAACCAGCGGTCCCGGCAAATAGCGCAGCCAGTTGGTCATTTTGGATTGGCGTTTATCCCACCAGAACAAAAACGCCAACGATATCGTGGAGATGATGATGGCGCCAAAGGTGACATGCGCCTCCAGCATATGCCACAGTGCGGAAAAAGTGTTTTCACCGTTGGACTGGTAAAACTCATAACCCACATCATGGTTGGCGTCGTAACCGATGGCATGCGGCAGCTGTTTTAAAATGAGGATGATGCCGATGGCGGCCAGCATGCCCTTGATGACGGCGGATGGAATAAAATCGCCAATCACGCCGGCGCGCAACAGGCCAAACCCGATTTGCAGCGCGCCCGCCAGACAGACCGCCAGCAAAAATGCGTTAAAATTTGGCAGGCTGTGAATAGCGTCCAACACAATGACGTTCAGGCCCGCGGCCGGGCCACTAACACTGAGCGGCGATTTGGACAGGCAGCCAATGACAATGCCGCCGACTACGCCAGCGATAATACCGGACATCAGCGGCGCCCCGGAAGCGAGTGCAATTCCCAGACACAAGGGCAGTGCGACCAGCACCACGACAATTGCCGCCGGCAAATCATAACGCAGATTATTCCACAGCGATAAATTTTGTTGTTGCATCGCCACTCCTTCATTCTCACACAAAATTTAAAAAAGTTCACTGCACCTGACAACCCAAGGTGATATTAATTTTACGCAATAGCATTAGTTACTTGTTTCTGGTTGCTGGTTTCTAATGCATAAGCGCGTAAATTGAAATTCAGTCGGCTTGGCTGAATGACATGGCCGTTAATAATAAAGCGCACCCAGTAAATTAATGCTTGATTCTGGCGCCTGGTTCCTGATTACTGCCTCCTGGTATGGAGACGTGGCCGAGTGGTTGAAGGCGCACGCCTGGAAAGTGTGTATAGGGGCAACTCTATCGAGAGTTCGAATCTCTCCGTCTCCGCCAATATGTTTTCACAACCGCTCTCATAATATTTTGTGCGGCTTCTTTTTCACTAACGTATTAGGGCTTTTCAGCAAAAACCTGTCGACCACGGTTTCTTTAGCGGTACCTAAAATTTGGCTATATTTGCTCTCAAGCCGCCCTTACTCTCAAAAGCTGTCGACTTTTGCGCTTGTGATAGACAGGCTTAATGTATTGAGGTTAAACGATTTTTTTAAACCGAGTTGTTACGCATATTGCCTGGCATTATTGTCGGCACACCGCGCGACTTGGAAGACTTTCGGTGCCGAGCGCGGGTGTAGCGGTGGTTCTGAAATCAACAGCCGCCGCATATTGTTAGTGCATGACCAAAGATGCACCACACAAACCCCATGGCAGTGATGAAATCGCCCGCCTGCTAGCGCTGGCGATTATACGGCTGCGCGGCAAGCAAAACGCTGCGCACAAACCTCTCGACTTCAGAGCGAAACGAAGCATTCGTGTGAAGAAGGAAGACCCCAATGAATAACGCCCTGTTAGCCGAACTTGCCGCATTACCGAAGCTGCACATCAATGAGGTCAAGCGCCGCTGGGAGGACGTCTTCCAGTCGAAGCCACCGGTCTATAATCGTGAATATCTGACGACGCGGCTCGCATACCGCATGCAGGAGATCGCCTGGGAAGGGGACATCGCCAAGCTGAATGCGCGTATGAACGCGATGGTGAAAACGCATCTGAGTGATGATTTAAAGCAGGCGCGCAAAGCCAAAATCAACCGACCGCCCGCCGGCACCAAGCTGGTGCGGGATTTTAAAGGCGTTGAGTATCATGTGACGGTATTGCCCGATGGCTTCGCCTTTGATGGCCGCAAATACAAAAGCCTGTCGCGCATCTCGCAATTGATCACCGGCATGAGCTGGTCAGGTCCGGAATTTTTTGGCCTTACCACACGGCGGAAAAAATCATGAGCGAATTGCAGCCCCGTGTGCGTTGTGCGGTCTACCATTGGCTTCCGACACCATGAACCCGCCTGTGTACTGACCTTCAGTAAGAACTGGCATGATTGATTATCCTTTCTTTTGATTACGGCTGGCATAAATCGCCGCCGTGTCGATTTTTGGAGTGGCAAGCGTGGTGCCCGCCGGGATCTGCGCCGCGATAGCGCTGGCATCGTCGGCAACAGCACGGGCGCTTAACAAGGCTTTGCATACATCTTCGACCGGTGTCACGCTCGCGATAAACGCATGCGCTTTGTCAGCCATGCCCGCCAATTGGCAAAGTTCGGTAACTTCACCTACATAAGCCAACGCGTGTTTTTGCGCCTCGGCCATAGCCTCTTGGCGAAGCGTGGCGATGTCGGGCATACCCTGATCAACCGAAGCCTCCGTGGTAGGTAAATTATTCGACATGCGAAGCTCCTTTTGTTGCATGGGTTGAATAAATTTGTTGGTGCGCGGCAGACGCGCGGCGAAGTCTTCCATCGCTTCGTCGAACGTGCCAAGCTTGTCCGCCAGTTGTGCCGTCAGCGCGTCTTCGCCAAAAAACACACCCGCTTCCGTGGCCTTTACCGCGCCGATATCAAGGCCACGCATGCGGGCGACCGATCCGACGAATAAATCGTAAAGGCGTTTAACTTCCGCCTGCAGCGCGGCACGTGCGGGATCGGATAGCGGTTCATGCGGCGATAGGTCGTTTTTGCGTTCGCCTTCATAAATAGCCGTATAATTCAAACCGGCGTCATCATCGGCGACACTTTGATCGACATGCACCGCGATTACGCCAATTGAGCCAACACCGCCAGTGCGCGGCACATAGATGGTGCCAGTCGCCGCCGCCAGCATATAAGCTGCGGAAAACGCGTCCTCATTGGCGACCGCCCAGATCGGCTTTACGCCGCGCGCGGCAAAAATCCGGTCGGCAAGATCGAATACGCCGCCTGCGTCACCGCCAGGGCTATCGATATCGAGCATGATGCCACGCACGCCACTATCATTCACAGCCATTTCCAATTGTTCAGCGATCGCGCTATAGCTGGTGAGGCCGCTTTGCGCCATCAGGCCATATGCTCTCCGCACCAATGTTCCATAGATTGGAATACGTGCGATACCATCCGGCGACACGTCATAACCGTTGGTCATTACATTTTCTATCGAAGGTAACGTTGCCCCCGCGAACTTAGGACGCAGCACCGACAGTATGGTTTCCAGCTTGCCGCGCTGGATCATGAGCGGTGTATTAAACAAACGCCCGGCGATTTGCGGTAACAACATCATGGCTCCGGCTGTTGTGGGTTTTCATCCTCGGGTTTAAGGGGTTCGGCGGTGTCACGCGGCGGCTCGCCAGGATCACCCAAAACGATGCCAAGTTGTTTGGCGCGTTGTTGATCCTCGGCGATACGGCGATAGGTTTCATCGACTTCCTGACCTTCGGCTTCGATAATATCGCTCGGCGCTTTCCAGCCCATTTCCTGGGCGATCTTTTCCGCCTGGCGATCTTTGAGTGGGTCAACCCAATCCCATTTCGGCGCGATCCATTTAACGCGCAGATACTGGCGCTGGTTTTTGGCAAAGCCCGGTAACGTCAACGCGCCCGATAAAACCGCGTCGGTTAACCAGCGTGTCCAAATTGGACGGCAGAGTTGATATGGCGCCTTCGAATCCACTGTCGAACACCGAGGTTGATAATTTACCTGTGGCTGCGAACGACATCGCCGCGCCCAGCCGTGACCACACACCCATGCCTATAAATCTTTCTTAGCGAATATTTTGATCTGACGTGTCGTGATTTTATTATTGTCGCGCGCTAGGCCCGCATTGACTTCGTTCAACGCCGTTTTAAGTTCCGCCATCGAGCGGTACTCTACCAGCTTGCCATCATAGGAAAGTTTCAAGACACCGCTTGCGATCGCCTGTTGCAAGGCGTCGCGTTGTTCAATCGTATAGGTCATATTCAACTCAAATAGGTGCTGTCGATAACGCGGCGGTGCGACCGCGCCGTCGTTGGTCGTGATGCTTCGGATGTTGGAGCCGTAACGCTCTTACCGAGCGCGGCCTCGAGTTTTTGCCATACGGCTTCATTGAAACGGTCGATCCCAACCGCTGATGCCGCCGCCCGCGCATAAACACGACAATCCAACGCCTCGTTACGCTCACGCACTTTTCGCCATTCACGGCGCGGAAAGCCGCGCTTGTCTTTGACTGTCACCAGTTTTTCAGCCGTCAGCTGTTTAAAATATTCTTCGCCATGTTTTGGAAAATGGCAGTAGCCTGGTGGATGCGTTGCACCGAGCGCCGCTTCTTCGTCGGTTGGCTTCTCTTTACGCAGCGCGCCGTACAACTCGCTTTTACAAAATGACGCACCAACCGGCCATACCATGAGGCCGCGCCGTTTGCGTTTACCCTTGGTCGTGACATCGATATGGCCTGGTGAGCCAATCGCCGCACCGAGTTTTTCAGTACCTTTAACAGCAATGACGCGATCGGCTGCCTGCTTACGCACCCAGTGATAAACTTCCTGTGTCGCGTATCCCGTATCGATGGCAAGTTTTAGTATCGATAACGCTGTCAGACTTTCATGCGTGAATTTCTCATCAAGCAATGCGTCAAGCTGCAGCCAAACATCCGCTTTGACGGGATCGCCGGGAAGCACCCGATAATCCACCGACCAGTTTTCGCGATCGCGCCCCCATGCAACGATTTCCACTTCAAGGCGGTCTTTTTGCACATCAACGCCAGCGGTCAGGAACAAGCCACCTTGTGGCACATCTCCAATACGATAATCCTCACGCCGATCGTAAAGCCGTTTCCATTCCGGCGCTTCACCACTTTCGGTCCAGGTGCGCGCCTCAATCGTGTTAACGTAAACCTTCATCGCGGAATCGTCTTTGGCTTCGACTTTGCGCTCGGCGATTTGCGCCCAGCTCAGCCACGGACTATTAAGACCGGATAAATGAAAGCCGGCGGCCTTCGTGTTTTCCGGTGCGAGTGCCCGCCATTCGCCGCGACTGTTCATCCATATTTTTTTGTGGCTCGGGATCGCAACACCGCAGTGCACGCAATAATAGGACGCTTCGTTTGGCCTGTCTTTGGGCCACCTTAATTGCGTTTCCAATAATACCTGGTATCCGTCACAGTCAGGGCACGGCACCCACCATCGCCGCTGATCGGATTGATCATACTCGATCTCGATCCGGCTGAAACCTTGGATCGTGGGTGTTGATACCAGAAAAATCTTGCGGTTGGCAAAGGTGATGGTGCGTTGCACGGCCAAGCCCACTGGATCACCTTCACCATCGACATCGAATTCGTAAGCGTCCACCTCATCCAAAAACAGATAACGCACCGGCATGGAACGCAGCCCGACCGCGCTGTTGGCGCCGGTCATGACCAGAATACCCCCGGTGAATTCTTTGCTTTGCACAGTGTTGCCGCTATCACGGGCGCGGGCGTCTTTGACACGGTCGCGGAGCGCGGGCGTGCTTTCAATCAAGCCCGCGACACGCTGCTTCGACCATCGTTTGGCCATCTCAACCGTCGGCTGCACCGCCAGCATTGGCCCTGGTGCGTGATGGATGACATAAGCATGGCGATGGCATGGGCGATGATGCCGATAAGAAGCCCAACTTCTGTAAAGGTCATAATATTCTCATGATGTTAGTTAATTGGTAGCGGCGCTATTCTTCTGGCGGCGGCGGGGGATTGGCCAGGTTGTCGATTTCCTGAATCGTCATGCCTGTCCATAAGAGATACAATTGATAATCGGCGTTGCTATAGTCTTTGGGGACGAGGCAAACCTGACCGGTCGCGATAGTGGTACGCTCAATAAAGTTTATGCCGTCCACATAAGTGAATTCATCGTCCATTATAACTCCGCGTCCGCCGTCATGTGTATGTAGTGTACATGGGCATTCACAGTCGCGGCGTTATTGCCAAGCGTGAATGCCGTATCATTAATCACATAGCCCGCCGAAGCGATTGTGGTGTTCGCTGTCGCATCCCACCAGCCAGTGTTGATAAATTGTGTGTTAAACAGCGCTATCGACGGGGAGGCGCGCATTACGATTGGATATTGCCACCGCGCGGCGATCGAAGTCTGAATTCCCGTTCCCACAGAAACGGCAGCTATGGAGCCGCTCGGACCCATCCCTCCCGCCGGCACCATGGAGTATTGAAAGGTCTTGCAATAAAAACGCTGACATTTTAGCAGCGTGTAAGCGAAATCTTCTTGCTGAAAGTCCGAAGCCGATGATCCCACTTCCAGCTGCACGCCGGTAATGTCGTAATAATCGAGGCCTCCGGCTGTACCGGTCGGCGCATGCGAAAAATAAAAACCAAGCTGCGCTCCGTAGTTCATTGTGAAGGTACGGGTATATAAACATATTTCTTGACATTGGAATTACTTGCAAGCCTAATGATATAGAGAGGTTCCTTCGGAAATATTTATGATTTTATCATTTATAAACATAGGCTTGACGGTTTTTGAACAGATTGACCGCATTCTGCGTGGGGTGTCGGCATGAAATTTCCTCGCAGGGTATTTGGCGGCGGCGGGGATGGACGTAGTTCCGGACGACAGCCAGTTTGGCAAGCCCGAGCTGCGCAACCGAAGGATTTTACGACAATTCAGCAACAGCCGCTTTTCGCTGACCGCCGCAACATGGCTGGCCTTTTTTTGCGTGACCAGCTTGACCAGACGGCAGCTTTGAACGCTATCGATAGCTTAAACCCAGATCTGCTAACGGCATCGTTTAGCGTGTTTCAAAACCAAAGTACGCCAGCCGCAACGATTGAGGCGGCGAAGCAATTCATTGCCGATGGCACATTGCCGGCTCAAGTCAGTACGGAAACGCCCGTTGAACAATTTGCTTGGGGCGCCGCGCTTGCTTACGCCTCTCAAAGTACGCCGGACTTGCAAGAGCATCCGTTATGGAAAATGGTTGAGCAATCCGCCACGCTAAATCGTGAAAAAAACGCATTACGCACTATTGCCATCACCAATTTGCGTAATTCCAGAATAAACATACGTTGGGGCATGCCGCCCGAGGGTTATCCCAACATTGGTTTCTATTATGATCACGTCAATAATCTTGTGAACGTTGATATGGTTTGGGGCCTGATTATGGGTCTTGAACACGCGCGCGGCCCGATGATGCATGAAATCGGTCATGGAGAGCTCAGCGTTTCCTTTTCGCCACGTATGGTTGAATTAGCGCAACGCATCGATGAATTGTCTGCAAAACAAGCCACGTTGACCCAAGACGATTACAAAGAATGGGTTCAGGCGCAACTGGAGTGGCAGTTACGTAATCAGTTATACCAGGAAGCGGAAAACAACACGGTCAACCATTTCGCGACTGGCAATGGCCAACTTTATGGCCAAGATATTGGCTATTCCTTAAACACAGTTCAAATGGTTCCACCATCGACGGCTGATTTGATCGGAACGAACCAAGCGCCATGGGAACGCGAGTTTTTAAATCTGACGCAAGCGGTTCGTCTGCTATTTTTCCAAAATAATGGTCTATTTGAAGACAGCGCGGAAGAATGGCAAAAGTTTGATGTCGATGTAAATGACATCGCGGCGACGAATGGATTAGGCAGTGGCTATACCGATGTGCGCCGTCGAATTTTAGGCGCCAACGGCATTCAATATCTACAACCCAAATCATTTGATAGAATGTTGGGGCCATTGCATTTCGCGGTTCGCGCCGAAATCGATTCTGCGGAACGGGGTCGTCTCGTTGATGATTTGTTCGACACTTATTGTATGGGTTTTCTCGCTCAGGCAAAAGCCGCTTTAGCGGAACGCATGTCGCAAGATGAGCAATTTGAGAATTTATCTCAAATGCTGTCAAAAATGTTAGAGCAAGCCATTCAAGAACAGCGGCAGCAATCGGCACAAAAACAACAGCAGCAAAACGTCTCTCCACAAAAACAAACACAATCATCTAATGAAGCTGAAAGCGAACCTGCGTCTACAGAATCCAACAATCAACAATCAAACGCATCGCAGCCAGCAACCCCAGATAAAGATCAAGGCGAGTCTCAATCTGATCCAGAAGCAAAATCCAAACCGGATAATTCACAAGCTAATGAGCAACCTGACCGGGTTGAAAACGGGACTAAAAAAACAGCCGATGAAGCATCTGATGAAAAATCACAAGAAGCTGGCGCTTCTAAAGACGATACAGATGGTATGCGACCAGAGGCCGAAGAGCAAGGCGAGCAACCAGAAGCCGCAGAAGCTTCTCAAGATATGAATAAAGATGGCGAACTAGCTGAAAACCCATCAACCGATGCTAATCATAATGAAGAAACAACATCCAAAGCGGACCAAGCAAATGACACGTCTGACGCTGAAACGGATCAAAGTGACAATGAACCTTCAGACGGTAATTCAGACAATAAATCTGATACTTCTTCAGAGGCACAACCTGGCCAAGAGGGTCAGCAAAACGGGGACAATGTTTCTCCAGGCGAAGGCGATCCCTCGAACACGGGTGAACCTAGTGAAGCATCCAATGGTTCTTCGGGCACCGAACCGGATCAGGACGGGAAACGGGACATAGCTAATTCTACGGGCAATGATCAAACGGATGATGCGGCGAACGGTCAGCCAAATTCACAGCCAGCCAACACGTCAGCGCAAAATGGTAATGATGCGTCTGAGCAGCCTTCATCCGTTCCAAGTGAAGGTGGGCAACCGGGTCAAGAGCAGACTAATCCAACACAAAACAGCCAAGCGCAAAATGATGGTCAGCCCATCTCAAATATAGGCGATTTAACTGAACAGCTTTTACGGCAAATCTTTAAAAATTTAGCTGAAAAAATGGAAATCGAGGGGGGTGAGGCGCCAGCGTTGGATCGTCCGCCGCAATCACCGCGTAAAGATTTTGAGATTGATAGCACTATAAATCCTGATCAAACGCCATCGTCACTTATTCCACCAGACCAAATTCCCGAGCTTATGAATTTAAATGATACAGATGGAAACAAGGGCGGTGGTGGTATTAGTTATGGCGAAGGCGCGCGTAACGCGCAGCAAATAGATGTAAGCGGTGGTGAGTTGAATGATTATCAGAAAATCATTCAACCACACAAAGCCACCGTTAATGAAATAAAGCGTCACTTGGCTGAACTGGAAAAACGCCGCTATCAGCATACGCAGCAAGTTTCAAAGGGTTTCGAACTGTTGCCCGAAGGTGGTGAAGTAACGCGATTTAATGGCGACCGCCACCAAGATTTAGTGCGTAAAATCTCGTCGCGGCAGGGTTTTGACTTGGGTGATCTGGAACGTTTCACTGAAGACGATCCGGTTAAGAAAATTTTAGTCCCCAACACTTATATTATTCTCATTGATACTTCGGGAAGCATGGAAGGCAAGCCATTCGATAACGCGGTCGCGGCGGCGGCGGTGCTATTCGAAGCGACGCGCAACAATCCAAACGCGCAAACCTACATCGTCGCGATGGGTGAGCCGACACCAACCGTAATCGCCAGACCCAAAGACAATCCTATTGAAGTCGCGCGCCGGATCGCGGCGATCCGCAGAAGCGTTGGCGGATGCAAAGATCATTTGAAACCAGCGTTAACCAAGGGGCTCGAAGAGTTCGCGGTCAATAACAAACGGCGTTCATCTTTGACCGGTATGATCCATGTGTTTCCTTGTACTGATGGTTTCCATAACGATATCGGTAGCGCAGTGCCGTTTTTGAAAAAAGTCGTCGGAGAATGTGAAAACCTGACTGTCGATTACTGCATGATAACCAGCAATAGAAACGAGATTGACAGTATTCCTGACAATCTTGATCCGAAAGCCAAAAAACGCTTTGGCATCCGTCATTGCACAGGCCAGGATCAAATTCGGAGCGCTTTGTTGGACTTAGTCCGCGCGCGCTTGAAAATGCCCGTGGAGGAAGCCGTTAAGATTGATCGTCAACGTAAACAGTTACGCGCGGCGGGGCTTGAAATCGTATGAAAGTAAAAAATGTTTTGATCAATAGTCTTTTAGAAGGTTATTATAATTTCGAGGGAAAAAATGGCTGAAGTTGCGAAAAATCAAGATTTTATCACCGTGCCCGGCTTTGATGGCGGACGACGCGTCGCCGGTAACCACACGGCCGGGTCCGATCATCCGCGCGTTTGAAGAAGGCCGTCCGATAACCTTGGATGAGTATAACAAAGGCAAGCCCGGCACTGATAGCAATCTACAGGTGCTATGGCAGTTTTTTATCGGCGAGATCGATCAACACACTGTGGTTGGTGGCGCTGGCCAGACCTTCACTTTCCGCCGCGCGGATATGCAACCCGGTTTTGCTGTCACCCTAACAGGTAACAAGGCCAGCGATGGCCAAAACACGCATCTGTTGTCACGCTCCGCTTACCAGCGGCTGCAGCCAATTGAAATTCCTGATCCGCAGGTGATCGATTATCAACATCGTCTATGTCAAATCCTAACCGGCATGCCGGTTTCCACGCTTTATTATATGAATGAAGAGAAATGGAAAAACGACAGCGCGGGTTTCACAAAATTCTTGTTGAAAATGCGCATGCTGGGTCTGGACACGGCGGCGCAAGAGGCAGTGCCAATTCATCAGCTTGGCTTATTGGCGAATTGGGGTAACCTGTTAAAGGCCACCGAAAAACTGGCGGGCTTTTATTATAATTGGGTGCAGACCACCGATCCCGCCAGTAAATTGCTGGAAGACAGCAAAATGAGCGAGGTCGCAGAGGAAATTGATGAGGAATACTTCCTCATGAGCGGTATCGGCTTCCGCCGCATGATCCGGCACTGCAGTGACGCTTTGAAAGGCGAGCACGAAATTCATACCAAAGGCGACGTCGTTGGCTTTGACTTGGATATGGATTGGGAAAACGGCCCCGATCTGGATGTCGAACATGACTCGGCGTTTATTGGCACGACCTTGGGTGGTTCCTTAACAAACACTGTCTTGCAAGACGTCTTTAACTTGACCGAAGGTCGTCCAAATTCGCGGAAGCATGTCATGGATTTGGCAAAAGCCGCCGGTCTTATCAGTGTTGGTCAATTGAATGAAGCGGCGGCGTCCGGTGAGACAATTCCGCAACTATTGAACATTACCGAAGACAAAAATCCTTACTTGATGGCCAGAACTTGCCAAGCCTTGCTGGCGGCGCCATACGACGCGGCCATGGGAACACCGGATCAGTTATTCCCGGCCTCTTCCGTTTTGGCGCAAGTCGTCGAAGCAAAACGGCAAATGCAAAGTGTGATGCCGAACATTTCATATGCGGTCGCTGTTAATCCGGACTTGGATGCGCGTCTTGCCGAGCCATTTCAGATTGTGCCCATTCACACCGCCGGCGTGCAAATGATGCCGATCCGCCGTAGCGCTGTGTTGCCGTTTTCAGCTTTTGTAGAGGGCTTACTGGTTGCGCCAGGTCTTGGGTTTGATGCTGGTAAATTATGTATGAAGGCAGACACATTTAAAGATATTCCGGCGAATGACCCCACGACCCAAAAACCATGGGCGGGGATCAGCATTTTGACCGGTAAAACGGACATTGGCTTGGCGTCGATGAACGTTATTATGGATGGCAGCACCGATACCGATGAAATCGCGGCGGCTCATTTGTTGTGGAATAAGAAAACCGGCCAAACCGTGCTGATTGGGGCGGGTGAAACGCCTGTCCCCGCTGGTCGGCTGCAATCCGCTAATATCTCCTATATCGATGTTGAAGCCGATAACGCGGATGATGTGTTAGACAAGTTGCTACCGGAATTGTTAAAGGGCACAAAAACCACTATGAATGACCTCCAACAGGCTTGTTTGTTCGCGAATCCGAATGCTGAAGAAGACAATTCAATCGGTGAATTGTTGCTGGGCAAGATGATGTTACCGCGCAGCGCTGTTGATAAAGATAGTCTGGGACAAATGCTGTCCGCGCAATCACAGCCGACAGGCGCCATTGGCCGCGTATCGGCTGCTGGACCAAGCGTTTAGGAAGAAATTGTCATGGCCACAAACAATGATTTTATAACGGTCCCCGGTTTTGATGGCGGACGAAGGGCTGCCGGTATTCTCATGCGTCGTTCTAACGTAGGACCAACTTGCGACATTAAATGTGCTCCAAGAGTGGCCGGTTCAGCCAAGGACGCGGCGGCCGCGCTTATGAATACGGCAGCGGCCAATGATAATGATTTTCAAAAGGTCCGCGCGGAGTTTTTGAAATCCGGTGATGAGTTGCCAGATGGCACCATCTATCTTGGTAAAGTCAATGGCGAGCATTATGCGACGACACCACGATTACTTTTGCGGGCCGTGGAACATTATGCGCTAATCGATAAAAAACGTGATGGCAGTGGCACCGGCAAAGATCTGACGCACAAAATTATGCGTGAGCAAACCGTCGCCGATCACGGCTATGACGATTGGATATTGCCTGATCGTGCTGTGGGCAAAATGCTTTATGAGCAACGTGATAGCGGCAAGCTCAAAGGCACATTGGATAAATCCTCATTTAGGAATAGCTACGAGTGCCTCTGGCTCTCAGAGCTGTACTATAATGATTATGCGTACGGTCAGTGGTTCGACGACGGTTTGCAGGACTACGGTTATCCGGCAGTGTGCATTCCTGGCATGACCGGCAAATCGCTGTGTCCACGGCATGGGCGGCACCGGGCGTGACGCACATTCAAAACGATATCACCATTAATTAAACCATCTTTGATACTTGGCTGACGCTGTCACCGGCGTCAGCCAAGTATTTATGGAAAGATTATGTTATGAAAATCACTGGAGAACTTGCCGCACAAGGGTTTCATGCCTTTGATACCGAACCGCATAGTCAGCACGGCCACACCTCACATAAAATGTGGCTGGTGGTCGCCAACAGCGAGCAGGCGCATATATACCGCAAAACCGAAGGCAATTTGGAATTGATTGCGGAAGCTAGACCGGGCGGTGGTGCAGGTACAGCGTCATTCGACGGACACTTTTTTGAAGTGTATGGCGGCGCGGAAAAATATAACCTGCCGTTACCGGACAGGAAAAAATTTCACGGGCAAATGGCCTTTATCCATAGCCTGATCGAATGGCTGGAGATGGCCAATAACGAATATGTGTTTGATCAGCTGGTTCTGGTTGCGGATCCTAAAACGCTCGGTCATATCCGGACCAGCTTAAGCAAAGCGACCCAAGCGCGTGTCATCACTGAACTTGACAAGGATTTAACCAAACTTCCCTTAAAGGAAATCCAAGAGCATCTTGATCGCGTCATGTTATGACCGCGCTGTTAAATCTTGCTGGCAAACGCGGTCTTGTTCTCGGCATCGCTAATGACCATAGCATTGCCTATGGCTGCGCCCGCACGTTTCATGAAGCAGATGCTGAACTGGCAATCACGTATTTGAATGCGAAAGCTGAACCTTATGTCAGGCCATTAGCAGAACAACTCAGCGCGCCCATTATTCTGCCTTGCGATGTGCAGGATACCGCCCAGCTATCCAGCGTGTTCGAAAATATTACCCAAAGATGGGGAACACTGGATTTCTTACTGCATTCAATCGCCTTTGCGCCCAAAGCGGATCTGCAAGGCCGCGTCACTGATTGCTCTAAAGAAGGCTTTTTAGAAGCAATGGATATCTCCTGTCATTCCTTCATTCGCATGGCGAAACTTGCCGAGCCCTTGATGAAGCACGGCGGCAGCCTACTTACCGTATCATATATGGGAAGTGATCAAGTTGTCGATAATTATGGCCTCATGGGGCCAGTAAAGGCCGCGCTGGAAAGTAGCGTGCGTTACTTGGCCAGCGAACTGGGCGGCAAGAATATTCGCGTCAATGCGCTGTCGCCGGGTGCCATGAAAACGCGCGCATCCTCCGGCATCGCGCACTTCGATGCGTTGTTAACAGCAACGGCACAAAAAATGCCGCTGCACCGCATGATTGATTTGTATGACATCGGTAATATGGCGGCGTTTCTGGTCAGTGATCTGTCAAAAAATATTACTGGCGGCGTGCATATGATTGATGGCGGCCATGAGATTATGAACTAATGGATAATGCCCCCGCGTTTATCACCAATAAAACTTATGCTGAAATCAACATCGGTGACACGGCATCATTGACTCGTACATTAACCAAGCGCGATATTCAATTATTCGCAACCGTAACCGGCGATATGAACCCGGCACATTTGGATGAAGCCTATGCCAAGACTGACATCTTCCACCAGATTGTCGGACACGGCATGTGGACGGGCTCAATGTTTTCAGTGTTGCTGGGCATGCAACTGCCAGGACCAGGAACAATTTACCTGCAACAAAGCCTAAAATTTTTGGCGCCAGTACATCTGGGCGATACCATTACAGCATCGCTGCAGGTTGCTGCCAAAGACGACAGACATAAACACATTACGTTTCAAACCTTGTGCGTCAACCAAAAAGGTGAACATGTGGTGGAAGGCGAAGCGGTTGCAATTGCGCCGTTTGAAAAGCTTACCATTAAAATCATGCCGCTGCCGGACGTGCAAATGAAAAGCGCGTCGCATAATTATGAACAATGGTTGATGGCCAAGGTGGCTGGCCTGGCACCGCTGAAAGTTGCCATCGTGCATCCGGTTAATATTCTGTCGCTGGCCGGTGCGGTGGCTGCCGCGCAAGCCGGTATTATTGATCCTGTTTTGGTGGGGCCGGAGGATAAAATACGGAAATTAGCGGCGGATGCGCATATTGACGTCAGTCCATATGAAATCTTTCATACGGAACATAGCCATGCTGCCGCAGCGGCAGCGGTCAATCTGGCACGGCATGGCAAGGTTGAAGCTTTGATGAAGGGTAAGCTGCATACCGATGAATTGATGGTGGCGGTCATTGATAAACAAAACGGTCTGCGGACCGGCCGGCGCATGAGCCATGTCTTTATCTTGGATGTGCCCAGCTATCCCAAACCGTTATTTTTAACCGATACCGCGATCAACATCAGGCCGAACTTGATGGAAAAACGCGATATCGTGCAAAATGCCATTGACCTGTTTCGGGCTTTGAAACTGGGCACGCCCAAAGTCGCTCTGTTGTCAGCAACAGAAACAGTGAATGAGAAACTGCCCTCAACGCTGGATGCGACAGCCTTGTGCAAAATGGCTGAGCGTGAACAGATTACCGGCGGTATTCTGGACGGGCCGTTGGCATTCGACAATGCGGTATCACGCGAAGCGGCAACTGTTAAAGGCATCACATCACAGGTGGCGGGAGATGCCGACATTCTGGTTGTGCCGGATCTTGAATCCGGAAATATGCTGTATAAAGAATTGCGCTATTTCTCCGGCGTGCAAGGCGCGGGGATTGTTTTGGGCGCGAGAGTACCAATTATCCTGACCAGCCGCGCGGGAGATGCTGAAAACCGAATGATATCATGCGCGCTTGCTCTGCTTTATGTGCGGACCAAGTCATGAGCAAACTGATTTTAACGATCAATCCAGGTTCGTTTAATACCAAGTTGACAGCGTTCGATGTTAAAACGCGCTGCCGCAAAGATTATGCAGAGACACATAATGCAAAAGAAACAAGCGTCCATATCAATTCGATTGGTACGCTTAATATCGCTGCCATCGGTTACCGGGTGGTGCATGGCGGCCAGGATTTTGTGCAGCCGGTATTGTTGACTGATGATATCGTAACCAGTCTGGCGCGTTACATACCCATGGCGCCATTGCATCAGCCTGTCACGATTAATCTCATTGCCGACATGCGCAAACGCTATCCCCAGATACCGCATGTCGCCTGTTTTGATACTGGTTTTCATCATACGATAGCAGACATCCAGCGCCGCTTGCCGTTGCCGCGCGCGTTTCATGATGAAGGCATCATGCGCTATGGGTTTCACGGGCTTTCCTATCAACATATCGCTGCGGTCGCGCCGCAGATAATTGGCGACGCAGCACAGGGCCGCGTGGTTGTGGTGCACCTTGGCGGCGGGGCCAGTGCCTGCGCCATGAAAAATTTGCGCAGTGTTGGCTGCACCACAGGATTTTCTACCCTTGACGGCTTGATGATGGGCACGCGCTGCGGCGCGCTTGATCCAGGCTTAATTTTATACCTGCTGGCGGAAAAGCAAATGTCCGTGCCGGAAGTCAGCGATTTATTGAATTTCCAATCCGGCTTGCGGGGCGTGTCAGGCATAAGCAATAATATGCAGGGGTTGCTGGATAGTACCAGCGCGGCGGCCCAGGAAGCAATTGAACTTTATTGCATCTCAGCGGCCAAACAGATTGCGGGCATGCTGCCATTGCTGGGTGGGCTGGATGCACTGATTTTTACCGGCGGGATTGGTGAAAATGCCGCACCAGTGCGGGACAGGATTACCGAATTACTGCGATGGGCTGGGGAATTCCCAACCTATGTGATCCCGACTGATGAGGAAATCGTGATTGCCGACGCCTGCCAACAGTTTTTGACGTAACGACCTGCCGCTTTGCAAAAAGGAAATATAGTATGCCTGATCACAAACAAAGCTTTTGGAGCGATGCACAGATGCGATTGCGCGCTTTAACCCGCTGGGACAATGAAGGTGGCGCCATAGAGGCTACATCGCATTCGGCCCGGGCTTTAGGCGAAGTACCTGCTAAAAAGGTTGCTACCGAAAGCCCGAAACGTGCAGGCAGTTCTGCTGATACAGTTACCGTCAAATCATGACTTAATTGTCAGACGCGCAAGAACGACAATATTTGATGCCGGTCAAATTATCTTATATGCATAACTGCTAAATAGCCCCAACAAAAAACAACCGATCCGTTGTGGCGCGCTATAAAGAAGATGTTGTTCGAACTGATGTTCATGATGCCGCCGATGCTGCACCATTGAGGTCAGCATATTAAACGCAATCTGTTGGTTAGTGCGAATTTGTTCTTTCAATAACTTAAGAGGAATATGCAGTATTTGCGCATCTTCAACGATCTGCGCATTACATTTATAAAATCCTTGCTCGAACAAAGCATTTTCACCGGTGATGCTGTCGCGCGTCATAACTGCTAAACTAATTTCTTCGCCGTCAGCAGTCAGATGGAAGAGTTTTAACCAACCGTTTAAAATAATGTAGAAATGTTTTGCTGGCTGGCCATCCATATAAAGAATGTCACCTTTTTTATAAGACTTTACTTGGGAAAGATCGGCAAACAATGCGATAGCGTCATCGGTTAAATTATTGAACAGGGTAAGGCTTTTTAAAAAAGCCAGAGATTTAGCGTGCTGCAAATTAATCATGCTTTTTTTAGCTGCTGCCATAAGTCCCCCTTGATTAGCAAAATTACCCATCAAGAGTATCTTGGGCTACTATTTAAACTTAAAGCAATGCTTGATTACTTTTATCGCATTAATATCCTTTGTTACTTAACAAGCACATAGGTTCCTGGGGCCGCACATATTACCTCATAACCTTTGTTTTTATTGCCCATTGGCGGCAACTCACTTAAATCACCTGAATATTTCAATAGCCATTGTTGCCAGTCTTCCCACCATGAGAAATTTTGACAGTTGGTTTAATCTGTTGCGAGGTTGCAACCCAACTGTTCTTCCGTCGTTAAAACCTGCTGCCCTACATAACAGGAAATCCCGTGTAGGTTCTTAGAAAGATGTGCCATGTTTAAAGGATTTAACATGGTTTGCGCACGATGTGCGGCATCTTCCAGGTAATATTCAGCGTCGGTGGCGTAGGCTGTGGCAGTTTGCATAAGATGTCTCCCAGGTTGGTGCGATTAATTATCTTAGGGATGTATTCTTCAATGCGATTTGACCTTGGACAAATCTAAACTAAAAAACACGATTTATAGATATCTAGGTTCAAAATTATTTGGACGGCACCAAAGGATACATCATGACTGCTTCAACCCAGAACAATACCACGCAACAAGCTAATCAAAAACCTGCTGACGCTTGTGCGACAAAAGACAAAGCAGCTGGACCGGCACAGCCTACCAACAACAGCACACCAGCTAAAACTATGTCGCCAGCTGACAAAAAATAGCCTATTGCAGTAACCACCTCTTTTGGGAGGCGATTACAATTTTACATTTATGCCGGCTGTAACCGTGTTAACATGATTGCAGTCGGAAAGATTTATTATGAATATTATGAGCCGGATCCGGTTGTATCATGCCACATTGGCATTGCTGGCAGTTGCTGCCTATCTTACCGGTAAACCGGGCGCTATTCATGCCTGGCTTGGCTACGCCCTTGCGGGAGTTATTATTTTCCGTCTGGGCTGGGCTTTAAGCGGCAACCGTCAGGTGGGTTTGACACGCTTTTATTTACAGTTTGCAGACTTAAAGCTAAATAATATTTTTACGCATCCGGCCGTCAGCAAAGTATTTATGCTGGGCATTGCAGCGAGTTTAATCATGGCGACGGTAACAGGCATTCTGCTTGACCACGGTCAATCTCTACTCATTGGAAATCACAATGTAGCATTGGTTTCAAGTTCCGAAAACATCCTCGACGCAAATGACGGCAATTTTGTAAAAGATATTCATGAAGTGGCTGCTAACGTCCTATTATTTTTTGTCAGCATGCATGTCACGTACCTGCTCTTATTCAAACGCCCGCTCGCGAAATTTATGCTCTTTATCAGCAGAATTAAACGATAGCCGGCCCTGTTGCATGAAAGGCAGTAACAGCAGGGTTAATGTAAAAATTATGCCCAGTATCAGCCAGGCTTCGTTGAATGATTGCACTAAGGCAGCACGCTGAACGAGCGGCGCGATGAAATCCTGCATCGTCTGGCTGATATCGCCCAATGGCACATTGTGAAACTGTGACAATGGTAATCCGACAATTTTTGCCGCTATTGGATCGCCCGCCTGCAGGCGGGTCACGAATTGCGCAGCATGGTCGGGTGTACGTTGCTCCAAAACAGTGTCGATCAGCGCAATGCCAATTGCACCGCCGAGGTTGCGCATCAAGTTAAATAAGCCACTGGCATTTGACACGCGCGCCAAGGGTTGGCCTTCCAGTGCCAAGGCCGTTGTCGGCAGTAGGCAAAACATCACCGCTGCACCGCGCAGAATTTGCGGCCATAACAATCCGTCAAAATCAGTGGTGGACGTCATAAAACCGTTACTGAACAGGCCAGCCGCAAACAGCGCATAACCAAAAGCGGTCAACAGTATGGACGAAAATCTTTTCTCCGCCAATGCCGCAATAGGTGCTGTCAGCAACTGCGCCGCCCCCATCACGATCATGATCTTGCCGATTTCAAATGCGCTATGCTCTCTAACAAACCCCAGGAATAATGGTGTCAAATAAACCGCGCCAAATAATCCCATGCCTAAAACAAAACTATAGATACAGCCGAGCGTGAAAGAGCGTTCGGCAAAACAGCGGATATCGATGACAGGTTCGGCAGCTTTGAGATTGCGGCGGATAAGCAGCCATCCTGTAACTGGGCACATTAGCAACAGCGCCATCATATAGCCGCCATACCAATGGTATTTGGGGCCATCTTTTAAAGCCAGTTCTAGACTGGTCAGGCACAGTGCCAATAATAATATTGTTATAACATCTAACCGCCGTAACAGCGTCCAATCCGGCCGGCCGGTGCGAACACAACAAGCGGCAATGACTGCCACAATAATGCCGGGCAAGACATTGATTAAAAACAGCCAGTGCCAAGAATAATGTTCGGTAATATAGCCGCCCAACACCGGTCCCACGGTTGGCGCTAGCATAGCGAACAGGCCGCCAAGGGTTGTCGCCAATACATGCACGCGCTTGGGGAAAATCACAAAGACCGATGTAAAAACAATCGGGATGAGCGCGCCGCCGCAAAAACCCTGTATGACACGGCACACCAGCAAGACAT
This sequence comes from Alphaproteobacteria bacterium, assembly GCA_965246755.1. Taxonomy (GTDB): domain Bacteria; phylum Pseudomonadota; class Alphaproteobacteria; order UBA11073; family UBA11073. The sequence continues at coordinate 562,803 of OZ251979.1, forward strand.
CAAAATGCTGACTCATCGCGCAGCCGACGCTTGCCAGCGTAAAACCAATGACAGCGGTGACAAACAAACCACGCAATGACATCAGCCGCGTTAACCAGCCGGTAAGCGGGATCGCAATGATTTCAGCAATCAAATAAGCAGTTTGGATCCAGCTGAGATTATCGCGGTCGATATGCAACGCTTTTTGAATGGTTGGCAGCGAACTCGCCACAATTTGAATATCCAAAATGGCCATGAACATGCCCAAGCACAGCGCGCCGTAACCGGCCCAGGTTGCCAGATTGATCTGTTCCGTGTCCAAGGTGTCGGGCTGGTCCGATGTCATGAGGCGATCGCCTGAAACAGCATGCTTTCAGCCGTGAGGCCGGGACCAAAGGCCAGCGCGCAACCAAGGCCGGCAATTTCCTTTTCCATGATATCTTCTAAAACAAACATTAATGTTGCCGATGACATATTACCGTATTGCTGCAGAATTTTACGCGAGGATACCAGCATGGCTTCATCTATTGCAAGACCGCTGCGCACGGCATCCAAAATCGCGCGCCCGCCGGGGTGCACTGCCCAATGGGAAATATCGGTTTTGTCACGTCCATCCAATATTGCGGGCAGATAATTGGCAATGCCATTGGTAATCGTTGACGGCACTTCACGTGCCAACACCATGTCAAAACCTGTATCACCCACATGCCAGGTAATATGCGAAGCGCTATCCGGCATGATACCTGAGTGAAAGCTGAGCATTTGGAGGCCGACAGGTTTCGCTGATACGATGCTAGCCGCACAGCCATCCGCAAAAATAAGGAATGATATAATCTGATCGATATCATCGGCCTCTTGCAGATGCAATGTACATAGCTCTAGGTTTACGATCAGCACCACAGCATCCGGCTGCGACCGGACGATATGATAAGATAATTTCATAGCGTTAATAGCTGCCTGGCAACCCATAAATCCGACAATGGTGCGTTCAACAGACGGTTTTAATCCATAATGCCGGATAATATCCTGATCCAGACCAGGCGCGTAAAACCCGGTGCAGGTGGTAACAATAACATGCGTGATATCATCCCGATGGGCTGTGACATCCAAACTATCCAGTGCGCGTTGTGCTAATGGAAACGCCTGTCGTTTGTAAAATGCCATCCGTTCTTGTGTAGATGGGAAATCGCCCGGCCGGTAAAAATTATTATCGTCAAATTGGGTAGCGCAGGGATGCGGCGCCAGCACTGAAAAACGGTGTTCTATTTGTGCGCGTTGCGCCAAAATGCGAAACATTTTGCGGTCGCGCTCCGCGCTTAACAGATTGGGGGCATAAGCAACAAACGTATCATGCACATCGTGTACAGGCACGGCGGTCGCAATTTTGTTAAGGTAAACCTGGGTCATCCGCGCTATCGTTTCTGCACAATTAGGGTTTCGGTAATGCCCAAGAAATGCAGCTGCGATTTTACAATTGAAAATCCTTGTTGTTCAAACATCCGTTGTAATGACACCCGGTCGGGAAAGGCATTCAGGCTTTCAGCGATATAGCTGTATACTTCATGATTGCCATTAAGAATAATACCCCACAGACCGGTCCAGCCTTTTAAAATGCCATATTCCAATTTTTGCGCCCAGCGCGTATTGGGTTTTGAAAAATCCAGAAATGCTGCACTGCCGCCTGGCTTTAACACACGGTGGATTTCACCAATGGCCTGCCCTAAATCAGGCGCATTGCGCAGAGCGTAACCGCCGGTCACAATATCGATACTCTCTACAGGTATCTCTAACTGACCCATATCGCCTTTCAAAAAGGTTACATTCGAAAATGTGTTTCGTGTCCGTGCCAGTGCCAGCATATCCTCTGTAAGATCGAGGCCAATTATGTGTCCGGCCTGATATTTCTCTGCGAGCAAAAAAGCGATGTCCCCAGTGCCACAGGCCAGGTCCAAACATTGCGGCGCAGGCGCGTCTGGCAGGGCGGCAATAAGGTCGCGTTTCCATGCCGCATCCTGCCAAAACGAAAACAACCGGGTGATGAAATCATAGTTCGGCGCAATGACGGCAAACATTTCTTCGTTGAAATATTTTTTGGCCGCCGCATTTTTCAGGTGATCGCCAATTTTAAGGGTCAGTTTTTTCATGCATGAATATAGAATACGCGGCACGCGCCGACAATTTTTATTCGACCGGATATATAAGGAACCAGTAGGTATAACTGTTCAAACGGGAATGCGAAACGTTCTCATGATTACCGAAGTTTCACCCCCAATAGTTCCAATAATTTGTAGTGTTATGGCATGAGCCAAATACATCTGCACCCAGAAACGCATCTTATAAAACGCATTGGCTGGCTGCGCGCCGCAGTGCTTGGTGCCAATGACGGTATCATTTCTATTGCTAGCCTGATGATCGGGATGGCAGCTGCAGACGTCTCGCACCATAATTTATTGATCGCCGGTGCTTCCGGCATCGTGGCGGGCGCAATGTCAATGGCGGCCGGCGAATACGTGTCGGTCAGTTCACAATCCGACACTGAAAAATTCGATCTGGCGCGCGAACGCCGCGAACTTGCCGAACAGCCGGACGCTGAGCGTGAGGAGCTAGCACAGATTTATGTTGAACGCGGTCTTACTGAAGCTTTGGCGCGCGAAGTTGCCATTCAATTGATGCAAAAAGACGCATTGGCTGCGCATGCGCGAGAGGAACTTGGCATTTCTGAAATCACAACCGCACGGCCTATTCAAGCGGCCTTGGCTTCGGCGGCGTCCTTTATCGTGGGCGCTATATTGCCTTTGTTGACAGCATTTCTATGCCCAATCAGGCCGCTGGTCCCTGTCATTGCGACCGCTACTCTGGTATTTTTAAGCCTATTAGGCGCAATTGGAGCGCATACCGGCGGCGCGAACATTTTCAAGGGCATGAGCCGGGTATTGTTATGGGGCGCCTTGGCAATGGCAATAACCGCACTAATCGGACAGGCGTCAGGAGCTATCTTCCGATAGAACGGTGTGAATTATGGCAGCTGTATTATATTAGGCAGCCAATGTTTGTCATGAAGCCACTCAATCGCTTCCAGAATAGGAAATACGAGGACAAACGCCATGCAATCACGCATCGTAAGCCGCACCAGACGCGGATGCGATTCAATAACGGTTGCCTCCTGCCACAAACACAGCTTGGGCAGCCAACGCGGAACGATTGCCTGGTAATCCAGATAATCCTGGCCGAATTTATACGCCAGATACTCTTCCTCCCGCCGTACGACGAAATGATAATAAAGAATAAAGGCCATTATACACCGAAAGTCTGCAAGCCTTTGCCAATAAAATTCGCCTGGAGTCACGCCAACGCCTGTTGTCATTAGCCGAAAATCTGCATGCTACGCTTTATTTTATTTGTGGCATTTCGATCATTCTCATCATAAGTTGGATACCATCAGCGAGCACATGTTCGGCCGCACACAAACGAAAGCTGTTCAGGCGGATATGTTTATGGGCACGCGCGTGCTGGCGGTGGAAGACATCAAAGTTAACATGATGTTATTAACCCGTATTTTAGAGCAGCATGGCTGCCAGGTCTCGCCGGCATGGAACGGATTTGAAGCGATCGAGAATATGAAGGTAAATGATTACGATATTGTGTTTATGGATTGCCAAATGCCAGAAATGGATGGCTTTGAGGCAACCAAAGCGATCCGTGATCATGAAGGTCTAGGCAAGCACACGGTTATTATTGCGCTAACCGCGGACGCAATGACCGGTGATCGTGAAAAATGTCTCGCCGCTGGTATGGATGATTATTCGAATAAGCCGTTCAAGCAGCAGCAGATTACCGATATTTTAAGGAAATGGGTACGCAGAGACATATAAAATTCCCTAATGCCTGGCATTAAATTCCCTGTTATTTTTCTGACGATTTAGCTGATATTGTGGAAAAGTTAAGCATTTGGCCACTATCTGTCGTATTTATAAATCATCATCAGTAAAATTTACAAAAAATTCCCTGTATTTACCCTTAAAGTTAGCGAATTGGCGTTGGAGAATAGTTAGTATATGACTGCCAGCACCGCCATGCATTCTAAGGACTGAAAAACCATTTGGTTCGAAAGCAGCAGAAAGCCCGCGTTTCAAGCAGTTGCGTAAGATTATAATTCTCCGGCGCTCCAAAAAAATTCTAAAAATTTTGATGCTAAGGCGATTTTGGCGGCTAAATTTCTGGCCCTAAAAACGCCGTTTAGTTTTAAACATAATGTACCTGGAGTTTGCCATGATAGCCTCTGTTGGCACCAATTAAGGCTGACGAAAATAATGGTGCTTCAAGCAAGCCTTCAAATAAAATATTTAGTGATTTGAATTATTCAAGGCTCGCTTGTCCTCAGCTTTGTGCGATCTGGCTATGGCGCCCTGAATAACTTATCTTATGCTACGAACGACAAACATCATTATAACACTATAGAGCATGATCGCACCTACAATCAGGTACAGTTGGTAACGCTCCATAAATGATTTCACAACAACTTCTTTAGCCTGCGTCAAAAGCTGCGGCCAGGTGTAGGAAACGAAATCGCCTTGCGACATGACATTGATTAATTTGCCGTTAACATCAACCACGGGAAGATGACGAAAACGCTCGTTCGACATAATACGTAGCCAGTCGACGACTTGGTCGTCTGCTGACGCAAGCTTTAGGTCTGACGTCATGATAGTGCGGATAGGAGTGACATTCGCGTCAAGACCTTTGGCCACCAAACGCCGCATGAAATCACGCTCGGTAATAATGCCGACCGGTTTATATCCCTGATCGACAACCACGCTGGCGCCGTAGTTTTTTTCTGACATTGCGCGCACGGCAGTTATTACCATATCGTCAGGCGAGAACGTCATGACAGGTGCTTTATTGGTGAATTCAATGCGGTCTTTGATTTTCATGCAACTTCTAGCCAGTGAATATATTCCATTAACTTACTAACATAGTCATGCCATTATACCAATAATAAAAGATTAGGAATTGTCTAAACTTCACACAGATAGCGAGGTATTTGCCATGGCCTGGGCGGACGACATTTCATTCGGCAAAATCAAGCGTGACCTGGGGCCAGCCGAACGCAAATTTATCATTATGCACATAAATCTCAAGCGGCGCAGCTTTAACCCTGTGACGGGCGTGTGTGTCAGGCTGTGGCGGTAAGCATGAAAAAGAACGTAATTCTTAAATAAGCAGAAATACTGTGCAGCAAAAAAATACATGCCTCGCAAAAATTCTGACTTACAGCGGCACAATGCTACTGATTGCCTGCGCGGTGTGTGCGGTCGCACCCTCAATTATACCTTTGGCCGACATTCACACTTTTGTGATTGCCAAGACCTATAGTGCCATGATCCTTTCTTTCTTGTGCGGTATTCATTGGGCATGTTACTTATTTTTTGCCGAACGCTGCCCGCGGCATCTGTTGTTGATCAGTAATGCGCTAGCCCTGCTGGCTTGGCTGACCCTGTTGGTCGGTCATCAATCATGGGGCCTGTCATTGCATATATTTTGTTTTCTCTATTTGCTCACGCTTGATCATAGGCTGTGTGCAGCAGGTATTTTGCCGCCATGGTTTTACGCGCTGCGCCGCAATGCAACCATGATTGTCGCCACGTCGCTGGGCCTCGTTGCCATGTTCGCATGAAACCACGCCTTGCTATCATCGGGGCCGGAATATCAGGTTTGACGCTCGCCAATAACTTGCAAGCACAGTATAACGTAAGGGTGTTTGAAAAAGCGCGCGGCGTTGGCGGGCGTATGAGTACGCGTTATACCGAGCCATATGCTTTTGATCATGGCGCCCAATTTTTTACAGCGCGTCATAAAGCATTCCAAAGCTTTATCGCGCCACTGATTTCCCGTGGATTGATTGCAGCGTGGGAGGGTAAGGTCATCACGCTGCAGGAAGGCAGGAAAACCACTGACCGTCTGTGGTTTGAGCCGCATTATGTCGCGGTGCCGCATATGAATAATCTATGCAAATTTTTGGCGGCGGACCTTAACGTCACCACGGGAACTGAAGTATCACCGCTTGCCGTCAAAGCGCGAGATGGCTGGCATCTTAGCGACAAAGACGGTCAGGCGCTCGGTATTTATGACTGGGTGATTTCAACCGCGCCGCCGGTCCAAACGCATCGCCTGTTTGCCGCTCATCCCAGTTATAAAAATTCATTGCCAGAGCCCCGCCTGCTTGGCTGCTATACGCTTATGCTTGGGTTTAACGCGCCATGGCGTCAAGCATGGATGGCCGCCAAAGTGCATGCCAGCCCTATCGAATGGATCGCGATTAATTCAACTAAACCCGGACGAAATAAGGCAGTTACCAGTATTGTCGCGCACAGCAGTAATATGTGGGCGGAAGATCATATCGACGACGACATGGGCGCAGCCGAGCTATTTCTGCGCCAAGAATTTGAACGGGTCAGCAGTATTAACATCAACACTGCTGATTATGTTGCTTGCCATCGCTGGCGCTATGCATTGGTCAATGCGGTCAAAGAATTTGTCCCGTTGGTAGACCACGATAGCGGGCTTGCCAGCACGGGTGATTGGTACACATTTTCACGTGTGGAAGATGCCTGGCTTAACGCTATGAAACTTGCCGATATTTTATTACAAAAATAACGTCCTGTTAATTTTAGGACAGCGCATTTTGCCACTTGGCCCCTTTTGAAAACGCGTATGGCGCAGTGACGTTCATAATCACACAATTATGATAATTCAATAGTATTGGACACGAGGCTACAGGTCTTGTAGCCTACCTACAAATAACCTGGAGCATAGACATGAACAATACAATTCGCCGCGATATGAAAAATATGGGCGACCGCGCTGGCCGCTTCGCCCGCCGTGCTGCTGATGACACTCACAGTCTGATGAATAACGTTAGCCATGATGTGCGCCATCTGTATGACGTTGCTGCGGACGATGTCGCCTATGCCACGCGGTATGTTACCAAGCGTATCGTCGACCGTCCCGTGCAGGCCACTTTACTGGGTGTCGCGATCGGCTTTTTGCTTGGTCAATTCCTGCGCCTGCGGGATTAGGAAAAACCTGGCCGTGCGGTCAGGTCAATACACGCAATAGGCTTACAACATGCATCTGTGTGGCTATAATTGGGGCCACCACAGCATCATTATGAAAGAAATTTAAATGGTTGAAGACAATCTCACGACCGACACGCCAGGCCTTGGCAGCAAGGCCGTACATCTTGCGCGTAGCACGGTGGAAGAAGCGAGCATATTGGCTGATGATACGGCTTATGCTGCCCGGCACCTGGCGCAGCATATCAAAGACCGTCCGGTTGAATCGGCCATTATCGCGCTGGGCGTGGGCTATCTGCTGGGTAAACTGTTTTAGCAAACATCCTAAGACAGCGTTTAAATGTTATTGCTATTTTGCAATTTAGAATTTTAGTGAGGACGCATGGCACATTATCTCGTCATCGCCGCCAGCAGCGGAATCGGACAGGCAACGACGGCCTTGTTGAAAGCGCAAGGGCACAGTGTGGTCACGACTGCGCGCGATGAAACAAAACTTAAACCAGATGTCATACTCGAGGCGACAGATTTTGAGGCGGTGCAGGAGGCGTTTGAAACAGTAGGACCACTCGATGGCGTCGTCAATTGCTGCGGTTCGCTGTTGTTAAAGCCGGCCCATCTTACCACCAAAGAACAATATCAATCTGTCATTGATGCCTCACTCACGACCGCCTTCGCCACCGTGCGCGCGGCCGGCAAGCATATGACCCGTGGCGGATCAGTGGTACTGATATCATCGGCGGCGGCGCTTGAAGGATTGGCTAATCACGAGGCGATTGCGGCGGCCAAGGCCGGCATCAACGGCCTCGTGTTGTCTGCTGCGGCTACCTATGCGCCCAATAATATCCGCGTCAATGCGGTCGCACCGGGACTGACCAAAACCCCTTTGACTGCGGCGCTAACTGCCAACGAAGCATCGTCCAAAGCCTCCGCCGCTATGCATGCCTTGGGGCGTTTGGGTGAACCAGAGGATATCGCACGGGCGATTGTTTTCTTGCTTGATCCCGCCAACAGCTGGATTACGGGGCAGGTGCTTGCGGTGGATGGCGGCCTATCGCGTGTCCGCCCTAAGTTGCGTGCTTAGCCTTGCATAATTTTGCGCGCATAAAAAAAGGACGAAAACTTTATGAAACTTGGTCTAATCATTAAAGACGCTTGGGCATAAGCTGGTTTTAAATTAATTTCGTTACCCCTGAAGAAAGACAAATCATGCATCGTCTGGCCCTCACCTATCTCATAACAGCAGTCATTTTTTTTGCCGCGGATTTTGTATGGTTGTCGTTAATGCAGGAACCGCTTTATCAGGCCCAGCTAGGTAATCTCCTGTTGATGGAGCCTAAGCTGCCGGTGGCGTTCGTGTTTTATGCAATCTACATTGTCGGCTTGCTAACCTTTGCAGTAGTGCCAGCGTTGCGCCAAGCGCAGTGGCGGCGCGCTACCTGGGGCGGCGCGCTGCTGGGTTTGGTAGCTTACGCAACTTATGATTTAAGCAATCTGGCCACGTTGAAAGAATGGTCTGGTGTAGTTTCGGTCATCGATATTATGTGGGGCACCGTGGCCAGCGGCTTGGCGGCGACGCTGAGTTTTTTTGCCGTACACCGGGTGACGCAAGCTACGCACGCAACTAACAGCGTCTAAATTATTTTTTGACAAAAATCTTGAAATAGATGCTGGCAGGGATCAGCCGGAAAAATCCGAACAAAGTGGCGATGGCCCACGGAAAACGAATTTCAAAAACCCGCGTATTGAGCTGGCATATAATATGTCGCGCCGCTGCCTCCGGCGTAATGACACTCATCATCTTAAAATCATTTTTGTCGGTCAGGCGGGTCTTGACGAAACTGGGATTAATCAATTGCACGCCGATATTATAACGCTGCAAATCGCATTTTAAACTTTCCGCTAAATTTATGATGGCGGCCTTGGACAGGCTATAACCCAGCGCGCCGGGCAGGCCGCGATACCCCGCAATACTGCCGGTAAGAATAATGCGACCACCCCGTCGCATGGTAAAAAATGGGATGACATGCGACAACACGCGCAAGGCGCCATGCAAATTTGTGTCAACCATCGTCGTTACGCGCGCCAGGTCGAACTGATCGGCTGCCAAGGGTTCATAGGTTCCTGTATTGTAAATAACCATGTCAGGATTGTGCGGGGCGATCCCAGCCCAGGCAGCGGCAACATGCGCTGCTTGCGTAACGTCACAGGCCACTATGACATGGCCTTGGCCCGGCAAATTGGCCAGCAAACTTTGTAGCCTTTCCCGGTTGCGCGCACTAAGAAAAAGTGTGGCTCCCGCATCAGCCAATTGCAGCGCCAAGGCGCGGCCAATGCCCTCGCTGGCGCCCACCAGCCAGATCGTTTGACCCTTAAAATCAGCTTGTGGCATGTTGTAATTCCACTTGAATGACATCGGTGCGTTTAGTTTGGAAAGCGGCAATGCACATCCCGAAATAAAATTGCCAGCTGCGGATAAAGCTGTCGGTGTAACCCAGCTGTTTGATCGCGGGAAGCTGCGCCATAAAGCGCTGCCGCCATTGGTCAAGCGTCCAGGCATAATCAGTCCCAAAAGCCATCAGATCATTCACTTGCAGGCCTGCTGCAATTGCCGCGGCGGTAAAGCGCTCTACCGAGGGCAGCATGCCACCCGGGAACGTGTAATGACGAATATAATCACTATGCGTACGGTAATGTTCAAAAGTTTGTTCGGCGATCGTAATAGTTTGAATGATGGCTTTCCCGCCGCTGGCCAATTTTGCTTTGATCGTCTCGAAGTAAGTTGGCCAATACCGTTCGCCCACCGCTTCAAACATTTCGATTGAAACTAGATGATCGAATTTACCAGTGATATTACGATAATCTTTTAAAACGATATTGGCGCGTTCGCCTAAACGGTTTGCAGCAAAATCACGTTGCGCGCGCGACAGCGTGACACCCATGACGTGATGTGACGACTTGGCTGCGGCGTCGGCAAAACCGCCCCAGCCGCAGCCGATTTCCAAAATGCGCGCCTTGGTATCGCCAAGTTTGCTCAAAATACGCTGATACTTCTGCGTTTGTGCGGCCAGCAAATCGTCCACGGCGTTTAAGCGCAAGCCAGCGGAATAGGTCAGGGTCGGATCCAGCCACAGTTGATAAAAATCATTGCCAACGTCGTAATGCGCCCGGATATTAGCCTTGCTGCCTTGACAGTGATTGCGGCGCACAACGTTGTTATAAAAATAAAACAGTGCCCGTTGCACCGGGTTTTCATAAAAATATTTTTCCAGCGCGCTTTCGTTATTAAGACCAAAGGTGATAAAAGCGGCGATATCAGAGGTGTGCCACAGGCCATCGACAAATGCCTCGCCCACGCCAATATTACCGCGCGTGGCGATGTGCGGCACAAGCGACCAGTCTTGGATTATAATATCGGCATGCACGCCGGGCAGGTCGCCGGTATGCCGAAACGTATCGCCATTGGGCAGGCGGGCTTCGATACTGCCAACCGGGCAATTGGCAAACGCATCCAGCAAACGACGCGCATGGACGGGCAGTTTAAGCGCGGTCATGATGTAATATTTGCGGTTGGCAAAGAGGCCGGGACACGATAGCGCAATCTTTTAGTAATTAAAATTATCGCATGCAAGTGGATTAGCAAAATTACCTTTAACGTCACCCAGGGATGCTGGAAAAAAGCGCGCCGCAACGCGCGGTCCGACAAAGTGTGCCGGGGGCCAGCTACAGCGGTTGACAACAATTTTTCCGCACCATCGTAATAATCAATCGCAATATTGATTTTATCCACCGTAACGTCAAACCGGAAACGATATTCACCGCGCACGTCAAAAAATGGCGAGACGTGAAAAACTTTTTGTGCGGTCAGCTCGTCATTCGCATGGATAATGCCGTCATCGTGATGCCGGCATACATAGGCATGGCGTTGCTTAAAGGTATTGTTAACCTCGGCCAGCACCGCGCGTAAATTATGGTCGGCATCAAAATAGCACCAGAAACTGACCGGGTTAAACCCCACGCCTAAGACACGCGGCAAAGTAATCAAGGTGATCTGCGTGGGTACAAAACTGGTAAATTGTTGCAAGGCGGTCCGTGCCCAATCCTGTAACGGTTGGTTTATGGTAAAACCATAGTCACGATCGCGCAATTGAAACCAGGCGGCGCGATTATAGCCGAGCAATTTAAAACTATGCAGGGCTGCTAATTGATCCAGATTGATGGCCAGGTAATACACGTGATGTAACAGGCGGTGGCGACGCGGCTGCTGGCGGGCATGCATAACCTGCGCCTGCAGCAAACCATGCGGAATGTCAGTTGGTGCTATCGCCATGGAATTGTTACGCCCATGGCCTCAACAACGCGGATGGCGCTCTGCAAACCGTCCTCATGAAAACCATAGCTGAGATGCGCGCCGCAAAACCAGGTATTTTGCTGGCCTTGCAAGGTGGCAATTTTGCTTTGCGCTGTGACGGCTGCTGCAGTAAAAACCGGATGCATGAAGGTATGCACATCAAAAATTTTATCCACTGCTATGGGCGTCAACGGGTTTAAGGTTACAAATAGCGGACAGTTTTTATCGATGCCTTGCAGATTATTCATCCAGTAAGTTACGGTGCAATGCTCTGGCTGGGCTGGCTGTGACAGATAATTCCAGCTGCTCCAATTGCATGCATCCTTTGGCATTTGCGCCGCATCGCGATGCAAATAAGCAACATTTTTCTGATACGGGAAATCACCTAACGCGGCTTGTTCCGCGGCTGTCGCGTCAATCAAAATTTCGAGTGCTTCATCGGCATGGCAGGCGAAAATAACCGCGTCAAATTCATGTTCTTCACCCTTACGAATGACTTGAACCTTACCATCCCGGCGCGTGACCTGCGTGACGGGATGGCTGGTTAAAATACGGTCGGCATAAGGCGCAGTAAGTTTATCAATATAGCTGTGACTACCACCAACCACCGTATACTATTGCGGTTGCTGGAATACGGTCAACAGGCCGTGATGATCGAAGAAATTGACAAAACTGGCGGCTGGAAATGCCAAAATCTTTGCGGCGGGACAGCTCCAGATCGCGGCGGCCATTGGCAAAATATATTGCATGCGAAACCATGTACCCATGTGTAACGCATCCAGCAAGTTGATCAATGTCATATTGGGCTGCTGTTGGACCAGATGTTTGGCCTGACGATTAAAACGCAAAATATCTTTGACGCCGCGCCACCAGGCCGGTTTAAAAAGTGCGCGCAAACTCATTAGAGTGTTACTACTCCATTCCTGGGCACCATTATTGCTGCTGGCGGCGAATGACATATCGCTGGGCCGGATTGCGACCGCTAAATGTTTAAATAGCGCCAAAAGACCTGGATAATTGCGATCGTTTAAAACGATAAAGCCGGTATCAACTGCAATTTTCGTGCCGTGATAATTTATACTAAGTGTGCGAGTGTGGCCACCCAGCTGCGCTGATTTTTCAAAAACGGTTATATTGGCGGCGGCATGCAACATGTAGGCCGCCGCCATGCCACTGATGCCGCTGCCAATGATTGCAATACGCTGAGTTAACATTTTTTGTTATTTTACTATCAACTTATTCCAATCTTGCAAGTTAAAATTAATCTGTGAATTACAAGCTACAACAAGATAAACCACGTTTAGTATTGTTAACAACCGGTTGTTTGCGCACGTGCATGGAGGGACAGGTTGCCATGATGAATGCCGCCTGGCGACGTTTGCCGGATGCTGGCTATGCCGTATTAGGCGGATTTTTTCAACATCATACGATGGCTGTGGTTCTAATAAGGAATCGAATAGGGAACGTAAGGCAGAGAATAGTTGGTTATAGACTGCCAGCACCGCCAGTGTCATTTTACAAGCGCGCGCGGATCACACGATTATGCCGTTATCTATATTCCTAAATTTGGCAAACAATGTTTTTCCAAATGCTGCTGGTACTCTGCAAGCCCGTCTGGAACGTTAAGATGCTTGAAAATGTCGAAGATTCCGTAATCAGGCAAAATGTCGAACCCAATAAATTTATAATTGGACGTGATGTGCAGGAATAAATCGCCTCTTCCCTTGCCGCCAAACAGGACACCATCGGGGTTGCTGAAAGCAGCTTGAGGGGCATTCCAGGTTGCCGACACCATGAATTTTTTGCCATGTGCTTTGCCGCCGCTGCCGTATTGACGGCTGAGATCTTTCCGTGTGCGACCATCGCCCTCAAGCAAGATTTTTGTCTGCAAGCCGGCGTTAAAAACGTCATCCACATATTTTTTATAAATCCATGGTGCGGAAAACCAATTGACCGGAGTTTGCAGGATGACCAAATCGGCAGCCATATGCTTATCCACCTCTACCTGTACATCATAGCCACGTTCAATATAGGTTTCGGTAACGTGATGACTGCGTTCTTCAAAAAACGCTTTCGCAAAATCCATGAAGGTTTGATTGAGCATGCCTTCAGACCATTTTGGGTAATTCAAATGCGCATTGATGATCAGTGTGTTCATGTTTTTTACGTATTTCTCAAGCTTAACAATCAATTGTGGCAGACAGTCAATTTACAGGCTCACGCCTGTTTTTATATTTATACCTTAAAGAGCGTCCGCTTTACATATGAAAAAGCTACATATACATACATGATAAAAACATGCAAACATACAACGCAACGGTTCCTAATTCGCTGTCCAAACTTTTGAATTAGTTTATCATGATCATAATTATTTTTTTATAAAAATTTGCCAATAGTATGATGAACAAGGATTACACAATGACCGATCATTTAACTGTGCAAGACCCGCGTCAACAATATGCGCTGCCGCCGTGCCCGGAACAGCAACAGCCGTTTCCCGGGTTGGATGCTAAAATGCAGCCGCTGGCCGATCACGGCGAAACGAGTTATGTCGGCGCGGGCAAACTCACCGGCCGCCGCGCACTCATCACTGGCGGTGATAGCGGTATCGGCCGCGCGGTGGCTATTGCTTATGCGCGGGAGGGCGCGGATGTCGCGATCAATTATTTGCCGGCAGAAGAATCCGATGCGCAGGATGTCAAAAAATATATTGAGGCTGCCGGACGCCAGGCAGTTTTAATACCCGGCGATATCACCGATCAGAAATTCTGCGCGGAAATGGTGGCACGCGCGGCGGCCGGACTTGGTGGACTTGATATCCTGGTTAGCAATGCCGCACGCATGCAAAGCCGCCCATCATTGGATGAAATGACGGATGAGGATTTTGACCGCACCGTCAAAACCAATATTTATGCGATGCATTGGATCATCAAGGCGGCGGTGCCGCATTTACGACCAGGTGCCGCCATTATCACCACCTCGTCGGTGCAGGCGTATCACCCGTCGCCGGATTTGCTCGATTATGCGATGACCAAAGCGGCGATTGTCAATTACACCAAAGGTCTTGCCAAACAATTGATTGAAAAAGGCATCCGCGCCAATGTTGTGGCACCGGGGCCGTTTTGGACACCGCTGCAACCCAGCAGTGGTTATCCGCCTGAGAAGATTGCCAATATGGGCAAGGATACCGGCTATGGCCGTACGGGTCAGCCAGTCGAATTGTCGGCCGTCTATGTGTTGTTGGCGTCACAAGCCGCTAGCTTTATCACCGGCGAAGTCTATGGCGTAACGGGCGGGATGGGGATTGCATGATTGCGATCAGTTTTCGGTCACTGACCAACTAATTTCATAATCCTGTAGCGCGGCCAAGTATTCATCCAGATTGATGACATCAAAACCAGGCTGCGCGCCGCGGGTGATGATGTCACCGCGCGCCAGTTTCTTGGCGAGCAGGATCGACGGCATGCATGGGATGTAGGGGCCGAAACCGCCGGTCGCCACCAGATCGAAGGTGATGGATTTTGGCTGACCCTGGTCGTTAGTGCCCGATAGCGTCATGTAAAAGCCGCTGCGGTCGCTGCCGAACATATCAAACAGCCGTGATAGTTTAAGAAGCAGTGGCGCGGCTTTATCCAGCGATGGAATAAGTTTGCAGCGCACCAGCCAGGTCAGCAGCCACAGGCCTAAATGTTCAAATGGCAATTCCAGCCCAGCGTAAAAACGGATGGTTTGCAGTTGCGGATAACGCTGGGGGAACAGCGCCAGATCCGGTACATCGCAATTGCCGAGCGGTTTCCAGCCCAACCCCTTGAATTTATGAAAATGCAAATGCTGCCAGCCATAGATTTTTTTAAGCTGGCCTTTAATAAGTGTCGTAAACGGTTTTCCAGCATAGCCGAGTACCGCGCGGGTCGTCGCCAAGCCGCGGTTAGTGCGTTGAGCGGTGGTTATTGCATAATCCACGCGCTGCAACTTTTGAAATTTATGACGGTAAACGTCGATAATGGCGGCTGTCAAACACGGCACTGAACTGGCGCCGCTGACCACCAGTATACCGGCGGCCTGCGCGGCGCCGTGCAATGCGGTGATGCCGGTTACAAAGGCGCGCGCATCGGCGAGGTCGACATAGTGACAGCCGCGGGCGATACAAGCCTCTGCCACCTGATACGACTGGTTTTGAAAGGGGCCGGAGGTGTGAATGACAATGTCGGGCTTTAACTGCGCCAGGCGCTGCTCAAAATTATTGTTGATATCAATGGCCGCCCATTCGGTATTTAATGTTTGGGCGAGTGCTTGCGCTTTATCCGCCGCGCGACCGGCAATAATGACGGTAAGCGCGCTGTCAACCGCCAGCGCCGTAGCAATAAAACTGCCGAAATTGCCATAACCACCGATGATCAGAATGCGCACGGTCATGCGTCTTTGATTTCGCTAAAGATACCGGCCTGCACAAACATTTTGCCGAACAGTTTATGCGTAATATCAATGCGGATACGGAACTCATTAACACCTTTATTAATATGCGTCAGATATGTCGCGCCCGGTGATAGAATATCCGGCAGCGGAATACGTATGATGCCGATATCCCAAAAATAACCGTCGCTTTTAAAATGCAAATTGCCATCCTGTTCGAACACCAGTAATTTCATGCCGAGGCCTATGCCGACATATTCCAAAACATCGCCGCGCGCGCTTTCTGCCATATAGGATGTAAATTTTACAGGTCTGCGATTGGGCAGGCGGTAGATGCGCTGTTTAAAAATGTAGGGACAGTTGGCTTTGGAATAAACTTCAATATCAACCGGAAAATCATAGGCGGTATGGGGGATCAGGGCGCCTTTGATCAGCGGCAGCGTGATATAGCCTAACGCCTTGCCCCACATCGAACATGACAGCTCCTCCAGCACACCGTGATAGCGCAGCGGTTTGCCCGGTAGGGGATTTTTGTCAAAACGCCGCTGAATATCCGGATGCAACTGCCGCCATTTATCGCCCATAATTTTTTTGAACAATTCACCTTCGGAGGCCAGCGGCTTACGGGCGTCAGTCATACGTGTGTTCCTCATTTAAATTATTAATCTGATGTATGCCGCGCAGGCGCAACAGCAGATTGCGCACCATCTTCATCAGCGGATAAAAAATAGTAGCAGCGATTTTACTGCGAAACAGTCTAACAATGCGGTTAAACCAGCTGTTTGGCGCGCCGCTGTCCGACATAAAACGCAAAGCGTCTTTGCTATGATAAAAATTATCGTTTTGAATGATTACAAAACCATCATCCAGATCGATATGACGCGCGTTTATTTGTTGCAAAATGGGGTGCGCCGGGTCGCTGCGCGCATCCAGTAAATGTAAGGCGCCGTAGATTTCTTTTATTTTAAAATAGGTCGCCGCGGTTTGGCACAGCGGGCAGGCGCCATCATAGACAAACCACATGCCGTTTGCATTATTTGATGGATGCGGGCTCATATCAAGATGCTAAGTCCAACCCATAAATTGTGCCAAACTTCGTCTGCAAATAATTCAGATACGGTGCGGGGTCGAGCGGGCGGCCGGTCGCGCGCTGGATCAACGTGGAAGGTGTATATTTGGAGCCCCATTGATAGATATTAGCGGTCAGCCAGTTGCGCAACGGCGTAAAATCGCCACGCGCGATCTGGGTTGGCAGCTGGTTGGAAAGGGCGGCGTTGGCAGTCTCCCACAATTGCACCGACAATACATTGCCAATGGTATAGGTGGGGAAATAGCCAAAGCCGCCGGACGACCAATGCACATCTTGCAAAATGCCCTGTGCGTCATCAGGTGGGGTCATGCCGAAATAATCCTGGCACTTCGCGTTCCAGGCGGCGGGCGCGTCAGTCACACTGATACGTTCCTCCAACAGATCAACTTCCATCTCAAACCGCAGCATAATGTGGAGGTTGTAGGTGACCTCATCCGCCTCAACGCGGATGAAGGATGGCTGGGCGCGGTTGATGGCGCGGTAAAACTGTTCCAGCGGGACATCGCTCAACACCGGAAAACTGTGTTGCAATTTGCCGTAATAATGCTGCCAAAACGGTTGCGCGCGCCCAACCAGGTTTTCCCATAGGCGTGACTGGCTTTCATGCACGCCGAGAGACGCGCCGCCGCCCAGAATATTGCCGTCATAGCGTGGCGCAACATTCATTTCATACAGCGCATGCCCGGTTTCATGCAAACTGCCGAACAATGCGGCGGGCAAGAAATTTTTATCATAGCGCGTGGTGATGCGCACATCATCGCGTGAAAAGTTCGTACAGAACGGATGTGCGGCGCGGTCCTGGCGCCCGCGTGTAAAATCATAACCGAAATCGGTGATAACATTTTCTGCAAACCGGCGCTGTGTTTCTTCATCAAAATCGCGCGTTAGTATTGATGCATCAATTGCCTGCGGCCCTTTGACAGTAATGTCTTTAACAAGTTGGACTAGAGTGGGTTTTAACTGCGCGAACAGTGCGCGTACTGTGGCAGTCGTCATGCCGGGTTCATATTGGTCGAGTAGCGCGTCATACCGTTCAGACTGATAGCCCAGCAAATCCGCGACCTGGCGTTGCAGATTGAGTGTTTTTTGTAAATGCGGTGCGAACAGCGCATAATCGCTGGCGGCGCGGGCGCGTTGCCAGGCATCATGCGCGACAGCCGCGGTTTGCGCGATCTCCTCCACCAAGGCCGTCGGCAGTTTGGTGGCGCGGTCAAAGTTGCGCCGCGCGACGCGCAGATAGGCGGTATCATCGCTGTCAGCATCTAAGTTCGCGCCGTCACGTTCAGCGGCCTGAAGCAAACGTTCTGTTTCCGCCGCAACATGCATGTCATGTTGCAGTTTGCTGATCAGTGCCAGTTGCCGCGCGCGGGCTGTCACGCCACCCGGCGGCATATAAGTTTGATGGTCCCAATCCAGCACTGCGCCGACCATGCCGAGCGTGGTGACCTCGCCCAAACGCTGTTGTAATTGTGCAAGTGCTGACATGGC
This sequence comes from Alphaproteobacteria bacterium, assembly GCA_965246755.1. Taxonomy (GTDB): domain Bacteria; phylum Pseudomonadota; class Alphaproteobacteria; order UBA11073; family UBA11073. Next base: position 581,194 of record OZ251979.1, read on the forward strand.
GGCCTCGGTTATTTCTGTGCCTTCTATTTGCCACAGCTGCCAGCGCGCCGTATAGATAAATTAAGATGAGCAAAGCCTTTACCAAAGAAACCGACCGCGACCCGGATGATGACCTGGAGGAGGCGGATGCGCTGCCCGAGGGCCAAAAAAATTATCTGACGCCGCAGGGTTTAGCGGCGCTCAAAGACGAATGGCACCGGCTGCATTACGATGAGCGGCCCAAGGTGGTGCAGGTGGTATCTTGGGCAGCCGGCAATGGCGATCGGTCTGAAAACGGTGATTATATTTACGGCAAAAAACGCCTGCGCGAAATTGACAAGCGCACGCGCTATCTCCTGAAACGTATCGACAGCGCGGTGGTGGTCGACCCGGCTGCGCAACAACAGCTCACGCAGGTGTTCTTCGGTGCGACAGTCACATATGCGCGCGATGATGGCAGCGAAAACACTGTGACGTTGGTTGGGATTGATGAGGCGGATCTGGATGTGGGTAAAATTAGCTGGCTGTCACCGGTCGCGCGGGCGCTGCTCAAGGCGCGCATCGGCGATGAGGTACAAGTGAAAACGCCGGCAGGCGGCGAGACGCTGGAGATTATCTCCATTCACTACGATAGTAAGTAATGTTGATTTTGTAATTCTGTTTTTACTGTGATTGGCGCCTTTCCATTAATGATAAAGAAGAACCCGCGGGACTTGCAGTAGCGGTCGGATGAAATGTAGGAGCCATATGTTGCCATATAACATCCTTTCCGGTGCCATCCGGAAAGCGCGGCATTTCAACCATAAATGATCGTGTCGACCAGACCATTTATACTAGGAATATATACTTATAATATGTGGATTGTCAAATATTATTTTTCCGCTTTTCGCTTTCAGCTAAGCTCTTTATGTGCGTAAACACGCGGGCGTGTACATGATGGATGATATCGATCATCCATAGGTTAAAATAGGTGCTGGGCGCGATCAGTACGCTGTAGTGGCCGGTCGCGGTCAGCGTTGTGGTATTATCGCCATTGTCATGCAATGTAAAACTGCCCCTGTCAAAACTGATATGGCCATACACTTCTGGATGATGCGCCTGTTCGGTAATTGCGAAGGCCAGTTCATGTTGCGGCGCAAATTTTGTGATCCGCGCGATGAATTTGATGCCATGCGACAGGCGGAATTCCAGATTATCATGCGCCTCATTGACATATAGTTGGTTCGGTGCGGGTAAGCCGGCCTGCCATAGCCAATAGGCGGATGAATTGGTGTTCACAGGCGCGGCGGTCAAATATTTCCATACCGTGTCTGGCGGCGCGTTGATGACAATTGAATCGATGATCGCATCATGCAAAATCTTTGGTGCGGTTGACGCATCATATACAGTAAAGAGCACAACCAGCGGCATGATACCAATACGTACAATCCGGTTCGATATTTTTTTGGTTGTTTCGCCAAAAGCGACACCTAAAACCATTATGCCGAGTAATAACGGTGACGCCATGATGATGCAGACAATTCCTTCATGTAAAACCAAAGCTGCCAAACATAAATCAGCGGCTAGTGTTACAGCTATGAACATATCGCGATGTTTAAGATTATAACGCGCTGCTTCGCGGGCAATAATAAAGCCCTGGATTGCAGGTAATATGACAAGATTGGCAAAACCATAAGCAATTATCAGATCGCTCATCATCTCGGGAAAGGCGGCAAATAACGTATTAGGATAGTTAATAGAATGCAGTTCGTAACTTTGTCCCAACTTTACCAAATAATACGGCAACAGGATCGTCATAAAGCTTAACAGTAAAACCTTGCCGACAGTAAGCAGATTACGGTTAAACGATGCGGAGTCGGGCGGTATCATGATAATTTCCTGTTCGCCTTAACTCTATCACGGCTGTCCTTGCGGAGCGGGCGGCTGACCGGGCAGACAGTTTGTAAAAAGCCATTCAGGGTGTTGGCCAGGTTTTTTTCAATCAAACTGTAATAGACAAATTGGCCGCGTTTTTCTCGCGCAATGAGACCGGCATTCTCCAAAATATCCAGATGCTTGGACAAAGAGGGTTTTGAGATATCAAAACGCGCCGCGATTTCTCCGGCGTTCATAGCGCTGGCCGATAGATAGGCCAGTATTTTGCGGCGCGTGGTGGACGACAATGCGTCAAAGATTTTTTCAATCGACATAAATAATTATACCCATAAAGTCATTTAGTAATTTGACGAATTACCTAATTCGTGTATAGTATAATTCTGCATTAATGACAAGTGTTATAGGATAAAAAATGATTGCATTGCCTGCCGCGCGTTATCAAGCGACAATAATGACTGACCCGGTCAGGGGACGGGTGCGCTGGCAGTGGCAAAAATCAGCGTGGATCACTGCCATGAATATCGGCACCTTGGCGGCATTGTTGAATTACAGCACTGCCGGTTTGCTGATATTTTTAAGCAGCGCCAGCGTTACTTTGTGCCTAGGCCATTCCATCGGCATGCATCGGAAGCTCATTCACCGCAGTTTTGAATGCCCGCTCTGGCTGGAACGCTACTTTGTTTATCTGGGTACGTTGGTTGGCCTGGGCGGACCGTTTACAATGATTTATAATCATGATTTGCGGGATTGGGCGCAGCGTCAGCCGCATTGCCACCCCTACTTGGCGCATGGCACAGCGATGTGGCGCGATGCATTTTGGCAGATGCATTGCCAGTTGGTATTGAACCAGCCGCCTGTCATCATTCCGGAAACAAAAATTAGCCAAGACCGTTTTTATCAATTCATCCAGCGCACCAGCCTGCTGCAACAATTGCCGTGGGCGTTATTGTTTTTTATATTAGCAGGGGTGCCAGGCGTGTTGTGGGGCATCTGCGCGCGGGTGACGGCTGGTGTTGCCGGTCACTGGTTTATTGGTTATCTGGCGCACAATCGCGGGCACCGCGACTATCATATTAAAACCTCGGGTGTGCAAGGATATAATATTAATCGTTGGGGTGTTATCACCTTTGGCGAATGTTGGCATAACAATCATCATGCCTTTCCCGAGTCCGCGCGGTTGGGGTTAAAGCGCGGTCAATGCGATCCGGGTTGGCGGATTATCATTGTGCTGCAAAAATTGGGGTTAGTGTGGCGGGTCAACCAGCCGCAGCACCTGCCGCCGCGGGCAGAACTGATAAAGCTTAAGTCCGCGGGCGGATCAGCGCGGTGATCTTCTGCTGCAGCTCAGTCGGGTTAAACGGTTTGGCCATATAATCATCCATGCCGGCGGCGAGGCAACGCGCGCGGTCAAAGGCCAGGCCATGCGCGGTCATGCCGATGATCGGCAACCGCGCGGTATTTTGGGCAGCCTCATTGGCGCGGATGGCCTGGGTTGCCTCCAGACCGTTCATGCCCGGCATCTGCACATCCATGATGACCAGCAGATAAGCCTGCTGTTTCAGTTTTTCGAGCGCTTCATGGCCGTTGATGGCAATATCGCAGCGATAGCCAAAACGCTCTAAAAAAGCGGCGGCCACCATGACGTTGGCGGGATTGTCCTCCACCAGTAAGATGCGCGGCGCGTTTTGGTCGTGTGGCGTTTGTGTGGGCATGGCAGTTCCTGATATAATATTGTGGTCTGCCCTGTCCAGTGGCAATGTGATAGTGAAAGCGGAGCCTGCGCCTGGCGTGCTCGCCACCGTAAGTGTGCCGCCCATAATCTCAACCAGGCTTTTGGTGATGGCGAGTCCCAAACCGGTGCCGCCATATTTGCGGTTGATCGAACTGTCCGCCTGCATGAATTTCTGGAAAATTAGGGCGCATTGTTCAGGGGTAATGCCGATACCGGTATCGGTCACAGTGATGATAACCTGATCCGGCCCATCCTGGGCTGGCCGGATGGCGCGTATGGTCACGTTAATGCTGCCGGTGTCGGTAAATTTAACCGCATTATTGACCAGGTTTAAAATAATCTGGCGCAGCCGCGCAGGGTCGCCCAGATATTGTTGGCCCGCCAACGCGGCGCCGTTATGTGTGAAGGCAAGATTTTTTTCACGGATACGGATCGCCATGATATCGGTAATTTCGTTCATAACCTGCGCGAACGTAAACGGCACGCGTTCAAGATCGATGGTTTGCGCCTCAATTTTAGAAATATCCAGCAGGTCGTTGATGAGTGTGAGCAGGGCGTCGGCACTGGTCTTCAGCGTATTGATAAAGATGCGCTGTTTGTCAGTGAGCGGCGTGCTGCTGGCCAGAATGGCGGAGAGGCCCACCACGGCATTCATCGGCGTTCTGATCTCATGGCTCATATTGGCAAGGAATTCCGACTTGGCCCGATTGGCGGCCTCGGCGCGTTCCTTGGCGTCAATAATGTCTTTGGTCTGCAGCGTAACCAGGTCTTGGAGATTATCGCGGTGCTGGCGCAATTCTTGGGCCAGCGCGCGGGTTTCCGTCATATCGCGGATAACGCCGACCAGCGCACGTTCCCCATTCGGCAGCGTAAAAGGCATTTTGCGCGTGACGATCACCATCTCAGTGCCATCAGGCGCGCGCAGCTTTTCTTCCGCATCATGCGGCTGGTTACCGTTCAATACCTTATTGTCACCAGCCCAGAATTGATCCGCCTGTTCCTTGGGGAACAGATCATAATCGGTTTTGCCGCGGACGTCTTCTTCAGGCCCGACCAGATGCCAAAAAGCGTTGTTACCTTCAATCCAGCGATGCCGGCTATCCTTCACGAAAATCGGATCAGCGACGGCGTCGATGATGGTTTGTAAAAACGCCTGCTGGTGTTTAAGCGCGGCGGTGCGTGCCGCCACATGGGTTTCCAGCGTGTCATGCGCCTGTTGCAACAAGACTTGCGCCTGCTTGTCCAGGCTGATGTCGCGCACGACTTTGGAGGCGCCGATCAGGGTGCCAGCCCGGTTGCGGATCGGTGAAATTGTTAAGGAAATATCAATCAGCCGGCCGTCCGCAGTGCAGCGCACGGTTTCAAAATGATCAATGCGCGTGCCTTGGCGCAGCTGGCTGATAATATGGTGTTCTTCGTTCAGCCGGTCGGGTGGAATGACCAGGCTGATGTGTTTGCCAATCGCCTCGGCTGCCGTATAGCCAAAAATGCGTTCCGCCGCAGCATTCCATGACGTGATAATACCGTCCAGGTTTTTGCTGATAATCGCGTCACTGGAAGATTCTACAATCGCCGCCAGATAGGCGCGCACGGCATCCGCGTCAGCATGGTCCAGAGGCAGGGCGGAGTCGGTAGTAGCCATAGCAGACGATTATTACAGGCCTGGCCGTAAAAATCATATCATGGTTATCGCTATGCCACAGCAGGGCGGCAGCTATTCTGCCGGAACGTCGCGCTGGCTGGTGACCGGGGGCAAATGCTTGGCCACGTCTTGTTCCTTGCCGCCGCATTGGGGGTGGCCGAAACCGCTGGCGCTTTTTCCCGCGCTGATATCATACACAATTGTGTCGCTGTTATCTTTGGCAACACCGCCTGGCACATAATCCAGCTTTAACGCATGGCGGGTGCGCCAAGCGATATTATGGTCGGCACATGACGTATCGCCGCTGACGCCCACCGCGCCGATAATTTCATGCTTGTTGTTATAAAGCGCGAGGCCGCCACCAAAGACATTGACGCCGCCCAATACCTTGCCCACCATCGGGTCATTATCCTGGCCGTATTGCGCGGCGGGACCAGCATAGGCGATTTTAACATCAACCGGGTTGCTATCCTGAATGCCAAATAAAAACCCGCCGGGCTGTGCGCCGCTATATAGATTGGCGGTCGATAAGGCCTTGCCCGCCAGGCTGAAGGCATTGGCGGTATTGGCCTTTTGCGCGGCGATGACGCGGCTGCCCGGCCATTGCGCGTCAAGGGTGGTCCCGGTGTAGGTGACAGCGCAGACGGTGCCGTCACGTGCGACCGTAGCGCCCCACATGTCATTATTCATACCGCCATTATTTTCGCCGCGTGCGGCCACCAGCGCTTTTTTCAGCTCCGCCGCCCCCGGCAGTCTGGCACAGGCGTTGTCCGCCGCCATGGCGAGGCCGGTGGTCAAAAACGTCGTAGCAATCAAGGTGGTTAAAAAGCGCATCCGGTTCTTCTTTGGCTAAGGTTTTTGCGCGTCGCGCCTAATTCTTGATGACAAATAGCACAACAGTGGCGGTTTGTCAGGCCGAAATATCGGCCAGTCGCCACAGCCCCAGGCTTTTATCCGCATAGTTGCCATGGTCTTCCGTGCAACCTTCATTGACCAGCAAAATAGGCGCGGGAAAATTAAACGGCGGCAGGCACATATTGAGCGGCCGCCAGAAATCAGTAGGCGGTATCAAGTCTGGGTTGTTGGTTCGGGCGGGAAAAGTGGTCGTCAACAAATATTGGGCACCCGATTGTTTAAAATTTGCAATAATGGCGCGGGCATCTGCAAGTGTTAGGTGCACCAGGCAATCACGTGAAAAAATCATGTCTGCGGCGGGCAGCGAGTCAGTTGCAAGATTGACACATGCAAAGCGGTGGGTGTCGTCACCAAACTGTTGTTGATTTTTATCAATCAACGGCTGCACAATATCAACACCGATATAGTGCGCAGTGCCCAATTTAGTGTGTTGCATCCAGTACCAGTCACCACACGGCGCATCCAAAAATGTATCAACGCCGTATTGTTCAACAATTGTGCTCAGCGCGTCCCGGATGGTTTGCGTTTGCACCATATCAGAACCTTCACCCGAACGTGAATGGCGCCCACCAAAAATATTTTTTTCATAAATTTCGGTAAATTTTTCCGGCAGATATGCCGCGTTTACTATTATGGACGCGCCTGCGTCAGCAGGCACCGCCGTCACGACTGCTGGCGCCCGTAACAGCTTTTTTAACCGATATTTTAGTGAAGCTGGCAGCCGTGTTGATAGTTGGCGCAGCAAATGATAGCCAGTAAATAACAGCCGGCGCAACGCTAGCTTGGTTTTTAAAACGGGATTATGCTGCAGTTTGGACGCCAGATTTTCAGCATGTTTACCTGCCTCATTGAATTGACGCAAATACATGCTGGCAGCGATATCTTGATAGGCGGCAGCTGCTGGCTTGTTCGCACCGGCTTCAATTTCCGCAACCGATAATTTGTTAATAAAATCGATCATCATTGTGTTGCACTCGCGCCGCGCGGTATCCGCCATGGTATGGCTACCCTGATTGGGATGACTGCGGCCCTTAACCAAAATTTCTGGAAGATGTATGAAGCGATAACGTGTGGCCATGCGAAACCACATGTCATAATCCTGGGTAGTACGCAGCTGGTCATTAAACAGGCCAACATCGTCAAAAGCTTGCCGCGGAATTAGCAGCGTGCAGCCGTGCAGCGCGTTTTTAACGGTGATCCAGTAACGAAAATTTTCTGACGCCATAGTTTGCAAACGCACTGGCGTGTAATCCATAGCATCAAACGTAAAAGTCCCAAAATCGCTGTAGATAACGGGGTTTAAATAGCCGCAGTTTTGCAGCACTGCCATCTGCGCGGCGATTTTATTGGGCAGATACAAATCATCATGACTGAGCCAGGAAATATAATCGCCGGTTGCCTGCTCGATCGCGTAATTTAGTGCGGTGGCGACACCACCATTCGGTTTGGCAAAATAACGGATGCGGTCGCCATAGGATTGGGCGATGCGTTCAGTGGCGCCGGCATCAGTGGAGCCGTCATTGACGACGACGACTTCAAAATTGTCATAGGTTTGGGCAAGTGCACTGTCGATCGCCGCGGCCATGAAATCCGCGCCGTTATAGACCGGGATGATGATGGAAACTTTTGGATTATGCATGATCTGTCATACAATTATTGAACGATGCTGTACAAGGTGTTACGCAACCTATTTACCAGATGTTTGAGCGGCATCGGTAGGCTATGATAAATAACGCGCCAATGGCGGGTGCGCCACAGGATAAAGCGGTGCCGCAGCAAGGATTTGGTATAGGCCAATGACTGCGCATAGGCATCTGATTTTTTGAAAGCGACGTCGCCCCATAGCTTGAATGAGGAATGTGATTTAAAAGCACAGCCATAGTGATTGTAAAAACGCGCTAGACCCGCCCGGCGGATTGGTAACGGTATATCCGCATCATCACACATAATTTTGGCGGCATAATAATCCAAGGCCTCAATAATTACCGCCGGGTCTTGATTGGCCAGCGCATTATCGTCATGGGTGCGCAGCAGGCAGGTGAACTCCGGCATCGCGTCAATGCGATAGGCTTTGGCGATGCGCCGCCATAGATCGGTGTCTTCAAACCGGTGCATGGTTTCATCAAAATGACCCACCGCATCCAGCACCGCGCGATAGGTCATAACCGTGGGCAGCGTAATGGTGACCGGCCGGAAAAAAGCGATACTTTGATAAATTAATCCTGACACGCTGGCGATATAATGCCCAGGCATAATATCACCGGCAGCATTGATGCAATGGGCCGAGGTATAGACCATGCCCACGCCAGGATGATTATGCAGATAATTAACCTGCTGTTCAATTTTTTGCGGCAGATATAGGTCGTCAGAATCCAAAAAGGAAATCAGTTCGCCAGTCGCATGCCGCAGCGCATGGTTGCGCGCCTGTGACCGGCCGCCGTTGGGTTGTTGAACATACTGTAGGCGCGGATCGGTAAGCGCACCGAGTACAGCGGCGGTAGTATCGGTCGAGCCGTCATCAACGACGATAATTTCCAAATTGCGGTAGGTCTGCGCCAGCACACTGTCAACCGCGGCGCGGATCAGATGCGCGCGGTTATAGGTGGGGATAATCACGCTGACCAATGGTTGCCAGGCAGTCATGGGCGCGCCGCCGTCCAATGCGTGATGGCTTGGCGATACACATCTGCGGTATGGCGCGCTTGTTGGCGAATATCATAATGCTGCTGTGCCAATTGCCGTGCACGGGTGCCGCGCTGCTGTCGCTCATCAGAATTTTCCACCAGCAATTTGATGGCGGCGCCCAGCGCCGCGGCATCACGCGCCGGCACCGCGATTCCAGCTTCGGGCGCAAACACCACACCGGGCAGCGCCGTGCCGTCAAAACAGATGGTCGGCTTGCCGCAGGCCATCGCCTCAATCGCCATCAGGCCAAAGGCCTCGGCCAATGACGGCATGACAAAGAAATCGCTGGCGTTATAGGCGTCTTTCAGCAGCGCATCATCATTGGTCCAGTCGAATTCCACCACCTGGAAACGGTCGCGCAAATGTTCAACATGGCCCTTTTCATTAAGCGCAAGGAGGCAAATCGGCACGTCGGTGTGAAGGTTTTCCAATGCCGCCAGCACATAGTCCAGACCCTTGAAATGATAGGGCACGGCGCGGAAACTGATCACTACGCGGTCAGGGTCGATGCCCAGCCGCGCTTTGGCCGCCGCGGCATCACCCGGTTTAAAGAAATCCAAATCCAGCCCGAACGGCACACGGTGCAGCGGAAATGATGACAGTAGGGGCGATTGCGTGACCATAGCTTCCATCCAGGATGACGCGACGATCAAATCAAATTGCGACCGCTGGTAAGCGCGCTTTTTAAGCCAAAAGTTGAAAGCAGTCGTATCCCGCTTAATGGGAAAATCAATTTTAAGATAGGGGCAGGCGCCGCAGCCGATTTTCCAGCGCGGACAATCATATGGATGCAGGCAATGCCCGGTCATGGCCCATGGATCATGCAGCGTCCAGACCGACGGCTTTTTCGCGGTCAATCCCGGCAGTGACAGCATGCTCATATAGTCAGCATGGATAATATGATAATGGATGAGGTCGGCTTCTGCAAATTCCGGCAGCTGCGCGATATCCCGCGCATAGGGATATAGCGTCGATTGCAGCGACAGTTTGCGTTCCCATTGCAACAATTTATGGCGTGATCGATGCAGCGCGGGATCGGTCAATGTGACGACGTCGGGGTCCTCGCTATCCTTGATCCAGGCAAAATGTTTGGACTGGATGCCGAGGTCGGCCAAATGGGGTTTGAGCGCAAGGCCGTTAAAACGCCGCCCCGGCGATTCGTAAGCGTTAACCTGCAGAATTTTCATGACGGTTTGCGCTGCAACATTTGTAAGCGCATCATTTCCGCGCGGTGCCAAATATTTTTTTCAGTTGTTGGATCAACCAATGAGATAATGAATGCTGTGTCAGTAACACATTATACCGTCCTTCCAGCTCATCCAGCTGTTGCTCACGCGTCATGCGCAGGCCTTGTTCGATAAAATATTGCCGCTGCACCTCATTATGCAGATGCTGCAATGCGATCAGCTCGCGTTCTTCCGGCGATACCGGGCGCACCTCGCTGGTCACCAGCGGCGCGGCGATGATTACCGGCTCCATCGTGCGGATGGCGTAAAAGGCCCCATGCGGCACCGCCAGCGGATCGCCTTTGTAATCAACGTTATGGAAATTTTCACACACATAAAATTCCCAGTCCGCCGTGAAATCATCCGGCGTCCAGCCGGACCGGTGTTCCTGAAATGACATGCCGGACAGGCCCCAGCCATCCTTGCCATCGGTATCGGCATGCTGTTCCATAAAGCCCAGCGGCGTGAAAATGACAATTTGCTCGCGCGCGACGCGTTCCATTTCAGCAATGATCAGCCGGCCTTCGTCCTTTTCAATATGTTCAATGACATCCAGCATGAAAATGCTGTCAACGGATTTATCAGCCAGCAACCGCAAGGTCTCCAGCGCCAGGCCGCGCAGGATAAAGACGTTTTTAACCGTGGCATAGCGATGTGCCAGGATATCGCTGTATTCATGATAGGGCTCGATCAAAATATGAAATTTCGGCCAGAAAAAACTCATCGGCATGATGCCGCAACCGACATCGACCACGGTGTCGGTGGCGCGGACCGCGGCGGCCACCGCGGCATTGAATTTTACCCCATCGTCAAAATAGTGACGGTTGTTAACCACGGCAGCGGGCGTTTCTGCCATCATGCAATCCTCTTCATGGTGTAATCGATGGCAAAGGTGCCATAGACGTGTTTATCGGCCTTGACGCTATGCAACTGGGTGATGGCATCATACCAGCGTAACTGGACGTGATGATCGTGACTGCCCAACGCAATGGCAATGGTCAAAAAATAATCACCCGGTGTCACATAGGGCAAATCAATAGTCAATTCAATGGTGGCGGTCCCGTCAACACGGCAATCCACCGGCAAACCGTAATCAAAGCCGTTGCAACCGAACAGATAAACGCCGCGGCGATCGGCTAGAGCGGCGCTAAAGGTAATATCAGGATTATAGCCACCGGCGCTGGCCAATTGCGTGGCAAGACCGATATCCCAGTTATAACGGCCTTTGATGGTAATTGTATTTTTGCCGGGCAAAATATTAGGGTCGTCAATGCCGGTAATGGTTAGCCATTCCAGGTTGGCGCCGCCCTCGCCAAAAATCTGACCTTTGAAATCGGCGGGTTGAAAGTGCAAGATACCGTCATGTTTAACTGGCGTCAGCGGTGCCAGGGCGGCTGCCGGCGCTGGCGGTTCATCCGGCACGGCCACCTCGGCGACCGGCTGCCGCTCAGGAAACAACAACTGCATATATTTGATGGTGGCAGTTTTGGCATCACCCCAATACAGCGCGCGACCGTGGTTGAGCAGTAGGCCATGATCGCAGAACGAGCGCACCATTTCGGTTGAATGCGATACAAACAAAATGGTGGTGCCTTTGGCTTTCAATTCATCGAGCCGCCGAAAACATTTCAGCTGGAACCGCGCGTCACCCACTGCCAGCGCCTCATCAATAATCAAAATTTCGGTTTCGACCGCGACCTGCACCGCAAAGGCGAGCCTGACCATCATACCGCTGGAATAGGTTTTGACCGGCTGGTCCAGAAAGTCACCGATATCGGCAAAGCCGGCGATGATGTCAAACTTGTCATCGGTCTGGGCGCGGCTGAGGCCCAGGAGGCGCGCATTCAGGTAAACATTTTCACGGCCCGTAAATTCGGGGTTAAAGCCGGAGCCGAGTTCGAGCAGCGCCGCGATGCGCCCATCGGTATTCACGGTGCCGCCGGTTGGCGTCATGGTGCCGGTGATGATTTGCAGCAACGTTGATTTGCCGCTGCCGTTTTGCCCGATAATGCCGACCGCCTGGCCGCGTTCGACCCTGAATGACACATCATGCAGCGCCCAGAATTCCTGATGATAGTTGCGCGGCGCGCGTTTCAAGGTTTGGCGCACGCGCGGCATCACAAACTGGCGCAGGCGGTCTTGAGGCCGCGGGTAAATTTCAAAACATTTGCTGACGTTTTGGACGTCAATCACGACGTCAGAGTACATCGGCAAAACCTTTGCGCGTTTTCTGGAACCACCAAAACCCGCCCCACGCCACGATCAAACTGATGACGGTATAGATCGCCAGCGGCCCCCATTCCGGCAATTCACCGAACAGCAGCACCTTGCGCATATTTTCTATGATCAGCGTCAGCGGATTAAACATAAACAGGCCGTGGATTTTTTCCGGTACTTGCGAGGTCGGGTAAAACACCGGCGACACGAATAACAAGACCGAGGTAATGACGGCGGTAATCTGGCTGGTATCACGCAGGAAAACGCCGGTCGCCGCCAGAAACCAGGCGACACCCATCGTCAGGATGATAAAAGGAATGACCACAATGGGCAGCAACAGGATCGTCCAATGCAGGCCGCCGGTCAGGATAAGATCGAGCGCGAGCAAGACGACGAGGCTGATCGCGGCATGAAACAGCGCCGAGCCCAGCGAGATCCACGGCAGGATTTCCAAGGGAAACACCACCTTTTTGACGTAATTGACATTGGTAATAATCAAGGTGGGGGCGCGGTTGATGCATTCGGCAAACAGGCTTTGCACAATCAAGCCCGCAAATAAAATAACGGGAAAGCTGGCTTGGTTGGCTTCCGTCGCGGCGCCCCAACGGCTTTTAAAAATGGTGGTAAAGAAAAAGGTATAGACGCCCAGCATTAGCAGCGGGTTGAAAAACGACCAGGCGAGGCCGATCATCGAACCGCGGTAACGGCCCAACACCTCGCGCTGGGTCATCTGCACGATCAGCGCGCGATTGCGCCAGGCGCTGGCGGCCATCGCATAGAGGCTGGTTTTACGGGAAGAATGCGGGTTCATGGTAGTACCAATTTCTCTAGCAGGTCTGCCGGTAAAAGGAAACGACCTGCCGTATTTTTAGACGGCGAGGTCAGTGTAAAGGACTGGGTATTGCAGATAATCCGCATGCATTTGCGCGACCAGCTGCGGCCAGGCCGGCGGCACATAGCCGGTGCGGGCGGCAAAGGCAGCGCCATCCAGCCGGCGGTCGCAGAAAAACGTGTCATGGTTTTTGACGATAATGTTCAGTTCAAATTGCGCGCTGATCAAACGGAGCAGCGCCGCCTTGTCGATTGCCGCGCTGGCCACCTGCCAGACGCCGGACAGGTCGGGGCAGTGTGTGAAAATATGGCGCAGCACATTGGCAATTTCCAGCGTGGGCAGGCCGGTGTAAAGCGCGCGGGTGTAACCATCCACCGTTTTGCCGCGCTGGCTCAACACCCATTCCACCAAACTTTTTTTAGCGCGCAGTTCGGGGCCGATGATGGAGGTGCGCAAGGTCAAGGCATAATCATTGTCGGTAATCTCGCCTAGATATTTGGTCATGCCATAGACATCATGCGCGCTCGGGGCATCATCCAGCGTGTAAGGGCGGCCCAACATGCCGTCAAACACGCAATCGGTGCTGAAAGTAATGAAACGCGCGCCGCGTGATTTGCACAAGACCGCCAGCCGTTGCGGCAGCAGCGCATTGATCTCCAGCTGCTCTAGCGTGGCGGCATTTTTGTGCTGTTTAATGATGCCAATCGCATTGATGACATAAGCGGGTTTGACATCATCTAGCAATTGCGTGAGTGCGGCATCGCTGAAATCGTCATGCCCGACAAGCGTAATATTGCGTTGCGCGGCAAGTGCATTAAATGAATTTTGCCCACCACGGCTGGTGCCGTAAACAACGTGATCCCGTGCCAATTCTAAAGCCAGTTTGTGACCCAGCATGCCGGTTGCGCCGAGGATAAGCAGTTTCATGCGTTAAAAGAAATTCGTAATCTGGCTGCGCATGGTATTAATGACAACATTTGATGGCGCAAAGCCATCCTCGTTCAAATCATAACGGCCACCCCATGGTTGGGTGATAATGGTCTCAACCGCGGCGGCGATGTTATCGGCATCAAGGCCGGCGACGATATGCGCACCGCCCTCCAGCGTTTCAAACCGTTCGGTCGTCATGCGAATACTGACGCAGGGCACTTTGTAAAAGAACGCTTCCTCCGGCGCAGTGCCGGAATCTGATACGACGCAGCGCGCCTCCATAAACAACCGGTTAAAATCGTAAAAGCCCAGGGGCGCCATGGCGTGCAGCCGTGCCGGCACCGCAATATTAAACTGCGCCAGTTTGTTTTTGGTGCGCGGATGCATGGGGTAGATGATATCGCAATCCTGGGTTGCAATGATTTTGGCCATCGCTGTCATGATCGCTTGCAGATTGTCGGCGGTATCGACATTTTCGCTGCGGTGTGCGGTCAACAGAATGTAATTTTTTGGTGTCACCTTCAGCCGCGTTAAAATATCGCTGTTTTTAATCTGGGGCAGGAAATGCCGCATCGTTTCAAACGTGGGATTACCGGTGATGATAATACGCGAGGGATGCAGACCATCGCGTAATAAGTTTTCCCGGTGATGCGGATGATAAACGAGGTTAAAGTCCGACAGTTTATCAATCAGCATGCGGTTACGCTGTTCAGGCATCCGCTTGTCATAGGCGCGCAACCCTGCTTCCATGTGAAAGATTTTAATACCGCGCTGCGTGGCGGGTAGTACGCACAACCCGCTAAAGGTGTCGCCCAAAATCAGCAGCGCGTCCGGCTGTTCTTTTTCAAACAGCGCATCGGTTTTGACGATAACATCAGCCACTTCCGCCGCGTAACCTGACGTATTAATGCCCAAATAATAATCCGGTTCGCGCAATTCCAGATCGCGAAAGAAAAAATCCTTTAACTCGGGTGTAAAATTTTGCCCGGTATGCACCATAATATGTTGGAAATTAAGGTCGTCCAGTTTTTTTAACACCGGCCATAATTTGATCATCTCGGGGCGCGTGCCAAATATCGACATCACTTTCATGGCATATTCCTAGGCTAAAAAATTAAGCAACCAGTTCAAGCTCACTGGGGGCGCGGTTGAGTAGATTGTGCCGTGCCAACAGCTGCTGCACGCCGTTAGTGTCGAGATTGTTGTATTCCGACGTGTACGGCTGTTCGAGCGCAAAACAATCCTTCATTTCATAAGCATTGAGTTCCGGGTAAATCGGCGGCAGCACGTAATAATCACCGCGCTTCATGACATGGCGTGCCTCTTCTTCCGAAATCAGCATCTCATGCATTTTTTCGCCCGGGCGCACGCCGGTCACTTTAATTTCAATCTGCCGCGCGCCGATCATGACTTTGGCCAGATCACTGATTTTGGCGGCGGGAATGATGGGAATATAAATGTCGCCGCGGTGGGCGCCCAGCAGGCCCGCGAAAATCAGATCCACCGCTTCATTAAGGCTTAGCAAAAAGCGCGTCATGTCGGGATGCGTGACGGTAACCGGGCCGCCGTTGGCAATCTGATGCACGAATAACGGAATAACCGAGCCGCGTGACGCCAAAACGTTACCATAGCGCACTGCAAAGAAACGCGTGTCTGGCGCATCCAGATTACCGCGCAATAACAGGCGTTCCTGCAGCGCCTTGGTGCCGCCCATGACATTGATCGGCATGCAGGCCTTGTCGGTCGAAATGCCCACCACGGTTTCGACATGCATGTGAAACTGGCTGATCAGCTCGACCAGGTTTTGCGCGCCCATGACATTGGTCAACACCGCTTCATAGGGGAAATATTCGCACGCCGGCACCTGTTTCATCGCCGCAGTGTTGATGACGATGTTAGAGCGCGACAAGACGCGGCTCAAACTGCTTTTATCGCGCACATCGCCGATGTGAAATTCAATCAGGCGGTTAAAATTATTATAGATAACTTCGTCAGTGGAATCTTTGAGATTCATGAATTCAAGCCGCAGCGCATGCTGCTTGCCCTCGTCACGTGAAAATAACAGGATTTTTTTGGGTTCGCCCATTTCGCTGGTCAAGAGGCGGCGCACCAAAACCTTGGCCAGAGAGCCGGTACCCCCGGTAATCAGAACGGTTTTGCCATCAATCGGTTTTTGCTGTGTCATCGTCATCTTTAGTAAGGGAGGAATGTCTTGGCTATAGGCGAAACGGCAGCATAATGCCAGCTTTTTTAAAGATTACCAAAAAGCAAACTTGCGCCCTATCGTTGATATTGTTACTGGCATGGTGATGTCAGTCGTCGCGCCGCCCGTGGCGGTCATTATCCCGAGCTATAACCGTGCCGCCTATCTGCTGGAGACGCTGCAATCTCTGGCGGCGCAACAATACCCGGGTCTGCATATTTTCGTTATTGACGATGGGTCGACCGATGAGACGCGGGACACCGTGGCGGCGTTTCAAACAACTTATCCGCAGCTGATTTATCACTATCACACCAACCGTGGCTGTTCGGCCAGCTGTAATGCCGGACTGCAACTGGTGCAGGCTGCTGAAATTCCGTTCGCGTTTTGCGCGGTCGTTAATTCCGACGATCCGTTATTACCGGGTTGGCTCAACGGCTGTTTGGCTGCCATGGCCGCCGCTCCAACTGCGCTGGTGGCTTATCCGGAATGGCATATGATCGATGCGGCGGGAGACATTATTTATACGCAGCACCTGCCGCGTTACAGTTACGCGCGGATGATTAAAACCGCTGCCTGCCTGCCGGGGCCGGGCGCATTGTATCGACTGGCGAATTATCCTTTTGATACGATCCGCGCTGATAAATACCGCTATTGCGATGATTTTTACCAGTGGCTGCTGCTGGCGGCGCAGGGGCCGTTTGTGCGGGTGCCAAAAGTTCTCGCTTGCTGGCGCCGGCATCACCAAAATTTGAGCCATGAAGGCATGCATAACGCGCATCCCGATGAATTGTTGCGGATGTTCGATGACGCGCTGGCGCAGACCGCTACGCAACCGGTCGTGCAACGCTATGCCGCGCATGGGCGCGCTGCCAATTTTTTAAAGGCCGCGCTGCTGAGCCTTAAAGGGGGTCGTTATGCGACGCGCCTGTTCCAGGGCGCCTTTACGCTTAAACCATTATGGGCAGGTTGGCTGCTATGCGGACATGTCGTGACAACCAGCCAGCGGTTGGTATCATGGCTATGGCATGGCGCGATTGTGCGCAGCTATCCGCGTTTGAAATAAACGTGGAATTCTAACATGAAATCTATAAATTGCCTTTTATGAATCTGACCAAGCCATCCCCGGCGGAAACCCAGCTGTTACAGCGTCTGGCAACCAGTGAGCGGCGCGTGCGGCAGATTGTCGACAGCGCGCTGGATGCAGTGGTGGCCATTGATGCCAAGGGTTTGGTAACCGACTGGAATAAACAGGCCGAAGTCATGTTTGGCTGGTCGCGCGATGAGGCTGTGGGGCAGCCGATGGCCAGCCTGATTATTCCGCCCGCATATCGCATGGCGCATCATCAGGGGCTGGAGCGCTATCTGGCCACCGGTCAGGGCGCGATTTTAAATGCGCGGATTGAAATTGTCGCGGTCAGGCGTGATGGCACCAGCTTTCCAATTGAGCTGACGGTGACGCCGCAAGCCGATTTTGTTGGTGATAATCCAATTCCGCAAGGCGAGGTTTATTTTACCGCTTTTGTGCGCGATATCACTATGCGGGTGGGTGCTGAACGCGCCATGCGCGACAGCGAAGAACGCTGGCGGACGCTAACCGAAGCCATGCCGCAACTGGTGTGGATCGCGCAGCCGGATGGCGCGGCCAGTTATTTCAGCACGCAATGGGCTACCTATACTGGTGTGCCAGTCGCGGATTTAATCGGCGCGCGCTGGTTGGATATGATTCATCCGGATGATGTGGCGGCAACCACAGCGGCCTGGGCCGCCGCGACCGCAGATATTGCCCCTTATAATATCGATTATCGGATTCGCCGCCATGACGGGATTTATCACTGGTTTAAAACGCGCGGCGTGCCGACCCGTGATGAGGATGGCAAAATTGTCGCCTGGTATGGCACCTGCACGGATATTGAGGAGCAGAAACAGGCCGCGGAAGCCATGCGCATGTCGCGCGAACATTTGAAACTGATGGTGGCAAGCGCCAAGGATTTTGCCATTATTTCCATGGATTTAACGGGCAGTGTCATCAGCTGGAATCCGGGCGCCGAACGTATTTTCGGCTATATGGCCGCGGATGTTATTGGCAAGCCGGCGGCGATTATTTTCACGCCAGAGGACCGTGCGGCATTGATCCCCGAACAGGAATTTACCACCGCCCGCCAATATGGCAGCGCCTCTGATGAACGCTGGCATATCCGCGAAAACGGTGAGCGCTTTTACGCCAGCGGCATTATGGCGGCCATGTATGATGAAAACGAAACGATCACCGGCTTTACCAAAATCGCCCGTGATATGACCGAACAAAAACATGCCGAACAATTATTGATCGAAGCACGCAACAGCGCCGAGGCCGCCAACATCGCGAAATCGGAATTTCTGGCCAATATGAGTCATGAGATCAGAACGCCGATGAATGCGATTATCGGCTTGTCAAATATCCTGGCAACCGGCGGCGACCTCAGCCCGCGGCAATTGCAATATGTTAGCACGCTGCAGATGAGTGCGGATACCCTATTGTCGCTGATTAATGATTTGTTGGACATTGCCAAGATAGAGGCGCGCTCGGTCGCGCTTGAACAAATTCCGTTCAGCATCACGCAGCTGGTACAGGAAGTCATCAGCATGATGGCGGTGCGTACGCGCGAAAAGAATTTGACTTTTACCATGGATGCCGCCTGTGCGCAGCAGCGTTTGTTTGTGGGCGACCCAACGCGGCTGCGGCAGATTATTGCCAACCTGTGCAGCAACGCGGTAAAATTCACCGAAAGCGGCGGGGTGTATATCGTTATTACCTGCCAGCCGACCGACCGGGCCAATATTGAAAGTATCAACATTGCGGTCAAGGACACCGGCATCGGCATCGCGGCTGAGCATCTGGTATCAATTTTTGATAAATTCATTCAGGCCGACAGTTCGATCAACCGCAAATACGGCGGCACCGGGTTAGGCCTGGCCATCACCAAAACGCTGGTTGAAATAATGGGCGGCACTATTGCGGTGGATAGTAACTTGGGTCACGGCTCAACCTTTACCGTCAATCTTGATTTGCCAGTTGCTGAAAATATCGTCGCCGCCGCGGTCGCGCGCGACATGCCGGCGCCAACTGCCGACAGCCGGCAACAGCCGCTGGTGTTACTGGTTGAAGATTATCCGGCCAATATCCTGGTTGCGACGTCGTTTTTGGAAAACTTTGGCTATCGCCATGATGTGGCGACCAATGGCATCGCGGCGATCGAAAAGGTCAAGGGCAACGATTATTATGCAGTGCTGATGGATGTGCAGATGCACGGCATCAACGGCTTTGAAACCACGCGCCTCATCCGCGAATATGAAAAACAATATGCCAAAGTGCCGCTGACGATCATCGGCATGACCGCGCATGCGCTGGCCGGCGACCGCGAACGCTGCCTTGACGCGGGCATGGATGATTACATCTCCAAACCGTTTAATCCCGATGAGTTAAAACGCAAGCTGCAGGCACTCACCAAATTTTAAGTTTTCAAATCGCAAATCTACATCTTGCCCTGCAATATGCAGTAAATGAGATAAACTGCCGCCGGGCCCATCAATAGCACGGTGATCCAGCCCAGTAGATTCGACCACAGGCCATTGACGCGCGCGCCTACGATTGTGCGGTTATTGCAAATGAGCAGCAGTACAATCAGCGGCGGGGCGACAACGCCGTTTAGGGCCGCCGAATAGACCAGCGCTTTTATGGGACTGATGACGCCGACGAAATTCAGCGCGCAACCAACCAAGACCACAGCGGCAATGGTCACATAAAAAGCTTTGGCGCGGCTGAAACGGCGGTAAAGGCCATAACGCCAGCCGCAGGTTTCCGCGACCGCATAGGCGGCCGAACCCGCCAAGGTTGGAATGGCAAGAAGGCCGGTGCCAATCATGCAAATGGTGAACAGCCAATAGGCGACCGGCCCCAGCGGCAACAAGGCCTTAGCGGCATCCTGCGCGGTGTCGATTTCGGTGATGCCATTGGCATGCAAAGACCCGGCGGCGGCCACCACGATAAAAAACGCCACCAGCTGCGAGGCGATCATGCCAACCGCGGTATCCGCGCGCACGTTGCGGATTTCATGGTCGGTGACGTGCTTACGGCGCGCGCCTGGCGCATTTTCCAGCCCTTCGGCGATTTCTTCTTCCACCGTTTCACCCGCCTGCCAGAAAAACAGATAGGGCGAAATGGTGGTGCCCAGAAAGGCGACGATGGCCAGTACAGTCTCCTGTTTAAAATCGAACGCGGGCCAGAACATATTTTTGAACACTGCGCCCCAATCCTGTTGGCTGCCTGGCATCAGGGCAACCACGACATAACCCAACAGCGACAGGCACAGCCATTTGAGCAGCTTGGCATAAATGCGGTAGGGCACCAGAATTTGCAGCGTGATAATGATAGCGGTGAGGATAATAAGTGCCAGCCACACTGGAATGTGAAACAACATATTGGCGGAGGCCGCCATGACATTTAAATCCGCATAAACGTTAAAAATATTGGCGGCAACCAGCATAAACACCGCGCTGATCAATACCCATTTGGGAAAATTTTGTTTAATGACAGCGGCCAGCCCATCGCCGGTCACCACACTGATGCGCCCGCACATTTCCTGTACCGCGATCATCAGTGGAATACAAAACGGCACCAGCCATAATAATGTATAACCAAACAGCGCGCCATTTTGTGAATAGGTACCGATACCCGATGGGTCATCATCCGCCGCGCCGGTGACAAGGCCGGGCCCGACCGATTTATACCAGGGACGGGTTTCTTCCAAATGTTCGCCCGCTTTGCGCGCCCCAGCCAAATCTTCGGCGTCTTTGGTTTTATTGCTGGTCATATAATTGTCCTGAATTTGGCATTGCGATCATGGCATACAAAACGTTATCCGGCATATCATAAAAAACCGGGCCTGAAGCCCGGTTTAACTGATACCAAAAGATGATTAGTTGTTAGTACCCGTTTTTGCAGTTTGGCTGCTGGGGTTAGAATTGGCTGCTTGATCAGCTTGACCGGTTTTATCAGACATTTTGTCTGGCTGGCTGTTTGGTGTCTGGTTTTTCTGTTGCGCGGATTGACCAGCTTGATTGCCTTGTGATGAAGTGTTGTTTGGTGACTGTTGATTAGCCATGATAGCCTCCGTAATGTTCGGGTGTCAGAGAATTCTGAACGACCGCTGCCCAGTAGGCGCCTTAATTTATAAGGGAACGATGCGGAGCGACTAAAATCTTTATAACATTAAATCAACAGGTTAGATGTTTCACGTGGCTGTTTGGAGATTTTATCGGCCACTCGCGTCGGCTCCGGCAGACGATAGCGTGTCAAACATTGGAAGGTAATGGCAACCGCCGCGTCTTGATCCAGTTTATGACCCGGGGAGATAAACAGCGGGTTGGTGTTATCCTTGCTGCGCAGCACGGTGCCGATCCGTTCCTGTTTATCCATGAGCGGCTGTTGGCTGCCTTTGCTGTCGCCCAACGGTTTGGCGGTACCGATAAGGCGTGACTTGGCCACGCCAATCGCAAGCAAGTTGGTGAGCACGCCCAAGTGACAGGCGATACCGAAACGGCGCGGGTGCGCCACGCCCTGGCCATCCACCATCAACAAATCCGGCAGTGCGGAGAGTTGCGCCAGCGCATGCAGCACGACCGGTACCTCCCGGAACGACAGGAAACCGGGGATATAGGGAAAGGTGATAGGGAGTTGCGCGGTCACGGTCTCCAGCGGTTGCAGCCGGTCCAGCCGCATCGTGGTCACATAGGCATAGCTGAGATTGTTGGTGACATCATAGCTGCAGTCAACCCCAGCGACGATCTCCAGTTTGGTAAAGTCGTTGGTGAGACGCACCTGATGCCGCAGCTCGTTTTGCACGGTGACGGCGTCTGCTGGTGTCGCAGGCCAATTAGTGAGGATGGTGGTTAAGTCCATAAAGTCTGGTTAAATCAGAATGTATAAATAAGAAATGCGCCCTACCTATTCCACCATCGCCTTTTGACGGAAAGCCCGCTACATAAAATATATGGCAAACTTCATTACGCAATCAGGTGCTGGCGCCATCACCGTGCAGGGTGACTGGGTGCTGGCCAATGCCGTGGCGATTGAGCGCGCGCGCCAAGCTATGCCACATGACAGCGGCACGACCATCAATGCGCAGTTGCAAACGCTGGATACCGCTGGGGTTGAACTGTTGCATGATTTTGCAGTTCAATTGGGAATGTCGTTAAAACATTTCGAGGGGCTGACCCCGCAACAACAGGCGCTATGCCAATTGGTTGAGGAGGGTGGTGCGGTTGCGGCGCCCGCGCCGCTCGCGCGCCGCGCGCCGGTTGCGGACCTTCTGATTAAAACCGGCAAAGGCGTTTATGCCAGCTGGGATGGCATGTTAGACCTGCTGCGCTTTTTGGGTCAGATGACGGTGACACTGGGCGCCGTCATTACCAACCCCCGCCGGTTGCGCGTCTCATCCATTATGCGGCATATTTATGAGGCCGGGATTATGGCAATCCCGATTGTCTCGCTGATCGCGTTTTTAATTACGATTGTTCTCGCCTATCAGGGTTACAACCAGCTGCAGCGCTTTGGCGCCAATGTCTTTACGATCAACCTGGTGGCGATTTCCGTCTTGCGCGAAATGGGCGTACTATTAACTGCGGTCATGATCGCCGGGCGTTCGGGCAGCGCCTTTACCGCCGAAATCGGTGTCATGAAAATCAACGAGGAAGTGGATGCGATGAAAATCATCGGCGTCGATCCGTTTGATTTTCTGGTACTGCCGCGGTTGTTGGCGCTGATTATCGTCATGCCACTGTTGACTTTTGTCGCCGATGTCATGGGTATGATCGGCGGCGGCATTGTCGCCTACCAATTGCTCGGCATCGGCCCGCATGCCTATCTGGAACGGTTTCACGCCGCGATCAAACATTGGGATGTGTGGATCGGCGTGATCAAGGCGCCGGTCTTCGGTTTTGTCATCGCGATGGTCGCCTGTATGCGCGGGCTGCAGGTAACGGGATCAGCAGAAAGTGTCGGTAAACTCACGACCACATCCGTCGTGCAATCGATTTTCCTGGTATTGCTGCTGGATGCCGCCTTTTCCATTTTGTTTACCAAGTTGGGGATGTGATGGACGGTCAAAACGCGCCTATCATCGCTGTGCATGGTTTGGTCAATCGGTTTGGCGCCCAGGTTGTTCACGACCAGTTGAATTTTGAAATTACCCAGCCGGAGATTATCGGTCTGGTCGGTGGGTCGGGCAGCGGGAAATCCGTCCTGATGCGGACCATTATCGGCTTGCAACAGCCGCGCGCCGGTACGGTGCAGATTATGGGTGAAAATCACGGTCAGCCCGGCCAGTTTGGCGTGCTATTCCAAAAGGGCGCCCTGTTTTCCGCGCTGACGGTGGAAGAAAACATCATCGCGCCATTGAAAGAGCGCCTGCATATTGGCAGCGCGCTGGCCAAAAAGCTGGCGGATTTGAAATTGAGCCTGGTGGGGTTGCCGCCGGAGGCTGCCAATAAATATCCTTCCGAACTGTCGGGCGGCATGGTCAAACGCGCGTCGCTGGCGCGGGCGTTGGCGCTCGATCCGCCGATTTTGTTTTTGGATGAGCCGACTGCGGGCCTTGACCCCATTGCCGCCGCCGAATTCGACCAGCTGATTTTAAAATTACAGCGCGGCCTGGGCATCACTGTCATCATCATCACGCATGATTTGGATACATTATTTACCGTATGCGACCGCGTTGCGGTGCTGGTGGATAAAAAACTGACCGTGGATACAATTGACAATTTGTTAAAATCTGAACATCCCTTTATCAAAGCCTATTTCCACGGCGCGCGGGCGCGGGCAGTGGAAACACAGACGGAAAGCCGGCATGGAACCTGAACGCAACTATTTAATGGTCGGCATCATTGTGATTGCGCTTACGCTTGGCGCGCTGGGTTTTGTCGTCTGGCTGGCAGGCCTTAATAAAAGCAGCGATACGGTGCAATACCAAATATTTTTTGCGGAATCCGTAAACGGTCTGGCAGTGGACTCGCCGGTCAAATTCCGCGGTGTGGATGTCGGCAAGGTCACCAAAATCGAAATTCCCAAAGACATGCCGTCTAGAGTCCGCGTCGTCGCGGATTTGAAAGACGGTACGCCGATTATGACGAGCACGGTGGCGGTCCTACAGATGCAGGGCATTACCGGCACCTCTTATATTGAATTGCGCGCGGCCAAGGCAGGCGACCCACCGTTGGCCCAGCCAATTATTGACGGCATGATGACAATTCCGGCGGCGCCATCGGATTTTCAAAAGATTGTGCAAACCGTGCCGCAGATGCTGCAAAAGATATCCGATCTTGCCGACAATCTGCAAAATTTTGTCAGTCCGGAAAATAGTACGCGTTTCGCTAATATCATGACCAATATGGAAAAGTTTTCCACTGATGTCGGCGGTGATAATGGCAGCGGCCAGTCGCTGATCCAAAATTTGGCGCAGACCGCCAAAGACATCGGCGCGGCGGCCAAATCATTGAATGAGATTGCGGTGGGGTCACGCGCCGACACCAAGGCGATTTTGAAGAACACCGCGCAGACGATGGAAAAGATCGGCGCGCTGGCGGAAAACACGCAGCAATTGTCCAAGCAAGGCTATAGCGATTTAAGCGCCTTGCTGATTGAAATGAAAAAGACCGCGCGCGATGTGCAATCGCTATCGCGTGAGCTTAAGGAAAACCCCTCGCAGATTATTATCCCGACCCAGCCCGGCGGCGTGAAAGTGAAATAGATGAAAAAATTTTCTGCTTTATTATGTGTAGTGCTGTTGTCCGCCTGCGGCGGTTTGCTGCCCAAGGGCGCGCTGGCGCCGGATGTCTATACGCTGAACGCGCCGCAATTTGCGGCTAATACCCAAGCGCCTTTGCCTTATGCGGTGGAAATTTCCTTGCCGCAGGTCGTGCCGGGTTTGAATACCGATCGCATCGCCTTGCGCCAGGGCCAAAACCAGATCGATTATTATGCGGATGCGCGCTGGGGCGGTGATTTGAATACGGTAGTGCAAGCGGCGCTGGTGGACAGTTTCGACCGCAGCGGCGTCTTCAAATCCGCCAGCAACGATGTGAGCCAGGTGAAAAGCGATTATACGCTCGCGCTGGAAATCCGGGATTTTCAGGCGGAATATCGCAATGGCGACAGCGTGCCCACCGCACATCTGCGCGTCAATGCCACGCTGATCGACAGTGCGACCAAAAAGGTCATTGCCGCCAAAATGTATGAGGAGACGGCACCCGCCGCCGCCAACCGTCAGGCCGCGATTGTCGCGGCTTTCGACGCCGCATTTCAGAAAATGGCCTTTAGCATTATTCAGGATACCGCGCAGGCGTCAGGTAAATAGGCATATATAATTTTTATGAGCTTGTAGCGTATTCGTAGTTATCGTCCCTCTCCCTTGAAGGAGGGGACAAGTAACAAAATGCGAGACACATGACCGAATTTTTGAAACTAACCCAATATAACGACACCAATGATGGTCCAACCATGTATGTGCGCATGACGGAAGTCTGCGTTATCATTCGCGAAAACGACCAGCGCACCCAGCTGCATGCCAAGGGTATTGATGACACGCTCTATGTCACGCAAACGCCGGATGAGATTCTCGCGATGATGAAGGACGATGGTGCCGGCATGGTCGCGCGCCATGCGGTGGAACATTCCCTGGTCGCGGGGTTCGATGATAAGACGCTGCGCGCCGCAGCGTAATCAAGATGCCGGTGGCAAGGTAATACAAGTGCGGCCCTGCAGTTTGAGCGCGCCGCAGGCGGCCTCGGCTGTGCTTTGATTTAGATTGACAATGCGCGCGCGGTACAGGTGTCCGGAGTGTGTTTTGATTAATGACACATCGGCGCGGGCTTGTTGCAATAAACGGCTGTTGCGGTTGCGGATCTGGTTGATCGCGGATTGCGAGGAGGCCTTGTCTTTATAAGCACCGACTTGAATGCCCCAGTCGCGTGCGACCACCGGATCCTTTGTTTTCAGTTTTGTTTTACTGGCAACTTTAAGTTTGGTTGGCTTTAAGGCGATTTTGGCGGCGACCGGCGCCGCACTGGCCAGGACATATTTGGCCGTAGAAGTCGCGGGACGCACGGGTGTCTCGTCATCATCGCTATTATCATTTACCGCAATTACGCCATCCGGGGTCATGGCCGGCGCGGCCGCGCGCGGGTCCGCCGGTTGCAACGAGGCCACAGTGATATTGGGCGGCGCCGGTTGTTTGGCGGTGACCACATTGGCGGGATTCTGCACATCGGAAAAAGCCTGGTCCAGCAAATCCGCCATCTGGTCGTCACGCCCGCGCGCTGACGCGCCGCCGAACACGACGCCGACCAGCCGGTGGTCAAACCGCACTGCGCTCGCCACCAGGTTAAACCCGCTGGCATTAACAAAACCGGTTTTGAGACCATCCATACCGGGATAGCGTTCCATCAGGTGATTATGGTTGGCATAGGTTTTGCCGCCGTAGGAAAATTCGGCCGTGCTAAAATAATCATAATAATCGGGAAAGCTGGCCAATAGCGCGCGGCCCAATTGCGCCATGTCGCGCGCGCTGGAATACTGCCGCGGGTCGGGCAGGCCGGAGGCGTTGTAAAAGGCGGTGCGCTTCATGCCCAGGCGTTTGGCCTGCTGCGTCATCATGCTGGCAAAGTGCGGTTCATTGCCGCCGATCGCCTCCGCCAAGACGCGTGCCGCATCATTGGCGGAACAGGTGACGAGGCCAAGGATAGCGTTTTTCACGCTGATGCGGCTGCCCGCATGCAAGCCCAGTTTGGTGGGGCCGGCGGTCGTGGCATACTTCGAAACCGGCAGCAGCATGGTTTCAGTCAGCTTGCCGGCCTTCAGCGCGGCAAAAGTCATATACAGCGTCATCATTTTAGTAAGCGAAGCGGGATGCAGTGCGGCATCAGCATTTTCAGCGTGCAGGATGGCGTTGGTGTTAACATCAATTACGATATCGGCATAACGGCCCGCGGCATGTGCCGGTGCTGTCAATACAGACAGCGCCAAAATTACCACAACGCATATATTTTTTATGGGGCCTTTTATATGCGTCATGCTTTTTACCTGCCAAGTTTACGAATCCGTCTCTATTATGAATCCGAAAACACGTTTTTGGCAAGTTTTACGCCGCTTCAGCATGGAAATTTAATGTCAACGCCACAGAATTTTAACTTGCAAATCGGGAATACGCCCTTGGTTGCGTTGCCGCGCCTGTTCGCCAATGATAAAAGTATCAACGTGTTTGCCAAGCTGGAATATTACAATCCATCCGGCAGTATCAAAGACCGTATCGTTGATTATATTATCCGTGACGCTGAAGCTTCGGGCAAACTTAAACCCGGCGGTACGATTATTGAGGCTACCACCGGTAATACCGGTGCCGCCACCGCCTTTATCGGCGCGCAACGCGGTTATCGCGTTATTTTAACGACCATGGAAAAAGTCAGCAGTGAGAAAAAAGACTTTATGCGCATGCTGGGGGCGGAGTTGATTGTCTGCCCGACTGAGGCCGCTTATCACACGCCGGAGCATTACGTCATCCAAGCCAAAAATCTGGCGGCGCAAATGCCAGGTGCCTTATTAATCAACCAGTATGACAATCCGCTCAATGTTGAGGCGCATTATAAAACCACCGGCCCGGAAATCTGGCAGCAGATGGGGGGCAACCTCGACTATTTCGTGACTTCGGGATCAACCGGCGGTACTGTCAGTGGCACCGGGAAATATTTGAAACAGCACAAGTCAAATTTGAAAGTCGTATTGCCCGACCCGGTCGGATCCATTTACTATCATTATGTCAAAACCGGTAAGGTTGATGAATCTCAGGTCGGCAGTTACCAAGTGGAGGGTGTCGGCGAAGATCATTTGACCAAATGTTTTGATGCATCGGTGATTGATGACGCCATCCAGTTCAATGATGAACAGGCGTTTGGCATGGTGCGGTTATGTGCGGCGAAGGAAGGCATCCTGCCAGGCCTTAGCGCCGGAGGAAATTTACATGCGGTGCAAAAATTAATTGAGCAATTGGACGGCCCCGCGCACATCGTCACCATTATTCAGGATGCTGGCGTGAAATATTTATCGAAATTGTTGAAACAAACATCCGCGGATGATAGTCTGTTATTATGAATATCATTGATATCGCCACGTTACCGCCTGCCGCACAAACCGTTTTCACCCAATGGCGCCAGGTAGATGAGGCTGTTTTGTTAATTCAAAATGGCCAACCGGTGTTTTCGCTTTATCCAAACAAACAGAATAACGGTCAAATTTTATTGGAATGGATAAAAAATCCGCCTCTAGATATGCCATATGACGAGTTAATCGCGATGCGCGATGAGGGACGCAGTGGCGTTTGACAATTCAAATATTGTTATTGATAGCAATGTATTATTAGCAGCTCTGAATAACAGTGAGCCGTTTTATAGCCAGGCAGTAAGCATATTAGAAATTATTGTCGATCAAGATATTCACATGCATGTACCCCCCGCTTTTATTTTGGAAGTTGAAGACATTTTAATCAAAAACCTAAATTTAGGTAGAATATCTCCCTTAGTCTATGAAAAATCAGTTAACAATTTTGATGGGTTTATTAAATCAGGGTTTTTTAACGTTGCTGATACAAAATTTGTCCATGATAATTTTTATCGGCAAGCACGCAGTTTGGCTCATTTCTATAAATTAAGATTTTATGATGCAACGTATTTGGCCTTGGCTGATAGTTTAAAAATTTCACTGCTCACGTTTGATGAAAAGTTACAAAGCGCAGCTATAAAGGCGCGGTTATTAAACGATAAATGGAAAGAAATACTATGTTAGAAAAATTAAGCTTTGCGACGCGTGTTATCCACGCCGGGCAGCGGCCGGACCCCACCACCGGTGCGGTCATGATGCCAATTTATGCGACCTCAACCTATGCGCAAGAAAGTCCCGGTGTGCACCAGGGCTATGTCTATGCGCGCGGCCATAACCCAACGCGGCAGGCGTTGGAAGATTGCCTCGCCGATTTGGAAGGCGGCCGCCGCGGGTTTTGTTTTGCCTCCGGCATGGCGGCAGAAGCGACGGTGCTGGAACTGCTGCCTGCGGGCAGCCATGTGATTGTCAGCGATGATTTGTACGGTGGCACTTATCGGTTGTTCGAACGCGTGCGGCGGCTGTCCGCCAATCTCGATTTCAGCTATGTCAATTTGAATGACCTGGCGGCGGTTAAGGCAGCGCTGCAACCCAATACCAAAATGATCTGGGTGGAGACGCCCACCAATCCGATGATGCGGCTGGTGGATCTGGCGGCCATTACGCAATTTGCTCGACAGCAAAATTTATTGTGTGTCGCGGATAATACGTTTGCGACACCGTACTTACAGCAGCCGCTTGCGCATGGTTGCGACATCGTGGTGCATTCCACCACCAAATATTTGAACGGCCATTCCGATGTGATCGGCGGCGCGGTAGTAGTCGGCGATAACACCGAACTCGCTGAACGCATGGCGTTCCTGCAAAATTCGATTGGCGGCATCCAGGGGCCATTTGATGCGTTTTTGGTGTTGCGCGGTGTGAAAACGCTGGCGCTGCGCATGGAACGGCATTGCAGTAATGCGCAGCAGCTGGCGCAATGGCTAGTTGGGCAATCCCACATTGAGGTGGTGCATTACCCCGGTTTAAAAGCACACCCGCAATACGCATTGGCACAAAAACAAATGTCTGGTGGTGGCGGCATGATCAGCCTGCACCTCAAAACCGATCTGGCCGGCACGCGGCGTTTTATGGAGGCGCTGCAGGTGTTCACCTTGGCGGAAAGTCTGGGCGGTGTTGAAAGCCTGATCAACCACCCAGCGATTATGACGCATGGCTCGATGCCGCCGGAAGTGCGCGCCAAAAGCGGCATTACTGACAGTTTGGTGCGTCTCTCCGTCGGCGTGGAAGATGTAAACGATTTGCAACAGGATTTAGAACATGCGCTGCAACAGATATAATCTGTTTATGATGATAATCATTTTGGCGGCGGCGCTGCCGGCGCGCGCGTCAATCGATTATATTTATGATAAAAATGCCAAGGCGGAACCCGCGCTCAGTTTAAAAGAGCAGCGCCATTGGACAAAACTTGCCGCCGATCAAAGCTGTTCGGAAATTTTCTGGAACACGCCGCAAGAAGACTTGTCCAAAAAGGATAATCAATATTGTCTGGATGATAACGACCTGCATAATGCGCATGATTACAAGCCGTTTGATAATCTGCCGGTAATTGAAGATACGCTGGTCACCAACAAAAATACGCTGTTGGTACTAAAGGAACAGCCGGGGTTGCGCTATATCAAGCTGAAATATTTCGTCGAACGCGATGTGCCGGAAGATGCCATTTTATCCACGTCGGTCGTGCAGTATGAAGAATATAAACTTCTGCTTAACCGCGGTGGCGACAGCTGGCAAAGCCTCATGGAAACTGTCAGCAAGCGTGATAACCGTTTGGACGGCGACAACGCAGTGACAAAATCCACGCTGACTATAATGGCGACTGACAAAGGCACTCTTGTCAAACACACCTATCAAAACAACGCTACCCAGGCGCTCGAGGAATGTTATGCGCTGGATGAGATGAATCGCCTGTATGATACCAGTTGTCCCAATCCCTGATGCATATCGTCTTTGTCGATACTGTGGATTGGCATTATGATATTGATGCACCGCTGACCCGTCCTGTCGGTGGCACGCAATCAGCGGTGTGTTATGTCATGAAGGCATTAGCGGCGCGCGGCGTACGCGTGTCATTTATCAACAATACCGTGCCCTATGAAAAGCATGGTATTCGGGCACTGGGGCAACAGCTATCCGGCGATGTCATTCGCGATGCCGATGCCGTGGTATTTGTCAGCGATCCGCGCCTGCCCGCCGCGCAAACGGTTAAAAAATACGTCAATAATAACACGAAATTTGTCTTGTGGTTGCATCATGCCCCTGACCAGCCGGTGGTGCAGCCATTGGCCGAGCCAGCGGTTGCCGCATTGTGGGATGCCGTCGTTTATTTAAGCCAGTGGCAACAGCAAACCTATCAACAGCAGTTTCCGGCTTTGGTTGACACGCCCAGTATAGTTTTACGCAATGCAATCGCACCGGCATTTGAAAATTTGTTTGATGATCTGCCAGTGCTGGCCTTTAAACGCTGGCCGCCGGTTTTGGCCTATACCTCAACGCCGTTTCGCGGCTTGGACCGCTTGCTGGCGTCCTTTGACATTCTACGAAACACAATACCCGAGAGTCAGCTTAATATCTATTCCAGCATGCAGGTTTATAATGTCGCGGCGGTGGATGACGGTTATCAAAACTTATATGAGGCGGCGCGGCAGGCGCCGAATGTTGATTATATCGGGCCACTGCCACAAACCGCGCTGGCGCTGCAACTACGCGAAGTATTTTGTCTGACCTATCCCAACAGTTTTCCCGAAACGTCCTGCATTGCGGTGATGGAGGCGATGGCAGCGGGTTGTTTGGTGGTGACCTCTGATCTGGGCGCACTGCCCGAAACGCTGCATGGGTTTGGCGTGCTAAAGGCGTTTGTACCGAATGCGGTTGCACATGCAAATGACTTTGCCGCCGCCTGTGCAGCGGCGATCAACACCGCACGCATTGAGTGGCAGGCTGGAGAATTAGAGCAAAAACTGGCCGCCCAAGTCGCCTGGGTTAATGACAATTACACCTGGAGCAAACGTGCCGCCGAATGGGAAGATTTTTTAAGTCTTTGATTTTATTGCGTTGCAAACACGTTTGTAAATTATTTCTTGTAAATTAATTACTTTCATAATTAACATGGAAAAAAGGATAATTATGGCAATAAAAAAATTAAATATAACTACAATGTGGTCACCCATTATTGGGGTTGTCTTAGCCTCACCGTTTATAATGGATATTGTAACGAAATACCGTTATCGAATCGTTGACACCGCCTTTGAAAGTGTAAGTACACAAATTAGTAGGGGCGCGTCCAAGCTTGCCGATGCATTTGTTGGTGTCGTCAATCCACATTCTGATCCCAGACAACGCCAGGCAATTGTGGAAAAGGAAAGCATGCCGCATACGCTTTATTTGGCCAGCCAGTTTTTATTATCCAAGATCAGTTATGATAAACCGCTGCCAACTATGTATAAGGTCATCACCGTCGACGGTCCTATATCGAGCAATACAGTTGATAGCTTGAACGCGGCTTTAGGATTGCCGGCAGAATTTAAAACTGTTTTTGGCAAAATTAGGCAGGCCGCGCAGCAAAAGCAGCCGGTGCCGCCAGCTGTGCAAGCTTTGTTGTCAAAATATAAACCATCTTTTTATTGGGCCGTTGATAAGGGCCAAGCCTATTCTGCAAAACTGATAATTGATACGGTTAATGGCAATCAACTCTATCAAGATTGGTACAAATTGTGCGATACTGTCAAGTATAGGTACAGTTTTAGCAGTAATCAAATGCCGGTCATGGATGTTTGGAATGGTGATACACAAGCGTCTTATTTACGCGCGCAGGCTACCATACAATTGGAGCAACAAACTGCCGCCATGCACGAATTGGCACACGCCCGCACTAAATCAAAATGGATGAATCAAAATTATTTTAATGCGCAAACTGGCTTAAAGAAAACCAATCTTCAATTGATGAAGCTGGGCGCCAAACCGGTTGTACCGCAGCAAAATGGGATGACGCAGTTTTTGGGTTAGGTTATGGTGCCAAATGACAGTGATATTATTCGAGATGCGCTGACCGCCGCCGCAGTGCATGCCCGCGCGTCATCCGTGCAGACGGAGCGCGCCATTATTCGCGCTGCCATGGCAGTGCGCCAGGCGATGGCTAACTTTACCGGACGCGTTAACGGTGGTTGGACCTATGAGGAAGAGGCGCGTTTTCTGTTAGCGCAAGACTATACGCCCATCTCACTTTTGCAATTTTATGCAGTACTGGATGGCAGCCCGCTGCCGCGTCTGAAAAAACTGCGCGAAATTTTGCGTGGTGATAATCCTGCCCAGCCGTTACCGCTTTGGGCGTCGTTTCCCGACTATGAGATTGAAGAAACCAGTCTACCGTTTGTGCCGCCGGAAGGTGTTGTAGCGCTGGTCGCGGGTGACGGATCATATAAACCACCTGAATTTCGTGCACGTACCAAGGCGCTGTTAGACTGGCTTACACATGAAAATACACTCATTCAAGGCCGCCGGCTGACGCGCGATGATATCAAATTGTTTGACGGCCAGCCCCCGCACAACAGTCTACAGGAGCGGCTCTACATCATCGTACGGTTGAAACCACTCAACGTTGATATTGCCGTGTGCGACCAGGTTGGCAACGCGATGTTTGTCGCGAACCCCGCGCTCGACCCTGCCGACTGGGCGGCCTTGGGCAAAAAATCATTGCAGGAATTTCAACTCGCTGTGCGCATTGTGATGGGCAAGGATTGGCAGGTGGGATTGTTTGAAGTGCTAAATACTGTGAATGCCTATCCTGTCCCAGAACTAGTGATGCCAGTGCCACGACGAGCTAATTCTGAAAAAATACAGGCGGTCACTTCAGATGCTATATGGCTCGCCATGTTGGCACATCTGGTCGTTGATGCGTCAAAATTTGTTGGTGCCTATTCAGGACATATTTTAACTCTGCCAGGTTTAAAGTGGCATGGTGTTTCACATGCATTAGCCAAAGGAATAATTTCTTCTACTGCAACAACCATCGCTCAATTGCGTAAGGAAATGTTTCGCGGGGCGGCTGATGCTTTTCAAAAAAAATATGGTCGTTTACCGAATGAACAAGATGATATTAGAATTGACCCGCGTTCGCTGGCAACTTGGGCAATGGCAGCACAAGCAGCACACAATAACCGTAAAATCACTTTTCCAGAACTTGTAGGAATTAATTATTCATTAACGGAAAAAACAGTTTTTCTGGCGATGCTCAATGAATTAGCTACATCACAACCAAAACAATTTATATCTCAACATACTGGTCCTATTGAGTATTTATATAACCTGCAGGGAGATATAATCAATATGTGGTTAGACAAAGGCCACGACGGTTTACCTGGAGGCAGTTCGCTTTCAAAACTAAGAGACGATAACTTAAAAAAGTGTGCTAAAGAATTTAAAGAGATTTATGGCAGACTGCCGCGAAAAGGTGATCATATCTTGATTCATCCGGATTCTACAGCAACTTGGGCGATGGCAGTTGATGCTGCAGAACAGAATAATAAAATTAATTTTGAAAGGATAGTCAGTGAAGAAAATATATTGACTGCAGATATGATTTTTTTGGCAATGCTTGATGAACTGGTTGCCTCGGGTCGGTTTGTAGGGCACAAAACTAATCCTGTCCCAAGTTTGTTTAACATGACATGGAATGCAATTGATCTCGCCCTTCAAAAGGGTCGTCATAATCTCCCTAATGGCAGTTCTCTCGCTAAATTAAGAGAAAAAAAACTACGGGAATATGCAGGAAATTTTGAAAAAATTTTTCAAAGGCAACCAACTGAAGATGATGATATTGCTATAACTTCTAGTTCATCAGCAACGTGGCACATGGCTGGATCAGCAGTAAGGCACCCACCTTTTGCAATATCTTTGGAAGAAATTCTTTCAGGAGAAGTCAGGCAATTAACCGTTGACATAATCTGGTCGGATATTCTCGACCATCTAAAAGAACATGAAACTTGGGTAGAAGTTGAGACTGGACCGGTCAAAGCTGGCAACGGATACACTTGGAAGAATAGGGATAGATTTTTAAGAGATAAACGACGTGGTATTACCGAGTCATCTTCTCTTATGGGAATTAAGCGTCAAAAGTTAAATGCAGCATTAACAGAATTTTGGAATGATCATGGCAGATTGCCTGACTTCAAATTGGATCAAAACCGCCTATTTGATGTTAAAAAAGAAATTTATTGGCCAACAGTTCTTGGAGCCTGTTTCTTTGCGTCACAAGGATCATCGCTCAGTATGTTCTACAAAATTTTTCGCGCATTTGCCCCGGCTTTTTGTGTTGATAAGTGCAAGCGGCCTAGCCCAACGCAACCCTAATCCAAAAAGCTCCGTAACTTGCGGCTGCGGCTCGGATGTTTGAGTTTGCGCAAGGCTTTGGCTTCAATCTGGCGGATTCGCTCACGCGTGACGTTGAACTGCTGACCGACTTCTTCCAAAGTATGGTCGCTGTTCATGCCGATACCGAACCGCATCCGCAGCACGCGCTCCTCACGCGGTGTTAATGATGACAGGACGCGCGTTGTGCTCTCGCGCAGATTGGCGAGGACCGCGGCATCCAGTGGGATCACCGCGTTTTTATCTTCAATAAAATCACCCAATGATGAATCTTCTTCATCACCGACCGGTGTTTCCAGTGATACCGGCTCTTTCGCAATCTTCAATACCTTGCGAACCTTGTCCAGCGGCATATGCAGTTTTTCGGCTAGCTCTTCCGGCGTTGGCTCGCGGCCGATTTCATGCATCATCTGGCGACTGGTGCGCACCAACTTGTTGATCGTCTCGATCATATGCACCGGGATACGGATGGTGCGTGCCTGATCGGCGATTGAACGCGTAATCGCCTGACGGATCCACCAGGTGGCGTAAGTCGAGAATTTGTAACCGCGGCGATATTCAAATTTATCCACCGCCTTCATCAAACCGATGTTGCCCTCCTGGATCAAATCCAAAAATTGCAAACCGCGGTTGGTGTATTTTTTGGCAATCGAAATAACCAGGCGCAGGTTGGCCTCAACCATTTCCTTCTTTGCGCGTGCGGCTTCTTTCTCACCTTTTTGCACGGTGGAAACGATACGGCGGAATTCCGAAATCGGCAGGCCGTTGTCGGCGGCGATTTTAGAAATTTCGTCGCGGATTTCCTGAATGCGGTCAGACTTGGCCACAAACTTTTTCCAGCTGGCATTTTTTTGCGCACCCAGGTAATCGAACCAGCTTGGGTCCTGCTCATGCCCGTAATAATGCTGCAGGAACTCGTCACGCTTGACGCCACTGTCAATCGAGATGCGCAGCATGCGGCCTTCGGCGCCGATCAATTTGCGGTTCTGGCTATACAACGCCTCCAGCAACTGTTCGATCCGCGGGTTGTTCAAACGCACCAGCGCGATTTGTTCCACCATTTGGCGTTTCAAATCTTCATATTTGGTATTGGCATTGGCGCTCGACTTCTGGCCTTTGTTCAGCACGTTCAAACGCTGCGCCTGTACCTTGGCAAGTTCTTTATAGGTATCCTTAACCGCCTTCAAATGCGCCATGACCTGGGGCTTTAGGCTCGCTTCCATCGCGACCAGGGATACCGCGGCATCATCGTAATAATCATCGCCGCCGCCACCATCGCCGCCGGTTTTACCTTCACCTTCGCCGTCTTTGTCGTCGTCTTCGTCCTTTTCATCCTTCGCTTTGGCAGCAGGCTTTGGCGCCGCGGCTTCACTAATGCTGCCATCGGCTTTGATTTCCGGGCCGCTGCCGTAAGAGGCATCGAGGTCAATGATATCGCGTAACAGCAGGCGGCCGTCTTCCAGCGCGTCATGCCATTCGATCAGGGATTTAATCGCCAGCGGGCTTTCACAAATCCCGCTGATAGTCATCTCGCGGCCGGCCTCGATGCGTTTGGCAATCGCAATCTCGCCTTCGCGCGATAGCAGTTCCACGGTGCCCATTTCACGCAAATACATGCGCACCGGGTCATCGGTACGGCTAACCTCGGCGTCAGAAATATTGCCGCTGGCTTCATCGGCATCTTCAACTTCGGCGGCGTCTGCCTCGATCAGGTTAACACCCATCTCGGACAGTTTGGTCATCATGTCTTCAATTTGTTCGGAACTATATTCTTCCGGCGGCAGCGCAGCATTCAATTCATCATAGGTCACGAAACCGCGCGTTTTACCCTTGGCCATCAATTTCTTGATCGCGGCATTTAAATTATCCAATAACGGGGCATCACCAGCGGGGCGGACAACCTTTTTCTTGGCTGCAGCAGTTTTATCGGTCTTTTCGGCCATTAAAATTCAGTTTCCTCGACTCTTGATAGGAAAATAGGGATGCGCGCAGATAATAACAAGTGCGCGATATAGCGTAAAACGAATCGTTTGGCAAGGTGTTTAATCAATTTTAAGATAATTATTTAATAGTATCAATGGGTTAATATGCAGCGCGGTGCAGCCGTTCATTGATGGCAATCCCCAGCCCATGGCTTGGGATTGGCATCACTGCAATCGCAGGAGCACCCAGCGTATCAGCCGCATGCAAATGCGCGAACAGATGCGCGGCAGCTTCATTAAGATCGCCGGTTTCGGACAGATTGAACGCCGCGCGCGCAGTTTTACCGAAAAACGGCACCGGACCAAAGGCGATCAAAATTTCATCAGCATTCACACTGTCCGCATTCAAACGCAATGGCGTGCGCGGCGCATAATGTTTGAGCAGTTGGCCGGGTGCGTTGGGTTTATCCGGATCACCATCCGCTGTTGCGATGGGCATGCCAAGCGCTTGGGATATTTCTTCTGCCGTGATCGCGCCGGGGCGTAACAAAATGGGTTTATCGCCAGTCACATCGACGATGGTAGACTCCAGTCCGATATCGGCGCGGCCGCCAGCGATGATCAGTTTCGGTTGCGCAGTACCGGCAAAACCCTGCGCCACATGTTGCGGCATCGTGGGCGATAATCGTCCCGATGGATTGGCGGAAGGCGCTGCCAGCGGCTTGCCAAACGCGCGTAAAACATTTTGGGCAACCGGATGCGCGGGGACGCGAAGCGCAATGGTATCAAGGCCAGCCAACGCGAGAAGTGAGATATGAGCTGAGGAGCTGAGAAGCTGAGGAGCATTCTCTGTTTCAACTCGTCTGCTCGTCTGCTCGTCTGTTCGTCTTACTATAAGCGTAAGCGGCCCCGGCCAAAACACGCTGGCCAGCGTCCGCGCCGCATCATTGAACATGCCATATTGCGTCGCCACCGCGGCATCTACACAATGGATGATGAGCGGGTTGATGCAGGGGCGGCCCTTCGTGCTGTAAATCTGTGCAATCGCCAGATCATTAGTGGCATCGCCGGCAAGGCCATAGACCGTTTCAGTCGGCAAACCGATAAGGTCGCCAGCACCGAGCGCCGTAACGGCTTTGTCAAGCGTTTCTGCGGATGGCAACAACACCGGGCTCATGTCCCGCGCGGCCCGCGATGATATAATAATCCCGCACCCAACCCAATAACAAGGATAAATGCCGACAAGCCGTACGGCGCGCCCGGGCCGACGAGGTCAAACGCCCAACCCGCGATAAAGGGTGCCGTCATCATGGCAATGCTGCTAATACTTTGAATGGCACCCAAAATCGCGCCTTGTTCAGTGTTACTGACCGCCGCTGACGCCAGTGATGACAGGCACGGATACACAAAGCCTTGACCGACCGATACAAATACCAGCACCAGGCAAATTGCCGTGATGCCCGGCGCGGTCGCCATCCAGCTGAAACCAATCAGCATGCTGATGATGCCATACAGCATC
The DNA here is from genome assembly GCA_965246755.1 of Alphaproteobacteria bacterium. Classification (GTDB taxonomy): domain Bacteria; phylum Pseudomonadota; class Alphaproteobacteria; order UBA11073; family UBA11073. The sequence goes on from OZ251979.1 coordinate 619,979, forward strand.
GTGCGTTTGTCACCCAGTTTGGGCGCGACACGCCGCACGAGGCCCGCCTGCACCGCCACCACCAAGATGCCTAAGAACGCATAAAGATAGCCGACCTGATGCGGATCAAACCCCAGATGCCGTTTGGCATAGACCATAAAATTGCTGCGCAGCGCATTCATCGCAAAACTATGCGCCAGCATGATGATGAAGATCAGTAACAGCGCGCGTTGTTTGGCGAAGTCTAGCAATGCGCCGAACGGGTTAAAATTGATTTTGAGACGCTTAGTGCGGCGTGCCACCGGCACCGTTTCCGGCAGCATAAACCAGCCAAAACCAAACGCCGCGAAGGATAGTGCGCCCGCGGCAAAGGCCGGGGCCTGCAGATGAATTTGCGATAATAGGCCACCGATTGCAGGACCCAAAATAAACGCGCAACCGAAAATAGCACCGATCAGGCCGAAACTTTTGCTGCGGTCTTCAGGGCGTGTCATATCAGCAATATAGGCTTGGGCGGTGGAGATATTGCCGCCCGACAGACCATCCACAATACGCGCCGCGAAAAATACCCATAGCGCATTGGCGAAACCAAAGGCGGTATAGGCAATCGCCGCGCCCAAGATACTGTACAGCAACACCGGGCGGCGGCCGTATTTGTCCGACAGCGCGCCCAGCACCGGCGCCGCCAAAAACTGCGCAACGGAAAATGACATGGTGAGGAGGCCGACTGTCACCGCGCGGTCGTCATAGGGCGCCAGCAGATAGGGGATAACCGGCACCAAAATGCCAAAGCCCAGCACATCCAGAAACACCGTGAACAGTACCAGCGCCAGTGCGCGTTTATTATTGGCATGGGCAAAGGTGTTAATGTCATCGCCCAGCGCTTGCGATTCCTGTGGCAGCGATCCTTCCGCGATGTTGACTTCAATATCCGACATGGCCGGGACGTTAAGGCGAAGGTCACCCTAACGTCAAGCTTTGGTTAAGGAATTAGCGCCGCATGGTTACGATGTTTGCCTTTGGCGCGGCGGATTATTTCCGGCGTTGCTGCCAACAGGCCAAAAGCCGTGCAGCGTTGCAAAGACTTGGATTTCCAAACCAATTTTTCTAACGTATGCCGCGTGTCCGCGCCGACCCCAGCCTTATCATGTAGGTAACTGACTGCGATCACAAAACTATGTTGCCACAGGTCATTGTTGTAACGATCTACAAACATCTGTTCAAACCGCGCAGCGTCTTGTTTGCGATTTTGTTTGAGTAATTCTTTCTCATTTTGTCCTAGTCCTTTAATTTGATAAACCTCCATTTTTGGCTGTTCAAGATTCATGACCTCAGCAAAATAATTTTTATCATCGGCAAGCTTTGGATAAGATTTAATTAGCTCTGCGAAATGTTCCTTAACCTGAGCAGGGGACAATTGCCACAAGGTTGGTTGCGGTAGACTGGTGTTTAATTGTGGCCCCACATATTTTTCGTAAAAACCCCATTGGCCGAAGAGGCGACTACCATTGCCGATTGTAATTGCTAATCCTACGGTGGTAAGCGCTAAACGATAAGCAGTCGGACGCCCATCTCCTAAGATTGCTGCACTATTAAAAAAGCTCATACAAACACCAAACACTAGTGAATGCGGAACACAGACGCCCATATTCGCCCTGTAATAATTTTTCCAAGTTAGCTCAGGATAATATTTTCCCTGCCAATTGTGGATGGATCGTCTTTCCAATAGTTGCAGGTGTTCTTCTTTTTTTGTTTGTATTTCGATATTCATTATCATCTCCAAAAGTTTATATTGCGAGGCTTTCCCCTATATTTTAAAAATCCCATAAATCAATGATTTGACCAAAAAAACTTTTAATTACATAAAATAAGAGTTATAATGCCTATTCTGGCTTGGTGAGAATTTGTAAAATGCAGCTTGCTACTTTGCCGCAAATTCGCGCCGCGCGGGCGCTCTTGAACTGGACGCAAGGTGATTTGGCGAAGGCCGCCAAATTATCGCTGGCCGCGGTCAATAATCTGGAACGCGATGCCAGCAACCCGTCGATTGCCGACACATATCGCCGCCAATTTGAATTTTTTTGGGAGCAATCGCGTGATCCGCCATTCACGCCAACACAACTTTATGAAATTTCTAAAAAGCTGTTGCCGCTATAGAAGCGAGAGGCGAGACACGAGATTGCCAGATGTCTCGCTTCTCGCCTCTCATATCTTATCTCCGCGCGTAGCGCCTACATCCATTTAAACTGCGGGCCGATGACGGGGTCATCCGCCTGGTCGAGTGCGGTAAAAATATCATCGATTTTGGTCACCACACGGAACAGATTGCCATGCGTTTGATGGGCGAACCCGCTGTCGATAATATGCGTGATGAGCGCCAGCAGCGGATCCCAATAGCCGTTGATATTGACGATAATAATGGGCTTGTCATGCACATGCAGCTGCCGCCAGGTCATGATTTCGAAACTTTCGTCCAGCGTGCCGAACCCGCCGGGCAACACGATAAAGGCATCCGATTTATCGACCATCAGGCGTTTACGGTTATGCATGCCGTCCACCACATGCATTTCGGTGAGCGCCGTGTGCTCAACCTCCCACTTTTGCAGATGCGCCGGGATGATACCGATAACAGCGCCGCCCGCCGCCAGCGCGGCATCCGCGCACAGGCCCATCAGCCCCACACGCCCGCCGCCATAGACCAGGCGCAAACCGCGTTCGGCAATCATGCGGCCGGTTTGTGCGGCGGCATCCTTGAACGCCTGATCCACGTTAATTGACGAGCCGGTATAAACGCAAAGTGACTGATAGGTTTTCATGCTGTCCTGTTTAAGCATGCTGGTTGAGAAAGGCAATTACCAGCTGTGCCCGGGCTTGCCAGTCATGGGTCACACGCCTAATTTATTATGATGCAAAATCCATCCGCACCAATTCTGGCTGATTATTTGCGCCGCGCGCTGGCGCCGTTTTTAGTGCCGTTGCAGGCGGCGGGTTTAAAATGGGTATTGGGGGGCGGCATCGTAACACTCATTGCAGCGTTGGCAGGCTCGTCGTCTACTTTAATATTACTATTTTTTACCGTGGGGTTTTATTTTGTGTTTCGCAATCCATCGCGCGTGGTGGCGGTCGGCGCCAGTCAGCTTATTGCACCAGCGGATGGTATGATCAGCGACCTTAGCACCGCCGTTTTGCCGGTGGCATTGGCCGGCAGTGCTGCGGCACTGGCAGAAACGCAATGCATTATAATTGAAACGCGCCTGCCCGATGTACATGTGCTGCGCGCGCCACTGTCAGGCATTGTAACGCAGCTGACACATCGGCCCGGCAATTGGGGCAGTGATGGGTTTGACAGCAGTGCTAGCGACAATGAAGAAATTACTATGTCCATTGTTTTACCGGACAACCGCGTGGCAGTCATGGTGATCACCGCCGGGTTCTTGCCCCAGCGCATCGAACTTGTGGTCAAACAGGATATGGCGGTTGCCGCCGGTCAGCCGCTCGGCATGGCCGCCTTTGGCGCCACGGTTATGCTTTATCTGCCGAAAGATTTTACGCTGGCGGCGCGGGCTGGGCAGCGGTTGATTGCGGGTGAGACGGTCGTGGCAATTGATGCAGCCACGACACCAGCCACATAATTATTTATAGTGAACCTTTTTGATCTCATAAACTTTGGAGCCGCGCGGGGTCACGACCTCGACATTATCGCCTTGTGTTTTGCCGATCAGCGCGCGCGCGAGCGGCGAGCCGATCGACAGTTTGCCTTTCGACACATCAGATTCCATCTCGCCGACAATCTGGTAATTCACTTTTTCATCAGTATCTTCATCGATCAGCTGGATCGAGGCACCGAACTTGATCTGCTTGCCGGACAGTTTAGAGGGATCAATCACCTCGGCGCGGGAGATTTTGTCCTCCAGTTCCAAAATACGCCCTTCGATAAAGCCCTGACGCTCGCGCGCGGCATGATACTCGGCATTCTCGGACAGGTCGCCATGTTCGCGCGCCTCGGCAATCGCTTTGATAATTTCCTGGCGGTCAGTGCCCTTTAACTGGCGTAATTCATCTTCCAGCGCGGTAAAACCGCCTTGGGTCATGGGAACTTTTTGCAATGCTGCTGCCACGGAATGCCTTGCTGTGGGGTCAAATGGAAGGGGGCATGTCTAGCAAACTGGGCCAGAAAAGGCAAGAAATTTGATATTATTGAGAAAAAAGCTTGTTTAATATCATCTTTTCAAGGCTTTCAGATATTGCATAACTGCCATTTGTCGCAGATTTTAACTCACCACCTATTTCTATCATTCTCATCTGAATTTGATTGAGAGTATCTCTAATATCCGCATTATTGGCAGCTAATTGTCCAAGCGAAGCACTAATTTGGGAAAGCTGTTTAATAAGTTCTTGCGAAAATTGGTCATTCATAATTGAATATAATCACAAATTCGTAAAATGTGGAACTTCAAAATTAATGAGCATCTTTAGAACATCCAGCGATTTTTACGATAATCCGGAGCTATACGATCTAACGAGTCAGGGCAGTCCCGAAGAATTACAGTTCTATATTGAAGAAGCCAAACGGCTTGGCGGTCCGGTTTTAGAACTTACCTGTGGCACAGGCCGATTGACCAATGAATTAGCACAGTGTGGTATTAATTGCGAAGGCCTAGATTTGTCGAGGCTAATGCTTGATCACGCCCGACAAAAAGCAAGCGCTAGAAATCTAAATGTTATTTATCATTACGGTGATATGACAAATTTTGACTTGGGTAAGCAATACCAGCTTGTTTTTGTGCCTATCAATTCTCTGTTGCATCTACATAATTTGGATAATGTTTTAAAATTTTTTGCTTGTGTGCGTCGGCATTTGACTGAAACAGGTGAATTGATTTTTGCTGTATTTAATCCTTCTTTAAAATTATTATCGCGTGACCCAAGCCAACGCTATGAAGTTGATCGTTTTGTTGATCCTAGCAACGGTAAAGAAATTATTTTGGAGGAAACGGTAAATTACAATTCGGCTACGCAAGTAAATCATGCGACGTGGTATTATTCGTATGTTGACCAAAAAGATGTTTTGTCGCATCCGTTGCATTTGAAATCACTGTTTCCAAAGGAATTGGAAGCAATTTTGCGCCTCGCAGATTTTAAACTGCTCAAAAAATATGGCGGCTATCAACGCGAACCATTTGCAAATGCCAGTCGCACACAAGTTATTGTTTGCGAACCAAACTAAGCCGCCTGTTTCATCGCCTGCGGTATCTTCGTTAGATAATCCTGCAGCGTGCCGACCGAAAGACCCGCAGTGCCGACCTGTTGTAAAGCTTCAATGGCGGCCAGTGCGGCACGGGCGCCGGACAGGGTCGTATAATGCGGAATATTGTTCATGAGCGCCGTGCGGCGCAGCGAGAAACTGTCCGCCACCGCCTGCGCGCCCTCGGTCGTGTTGATCACCAGCTGCACCGCACCATTGATCATAGCATCAACAATATGTGGCTGACCCTGAAAGACTTTATTGATGCGCTGAATCGCGATGCCCTGCGCGGCCAGCGTTTTGGCGGTGCCGTCAGTGCCGACGAGCGTGAAACCGAGCGCGAGCAATTGTTGGGCCAGCGCCGCGCCATGCGTTTTGTCGCGTTCGCGCAAACTGATAAATGCCGTGCCGGACGTCGGCAATTCGACACCGGCGGCGCGCTGCGCCTTGACATAGGCAAGGGCGAATGATGCATCAATGCCCATGACTTCACCGGTCGATTTCATCTCGGGCGTCAATAAGACATCCACGCCGGGGAATTTATTGAACGGAAACACCGCTTCTTTCACCGCCGTATGCGGCAGGTTCAGCTCGGTCAGATTAAAACTGGCCAGCTTTTCACCCGCCATGACGCGCGCGCCGATTTTGGCGATCGGGACGCCGGTCGCCTTGGCGACAAACGGCGCGGTGCGCGACGCACGCGGGTTTACTTCCAGCAAATACACCTCGTTGTCTTTAACGGCATATTGCACATTCATGAGGCCAATGACGCCGAGTGATTTGGCGAGGAGTTCCGTCTGGCGGCGGATTTCGGCAATCAGCGCGGGCGACAGGCTATAGGGCGGCAAGGCGCAGGCACTGTCCCCGGAATGGATGCCGGCCTCCTCCACATGTTCCATGATGCCCGCGATATAGACGTCGGTGCCGTCGCAAATCGCATCGACATCAACCTCACCAGCGTCGGTTAAAAACTGGTCGAGCAACACGGGATTATCGCCGGAAACTTTAACGGCCGTCGTAATGTAACGGCGCAGACCCGTCATATCGGTGACGATTTCCATGCCCTGACCGCCTAACACATAGGATGGGCGCAGCACCAGCGGGAAACCAACGTCGGCGGCAATCGTTTCCGCTTCCGCTGCTGAACGCGCAAGGCCGTTGATAGGCTGTTTAAGGCCGATTTTTTCGACCAGCTGCTGGAACCGTTCGCGGTCTTCGGCCAAATCAATTGCATCGACCGGCGTACCCAAAATTTTAAACCCAGCTTGTTCGATATCGTGCGCCAGCTTCAGCGGCGTCTGGCCGCCGTATTGCACAATGACGCCAAGGATTTCTCCCGCATCGGCCTCACGTTCCAGAATATTGATGACGTCTTCGGCGGTCAGCGGTTCAAAATAGAGTTTGTCGGATGTATCGTAATCAGTCGAGACGGTTTCGGGGTTGCAATTGACCATGATGGTTTCAATGCCAACCTCGCGCAGCGCGAATGACGCATGCACACAGCAATAATCAAATTCAATGCCCTGGCCGATGCGGTTGGGGCCGCCGCCGAGGATGACAACTTTTTTGTTAATCGATGGTTGGGATTCGCACGCAGAGATGCCAAAGCTCGGGCTTTCATAACTGGAATACATATACGATGTTTGCGATGGAAATTCCGCCGCGCAAGTATCAATGCGGCGATAGAGTGGTGTAATGTTGAGCGCTTTGCGCGCGGCGCGCACTGCTGCTGCATTACCGTCAGTGAGCGCGGCGAGCCGTGCATCACTAAAACCCATCATCTTTAATTGGCGCAGACCGTGTGCATCGCTAGGCAGACCAACAGTTTTAATTTTCGCTTCCATCTGCACAATCGCTTCGATCTGGCGCAAAAACCATGCGTCGATTTTGCAGATATTATAAACCTCGCGCACCGTCATGCCGCGGCGCAGCCCTTCGGCGACCGCCAGCAGGCGTTGCGGCGTCGGCCGCGCCATTGCGCCAACCAGCGCCTCCTGGGTTTCATACTGCGGCTGATCGTCAAAACCGGTCAGGCCTTTTTCTAAACTGCGCAACGCCTTTTGCATCGACTCCTGGAAGTTGCGGCCAATTGCCATCGCTTCACCCACCGATTTCATTTGCGTGGTCAGCGTGGTATCGGCGCCCGGAAATTTTTCAAAGGCAAAGCGCGGGATTTTGGTGACGACATAATCGATCGTCGGTTCAAACGCTGCCGGTGTCGTTTTGGTAATATCGTTTTGCAGTTCGTCCAATGTATAACCAACCGCCAGCTTGGCGGCGATTTTGGCAATCGGAAAACCAGTCGCTTTACTGGCCAAGGCCGAGGAGCGTGACACGCGCGGGTTCATTTCAATCACGATCATGCGCCCCGTGTCGGGGTTAACGGCGAACTGCACGTTACTGCCGCCGGTCTCAACGCCAATTTCGCGCAGTACCGCGATCGAGGCATTACGCATGATCTGGTATTCTTTGTCAGTCAGCGTCAGGGCAGGGGCGACGGTGATACTGTCCCCGGTATGCACGCCCATGGGGTCAATATTTTCAATCGCGCAGATGATGATGGCATTGTCGTTTTTGTCGCGCACCACCTCCATCTCATATTCTTTCCAGCCGAGGACGGATTCTTCGATCAGCACTTCGGTGGTGGGGGAGGCGGCCAGACCGCCGCGCACGATCGTCTCAAACTCCTCTTTATTATAAGCAATGCCGCCGCCGGTACCGCCCAAGGTAAAGGACGGGCGAATGATCGCGGGCAACCCAACCAGTTGAAAGGCGTCCCAGGCGGCGTCCATCGTTTTAACCGCACGACTGACCGGGCAATCCAGGCCGATTTTCGCCATGGCTTCCTTAAACAGCAACCGGTCTTCCGCCTTGGCAATGGCATGGCGGTTGGCGCCGATCAGTTCAATGCCGAGGCGGTCAAGGACGCCGGTTTCAGCAAGTTTTAACGACGTATTGAGGGCGGTCTGGCCGCCCATGGTGGGCAGCAGCGCATCCGGCCGTTCAATTTCCAATATTTTGGCAACCGTATCCGGCGTGATGGGTTCGATGTAGGTCGCATCCGCCATCTCGGGGTCGGTCATAATGGTCGCGGGATTGGAATTGATTAGGATGACGCGGTAACCTTCGTCACGCAGCGCCTTACAGGCTTGGGCGCCGGAATAGTCAAACTCGCAAGCCTGGCCGATAATGATGGGGCCAGCGCCGATAATGGCAATGGATTTTAAATCTGTTCTTTTGGGCATAAGGCATTTGCATAATGGCTTTTGAGACGGCGGGCAAGTTTTATCACATCGCAAAAGCATGGTAATTTTGGTTCGTCTGCGTTACAATGTTTTATGCGCTATTTTTTACGTTCCCAACGTGGCCTCAGCCTGCTTGAAGCGGTCATTGCACTCGCCATTACCGGCATTGTCATCGGGCTGTTGTGGATTGTAGTCGCGCCCATCGCCCAGCGGCAAAAGATTAATACCAATGTGGCAGACATTATTGGCCTGACCGGTAAAGTGCGCAGTTTGTATGGTGATCAGCAAATTATCAGTACAGATATCAAACAGCAATTGCTTGATGCGAATAGTGTTCCCACCAGTTTGCTACAACTTAACGCGGCGGGCACGCCATCTGGCATTGTGCATAGTTTGGGTGCGGTCAAAAATACGCAAATTGTGACGGTTGGTAAAGCTGCCGGCTTGTGTCCCACCGCTGCCGGCGCAGTTGATAAAAGTGATTTTCAAATGGACCTTGCCAATGTTGGCAAAAGCTATTGTGGGGATTTCGTGCGCGCTTTGGCCGGTACGCGTAACACTGCCGCGCATAATCGATTAACGCATGTGTTTGTTAACAGCATTGATGTAATGGCAAATCAGGCAGCGAATACTGTTAAGGCGGTAGATAGTAGCTTGGCTGACCAAAATTGCAACACCGCCGCTACCGTGCCAATTTTACTGTGTTTCGCAAAATAACAATGGTGTTAGCGCGCCGCCATTAATTTGGTAAAGCGTTCGAATAAATAATGGCTGTCATGCGGGCCGGGCGCGGCCTCTGGGTGGTATTGCACGGAAAAAGCCGGCTGGTTTTTAACGCGGATACCCTCATTGCTACCGTCAAACAGGCTGATGTGCGTCACTTCTACGCTATCTGGTAAACTTGCGGTTACCACTTCAAACCCATGGTTTTGGCTGGTGATTTCAACTTTGCCGGTCACCAGATCCTTGACCGGCTGGTTGCCGCCGCGGTGACCCATATGCATTTTGCGGGTCTGGCCGCCCAATGCCAATGCCAATAACTGGTGCCCCAGGCAGATACCAAACAATGGTATATTTTGGGCCAATAATTCCTGAATGACCGGTACGGCATAGACGCCAGTTGCCGCGGGATCACCAGGACCGTTGGATAAAAACACCCCATCCGGCTGGTGGCTCATGATATCTTCGGCTGTAGCAGCCGCAGTCACCACCGTTACATCGCACCCCGCGCTGGCCAGGCAGCGCAGGATATTGCGCTTCGCACCATAATCGATTGCAACCACCTTATGTTTGGGTGCGGTCTGCTCGCCATGGCCCTTGCCCAGGCTCCACAGCGTTTCGCGCCAGTGATAAGTCTGGCGGCAGGTGACATCTTTCGCCAGATCCATACCGTTCAAACCGGGCCAATCGCGCGCCAGTTTTTGCAGTGCGGGAATATCAAACACGCCATCCGGCGCATGGCACAGCGCGGCGTGTGGTGCGCCTTTATCACGCACATGCATGGTCACCGCGCGTGTATCAACACCGGCAATGCCGACCAGTTCATTTTGCGCGAGCCAGGCTGACAAATGCTGCACGGCGCGCCAGTTGGCCGCTTGGGTAATATCGTCACGAATGATCATACCGCGCGCCGCCGGATTAATCGTCTCAACATCTTCGTGATTAGCACCGGTGTTGCCGATATGCGGAAAGGTAAAAGTAATGATCTGCCCGGCATAGGATGGATCGGACAGGATTTCCTGATACCCGGTCATCGACGTATTAAAACAGACCTCGCCCACCGTGGTCAGTGCGGCGCCAAACCCTTGCCCCCATAAAACAGTGCCGTCGGCAAGAACCAGTGCTGCAGTCGCGCCGTTTGGCGGCATGTTGTCCATGTCGGTTCCTAAATCGTCCCGGGTTTTTGCTAAGTTGACAGTCTAAGCAGTTTTGCCGTTAAATGCCAAGCAAAATTGTAAAAGAAAGTTACCTGATGACAATTCGCGCCCAGATTAATGATGCCGTTAAAACCGCCATGAAGGCGGGTGATAAATCCCGCCTGGAGACTTTGCGGATGGTCAATGCGGCAATCAAGCAAAAAGATATCGACACGCGATCCGACACCAACAAGGAATTGGTCAGCGACGAGACGATTTTGGGTATTCTACAGGGCCTGATTAAACAGCGCCGCGAAAGTGCGGCAATGTACCGCGATGGTAAACGCGAGGAGCTGGCCGCCAAAGAAGAGGCCGAGATCGCCGTCATTGAAACTTACTTACCGGCGCAAAAATCTGCCGATGAGGTCGCGGCGATTGTTGCGCAACTGGTGACGGAAGCCGGGGCAACTTCGATCAAGGATATGGGTAAGGTCATGGGTCTGCTGAAAACGCGTTACGCGGGGCAGCTCGATATGGGCGCGGCCGGCGCGGCCGTCAAAACGGCTTTAGGCGGCTGACATGCTGCTCGACGACATCCGCGCTAAACGTGACGAGATAATCGCCCTCGGTGCGGAATATGGTTATTCAAATTTCCGGGTGTTTGGTTCGGTCGCGCGCGGTGAAGCCGATGAAAAAAGCGATGTCGATCTTTTAGTGGATTATACGCTGGTAAATGATCCACAAAAATCCGGCTGGCATGCGTATAATTTTGATGATGAAATTGGCAAACTATTAGGCCGCAAAGTGGATGTGGCAATTGCCAAAAATCTGAAACCGCATTACGCGCGTTTTATTTTGCCTGAGGCTCAGCTTTTATGAGAAACGAACTCATCAATAACTATTCTAAGTTAAATGATATTTGCATTCAGATGGAGCGTATTCAGCAATTTATTTCGGGACATGATTTTAAAAGTTTTGTCCAAGATACTATGTTATTTTATGCTGTTGAACGCGCTATTATTACTATCGGCGAAGCTACTAAAAAGTTATCTGCCACTTTCGTAAAGGGAAACCCACAATTATTATGGCGTGAAATGGCTGGGATATGCGATAGATTTGTGCATAATTACGATGAGATTGACTACGAACGATTGTGGAAAATTATTACTATCGATGTGCCGCGTGATTTAGTTTTAATTCGTGACTTAATTATTGCACTTGATGCTGAACTTATTCGCCAAGGCAAATGAGCTTCCCCACCGGCTTTTTGGATGAATTACGCACCCGGCTGCCGCTGTCCGATGTGTTAGGGCGACGGCTCAGGCTCGTGCGCGCAGGGCGGTTGCTAAAGTGCGCCTGTCCGTTTCACAATGAAAAAAGCCCATCGATGGTGCTGTATGACGATCATTACCATTGCTTTGGTTGTGGCGCGCATGGCGATATCGTCACCTTTACGATGCAGATGGATAACCTGTCGTTTATCGATGCGGTCGAAAAACTGGCGGGCGAGGCTGGATTAGAGGTACCGCGCGCCAGCCCGCAAGACCGCCAGGCGGCAGGCCGCGAAGCCACCCTGCGCGAGGTGATGGAGCAGGCGACCCAATTTTTTATCCACGAACTCAAGGGCGCACCGCTGCAATATTTGCGCGACCGCGGGCTGGATGATGCGACGGTGGCGCGCTTTCGCTTGGGCTATGCACCCCATGACGGCCAGGCGCTGTTGACCCATTTGCAGCAGAAAAATATTAAAGCGGACTTGCTGATTGAATTGGGTCTTGCGCGTAAAAGCGAGCGCGACGGTCAACTCTACAGCTTTTTCCGCGACCGCGTAATGTTTCCGGTCACCGACCGTAACGGCCGCGTGGTGGCCTTTGGCGGTCGCGTGCTGCAGTCAACCGATAACGGTCCAAAATACATTAATTCGCCCGATCACCCGTTATTCACCAAGGGCAAGCTGCTTTATAACTTGCCCGGCGCGCGGCAGGCGGTGCGTGATGACAAACCGATCGTTGTGGTGGAAGGTTATACTGACGTCATCGCCTGCGCGCGGGCAGGGTTGATCGGCGCGGTCGCGCCGCTTGGCACCGCGCTGACCGAACTGCAATTACAACTGATCTGGAAATTGAATCCGCAGCACAGCGGCAAGCCGGTGATCCCCATCATTTGTTTTGATGGCGACACGGCGGGCCGGACGGCGGCTTATCGCGCGCTTGACCGTATGCTGCCGTATCTGGCGCCGTACCAAACCGCGCGGTTTGTGTTTCTGCCGGACGGTGAAGACCCAGATACGTTATTGCGCAAACAGGGTGTGACAACTTTCACTGAAATACTGCAGCAGGCCATGGGCGCTGCCGACCTTATTTGGCAACGCACGCTGGATGGCGGCAATGCACAATCACCGGAGGGCCGCGCGGCGCTACGCAAACAGCTACTGGCCGACTGCGCGCGCATTCAGGATCGGGATGTGCGTGCGCAATATGAGGCAGAGCTCATTCGCCGGTTTGATGACTTGTACCCAACTATGCCAGCCAACGTTAAAGATAAAATTGGCACGTGGCGCAAAGGCGCGCCAGTCAATATGCTTAAGCCTAAAGCCGCGGCCAGCGCCGGCGCGGCATCCCGCGCCACGCGGGAACATCAGCTGCTATTACTGACGATGCTGACGCATCCGGCATTGCTGGATGATCATCATGATCTGTTAATAAGTTTAGAGATTGCCGATACTGACCTGCAGGTAGTACATGAGGCGCTATTATGCGCCGCAGCGCGGGAAACCGAACAATTATGGACGGAATTGGCCGCGCATGACGCAATTTTAAAACCGCTGTGGCAGGATCAGACTTTACGCCAGCTGCACCGCTTTGCCTTTGATGCCGCGCGGCATGAAGATGCGCGCGCTTTTTGCGAGGAGCTAGTCGCGCGCCAGCATCAAGCGCTGCTGGCGGCGGAACGCGCCGCGCTGTTGGCATCAGACGATCCGGACAAGCTGGACAAACTACATGCATTGGCACAGGTGCTGACGGATGATAATCTGGAAACCTCAGCGGGTCATCATGTCTAACCTTATCGTCACTACCATTGCAATCGGCCTGGCGGCGGCCCTGTCGCTCAGCACTATATATTACGGCGGCAGCGCCTATCAACAATCTCAGATTAAAGCCAGGGCCGGTACGCTGATCGTCCAGGCCCAGCAAATTGCCGCCGCCTGGAAACAATGGTCGAATAATAATGGCGATCAGTTGGATTTTGGCAATACCAAGCTGGTTGCCTGGTACACCGGCAGTCTTGTCAACAATCCCCTGGTGCCTAAATATCTCAATCAGATGCCTCGGTTAAGCAGCATCAATGGCCCGCAAGCGGTGGATTATTGGTATTTCGTCAATTGGGCGTCCCCGGGGATCAGCGCCAATCTGCCGGCAGCGCGCCCGCCCAATGCCTTGCGCGCCAGTTTTAATTACACCGACGTCAGTTACAACCTGTGCCAGCAGTATGTAAAATCTTTTCTAAATGTGACCGTGACACCGTCACTTGCGACCGCACCAACCCGCAGCCCGGCGGATTGCATCGTTATTGATATTGACGCCAGCGGCACCGCCAATAACGGCGACACGGTCGATTTTTTCTATAAGGTTTTTTAGGCGCTCAGTGTGCGCAAATCCGGCGCCATCAGCGCCTTGGCGGGAAAATGCAGCGTCACCGTGGTGCCGCGGTTAACAACACTTGTTAAGTTCACCGTGCCGCCATGCATTTCAATCAGCGCCTTGACCAAAGGCAGCCCAAGGCCGGTGCCCTTATGGGTGCGGCTGAAAATATCATCCACCTGTTCAAACGGTTCAAACACTTTGGCATGGAATTCGTCGGGGATGCCCTTGCCCTGGTCGGTTACGGCAATATCAAATCCGCCATCAAAGGCGCGTTCACCACGGACTGTGACCTTAGAGCCAACTTTGGAAAACTTGATCGCGTTCGACAGCAGGTTCAATAAAATCTGCCGCAGCGCGCGGTCATCGGCGGTCAGCAGCGGTACATCGCGCGGCAATTCCAGCTCCAGCGTGATTTTCTTATCGATCGCGACGGTGCGCATCATGCGCAACACATGTTCAACGGTGGCGCGTACATCGAGTGGTTTTAGCGACAGGTCATATTTTCCAGCGTCGATTTTGGAGAAATCCAAAATGTCATTAATAAGGGACAACAGGTGCGTCGCGCCATGATGGATGTCATTGGCATATTCAATATATTTGGGGGAACCGACCGGGCCGAACAGCTGGTCGCGGGTGATTTCAGAAAAGCCGATGATGCCATTGAGCGGCGTGCGCAATTCATGGGACATATTGGCGAGAAAACGCGATTTGGAAACGTTGGCCGCCTCGGCCTGTTCCTTGGCGGCTTTCAAGGCTAGCTCATACCGTTTGCGTTGTTCAACATTGGTGATCGTGCCGACCATGCGGATCGGCTGGCCATAGGCGTTGCGCACGGCGCGCGCCTTGGCCTCAATCCAGATATAACTGCCGTCACGCTGGCGCATGCGATGCGTGTCATTGAACATCTCGCTGTCGCCATCCAGATGCGCTTGGAGTTTTTTATGCGCGGTTTCCACATCTTCCGGGTGGATATTATGCGTCCAGGTCGCGGTTTCGGGCGGCAGCTCATTCGGTTCATAGCCTAAAATCTGGAACCATACTGGCGAATAATAAATTTCATTGCTGACCAAATCCCAGTCCCAAATGCCATCATTGGTGCCGGACACCGCCAGATGATAACGTTCACGCACATTGTTCAGATTGGTTTCAATGCGCGCCTGGCGCAACGCCTGTTTGGTGATCAGCGCCGTCACTGCGGACAGCAAACCAATCACCGCAATGCCCAAGATAACAAAGGCGGCGCGCTGTGCCTGCCAGGCGTGCAGCGCACTGCTTTTGCGTTCCAATTGTGCCACCATCAGTGGCGCCGCCGCGATATTTTCCCGCGCCATCAGCCAGGGCTTGGCAAACCCGTGTTTGTCCATATTGTTTACCGTTGGTATCCAGCTGGCAGTGGTAAAACCGTTTTTATCAGTCTTGTTTTTAAAAATTGGCTCATCGCCATGATTTTGGCCCAGATAATCGCGCGTGGCATCGCCGAATAACAGCACTGTGCCGTCAGTTTTATATAACGCGGTCATCGTATCGGCATGCGATTTGGCATCATGAATAAAATCGCTTAACCCGCCAATCTCCAGCAGCATAACGACTGCGCCCTGAAACTCCGCCTTGTTGCGCACTGGCCAAATGAGCGGCAACACATATTCACCGTTTTTTAACTGCAGCGTAGTGCCGATAATGGCGTCATCGGATTTTTTGAGGGTACCCCAGGCGGCGCTTTGCGGCAGATTGACCAAGGCCGCGGCGCCCGGCCCACCAAAGCGCAGGCTGCCTTTGCCATCCCACACCAACAGCCCGCGCACCGGGCCAATCGCCTTGCGCGCGCGGATTTGAATATCGTTTAAACGTGTTCCGGCGTCTTTGTTGTTTACCAGCGCATTGCGCGCCTCGCCGGCATATTGCGTGACGGCGACAAAGGTGCGGTCGGCATAGGAAGCGAGGACATGTGTGGCGTTGGTCAGGCGGCTTTCCGCATTGGTCAGCGCATCATAATAACTGTACACTAGCTGCGCGGTGATTAGCAGCGCCACCATTACTGTGGAACAGCCGAATCCAATCAGCGCCAGCCGTGCTTGGACCGGCAGCTGTAAAAAAGCAGTACGCAATCGATTAAAAAATGCCATTATCGCCACCATACATAAACAAGGGCATCTATGCCAGTCATGAATCGGCACTTGCACGTAATGGTTGTAAGGGGAGCGGGACCGGTTTAGAACATAATCATGACGATTGAAGTTGGTGAAAAGCTGCCGGACGCCACGGTAAAAATATTTGACGATCAGGACCGCTTGGTCGATGTGCTGACCTCAAATATTTTTGACGGTCGGCGCATTTTAATGTTTGGCGTGCCGGGCGCCTTCAGCCCTGAATGCAGTGATATTCACCTGCCGGGTTATTTGAACAATATTGATAAATTCCATGCCGCCGGGATTGATCAGGTGCTGTGCCTAGCGATTAACGATGCCTTTGTGCTGCGCGCCTGGGCGGACAAATATGATATCGATCATCGCATTTTAATGTTGTCGGACGGCAATGCCACTTTCACGCGCGCCGTCGGGCTGGATTTTGACGCCAGCGCAGTCTGCGCTGGCGTACGCACCCGCCGTTTTGCGATGCTGGTGGATGACGGCGTAGTTAAAGATGTGCAGGTGGAAGACCGCCCGACTGATGTCACCACCTCCGCCGCGGCGGTTATGCTGGAACGATTGCTGGCAGCTTAATTATTTTAATTGCTGTCATAATAATGTCATGAAGCCGGCGTATTCTGTAACTATCAGGTGAGGATGCTATGGAACGTGTGCGGGCAAGAAATTTATCAAGTGAAGCGGTAAAAGCCGCCTTGACAGTTGCTGCGCCGGTAACCACTGTGCCAAAACCATCCCAAGTGGCGGTAACGCACGGCCGTTAATCGCCCTTCGATTTAAAAAAGTTATGGGCGGCTGTTAAACTGGCCGCCTTTTGGCTTTTTTCAGCTTTGGCGCGGGTGATTTCCGTCTCCAGCTCTTGAATATAATCGTCCAGCACATCAACTGAGTAAGAGGAGAGGTCCCGGACTGGATAGTCCCGACCCAACTTGCTCTTAACTCTTTGTTCATCATCATCTCGCAACATGAGTTCGAAATTAGCAGTTCATGCTAAAAATACCAGCCGCCTTAGCCTTTTCAGTTCAGACAACATTAACTAGAGTGAGCGTAAGATAGGATTCGGGGCTAAGAAGAACTTAAACGCCCGGTAAGTAGGACAGTCATGAAACGCACTGACGATAAAACCCAAAATACCCTTTATTGCTCGTTCTGCGGCAAGTCGCAGCATGAAGTGCGCAAGCTGATTGCCGGCCCGACCGTCTTTATCTGCGATGAATGTGTCGATTTATGTACCGACATTATCCGCGAGGAAAGCAAGCAAAATCTAGTTTCACATGCCGATGGCGGCCTGCCGACCCCCAAAGAAATTAAAAACGTCCTTGATGACTATGTGATCGGCCAGGAACGCGCCAAACGCGTGCTGTCGGTCGCGGTGCATAACCATTACAAACGCCTGGCGCATATCGCGACCGGCGAGGGCGTTGAATTGCAAAAATCCAACATCTTGCTCGTGGGTCCGACCGGTTCGGGTAAAACGCTGCTGGCACAAACGCTGGCGCGCATTCTGGATGTGCCGTTCACAATGGCGGATGCCACGACCTTGACCGAGGCCGGTTATGTGGGTGAAGATGTCGAAAACATTATTTTGAAATTGCTGCAGGCGTCGGACTACAATGTCGAACGCGCGCAAAAAGGCATCGTCTATATTGACGAGATTGACAAGATTTCCCGCAAATCGGACAATCCATCCATTACCCGCGATGTCTCGGGTGAGGGCGTCCAGCAGGCCCTGCTCAAATTGATGGAGGGGACGGTTGCCTCAGTGCCACCGCAGGGTGGCCGCAAACATCCGCAGCAGGAATTTTTGCAGGTCGATACTACGCATATTTTGTTCATCTGCGGCGGCGCCTTTGCCGGGATTGAAAAGATTATCTCGATGCGCCGCAAGGGCACCTCAATCGGTTTCGGCGCGGAAGTGCAGGGGCCGGATGAACGCCGCGTTGGCGCGATCCTGCAGGATCTGGAAACTGAAGACTTGCTTAAATTCGGCATGATCCCTGAATTCATTGGCCGCGTCCCTGTGCATGCGACCCTGGAAGATCTGGACGAACAGGCGCTGATCAATATCCTGACCGAACCGAAAAACGCACTTGTTAAACAATATGCAACGTTGTTTGAAATGGAAGGCATCAAGCTTAAGGTCGATGACAGCGCGCTGCATGCGATCGCCAAACTGGCGATTGACCGCAAAACCGGCGCGCGGGGTCTGCGTTCCATTTTGGAAAATGTCTTGATCGACCCGATGTTCGATCTGCCGGGGGATGAAACCGCGAAGGAACTGGTCCTCACCGGCGACGTCATTAACAAAAAGGCGGCCGCCGAGGTCATTCGCGGCGCCGCTGGCGAGAAAAAAGCCAAACCGGCCAAGGATGTAAAAGAGGTCAAGGAACCGAAAGACCCTAAATCATCCAAGGAAAAAGAAAGCGCTTAACAAAAGCCCGGCTCAGCCGGGCTTTTAATTTCTCATATTAAATAGAATTTAGTGAAACAGTCACAATTGGATTTTTGCGCCCCCAACCTTGGCGTTCAGCGGCAGCTAAAATTGGCTCAATAACACTAAGATTATAATCACTTTGATAAAAGTCGCTGGCCTTCATATCTTTAGCGCGCTTCGGCACACCCATTCTGGCGGCGGTCCTTTGAACGCCTTTGCCAACTTCAACACCACGGATCGCTTCACCATCATCCTGCCATACTGTATGGCGCATCAACGTATGACCAGCACCATTTTTAACAGTTACAACAACAAGTTCATCAGTCACGCTGCGCTGCACAGTAAAATTCTTGCCACGAAAAGGGAATGGGCTAAGCTTTTACATAAAATCTCCTTAGTTGATAAACCATGAAATCATATTATTAGAAAGATTGTCAAAGAAAATTAGCTATTAATTACTTGCAAAACAATTTTAGTCTAGATTATGCATCAGCACCAACCCAAGAAAGCTATTAGTTAGATGTTGCACGGATCAATAATGATACCGGCATTGTGCTATTTCAATAACGTCATCGTGAATTCGATAAATCAGGCGATGCTGATTATCGATACGACGCGACCAGTAACCTTGCCAGTCATGTTTTAAAGGCTCCGGCTTGCCAAGTCCTGCATAAGGATCTCGCAAAATGTCTTCTATAAGTTGGCCGATTTTGCGTAGCGTTCTTTTGTCCTGTTTTGACCAATAAGCATAATGTTGTTCGGCTAAAGGCGCGAATTTAACGCGCATCCTGCTCAACTTTGGCTAAAAATTCTTCCATAGTATATGTCGTTCCTTCACCGCGCTCTAATTGGGCAATGCCCTCATTCAATGCCTCGCGATTAGCAGGACTAGCAGCCAAAAAATCCGTTTCATTCCATTGTTCCCATTGCGATAGTGGAATAATAACAGATGGTTCTCGTCCCTTATGCATAATGACTGCAGGGTCATAGTCGTCATGCACCTTTTGCAGCACGCTAGCGAGATTTTGACGGGCATAGGTATAAGAAATGATGTTCATAGCTTAATATAGCACATGTACAACTTATTGTCAATTATATGTTCAGTGCCTACATCTTGCGCTCCAAAATCGCGCCAAAAAAGCCATCAGTCTGATGTTGCGCGGGGGTCAGGGACAGCATGTTACCAGCGCAGGGCGGTGTTGCCTGTCCTTCCGGCATTTGGGCAATGGTTTCAGACCATACTTGTGCCAACGGCACCACGGAAAACTCAGGATGCGCGGCAAGGAAAGTTTCAATCTGATTTTGGTTTTCATCCGGCAATAATGAACAGGTTGCATAGATCAGCCGTCCGCCGGGTTTCACCAGCCGCGCCGCGCTGTTCAAAATGCGCGCCTGCAGCGCAACCAGCTCCGCAACTTCCGGCCCCAGCTGTTTCCAACGCGCATCGGGGTTGCGCCGCCACACACCCGTACCACTGCATGGTGCATCGACAAGGACGCGGTCATAAATTGCGCCGCTGCGTTTGACCCATTTGTCATTCTCGGATGCCAACGGGCGAATTTGAATATTATCGGCATGGGCGCGGGTAATACGCTCGCGTGAGCGGATCAGGCGCCCCTCCAACACATCACAAGCAATGAGCCGCCCCTTGTTCTGCATGGTTGCGGCAATTGCCAGCGTCTTGCCGCCGGCGCCAGCGCAAAAATCCACCACCTGCATGCCAGGCTGCGCGCCAACCAACAGGCCGATGAGTTGCGAGCCTTCATCCTGAATCTCAAACGCGCCTTTTTTGAAACTGTCCATTTGTCCCAGCGCTGGACGGCTTTTGATACGGATGCCCCACGGCGAATAGGGCGTCGGGTCCGCCTGCACGCCCATCTTTTTAAAGATATCCAATACTGCCGCGCGGTCGCTGATCAGCGTATTGACGCGCAGGTCAAGCGGCGCGGGAAATGTCATCGCGGCCATTTCTTCACCAAAACGGTCGCCGAATAATGGCTGCAACCGCGCTGCGGCCTCCGGTGGGCATTCGACGCGTACGGCATCGGGCATTTCAGGCGGCATGAGGTCGCCGCCTTCCAGCAATGGCACCCATTCGCGTTCTTTGTAGCTCAAGGGTTTGGCGGCATAACGGTCATCACTAAAATAATCATCCAGCCGCGGCACCTTCCATTTTTCGCCGAGTAGCAGATCGGCGAACAGCAGCGCGCGGGCATTAATCGTCTCGCGCCCGATGCGTTGCAGCCACCAGGACAGGCGGAAATACCGCCGCAGAATGCGATAAATATTTTCGGCGACTGCCGCGCGATCCGAACTGCCGATATAACGGCGGTTACGGAAAAATGCCGACATCACGGTATCGGCCGGTTTTTCCGCCGCCAGAATTTCTGTTAAACAGTCAATGGTCGCGGCCAGCCGCGCAGCAGGGGTCATGCATATGTCATGACCCCTGTGCCAATTTTATGCAACCGATTTGTTAATTACAGTGCCAGGCTAGAGCGTTGAAAATCTTTGTGAGCTAGACTTGTCCGTCGTGTTGGCGCGCGGTCAAGCAATACGTTTGGCTTTTCTTCTGTGCCTGGCGAACCGCCTAAATTGCCTTTTAACTCTTCAGCGGGTTGTAATATACCTTCTAAAACAGCAGCAATACGTTCTAGGGCATTTGCTGTACGTTCTTGAGCATCGGCCAAACGAACAATATTAACTGCCATTTCAAGAGTAGCCGCAGCAGACAGAGCAGTAGGTGGCGTAGGAAGTTTACATGAATTTTGGGCAGCTTCTAAGATTGCGCCACGTATCTCTTGTTGTCTTGTTTGCATAATATTTCCCCAATAATTGAACTGACAATATCATGGGAAAATTGTTACAACAACAAATGATTTACTTTTATAGCTTTTTCAGTAACTTATCTGCATGAACTATCCTCAAAAAACCGAACCAACCGTTGATTTCCGTGCCGCGCGCCAAAATAATTTAGCCGCTTTGCGCGCGCTAGGTGTTGACCCGTTTGCGCCCAATAGTTTTGACGTAACGGCCAAGGCAGGTGCGTTGCAGGACCAATATAAAGACCTTGAAAACGGCACAGTTACCGAAGTCACCGTTAAAGTTGCCGGACGCATCATGTCATACCGCAATGACGGCATGTTTATGGATCTGCTCGATGACAGCGGCAAAATTCAGGTGTTCAGTGACAAAAAAACGCAACAGCCCGAAATTACGGAACAGCTAAAACTACTCGATCTTGGGGACTGGCTTGGTGTCAGCGGTATCATCCGCCGTACCCCGCGCGGGGAGCTGACGATTAACCTGGCGGAACTAACAGTACTCGGCAAGGCGATGGCGCCACCCCCGGAAAAATACCACGGCCTGACCGATGTCGATACACGTTACCGCCACCGTGAATATGATCTGGTCGGCAATGAGGAGTCGCGCAAAATCCTGCGCGCACGTTTTGCCATTATCCGCGCCATGCGTAATTTTCTAGAAAGCCGCGGCTTTTTAGAGGTTGAAACCCCAATGCTGCATGTCATCCCCGGCGGCGCCTCGGCACGGCCGTTTGTCACGCATCACAATACGCTCGACATGCCGCTGTATCTACGCATCGCGCCGGAATTACATTTAAAGCGTCTTATCATCGGCGGCGTCGCGGACAAAGTATTTGAGATCAACCGCTGTTTCCGTAACGAAGGCACCTCGGTCAAACACAATCCCGAATTTACGACGATGGAAAGTTATGAGGCCTTTACCGATTATCACGGCGTCATGAAGCTAACCGAGGAAACGCTGGCCGCCGTCGCACAAACGGTGTTTGGCACTGACACATTTTCCTTCAAAGGCCATGATATCAAAATTACCGCACCGTTTCCACAGCGTTCGATGTGCGATCTGGTTGCCGAAAAAACCGGCCTCAGTTTTTTGGAAATTACTGACCTGAATGCAGCCAAGGATGCCGCAAAAAATATTGGTGTGGATGTACATGGCTGCCACAATTGGGGCCAGGTGGTGGAGGCGGTGTTTGGCGACAAGGTCGAAGGCACGCTGATCCAGCCCATTCACGTCATCGATTATCCGAAAGACATCTCACCACTCGCACAGCCGCATCAAACCAACCCGCTGCTCACCGAACGGTTTGAAACCTTCATGGGCGGCTGGGAAGTTGCCAATGGTTTTAGCGAACTGTCCGACCCGGCGGAACAGCGCGCGCGGTTCGAGGCGCAAACCGCGCAACGCGCCGCCGGCGATGAAGAGGCGCAATATCTGGATGAAGACTTCATCAAGGCACTGGAGCTGGGCATGCCCGCCTGCGGCGGCCTCGGCATCGGTATCGACCGTCTCGCCATCATGCTGACTGGCGCAGAGACCATCCGCGAGGTGATTGCTTTTCCAACGATGCGTCCTAAGAATTAAAACAAGGTGCCTCTGGTTTGACGGCAAAGCCACGTTGCAGACATTGACGTATTGTGCGATCAAGCGGCTCGCGTTTTTGATCGCGAATGCTATATTCATCAGTGGGCGAACTGCAGTCTGCGATAGCTTTTAACCTGTCTTGCCATGTTGTCAGTTTTTCGACATTGACTGTGACATATCTGATGTCATCGCACGTAAGGATATAGTCCGCCAAAACCGCCAAACCGGCAAAATTATTGTCATCTGGCGTACAGCCAATTAAATTCGGTATGCAGTCAATTAAATCCCTTTGATTGGCGCCTTGATTGAGCAGTTCAACGATTGCGACTGCTGCGTTCAGTTTTATGGCGGGCCATTCCATGTAAGGTGAGCGCCAAATACCACCCCCTAACGGGGAAACAATTATATTAATACAATTCATCACCGCAACCGTAGCGTCTACTGCCGTCGCCGTTTTATCAGACCATTGCCAACGCAATGTTTCCAAGTACTGAATAGCTTCCAGTTGGCTCCAGCTGGCCAGAGAAAAGTTAGATGTTGTTTGGGCAAGGCGGCGAATGGTCATTGTGTCGGCAATTGTTAATTGTGGAAGGATTGAGTGCATATGCAACGGCAAATATTGCCCATGACAACTAATATCGGTGCAAAAAGACAGATATAAAACAAAGTAGATAGGTCATCGTTTTAATACGATAAAACAAAACTTATAGAAGTGTCAAGCGTATTTTCATTATTTTACGGTTCAGTGTTGTATGGTTTTCTCCAAGCGTTTGTACGGTTTGCAACGTCTTCCATGATGGCTACACTTCGTTCGCAGCAGGCGTCACAATCACAGCCACCATAATTGGGTGCCAGGCGCGGATTGTCCTGCAAGAATGGAGACGGTCCGCTACAGCGGCGCCGCACTGGTATGGCAGTGGGCTTTACACCCCAGTCCAGAGATTGCGGCTCAAAACTTGCATCGCGTGCGTAGGCGTTAAAGCCATCAAAAATAGCTAGTGCGCCTGGCGTCAGACAGCCGTTCGCTTGACGCACTGTCAAACACATAGCTTTATTATCTTGTCTAATATCAATTGCCAAAACCCGTAAGTAATTATCAGCCTGATTATTATCACGCGTTGCGCCCAATAATCTGTTCTGCCGCGTGTCGCTATCCCAAAATATTGCATAACCACAATCCAGCATGGCATCAAAACCTGGCGCTGTTATAACGGCTTCTAACAATAAGCTGTTGTTTTCATCACGAATAATGACCGGCAAAATTTTGCCGCCCGTTTTATATGTGACGGCTCCCGCTTGAAGTCCACCGCGTTCGCCTGGAAAAATTTCACGTTGTTTTTTTGTTAGCGCTTTAAAACGCCACAAATCCGGCCCTTGGCGAAACGTTTTGCCGAGGCCGCTCACAGCCCAGGGCGGCGCATACCCATCCAATAGATAGCCCAGGGCCAGCCAGTAGGACCAGCCGTTCTGCGAAATCCAGCCTTGCGGCGGATTCCAGCTCTGCTTGCCTAGCAGCTGGCCTTGCACGCTGTCCCGAAACAACCGGAGTTCAAAACGTTGTTCGAACGCGAGGCCCAGGGTGGCCAGACTAATGGGGCCTCCCATCAGTTTAGCAGGTTTATTGCGCATATAATCGCCACTTACAGTCGCCTCAATAACAATTGGCGGCAAATCTGCCACTGTTTCCGATGCATTGGTTTTAGATAGGTCGCTCATTTAATGTCTCCTGACAGTGTAAATAATTTATATTGTATTAATACGATTATACATAAGGCATGCTTATGCCGTTTATTGCTATGTTGTTTAGGTTGGCACAAAAATGCGCGGGCTGCTGGCTGAACCAGCCAGCGCCACGCCGTATTCAGCGCGGCATGCCTCGCAATCGCAACCGTTGGCGCCGGCCCAACTGACCATCGAACGCGGATTTTCTTCTAAAAATCGCGAACGGCCAGTACAATAGCGGGGAATGATTGGTTTGACAGTAGTTTCAGTCCCCACCTCTTGTCCTTTAATAGCCAAAGTCCGTTCAAAAAGCGGAATGATTTTTCGTTCATATTCTTCTTGGCCGAGATAAGCTTTGATAATATTTAAAATAGCATTAACCGGCGTGGTGGGATTTTGCCGGTCATTTTGATCAACGCAACGCTGGTCCCATGTAGCGGGGTCTTTGCCAAATAAGTATCGATAATTATAATCAACACCGCCATATTCCTGATTTTCTTCTTCTAAAGTAACAACATTGTTTAGAGAGAATCCAGCGGCTACACTCCATACAAGTGTAATAATGATTATTGGCGTATCTTTATAATACACTGAACGCCATATGGGCTCATTGCCTATAAATATCTCTATTTTTCTGCTATAGCCTTCTTCCATTTCACTAAAAACTTCGCCGTCAAGCGTGCAATTTATAGGCTGCAAACGCGTAAGATTCTCAAAATCATTTAAAATTTTTATGGCTTCCTGAATGAGTGCGAGTGCCTGTCTTACAGGTTCTTCTTCAATTGTGCGTTGTTGTTTGCGTGCCATTGCTTGAATATCAGCTTGCTCCTGTTGTCTATCCCACTCATCTTGTCGAAGTTTTCTTTCTATTAAATCGCACGTACTTTGTTCAATTTGCGCTTTTAAAATTTCATCTAATGACATTTGAATTTTCCTTGTTGTATTGTTTTAATACGATAAAACAAAACTTATGGAAGTGTCAACTTTATTTTAAGCATGGATGTGATTATTTTAATCTGGCCAGGACGCTGGCATACCCCTGATGTGGTTCATCGCGCAGGAACCGCGCAACCCGGGTGACGGTCGTAACGCTGGTCTGCATTTGCTCGGCGATCTCACGATAGGTTAGCTTGCCGTCATGCAAATGCTGGCAAATCTCCCACCGCATCTCAAACTCACGGATTTCGGCGGGTGTGCACAGGTCGCGCAGGAAACGCTGCATGCTATCTGCGGTTTTAAAATGTAGAAAAGCATCGGCAAGTTTGATGTGTTTAGACACGATGCTATTGACTGACCCACACAATACGGGCGATCCAGTCGATGTCCTTGATATCAAAGGCGCGATCCTGATGCGCCGGGTTGAAGGATTTAAGCTCGATCTTATTGGCGGTTTTGCGCGCCAAGACCTTGGCCATAACTTCGCCTTCTAGTGTTTTGACCACGACACGGTCGTTGCGGCGCACGGGTTCGGTGGGGGAGACCACCAGAATATCACCTTCGCGATACATGGGTTCCATACTGTCACCCGAAACTTCCAGCGCATAAGCCTGGGGGTCGGCCATATGCGGGATTGGCACCTTGTCCCACCCGCTGCCGACCGGGAAACCACCATCATCGAAATACCCTTTTTGGCCGGCTTCAGCAAAGCCGATCAGCGGCACCTGGTGCGCGGCCTGCTCATAATTCTCATCATTACTGGTTTCAACAAAATTAACAAAATCGGTAAAACTGGCACCAGTGGCGGCCAACACTTTGGCAATCGATTCTGTTGACGGCCAACGCAACTTGCCCTGGGGGGTGCTGCGTTTGCTGGGATTAAAACTGGTAGGATCCAAACCAGCCTTTTTAGCCAGACCTGACGCTGACAGGCCATTCGTTTCAGCGAGGCGATCCAGCGCCTTCCAGATGTTGATATGTTTAATCATGAGGAAAATATTCACATATTTTAGTATGTTTGTCTATAGGAAAATTTTCTTTAAACATCGCTTGACATTAGTAAATAAATCCTTTAAAAAGGAATATATTCACACAAACCAAAGGATAAGTGAGTGTTTGGCGTCGCAATTGAAAATTATACCAGTAAAAATGATGAAATTCTTCATGCGGGGCAGCCTTTTGCCACGGTGGAAGAGGCTTGGTTTTGGTTCATCGTTGCCCAGCAGGCGCGCAGTGATGGTGCCACAGTATCGGGCGGGCGGGGTGCGACGCCGCGCCCGTGTGAACCTTTAGACATCTATCGCACTGTTGACCGGCTTTACCGCAACCGCCGTTTGCGCTGGGACCATATGAAAATTCTGGCGCATTATGGCAAACGCCGCGAGGCGCCAGATTGGGGACGCCAGCAGGAGCAACGCGCGCATCACTTGTGGCAGGAAGCCATGCGCGAACTGGATATCGCGCTGCGCCGCCGCGGCATTGTGCGCGGCGCTGCTGACCAGCTGTGGGTAAACTGATGCCCAGTGATCTGCGTATTCAACCAGCCACAACGGCTTCCGTTACCGCGGCGGTGTTTCTGCCGCCCGGTCATAACAGCTTCCAACAACCGCAACGCGCCTGGGTGGTGTTTGCCGATGAAACCAACATCGCCTGGCTGCGCTGGCTCAAACATAAATTCCGCCACTGTTTTGTGCTGATCAATGATGGCGACCATTGGATCGCACTGGAACCGCTGGCGTCCTGCTTGGAAGTCAGCGTCTTGCCGCCGGCGCCGGATTTTAATTTGCCAGCCTGGCTGGAAGCGCAACATCATGTTGTGTGCGAGGCGCCCATTCGCCGCCATTTGGAAAAAATGGCGCCGCTCGCGCCGCTCAATTGCGTTGAAATCGTCAAGCGTTACCTGGGCATCCGCGATCCGTTTATTTTAACGCCATACCATCTCTATCGTTATCTCACGACACAACAACTGCGTGCGGCCACAACCGTACGCGCCGAAAGGACATTTTAATCATGGGCAGCATCATTCCCGCCGCGCGTTTATTAAGCGCGCCGACGTCACGTCTTAAAGTGGTTGGCACCCCGCGGCCGATTGTCGCGCGGACGCCGGCACAAATTAATGCGGCCATGGCCGTGCCAGCGCCGCCAACGGTAACGGCAGCCACGCCTGCCGCTACGACATCTGCAATAACCACACCAACACCCACCACGACGGCCAGCAGCGCATCTGCCGCGTCAGTCATGCCGCCACGCAGCACGCCATTACCGGACACGGTCCGCACTTCTTGGCGCGGCTTGTTGAATTTAAATCTCAATGTGCCGCAGCGCAAAAGCTTGTTGGGAGAATAGCGATGGTCCAGAAATCAGCCAACCCCGCTTTGAACACCGAACTGTTGCTGCGTCATTACCATGAGGCGCGTAGCCTGCGCGCCAATTGGGAAAGCCATTGGCGTGAATGCTACGATTATGTGCTGCCTAATCGCGACAGTTTCACCGCGCATACCCAAGGTGAAAAACGCTATGACCGGTTGTTCGATGCTACTGCTGCCGATGCGGTCGACCAACTGGCCGCTAGTTTGCTGGCGCAACTGACCCCGCCGTGGTCGCGCTGGTTTGGACTGAAACCCGGTCCGGATCTGTCACCCCAAGACCGCGATGCGCTGGCGCCAAAACTGGAAATTATTCAAGAAAAACTCCAGTCGCATTTCGACCGCAGCAATTTTGCGGTCGAAATGCACCAATGTTACCTGGATCTCGTCACTGCCGGTACCGCCAGTTTGCATTTTGATGAGGCGCGGCCGGGGCACCTGTCCGCCTTTCAATTCACCGCCGTGCCATTGTCGCAAATTACGCTGGATGAAGGCGCCCGCGGCCAATTGGATTACAGTTTTCGCGAAGTGCCGATGACATTGGGCGCGTTGCGCGACCGTTATAGCGCGGTGACCTTGCCGCGCGAGGTTTTGTCACAGGGCGCGTCTGATCCGCATCGCGCTTTTCCGGTTTTGGAAATTACCTATCCCGACCAAACCGCCTTTATCTATATCGCGCTGTTATTGACGGATAAACAAACGCCGCTGGTGTTGCGGGAAGCGCGGCTGGCGCAATCACCCTTTATCAATTTCCGCTGGCTAAAATCGCCGGGTGAGGTGTACGGGCGTTCGCCGGTCATGAAGGCACTGCCCGATATCAAAACCGCCAATAAAGTTGTTGAACTCATTTTAAAAAATGCGTCGATTTCGGTGACCGGTATCTGGCAGGCGGATGATGACGGCGTCCTCAACCCCGCCAACATCAAACTGGTGCCAGGCGCAATTATCCCGAAGGCGGTGGGTTCGGCGGGCCTGACGCCGCTGGCGGCACCCGGTAAATTCGATGTGTCGCAAATTATTTTAACCGATCTGCGCAACAACATCCGCCGCGCCTTGTTAACCGATCAATTGGGCATGGTACCGGATTACCGCATGACCGCGACCGAGGTGTTGCAACGCGGCGCGGCGATGGCGCGCATATTGGGCGCGACCTATGGGCGTTTGCAATCGGAACTGCTGACGCCATTGATGTTGCGCGCGATCAGCATTTTGCAGCGCCGTGGTGAAATCCCGCTGCTGCCGATTGACGGGCGCATGATTGAACTGGATTACCGTTCGCCATTGGCCATGGCGCAAGGCCAGCGCGATGTGCAGAATATTTTGCAGTGGTTGCAAAGCGCGGCGACGCTGAACACCGGCGCGCAGGTCATCGATCAAACCGCAGTGGTGCGTTGGCTCGGCGAGATGTTCGGTGTGCCATCAAACTTGATGAAAATGACCGCACTGCCGGATGCCGCCGCACAGGAAATCAACAGCCTTGCGCAACTGCTAACCGCAGGAGGCCAGCATGCGCAAGCGTGATACCGGTACCGCCGGTTGGCAGTGGTTTGATAAAACCACACTGGATACTCCGGTGGCGGACGACACTGCGCGGCTTTTCACGCAATGTTTCAGCACTCCCGCCGGGACGCGTGTCTTGGACCATCTCAACCAGACCATTTTGTCGCGCAGCCTGCCGCCCACCAGCAGCGCCACAGAATTATTTTACCACGAAGGCCAGCGCGCGACGGTCGCGCTGATCAACACGCTTGTGTCGCGCGGCAAAATCAATCCCACACCCAACCAAGGACAATAAGACATGGAACTGAATTTACTGGTCGACAACAACAACGCCAAACCCGCCGCCGGGCGCCCCGCGACTGACCGTCCCGCCGGTGTACCGGGAAAATTCTGGGATGCCGCGCAGGGCACCATCCGCACTGACGCGCTGCTCAAATCCTATCAGGAATTGGAACGCAAATTATCACGCAGCGTTGATCCCGCCAATAAACCGCACATGATGAAAGTGCTGGGTGTGCCGGAGACGGCGGATGGTTACAACATCAAATGCCCGCACGGTTTTTTTGAAGCCGATGCCAGCATCAACCATATTTTGCATGACAAAAGCTTTACCGAAGACCAGGCACAGACGGTCTATGATCTCGCCGCCGAACGGTTGGTGCCAATGATTTTGGACATCGCCCAGGAATTCAGCGCCGAACATGAACAGGATCGCCTCATTGAACAATTTGGCGGTGATGCGCAGTGGCGCGAGATCAGCCGTCAGCTGCTGATGTGGGCCAAGGCGCATCTGCCGGAGGAGGCGGTCAAGGGTTTATCGACCACCTATCAGGGCGTCATGGCGCTGTACAAAATGATGCAGAATGACGAACCGACGTCGCTCAAGCCGGACGGCACCGCGCGCGGCGCCGATGACATCAATGACATGGTCAAAGACCCGCGTTATTGGCAGCAAAAGGACCCTGCCTATATTGCGGAGGTCACCGCGGCCTTTAAACGCCGGTATAACGGACAATTATAGATAACAGGCATGGGGCGCGAGGCATGAAAGTGTTTTGCGCCTCGCTTTTTTAAACCGCACATTCACACAAAGATTTTTCACTATGCTTTTTGACAGTTTTACAACCAAGACAAAACCCGACCCGTTTGGGCGTTTGGGTTTTGGCGATACGGTGACAGACGATGCCGATGGCGGCGATGGCTTTATTGGCGCGCTGCGCGACACTTGGCCAGATACAAAAGCTATATTTTCTGGTGATGACACCTATGTCAGCAAAAAGCAACAGCAGGATAATGACCCTTATCTGATTTCAGAATTCGCAACGTCAACGGGCAATACCGGCAGCAGTGACGACGGCTGCTTTGGCAGCGCGCCGCGCAAACAAGCCAAATCAAAAAGCAATGGCGGCCTGTTCGATTATATCGTCAATGTCATCGACGATAGTTTCGGTTATGAGGTGGGGCGCAACAAAACCAACCGCCGGCGCGATGTAGCGCCGGTGGAAACGCTGCTGCATGGCAATGGCTATTACAATCTGGATAAAACCGCCGGCCCTACTGGCTATTTCAGCAATGGCCTCGAGGATGCCATTGAAACTTTTCAAGCGGATAAAGGCCTCAAAAAAGACGGTTATTTGGAACCCAAAGGCGACACCATTACTAGTCTTATCGGCAGCTTAAGCCAGGCTGCCGCGCGCGGCGTTGGCAGCCTGTTTAGTTCGGTCTTCAGCGGCTTAGGCAGTGCCGCCGATGCGGTGGGGGATACAGTATCCAGTGCAGCCCGAGACGTCACTAATGCGGGCGGCAGCCTCCTGCACGGCCTGGGCGATGATATCAGCGACGCTGCGGACAGCATTGACAGCACCATCAGCGGCTGGTTTGGTGAGGATAAAACTAACGATAATAAAGTTATCACAACCGATGGCGCCATTACGCGCAGCAGCGCGCAAGCAATTGATTTACCGCCGCTTGGGGCCGTGCAAAAGAACAAAGCTGCAGCGACAGAGCCAGTGGATTTCGGCCAGCTTGTGCAAAGCATAGCGGATGAAACCAGCCAAAATAATTTTGATTTGTCATCTGGAAAGAACAACAGTTTTGATAATCTTATTAGGAAAGTTGCTGATGAAGGCAAGCAAACTATTTTAGTTGGCGTCGATGATAAGGAAATTAAAGATCTCGTGATTAAACATGAAAAAGATGTACCTTATTTATACAAAGATAGTCTAGGCAACATTACAGTTGGTACGGGAATTATGTTGCCAAGTGTGCAAGAAGCTCAAAAACTGCCTTTTGAAATAAAACAGGAAGATGGAACGGTACGTCCAGCGACTAGTAATGAAATAAAAACTGTGTTTGATAAAGTAAAAGCTACTACGGGTAATGTTGATACAGATTATCAAACCAAAAAATTAGGATTACCTGATCTTCAATTAAATCCCACTGCAAGTGATAAAAAACTACATGAAAAGCTTGAACAGTCTGTTTTAGAATTGCAAAAGAAATTCCCTGATTTTGACAGTTATCCTGAATCGGCTAAAATTGCTTTGATGGATATGGAATATAACATGGGTAGCAAGTTCCAAGAACATCGCATTGACGCTCAAACAGGAAAAGATAAGGGTTGGCCAGACTTCTGGAAAGCAGTCAAAGAACAGGATTGGGACACAGCTGCTGAACAATCGCATCGCTGGCAGGTCGGCACGGATAGAAACAGTGATACCGCAACACGTTTTAGAAAGGCAAAACGCTAGCGCGAAAAAGTTGATCCTCTGCGCTCTGCTTCGGCGCCGCATCGGCTATCTGGCCCTATTTTTGTCCAGAGCCTTGCGGCATCAAAACTTTCCCATTCTTCGGTTAACGCATCATGACAGCCAGGCAAATCCTTTGTTATTTCCATCAGATATAATATTTTGTTATCTGGATTTTTTTCAATGGTATAATGAACATACTCGTAAAAATTTTTGTCTTTATATTTTTCTTTGGTTAATACATATATTTCATTATCGTTGCTAACATGTATGATTTTATATTCTTTAGTCACATATATCTTTGAATTATTTTTATGGTGACAACATAAAAATTTTGGGTTTTCTATGTAAATAAGCCGACCTTCCTTAGTGAATTGTATTCCTACATCATCCATCGCGCGACTATAAGGATGCCATAATCCTAAGAATCCTGCGGGAAGACTTTCTTTTGCCATGACGGGCCTGCAGAAATATAAAAACACTAAAATGGTCAGCATTATTTTCATGGCAAAAATATCATAAGTGCCAGCTTTTATCTATGCAATATAATATTTGTAGCGGTAAGTTTAATGAAGATAAATGGCCCGGTTTCTTTGAGGCTGTACAAGAAGGGGGACTGGGATACTGCAGCTTTAGAATCTCACCGCAAAGATGTACAGCCGTCTAGGAATCAAAATATTTATGACTTACTATCCAATATCATGGAGTAATCCTTGCATAAGTTTCAATATTTCCTTCTTTACAATTTTTACAATCAGCTACGCTATCTAGCCATTTTGTAAAACGCTCAATATTAGGATATTCCCACTCGTTTAACGGCAATTTGTCCCAATTAAGGTGTGTTACCGATAAATTTTGATTATAAGTATAACGAGTGTTCTCTATTTTTAATTCGATATAATGATATTCGGGCAATTCTCCCTTTTCTTGTTCTTTGACGATCAAATAAATTTGATGCGGCGGTGCTGGCACATCCAAAACTTTAAAAGCATCAGTTTGGATGACTTGAGGTTTGTCGCGATGATGGCAACATAAAAAGGCCGGATTTTGTATATGAACGATTTTGTTACCCTCTATTTTGAGGCCGATATCCAGCGAAGTCCGGCTAAGCGGTGTCCATAATCCTAAAAACTCCTGGCAATGTCTCGCTGCATAAGCCGGTAATGACAAAATTAAGAGGAGCAAAACTGTAATACGTTGGCGCATGGTGATCTCGGTTGTCATCGCAATATAGCTGACGTAAATCATTTGAATAGATTAAACAGGGGTTAGCAAGGTTAATGTGAATATCTAATATGAGTCCAACTATAAACCTTTTTACCATCGGTTTCGCCGGCTGGCGCGCGGCGGCGTTTTTTGCGCGGCTGCGCGATGCCGGTGTGGCCAAAGTCATCGATACGCGGCGCTGGCCGTCCACGCAGCTGTCGGGCTTTGCCAAGCAGCAAGACCTGTCGTATTTTTTGCGCGAACTGGTGCAGATTGATTATGAGCATAATCTGCTGCTGGCGCCCACCAAGGAATTGCTGGATGACGGTAAGGCGAAACGCCTTGATTGGGATGAATATACCGGGCGTTATCTGGCGCTGCTTGCCGAACGTGACGTCGCGGCGGTGCTAAGACCCGCCAGCCTGCACAATGCCTGTTTGTTATGCACCGAACATGACGCCGCACATTGCCACCGCCGCCTGCTGGCAGAATATTTGCAACAGGCCTGGGCGGGACGATATGAAATCACCATCAGCCACTTATGATGATTGAGGATTGCCCACTACAGACCAAATTCACTTTTCCAAGCCGCCGCCTGGTTGCGTGACAGTTTTTGCAATGAATTGGTGCCGGTTTCCGGGATTTTGATGCCCAGCGCCTGTGCGTTGGCGCGGCGTTGTGCAGCGCGGCGCATTTTGGCATTCATGGCTGGTTGGTTGGCTGGTACTGGTTTAGCAGACAATATTGCCTCACCCGAAAAATTGGTTACTGGCAATATTGACGGCAGTGCGGAAGGTACGCGAACCGCGGCGGGTGCTGCCACTTTTGATACGGCACGTTTTAAATTCGGCTCTGGTAAATCTTTATGTGATATTGCCAATCTTAATTTTGGATAAATCTGACCTTCCATCAAATTTTTCTTATTATGTGAACCTGTTATTGCATCATCCCTAAACTGCATCGCAACGCTATCATCATAAACATAGCCGTTTTGTCGGTAGGCCGCAGCGACGCGGCTGCAAAACTCCAAATTAGCGCTGCGGTTAAGTTCACTTGTAAATTCTGGCACTGCAAAATTCAGCTTGCCGTCGTCAAAATATATGTGTGTGGAATGTTCGCCATCAGTGCGTTTAACGATGTTAATAGTATCGCCAAAATTTTGTTTTAATGAGGCAAAAATTTTGGATCCTGGCCAGGTTTTAACAGGCTGAACCAGTGGCGGCGCGCTGGCAGCTGAGAACAACGCGTAAGCCAGCACACCTATGCCAGAACTAACGGCAATTGTTTGAGCATGCTGCACGATAGGCTGAACGATTGCGCTTAAGTGCTGCATAAATGATTGTGACAATTTATTTAATCTGGCTTGAAATATCATAAGGTATCCTTGGTTGAATGAATGTTATACGGTGCTTGGCGCTCAGATTTCCACTAATTTATTTACTTGCAAAAATGTTGTTGACATAAGGATAAAATTCCTATATAGTATTTCTTAACAACGGGCAAAATCCGTCTTTTAATGGTGTAAACCATTGAAAAATTGGCTGTCCTTGGGCCGTTCCGGCGGCGCGCTGCATTGACAGATGTCCACTCCACTATCGCTATTCTGTTGGCTGCTGTCCCCCGCGGCAGTCAACCCAACGCGGCGGCAGCGCGCCCAACCGGCCACCACCTATCACTTTTGGATTAACCGCGGTTTTTAAACTGCGGCCCGGCATTATCGCCTGAACCCGGCTGCACATGCCGTGCAGAGAACCGCGCGCCAGGCTTGTCCTTCACCCTTAACAAACAGGTATAGACAATGTCGACCTCTATCGATCAAGCGTTTGTCAAACAATTCGAACGTGAAGTCCATGAAGCGTATCAGCGCATGGGCTCCAAACTCCGCCCCACCGTCCGCAGCAAATCCGCTGTCGTCGGCTCATCCGCCGTCTTTCAAAAAGTAGGTGCTGGCACCGCGGCGACCAAATCGCGGCACGGTGCCGTCCCCGTCATGAATATCGACCATAACGCGGTTGAATGCATGCTGCAGGATTATTATGCCGGTGACTGGGTTGATAAACTGGATGAACTCAAAACCAACAATGACGAACGCCAGACTATTGCCAATGCCGGTGCTTACGCCTTGGGCCGCAAGACTGATGATATGATCATCGCGGCGCTTGGGGGCAGCACCAGCTATGCCGGTGCGAATACCGACGGTCTGACAAAGGCGAAGGTTTTGACGGCATTTCAAATGCTCGGCAACCTCGATGTGCCGGATGATGAACAACGGTATGCCGTGGTTGGCTGGCGCCAATGGTCGGATCTCCTCGCCATCGATGAATTCGTCAATGCCGATTACGTCGGTGACGATCAGATGCCGTTCAAGGGCAGTCAGGCCAAACGCTGGCTCGGCACCTTATGGATCCCACATTCGGGTCTCACCGCCACGGCCGGCGTGCGTAACTGTTTTTGGTACCACAAAACGGCGATCGGCCATGCGTCCGGCGCCGATGTGCAAACCGATGTCAGCTGGCACGGCGACCGCGCGTCCTATTTCGTCAATAGCATGATGAGCCAGGGCGCGACATTGATCGATGCCAACGGCATCGTCACGCTGCGCTGCCTCGAATCTTAAGCAAGGAGAACTGCAACATGGCTTTTTCATCACAAAACCTCAGTGTCCTGGCTTATGCGAACGGCTTTACGCTGTGGCACTATAAATCCAATCCGGATGCAGCAACCACCATCGACACCACCGGTTATTTCAATAGCGCTGCCAATTTGTTACGCGTTGGAGACATGATCATGGCGAATACCGCGACCGGCAGTACCCGCATCGATGGTATTTTTATCGTAACATCCAATACCGGCAGCGTCGTTGACGTTGCCAACATCAACCAGTTGAACAACACGAATACCGATTAAGGATGCTGGAAGCTGGAGACAGGAGGCTGGATTTTTCAGCACCTGTTTCCTTCCAGCTTCCACTTTTCAGCCTCCCGCTTCTTTCCAAAGGAAAATAAATGTCTCTTTCCGCAATCGCGCTGTGCTCCCGCGCGCTGCTCCGTATTGGCGCGCATGCCATCAACAGTTTCGATGACGCGACGATGGAGTCTGATCTGGCCGCCGCCTTTTACACACCGGTGCGCGACGGCCTTTTGTCAGCCTATGGCTGGAGCTTTGCCACCGCGCAGGTCACGCTCAACCGCCTGACTGCGTCGCCATTGGCGGATTACGATTATGCGTTTGAACTGCCCAATGATTATCTGCGCGCGTTATCTGCTGGGGTGCCGGGCGCTGGCCGCGGCACCGCGTTTCGCATTTTTCAAAATCAGCTGCATGCCAATAATGAAGCGGTTATTTTAACCTATATCGCCCGCGTCGCCGAAGTGGATTGCCCGCCGTTTTTTGACAGCGTGCTGCTGGCGCGGTTGACCGCGGAATTTTGCATCCCGTTGACCGAAAGCACCAGCCGCGCGCAGATATTGTTCACGCAAGCGGAAGCCGAGTTCAAACGCGCCAAATCTATCGACGCGCAGCAGGATACACCGGCGGCGCTTGACGATTTCACCTTGATCGGGGTGCGCAATTGATGCCCGTCATGCGCACTGTCAAAACCAATTTCACCGCGGGCGAAGTCACGCCGCGCCTGATCGGCCGCGGCGATCTGCGCGCCTATGAAAATGGCGCCCGCGCGCTGCATAACCTGTTTGTCTATGCCACCGGCGGCGTCACGCGCCGCGCGGGGCTGGAATATATCGATACCGCGGCGGGGGACGGGCGCCTGGCCAGTTTTGAATTTAATACCGAACAAAATTATCTGTTTGTCTTTACGCATTTGCAGCTAGCCATTTATCTGGACGGCGCGCTGGCCACCACGCTCGTGACGCCGTGGACGCTGGCGCAGTTATCGCAACTCAATTGGGCACAGAGCGCCGATACATTTTTGGTGTGTCATCCGGATGTGGCGCCGGTCACCATTACACGCAGCGCCAGCGGCTGGCAGTTGGCCAATTGGCAGTTTGCCAGCGATCCTAACGGCGTGACCTATCAACCTTATTATAAATTTGCTGACAGCGCGGTCACCTTGACGCCATCGGCCACGACGGGTGCAATTACCATCGTCGCATCAGCGGATTTTTTTGTGACCGGACATGCCAATACGATTTTTCGTATCAATGGCAAACAAATTATGGTCACCGCGATTTTATCGCCCACGGTGGCCAGTGCCACAGTGTTGGAAACACTGACAGCCCTTACCGCCACCACGAGCTGGCAGGAACAGAGTTTCAGCGCGGTGCGCGGCTGGCCGATTTCGGTGGTGTTCCATCAGGATCGCCTGGTCATCGGCGGCGCGCGCGATCTGCCCAACCGGTTGTGGCTGTCGCAATCGGGGCGGTTGTGGAATTTCAATCTCGCCACCGGCTTGGATGATGAAGCGATCGAATTCGGCATTTTGTCAGACCAGGTCAATGCCATCCGCGCGGTATTCTCGGGCCGTCATTTGCAGGTCTTTACCTCGGGCGCGGAATGGATGGTGACGGGAACGCCACTGACGCCAGCCTCTATCCAGCTGAACCGGCAGACCCGGGTCGGATCAATCGCCACGCGCACGGTGGCGCCGGTCGATGTCGATGGTGCGACATTGTTTGCGGCGCGCAGCGGTCATGAGTTGCGCGAATTTTTATTCAACGACGGGGAACAGGCGTATGATGCCAACGATCTGTCGCTGATCGCGAGCCATATCGTCGTCGACCCGGTCTCAATTGCATATGATAAATTGCGCCGCTTGCTGTTTATGGTGCGCGCCGACGGCAGCTTTGCCACTTTAACGCTGTATCGCGCGGAAACTGTCACCGCCTGGACGCAGCACAGCACGGATGGTTTTGTCAAAGCTGTCACAGTGGTGGGCGATAATGTTTATGCGCTGACCAATCGTAACGGCGCTTATTTTATTGAACAGTTTGCCGATGGCGTACCGCTGGATGCGGCGCTGTCCGGCACCGCGCTGATGCCCACGACGGTATGGGGCGGCCTGGCGCATCTTAATGGGCGTACGGTCGATATCATCGCCGATGGCGTGGTGCAGCCAGCGCAAACTGTCGTGGCGGGACATGTTACTTTAAGCGAAGCCGCCATGA
Source organism: Alphaproteobacteria bacterium (assembly GCA_965246755.1). GTDB lineage: Bacteria > Pseudomonadota > Alphaproteobacteria > UBA11073 > UBA11073. The sequence continues at coordinate 658,533 of OZ251979.1, forward strand.
CGGTCGCCGCCGGGCTGCCGTTTACGCATCGCATTGAACCGATGCCGCCCAACAGTTCCGGCACGGATGGTGCCGGGCGCACCGTGCGGCTGGTCGAAATCATATTGCGTGTCGCCAATACCGCGGCGCTGCGATTGGATACCGGCGCGGGCTTGCGTGACGTCGCGTTGCGGCCGGCGATCAATGCAGAATTTGTCGATGCCCCGCCACCGGCGATTGATGGCGATATCGCGGTGCGCGGCCGCGGCTGGCGGCGGGATTTGTCCAAACCCCTGTGGGTTATCGAACAAGATACGCCCTTACCCTTTACGCTGCTGTCGGTTGTGACGGCGGTGCATGTCAATCTTTAAGCCTATCCAAAGGAACCCTATGTCAGGAATAACCTCCGTTGTCGCACCGCTGTTTGAAACGGCGGCCCAAGGCCTGGTGCAACATGCCGCGCGCAGCAGCCTGCAAAGCCAGTTTGACCGCGCCGCCAACCAGCAAAAAGCGGCCAGCGACGCGCTCCAGGAACAGCAGGCTGCCGATAACGCCGCCTTGCAAAAAAGCGCCTTGCAATCAAAGGCTGACGCTGACAGCGACACACGGCTGCGGCAATTGCGCGCCGGGCTTGCCAAAGCCCGCGCACATTTTGCCGCGCAGGGCATCGGCCCTGATGACGGCAGCGCCGCTAATCTGCAGGAAACGGCATTTGCGAACAGTGCTGACGAACAGCAGTTTGCCGATGATGATTTAAGTAACCGCATGGCGCAGCTGGATCAAACGCTGGGCAATATTCAGGCGCGTAACCTGTTACAGCGCAGCCAGACGAAAAATAACCAGCTGCTGGGTTATCTGCATGATGCTGTTTTCTAGCAGATTAGCTGATGAGCAGATGAGTAAGTGAACGAAGCGCATATAGCCTCCCCACAAAGGGGAGACTATCCGCGCTTGATGTCTAATTTTTTGCGCGTCACGCAATTAACACTAAGAAAGAAAACTATGACCGATCATATCACCATTCCGGCTGTCATGCCGCGCATTCAATATACCGCAAACGGCAGCCAGACTGTTTACGCCTATCCGTTTCCGATTTTCAGCACCAATGATCTTACGATCAGTTTTGACAATGTCGTGCAATATGCCGGATACATCATCACGGGTGCCGGCGCATCCAGCGGCGGTGCAGTGACATTCGCCCCAGCGCCACCGAACAATGTTATCGTCACGCTGGAACGCCGCCTCGCCATCCAGCGCAGCACCGATTTCCAGGAAGGCGGCGATTTTTCGGCGCGCAGCCTTAATAATGAATTTGACTATACGGTCGCCGCCTTGCAACAGGTGCAAAGCGACACTGCCGGCATGCTGCGTTTCGACCGGTCGGAATTGCCCAATACGGTGACATTGCCCAGCCGCGCGTTGCGCGCCAATAAAATTTTGGGCTTTGATGGCAGTGGGAACCCTAAAAGCTACGATGCCGGGGCGGCGCCGTCGCCCGCGCAATTTGCGCCGACCGGTACGGGCGCCATGTCGCGCGCGGTCGCTGACCGTTTAAATGAAATCGTCTCGGTCAAGGATTTTGGCGCCATCGGCAATGGCATTGCCGATGATACGCTGCCCATTCAAAAGGCGCTGAATGCGCATGCCAATGTGTTCGTGCCGCCAGGCACCTTTCGTACCACCGCACCATTGATGGTGGGCCAAGGCCAGCAGTTATACGGCGCGGGATTCAGCAGTATTATCCACGGTGCCGATAACACTTTCAATCTGATCCAGATGACGGCCGACTATGCCCGCGTGAGTTGCCTCAAACTGGAAAACGGCAATGCCGGCATCAAATTATTCGGTTTTAATGGCGTGTGTGTGCAAAACAGCGTCGCCGATGTCAGCATCTGGGATGCCAATTACGGACTGTTGCTGGATGGCTATAACGACACGAATTATCCCTGTTACTGGAACAACTTTCACCGCGTTTTAATTGCGCGCCCGAAAATCCACGGCGTGTGGCTGACCAAAAGCGGCGCTGGCGATACGCCAAATGCCAACAAATTCCATGCGGTGCGCGTTTATTCCCTGGGCGCCAATATCACCGGCAGCGGTTTTTATGTGGAATACGGCCGTTACAATAATTCCTTTGTGGATTGCGAAGCCAATATCCACACCACCGGTCACAGCTGTTTTCGTCTGGGTGCCAATACGGAAAAAACCCTGTTTATCAATCCTTATGCCGAGGCGCTAGCCGCGTTGCCGAATTTTTACCTGGGCGCGGGTTCGGTTGAAACCAATATCATCAATCTATTATCCGCCGCGGCGGGTCCGGCGATTCAGGATTTATCCGGCGGCAATTACACGACCCTGAATAGCGGTTATCCCATTAAAAACCGGTTGAGTAAAACACTGGCCACTGATCTTACGGTCCAGCAATTGCGGTATGACACCAAGTTTATTGATGGCGTCTCGACGCTGAATGTTGATTTAACCACCTCCTGTTATCTGGTCAGCGCCTTTGGCGGCAATGTGACTGTTAATTTGCCAAATGCAGCCACTGCCGGCGGCGCCTCTGTCACCATCAAAAAAACCGATCTCAGCGGTAATAACGTCATCATTCAGGAAACCGGCGGTGATGGCCCTGACAATCGCACCGTGGTGCTGGGCAGCCGCTATGATTACGTCACATTGGTGTGCAACGGCGCAACCTGGTGGATTACCTCGGCCACGCAAAATCCCGCTAATACTTATTTTTATGACGGCCTGTCATTGGTGCAGCCGGACCTGTCGCGCCAAGTGTATCTGGTCAGCGCCTACAGCGGCGTGACCGAATGCCGGTTGCCGCCGGCCAATGCGGCCAATGCTGCCGGGCGCATCGTGACCATCAAGAAAACCGATGTCAGCACGAACAAGGTTAATGTCAGCGTGTCCGGCGGCGGTTACATTGATGGCGCCAGCTTTTTTACGCTGAACGTTATTTATGACGCGGTAACGGTTATTTCCAACGGTGCCAACTGGTTTGTCATCAGCAAGAAATCCTAAGCACTGAGATTGAAACATGTATCACGATATCACCGCGGCGCGCGCCGAGGTGCGGCTGCTGTTGCCGCAATTTCTACATCGCGTCGTACAATCTTATCAGGATTACCTGACCATGCCGGGTGCGCCGACGGCGGACGATCCTAAACAATATGGCACCTATCATACGGGCGCCAAAACCGCATTGACGCATATTGAATTGTTGCTGCGCATGCATAAAAGTTTTGATGCCGGGGAGGATGTGACTGAAGATCACACCGCGGAACTGGCGGCGGCTCAGGCCGAACTTGATGGCTATGCATCAGTTGAGGCCGGTGATGCATGACATCTGTAGCATCATCGGGGCCAGCGTCGTCAGGGCCAGCCGGGTTTCCGCTGTTTCTCATTTTGTGGAACCGGCGGCAAAATTTAATGACGCCTGCGCATCAGCTGCGCATCGCCAACTGGCTGCACGACCAATGGCAGCGCGGCGAACGGCAGCTGTTGTTGCTGGCATTCCGCAACTCCGGCAAATCTACGCTGGTCGGGCTGTTTTGTGCGTGGCTGTTGCACCAAAATCCTGATTTGCGGATTTTGGTAGTGAGCGCTGAACAGCTGCTGGCGGAAAAAATGCTGCGCCAGACGCGCACAATTATTGAAAGCCATCCGCTGACAGGCGGGCTTAAACCACGCGGCGCCACGCAATGGAGCGCGTTACAATTTACTGTTACGCGTCAGGCGGTGATGCGCGATCCGTCGATGCTGGCGCGCGGATTGGGCGCCAATATCACCGGCGCGCGGGCGGATGTGATTATCTGCGACGATGTCGAAGTACCGACAACGTGCCACAACCCGCAACAACGTGCGGCGTTACGCCAAGCATTAGGCGAGCTGGATTTTATCCTGACCCCAGGCGGCGCGCAGCTGTATATCGGCACGCCGCACAGTTATGACACGATTTATGCGGTTGAACCGTGCCGCGGCGCGGGTGACAGCGTGCCGTTTCTACAAGGCTATCAGCGGTTGGCGATCCCGCTGCTGGATAAGGCCGGCCGCAGCGCCTGGCCGGAGCGGTTCGATGCGGCTGCCATCGCGCAATTACGCCGCAGCAGCGGGCCGCTGAAGTTCAACAGCCAGATGCAGCTGGAGGCGGTCAATAGCAGGGCGGCGCGTTTGGACCCGGCGCTATTGAAAAAATATGATGCGGAGCTGCGCTATGAAGAGGCCCAAGGCAGCGCGCAGTTATGGCTGGGCACCACGCAGTTGGTTGCGGCCAGCTGTTGGTGGGACCCGGCCTTTTCCGGCGCGCGTGATGGTAGCGTGGTGGCACTGGTGTTTGTGGATGGTGAAGGGGTTTATTACCTGCACCGCATCGCTTATTTGAAAACCGATAGGCACAGTGCGGATGATGAGGCGACGCAGCAATGCGAGGCGGTGGCCAGTTTGCTGGACAGTTATTTTGTGCCGGTCATCACGATTGAAACCAACGGCATCGGTAAGTTTTTACCGGCGCGGCTGCGCCAAGTGCTGGCGGCGCGCAAAATTCCCTGCGCGGTGCGCGAGGCACATGCGTCGCAGAATAAGGCACAACGTATTTTGGCGGCACTGGATGCACCACTCGCCGCGCAGGCGGTGTACGCCCATAAATCATTGTGGCAAACGTCGTTCATCACCGAAATGCGCGACTGGCAACCCGCCAAAGCCAACAGTGCCGATGACGGTTTGGATGCAGTCGCCGGCGCGATTAGCGCAACGCCGATGCGTTTGAAAGGCATGGCGCAGGCAGCGGTGCGGGTGCGGTGGGGTAGCGTGGCGGGTTGGCGCGGCAAAACAGAGTTTGAGGTTTAACAGAAGCGAGACGCGAGAAGCGAGAAGCGAGATTTATGTCTCGCTGCTCGCCTCTTGTTTCACGTTTCTCCTGAAAGGAGAAAACAATGGAACCATTTGGAATTGATTTGCCGTGGTGGATCTCGGCGGTGGAAGCGCCGACCATTTCGGCATTGTTTATGTTCGTGATTAAAAGCCGCCGCGAGGCCGAACGTAAAGTCGCGCTGCTGGAAGGATCTATCACGCATTTGCGCGGCAATATTATGGAACTGGTCAGCGCCTTTAAACTAGAAGTTGCCAAATCCTATGCCTCAACACAATCACTGCGGGAAGTGGAAGGGCGCCTGGTCGCGCATCTGAACCGCATCGAAGCCAAACTGGATGTGGAGTCGTATCGCGCACGCGCGGTGACGGCGAGTTTTGATTTTTTGAAGGATTAGCAGGTGACGTTGTTGTTATCCCGTTCCCTTGAGGGAGAGGATGCCCCTCATCCGGCTTATCGGCCACCTTCTCCTTCAAAGGAGAAAGACATTCCCAATTATGAGTTTAAAATGTCCAATATTATCTGTTTTCAATCCGCCGCCGCGGCACTCACTAGCCGCGCGGTGGATGTGCTGGCGCGCACCATTTGGGGCGAAGCGCGCAGTGACGGCCAAGCCGGGATGGAGGCGGTGGCTTGTGTCGTGAACAACCGTGTCGCCTATGCCCAGTCGCGCGTGTCGCGCAAATTTTGGTGGGGCAACGATATTGTATCCGTCTGCCAGATGCAAAAACAGTTCAGCTGCTGGAACCGCACCGATCCGAATTATCAAAAATTACTAACAGTCACAGTGGCGGACCCGGCGTTTTACATGGCGGTACGCATCGCCAAATGGGCGGTGTGCAGCGCGCTCCAAGATATAACCAAAGGCGCCACGCATTATCATACGCGCAATATTCTACCGCAATGGGCAGTGGGCGCAGCACCGTTATGTGTGGTGGGGCATCATGTGTTTTATCGGATTACGGGATGACAGGAACTGGGAACTGGGAATTAGGATAAGATTTTCAATCTACTAGTACCTAGTTCTTTTTATTGATTTTTATAGCACCAATGAAGGATAATTGCCATCATGTTACCAGCACTCCTCGCGTCCATCGGTCTGCCATTATTGGTTAAAGCCGTACAGGAAGGTTTGAATAAAATTGACAGTCCAGTGGCCAAGGCTGCGTCAAACGCTTTGGATGGTGTGAATACCGCAATCACAACCGGCGCGATCCCGCTCGACCAGGTCAAAGAAGCCAACCGGCATCTGGAAGCGATCGCGACATTGGACAGTAGCGAGAACATGACCGCACTTACGCAGATTAATGAATCGCTGCGTACGGAAGTTGCGTCAGAAGATCCTTATGTCAGGCGGATGCGCCCGACCTTTGGCTATATTATGGCGGCAACCTGGGGCGCGCAAATGTTCGCGATCGCCTATACGATTGTGACCGATCCAAAATCCGCCGGCGCGGTTATGGACGGCATGTCGTCACTGTCCGCGATCTGGTCGGTTGGCCTCGCCGTGCTGGGCATTTATGTTTATAAGCGCAGCAATGAAAAAAGCGCACTGTCGCAACCGGGTAAAATAATTACCAAGGATGATATCATTTGGAACTGATTGCGCTTTCCGGTAATCGCGCTATAGTTGCAGCATGAATATCTCGCTGGAACAGGTGCAATTGGCGTTATTGATCGGTGCGGTGGTGTCGATGCTCGCGCGGCGTTTGAAAATGCCTTACACGGTGGGCTTGGTTATCGCCGGCGTTGGCGTCGCCTTGTCGCCCATCCCGCTGAACGGCACTGTGCTGACCAAGGACCTTATTTTTAAAGTTTTGTTGCCGCCATTGATTTTCGAAGCCGCCTTTTTGATCCCGTGGCGCGACATGAAAAAGGATTTGCCGGTGACACTGTTGCTGGCAACCGCCGGGGTTATTATCTCTGCCGGCATCATTGCCGCGGGCGCCTGTTATTTGCTGGAATGGCCAGTGCAAATCGCGCTGTTGTTCGGCGCCCTGATTTCAGCGACCGATCCGGTCTCCGTTATTGCGACCTTTAAATCCGCCAAAGTTAAAGGCCGTTTGGCACTGTTGGTGGAAGGCGAAAGCTTGCTCAATGATGCAACCGCCGTCGTTCTCTTCATTATCATGTTCGGCGCGGTGACGTTGGGGCAGGAGATTACGATCGGTCATGCCTTGTTGTCATTCGTCACCATTGCCGGTGGCGGCATTTTGTGCGGCCTTGTTGTCAGCGCCGTGACACTGTTTCTGATCGGCAATACTGATGATCATCTGGTTGAAATTACCTTTACCACTGTCGCCGCCTATGGCTCGTTTTTGCTGGCGGAGCATTTTCATGCCTCGGGCGTGCTGGCGACGCTGGTCACGGGTTTGATGCTGGGCAATATTGGACGGTTGGGGATTTTGTCGAACAAGGGACGCGAGGCGGTCGCGTCGTTTTGGGAATATATCGGCTTTGCGGTGAATTCCCTCATTTTTTTGTTGATGGGATTGCCGCTGATCAATCATGATTTCGGCCCCGATGTGTGGTGGCCCTTGGGTTGTATGATTGCGCTGATCCTGTTTGGCCGCGCGGTTGCGGTTTATGGCTTGTGCAGTGTTTTCAGCTGGTCGCCCAAATTAAAAGTGTCCTTGCCGCATCAGCATATCCTGGTCTGGGGCGGGCTGCGCGGTGCGCTATCACTGGCATTGGTTTTGGGATTGCCGCGCAGCATGCCGATGCGCGAGACGATTGTTAGCACGACCTTCGGCGTGGTGGCATTTTCGGTGATTGTACAGGGTTTGACGATGGTGCCTTTGCTTAAGTATTTGGGGATCTTAGAGCGGGTGAAAGTTGTTAAAGAATATCGCGCGAAAAAACAAAGTTAGGCGTTGAAACCATCTCTCCCTTACGTGCTACAATCTATGCATAGCTGATGTTATGCTAGGAAGAACAGCCTCCCCCTTCCGCCTTTGCAACGTGTACGTTGCGGCGGCGCGATAAATGCGGGGAGGCAAAAATTTGCCCTTGCAAATTTGGGTGGGGGTTAATATGCGGTAATACATCCTCAATAACCGACGTTATATTGCTATTAATGTTCTGGTTGCTATATCGTAAAACTTTATAGCCTTCTGAAACCAAGAATGCATCTCTTGTGTCATCTTTATCCACGTCATGATGTGCGCCATCAATTTCCACAATCAGCCGATATTCATGGCAGCAAAAATCCGCAATATACTTTCCAAATAAGACTTGCCGGCGCCAACGGCCATGCGCGCGCGGTTGTTCCTTGATTGCGCACCAAAATTTGAACTCTTCGTCGGTTATGTTTTTACGCATGTCGCGGGCGAAATAAAATTGTGAAGTGCGCCCAGAAACCATGTGACCCCCACCCAAATTTATAGGGTAAAACAATTCTTGTTTCACCCTATAAATTTGTGCCTCCCCACAAGGGGGAGGCTATTCGCCCCGGCATAGCATCGTTTGCATATACGTTCAGTCCCTAAAAGGGAGAAGGGAAACCGCGGCTAAATATCTGCCGTCGGTGCAAAACTGCGATTGTGCTCATGCACGCCGACCGTACGAGATAGTGCGATATCGTCATTCGCGGCAGGATTGAAGGTGCCGGTTCTAAATTGCGCGCGAGCGCGGGTAGGTTGCAGTGGTACAACACCAGCACCAACGGCTGTTGTTTCTAACAAATGTTGATTTTGGTCCAGAAAATTTTCTAAAAACCATTTTTTAGCACCTTCAACATCTGTTTCGGTGCCGTCTGCTAATGTAATGGTGCCTCTAACGATTAGGTCTTTTGACCAACGTTTTAAATCATAGCAATGCCGAAGATTAAGATTGCCACCGACAAATGTTAAGAGATCAAGATTTGATACATGGGTCAATGATATGTTTACATCGCCTTCGGCTGATGTGAAATTACCAAGATCTGTCACTTCACTTTCTGCCAGATAAACATCGCCATTTGATGAGGTAAAATTACCCAGGCCGGTTATTTTGGTTTTGCCAGCATCTAGACCTTCTAAGGTCCAAGTTAAATTGCCTAAACTTATAATATCCGTGCCATATACTAGAAGCTTACCAAAATACTTTCCATTGGGATTATCAATTTTTAAAACGCGGCCGCCGGAAATCGTATCGTCAATAACTAATGCAAAGCCGTCAAAATGGGATCGATGCGTAATAGCCATATTACTTCCTTTTCATTATGCTATTTAAATATATTTCAAATGTCCCCTTTCAGCAACTTTTTAATTACTTTCATAAAGAAGGCCGCGATGAACGCGGCCTTCTTTCGTGATGTAAGCAAGGCTTATGCAGATTGCTGCATCGGTGGCTGGTCGCCCTGGCCAGCCTGGCCACCACGGGACTGGTTACCGCCTGCATTACCCAAGTCTTCGCCCGTGGCCTGGTCAACCTGTTTCATCGACAGTTTGATTTTACCGCGGTCGTCCACGCCGAGGACTTTGACCTTGACGGTCTGGCCTTCCGAGACGATATCTTTCACATTCTGCACGCGCTGTGGCGCGAGTTCAGACACATGTACCAGGCCGTCTTTCGCGCCCATGAAATTGACGAAGGCGCCGAATTCCATGATCTTGACGACTTTACCGCTGTAGATTTTACCGGTTTCGACTTCAGCGGCAATCGCATTGATCATGTCGATGGCTTTTTGCGCGGCGGTTTGGTCAACCGCGGCGACATGAATGGTGCCGTCATCTTCGATGTCGATTTTGGCGCCCGACTGTTCGACGATGTCACGAATGACCTTGCCGCCGGTGCCGATAACTTCGCGGATTTTATCCTTGCTGATTTTGAAGGTGGTGATCTGCGGCGCGTTTTTGGAGACTTCACCGCGCGCGTTGGTCAATGCCTTGGCCATTTCACCCAGGATATGCAAACGGCCGTCTTTCGCCTGTGACAGCGCGACCTGCATAATCTGTTCATTGACCGACGTGATTTTCAAATCCATCTGCAAGGCAGTGATGCCCGCATCAGTTCCGGCAACTTTAAAATCCATATCACCCAGATGATCTTCATCCCCCAGAATGTCAGAGATGACCGCGTAACGCTCGCCTTCCTTGATCAGGCCCATGGCGATCCCAGCGATGGGGCGCGCCAGCGGCACCCCGGCATCCATCATCGCCAGCGACGTACCGCACACGGTGGCCATCGAAGATGAACCGTTGGACTCTGTAATTTCGGACACCACGCGCACGGTGTAAGGGAAGTTGGCCTTGCCCGGCAGTAAGGGGTGAATCGCGCGCCACGCCAATTTACCATGACCGATTTCGCGGCGGCCTGGAGATGACATGCGGCCCGCTTCGCCCACCGAATAGGGTGGGAAGTTATAATGCAGCATGAAGTTTTCGCGGTATTCGCCGGTCAAAACGTCAAAGATTTGTTCGTCTTGCGCGGTGCCGAGTGTCGCGACAACCAGCGCCTGCGTTTCGCCACGCGTAAACAGGGCTGAGCCATGCGCGCGGGGCAAAATACCAACTTCCGAGACAATCGGGCGTACAGTTTTACCATCGCGGCCATCGATACGGATGCCGGTATCCAGCAGGCGGTTGCGCACGACATTGCTTTCCAAATCTTTGAACGCAGTCGTGATTTGTTTGTCGGTGTAACCGTGATCAGCCAAACCAGCGATGGCTTGTTTTTTCAAACCGCCAACCGCGGCGTAGCGTTCCGCTTTGGCCGTGATGCTGTAAGCATTGCCGAGCGCTTCGTTATATTGCTGCAAACCGGCATCGAGCGCCTGTTTATCAAACGTACTCGCCGGCATATCCCACGGCTCTTTCGCCGCCTGTTCCGCGAGTTTGATGATCGCGTCAATGACCGGCTGGAATTCACGCCAGCCGAACATCACCGCGCCGAGCATTTGCTCTTCGGTCAATTCTTTGGCTTCCGATTCCACCATCAAAACGCCTTCTTGCGTACCGGCGACGATGAGGTCGAGGCTGCTGTCATCAATTTGCGACAGCGTCGGGTTCAACACATATTCGCCATTGATGTAACCGACACGTGATGCGCCGACCGGGCCCATGAACGGGACGCCGGCGAGGCACAATGCCGCCGAGGCGCCGATAAGGGCTGGCACGGCAGGGTCATTGTTCATGTCATGCGACAGGACGGTCGTGATCACCTGCACTTCGTTATAGAAGCCAGCCGGAAACAAGGGGCGGATCGGTCGGTCGATAAGGCGCGAGTTGAGCGTTTCATGCTCGCCGGGGCGGCCTTCACGTTTAAAGAAGCCACCGGGGATTTTACCGGCGGCAAAGGCCTTTTCCTGGTAATGGACGGTGAGCGGGAAGAAATCAATGTCCGGCTTGGCGGACTTGGCGGCAACCGCGGTGCAGAGCACAATGGTTTCACCATACGTCACCATGACGGCGCCGTCGGCTTGCCGCGCGACCTTGCCGGTTTCGAGACGGAGCGGACGGCCGCCCCAGGTTAAATCGACGCGAGAGATATCAAACATATTTAGGTTAGCTCCAAAGCTTGTTGTTGGTTAGGCCACATGAGTTTAAAAAACCTAGTTGGCGGTGTTGTGATTTTGATAGAAGGGTGAGTGTAAATTTGACGACCTGATGACGTAAAAATTTCCATGATTGTGAGACTCTCACTTTTAAATTTTGTCACAAGGTTATTTATAGCACATGCGTATGTGTAACCTTTTACATATGCCCCGCCTTGGGAAAGGTTATTTTCTGCATCTAGCATAAAGTAATGTAATTCGCGATATATACCTTCCCGAGGTATGCGAATTATACCACTTCGCCGGCGTGACAACAAATTTGCCAATAGCAATCCTACTATCAATAATGGAAGATTACTGCGTGACGCTTAACGGCGGATGTTCAGCTTTTTAATCAAAGCTTCGTAACGCGGTTTTTCCTTGCGCGCCAAGTAGTCCAGTGATTTACGGCGTTGACCGACCAACAATAACAAACCGCGACGGCTATGCACGTCTTTTTTGTGGATTTGCATGTGGGCGGTCAGGTTGGTGATCCGTTCGGTGAGGATGGCGATTTGCACATCCAGTGATCCCGTATCAGTCCCATTGGCACCGTATTCTTTAATCAGCGCAATTTTGCGTTCAGCAGTAATCGACATCGTGACTCCATAAGGTCAGAGGTTGAAGAGACGCCGCGGCCAAAGCATTCCATTTTTAAACACCCCAATCCCGAGTGCCATTGCTCCCTCCGTGATCTGGCACACTGTGCCGTCAGAGAGAGGAATGGCCACCGTGACGGGTTGCCCCTGCCGCAAGCGGTGCAGAGAGTCCGGGGTTACGGCCAGGGCCGGGATGTCGTCCAGCGCGGTCGCAATCGGCTGTATTGCCTCTGCCGCCCCCATATGCCCCAATTCCGCCAATTTGTCCAATGAAATCGCGTTCGCAGCATGAAATGGCCCAACGCGGGTGCGGCGCAAGGCGGTCAGATGCCCAACGGTGCCCAGCGCGCGGGCCATATCACGCGCCAGCGCGCGAATATAGGTGCCCTTGCCGCAGGTGACGCGGAAGTGAGCGGACGAGCCGATGAGCGGATGAGCACACGAGAAGGCCTCGTATTGCGCGCAGCCAAGATATTCGAGCTTGTGAATAACAACAATACGCGATTTCATTTCAGGTGTCTGACCCGCGCGGGCGAGATCATAGGCGCGCTGGCCGTTAATCTTGATCGCGGAATATATGGGTGGTATTTGTTCAATGTTGCCGGTGAATTGAGGAAGAATTTTTAGTATATACTCGTCTGCTGGTCTGCTGGTCTGCTCGTCTACTATCTCACCTTCCATATCATCCGTCGTGGTGGCAATGCCCCAACGCACGGTGAATTCATATTCCTTATCAGCATCAAATATAAACGGCAGCACCTTGGTGGCTTCATTAAAGGCGATGGGTAATACGCCCGAAGCGAGAGGGTCCAGTGTTCCGGCATGGCCGGCTTTTTTACCGATTTGCAACATGCGCTTAGCCTTAATTAGTGCATCGTTAGATGTAAGGCCAAGCGGTTTATCAAGATTTAAAAAACCGCTAATCACGCGCGTTTTTGATACATGCGTTTGAGCTGGGTCAAATGAACGCCGTGATGGATGGGGCTGAATTGCAGCCATTGCCAGGCGGTCAATGGCCCAAACCAAGGATGCGCCAGCGTGATTGATTGGGTCAGATCAGTTTGGCTGGCCGCCTGCAGCGCGGCGGTTGCCGTTTGCAATTGGGCGATGGCGCCGTCCCAAGTGACGTCAGCCGCAGGTTTAACATCAGCGGTGCTGACCGGTTGAGATGGCGTTTGACCGACAGCAAGTTGGGGCACGATGTTTGCAATGGCGGCATCAACAATTGCCACATGGCTGATCACCTGCGCAGGCGACCAATCGCGCGAGCTGTCTTCAATTCCCATAAAACGGTTGATCAAAAATTTTTTGCGGCGTTGGTGCAGCGTAAAACGTTCCGCAGCTTGCAATAATTTATCACGTGAGGTTTGAAAATTATTTTGCCATTGCGCAATATTAACCTGCGGTTTTAACATAAGTGGCAAAGCTGTTTTGATCAACAGGCGTTCCCATAAAGGAATGCCGGCGCCAGGCGGTGCCAATGGCGGTGATGTTAAGGTCATATTATTCAATGCCATAAACACATGATATCTACAAGCCGCAGGGCATGTAGGACCAAGTTATCCTTTTTAATGATGTAATGATTTTAAGATGCCATCTTTTGAATGACGTCAGGATGCTGGGTCTGGTTGGCGGCAACACCGGTCCAGGCGGGCGGGTCGCTGCAGGGGAAAGACTCGATTGAGGATTCCGATACCGCATCATTCGGATCGCGGGTTTTTTCCAGTGCGCCTAACGGTTGCGCGGCGCGTAATTCCTGACGGTTAATCCAGGCCTGCGCGTATTCTTCTTTATCAAAGCTGGCCTTATGAATTTCAGTATTGGCAACTTTGGTGATGACGCGCCACGGGCGTTCATCTTCCTGATGAAAACGTATTTTCCAAAATCTGTTCATGGCAACATCCCCGCGCATTTAGCGTTAATTATGCGCGCGGCGCCGATAAGTTTTCGATAAGGAAGGGGAAAACGGGAAGTTAGAGATCGGAAGTAGGAATAGGATGCGTGAGGATGGATTATCCAAATTCCGACGTCTCATCTCCCACATCCTTTAACAAGCTTTCAATCCGCGCGGCATAATCGAAGCTTTCGTCTTTAAGGAATTTGATTTGTGGCGAGGATTTAAGCGCGACACGGCGATCAACCGCATGGCGAAAGTAACCAGCATGGATATTAAGCGTTTTGATGATGGCATCCGCCGCGCCGCCGGTGGTGGTATTGACGCCCAAAGGAATGACAAAGGCGGTCGCGTGGCGGAGGTCGGGGGAGGTGCGCACCTCGGACACCGTGACCGACACGCCAACCAGTTCCGGCGCGATGAAGTCGATGTCATGCAGGCTATCCGCCAGCGCGTGGCGGATTTCTTCGGCAACGCGCAGCTGGCGTTGCGAGGTCTGGCCTTTGGGCGTGCGGGGTTTCATTGAAAAAGGATACTAGGGGACTAGGAACTAGTCGAGAAATATTTGGTATAAAGCTATCAGTTGTGGTCCCCGGCCCCGCGCAAATTCTGCGTAGCGTTAGCGAAGCAGAATGGCGCGGAAATGTGCCGGGGTCTGGTAGGTTCAACAAGAAGAATGATATAGTTTGTCCTGATAAAAATTAATCAAGTTTAGGTAACATGGGACCGGCTCTCAACATCTTACCAGACCCCGGCACATTTTGCTGTCGCATACGCTCCAGCGGGCCGGGGACCACAGTTGAAAATTATGCACATACGCGCAGCTAGCGTTGGGAGGTTTGGCCCTTAGGCGTGCGGGGGTTTCATGAAAATAATATAAAACAAAAGCTCTTTGAGAAATAATCAAAAGTTATTTTAAGGCTCGCGTCTTGATATGATTTTATGCGAAGTACAAGAAATTTTTACAATAAGATCTGTTAAGTGCTGTTTGGTCATATTTCTAGTTACACACCTTATAGCGGCCGTAATTTTTTCTGGCAATCGTTTATTATACATGATTGCAAAAAATGCGAGTGTCCCAACCGCATATGCAACCATATCTTTTGGGTCATAAACGGCCTTTTTATCAAATTTTTGAGAATATTCATAAGCGCACAGCATAAAAAACATGCCTATTCCAGCAGAATTTATACGATAATCGATTTCATTTTGCGGCCTTTCACAACGTCGATCCATGCCCATCATCAGTACAAATGCAAAGGCGGCCACAGATGGTGCTGAAAACAGATCGGCACCATAAAATCTTAAAAATTCATCATTTAATTTTTGTCCGGTGAATTCAATAGGTCTTCTTAAGGGCAAAGTAAATGCTTTATAAACTTCTGGTCGACTATAAAAACTAGCGGCCATTTTACAGTAAATTGCTAAGGCACCCGCTATCTGACATATGTGGCGTGCTTTATTATTATATGTAAAGACTTTAATTTTTTCACTCATATTAGTATTTCAAACTAAACTAAGCTTGAAAGCAAGAAATTTAATACTTTCATGTTAAAATATTTAAAAGCTACACTCATCAATAACCCTATCAATATCCTGGCCCCAAATGTCGTGATAGCTTTCCAGCAGATGTTCGGCGGGGGATTTATCGGTCGCGATAAAGGCCAGCATGCGGTCGAGGTAGATAGTTTCGTCTTCGCCAAAGTCGTTTTTGCGTGCGCGGTTCCTGAGGCCAATGCGGGCGATTTTCAGCATTTCATTGGCGATATGCCCGACATCCTTGAAAATACCAAACTTGGCCTTGAGCGCGCTTTTGGCGACTCCCTGGCGCAGATACATCATGTCCTTAGGCGTCCAGCCTTTGATCAGCTGCAACGCCTGGTCGAGTGCGACAGAGTCATAGAGCAGGCCCGTCCATAGCGCGGGCAGCGCGATCAGCATACGCCATTGCCCGGCATCGGCGCCGCGCACTTCGAAGTAATTACGCATGCGGACATCGGTATGGATGGTTGACAGATGTGCCTGGAAATCCGCCATGGTGGGGAGCAAGCCTTCCGCATCGGGCAGGCGGCCCTGCATAAAATCGGCGAACGTGCCGCTCTTGGGCGCGAAATAATTGCCGTCCTGCACGACAAGGCGCACCGGCTGCTGCATGACAAAATCCGCATAATTTTCAAAGCCGAAACCACGGCTGAACGCCGTTTTGATCATCTGAATTTGCGGGGTTTGCACCGCGCGCTGGATGAAGGCATAACGTTGGCTGAGGTTTTCGGCAGGTTTGCCGGCATAGAAAGGTGAATTGGCAAAGACGGCGGTCACGATTGGTTGCAGCGCCAGCGCCACGCGCAATTTGTTGCGCATGTCCTCTTCACTGCCGAAATCAAGATTGGCCTGCGCCGCGCAGGTCAAAAGCCCCCAGCGTTTTTGCTCCGCCGTTTCGGGGTCGGCAAACATCGCGGCATAACGCGGGCGCTCGACAAATTTCAACTGGTCTTCGCGCCATTTGGGATGGAGGCCGATGCCCATGATGCCGATATTGAATTCACTGCAAATCTTGCGCACTTCATCGAGATAGATATGCAATTCACGCGCGGCGAGATGAATGTCGGGGAGCGGCGCACCGGACAGTTCAATCTGGCCGCCGGTTTCAACATTGATCGAATATTTACCCTTGGTGACGCCAATCGGCATGTCGCCTTCTTTAACCAAGGTCCAAGCATGGCGGTCGGCGAGGATTTCCAGCAACTGTTTGATGCCGCCCTTGTCCGCATCATCGTAAGCAATCGGTTCCTTGGTATCACGGCGATAGAGGAATTTTTCATGTTCGGTGCCGATGCGCCATTGATCGGGCGTGCGGCAGCCGCTCTCAAAATAAGCGGTTAATTGATCGCGGCTTTCAATCGTTTCACTATTGCCTGAAATAAGACCTGACATGGTAATTTTCTAACGGGTTAATTTTTCGTAACCATAAATGCATAAAGAATTCATAATGTTAAGTAAAAATCCGATGTGGATTAGAGCCCAAATGGATTGTCGGCCCTTGGTATAGGGCGATTGTAGATTTCTTTATATTTGTTAACATAGCTTTCGCCACGTAAACGCATAATAAGCCCCATAATACTCTCTTGAACTGCGAACGGATTGTTAGGATAAGCACCTAATTCCGCGCGCATCTCTTGAATGCCATATGTTTTGCAATCCATGATATCGCGTTCAATCTCAGCTATAGTATTTGGATTACTAAATCTTTTAAAATTGGTTTCTTTGCCTGCGGCTATATAGGCTTCAAACACAGCGTAAGGATTTACTAAAATAACAATTTCTTGGCGGGATTGATTTATAGCGATATGCTTTTTATTTAGAGGTTTAATATCAAGATCTGAAAAATTTCTGTAGCCAACATTGCGCACAGTCGTTTTATAATCTGACTTAATGTTAACCAATCCGCAGCAAAAATGACAGAATGATCCCGGGTCCGCCAAAGACAGTCGTTTGCTGCGTGCTTTGCTGATAAGGCGAGTTTGGCGTTTTTCGATCCAATCATATAAATTTATTAAACCAGTACCTAGATTGGTTTCATTATCAAAATCAGCGTTTGGATCGCTATGCAACAATTGATCAATGGTTAACCCAGGTTCCAATAATGCCGGACCAGTACTAAGCTGCGGGGCATCTAAAGGCTGAAGTGTATGAAGTAATAAAACATGTCTTTTACGCATGAAAGCAAAGCTATCATTAAGCCAGCTTTTTACGCAACAAATTTATTACTTGCATAAAAATGGCAGCACATTGGCCGCCATTTGTAGTTCGCTTAAAGATTACGTTTATAACGCGCGCGCGATGCTTTCCAGTTCATAACACTCAATCGTATCACCCACGCGGATGTCCTCGTAACCTTCAAAGGCCATCCCGCATTCATAGCCTTCTTTGACTTCTTTGACTTCTTCCTTGAAGCGTTTGAGGGTCTTCAGCGTGCCATCATGAATGACGATGCCGTCGCGCAAGAGACGCACCTTGGCGCCGCGTTTGACGAGGCCGTCCGAGATGATGCAACCGGCAACCTTACCGACCTTGGTGATATTGAAGACTTCGCGGATTGCCGCATTGCCGAGGAATTGTTCGCGCACGGTTGGCGCCAACATGCCGGTCAGCATCTGTTTTACATCATCAATGATGTCATAGATGACGCTGTAATAACGGATGTCAATGCCGTCGAGTTTGGCCAGATCACGCGCTTGGGGATTGGGCCGCACATTGAAGGCGATGACCAAGGCTTTGGAGGCATTGGCCAATGTGATATCAGATTCATTGATCGCGCCGACGCCGGTATGCAGGACGCGCACGCCAACCTCGGTGCTTTCACCGGCGGCCTTGGCCAGGCTGCCTGCAATCGCCTCGACCGAGCCGTTCACATCGCCCTTGATAATGACGGTGAGTTCTTTTTTGGCGCCGGTCTGGATGTCATTAAACATCTGCTCGAGCGACGAGGCCTTTTTGGAGGCGAGGTTAAGGAGGTCGCGTTTTTTGCGCTGGCGGAATTCGGTAATTTCGCGCGCCTTGCTTTCGTTTTCAACGACGATAAAATCATCACCGGCGTTCGGGATACCCGTCAAACCGACAACTTCGACCGGCTGGCCCGGTGCGGCCTCTTTAATCGTTTTACCATGGTCGTTATGCAGCGCGCGCACGCGGCCCCATTCGGAGCCGGTCACGAAAATATCACCGGTGCGCAGCGTGCCATCCTGCACCAACACAGTCGCAACCGCGCCGCGGCCGACCTGTTGTTTGGATTCCACCACCGTACAGACGGCAGGGCGATTGGGATTGGCCTTGAGGTCCAAAATTTCCGCCTGCAGCAAGATCGCTTCCTCAAGCTTGTCAAGGTTCAGTTTCTGTTTGGCGGAGACTTCCACCGCCTGGGTTTCACCGCCGAGATCTTCGGTTTGAATGTTGTATTGCAACAGATCGGTTTTGATTTTTTGCGGGTTCGCGCCGGGTTTATCAACCTTGTTGATGGCAACGACGATGGGGACGCCGGCGGCGCGCGCGTGATTTAACGCTTCCACCGTTTGCGGCATGACACTGTCATCCGCGGCGACGACAAGGACGACAACGTCGGTGACATTGGCGCCCCGCGCGCGCATTTCGGTAAAGGCGGCGTGACCCGGCGTATCGAGGAAGGTGATTTTCTGGCCGGATTTCAGTGTGACCTGATAGGCGCCGATATGCTGCGTGATGCCGCCGGCCTCGCCCGAGACGACATCGGTCGCGCGAATGGCATCCAGCAGTGAGGTTTTACCATGATCGACGTGACCCATGATGGTGACAACCGGCGGCCGCGCCACCAGCGTATCATTGGTGTGATCCCATTCACCGAGGCCAAGTTCCACATCGCTTTCCGACACGCGCACCACGCGGTGGCCAAGTTCGGAGGCAATCAGTTCGGCGGTATCCGCATCAATCACCTGATTGATGGTGGCCATGACGCCCATTTTCATGAGGGTCTTGATAACCAGGCCGCCGGGTTCGGACATCCGGTTGGACAGTTCCTGCACCGTAATTGTATCCGGCACCGTGACATCGCGCATGATTTTTTCGCGGACGTCGTTACTGACGCCCTTGCGTTTTTGTTTCATGACCAAACGGCGGCGCGCGGCATCCGACATGGTTTTGCCACTGCCGAAATTATCGTCGAGCGCTTGCGTTACGGTCAGGCGGCCGGTGCGGCGGTCAATTGTGGTAGGGCCAGTGGTTTTCTTGGCCGGTTGCGCCATTTTGGCGGCCGCGGATTTGCGCGCATCGCTGCTGTCATCGCTGCCGTCTTTGGCGCGGAAGGATTCCAGTTTGGCGGCGGCACTGGCCCCCGCGCGGTCGGCTATTTTACGCCGTTCGTCATCAGGCGTGGTTGCGGCAAGTTCCGGCCGCGCGAATGACCGCTGGCCGATCTGGCTGCGCATTGCGCCAAACCGCTGCGCGCCATCTGCCGCGCTGCCGGTGTTTTGGAGCGCGCGTTGGCGCGCCTCACGTTGGGCGGTGGAAAGAGCAGGGCCGCCAGTGCCGGTGGCGGTGCGCGCTTCACCGGTACGGGGGGCGCCGGGGCGGGGCGGGTAAGCTGGACGGTCACTGCGGTTACGATCAGCCGTCCCACCTTCGTGGCGCGGCCGGTCTCCGCCAGGACGGTCGCCGGCGGGGCGATTTCTATCGCCATAAGCGGGGCGTTCTCCCGCTGGACGCGGACCTGGGCTTTGCGGCACAGTCGTGCGCGGCGTGCGGTCACCATATTGATTTTGCGGTGTTCCATCGCGACCAGGACGGTCCACGTTCGGACGCTCATTGCGGTATGATCCGGTGCGATCACCAGCTGGGCGGTCGGTTGCCGGGCGTTCCGGACGCGGCGCGTTTGAAGGCGGGCGCAATGATGGCTGGCCCAGGCCCGCGGGGCGTTCGGCGCGATTGGGCGCACTGGTGGTGCCTATCGTCCGGTCAACCGGATTGGTATTGGCGGGACGTGCTGTTGTACGGGCAGACGATGTTTCTTCACGTGGTGGCGCAGCCGCCGGGCGTACCGTGGGCTGGCCCAGGCCAGTCGGACGTTCCGGACGCGGCGTAAAAGCCGTCGATGACGCGATAGCACGCGGCGCACTGGGTGCAGAGCTGGCACCAGCCGCCGGGCGTGTTTCGCTGGCGCCGCCGGTGGGCAGCGACCGCCGTTTGGCAACCTCTACAGTGACATTGCGCCCATGCGAAAACTGCTGTTTCACATGTGCCCCGCCACCGCCGCCAGGACGCGCCCCGGCGCGCGCGAGCGTGAGAGTCTTTTTTTCTGTGTCGTTGCCGTCGGTCATTCTAGCCTTGTCTTTACGCGATTTTCGCGCGGGTGGGTAGGTTTAATTCATGGTATTACGCGTCATCTGATGTCTCATCTGTTGCTTCATTATCAGGATCCATAGCCATGGCATCTTCGTCGGCAAACCAATGTTCGCGCGCGCGCATAATCATGTCATTGGCGACCTGCAGTTTGATTTTATCTTTGCCGAGAATCTCAACCAGTTCATCACCGGCCAGATCCGCAAAATCATCCAGCGTTTTGATGCCGTTTTCACCCAGTTTGACCAGCGTGTCGAAATCGAGGCCATCAAAAGCGCGCAAGTCGTCCGCAATGCCAAGTTCGGTGAATTTGGTGGTTTGCTCCGCCTCGCGTGCCTCAATCCAGTTGCGCGCGCGGGTTTGCAATTCGCCGGCAACCGTTTCATCAAAGCCTTCGATGGAGGCGAGCTCCTCGGTTTCAATAAAGGCAACCTCTTCAATATTGCTGAAACCTTCCGCGACCAACAAGTGCGCGATGACATCATCAACATCAAGGACGGCGGTAAACAGTTCGGTCAGCTCTTTCGTTTCCTTGGCACGGCGTTCAGACTCTTCCGCTTCGGTCAGAATATCGATATCCCAGCCAGTCAGCATTGACGCCAAACGTACATTCTGACCACGGCGGCCGATGGCCAGTGACAATTGATCATCTGGCACCACAACTTCGATGCGGCCGGCGTTTTCATCCAAGACGACTTTGGACACTTCCGCCGGGGTAAGCGCATTGACAACAAACGTCGCCGGGTCTTCCGACCAGATAATAATATCAACCTTTTCGCCGCCCAACTCATTGACGACGGCCTGGACGCGCGAGCCGCGCATCCCGATACAGGCGCCGCGCGGATCAACCGAATTTTCATTCGAATGCACGGCGATTTTGGCGCGGCTGCCCGGATCACGCGCGACCGATTTGATTTCAATAATACCATCGTAAATTTCCGGCACCTCGGCCGCTAGCAGTTTCGCCGCGAATTGCGGATGGGTGCGGGACAGGAAAATTTGCGGGCCGCGGCCTTCGCGGCGGACATCGTAAATGTAAGCGCGGATGCGGTTATTGTTTTTCAGATTTTCACGCGGCAGCGATTCATCGCGGCGCAGGATGCCTTCAGCGCGCCCGAGATCAATTGTGGCATTGCCATATTCGACGCGTTTGACCTCGCCATTCACAATCTCGCCAATACGATCCTGGAAATCCGCAAACTGGCGGTCGCGGTCGGCCTCACGCACGTGGGAGACAATCGCCTGTTTGGCAGCCTGGGCATCGAGACGGGAAAATTCCACCATCGGCAGTTCGGTGATGAGGAATTCGCCGATCGCGGTATCTTTTTTCTCGCGCAGCGCATGTTTCAGATGAATTTGCTGATCGTCATTTTCCAGTTCAAATTCATCATCCATCACTTCGCGGTAACGGTAGATTTTCATCTCGCCGGATTTTTTATCGAGCAGGATGCGGATATCGTTTTCACGCCCGTAATGGTTTTTGGCGGCTTTTTCCAAAGCGGCGATGACGCCCGAGACCACTTCCTCGGTATTGAGCATTTTTTCGCGCGCGACACTGTCGGCAATGGCGAGGATTTCCATATCAAGCAACTCCTGTCTGGGATTGTTTTTCGGTGTGTTTAATGAGGTCGTCAGTTAAAATCAGGCGCGCCTTGGCGATTTCGGTGAAGGCGATGTGGTAATCGGTTTTGCCGTCGGTGAGCAGGATATTATTATCGGCATCCAGCCCGCCGAGTTTGCCTTTAAAATTTTTGCGGCCCTGAAACGGCAGCGTGGTTTCCAGCTTGCAGTCAAAGCCCGCCCAGGCTTGGTAATCCTTAAGGCGCGTCAGCGGCCGGTCGATACCGGGCGAGCTGACCTCCAGCACATAGGGACTGTCGGGCAGGGGGTCATGGACCTCCATCAGCGCGGAAATCTGGCGCGAAATCAGCGTGCAGGCATCCAGCGTCATGAGGCTGCCGTCCACGGGTTCGGCCATGATCTGGATAGTGGGGCGGTTTTGCCCGCCGGTCATTTGCACGCGCACGAGGTCAAACCCCAGATCCGCAATGGATGGGGTAATGAGGTCGGCAATTTTACGCGCGATTTCAACCACAAATAACTTTCTCCGCCGCTTGCAAGACCATCCTGCAAACGCCCAAACGTACCAAACTGTTAGGGAAACTGGAGGGTTTATAGCATTAGGTGGGTTAGCGATGCAACATAAATCTGCCAGTTTTTACTTTTACAGCGCTAACACAGCTACGGTTGATTGTTGGCCATACCGCTGGGCGACTTGTGCCGGTGTTTCGTCACGCTTGTTAGCCATCTCCTTATTAGCCCCATAAGCCGCAAATATATTTGCGATGGCATCATTACCAACCTCAGCCGCAATATGCAGTGGTGTGCGACCAAATTTATCAGGTAAATTGATGTCATTATGCATTGCCCGCACCCATGCACAAATTTGTTCCATACCTTCGTCAGAATTTTCATCGCCATATTGAGCAATGATGTGCAAGGGCGTTGATCCTTTTTTAAACAATTCATCCATAAAGTTTTTATTAGCTAAAACTTCAACCGGAGAATGATCCAAAATTTGCCAAATATTGACACCTTCCTTATCTTGTAACCTTTTAACGTGCGCACATTCTTGTGCCCATCTTTATTCCATCATTTGTTGTGCAAAATATTGGAAGTCGTTGAATGAGGGATCACCCAAACCTACTGTAGTTGCCATGTTCATCTCCTTAAATTTTCTTAAATATGAGTAGTAAACGCTAAATGTAAAGAAATTAATAGTTTCAAATGTTAATTCTTAAAAATGTAAGATAAGTTAGAGTGCGCCCTGCTTGTTGGCCGCGCTGCGCATAACGGGTCAGGATATGTCCTGCTGGTGGTGCGTTGGTTTCCGCCGCTAATGTAAATACACTGCTCGCCATGACATGGTCGCGCATCCATTTGGTGAGTTCAGCATGATCGCTGGCGAGCAGCAGCGTGCCGTTGGGTTTGAGAGTACGCGCGATTTCGGCCACGCCGTGTGGCTGGATGAAACGGCGTTGGTGATGGCGTGCCTTCGGCCATGGGTCGGGGAATAACAGATAAATGTGATCGATACTGTGTGACGCGAGCGCCTGCAATACGGCCAGACCGCCCTGATCGGACAAGCGGATGTTTTGCAAATCCTGATCCAACAACAGCTTCATGAGATTGGACGTGCCGGCAGTATAAATATCGGTGCCTAAAAATCCGTCTTGCGGATGGGCGGCGGCCAGCGCCGCGAGATGCATGCCATCGCCATAGCCGATTTCGAGATGAAGACGCGAGAAACAAGACGCGAGAGGCGGGGAAGAAAACAGAGAAGTCGGTTCCAATATGCCAGGCGCAGCAGGCAAAGCGATTTCATAATCCGCAAATTTTGCCATCGCCGCGCGCCGCGCCGCAGACGGTGCACTGCCGCGGCGGCCATGGATTTGCGGCGGATGTATCAGTGCGGCAAGCAATGTTGCAGCAAGGCCTGTACACTAAAACGGCGATTATTTGCGGGCTTGGCAGCCGCTGGTCTGGCTGGCGGAATGTGTTGAGCGGCCAAAACCGCTTTTGACGTGGATTGATTTAAGAAATTGTTTGCCAGTTCGCCATATTGCAGTGCGGCCGTATGCGCCAGCAATTGGCATAGGATAACCGCAGGCTCTATATCAAGCACCGGCAACAGGCGGGCAAACAGCGTCCGCGCCTGTTGGTTGGCAGGAGAGTTCATATTTTCGGGTTCAAACACCACTTTGATACCTGGCACATCAAAGTGGCCAACCTGATAATTGGCACTGTAGAGTGCCAATTGAATAAGCTCCAAGGCAATCGTCCCATTTAAGGTATCGTTTTGATGGATAATTATATAATCATTTAATGCTACATCCGCGGCCGCGCGGGCGACATCGTGGCGTGGGCATTCGATACAATAGCTAGCCCGTTGCAAAATACGTAGTGTCGCTACAGGATTGCCGCCCATTAAATCACATAATTTTTCTATGGATTGCTTATTATGGGTGAAGTCATCAAAGGCTCTATCCAACGCTTCAACGTCATTGCAAGACATCTTGGGCAAATTCAAAGATTTTAGAAAATATTCGTTAACACTGTTGGGCATTGTCGACTCTTATTTTTGACCCGGTTATCTTTACGACATATTATTAATATTACCAGATAGCCATGAAAGTAATTCATTAAATTTGCATCGCCACATATTTAATATTCAAAAATTCCTCAATGCCGTATTTGCTGCCTTCACGGCCCAAACCAGACATTTTGACGCCGCCAAACGGTGCCTCGGCATAGGAAATCATGCCGGTGTTGAGGCCGACCATGCCGGCCTCCAGCCTTTCGGCAATTGTCCAGGCGCGGCTGAGATCGCGGGTGTAAAAATATGACGCGAGGCCATGCGGACTGTCATTAGCCAGTTTTAATGCCTCTTCATCATTGTTGAAGGATGTAAGAGAAATTAAAGGGCCAAAGATTTCTTCGCGCCAGCAGCGGGCGCGGGGCGTAATATGGCTCAGGATCGTCGGCATAAAGAAATAACCGCCCAGTGTTTTATGCGCGGGCGCGGGGACGCCGCCATGCAAAATATCCGCGCCGGTTTCGGCGGCATCGGCCACCAGTTCGCGCATATGGGTAAAGGCGTTTTCGTCAATGACCGGGCCGATGTCAGTTGCGGTGTCGCGCGGATCACCAACCGTTAATGTTTTAACTTCGGCCGACAGGCGTTGTGTAAAGTCGTCATAGACGCGTTTGTGAACGAGCACGCGGTTGGCGCAGACGCAAGTCTGGCCGTTGTTACGGAACTTGCTGGCGATAAGGCCGTCGACCGCTGCCTCGAGATCCGCATCGTCAAAGACGATAAAGGGCGCGTTGCCGCCGAGTTCGAGTGACAATTTTTTAAGCGTGTCACTGGATTTATTATAGAGCGTTTGCCCCGTGCGCGTGGAGCCGGTGAAGGTCAGGACACGCACGGCAGGATGGCCGGTCAGCGCGTCGCCAATCGTGGCTGACGCGCCGGTTACAATGTTAAAGACCCCGGGCGGCACGCCAGCCTCCAATGCCAGCGCGCCCAAGGCAAGTGCCGAATAGGGGGTTTGCGAGGCGGGTTTCAACACCACGGTGCAACCGGCGGCGAGCGCCGGGCCGATTTTGCGCGTAATCATCGCGGCGGGGAAATTCCACGGTGTAATTGCGGCGACCACGCCGATCGGCTGTTTGAGCGTGAGCAGGCGTTTGGTCGCATCCGGTGACGGGATGACATCGCCATAAATGCGGCGGCCTTCTTCGGCAAACCAGTCAAGAAAAGATGCGGCATACAGAATCTCCGCCGCGCATTCGCGAATGATTTTGCCGGATTCCAGCGCCATGATTTGCGCGAGTTCAGACTGATGCTGTTCCATCAGCAGGGCGAATTTTTTCAAAATTTTGCCGCGGTCTTTGGCGGTCAGCGCCGCCCACGGTGCGAAGGCGGACTGCGCAGCCTGTACGGCATCCGCGACATCGCCCGCGGTTAATTTCGAGATATGCCCGATCTCTTTCAAATCAATCGGCGAGCGCACGGTTTGCACCGCGCCATCCGCCGCCGAGCGCCATTGACCGTTGATCAGCGATTTTTGTTTAAAGAGCGGCGAGGTGGGAGGCATATAGTTTTATAGCCTCTTTAATATAAATCTAATAGTTGAACTTATGGTGTAGCTTGCGCCCCACAATTCATTGTTTTATGCAATACTCTTGTATTGCTATTTATAGGCACCATCCATGCATTAGCTACTGCAATGCGTCCAATCTCTTCCAATGCGTCCTGTTCTGGCGCGCCAAAATTTGGACCAAAATAATCTAGCACTTCACGTTGAGCACCGTAACATTTAACCATAATTACCGCTGCAACAGCAGTGTCTCTGCTAAGTGTATAAAATTCCCGACCATCAAACTTTCCTCTAAACATTTGAGCAAGCGGCGTCGTTTCATGTTTGTGCCAATCACGATCAATTTTTTCCAACACGCTATCCGTTACAACTTGATTTAATATAAATGAGTTTGCCATTTTTATTTCTCCGAGCAACTTTAATAAAGTTATCAATTAAAATCTATTATTGCAAATAATTTATTACTTTCATGTAATTTTATTATGTATTGTTTGTTAGCTTATTCAACCGTTACGGACTTCGCCATCCGCCTTCGCTAAAGCTACGGCGAGATTGGCCAAATCTGTCACTCAACAGTGACCGACTTTGCCAAATTGCGCGGCTGGTCGACATCGGTGCCTTTAAGGACGGCGATGTGATAGGCGAGCAGCTGGATCGGCACCGTATAGATTAATGGCGCGATGAAACTGTCGGTTTCGGGCAATGTTAAACTCCAGCGCGGGGCACTGCCGACGCGCGTTGCGCCGCTGGCGCTGGACAGTAACAGCACCTGGCCGCCGCGGGCGGCGACTTCCTGAATATTGCCAGCGGTTTTTTCGAATAAGGCGTCCGGCGGCGCGACGACAATGACCGGCACATTGTCATCAATCAGCGCAATGGGGCCATGTTTGAGTTCACCAGCCGCGTAACCTTCGGCATGAATGTAGGATAATTCTTTAAGCTTCAGCGCGCCTTCTAGCGCAATAGCGTAAGATGTGCCGCGCCCCATATAGAGAATATCTTGCGCGCCGGCCAGCTGCGCGGCGATGGCCTGCACGTCGGCCTCGTGCCGCAAGACTTCAGCAATCAATGCCGGCACTTCACGCAGCACGGCGGTCAGGCGCCGTGCCTCGGTTGCATCAATCGCGCCGCGTTGTTCGGCGGCGAAAATCGTCAGCGCGGCCAGCGTGGCCAATTGCGTGACAAAGCCTTTAGTGGAAGCAACGCTGATTTCCGGGCCGGCCTGGGTATAGAGCACAACATCGGATTCGCGCGCGATAGTGCTTTCAATCACGTTGCAGATAGCGATGATGTGTTGGGTTTCTTTCGCCGCGAAGCGCAAAGCTTCCAGTGTATCGAGTGTTTCACCAGATTGCGAAATGGCGAGGAACGCGCCGCCGTCCGGCAGCGGCGCGGCGCGATAGCGGAATTCCGAGGCGATATCAAGTTCGACCGGCAGGCGCGCAATTTGTTCGAACCAGTATTTGGCCACCAGCCCGGCGAGATAGCCGGTGCCACAGGCGGAGATAGTCAGGCGCGGCAGCGTTTTAAAATCAAACGGCAGCGGCGGAATTTGCACCGCGCCGGTGGCGGGGTGGGTGTAGGTATTGATGGTGTCGCTGAGGACTTCCGGCTGTTCATGGATTTCCTTTAACATGTAATGGCGGAATTCGCCTTTGCCGGTCATCGCGGCGGACACGGTGGAGATGCGCACCGGGCGTTCGACCGTATTGCCAATCATGTCAAAAATTTGCGCGCCGCTGGGGGTGAGAACGGTCCAATCGCCATCGGTCAAATAGCAAATACGGTTGGTAAAGTTGGCCAAAGCAATGGCATCCGACGCCAGATACATATTGTTATCACTATAACCGATCGCCAGCGGCGTGCCGCGGCGCGCGCCGTAAATTTCGTGTTCATTGCCGGCAAAAATGATGGCGAGCGAAAAAGCGCCGTGCAGGCGTTGCAGCGTTTGATAGACGGCATCGCGCTGTGACAGGCCGTTATCCAGATAATGCGTGAGCAGATGCGCGATGACCTCGGTATCGGTATCGCTGTCAAAGCGGCGCTGTTCCTGTTCGAGTTCCGCGCGCAGCGCCTGATAATTTTCAATGATGCCGTTATGCACTACGGCGACTTTATCGGTCGCATGCGGATGCGCATTATTTTCCGTGGGGCCGCCGTGGGTGGCCCAACGGGTGTGGCCGATGCCGATCGTGCCGGGCAGCGGCGCGGTCGCCAGTTTGGCGGCAAGATTTTTGAGCTTGCCCTCCGCTCTGGCGCGTTCAATCTTGCCATGGGCGATGGTGGCGATACCCGCGCTGTCATAACCGCGGTATTCCAGCCGCGCGAGGCCTTCCAGAACCTGATCAGCAGCATTGCTGGCGCCAGTGACGGCGATTATTCCACACATTACGTTTTGTCTTTCATCTTCGCGCGAAACGCATCCGCCCAATTGGCTAAGTTTTTCTGTAAGGCGCGCGCGATGCCCAGCGCACCGGATGGCACATCTTTGGCAATCACACTGCCAGCGGCGACTATCGCATTATCACCGATAGTAACCGGCGCGATCAGCGCGCTGTTGGACCCGATGAAAGCGCCCGCGCCAATGTGCGTGTGATACTTGTTAAAGCCGTCATAATTGCAGGTGATGGTGCCCGCGCCGATATTGGCCGCGGCGCCCACCGTTGTGTCGCCAACGTAAGACAGGTGGTTGATCTTGGCACCCGCGCCGAGCGTGGTGTTTTTTAGTTCGACAAAATTGCCAACGCGGGCGTGGGGTTCAACGATCGTACCGGGACGGATACGCGCGAACGGGCCGACTTTGGCGCCGGATTTTATCGTGCAGCCTTCCAGATGTGAAAAGGATAAAATTTCCGCGCCGCTGTCGATGGTAACGCCGGGGCCGAATACGACATGCGGGTGAATGATGACATCGGGCGCAATTTGCGTGTCATGGGCAAAATACACAGTGTCGGGTTTTAATAACGTAACGCCATTTTCTTGGATGTCAGAAATTTTATAGTGCTGAAAAAAGAATTCCGCGCTTTGCAGTTGCAAGCGGTCGTTAACGCCGGTAGCGGCAATCGTCGTGGTCTTGATAACAATCGGCTGTACATTTTCGGTATGCGCCAATTTGACAATATCGGTTAGATAATATTCACCCTGATTATTGTCGGTTTTTAAAGCAGCCAGCCATAGCCATAGCTTTGAGGTGGTGACGCACATGACACCAGTATTGCAAAGTTCAGCTGGCGGTTGCGGCGGACATCCCTGCCTGTAATCCCATTCCAGTTGCGGTGGCAAATCTTTTTGCTCGATGATTTCCAGCAGAGTATCGCCATCCGTCATCAAGCGTCCAAAACCATAAGCGCGATTGGTTTCGAAGCCCATGACGGCTAATTCCGTATTGGCGGTATGTTTGGCATCAATCAACTTTTGTAAATCGACCGGCTTGATCAACGGCACATCGCCATAGAGCACCAGCACATCACCGGAGAAATTTTTAAGCGCGCTCTCTGCGCAGCGCACCGCATGACCGGTGCCCAATTGCTGGTCCTGCACCGCGATTGTGTGATGGCCTACATAGGGTTTGAAAGCGTCAACCTGCGCGGGCGCGGCGATGATGATTATTTTTTGCGGCTGCAGGCTTTCCGCGGCTTTAATGACATGACCCAGCATGGGGAGGCCCGCCACTTTATGCAGCACCTTGGGCAGCGCGGATGTCATACGCGTCCCCTGGCCCGCCGCCAGGATAATCACCGCTAAAGGGTTTGGATTCGTCATGCCGCTATTTGAAACAGCATGCTGACTTTGCCTAGTCACAAATCGTGACTAAATGTTGTTGGCGTTAAAGGCCTGTGATAGCTGCCGCCCCGGTCGCGCCTGGGGCTTCTCGGTACAGTTCCAAACGGAATGTTGCCTTGCGGCGTTCCATAGCGCGCTTCTTTTTCTCTTTGTTTTAAGTCACCTGCTGTCAAAAACGCTGCACATTTCTCCAGAAGAGTTTTAGCATATTCACGAACCGATGTATGTTTGCTGCGCTGCGCATTAATAATTGCCTGATTAAGCGCTCCTGCGTCTGCATGTGATAAATGTAATGCAATTGCTTCCAGGGCATTACGTTGTTCGGCTTCGCCTAATGAATGAAAAAACCGCACATCTTGCAATTCATATCGTTTCATAATTGTCTCCTTAATAAAAAAAATTATTCTACTAGTAACAATAATTTCTATGCAAGCACTTATTCCTCGGTTTTAGCAACTCCAAACGTCTGGCCGTTATAAACCGCGTTATGCAGATGAATAAACACCGTGCCAAATTCGCCGTAAGTGCGGGCGCGCACCGGTACCGCAACCCCGCCGGGCGTGAGTGGCGCGAGCCAGATGGACAGCATCATCTTACCCTTGGGGTCGGTGACCCAGCTGAACTGGTTTTTGCGCCATTTGCCGGCCAAGGTTTCCATCGACATGTCGCAACGGCGCCCCCCGCCCTCATAAAAACCATAATCGCTTTTAGGAAATTTTTCGAACTGGATTTCGGAAAACACCAGATTGAAACGCCGCTTGCCATCATAAACGGTGAGGCTCTGGTCGCAGCGCTCGCCCTGCGCGAGGCGCAGCATCATCGTCATGGTGGCGGACATGATATCAACCGCGCCCGCCGTCATTTCGGGCGCGGTTTCGGCAGGGTCGGGGGAAGTATCGACCGGTTTTAAAACTTTTTCCTCAAACACACCCTTATTATCAAAACGCAGCGTGGTGCTTTTTTTTGTCTTTCCAGCTATAGGTTGCTGTATAATCCTGTGGCACCAAGTTGCGCGTTTTAACAGTGCCATGGCTTTCAAGACGATTCCACCACGGGAACAGCCGGCCGATCCAGCCCTTGGTCGCGGCGCTGAATGTGCCGTGATAGGTGTTTTGATCGAGCTGCATATTTATATCAGCATCAGCCATATTCGCGCCGCCGCCCCATAGGGTGTAATGCAATTGCGCATCCAGCGTTGGTAGCGTGGCAAGAGGCGCGGCGCAGACCGGTACCGTTAAAACAATTACCAATATAAAAGCGGCGGCCAGATTTTTCATAGCGGGATTTTACCAAAAATACGCGAAAAAGATATTTGTTTTCTTGCGGGCCGTGCCGCGGCTGCCTATTATAGCAGCATGGTAACATGGTTTGACGAAGATGATGATGATTGGGCCCCCAAGGGGCGGTCGGATAGTGAGCAAACCTCGTTGTTTCAGGCTTATCTCATCGGTTTGGAAGAGCGTTTGAATTTAATTGACGATCCCAAACAGGAAACCATCTTATTGGATTTTGCGCCGTCTTTTGCGCAATTGCTGAAATACGCCGCTGACAGTTGGGAAAAAGATCATTTTTCATTGATGACGGCGACGCGTACCGATGGCAAAGCCATCCGGCGTTCGCTAGGGCAGGCCGGCCGCATGATTACCCTGCCGTCGGCGGATGATGTATTGGTGTATGGCGATGCGATCATTGAGATTTTGCAAAAGGAACAGGACAAGCTCGCGCATAATCTCGACAAATATTTGCCGGAAGATAAATTGGCTGACATTATGATCACCGGCAAAACGCTGGCCTGGGCAATCAGTGAATCGGTGGAAGCGGTCATTGCCGGATTCAACGTGCTGGAGCCGTACCGCGGCGACAGTATCCGCCGCAGCGGCGGCCAGGACCGCCGCCAGTTGAAAGTGGGTTCGGCGCTCAATATGAAAGTCAGCATTTAATTGTCACGCCGCCGCGCGGATTTATTATTATTGCTGGTTGCCATTATCTGGGGCACGACATTCATTGCCCAAAAAGTTGCCGGCCATGGTTTGGGACCGTTTGGTTTTGTCGGCATGCGATTTTTACTGTCATTCATGGTTGTATTGCCGTTTGCTATAAAAGAGACCATGCGGCAGCCCATCCCTAAAATAGTGCCGATTTTGCCGCTGGTTTTATTATCCGCAGTGTTTAGCGCCGGGGTTTTGTTGCAACAGATTGGTACACTTAACACCAGTGTAACAAGCGCCGGGTTTTTAACCGGCCTGTATGTTATTATCGTACCGCTGGCCGAGTTATTGCTGTTCCGCAAAATGCCGCGCGCGATCATCTGGCTGGCCTGTCTGTTATCCGTGATCGGCGTATGGCTGTTAAACGGCGCAACATTGGTTGATGTAAGCCAGGGCGATTTATATATTATTGCCTGCGCAATCTGCTTTGGCGTACAGGTGCCGTTTATCGGCCATCTTATCAATCGTCATGGCCATCCCATCTGCTTCGCGCTGACACAATATGCGGTATGCAGTGCCATTGCGCTGACAGTTGCCGTTTCGCATGAACAACTTCATTGGCAAGCGGTTATCGACAATATTTGGCCGCTGCTGTATGCCGGAGTTGTTTCCGGCGGCATCGCCTATACGCTGCAGGGTGTGGCGCAGCAATATGCCGATTCATCAAAAGCTGCGATCATTATGTCATCGGAAGCGTTATTTGCCGCCATAGCCGGCGTTGCAATATTGAATGAACGGCTGGATGCAATCGGGTGGATCGGCTGCGCGGTAATTTTCATGGCAATGTGTTTGACGGAGCTGCCGGCAGTGCAGCTGTTTAAACGCGGTTAATATAAAAATCTGGCGCCAATGCGGCATTCGCCGCGCGTGCATAAGTCAGCACATCGGTTTGTGTAAAAACATCGTTACGCAGTGTTTGCAAACGACAGGTGATTGCATCATCAGTGATATTCAGCAGCCAATAATTATTATCCTCACCACGGGTGCGGTCGGACAGGGTTGTGCTGCCCTGAATGAACAGCAGGGGTTTTTTAAGCTGCGGCATAATACTACGCGCATCGCGGATATTGGCGCGGTGCAGGTGGCCGGTTAAAATGATATCGACGCCGCAATCGATAAAAGTTTTGACCGCCGCGGCGTGATTATCCACCAGCATGCGCGTGTCATGATCAACCGGGTGCGACACTGGATGATGCACCATCAGGATTTTGAGTTTGCTGTCGGGCACGTTTTTGAAAAAATCGCGCGTAAATTTTAACTGGCGATTGGCAATGCCGCCCTGTTCCCAGGCCCATTGCCGCATCCAGCGCCGCGCGGAATTGAGGCCCAGGATGGCGACCTGGTCGTTGACGAAGCCTGGGTTCACATCATGGCTGATATATTTTTGGTAAAGCCCGAACGGTGCGGTAAAGCGTGCCCACAGATTCCAGGCCGGCACGTCATGATTGCCCGGCACGCACAGCCAAGCGCTAGGCAGCTGTTTGATAAAATCCCGTGCGGCCTGATATTGCGCCGCATAGGCGCGCTGGGTGAGGTCGCCGCCAATCAGGATAAGGTCCGGCCGGTGCGTGTTGAGGTCATGCAGCAGTGCCGTCGCCGCACCATCATTCTGGCGGCCAAAGTGGATGTCGGTGACAAAGGCGAGTTTCATGAAAGTATTTCATAAGCGAAAAAACTTGACGAGAAAAGGAGATGTTTCCTAATGTATGCAATTCATTAAAAAAGGAACTAGTATGTCTTACTCACATCGACCAGCCAACATTTTAACACCTTCAGAACATGAAATTTTGACGCTAAGCTCGCAGGGACTGACAAGGCAACAGATTGCAGTTGAATTAAATGTCGCAGTTCGTACTGTTGATTTCCATACAGCACATATTTTTAAAAAGCTTGGTGTTCATAATACTATTGAGGCTATTTATACTGCATTAAATAAAAAACTAATTTCATTACTCCCACCAAAAATTGCCTCATCTACACCCTTAAGGCTTACTTCTCGACAACGAGAAGTTTTAAACGCACTTAGTAAAGGTAAGGGATATAAAGGAGCAGGCAAATTATTATGCATATCTGCAAAGACCGTGCACTTTCATGTAACTTGTATGTTTGAAGAAAATAATTTTAATAGTATAAGATCGCTGTTGGTAGTTGCGCGCTGGCAAAGTTTCTGCGCTCAAAATAAATTACAGGTTGGCGAAAAAGCCTGTAACACAATAGCATTGCCATCAACAAAAGAAAGTGAATCTAAAAGATCATCAAGGCCACCCGCGCCCTAAATATCCGCATACACATGAGTCTCCGCCGTGGCGCCTGGGTGGGTTACTGCGCCCTTGGACGCTGGGCCAACGGTTTGCGCATATTTCCATAGCGCGCCGGATTGGTAGTTGTTGGCAATGGGTTTGAATTGCTTGCGGCGTGACATCATATCCTGCGCTGATACCGCGACGCTGAGTTCGCCGGTCGTGCAATCAATTGTAATCATATCACAATTACGGATGAGGCCGAGCGGGCCGCCGGCAGCGGCCTCGGGGCCGATATGACCCACGCATAAACCCCGGGTGCCGCCCGAAAAACGTCCATCAGTAATGAGCGCGACTGTTTCCCCGCGGCCCTGGCCATAGATGGCGGAGGTGGTGGACAGCATCTCGCGCATGCCGGGGCCACCCCGGGGCCCTTCATTCCTGATCACAATCACATCACCATCCTGATAATCATTGGCGAAGACGGCGGCCAGCGCCGCCTCTTCTTTTTCAAACACGCGCGCGGGGCCGGTGAAGGTCAGCTGTTTTAAACCGGCGACTTTGACAATTGCGCCATCCGGGGCCAGGTTGCCGCGCAAACCAATCACACCGCCATTGGGTGAGATGGGATTACCGATAGAACGTACGACTTTATTTTCCGCCATCTCGACCGACGCCAGATTTTCGGCAATAGTTTTGCCGGTGACGGTCAGGCAATCGCCATGCAGGAAGCCGCCCTTCAATAACTCTTTTAGAACAATTGCGACGCCGCCGACTTCCCACATATCTTTTGCGACATATTGGCCGCCGGGTTTAAGATCAGCGATATAGGGTGTACGGCGGAAAATTTCGCAGACCGCATGCAAATCAAAATCTATGCCAGCCTCATGCGCAAGCGCAGGCAGATGTAACGCGGCATTGGTGGAACCGCCGGTGGCCGAGACCACCATCGCGGCATTTTCCAATGACTTGCGCGTTACAATGTCGCGCGGGCGGATGCCATGGGCCAGTAATTGCATGACAGTTTCGCCCGAGGCGCGGCAAAAGGCATCACGCGATTCATAGATCGCCGGTGTATCGCCAGAGCCGGGAATGGCAAGGCCGATGGCTTCCGCAACGCAAGCCATGGTGTTGGCGGTAAACTGGCCGCCGCAGGCGCCGGCGGTGGGGCAGACCGCGCATTCAATGGCGTGCAATTCCTTTTCATCAATCTGGCCGCTGGTAAATTTGCCGACCGCTTCATAGGCATCGACAATCGTGACGTCACGGCCTTGGTACTGGCCAGGTAAAATGGTGCCGCCGTACAAAAAAACTGACGGCACGTTCAA
Source organism: Alphaproteobacteria bacterium (assembly GCA_965246755.1). Classification (GTDB taxonomy): domain Bacteria; phylum Pseudomonadota; class Alphaproteobacteria; order UBA11073; family UBA11073. The sequence goes on from OZ251979.1 coordinate 694,264, forward strand.
GCGTACCATTGCCATCATCATGCCTGGCAAAGATTTATCGCAGCCCGCCAAACCGACCAGTGCATCATAGGCATGGCCGCGCATCGACAATTCAACGGAATCCGCAATCAGGTCACGCGATGGCAGTGATGAGAACATGCCGGCATGGCCCATCGCGATGCCGTCGGTAACAGTAATGGTGGTGAACATGCGCGGCAAACCACCGGCCGCAGTCACCCCCAGTTTGACACTTTCGGCCTGGCGGTTGAGCGCAATGTTACAGGGCGCGGATTCATTCCAGCAGGTGGCAACGCCAACCAACGGTTTTTGTAAATCCTCAGGCGTCAGGCCCATGGCATACATCATGGCGCGGGCGGCAGCGGCCTGGGGACCGACGGTGACATAACGCGAGGGGAGTTTGCTTTTATCAAACATGGACCAACCTATTAAAATTATGCGCGGTCTGCCTCCCCCTTCAGGATAGAAAGACCACACCTGTTTTAGCCGGCATTCGCATACACTGGCCGCTTTAAAACATAATGGTCGCGAGCTTCATCCAACGCCTTGCGGAATTCAGTCGGCGCATTCAACATGATCGGCAAGTCGATTTCGCCCACCCCGGTGCCGCGAATGACGACAAAGCCAAAATTGAGCAGGCGGCCCATGATGCTTTGCCGCACGTAACAGCCTTCAATCCGGTCGATGTTGATTTCATTGATGTTACGCGCCACCAAACCGCGTTTTAGTAACACGCGGCGGTCGGTAATCGCGACTTCCGTCGACAGCCGTTGTAGAATGCGGCCGATAAAAATGCTAAGGCCAAAACCGGCAGCCCACGATAAAAATACCACCGCCAATACGCCGCTGGCGGTAAAAATCCAATGAAAGCGCGCCACGTAAACCAGCCGTTCGCCTTCCACCAGTGAAGTGCGTATGTAATCCATCACCCTCACTTAGAAGATGCCAACCGGCAGCGTCAAGGCGGCATTTGCCGGCCCGCTAATTCCGGATTGACAATATAAAGCGTTATCCGTCACTCTCGCGTCATGAAACTTGCTGATTTAGATTTTTCCGACCTTTATTTGCCGATTGCCGGCCATGATGATATCGCGCGCAACCGTTTTCCATGGTTTCGCCCGCGCGCCTCAACCGGCAGCCGGGACATCCAGCATTTGTCACCCGATTATCTGGATGATGCCAATACCATCCGGGATATTTTATTGAATGCCAACAAGCAGGATTTGGGTCTGGAACATGATGGCATCCGTTACCGGGTGGCCTATGTGCCGGATGTCAACGGCCCGTGGTTTGTGCTGCGGAAAGGCGCCAAGGATATTCCTAAACTGTCGGAGCTGGGTTTGCCGCCCAAAATTATTCCGGCACTGATGGGTATCGGCCGGTCGTTCGGGTTGATTTTAATCTCGGGTTCGCCAGGCGCGGGTAAAACCACATTGGCGACATCACTGTTGAAAGAATATCTGGATGTGTTCGGTAATGTGGCAGTAACGATCGAAGACCCGCCGGAATTGCCATTGTCCGGCATGTATGACAAGGGCCTGTGTTACCAGATGGAAGTGGAAAACGACGATTGGGAAACCCCAATTAAGTCAGCCTTTCGTTACGCGGCACGTTACATTTACATCGGGGAAATCCGTGAGCCGGGTGCGGCGCTTGAGGCCCTCCGCGCTTGTATCCGTGGTCACCTGGTGATTGCAACCATCCACTCTTCCAAAATTGAGGAGGCGATTGAAGTGATGGCGTCCCTCGCATCACAACGCACCCAAGCGGTGTCGGGTAACGTCTTGCTGGCGGACGGCTTCTTGGCGACGCTGCACTTAACGCTCGATAAATCATTATTCGTGCGCGGCCTGATTGCCGGTCAATCCATGGGCGACCCGGTACGCGCGATGATCCGTGAGGGTAAGTTCGGGCAGCTGACGACCTTGGTTGAACAACAGACGGTAAAATTCTTGGGCCAGGATACCGCGGCCCAAGAATTTGAAGATGAGCGGAATACGCGGCGGCGGCGTTAGGCCAGAGGTTCAATCTGTTGTGGAGATGGGACTGACATTGTTCGTTGGTAAGCGTCTGCAAGTTTTGGCTCAATCTTGGCAAGAATGGCAGTGATTTTTGCCGGGTCAAAATCAGGATTTTGAAAAAGTAGATCATCAACAGCAGTTGCCACTGAATGACTGTCAGGTTCGGTTGTGCGAAGAATCTCTATTAAATTGTCCATATCACCTGAAATTGGCAAAGGTTTTTCAAGTTGAAAAGCGCGCATTTGAGTTTGAAAAAGTTTAAAATTAAGCGCGTCATTCCAAGTTTGATTGAACTGTGTACAAACTGCATCGGGGTCAGAAAAATTATCAGTTAAAAATTTTCGCAATTTTCTTAAATGAATAAGTTGTTTTTCGAAAGCATAACATTCAACGATTGCCCTGACACGTGGTTGCCAATCTATCTGGGATACTAAAGTTTTTGGCACCCGAGATCGCACATCAGATAAAATATTTTCAACGTCATCAAAGTCAGTGCCGCTGTAAATTTTTATAGTTGCAAAATTATCATTACAATAGCCTATAACTATGATTTCCGGTACCGTTCCGCCATCTTGATAAGATATAGTGGATGGTTGCTGGCCAGTCTGTAAACCGAATATTTTAAAAATTTTTTCATACATTGTGGCGCGCAGACACATGGCTTTTGGGAATTTTTGTGAATAATTTTGTGTAAATCCTAATGTTGCATCATTCTCACCTGTCAGCGCTTGTGCGGCATGTTGCTTGAGAGCAATTGAAAATAGACGCGCATCGATTGCACGTAACGTAATAATTTGCGCAGTATGCAACGCCACGCGCTCTTGCGCGCGCCGCCGCCAAAATGTCTTAAGTGTTGCAAGGGGATTTTGCATATATCTATTATCTTGCAAGTAATTCTGCCTGTCTAGAAAATTAGTGTTGCTAGACTGGCGCTAGAAGTCATCCAAAGCACATCCCCGGGGACAACAACTGACAGAATTGTGCCTCAACCCCCACTAATCTGCGACAGTGCGGCGGTGATGCGCGCGTAATGATCCTGCGCTGCGGCCAGTTTTTCATTTTGCTCGTCAATGATTTCGTCTGGCGCGCGGGCGCGGAAACCGTCATCGGCGAGGCGCGTTTGAATGCCATCGATTTCCTGCTGAAACTTGCCGGCGTTTTTGGAGAGGCGCGCGGTTTCGGCAGTGAGGTCAATCACGCCCTCCAATGGTAAAATAAACAAGGCGCCATCGAGCGGGATCTGCGCATTGGCGCTGCCGGTGGGTTTGGCAAGGGTAATGTCGGTCAAACGCGCCAGGCGTTTCAGGATTGGCGCATACTGGTTTAACCGCAGGCTTGTTTGATTATCAATGTCTACGACATTGAGGGGGATCAAATTACCGGCTGGGACATTGAGCGTGGTGCGCGTGGAGCGGATGGCGGTGATCGCGGTAATCAACCAATCGATTTCCGCAGTAGCCGCCGCATCCACCAGATTACTATTGAACTGCGGCCAACCTTGCGTCTGCAACAGCGATGTTTCGCTGTACAGTTCCGCCCATAATTCTTCGGTGACAAACGGCATGATGGGATGCAGCAAATGCAGAATTTGCCGGATGACATAACTGGCAGTGGCGCGCACTTCGGCGCCCGCGGCATGCCCGTCGGTCTGCAAAATTGGCTTCGCCAATTCGACATACCAGTCGCAGAAACCATGCCAGATGAATTCATACAAGGTTGTGGCCGCATCATTAAAACGGTAATCATCCAGCGCGGTGGTGACGGCCTGCGCGGTTTGCGCAAGCTTGCCGATAATCCATTTATTAAGCGTATCCTGCGCGGCCTCAGGTGGGAAAGATGGCGTGTAAGCGCAGCCGTTCATCTGGCAAAAACGCGCCGCGTTCCACAATTTGGTCGCGAAATTGCGTGACAGCTCGACGCGCTGCGGCGACAGTTTAATATCGCGGCCCTGGCCCGCCATCGCGGTCAGGGTAAAGCGCAGCGCATCCGCGCCGTAATCATCAATAATCGCGAGCGGGTCAATGACGTTGCCCTTGGATTTTGACATTTTGGCGCCGCTTTCATCGCGCACCAGCGCGTGGATATAAATGGTTTTGAATGGCACCTGTTGCATGAAATACAGCGACATCATCATCATCCGCGCGACCCAGAAAAAAATAATGTCAAAGCCGGTAATAAGGACATTGCCGGGATAATAGGCGGCAAGGTCCGGTGTCTGGTCCGGCCAGCCCAAGGTGGAAAACGGCCACAGGCCGGATGAAAACCAGGTGTCAAAGACATCGGGATCTTGCTGTAATTTTACGCCCGCGCCAGCCTGCGCCTGCGCCGCGGCTGCGGTTTCAGCCACATAAATTTTACCATCGTCGCCGTGCCAGGCCGGGATTTGATGCCCCCACCACAGCTGGCGCGAGATGCACCAGGGCTGGATATTATCAAGCCATTCGAAATAAGTTTTCTCCCAATTTTTGGGCACAAATTCGGTTTGGCCGTTGCGCACGGCGGCCAGCGCCGGCTTGGCCAGCGTTGCGGCATCGACGAACCACTGGTCGGTCAGCATCGGCTCCACCGGCACGCCGCCGCGTTCGCTGTGCGGCACATTATGGGTGTGCGGCTGCGCCTCAACCAGTAAGTCCTGCGCCTCTAAATCAGCGACAATTTTTTTGCGCGCGTCAAACCGGTCGAGGCCGGCGTAAGTAGCGGGAACATCTTCAGTGACAATGCGGCCTTGCAAATCCAATATGGCAATTTGCGCGAGCTGGTGTTTTTGGCCCAAGGCATAATCGTTGAAATCATGCGCGGGCGTGACCTTCATGGCGCCGGTACCCAGCGCGGGATCGACATAATCATCGGCGATAATCGGCAGGTGACGCCCGACCAGCGGCAACTCCACCTGTTTGCCAATCAAATGTTTATAACGTTCATCATCCGGATGCACAACAATTGCGACATCGCCCAGCATGGTCTCGGGCCGCGTGGTAGCAATGGTGACAAAGGTATCCGCCTCACCCACAATCGGATAGCGGATGTGATAGAGATAGCCTTTAATTTCCTTTTGCTGCACCTCGATATCGGAAATCGCGGTTTGCAGTTTGGGGTCCCAATTGACCAGCCGTTTGGCGCGGTAGATAAGGCCATCATTATACATGGTGACAAAAGCGTGCGTGACAGCCTTGGATAGGCCATCGTCCATCGTAAAACGTTCGCGGCTCCAATCCGGCAGTGCGCCCAAGCGGCGCAATTGCCCGGTAATCGTCGCGCCGGATTTTTCTTTCCACGCCCATACGCGTTCCAGAAATTTCGCGCGGCCCAGGTCGCGGCGGTTTTCGCCGCTTTCGGCCAGTTGGCGTTCCACGACCATTTGCGTGGCGATCCCCGCATGGTCGGTGCCGGGCAGCCATAAGACATTGTCACCCAGCATGCGGTGATAACGCGTTAAGATATCCTGCAATGTCATATTCAGCGCATGGCCCATATGCAGACTGCCGGTCACATTCGGCGGCGGCATCATAATGGTAAAGGGTTTGGTGGCGCTGTCTGCACGCGCGGCATGGTGGCGGTTGGCCTCCCATTTCTGATACAGGCGCGGTTCCGCGGTGGCGGCGTCGAAAGTTTTGGGGAGTTCTGCGGATGGCAATGTCATGCCAATACCATAACGGCAGACAGATGCCTAATTCAAGTGGCTGTATCTTAATCCAACGTGCAGCGTAGTGGCATGTTGCAGCCATAATTCGCAACGCGGTTTTTGGCTTGAAGCTGGGCCGCCTCTAAATAAAGATAGGATGGCGCACATCCATCTATCGTTAATTTAGCGGCTTCGATAAGAATTTCGAGGGCTGCAATGCTACCGCTATTTTCGATGCGACGCACCAGGAGGGGTGTGATTAAATCGTTCGGTTTATGCATTGTACTAGTCTCCCAAAGAATTATTTAATCATCCTGCGCGCGCCTGGACATGCGCGCCAGTTCTTTTTCAACCAGCCGTTCCACCAGATGCGGCAGGTTCTGGTCCAGCCAGTCGCGCAGCAGTGGACGCAGCAAGTCTTCCACCACATCTTCCATCGTGCGCGCGGTTACCAGCGGGTTGCCGCCGATAATCTGCATGGCTTTGGGCGTGGCAGCCTCAGTCAAACGTGCCATCGCGGCGGTCGCAGCGGCGGCGGCCGGCGCGGAAATCAGGTCACTGTCGATAGCGGAAGACATCGGTATGGCTAGGCTGACGGGCGGTTCAGCCGCATGTGCATTAGCCAGATCTTCCATGTCCAGATTCCAATCATCGGCAGTCTCGTCGCTGGCAGGTGGGGCAGGGTCAGTCACGGCAACATCCTCTTCCAGATAAGCGCCGAGGTCCAGCGCGTCATCTTCATTGTCATCATTAGCTGTGGCCGCATAATTGTTAGCTGTTTCCGGCAGCGGCAGGTCACCCAAGGGCGCCGCCGCTTCGCCTTCGGCACCAGGCTCGTCAGAAATAATTTTGCGGATCGACGCCAGGATTTCCTCAATCGATGGTTCTTCAGCAGGGGCGGCTGGGGCGGCGTCACTCATAATTTTCTTTTACGCTAAAAGACACGATAGATAAAGAACATAGATTCACCGCTGTCCCAATTACCGTTGCTGTTGGCATCATAATAAACGCAGTCAAAGGTACTTTTGTTGGCGGCCATTGCCGTGCTTAAATTCGTGGTACTGGCGGACGGCACCGGCATCGCATTGGTGCCGCGTGCAATCCGCGCCACGGCATTACAGACGCCGTTATCGGTAAGGCTGGCGGCCAGACTGTCAAAGGCGGTGCCGCGCGCCGCCCAGGCAACATTAGAGATCGGCACGGCGGTAAAATAAAAATCCGTGGTGTCTTTAAGCCCATTGGCATAACTGTCCAGCCGCGGCAGGCGGTCGAGATACAAGCCGGTGCCCGTTGACATTAAATCGGTGGCGGTGCCATCCGACCAATCCTTGTCATTTGGCAAGGTGCGGATGCCGTTGTTGCTGCGGCTCCAGCTGAACAAGGCCTGGGAGACTTTAGCGGCCTGGGCGATGAGTTCAGTCGCGCGCGCTTCGGCACGTGCCTCGTAATAAGCAGCGCCGCCGTAATTGATGCCGGCCGCCAATAAGGCCGCACCCATGCCGATTGCCAATAATGTAATCAGCAAATTGGCCATTAAAACACGAAATGCGGCGGGTCGGCAAAGTCGGGCAGATAGCTGGCCATGCCGTCACAGATGATGCGGCGTGATAAGGTGTTATGCAGTTTCAAATATGACATGCCGCGCAGTGTGTGCTGTTCGTCCGGAAACACGCCGATGATTTTACCGCCATCGGTTAGCTGTTTTTCATAAGCCTCGGGGATAAAATCCGCCGCGCCGCACATGATGATAATGTCATAGGGGCCGAGGCGCGGCCAGCCTTTGGTAATGGGGCCGGTCTTGACGGTGACATTATCAATCTGTTGTTGTGTCAGAATATTGCGCAATTGTTTGCTGTCGTCACCATTATGCGACAAGGCGACCACAGTCTTGAAACAGGCAGCGGCGATGGCAGCCGGATAACCGCTGCCGCTGCAGATAACGAGCGCGGTTTCTGTGGTGGCGGGCTGCGCGGCATTGAACAGTTTTGCCAGCAGGGTTGGCGACATTAAAAATTGCCCGTCACCCCATTGCAATTCACGGTCGTTATAGGCCAGGGGCGCCAGGTCCGCGGGCACATAAGTTTCGCGCGGCACTGTGGCGAAAGCCTGTAAAACACGCGGCTCCACCACCGCATTGGGTTTGATCTGGCCTTCGAACATCGCCAACCGCGCGGCGGCATGGTCGAGATCCGGAAAGCCGGGGCGCAGTGCAGGGAGGACAGACATGGCGTTCATAAGACCTTATGCCTCAAAAACTCTTAGGGGTGAAGACGCCATGTCAGAAATCAGAAAACAGAAGCCAGAAATTTTTGTTGAATTTGAAGGACATTTCTGTCTTCTGTCTTCTGACTTCTGTTTTATGTATGGTGCGTTGGCGGAATGGTTACGTAGAGGACTGCAAATCCTCGTATGCCGGTTCGATTCCGGCACGCACCTCCAACCTACGCAAAGGAAGCACTGCATAGACAGACAGCCGATATCCGCTTGCTTCGGTTGGCGGTCACTTCCATATTTAAAAATCCGAACAAAAAGCAGTCATCAGAAAAGGACTTGAAAATATTCTAACGAGTGTTTACTGGATACCGCTTATTGCCCTGTTCCTCGGTAGCTCAGCGGTAGAGCAAGCGACTGTTAATCGCTTGGTCGCAGGTTCGAATCCTGCCCGGGGAGCCAATTTTCTTTTCAAACTATTCTCATATGAAATTAGCGGTCCCCTCGGGCAGCCAGTTTCTGGGCGGATTTGCGAGAAAAGCTTGTGCGTTTTCGCCAGGCTCCCGAAGCCGATATTGTGCCGTTTAACTCTCAAAACGGTTTATCCTCTCAAAAGGCTCGGTACATCTGTGCTGCATATACCAAGATAAAAGTCACAAGGTTTCAAGAATTTAAGTAAAATACTGTTGTTAGTGCATTCGCTAAGCGGTTTTGTCGGCACATTGTCCACAATGCCGCATATCGTGTAAAATAACGAGCAATAGGGCTCATACGGCTTCAAGCGCGTTTCGGTTAATTTTAACCATGACAGACGATGAACAAACGATAGATGCCGCCACTGAAATCATAAATTTGTTAGCGTTGGCAATCCTGCGTTTGCGCCAAAAACAGTTGGTGCCAACTGGGCAGAAAAACCTGGACTTCACGCCGCAACGAAGCATTCGTGTCCTAAGCCGAGGCACTGATGAATAACCAACTTTTAGCCCAAATCGCTTCACTCGAAAATATGCCAATCGGGCCATTGAAGCAGCTATGGTATGATTTATACAAAACCGACGCACCCCCGTTCAACCGACGCTATCTAACCGACAGGCTTATTTACCGTCTGCAGGAGCTGGCATGGGATGGCGATACAGATCTCTTGAACAAGCGTATGTCGGCTATGTTGAAAACGCGTTTGAGCGAGGATGGTAAATCAGCGCGCAAGCAAAAAGTCTATCGACCACCGGTGGGCACCAAGCTGACACGCGTTTACAAAAACCTTGAATATCATGTGACCGTGCTGAATGATGGCTTCGCTTTCGAAGGCCGCAAATATAAAAGCCTGTCGCGCATCGCGCATATTATCACCGGTATGAGTTGGTCCGGCCCCGATTTCTTTGGCATGAAACAACAAAAGGCACGGCTATGAGTGAGCTTAAACGCCGGGTCCGCTGCGCGGTCTATACCCGTAAATCCAGTGAAGAAGGTTTAGAACAAGAGTTTAATTCGTTGGATGCCCAACGTGAAGCTGGAGAAGCATATATCGCATCGCAGCGGCATGAGGGCTGGATACTGGTGCCAGATTATTATGATGATGGTGGATTTTCAGGCGGTACTATGGAGCGCCCAGCTTTAAAAAGACTGATAAACGATATTAAGGCCGGTTTAATCGATGTGGTCGTCATTTATAAGATGGACCGGCTGTCGCGGGTGCAATTGGACTTTTTAAAAATGCTTGCTTTATTCGAAGAGCATAATGTTAGTTTTGTCTCGGTCACGCAGTTTTTTAATACCAAAGACGCGATGGGTAAACTGATGCTGAATGTGTTGACGGCTTTCGCGCAGTTCGAACGCGACGTCACCGGCGAGCGCATCCGTGACAAAGTTGCCGCCTCTAAACGCAAAGGCATGTGGATGGGCGGTTTTTTGCCATTGGGTTACGATGTAGTCAACCGCAAGCTCATTATTAATGAAGATGAAGCTGCCCATGTTAAATGGATTTTTGAGCGTTATATAACATTGCGTTCCACCACCATGTTAATGCGGGAGGCGCGCATACGCGGCGTTAAAACCAAATCATTCATTACACAAAATGGTAATACGAAAATAGGAAGGTTTTTAACCAAGGATCAAATATACCGAATTTTACAAAATCGCATTTACCTGGGTGAAATTATTCATAAAGACAAAGTATATGATGGTTTACATGAGCCCATCATATCCAAAGGCTTATTTGATGAGGCCAGATCAATTATACAGATTTATCCTGGCAGACGCGGCAAAACGTCGTTCTCAAAAACACCTGCGCTCTTAAAAGGCTTGGTTTATTGCGGGGCGGGTTGTAATTCCGCAATGTCGCCAGTACACACACGGAAAAATGGCAAACTTTATCGTTATTACAAGGCTAATAGAGTTGTCAAAAGTGCTTGCGAAAGTTGTCCGATAGCAGCAGTGCCGGCGGGCGACTTGGAGGCGCGCGTCATGGATTACTTGCAGCAAATATTTAAAGCACCCGATGTCATCGTTAAAACCTGGGCTGCTGCATACAGTCACGATAAATCCATAACCGAACACGATGTCAAAAAAGCGTTAAACCACATCGGACCAGTTTGGAAAGAACTATTTCCGGTTGAACAAGCCAGAATTGTTAACCTTTTAATCGAAAAAATTATGATTGATAAAGAGGGCATGAATATTCACATGTGCGCCGAAAATCTTCATAAGCTGGCGCGTGATTTCTCATCACTGCAAACACGGAACGCGGCATGATTATTAAAAGATTGTCACTCCAACCTGAAAAAATAGTCGTTCGTATTGAGGCGCGGATTGCGACAATTAATGGTAGAAGGCGTATCCTTACTTCGAACACGCTGCCAAACGTCAAGACCGCAGCAGAGGCAGAAGCCAACACTGCGTTGGTAAGAGCGGTGTTACGCGCGCATCAATGCAACGATTATTTGCTATCCGGCAAATACAAGTCGATTAGCGAATTAGCTGATAAAGAACAGATTAACCGTACACATCTAGGACGTTTGATGCGCTTGAATTTATTATCGCCACAAGTGAAAGAGGCCATTCTCAATAATATGCTTACGGATCCGCCAAAGCTCATCACGCTTTTTCAGGGATTTCCATTGTTATGGGAAGAACAGAAGAAATATTTTGGTCTTAGTTAGATTAATTGGCGCATAACCCCAGTAACAACACCTGCGATTTTTAAATCACTATGTTTATCAATTCTTATAGGGGCATAGTGTTCGTTTTCTGGTATCAGAAACACGCCAGCCTTATCAATTCGCAGCCGTTTTACGGTGGCTTCATTGTCTACGAAAGCAATAACAATGTTGCCTGATTTCGCCTCGAGATTATTATTCACTATCAACATATCTTTATCATTGATGCCGACATTAATCATGGAATCGCCGGTAGCGCGCATAAGAAAAGTGTTGGCGGGATCTGTGACGAAGGTTGAATGCAGATTGGCGTAAGTTTCAATGTGGTCGGTAGTGAATGACGGTGTTCCGGCTGACACGGATCCCCCGTACACTGGCAACTTAAAGCCTCCAGTGTCGATTAAATCCGTTATCGCATTGATATAATTCACTGGTACACGCATCGTTGTGCTGGGTGATTTTGTTTTCGGTCGACCCGCCCCGGGTCTGGCGCCACCTCTGGGCATTTTTTCCTGCTCCTCTTGACAAATTGTTTCTTATTTGTTCTTTCTATGAATTGTGTAACAGTATTCATAGGCATTGATCAAGCCTGAAAGTGGGAGCGAAAACGTGGCATTACCGGAAAAATCATATTTTTCTCTACTTGAAGTTGCAAAGCGTTGGGGCACCGAGCTGGACAGCGTCCGCTACTATGCTGAACATGATGAATTGGAAGTGCAGACCTGGCTTAACGATATCGATGTCGATGTGCTGCAAATTATTGAAACTAAAAACGGTGAAACCGCGTTCATCAAACGGGGCATTCAAACATATTGCGACTATGCGATTTTGAAACCTATCGAGTTGCGCAAAGTTTTCCGCTTTCAAGAAGGTTATGCGGTTTATAATTTTTTGGCGTTAAATGGAGAGCAGCTATTAACAATCCGTAACCAGAAAACACGTTACATCATAAACATAACTGACCTTGTAATCAGCCGCAGCGAGCGCGACCGCTTTGAACAACGCTATGATATCTGCATTACTAACATGAAGCGTCCTGGCGCGGCTAACGGCAATACTACCTCCTTCGCGGGTCGTCCCAGCGTTATGCGGCGCATTACCGAATATTTCGATGCGCGTCATGCCCAAGGTTTAACGGAACCATCGCTGCAGCGCGAAGCCAATATGCTTGCGATATGGGCCGCCGAACATTTAGATGATGCGCAAGTACCAAAAGCAAAATCCATCATGAATGCGATCCGCCCAAAATATCGTGCCTTAAATTCCGATAATGCGTCTGCTGTTGAAAAATCATCAACAAAATCAATTGCCTAAAATTATCTAATTTAATGGAATTTTAGGCGGCTATTTCATGCAGCCGTAATGTTCAAATTTGTGCGCCTCAACGTAACATCACGGAGGCGCGTTTGTTAGAGAAACTTATACATTCAAAAAAAGTCGCGGAGCGATGGGGCTTATGTCATCGCACCCTGGAGCGCTGGCGCTGGGAGGGCTACGGCCCGCCGCATATTAAAATCGGTGGGCGCGTCATGTATCGACCTGCTGACATTGAAGCGTTTGAAAATAGCCAGCTCCGCACAGCGACCGAAAAGTCGCAGGGGCGGCTCTTAAGCCCTATCGAAAAACAACAAGTCGGGGGTGCGGCATGAGCCTCACACCGACCCTGGAAGCTGTCAGCGAGATGCAGGTGACCGATGTTGCGCGTCTCTCCCCACCGGCACTGATGCAGCTGTTATACGACGCGCAAACCGCGTTGCAAAAAGCTAAAACGGTGAAAGAGTTCATCGAAGGCGCGATCAACGTTAAGTACGGCCAACGTTTCGATGCGCTCCGGCGTGATCAAAATAAACCTTATGGCATCGTGCATTTGGATGACGCTGGTTTCGATATTGGTTGCGACCGCACGCGCAAAACGGAATGGGATCAAACCAAACTCGCGGGCATCGCGAAACGCATCACGGCGGAAGGCGACGCGGTCGATGAATATATCGGTATCAGCTACAGCGTCTCAGAACGCAAATACAACGCCTGGCCGTCCAGCATCCGCCAGACATTCGAGGATGCGCGCATCCTCAAAGCCGGCAAGCCCAACTTTACGATCAAAGCGGTGGAAGGAGAAGCTGTATGACGTTTCCCATTATCACCGCCGACACGCGCATGGCGGAAAAACGCGGCATCAAGGGTGTCATCTTCGGTAAGTCCGGCATTGGTAAAACATCGTTGCTGTGGACACTTGATGCCGACACCAGCCTGTTCATGGATCTGGAAGCCGGTGATCTCGCGGTTGAGGGTTGGCCGGGCGACACCATCCGTCCGCGCACATGGCAAGAATGCCGCGATTTCGCGGTTTTTATTGGCGGCCCTAATCCGGCGTTGCGTGACGATCAGCCCTACAGTCAGGCCCACTATAACGCGGTGTGCGAACGCTTCGGCGACAGCGCGCGGCTGGATAAATATCAGACCGTTTTTATCGACAGCATCACCGTGTCGGGACGTCTGTGCCTGCAATGGTGCAAAAGCCAACCACAGGCCGTTAGCGACAAAACCGGCAAACCGGATTTACGCTCCGCCTATGGTTTGCATGGCCAAGAAATGATCGGCTGGCTTACGCATCTGCAGCACACGCGCGGCAAGAATGTGTGGTTCGTCGGCATTCTTGATGAAAAGCTGGATGACTTCAACCGCCGTGTGTTCATGCCGCAAATCGACGGTAGCAAAACCGGCCTCGAGCTGCCGGGCATTGTCGATCAGGTCGTGACGATGGCTGAGATCAAAGACGCGGAAGGTCAATCATACCGCGCGTTTGTTAATCACACGCTCAATCCGTTCGGCTATCCCGCCAAGGATCGCAGCGGTCGTCTGGAGATGATGGAGCGTCCGCACCTCGGCGAATTGATGTCGAAAATCAACGGACCCGTGAAGCCGATGCAAGACCGGCTTACCTACCCACAAACAGTCACCACCCCAACAACCCACACAGAGGAAGCAACAGCATGAGTGCATGGAATGATTTTAACAGCGCGGATGAACAAACCAATTTCGATGTCATCCCGAAAGACACGTTAGCGAAGGTTCGTTTACAGGTTACAAGCCGGTTACAAGTTACAGCGACGCATAATTTATCTGAACGGAGTTTTGATTTGGATGGTCTGGCTGTATCTGCCACCGGAAGCGATGAGGCATGCGCGGGCCGTTCCATGTTCGGACTGTCTCTCTGCGCCGGGGCGGGCGGACTTGACCTCGGATTGCATCTCGCCTTGCCCAAATATCGCACTGTCGGTTACGTCGAGCGGGACGCCTATGCTGCGGCCACTCTCGTGGCGCGGATGGAAGACGCGGCCCTGGATTGCGCGCCTGTCTGGGACGACGTTACCACTTTCGACAGCGAACCGTGGCGCGGCCTGGTGGATATCATTCATGGCGGTTACCCATGCCAGCCTTTTAGCATCGCGGGACGCAAACGCGCCCACGACGATCCAAGACATCTTTGGCCGCACATCGCCCGCATCGTTGCCGACATCGGACCAGGCATGTGCTTCTTTGAAAACGTCGGCAACCATCTACGATTGGGATTTGAACAGGTCCACGATGACCTTCAGCGAATGGGTTACCGGGTTAAGACAGGTTTGTTTACGGCGGCTGAAGTCGGCGCGCCGCACAAGCGCGAGCGATTGTTCATTATGGCCTACCGTCCGGGTGTCTTCCGCGAACGGTCCATGTCAAAAGGAAATCGCGGCGGGGGATCCCAAGGGCCGTCTCGAAGTCAGGGTGCAAATATGGCCTACGCCACGCGCACAGGAGCCGGGCACTACCAGCGACACCCACGGCATATCGCTCAACGAAATGAGCAAAGCGTGGGCGACACCAACCGCCCGCGACTGGAAGGACGGCGCGCTGATCAACAACAATACGCCGACGCGGGGCAACCTTTCCCGCCAGGCCCCACGGATGCGGTTGGATGGCGGGAATACCTTTCCCAGCGGCCTGAGCTTGAACCCGCTGTTCGTCGAAGCCCTGATGGGATGGCCAATCGGGTGGACCGATTGCGACTCTGCGGCAACGGCGTGGTGCCAATGGTTGCCGCGCATGCGTTTCGCACTCTCACAGCTATCGCCGACATAGAGATTTAAATGATTGAACAAACTCAAAGGATGGCCGAGCGCATTGCGCTATGGCCGGTGGACAAACTTGTCCCCTATGACAGAAATCCCCGAACACATTCGGCGGAGCAAATCGGGCAGATTGCCGCCAGCATTGCTGAGTTCGGCTTTGTGAACCCGATTTTGGTAGACACGACGGCTGGCATCATTGCCGGGCATGGCCGCCTTCAGGCGGCAAAACAACTGGGCTTAGCGCAAGTGCCGGTCGTTGTGTTGGACTATTTAATGTGAATGTACCGGCAGCGGGCCTGACGGTAGTGTTTGCACAGGGTTTTCATGTCGCGCCAAACGTCATGATCACCGGGCAAAATCTGGCCAGTGGCGACTACTTCACGATGACCAGGACGCGCACCGGTTTCACCATTCAATTCTTTGACAAAAACAGCACCGCCGTTGCGCGGCAGTGCAACTGGACGGCGTCAGGCTACGGCGCAGAGGCATAGATGTCACAATTCGATTTCGGAACTATCAACCCGGCCACCAAGTCGGGAACGCAGCTCGCCGCCGATTTGGTGAGCTGGCGCGATGCGCTGGAAACCAATCATCTGGGCGTTGCAAGACCCGCATACGTCCAGCCTGGCATGCTGTGGATCAAAAATGTGTCGACCACGATTTGGGAATTGTATTTGTTCGACGGGACAAACGACATTCTGATGGCGTCATTTAATCCCACCGGCCACAGCATCGCCTTCCCAATCAGGCAGCCCACCACCCGCAATCAGATCATCAACGGCAGTTTTGATGTCGCCCAGCGCGGGACAAGCACGGCTTTAACAGCGACACGGACTTTTGGCGCAGATCGGTGGTTTGTGCAGCAGTCTGGCACATCGGCGAATAATGCGAATATCGGTTTGGGTGGCGGACCTAGCACCACAGTTCATTTCATGCGTATCCAGCGCAACCCTGGCACCACGGTCGTCAATATCCCGGTGCTAGGGCAGGTCCTTGAAAGTTACAATGTTTATCAACTGCAGGGACAGACGCTGACGTTTTCGTTTTATGCCCGCAAAGGCGCGAATTTTAGCGAAGTGAATTCTAATCTGTCTTTGGTGTTCTTCACAGGCAATGGCTATGATCAGTCCGTACAGTCGCTATTGAGCGGCACCTGGACAGGTCAAATCAATTTGTCTGACGGCGCGGTCAACCTAACGACCAGTTGGCAACGCTATACCCGTACCTTCACAATGAACTACGGAGCGCAGCTTGGTTTTTATTTTTCGCATGCGCCGACCGGTACAGCCGGAGGCCTCGATTATTACGACATTACCGGCGTGCAGCTGGAAGTGGGATCATCGGCTTCGGACTTTCAGCAAGAAGATTTCGCTTACACGCTGCTAAAATGTCAGCGTTTTTATTGCAAGACCTTTCAATACTCCATGGTGCCGGCGGGAGGGATGGGTCCGAGCGGCTCCATAGCTGCCGTTTCTGTGGGAACGGGAATTCAGACTTCGATCGCCGCGCGGTGGCAATATCCAATCGTAATGCGCGCCTCCCCGTCGATAGCGCTGTTTAACACACAATTTATCAACACTGGCTGGTGGGATGCGACAGCGAACACCACAATCGCTTCGGCGGGCTATGTGATTAATGATACGGCATTCACGCTTGGCAATAACGCCGCGACTGTGAATGCCCATGTACACTACATACACATGACGGCGGACGCGGAGTTATAATGGACGATGAATTCACTTATGTGGACGGCA
Source organism: Alphaproteobacteria bacterium (assembly GCA_965246755.1). Taxonomy (GTDB): domain Bacteria; phylum Pseudomonadota; class Alphaproteobacteria; order UBA11073; family UBA11073. Next base: position 711,136 of record OZ251979.1, read on the forward strand.
TAAACTTTATTGAGCGTACCACTATCGCGACCGGTCAGGTTTGCCTCGTCCCCAAAGACTATAGCAACGCCGATTATCAATTGTATCTCTTATGGACAGGCATGACGATTCAGGAAATCGACAACCTGGCCAATCCCCCGCCGCCGCCAGAAGAATAGCGCCGCTACCAATTAACTAACATCATGAGAATATTATGACCTTTACAGAAGTTGGGCTTCTTATCGGCATCATCGCCCATGCCATCGCCATGCTTATTACTGTCATCAAATTGGTGGCTTGGTTTTCAGCGGAGAACGCAACCACCAAGCAGCGGCTACTGACGCTAGAACATCAGGTCGACAACGATGTCACTGGACGGCGGGTTGTCGCTGAAATGCGCCAGGATATAGCCTCCATCAAAGTACAGATCGCGGATGCTCGTTCGGACTTTAACCGTCTTTACCAAATTTTATTCAACAAGCAACGAGGTCCTCATGAATAAACCAACGCTCCCACGCGGGATCCGTAACAACAATCCCGGCAATCTGCGTCGCACTACAGATCCTTGGCAAGGACTTTCTAAAAACAAGAGTGACACGGCTTTTTTCGTGTTCACAAACGCCGCCTATGGCATTCGAGCATTGGCGAGAACGCTGATTTCCTATCAAGATAAACAAGGCTTGCACACGATCACGCAAATCATCAATCGCTTCGCGCCGGCCTCCGATAACAATAATACAACGGCTTATATCGCCAGCGTCGCCAAACAAACCGACTTCCACGCGGATCGGACGCTGGACATGCATGACTTCGATAATCTTTGTCCGTTGGTCAAAGCTATTATCCAGCATGAAAACGGACAACAGCCTTATACAGATGCCCAAATCACCAAGGGACTGGTGTTGGCGGGTGTTGAACCGCCTGTGCAAAGCCTACAGCAAACACGCACTGTAAAAGGCGGGCAAACCGCCACAGCCGGCACTGTGGGTGTTGCTGTGGTGCAGGCCGTGCAGCAATCCATTGATCCTGCACGCGATGCTTTAACAAGCCTTGTGCCATACCTGGACGCGGCCAAATGGCTTTTGCTGGCCGTAACCTTAATTGGCATTGGTATAATGCTCTGGGCGCGAATTGATGATCACATTAAGGGGCTGCGTTAATGTGGCTCATCCTGAAAAACTGGTTGGCCGGTAATGCGCTGCGCCTGATTGCTTATGGCGCAGCCGCATGCTCCATCGCTGCTGTTTTGTTTGGCGCACGCCAGGCCGGACGCAGCGCAGAGCGCGTTGATCAACTTAAAAAATCATTGGAGGTAAAAGATGCGCAACTTCGTGCTACGCTTACTGCTCCCCGCAATCGTACTGAGCTTATTAACAGCCTGCGCAGGGGAAAATTTTAATCCTGGCATTTGCCCCCCAATAATTGATTACCCGCGTGATTTTCAAACCCGCCTAGCTGATGAAATTGAGCGCGCACCGCCAGATGCAGCGTTCCCGCAAGCACTGCAGGATTATGCGTTATTGAGAATACAAATAAGAAAATGCCTCAGTCCAAATACTAGATAGCTACACGAAGGCGCTTTGCTCTTTCTTTAAAGGCATTTTCACCACCTTCAAGAATTTCACATACATGCTTCCGAATTTTTGCATCTTCAAGTCCGCCGCTTTCGTAAGACATAACTGGAAGCTCGCCAGGGCGATGTGCGCCACAACTGGCTATAATAACTTGATCTGCATCGGTATTAACAACCAGATTGGCGTTGTGAGTCACAATAATAATTTGCCTACGAATTTTAGCCTCTTTAAAACACCCAACCAACTCATCAAAAACTGACTTAGGGTCAAGATTTTCTTCGGGCTGATCTATAATCAATGGCCTTACATCATCTTTATCAATTGCCAAATAAAGCAGTAAAAGTACAATCCCGCGTGTACCTGATGACAATTGCTTAATATCTACATTGTCATATTCAATTCCATAAGAAATTGAGACATGCTCGGTACTGTATAGCCAGTCTGAGACTTTCGTGACCCAGCGGGCATAATTTTCTTTGTCAGTTTTTTCAACAGGCGCATGTTCAATAAAGCTGCTGCTATATTTTTCTGAAAATTCTGCCCAGGCATTAGCAATCTCTGCGGATGTTCCTTTTTCCCATGCTGTCAAAAGGTCTTTAGTTGCAATCTCTTGCAATTGACCCTTACCTCTAAAACTTCCACCCTTTCTTAAGTCCAGCAATGCTTCACCGGCTTCTGCCCAACCTTTTACGTCTATGTTTCTGCGAACAGTAAAGGATAGCTTTCCAACAGTTCCAGTTTGATTTTGTAAATTTGATTTCAAGGGTGCATACAATTCAGCCAGACTTTTTTCTTCGTCAATTATTGCATCAAATATTGCAGCATAAGAAACTTTCCTTGCGGCTACTAATTCCTTGATTTTACCATCAGCCTGTTTAGCTAATTCTATTTCTCTTTCTATGTTAGCCAGTGCAGCTTGGTCACGAGTAATCTTGTCGGAAAGCCGTGCTAACTTTTTGCTATTTTCTTCATCAATTCCAGCTAACCGGCGCAGGCGTGTTAATTCACCTTCTACAAGTACCAGCGGTTGCGTTAACAAGTCACAATCATCAGTGACATAAGGCGTAGTAGATGGCGGAATCGACATATCAACTTCCGGCTGCGGTGACCCACCTAACTTGTCAATTTCACTTCTGGCTTCCTGCATTTTCTGTTGCAATATGCTGTCCACGTCACCCTTGAAAACCAATTGAAAATTATCCCATTGGTTATTGTCTAGTTTTGCGTCAGGATGCTTGCTCTTTAAATCCTTTAATTGCTTTTCTGCTAAATTCTTTTTGATCGCCGCAATTTCAGTTTGCAATGCAGCTATTGCTCTGTATTGGCGCTTCTTTTCATTAACATTCGCAGTAATTGTATCTACAGCACGGGCAACAGCTTCTAATCTTTGTGAACGTTCTTCTGAATTATTGCCAGTTAGTGTTTTGCGGTCATTAATATCTTTTGCAATTGAATCTTCCTTTTCTTTATTTTGCTTTGTTAAGGTTTCTAAATTTGCCTTACGGACACGTTCGCGGGCCAAATCGCTAGAAATTTGTTTAAAGTTTTCTTCCTGTTGTTGCCTTCCTGCGCGGGCATCGTATGCAACTATGTTTAGCAGTTCCTGAAAGTTTGTTGCATCCATACGATTTTCAACAGGGTGCACTTGGAATACCACTCGCTCAACTTCTTCCAATAATCTTTCATTCAAACCTTCGGACGAGCAAAGTTGATCGACAAACTGTTGAGATAGATATTGGACATGGGATTCTTCCCACATACTGCTAGTTTCAATATCCCCTAAATCTACTGAAGTTTGCTTGCCATTTTCCCATGATAAAATTGAATTTGCGCCGGCTATATAATCTTGCGCTCGATGAATAAACGATTTTGGGTCTAAGGGAAAATCAAGCGCATAACTACCAGCAGCAATGAGATCAGTTAAAGCAGTTTTACCAGATCCCCTTGCGCCAATAATCGCAACAAGCCCTGGGTTTAATGGGATAGAAGCATTTTTAAACCAAGGTGCATCAGGAACGCTAACTTGTGTGATAGTATGTGATGGCAAACCGCCTCTAGGTGGCGTAGCCCCCACAAAAACCCGTCCATTCGGCTCAATGCAAGCTTGGCGTAAGGATTCAAAAGTCAAATCACCTTTTATCCAACAAAACCTATCCAAATGAGGTGCGCCAACTTTATCATATTCATGAGCGTCACAACCATGCAGGCAAGGTTTTAAACCACCCCATGTTTTGGTTAATTGTTCTAAATCAACACTGCCTTTACCCAGCCAAAACTTTCTATCGCTTGGATTTGCTGAAAAAATTATATGCGCCGATTTTTCAATATTTTGTCGTGTGGCAGTGAAAGCGGCATCTTTTTGCAAAGCAGCAGTGCCATCATTACTGCTGGCAGAAACTGCAAAAATGATATTATTTCTCGCCCATTCAGTATTGTAAGCTTCAATAAGCTTTTGATGGTCAACTTTGAATTGTTCTGTACCTGCCTTCAGTGCAGCATTATCGTCAGTAATTGTGCGATCATATGCTTTTCCTAGTTTTATTAAATCAGCACGATCACATCGGTACTTTTCGCCACCAAAATGAAATTCAAGTGATAATAAGAAACGCTTAATTTCGTGAACATGATTTGGGTCATCAGGTGAGCATAGCAAATGAAAGTTTATCCCGCTTCCTTTTGGAAGGCCAACATCCAAGCGCAATTCAATGTTTGGAAAAATCAACTCTACATCTTTTAATCTTCCGGCTTTTTTATGCACTAAAACCGCTTCATAAGTCTCAATGCCATAATAATCAGTTATGCCTAATGCGCGAATAATAGGTGCTGACTGTTCTAATTTTGTTAAAAAATCATCCCATGGATTATCGCCATTGTAATTATCATTAAGGACAGTGCCAGGCGTATGAATGTGCGGATTCCACCTGTTCCAGATCGAGCCTGTTATATTTCCGGCTTGATTCTTATCATGGCTTGCGGGGCGAATATCAGACATTTATTCCCGCACTGTTGGACTTTAACTCAAATTGTGCAACTAATCCTGAAAGAGTAGAACTAAATTTTACTGCATCATGTGGAATCAGAAGATAATGCCAAGCCTTGCCATTGTTTTCGCTTTCATGTTGCGAGGCAAATTCACACCACTTAATGGCTGCTTTTGCCTTTTGTTGCACTTCGCCGGCGGTCATTTCATCTGAGCGTTTAATTTCACAAAGTAATTTTTCAGTGTTAGTTTCCACCACAAAGTCCGGCTCATAACCATCATTATCGCTGTAATAAATTTTCACATCATTGCGGGCAGGTTTGAACCATTTTAACACGGACTTTTCATCTTCAAGTAGCACCGCCATCTGGCGCTCAGAGTCAGAGTCAAATTTTTGTTGCGGATAAAGACACTTGCTAAAACCTTCAAAAACCATGCCACGAATATCTGATTTATTATCTATATTCTGCCTAAAATGGCGGACATTTTCACTAGCATCCATCGTAACAGATCCAATTTTAGGACGCTCAAATCCGCGCGTAACCGAGGCCTGATAATCAGAATATTCCATCGTGACATGCTTATTCATTTGGCCGTGGATTAGATCGGCTAGCTTTTTCCGATAAAATTGCACTACATTTTTTATTTTACCATCGTCATTTAAGTAACTTTTAATAAAGCTGACCATTTGTCCTGACAATTTGTAAAGCAAATCAGCATGATCATCATAGGAAATATCATCATAATCAACCAAGGCGACCACAATGTTGTCTTCAAGGCGTTGTTCGTAATTAATTTCCTCATTGCGCGCCAAACCATCACGCTCTGACGTGCGCAGATGCTGAATCAAAATATTATCATTAACCGGCTGCAGCCTAGGCAAGTCGGTTGTTTCTAAATCAAAGTCCTTAAATTCATAACTATCAGATTGCAGCGGCGAAACGATAACGCGCGGAATATCAATAGTATTTTGAATATAAGCATCTGTCAGTTTGCGTACAATAGACTCCACTTCTGGCTGCTCAATAATTCCGGTCAATACACCCTGAGCAGGCGCTGATCTTTCAATAACGCGCTCAACAATTGCTTGCTGAACTTCATGCTCTTGTAATTTGCGCGCAGTTGGCAGGCGTTCCATTTCTTTAATGACTTCAAAAGCCAATTTAGCGATTGGGCGCTCTTGTTCAGTAAACAAAGGGGGCTGCGTTGCAGTTAATGGCTGTTCGCCGGTAACTGCCAGTTCAATATTAGGTCGCAACTGAATTGCTTGTTTTGGCTTTATGGCAATATCTTTGCCGATAACCACACCGGCACGAATGATGGAACGGCCATCATTGGCTTCGCGCACGATTTCATCAAACCGATCATGGGCAACAATCGTTAGGCGGTCAACAGCAGCAACGCCGGTGCGCTTGCCATATGGCAAGCGTAAACCGCGCCCAATAGATTGCTCAACTAGCGTCCGGGAATTGGCAGCGCGCAAGGGTACAATGGTGTAAAGGTTAGTAACATCCCAACCTTCTTTAAGCATATTTACATGGATAACAATTTCAGTGGGTTCATCAGGGTTTTCAACGCTAAGCAAGCGCTCCACCGTGTCGTCCTTTTCATCGCCTGATTGTGCTGAATGCACAGTGATTACGCGGTCAGCATAACGGCCATCAAAAAATGCATTTGATTTAATCAACTCCATAAGTTTTTCGGCATGGCTCGTGCTTTCTGCCACGATCAATATAAAAGGTTTTACATATGGCTTATCGTTATTATCAGCGTAAACCCTCAGTTCTACTTTAGCATTTTCGTGAATACAAATCGCATCTTCTAACTTAATACGTTCCAATTCTTCGGGGGTAACACTTTTAGGATCAAAATTTTCGCGCGTAGCCACTGCAGGCTCTTTCACATAACCATCTTCCATCGCCTTATAAAGTGGATAGCTATAAATCACGTTTTTAAACGGAATTGCTGCGCGCGAACCAGATTCAACTTGTGGTGTTGCCGTTAATTCAAGGCCAATAATTGGCTTCAATTCATTAATAGCCTGAACGCCCGCTGCAGCACGATAGCGATGGGATTCATCCATTAATAAAACTAAGTCTTTTAAATTTGATAAATAATCAAAATAGCTTTCACCCAAATATTCTGACAGGCGCTTAATGCGCGGTGAGCGCCCGCCGCGTACTTCGGAATTGATTTTAGAAATGTTGAATACATTGATATGAATATTATCTGCTTGCCCAAGCAAATCCATACCGCGCACACCGCGTCCGCTTTCATAATTGTCGCCGGTGATTATTTCAGGTGGGTTAATAGAAAATTCTGCAATACCCTGAAATACATATTTTTTAGTGTTCGGCGTAAAATCAGCAATCAGTTTGTTATAAATTGTCAGGTTTGGTGCAAGCACAAAAAAGTGCTTAATCCCATGCGCCAGATTCAGGTATGTAATAAATGCGCCCATAAGTCGCGTTTTTCCCACACCGGTTGCTAAGGCAAAGCAAAGTGACGGAAATCCACGTTCAAAATCTTCTACTGTTGGAAATTCAGATTGAATAATGGCTTGCGCCTCGGCAAGATCACGCTCTTTCTTTAGCGGCATAATTTCAGTAATACGCGCCAGAATTTCTAGTGAATCCTTTTGTGGCGTTCTAAGTGAAAGACGACCCGAGATAGAATTGATATATTTATCCATGTTTAGGCCTATTGTTTTTCTGATGCTTCGGAATTGCTAAACAAAGGCAATTCGGCTGATTGAATAGTTCTTTTGCGTGTTTGGCGCTGCATATTAGAATCTGGTGTGCGCTCTTCAAGCATAGGCAAATTTTCTACATTTAAGCTGTAGTCATCCTTGCCCCATTCACATTGGTTGAGCACTGCGCGCGGGATTTTTCTAACTGTCAGATTTGTAAATTGATCTGCTTTGCCACGGAACGCGGCGCAACAAATGAGTAAAGTGCGGCTTTCGCCTACCTCTTCGGATAAGGCGGCCAGTTGCGCATGATCCAGTGTTTGCGTTGTGGTATAAATAAAATCTGTTTCAGTTGAGCAGCCTTGCTGCCAATAAACTGTATCGCTAGGCGCATACTGAAAGCCCATTAATTTGCACATGGCGCGTGATAACATAGCCGCATTATATTCTTTATTGATGACGGGCTGACCATATTTATCATAATCAATTAATGACGGGGCAAGGCTATAATAGCGGAATCCGCCGCCGCCTTTCCAGTCCACAGCTTCGGTAATGCCGCTTTTGTCTTCACCATCAATAAGTTTTTTTAAACGCGGTATAATATGCGTATGACAATGTTCACCTAGCTCAATCATAATCCAGCGCCGACCCATTTTATGTGCCACAGCACCCGTTGTCCCAGAGCCAGCGAAGGAGTCGAGAACAAGGTCGCCTGGCTTTGTTGCAATTTCAATAATCCTTTTTAAGAGTCGTTCAGGCTTTGGAGTTGAGAATGTTTGATTAGCACCAAATAGACCAATACTTTCCTTTTTGGCTTCATCGGTGTGCCCAACTTCGGTATGTGGCCACCAATTATGGGGGGTCATACCATCTCGCACTTCACTCAAAAAAAGTTTTAATGCAGGCACGGAATTCTCACCATTAACTCCCCACCATAATTTTTTTTCTACAACATGCTGCAAATGGGTATCTCGCTCATATTTCCATGCTTTAATCTTGTTTTTAATAATCTCTCCTGTAAAAGGATTGGTTATATCATATACAAGGTTTTTGCGTTGTTCGATTGAAGCCTGATTTAAATAATCAACAGCTTTCCACGGGCCACGGGGATCATTATCTGGATTTGAATATCGTGCTTCAGCTTCATTAGATCGCGGCAAAAGATTGTTAGTAAAAAGTTCAGATTTACGATAAATTAAAATATGGTCAATTATTGAAGCGATGCCTTTATAATTATTACTTACACTATACTTTTTTTGCCAAGCCACATGACGTACAAAATTTGCTCTACCAAAAATTTCATCGCACATAACTTTTAAATAATGTGCTTCATTATCATCAATAGTAATCCAAAGTGAGCCATCTTCAGCCATTAGGTTGCGAATAATTTGCAGGCGGTCACGCATTAAACCAAGCCAGATAGAATGTTCTAAGCCATCATCATAATGCTCAAAGGCGCTTCCGGTGTTATAAGGCGGGTCTATAAAAACACATTTCACTTTGCCGGCATAATCTTGCTCCAGTGCCTTAAGCGCCAGCAGGTTATCCCCAAAAATTAGTTTGTTATCAAAAACATCATTTTCGGTAACGCGGTGTTTGGCATGGTAAGATTTGGTGTCATCTTCCAGTAAAATACGCGGCTCTAGCTTTGGCCACTGATCCTTGCCAATCCAAGTGAGTTCAAGTTTTTGTTTTTTGCTCATCGTGCCACCTTCAGCGGCTGAATATCATGCCACATTCAATAGTTCAAATAATGCTTCGTTATCATTGCTGGCGATAAGCGTGCATTTGCGTTCCAGATGTTCAAGTATCAAGTCATCGTACACATAATCATTATTATAAATTGTTACTTTATTACCGCGCCAATCACTATCTAAGTCAATATCGTCCCAGCGCACATATATCTCATTGGCAACTTTATGCGCTTGTTGTTTATTAGCGGAGGATAATGTCATAATCCCCGTATCATTGCGTAGTCCTTTTACCAAAAACTTCAACTTGATAGGCACATTATTGGATTTACGCGGTATTTCAAAATTCTCAATGAATTCATATTCCCGTGTCGCCAGCTTATCAGCGACATCAAGATCAAAATCGTCAACCGCGCGATTGCGCGCGCCAAAAACTAGATCGGACAGTCGCGCGCAGGCTTGACCCAAGTTGATAATGCCTTGCGAAAAACTGTTTTGATCCCATCCCTCAATTTGATATTCAATCATGCCGTCTTCATATCTGCAATTATGAAGCGCCATGATATGTTCCAGCGTGCCACGACGCGGAGATTTATATGGTCTAATAGACAAGTTATTTAACCAGGCAATAGTATTGCCAAAGTCTGTTAAAACCGGGGGCTTCAAGCTCAGCTCATTAATCACGGGCACAAAAACGTCAACCGCTGAACCATCGGGATAATGAAATCCTGTCCAGATGCGGTGATGCCCTTTGGCAACCTTGTCTATATTTTTGACCAGAGGATTGCTTTTAAGATTTTCAAGGATAGTCGCGACATCAGTCATCGTTGGCTCCTTGATTTATGAATGATCCATTATGCACAATATTAGTTGCTTTGCAGAATTCTGTGAAAAGCTCTTTTATACTTAAGCCAGATAAATCATCACGATTACAGACATCTCGACCAAGATTTATTTCTGGTGAGGGGCAGTCTACTAACTTCAGGCTGTGCTTATGATTGCGACCATAGGGTGCATGCGGATTGCCATCAATATCGAAACGGCAGATTGGTCCTAGCCCTTTAATTATTACATTAATACATTTAGCATCGGTGGGTTCAATCCACTCTACCTTAAGTCGGACGTCATGTCCCAAGTTGTTATTAACTTGAATATCTTCCATGGCGTAAACAGAGCGGCGCTCACGTTTTTGTTTCAAAACAATATCAACGTCAATGGTCTTGCCAGTTAAGTCACGTAATTGTTCAAACTCTGCCCGCTCCATGATGCCCCCTGGATACTGTCTATCAGAATCCCCTAAAAGTAAACCTGCAATGGCTAAACGACCATCCATTCAATGGTAAAAAGCTCTTCAATTGCATGGCTACTAGTCTTTAATTGCTTTTCCAGCTGGTCAATCAGCTCCTCGCGGCGGCGATCAACCTGATCCTGGCTAGTGAACAATTCGTGGCGTTTTTGGGAGCGGCGGCGCTCCAGGACGGCCTTTTGTTTCTGGTAATCCAGCTTTTCCTGTAGGCTAATTAATTGTTTCGACTGTCGATCAGTATCTTTGATATCACGATCCAGCTGCCGCAGTTCCAGTTCCAAGCCGGTTTTTAAATCGTCAGCCCAGCGGTCCAGCTTGTCCAATTCTTCATTAAAATAACGATGGTTGTCCTGCTCCTGTTGTCCTGCAAAGCCAGCAACCAGTTCCGCTTGTGTCTCTTGCATGGCATGGTCAAACGGGCAGGGCGTAAAAGGTGATTGTGTATGCACAGGCAGGGCCATAAGTTTTTCTGCAAATTCCGGCGTAAGCCGGTTACCGTCGCTATCGTAAGCGACGAAAACGAAACTATCGGTTTCTTCGAATGTTTTAACGGTCAGCTTGTGCAAGGATAGCCAGCCAGCGCGGCCCTTTTGTTCTTCAACAATACTGATGCGGTGCGCGTGAGCGTTGCTATCAAATTCCAGTCGTGCTGGCGGTGTTGCAAGCTCACGGCCCTTGTTAATAACATTTTCCCCCATGACGTCGGACATACGGTATGGGAAGCCTGTAACTGGCGCTTCGATATCGCGGGGGCGGCGTGGCGCGATGCGGTGGTGATCAATAGCTTCGGGCGCCCGCGTTTCAAGGTAATGATAGATTGGTATGCGCTCGCCTTCCGCCGGCCGCTCGCCCCGCGCAATAAATGCAGGATTATTGCCGAAAATCAGTTTGTCATCGTTAAAAACATACAGATCACGATAGATATACTTAGTCAGCTTCCAAAAGTGCTGGGTCGCGGTATCAATCCGTTCTTTCGTGGCTTCCATCTGAAACTTTAATCGCCCCACAACATCTTCATCAAAATTATCGAATAATAATTGCCGTGCCTGGGCAACTCGCTCTTGAATAGGCTCGTCTAATTCAGATCGCAGATTCTGAAACGCATTCTCGATTTCATCTGTGGTGCGGCATGTTTCAAAAATATTCAAAATGCGTTTTTCAAAATCAATACCAGATTCAACTTGGCCCAGAATTTCATCCGACGCACCGAACACACCGTCGAATAATTTAAACTTTTCTTGCAATAGCTCATAGATGCGCTGGTCAGCAAAATTGTCAGCATTAAGAAAATTGATCACCGTCACATCGTATTTCTGGCCATAACGATGACAACGACCAATGCGTTGTTCAATACGCTGTGGGTTCCATGGCAAGTCGTAATTCACAATCAATGAACAGAATTGAAGATTAATACCTTCTGCGGCAGCCTCAGTTGCAATCATGATCTCGCCGTGATCCCGGAAGAAATCCACCAGTGCCATGCGCATGTCAACGTTAAGTGAGCCAGAAATGCGGCCCGTCGTCCGGTTTTTCTCCAGCCATAACGCATAAATGTCTTTGGCCAGTTGCTCTGTGTTCTGGCCGTTAAACGTAACTACTTTACCGCGATAACCATTCTCTTCTAAAAATTCTTTAAGATAACGCTGGGTCCGACTGGATTCTGTAAACACGAGCGCTTTGCGTGGCGCGCCTAATGCATTCATCCGTTTAAAGCCGGTTTTTAACGCCGTCAGGATCGCTGTGGCTTTGGTTTCAACTTTTATACTGCGTGCCAGATTAATGAAGCCGTCGATTTGAGAGATCTCATAATTAAGTTTCTCAACATCGATTTCCGGTTTCTTATGGCGAGGCGGCGGTGGTGTTTGTTCTTCGGCAGCTTCGGCATATTCTAAATCAATATCCTGCATTTGGACAAAAGCCCCACGCAGATTTAACTTTTCCTCTTTTTTAGTTTCGCGCATGGCTTCTAGCCGCGCCTTAATTGTCTTAAGTGTGCCGATCAACGCATAAGCTGATGAGGCTAATAATTTTCTGACTATAAGTACGACCAGCTGACGTTGCGCCCACGGAATTGCATAAGTGTCTTGCTGCAACAAAAAAGCCGATACTTCGTCATAAAGCTGTTGCTCTAATGGCGATAAGGTAAATGGCTGGGTAATTGCCTCGCGTTTGGTATAACGAATATACTCCAGAACCTGGCGGCGTAATGTGCGCTGTACGAACGGCTGTAGGCGCTGCTTTAAGTCTGCTAAGTTGGGTGTGTTATTAACGTAAGTCGCTTTAAAAGTATCCACGCTGCCGAAAATGCGATCATCGATTAGGGATGCGAGGCCGTAAAGCTCCATCAGCGAATTTTGTAATGGAGTCGCTGTTAGCAAAACCTTCTTATGGTCAACCAGCGCCAGCTGAATATTTTTGCCCATTTTATTATCATGACGATATAGATTCCGCAATTTGTGCGCTTCATCAATTACAGCCAGATGCCAGTTTGCGTCTTTAATCTCTTTATGGAAGCGACTAGCAAATTGAAATGAAATAATTATGACGCCATTGAACGAAAATGGAGCATTACCTGCCGCCAACATCTGACTGTAATTTTCGCCTTCCAAAACTATACTTGGCAGGTTAAATTTTTCCTGTAGTTCAATAGACCATTGGCGGCGCAATACAGCTGGGCAAATAACTAACAACCGCCGTTTATGTTCAGCCCAATGCTGGCATAGCAGAATACCGGCCTCAATCGTCTTACCCAAGCCCACTTCATCGGCTAGAATAACGCCTTTCGACAATGGTGAGCGTAATGCGAATAATGCTGCATCAATCTGATGGGGATTAAGGTCAACCGCCGCGTCAAACAATGACGTCGTTAGACGGTCAACCGCTGCCGAAGAACGTTTGGCGGACAGTTCATGTGCGAAGTATTTTGCTTGGTATGCAGTCGTCATTTTATAGTACGGTATAAGCATAATAAGGGCTTAAGTCATTGTATATTTAACAAACTTCTTTCAACGTGCTTGCAGTTAACTGTTAAAACACTGCAATTAATTCAATTTTTAAACAATGTTCCTTAACGGCGCATCGGCGAGTAAAACTTTTATCCACCGATGCGCATAACATTCAGCCATTTCCCTGTAAAACGACTGAGCAGCTGACATATGTATGGTCAGCCTAGCAGGCTCCGAACGGGTTCGCCGCCATCCCTGCCACCACACTCGCTCCAGGCCCAATTTGCAACGGACGGCTTCTCCTGTGGTCCCGGCGATTAAAGGGTCCCGGTCTCCTATGCCGTGGGCAGTGATGTAACTGCCTAAACTGCTTCCATTAGAGCTTCTTTGCCGATTGAAGTGATGTCGGCAATCTTCTGGAATTGTGCAAGAATTTCAGCGTTGCTTTGGGCGAGATAACGCACCACGCGCGCATTGCTTAACAAGGAACCCAAATAACCTTTGGCTAGCGTTAGATTTAAAACGTCCTGGCCATAGTTTTCTTCAATGAGGCGATATTCGCGCTGCAGACTTTCCATCTCGCTTTCCATGCGTGCCATTTGCTCTTCATCGAGGCCTTTAACCTTTTTTGTTTTCTCAGGGTTGACAAGTTGATCTTTGGGTGTCGCGGCAAACAACGCATTGGCATAAGATTTTGAATAGACACCGGCATCGTTCATAAGGCTTACAACTTCAATTTGGCGCATTGATTTCATACGCTTTAAGATAGTAAAAGTGCCGATCGCAACCATTTTGTCTTTTATCAATTCTGCTGCTTCCGCGCAGATACCGTTTAAAAGGTCACGCTTTACGACAATACTTTGTACATCAATATTTAAAGCTGCTGCCAGCTTTGTCTCAGGGACGCCACGTTGAATGGCCCGCAAGATCATACGATGCTCTTGCACCGTTGATAGTCGGTTAACATGCTTATTATAGGTGAACGCTTCATCATCTGTTGAAACAAGGCAGGTGACGTCTGTTTCGCCAAGCTCTTTCAAGGCTTCAATACGCAGATGACCATCCAGCAAAATATATTTGTTGCGGCTTTGCGGGTTACGGCTAACGACAGGCGGCTCAATAATACCAACTTCACGTATTGATGACAGAATTTGTAAATATTTATGACTTTTACGCGTTTTGGGAGTAACTATTTTCACAGCTACCAACTGATCGATTTTAATATCGATTGTTGTGTTATCAAAGCCAGGCTTGATAGCCGCTTTGGCAAGTTTATTACTTTGGGTGGTTGGCTTAACCATGTGGCGCTCCTTTTTGAAGCATCAAGCTGGCGAGTGGCTTTGGCAGCGTTGTCAGATTTTCAGCACGCAGCAGGGTGTTGAAATGCTCATCCTTCAATAGCTCGCGCAATGCTTCAGTTACGAATAACAGGCGGCCTGAAACCGCATCGGCTTTGCGGGCTAACAAGCGTTTTCGATCAACCTCACGCTGGTACACCTTAAGCACATCTTGCACAGAAATAGCCTGTCCAGCGCCACGGTGTTTGCGACCCTTATCATTTCGCAGAGTTTTACCGCATCGTTTCCGTGCGTCGATTAACTTTTTGGCCAACAAAAGGCGATTACCACGCAATTGTTTCGTTTCATAAGCGTCTTGTAGTGCGCGTTGTTCATCTTCGGGATTCTCTGCCACACGAATAGCGATGGAAAGCGGCATGTGGCCGGTTTCAACAGCAGCCAGTAGACGCTCCTCACCACGATCCATCAAATTTAAAATGCCTTGCACATATTCAAAAGACAGGCCTGTTTTGCGCGCGATTTTTGATGCATCATAACCTTGCTTTTGCAAAATTTCGACACCTTGTAATAAATCAGTGGCACGATGTTGGCGGCGCGCAAGGTTTTCCACCAAACTCATAATGAGTGCTTGTTGTTCACTGGCCTCAATTACGATCGCCGGTATTTCTGTTTGGCCACAAGCGATGAATGCTTCAATTCGTCCTTGCCCACAGATAAGGTCATAATCCTTATCAGGTATTTTAGATTGACAGTGGGTTACGGTAATAGGACGTTTAAGACCAACTTTGGTCATGTTTTTAGCAATATCTAAAAACACTTTTTGATTGCGGACGCGCGGATTAAGAATATTAATGCGGTCAATCTCAATCATTTTGATTTCAGATGTCCGTGTACCATAGTTTCTTTTCATGCGGCCTCCGGCAAGGCGATACGCTCGGCCAACATAAAAAATGGCTCTAAGTCATTAAAGCGGTAGGCGTCCAAGGCGAGGTGGTTAGTTTCTGCCAGCCGAATATGCGGATTTTCAACATCAATTGCAGGGATGAGATAATAATCAAGAATTTGCCGATTATCCGTATCCATACGTACGGCAATTGTTATGTCAGGCATCAAGCCTGCATCAAATTGAATTTTCCAGCGCTTATGACCGGCTGGGCTTTGGGAACAGCGGCAGATGACTAACGATACTTTTATTTCATCATTGACCACGATAAGGTCATGCGTGACCTCGCGATGAATTCTGCCACCTAAAGATTGTATCTTGCGGATAACACTTTCTACAATATCGGGGTACATTTGCCGCAGATGCTTGTTGTCATCAATGTAACGCATGTCACGGCCAGGATCATAACCGATAAGCCTGTAGGCTTGGGTTAGCCCGCCAAAACGGTGCGTGTAAGCACTGCTAGATGGCATATCATCAGATTCATCAATTAATATGCCCGACAGCCAACCTTGACGTGCATGCAAGGTGCGCAACTTTGCCAGCATTTCATCATTGCTGAATTTGCGGCTGCGTTCACGGATCATGCCCTGGGCGGTATAATAATAGCTTGGTTCTACAATAGGCTCGAATACCCCATCTGCCCGAACCCACATATCAGCTGTATTCACGACTCGCCGCATCTTAAGTTTAAAGGATTTACGGTTAAAAACGTTGTTGCCGATGTATTTTTCGTTAGTCAAAATTTCATGGATGGTGCCGCGCGTCCAAGGACGCTCCAAGTCCGTCAAGATCTGCCTGCGGTTAAGGTTGGCGGCAATTTGGCTCTCCTGCAATTGCTCCTCGATAAAAGCGCGGTAGATGCCGCGCACAATCTCGATTTCATCGTCAGGCCCAGGCACCAAAATAACGCGGTCAGTTTGCAATGATTTATGCTCACCCCGTTTTAATGCGCCTTTGGAATTGCCATGTTCATCAATCAGCATGCGTCTGAGGCCATATCCCGCTGGCCCGCCCTGACGATAACCCAACTCGATCAGGCGACATTGCCCGGCAAAAACTTTGGAGGATAGCTCACGGCTGTATTCCCCGGCCATGGCGCGCTTGACGCCTTTGACGATAGTTGAGACGGGGCTGCCATCATTTTCAAACTGTTCGGCAACATATTGCACATCAATCCCAGCGCGGCGGCACAGATATTCATAATAGGCGCTTTCGTCGGCATCTTGAAAACGGCCCCAACGGGTGACATCCAGCACCAGAATAGTTTTGTAATTGGCAAATCCGGTTTGCACATCGGCGATTAAGGTCTTAAGGGCATCCCGGCCCTCCAACTTAAGACCGCTTTTGCCGGAGTCCGTGTAAGTTTTAACGATTTCCATGCGGTGACGCACGGCATATTCGCGGATTGCATCTGCCTGGTTCTCGGTCGAATATTTTTGATGATCGGTCGACATTCTGACATACATTGCCGCCTTGCGTATTTCCTGTTCGCTCACCAGAATTGCTCCATTAGCTTATTAGCGCCGCGATGTTTCGCTGACGTAGAATTATTGCGATTGCTCCTTCGGAATTTAACCAAGGAGCGATTGTATGTCTTACAAAAAAATGGACCGAAGTTTTCCACTAAAACTAAAGGCAATTTCTGATGCCGAGCTGGCAAAAATTGTTGCCATTGCATTACGGCAAGATTTTGGTGAGGCACCTTCAACAATCAAATATATTGGACAATTAACTGGTACTAATCTACGTACCGTTAAAAACTGGTATGAAGCAAGAAACGCCCCATCCGCCGGGCATTTATTGTTATTAGCTAGGTCTTCGGCACAAATTCTAAAATTTACCCTAAGACAAATAGGCGGTGACGATTTATGGAATGCTTTTACGCTACTTTCCGACGTCACTTTAGTCACTTACGCGCAACAAAGTAGCCTAACAAGTGAGGAAAATTCTTTAAAAGAAAATGTCCCTATAAATGTCCCATTAAATGAACGCCAACGTTGGTTTTTACTGTCGTTGAAAAAAGAAACCAATTTATCCGCCAAGGATATTGCTAAACATTTTAGCGTAACAATTAAGACGGCCCGGCGGGATATTAACGGGCTTAAAACGATGCATAAGATTAGTTTTATAGGTTCAAAAAGGACAGGGCGCTATGTCTTGTGATGCGCTAGCAGTATGATTGCACTTTCAACACTGTTGCAGGGGTGCATAGCGGTCAGTTATTATTTGCCAAGACACCTGCTTAAGATATTTATGATACATATCAATGTGTTGGCTAAATCCTTTTTTGTTATTTGAGCATATACTTGCATTAAAATAACGTATTGGAATAAGTCCTGAGGCAGTTGATTATGGCGAATGTGGGTCTTTTGAAGCGCATGGCGGGTTATGCCCCAAAGCTTATGGCGACATCTGCACTGCCAGGTGCGGCTTTTCGTGTCGCACTGCAGGATTATGCTATGGTTAGAAGCCAAATTTTGCAGTGCAATTAAGTAATAACGGTTATCTTTCTGCCCTCTTAATAGGGCGAATTCGCCCTATTAAGAATAATTCATGCTCGCATCAAAAATAATTTTTTACTTTCATACTTATATGGTATTTTTTAAATACAGGATATTTATATGACATTAGCCATGCAAACTGACAAACCTACCAACTTTCCAGCGCCAGTGATTGCCCCGGATCGCCCAGATACCAAGCCACATCCAGACCGGCTGCCGGAGCCGTCTGAACCTAAACCGCACCCGCTCGTGCGTCCGCCGGGCATTAAACCGGATGAGAACCCGCGTCCCAAGGCCATGCGCGGCCAAATCTTAAAAGGCATGGGAGGTCTGGTGCTATGAGCCAGAGCGAAGGTCAAAAATTTCTAAAGCATTTGGCAACCCGGGGCCGCTGGGTGGATTTTCCTGCCACCGCCCAGGCTGTCGCTGACAGCGCTATCCTGCAAAATCCCGCCAGTACCATTGAGATGGCGGCACGGAAAATCTTTGGTGTGCCATCTGACGATTTTGCGACCTTTGATCTGGCACTTGGCAATGATGCGAAACCTTTAGGCGCCACGCCGGACGCGGCGGCAGAGCTTGCCCCGCAAAATCTGGACGCGGAAGATATTGCGCGGGAAGTTGAAAAACGCCGCACCGTAAATGCTTTAATGCAAGGCGGCGCGGTGGTAGCTACGCTTTCGGTCATTCAGCACAGCGATCTGCCAGACGACGTAAAGAAAAACTATGCCGATCTGGTTGCGGCAGGCACCTTCCAACAGCAACAACTCGCACAAATTCCCGATCTGGATTTTAATGCTTTGCGTCCTGCCGGTGTGGTTGAAGTTAGCCAAGGCGACAGCGGCATCGCACATATCAAGGCCCGCGCGGTGGATGGCGCGGTCTTGGCGCATGAAGCATCGAAAGGGCTCTTGGAACTGACGGCGCTGTGGAGCATGCCCGGCGCCCAGGATGATGAACAAACGCCGCCGATGATACGGGATTATAATGAAGCGTTACGCCGTGAAGTTATGCGCCGTGCCGACCGGCCGGAACATGAGCTGGAAGATATCCTGCGCGGGATTGCCTTGTGGGTGGATTATTTCGGCAAGGAAATCGGACCGGAAACGCTGGGCCAATTTCAGGAATTATGTTTGACGCCGGCAGCAAAATTTAATGCGGTCCTGGCCGCGCAAACCAAAGCATCACCAAGCGTGCCAACTGTTGTTGACCCACAGCATTTGGCAACACAGTTGGATGATAATTTACGTACTCAGCATGCGATTAAGCGCAGCCTGGACGATGATATTTTACGCCATGCCAATCTGCCTGATGATGCAGCGGCTAAGACCGCCATCATTGGCTGGATGACTGGCGCGCAATTGCGTAATTATCTGGCGTCACAACCGGGCGGGGCGGTGGCCTTAACCACCCCTGATATGCAAAACCGGTTAAAGCATATTATCGATTATTTAAATGCTGCGCTGACAGATCAGGAACTGCCGGATCAATACGCATTGACGCCGGCAGCCTTGCAGGCCAGCACGTTTGAGGTTTTGGCGGCCAAGGCAGAAAAATGGATGGCTTGGCAAAGCCGCCAGGAATTTGAAGGCATCCTAGAAGCAGGCCGTGATTATGCAATCGTCATGGAACTGGCGGACGGCATGCAGTTGGTGGAATTGAAGACGCCAACCGCACTGGATTACGAAGGCCAACATATGGGCCATTGTATCGGTGGCAGTTATGACAGCCGCCTGAATGGCCGTGGCGGTTATCGTCAATACAGCTTGTGGGATAAGAACGGTGCACCCCATTGCACGTTTGAGGTTTATCAAGGTGAATTGCAGCAATGTCAGGGTAAGAAGAATGCACCGCCGGTGGCGCGTTATGTTCCTTATGTGATGGCGGCAATTTTACAAAAGGGCTGGCGCTTGGGTGATATTGAGCCGGCGCGGACCGGGCTGGTTGCCGACCGGCTGGGCAAGATTCATTCTGTGCATGATTTGCCCGATATGTTTGACGGTCATCTAAAATTGAATGGTGTGCAAACTGAAATACGCCTGCCGCGTCATGTGCGCGGTTCAGTGGTGGCAACCAGTGCTACCCTCATTGATTTGACCCGCACCGAAAAAATTGAGGGTGACTTGCAAGTCGGTGCCAGACCCATGGCTGATGTCAGCACTGCACATTTGCGGGCTATTCGCATCAGTGGCGACGCCACCTGGCCGTTGGGCGTGATCAGCGATAAGCGCGGCAAAATCCATTCTGCTTATGATCTGTGTGACGAGGTCTTTGACGGCGATCTGGATTTATCCGGCACCAAAGTCACCACCCTGGGTCAGCATTGCAAGAAAATCACCGGCAGCATCTTCAATGGTGAAGCTCTCCTTGATACTGGCGTGGTTGAGGACGTCGGTGGCGATATCCGGGGTTGCCATGCCTTGCAGCGCACGCATGTCAAAAAGGTTGGCGGTAATATCGCCGGGCTGCTGTCATTAACAGCTGCCAATGATCTGGAAGATATTGGTCAAAGCCTGTTGGTGTGTCCGCTATTGAAAGATGCGCCGCGTCTCAAACGTGTGGGTAAAAATTTCTATTTGAACAGTACAGCCATCGAACGGGTTTTAACCGAAACAGGTTTGCCGCAGATTTTCAGAGCATCAAAAAGCGGCGCTGTTGTACTGCCGGATGATAAAGCTGTGTCAGCCGCTGCCGCTAATTCATGGTTGGAAAATTCGGCCAACAAATTGACCGCCCGTCGCGCTGCCAACGGTGGCCGCTTGGAAATTCGCGGTGATGAATTGCAAGAGCTGCTGGCCATTCATCACAATGGCGACATTCTGCCAGATAAAACTGTGCTGGTGAAAAAAATGGGCAATGGCGACTCTTTGATCACCACGCGCCAACAACTGCCAAACAATGTCAGCTGGAATGAACTGGTCGAAAACACCAGTGAGGACGATATCAAAGTTCAGCGTGTGAATATTCACGCCCAGTTTGTAAAGCAGGGCGCAGATGATCGCAGCTATACAGATTGGTTTTTGCCAACCATGACCGGCAAAGACGATAAGGATGAATGCTGGGCACTCTATGAGGCCAGCGGTAAAGGCGCTCTTCGCAGCAGCTTTGACAAATCGGGTTCTTTTCCCGCCAGTGCCTTCTGGTCTGCGCGCCGTTACTACTATTATTACGCGTACTGCCAGTGGGTCGGCGACGGCAATCAGTTTTACGGTGGCAGGAACCTAGAGCTTCCTGTGCGCCCCGTGCGGAGACTTCCGCGTAGCCCGCAGGGCGCAGCGTTAATCCTTTAATTATTTAATTATTTCTTGGCCGCGCGCAGCGCGGTCAATTTTTTTTGGGATTGGCTAACTATCTATATCAGGTTTGCGCGTTCCCGGTCTAATTTTGGTGTAATCCTTATCGGCTACGATAAACAGGCTTTCCACGCTGCGGCATAGTGACCGTCTGGCCTTGTAACCGTCGACTTGTCGTAACATGCCCAGATAACTATTCATGCTCGCAGATAATGTGTCCAAACTTTTGTTGTCGATTGGTGCGCCGCGTTTTTGCCAGGCGCGGATTTTGCGTTTGCAGTTGGCGATGCTGGTTTGGCGTAGATAAGTACGGCCTGGCTTAATAATAAAGCCGGTAAAATCTATACCGGTATCGGCGCGATTTAAATGCTTTTTATTGGGATGCAAATGCAAACAAAGATTTGCCTTTAAGAAATCATCCATTTGGCTGTACCAAGAATTTAAAACAGCCGCATCTTCATGAAACAGCACCATGTCATCCACATACCGGCCATAGTATTTCGCTTTCAGTTTATGTTTTACAAATTGGTCAAGCTCATTGAGATAAAGATTGGCAAAAAATTGACTGGTCAAATTGCCAATCGGCAGTGCCTTGCCATCCGGTGCGTACAGCAAGCTTTTATGGCGCGGTACCTGTGCGAACAAAGCCTGGGGTGAACGCATGGCAACGTTATTACGTGGATCGTGCAGCACAACCTGACGAATTAGAGTGCGTACCCATTCTTCATGAACATGCCGCTCAGCCAAGCCAATCAAAAGTTGCCGATCAATGCTATTGAAGAAATTTGCCACGTCCGCTTTTAAAAAATAGGCGGGTCTGGTCCAGTCACGGGTAATGGAATGGGCAAAGCTGGTTACACGCCGCAGACCATCATGCGTGCCGCGCCCAGGGATACAGGCGTAACTGTCTCGAATAAAACGCCGGTAAAAGCGGTTGAAGATTGCTCTGTAGATAACGTGATGCACCACGCGATCACGAAAATCCGCCGCCCACACTTCACGAATTTTTGGATAGGTAACGACAAAGGCGACGCTGCGGCTGATCTGATAACTGCCATCGGCCAGCTCGTGGTACAATTTTACCAGATTATGTTCTAAATTGGTTTCGAAGCGCAGCTGGTTCAGCGAATTACGCTTGGTGCGGCGGCAATCGAAGTAGGCGTCAAAGACACCTTCTAAGGTTAATTGGGCATCTGGTATATTTTTGACACTATCCATAATGTTCCGGGAAGGGGAAATTCAACTCCGCACGGGGCGCACAGGAAGCTCTTTGTTCCTGTTATTGTTATTCTGATTGCCGTCGTCGACCCACTGGTAGTACGCGTTATTATTGTTGTAACGGCGCGCAGACCAGAAGGCACTGGCGGGAAAAGAACCACAAGCGCTACGATGGCGATCTTTAGATCGATGCAGGCGAATGTTCACCCGCACCAATTCCTATCGAACCCTAGCCGGAGCCAGAGAAAATAGAACTTTGGTATTTATCTTTGCGAACAACAATAAATACCGCCGCCATCCGAGATGAATATGCTCACCAGGCCAAGCCGTAGCCTAAGCCCGTTCCGGCTTCCCCCTTCCCGAACTTTTTAACCAACCCTGTGCTTGTTTGGACAGGCTGTCAGTCATTTCTGCCAGCGCCGCGTAATGACGGCGGGTTAATATCTTCATGTCGTGTGACAGGCGCATAAGCAATTGCACTGCTTGCACTCGTTCCATGATCGTTTCAATATGGCGTGCTTTATCAGCAGCGCTATTGGCACGATAAATCATGACGACCAGCTCCATCAGCTCATCCTTCATTTTTTGGCCTAACGTATATTTGTATTCGCGGGGAAAATCCTTTGTTGCCACCATCGTGCGCAACAACACATCGTAAGTTTGTTTATAAATCGGTAGATGCTGATATTGGGCCATACTCACATCCTTGCTAATGGGCATAATACGGACGGCCCATGGCGCCAGCTGTAGACGTGATTCGCCAACAGCCTTTTCAGGCTTCAAAATGCTATTAACATATTGAAATGATTACTATTTATAGTATAGTGATTCGACATACATATTGCAACAAAACCGTCATTTTTCTGACACAAAATCTCTAATTCAAAAGTAAGATGCGCTTTTTGAAGCTTAGAATGTATTTTTTTCACATATGCAGTTTTTTAGTTAATATTTGTCATTTTTTGTGATTTTTACTACCTCAGCTTTTGATTGCCGTTGCGGCTAAAATGAGATAAAATGCTGCCTTATCTTAGCAACTGATAATGCAATGGCACATCTAGAACTATTCAGACGCGCGGCGAACTCTGTATCAAAGCTTGTGGCAACAACAGCTTTGACCATGACTGTCGCTCCAATGTTGCTGGCGCAAACAAACGCCATGCAGCATGGCAACAATAGCGCTTTAGCTGTAACAAATTTAATGGGCGGTGGTGCGGCAGCAGCCTATTCAAAAGTCGGTTTACCAGCAGAAGCAATTGCAACAGTTAATAAAACTTTAACGGCAATGGCTGAAATTGAGGATCGTGCCGCAACACTAAAAAAATCACTACCCATCAAAAATGGTACTGTTGACGAAGTTGATTATGATAAAATCCAACAAAGCTTTCATTCAACATATCTCGACCTTTATAAAAGGGGTAATGAAGAATGGGGCACTAAACCGGTATCGGTAAGTGAATATGCTTTAATGTTGGCAACATTGGAGCGTTTAAGCCAAAATACTTTTAAAGACGCTATGAATGCTGCGTCAAAAGGTTTGGAAGAGCCAGGTTATTCAAAAGCAAATAGTGATTTAATGTTAGGGGCAGTGGTTTTTATCCGCTCTCAGGCTCTTCAAGATTCAGCTCAAGTGGGTAATGATGACCAAGCCAAAAAAGTAATGAAATTCATGTTTATCGTGCGTGAATTTGGACTTGTCGATTCAAAAATGGTTTCGGAAAGCTATAAATTTCAGCAAAATAATCGCCAGCTTGATCCACATGAAAACTTCTTTGGCGCGCCTGGTTCAGCAGAATGGATAAATGATTGTTCATTTTTAATGGCGGAAAGCATGCCGCTCGCACGTTATGATCGTTATGTTAAAATGCAAAAAGATTTTTTTATGAAAACTAAGCCTTCTGAATGGGTAAAAGGTATAGGACTTACAACTGTAGCGGAATTAGATCGCCAAAAAATATTATCAGCTTGGTTCTCGCCCTTAATCGACAAAGTTACCATGTCTCTTAAAGGTAATTCTAAGCCTACGCTCGGTGGTTAATTAGCCAACTGATGACGGGTCTTTATCGCTTGTCCCTTGTTGGGCGCCCTTGCCGCTTAAACCGCCACCCTGTTTTATTGCCGCCGCCATTCCCAAATTACCACCCATCATAGCGCCACCAGTAACGCTGCCCAAGACAGTTTGTTGCACAACCCCGGCATCTTCAGTGCGTTGGTCCATCCGACTGCCAAGCCAACCCATAACGTGGTTCGGTATAAGGTCAACCGCTTTGAAGGCTGAGTTTGCCAGCGTGATCATGAACGTTGCGTAGAGCATCATATTGATGCCAAGAGACATGAAATCGCCACTAACACCATTTTTGAAATCAAAGATATTAACATTACCGCCGCTGCCCGATGCACCCGCAGCCGTATTCGTTATCGCATAGGTGAATAGCACGTTTGTTAGCTGGGCAATGGCATTGAAACAAATCAGTCCCACTACGAGGCCGATGATCATAAGGATAGGCCTGATGATTAAGCCTAAGATCATAATATAACCACTTTGCGCCATCTGGCTCATAAAGCCTTCACCATCTGTTTTCAAATGCGCCAAGGCAAAGAGCGGCATTGCCAGCAGGGCTTCAAATACCAGTAGCAGCCAGCCTAATACCCCTAAAATAAAACGGAAAAATAGCATGAGTGGTAATAGGTATCCCATTAAAAACCCAAAAGTGAGTAATGGAATTTTTAGCATCTTGGTTTGATCGGCGCGCTCTGCCACCATTAAAGCTTTTTGTGCTTCCTTTTCTGCTAAAGAACCTGAAGCTGCCAAATCGACATTACGGGACAGCTGCGACATGTCAGCAACATGTTTACTAGCGGCACCGGCGGCTGTTTCTAAAATCGGGATCGATTCCGAGCCAGTGCCGGTTAAATTCTTATCCGCCATTCCAGACAGCTTTTCAGAAATACGCATGGTGTAACGTCCAACAGTGGTCAAATGCGCTAATGGGTTTTCCATCGGCTGACCTTCATTTAAAAATATGCCCGCCAAGACGCCTGCGCTGGGAGCCTGACCATTGGCCGTGCTGGATGCTAATGATAATTGTTTGGGGACATCAGGTGCTTCATACTTAAACACTTGTAGGGCTCGGGCAAAATCGACGCCGACGTGCGAGTCACTGTCAGACGCAGGGAAGCTTGGTGGATGAAATACCGGAAATGAGCCTTGGGCATTCATGAAGCGCGCATTTTCACGTGCAATGGCATTGATCCAGATTGGCGCAGCCACCCAGCCAGTTTTAGACATTTCCTTTTTAATCTCATCGGCCAGTTTCGTGTTGTATTGATCCAACCGAGTGCTTGTAGTTGAAAGCTGCTGTTGCCAAAAATCTTCCTGTAGTTGAGCTAATTGATTTTGATAGGCGTCTGTGGAGCCGTAAGTCGAAAGCATCTGACCGTATACAGGGTTTTTTGCGCCGTGCTCATCATATTGAGATGCCGCATCAACCACATCTTTAATCAAGTTTGGATAGACGGTCGCAATTCGATTTCTTAGCCAACGTGTGGAGTCATATTGGTCAGCCAACACTGCTTCAGATACATCTGCAGGATTAGCATTGGTTGGTAATGCGCTGGATAACAAAACATTTGGCGGAGCGGCACCATTTGTGAACTTGGAAGCTAAATTATTGGTCGTCGTATAGCTAACACTGCCACAATTTAAATTGCCTGGTGAATCCACACCGATAGCGTTTTGACGATTGATTGTGATATCAGCAACATCTGAGCTTTTAGCAGATCTCACCGCGAGTTTGGTGACCGTCTCTTCGCAAACAATTGGCTTGGGGGCATTTGTAGCGCCTGGTTCGGCTAAAGCCAGCCCGGCCCGTCTCGTGACCTCATTAGCCATTTGCGAGACAAGTTCATGGACAACCATTGTATCGTAATTGCCTTTGGAAACTGATCCATTGCTTACGATGCCGCCTTGGCCGGCATCAATTTTACCAGCGAAGGTTGTCCAAATAGTGGTCGCCTGACTTGACCCCCATTTTGTTAGTGCAAGAACGATGTGTTGCCCGGAGTTCAATCCGCTTCCTAATGGAACCAGCATGCCTATTGCTACTACAAGACGTATTGGTGCCCATACCGGGTTAAAATGCTTGCCAAACGGTACACCGGTGCGCGCGGTATCGGCGACTGTCGATATAATAATCCACAACAATATTACTCCAGCAAATACAAGCATAGTATTGCTGTACATTTGGAGCATCAAATTAATGCCAGGCATTGTTGTGCTGCCGCCATTTAGATTGAAAATGGAATTTAAAATATTGCCGGCTAAATCTTCTGAGCCCGCTAGCATACTTCCATTTATTACCGCACCGGAACCTGAACCATCGTCGGCAAAAGCAACACCCAAACCAAATTTTGCCAGCATTAAAACTAATGTTGTTGAAAAGCTAACAATGAACCCACAGATGCTTCCAAATATAATCCATTGCGGGATCGCTTCACGTTCCCAGTATAAATTGCGGCGGGCTTCGCCCAATAATTTAATAACGCTGTATTTACGGGCATTGCTGATAAGTTGGGCAGGATGGTCATTTGGTAGAAGTCGGAAAGCTATCAAAATAGATGCAAAAGTTTGGTTAATAACAGCGAGTGAGAACCCCACTGATTTTAAAGACATCGCGATCTGTGGCATGAAGATGAAGCGTGCTACATCGCCTTTGGTAATATTAAAGTCATTGATAGTGCTTGTTTCCGCATAAGATTTTGGCTTACGCACTGACCGCCGATGATGCGCCTTGACTGCTTTCGGCTTGTGCAAAGGCGTCGCTCGCAGCTTGTTTAGCCGGTGGGCAACTTGGCGCGCGCTAGGCGGTTTCGTGACCTCGGTCATGACATAAAATCCCCGTTTTGACAGCTTAGGCAAAAATTTATTAACATTGTGTTTCAAAGGCCGAAAATTGTAGATATTTGCCGTTAAAGAATATTACGTTTGCGCTTTTAGCTTTTTACCTTGTTATATTTTCCTAAAGTGGCTTGGCAGATGGTCTGTATTTCATCACTTGTAAAAGGTATTGGACCAGCCAAATCCCATAGATTATTAAAGGTCATTCTATAATCAGTGCTGAAAACCGTATTTTTAGCCACCATTAATGATGGCGTGGGTTTTGACATGAATAGCGCCACAGTATCACCATAAATTATGTAGGGCGGCGAACCGGTTAAAGATAAATCAGTCCATCGATACGTAGCGATGTTCGGTGGCAGCAAAAAGTTTCTATCACCGTTGCGATGGACAATGCGGGCTGATTTTTGTGTTTTTTCCAGGGTATTTATTAGTTCTAACAATCCAACATCATCTATATCCAGGCTATTAAAAATTGTGTGAAGTCCGCACGATAATACCTCTTCATTATTAGATGCGATTTTTATATCTGCTATGAGATTATTAATGGCGTTCTTTATCCACCTACGCATGACCATTTTGCCATCGTGATGAATGATCCCAAATGGTATGAATTCAACACCTGCCGTTTCAAACGCGCTTACGATAGCATCTGTGGTATCCGCTTTTAAATTGCCCTTGCCCTGTTCAAAATTATTAAGGGATATGCGTGATATATGAGAGGCCTGCGACAGATCCTCTAATGTCCAGTTTAAAAATCCTCGTCCGGCACGACATTGACAAGGGGTAAGAGGTAGGGTCACTCGTCGACCCCATCATTTTTTAGATGCCATTCCGCATTTTCCAAGGCCGCATCGCTTTCTTGCGGTGTCATGACATGCCGATCCAGCCGCTGGGCGATATCAAGCCGAATATCTAAATAACGCTCAAAGTGTTGATAATCATCCGGACTAAGTTTTTGTGCAGCCGCAATTTTAAAGCCATTATTTTCGCACCGCGTGCGGGCCTCATTATAATACGGTTGAGCATAATGGCGGCCAGCACAATCGGCCTTTACACTATCAATTGTTGGCCAGGCATCTAGCGGGTCTGCAACAGGGGTATTCATGCAGCCGCCAAGGCAAAAGACCAGTAGTATCGATAAAAAGGTTATGGATACTCCTTCACCGCGTACGAGCATCGTCCTCCCGTGTTGGGGGCGTCGGCCAATACAAAAGGGCTCGCGCGCGTCAGGGCAGCGCACGGCAAAAGCGGTCATTTCAGCAAGCGCCAATCCTAACGAAAGGCTCATCTTGCCAGGCTTTTGCTTTGGCAGTGACCAGACCCAGTCAGGCAGCTCAATACGTTCCTTGGCACGTCGCCGCCAGGCTTCCTGATAGCTGCGGCGCCAATGTGCGTTTGGCGGATATTCATGGTTGTCGTTGCTGCATCGTGTGGCGCAACTATTAATAATATTATCAACGATATCGTTGGATAATTGCATGGCTCGCCCCGGCAAAGGTTGAACCACCATGGAGCTGACATTCATCGAAAATGATTGTGAAGTCCCTGGTGGCCGGGAGAGTTTACAAAACCCGTCATACGAAAGGTTCGCACAGGCCTTCGGCCCGAAGACCTATTATATAGCCAATGCCTCCCCGACCTTGGTCGAGGAGTGCCTAAGCGGAGCACAACGCCGCGTATGACATGAGATTGTAAAGTCCCATCACAGAGTGACCCGTGACGGTGCGAAGTTACCAAATACGGTGAATTAACTCAAGGAAAGAAAAAGCAGCGAAAATGATGCGGGATTTGCAGTTATGAACTAAGTCTCCCAAATATTATCAAATGCCGGTCGATATCGGACAAAGTTCGTACGTTATTACTGGCAGTTGTCTTTTATCACAAATTTTTGTGATAAAAATACAAATGTATGCTGTTGGCGCCAATAAATTAGTCGAAATTAAAAAAAAGTTTGACATAAACCAGGTTGGTATTGGCATATGAGTAATCTCACTAATGCAGATTGGATATTGTCATGAATATATTTAAACGAATTTTAAATTCAGTGACCGGAAATAATCCCACAGACAATAATATTGCAAATGACAATAAGCCTGCGGAGCCCGTAGTAACTTTAACAGCTGAAGAAATGTTCGCTCAAGCCGAACAATACAAAATAGAAAAAAAGTTAGAGCAGGCCTTTAACTTATATATGCAAGCGGCGAAAGCTGGACATGATACAGCCATGTACAAAGTTGGTGTGGCTTATCTTACAGGCGAGGGTATTCAAAAGAATGGTAAACAAGCCTACGATTGGTTTATGCTTTCCGCAGAAGCGGGCAACGTTAAAAGCATTTCCAATGTCGGCTACTGTTATCATACAGGAACAGGTATTGACCAAAACTATGATGAAAGCTTCACATGGTATAAGCGTGCCGCTGAGGCTGATGATCCAAATGCTCAAAAAACTTTGGGCGATTTTTATTATTACGGATTGGGCTCAATTGAAGAAAACCTAGAAGAAAGCTTTGTGTGGTACAAAAAAGCGGCTGATGCTGGATACGCTCCGGCGATGGTTTCAGTGGGATTGGCTTATCAAGATGGTGAAGGGGTTGAAAAAAATCTTTCCTCAGCGTTTGAGTGGATAGAGCAAGCCGCAAATCTTGAAAATGCTGATGCCATGTACAATTTGGCATCCGCTTATCACAACGGTGTAGGTACTGAAGTAAATCTTGCCAAAGCGTTTGAGTGGTTTATGCGTGGTGCAAAGGCCGGCAATGTAGATTGCATGCCAAACGTCGCATATTTTTATCAAGAGGGCCTTGGTGAAGTTTCAAAAAATCCAATCGAAAGCTTTAAATGGTATAAGCAAGCGGCGCAAGCGGGTGATGCTTACAGTATCAATGAGCTAGGCGATTTATATTATTACGGTCGTGGCATTGAGAAAGATTTAGAAGAAAGTTTTAAATGGTATAAACAATCTGCCGAAGCAGGCCATGTTAAATCAATGTATGATTTGGGATGGGCTTATTTACGGGGAGAAGGCGTTGCTGAAGACAAAGGGCAGGCATTTGTATGGCATGTTAAAGGAGCGGAAGCAGGGCATATTGGTTGCATGAATAGTGTGGCAGGCTCTTATTATTGGGGAAGAGGCGTCGAAAAGAATTTAGAAGAAAGCCTGCGTTGGTATAAACAAGCCGCAGCCGCTGGATCAGCAAACGCATATAATAATGTGGGGTTTGCGTATCAGTATGGTCATGGTGTTGCACAAGATCTGGATGAAAGCTTTAAATGGTACAAGCGCGCCGCAGATGCTGGGCATGCTGGCAGCATCAAAAAAGTAGGCGATTTTTATTATTATGGCCTTGGTAAAATCGAAGAAAATTTATCAGAAAGTGTTAAATGGTATTTAAAGGCCGCAAATGCAGACAACATTGATGCTTTGTATAGTCTCGGCTGGGCTTATGAATATGGAAGAGGCGTCGAGAAAAACGCAGAGGAAAGTTTTAATTGGTATAACAAGGCCGCAAAATCTGGTCATCGTGCCGCTTTGTACAGTGTTGGTAATGCTTATCGCTATGGTGATGGTGTTGAAATAAACTTACCAGAAGCATATCTAAATTTCAACAAGGCGGCTGAAATGGGCCACTCTGATAGTATAAGAAGCATTGGCGATTTTCATTATCATGGCCTTGGCACAATTGAAAAAAATCGTGAAGAAGCTTTCAAATGGTATAAAGCCTCCGCAGAAGCCGGTAGTTTTAGAGGTAAGTACGATCTTGGCTATGCTTACAAGTATGGTGAAGGTGTTGAGCAAGACCATCTTAAGGCTTTTGAATGGTTTATGCGTGCAGCAGAAGATGGTCATGTGATCGCAATGGGCAATGTGGCCGATGCTTATTATTATGCCTATGGTATTGAACAAAATTACTTGCAGTCTGTCGAATGGTATAAAAAAGCATCTGATAAAGGACATACGGGCGCAAGCTTTAGCTTAGGGTTTTGCTATGACAATGGGCATGGCGTCGAGAAAGACCCTGCGAAAGCTGTAGAATATTATCAGTCAGCATCAGATCGCGGCTACGTAGAAGCTACTTATTACCTTGCTAATAGCTATTACTACGGCAATGGTGTTC
The DNA here is from genome assembly GCA_965246755.1 of Alphaproteobacteria bacterium. Classification (GTDB taxonomy): domain Bacteria; phylum Pseudomonadota; class Alphaproteobacteria; order UBA11073; family UBA11073. The sequence goes on from OZ251979.1 coordinate 742,571, forward strand.
AAAAGGATTTGGAAAAAGCCTTGAATTTATACAAGCATGCAGCAGCAAGCGGGCATACTTGGAGTATGAAGAGAATAGGAGATTATTATTATTTTGGTGATGAGAGTGCAAATGTATCAAAAGATTATGAACTTTCATTAGAATGGTATCTTAAGGCAGCTGAAGCAGGTAATTCACAGGCAATGGGCAATGTTGGCAACGCCTATTACTATGGCCATGGTGTTCCTCAAAATGGGGAAATTGCTTTTGAATGGTATGTAAGAGCGGGTGAAGCTGGCAATCTGACAGCTATGGTAAATACCGCGTATGGATATTATTATGGTCGTGGAACTACACAAGATTATAGTTTAGCATTGCTATGGTTCACGAAAGCCTCAGAAGCTGGTGATGTGTTAGCTATGTCAAAGACTGCCGAAGCGTATCACTATGGTCGCGGGGTTGAAAAAGACTATTTTAAGGCTATTGAATTGTATAAAAAGGCGATTGACGCTGGCAATGACAGAGCAATGGAATTACTCGGCAGTTGTTATTATACTGAATTATTACCAAACGTAGATTTAAAAGAAGTACTACAATATTTTGTATCGTTTGCCGAAAAAGGTGATGCCGCCGCGATGTACAATGTCGGTCGAGCCTATGGAAGTGGCTCCGGCGTAGAGCAAAGTTGGGATGCGGCAGTAGAATGGTATAAACGAGCAGCCGAAGCCGGCAACCCATCCGCCATGCATTCATTGGCCCACGCTTATTATCGCGGGTCAGGTAATTTAACTCCTAGTAATGCATTGGCATTGAAATGGTATAAAAAGGCAGCTGATGGCGGTAGTACATCATCTATGTGCGAAATCGCTAGAATACTAGCGCATAGTCCTGAATTGGGTGAAGGCCTCCCATCGGCAAGAGAATGGTTCGCTAAAGCTGCGGATGAAGGCAGTAGCGACGCTATATTTATTACAGCGCTTTATGATTTTTTTGCCGGTAATAAATCGGTTTTGTCTGACATAGAACGTACTGAACTTTTAGAAAAATTGGCGAAACATGATAATGCTACAATAAATCTTTTTTCCCCGACCGGACTGCCAGAGGTTGTCACTGACGAAGTAATGATACAACAAGTGGGAAATTACTTTCGTCCACAAGATGCGGAAAAGCTTTTAGAAATTTGGAAGGCAAACCCAAGCAACATTACAGAAGAAGATTGCGTAAAAATAGAACGCGTGTTGGAATATTATCGTCTTGTTGAAGACCCTATAACGTCTGAATGGGATGCATGCTGGGTACTGGCCAAAGCAAAAACGTTACATAACCAATCTTATGCCGATATTAAAAAATCAGTACAAGATACAGGGCCGCGTTATAACGCATTGTCACTAGAAGGCTGGATGCTTCCCGGTAAAGTTGAAGATTTAAAAGAAGCGCGAGGCGGTCTCGTGTCTTTGACAAACATAACCATATCAAATGGTGTGCCCTTTGTCATGGGACCAGCCACTGATGATCCGCGCCTTGCTACAATTTTTTTAGAGGATGTACAAACCGCATTAATTTTGGCATTTGTAGAAGACCCAAATAAGCCTGTACGACCGTCGCTTAGCTTGGAGCCCTCATTGGAGGCTAGGTCTGCAGACCCCAGAAAAGATCGTTTCATGAAAAAACAATTTGAGCCCGCTTGGCTCGCGGCTACTGATTTAGGCAAAACATTTTATTGGACAGATTACATCATGAAAGAAATGGGGACGAATGAATACGTATCCCTTGATGACCCTCTTAAAAAATCGCCATACGATCCTGAGGCGCACGTGAATACTCTTCCTGAAGTTTTAAGCACTGGTGGGAGAATGAGATTTACCAACTTGAAGGCACCAGACGTGGTATCTGGACGGATGATGCTCACTTTAGGTTCAGTTGAAATGACTGCGAGCAAAACATCTGTTTCTATTGCGGATTCAAAAATGTTTATTGATTCATCTCAAACATCCGTTTCGGCCACAGGCGTAGAGGACCGAACTCACGAAGCTAATAATCCCGCAACTGGTGTTGGTGCTGATTCACAACGTTTCACTGATCGTTATAACGATGTTTCAAAGGCTATGCCCGTTTTTGAACGGCTTCGGCAATTGCTTGTACTCTATCGTGCATTTGAAGAATTGCGTAAAAATGGCAACACACTGAGTCCCGATCTAATGCGCGAATTAAAAAATAAACGGCTAGAATTGCAACGTGATGCAACCAAAACAAACGATGGAAAGCTCCAAATTGTACCAAGGCGTGTTCATCATCGGTCTATTATCTGCCATGGCGGCGTGGGTTTAGGCGCGGCCAAAATTGAAGCAATCCGAAACAATGAAGTTCGCGCGGCAGAGGAAGCGGCAAGAATTATGGCGGATGCACATAGGGAAGCACAAGAGCAGGTGGAAAGACAAAGACAAGCTGAACAAGAGGCTTTTCGCAAAATGCAAGAATTAGAGCGTCATGCCCATGAATTGCAGAAACGTGGAGATCAGGCTGCTGCAGAAGCCAAGCGGATAGCTGAGGAAGCCCGGGAACGCGCCTCACAAGCGAACACTGAATTGCGACGCGCTCAAGCTGCGGCTGATGATCTATATAAAAATACTATCCAGCGACAACGCGAAGAAGAAGATCAAAAACGCTTAGCTGCGGAAAAAATAAAAGAAAATCAAGCGACCATAAATAATGCTTTAAAAACATTGTTAGAGCCGCCTGAAACATATGGAGAAAACAACCGCGCGGGCGACATTATCGAAATCATGCAAAGGGCTATCAAATCTGGTGAAGAAAACAAAAAGTTTGAAGATTTTGTCCAGAGTTTCGTTTCTGCAGCACATTCCGGTAATTCAGGCCATATTCAAATAGACAATGGGCAATATGTTCAAGTCGACCATAGTCATCAGCGTGAAAATCATACAATAGAACCGAATACCATTGCCGATCCGGTTGTTGGTATAATTGCTGGCGTATCAGGACTGATGTTAGTAGGGAGAAATATCAAATTACTTGCAGAAAATGCTAAACTTGAGCAAAATAAAGGTGAGAAACCTCGTGATCATGGTATTGGCGGCGGTTACTCATCCTTACGCTATTATCGGCCTTATTACGCACCAACACTGTAGTAGAACGCAAATCAATGAATGAAGCACAAAACGTCGAAATTTTAAAATGGCTTGAGCTGACCATTGATAGCTATAAAAATTATTCCGACGATCAATTAGGAGAGATTGTTGCACTAATGCATTATATGCGGATTTATTTAGTGGAACAAGATTTGTTACCATCAAATATATTGACCCAAGCTAATCCAGATACAGAAATTTGGACCGATTATTTTGAAAGAATTCAAAATTTTATTTTGCATAATATGCAAGCAACCAATGTGCAAAAGTTTTTAGCAGTGGATGTTGACCCGGTAAGAATGAGCCGAGCCGCCTCAAATTTAAGTGAATTGGATCGTAAACAAATGTTTTTAGCGGGTGCTGTCTCCAATTGGGGCTTTACTTTGTTAATCTCAGTTGCACCCGCATATAAGGAATATTCAAAAAAAATTTGGCAAGAGTTAAGACGAGGCTTTCCTGTTGCATTGCATAAATGGCAACAACTCGATGCAGCTTTATTGGGCTATGATTTTGAAGCCAGCTTACTCTGCAACACGATTGAAAAAGACATAATAACAATTCCTGCTATTTTGAATAAAGAGCTACTTTTGGATGGCAATAATATTCAAACGCCACAAGAAACTCATGATGAAGGCCTAAAGCATTATCAAGAAATATTAGATGTGGTGCAAAATCCTAAAAGTGATCATGTTATGCTTCTTGCAACAATGCATTTTGTGCAGATTACCCTTACAAGTTCTGGTGTATTCCCTAACGGTATATGGGATAACGTCGCGCCTGATCTATTGAAATTACAACAATCTTTGGCGCCAATCGCTGATTTTATGAAAAAGCTACCAAAAGATAATGATTTGAATGAAATTGGCAGATTTTGTTGTCGTATTTGGTATTTCACTATTTTGGCTATGACTGTGCCAGAAAATTATAAAGATATAGCTCGCCAAATTTGGAACGAGCTTTTGTCTAAATCAGACGGTGCATATGATTTTTGGCTTAAAAGATATAATCACCCCACTCTTAACAACAAACGAACTGAATTGCTTATTATGAATTTGGTCGACAATATCAAGAAAGTGCCTGCCTCATTAAGATAATGAATTTTATTTCTCTGGCTTGCTATTTTTCACTTATCTCAAATTTTATCGGTTGTACTATGTAAGCTACGCATGAAGCTTCGCACGACGCCACACAATCTGAAATTAGAATATTCGTCTATCATGATAGGCGGATAATGTGGATGAGCAGAAGCCAAACTATGGCCACCTTCACGTTTTTGGAATATACGGACGATCATGTCGCCTGCGACTAGCGCGATAATCAAGCAGCCATCAAATGGCTTAACCGCGTTATCCGCAATTAATAATATGTCTCCCTTAAAAATACCTTTGCCACGCATGGCATTGTCAGGCATTGGCAGCGCAAAGGCTGAAGGCCTATTCTTGGTAAGATAATCTAAAACGTCTATGGACCTTGCGCCATTATCACGTATTCCACCCATGACAGAGAGACTATGACAATGTGTTGGAATATGCTGCTTTTGCATCCTTTCACATAAGGACTATTTAACTTAAAAATGTCAAGAACAAAATAAGAACATTTCTATAATGCTCTTACGCCATCCAGCATGACGTGCATGGCTTTACAGTCGTCCTCGTTATAATCGATGATACGTTGGCGATCTATTGGGTCTTGGGTTTTGACCCAACGGTCAAACCATTCAACGGATGCAGCACCTGATGGATTAGCATCTCGCCAAGCAAAACCAAAATGTTTAGCTAAGGTTTTAATAGAGTGATCAATGGTTGGCCAAATCATTTTAGTTGCTACCTGGTGATAAAGATCAACGGCACGTCCATGTTCTATTTTAAAAACAGCATCGACATCATCAGTAGATAATAAATGTGGGTAGCCGGGCTTACTAATCAAAAGCTGACCAGTTGTCTTTTATATTTTGGTAATGAGGTCCAAACCAATTCTTAGTAAAAATGCCTATCATTTCTACGTCGTTTTTCACAGTGAATTGAGGCATCAAGTCTTTTGCGTCTTTGGGATATTTATATTGGATCAAATAATTATAGCCAAAAAGTTTCCGGAAAAGTTTATGCTGAGAAAAGTTCTGTTTGCCATATTCATTCAAACAAATATTTGTGACATGCATCATTATTAACGCGCGATCAATATATTCTTCGAGGGCCTCTCGCAAATCTATTAACGAATAACTTAGTAGCTTAGGCTTGATTGACTGCACAAAAATGTGGTTATAACAGAAGTGAGCAAAGCGCTGGAGCTGATCAGAAGCATATTTAAAAGCAGTTTGGGGGCACAAGAAGGGGCACAATTGTTACATCCCATTAAAACTCACGAATATATTCAGTATGTTAGGTGTAACACATGTACTCTGCCCGGGAGCAATTACAATTTTGGTGCAGAGCCGCTGCATCATTATTTAGCCCGCTTTTTGCCATAAAAAATTCCGTTGCAGGATAAATTTTTCTCCTGTGGTTGGCTCAAGGCAAGCCAAAGCGACCCAGCCGTTGCCAAACAGTTTTTTCAAAATGTCATGCTGAGTTATCACGGCGTCTAGCCGTGCACGCGGCGCTGTAACCACCGTAAGCAAACGTTGCGGCCGGTGATAAGGGGCACGGTCGTCAGCAAAGACTGACTGAAGTGGCAAGCCAGGCATCAGGTCGCTGGCATTGCCCTGCATGATACCGATTTTACCAGCGATATTTTTAGAGATTTTGCTGCCGCCGCCATAGGCGACATTGTCCAGTGTCGAAAACAGATACTGCGCATTGATCCATTGCGCAACTACCATGGGCGCAGTCAGGATGCCGGCGAGTGCGCCGCCATCCTCATCCGCCACCCAGTCATAAGAATGCAAAAAGCAGCGTCCATCGAGATCAATATTTTGTGTTAGGCTGCGCGGCCCGACAATAAAGGCCGCGTTACGTACCAGCCCCCATTCAGGCCGCACCTGCGCCCAATCTTGTGCGCGGCGCGCAATATAAGCTGCCAGCTGTCTATCATCACCCGTGTAACCGAGCTGCCGGGCACGCCGGCGGTTGTTATGTTGTTGCGCTTGAGCCAGATCCTGCTTTAAATTGCGCAATGCTTTGTGATGTTGCCACGGCGCGGCAGTATCGTACAGCACTAAGGCATCGGTGGTGGTGTTATGTTCCGCGGCCATAAACCAAGTTGCGTCAGGAATATCGAGGCCTTGATGCGCAAGGTTAATGCGAACGGTCTCATCATTTAAAATATCCGCCAGCAGTTTGGCGTTAGGCGCGCCGCCATGACCGCCGCAGGCACCGCAATCAAGCGCGGTCGCATAGGCGTTGTTTTGCGTCTCCGCGCGATGTCCGCATAAGATAACCAACGGCGCGAAATTTTTGGTAAGACCCATGGTTTTGAGTGCGCTAGCGGCATAAACAGTTTTTTGTGCGACAGGGATAGCATCGCTTTGCATATGACAAACATGATGTGCCTGCCCATGATTGCGCCAATGCGCCACACCAAGCGGGTAAAAATTGCGTGCCGCCATCCACAGGCCGGCAAATGGCCCCAGTGCCTCAACCAAGGTGAAAGGTGTTGTGAAGCTGTATTTAAGTGATTGATAAATCTGTTTGACACGCGTGTAGCGTTGTTGGCGCCGCAAGGCGATCTCTTGATTGCGCGGCTGTTCTACTGCCTGATGCGCCGGCTGCAATAGCACTGGGCATGAAGCATAGGTCGTGCCCGTCACTGCGTTCTGCACACTGATCGGCAGGCCAAAGAAACCGGCAAAGCCCAAAGTTTCATAGGCGCCTTGCGCTTCAAGTGCGCGGCGAAACGGCTCCGACCGAACATCGATACAAAAGACGAGCTGTGCATCTGGCGCCGTTGCCGCATTCGTTAGTGACCCCAGCCGTCCCAACAATTCAGTCTGATAGGTTTTTTCCGCGGTCCCGATGGCCACCACTGGTTGATCAATATCCGATATTTGGAGTGCCGCATCGTGCCAAGCGAGCAATTGTCTTGCATCATGCCAAACGAGGCAGATAATGACGAGGCGCAAGGCCAAATAGTCTGCCGGGGTTGCCGGATGCGGATGCGCCGCATCCGGCGCATCCGCCCAATTATTACGGTATTTAACATAGGCGGCCCAGCCTGGCAGCGTTGTCAGCATCAAAGTTAAAAACGCACCCTGTTGCGCGGCCGGTATGCCCAATGACAAGAGGCATTCCGCAATTGCCTGATGCGGCGTGCTGGGAAAGCGCCGCTCCCGCGCGGCAGCTGGTAATTTCCGGTCAAAGGGCAGTAGCCGCAGCACCGCCGCATACAGACCTGTTTCCCGCCCTGGCATGGTAAGCGTTGCCTGGCCCTGGTCGAAGAAAATCTGCAGCCATTTGATGGTCAAACGATTGACCTCCTGCATTTCCAGCGGCAATTCGCGTTGTTGAAAATAAACCTGTCCCAGGCGCAACGCGTCCTCAAACGACAGATCTTCAAAACCCGCTAGCGGATTAACGGCAATCAAATTTTTGAGTGGCCAGGCCGGTGCAATATGTGACCAGCTATGCGATACCAAGGTTTTGATGCGCTGATGATCATGGGCTGGCGGCGCAGTAGAAGCGGTTACCGGGGCGGCATCATTATGATAGGATGTTTTAAGAGCAGTTGACATGATGGTCCTCACTAATAGCGATAGTCGTTGCGGTGGCTGGTGATGGTCGCTGGATGCGGCTGGCTGGCATTCAGCAAACAGACGTAAATCTTTAAACGCCAGGCGGGTGGCAGCGCGGCGGGATTAGCATGACTGCGAAATACCATTCCCAGCCAGGCCATGACCAGTACCGCCAAACCAATAAAATGGATGGAATTAAGCGGTTGCGGTTGCCATAGTTGTAACGGCGCTAGTAATGTTTCAAAAGCATGGAGGCTAAATCCGTACAACATACCGCTACCCGTGCAGACAGCTGCTGCCAGGGGCACACCACGCCAAGATGCAAATTTAAGCAGTGTGAGAGCCAGTTGCGTTGCGGCAATAAAACTCAATGCCAGCAAAAACCAACTGGTGTCTGGCGCGTTTGTATTATGATGCGCGGCCCAAGCGAAAGCTATTGCGCCCAGCATCCCACTGCCCAATGCTAACAGGAAGACAGGCGTAGTAGGCGGTGCGCCAACCTCCAGCCGTTTTTCCTGCGCCGCCGCGCCCGATGATAAAAACAGATAGGCTTTAAACAGTCCGTGCCAGCACAGATGCGCAATCGCCGCCGGGAATAATCCCAAGCCGCATTGCGCAATCATTAGGCCCATTTGTCCCATAGTGGAGCAGGCCAGCATGCGCTTGACATCGCTTTGCATCAATTTCCACAGCGTGCCCAACATGGTGGTCATAAGGCCAAGTGTGAAGATGGCAGTCATGATAAACGGCTGATCCCACAGCAATGGCGCGAAACGCGCCAGCAAAAACCCGCCGCCATTGACCAGGCCGGCATGCATCATGGCCGAGACTGGCGTCGGTGAATTGAGTGAGCTAACTAGCCAGCGGTGACAGGGCCATAGCGCAGATTGCGTCACAGCTGCCAAGACCAAAAAGCCGGCAACAGCATATGAATGTAAACCGGTAAGCGAAGCCTGCGCGACCAATACATGGATAGATGTCTCGCCGCTGCTGGCATACAGCAAACCAAATGCCATAGCCAAAGCGGCCGCTCCAAGTGCAAAATTGCACGCCGCCAGCCGGCCCGAAGCGCGCGCGGCGCCCCAAACGCGTTTGTGAATCATAAGTTCCACGAGCAGTGCATTGGCAGTGAGCCAGGCACCCCAGAATAACAGCAGGTGATCGGCGGCAAATAGTATAATCAAGACCACCATCAAACAACCCAGCCGCGCGTAAAATATAGGTTGTGCACTATCACCCTTAAGGTAACGCGCGGCGAAACTGGCGACGCAGAGGCTGACAAATCCCGACAATGCCAGCATTACATATGTCAATAAATCGCCATGAAAATAATACGTCCACGTCATACCGGTTCCTTTTAAATTGTTAATGACCCCAAAATACGTTTCTGTCATTGATTAGTAAAATAAATTGTTTTAATAAAGATCATTAGAAATTATAATCAATTAGTGGATTGCGGCACGCCGTTTTTCTGATCAGGAATGAATTATGCCGTTCGACATTGACACGCTGTTGCTTAAAAGTTTTGTCGCCATCGCCGAACACGGCAGTTTTACCCAGGCGGCGCAAACTGTGGGTCGCACCCAGGCAGCGCTTAGCGTGCAGATCAAAAAATTGGAAGACGGCCTGGGCTGCGCGCTGTTCAACCGTACCAGCCGTAAAGTTCAAATGACGGAACAAGGTGAAATTTTTCTTGGTTACGCCAAACGCATTATCCAGCTGCAGTGGGAAGCTTTTAGCCGCATCAAGGAACCTGATGTTATGGGTGAAATACGTCTTGGCACGCCGGAGGATTTTGCGACGCACTATTTGCCACACGTATTGTCAGTATTCAAGCTACATCACCCGCGTGTGCAACTAAATGTCAAATGCGATCTGACGCTTAACTTGGTCGAAGATTTCGTGCAGGGCAAATATGATTTGGTGTTGGTCAAACGCGATCCCCAACGTGTCAAAGGCGGCACCAGGGTTTGGCGTGAACCTTTAGTCTGGGTTGCCGCCGACCAATATCAGCCAGAAAAACCCCTGGCACTGGTGTTGTCGCCACAACCGTGCATTTATCGCGCCCGTGCGCTCGCCGCACTGGACCGCGCTAAAAAGGCCTGGCGCATTTCCTATACCAGCCCCAGCCTCGCCGGTGCGATCGCCGCCGTTAAGGCGGGTCTCGGCATCACAGTGCTTCCCACCAACATGGTACCCGACGGTTTGCATATTGTCAAAACGGAACTCAAACTGCCGGGCTTGGCGGATGCTGAAATTGCACTGTTAAAACGCGACAATTTGTCGCCTGCCGCACTGATTATGGCTGATCATATCGTACATAGTTTGGAGCATGCCGGGCATGACGTTGGTTTTTAACATGATACAAAACGAGGACAGGTTGGTGTAGCTGTGACAAAGACGTTTTGCCTATAGTCATAGTTACGTTATCACGGCCGCATAAAATTACCCCATAGCAGCGTTGGCTGCTGCTATCGCCGTACTGCATTTGACGCCATAACAGGCGCGGCTATGATTTTTCCATATCTAAAACCCTAGGTTTAACAAGTTGCTAGCGATACGTACGGCATTATTACGCTAACTCAATAAAGCGGCCAGGGCCGTTCATGCTTACAGTAAATCGTCAGCCTGCCAAGCGGTCGGCGTTCAGAGGCGGTGACTAGGAATTAGAAAATCCAAATAACGGTTCTAACTTTTCCCACATCGCATCCATGGCTTGGGTTTTACCAAATGACATATGACCATAGAAGAAAGATATTTGATCTTCAGCGGCCTTCTCGCCGAGCTTGGCGATATGAGCGACATACATTGCCGAGATAAGCCCACTGCGGTCGGCGCCTGATCTACAATGGATCAGGATTGGTTTGGGCGCGGTTTTCATTGTGCCTAAGATTGTGTTAACCTGCGCTTGGTCAAGACTATGTTTGGCAGACATTCTAAAGTCAAAATGCACGATGTTCTGTTGAGCAGCGGCGGCTATTTCCTCATCATACCAAGCGGCACCCTTATTTTCACCGCGTAAGTTGATAATTGTTTTAATCCCATAGCGCCGGACATCATTTTGAATGTCTGTGGGCGATACTTGGGCGGAGCGGTACAGCTGACCGGCAACAACCTCATGAAAATTACCAGTTAGCTGAAGAGCATAAAGGTAGATCGCAACGCCAATGGCACAGGCAAATAGCACAGCGGTTGTTAATAATGCGATTTTCTTCATGCTTTGTTGCCCCGCTATGATGAGTTATGCATAACCTAAATTTATTTGCAGTGCTAACAATATAATCAATAGCACGGCTTGCAATAATTGATATCAATAGTTAAAATATCTACAGTAGTTTTTTGGTTTCTCCAGTGGCTGATCTAGGGAGTAACATGTGAATCTCAATCTTATTCAGCAGCTTTATTAGGTATTATCGAAGGTATGACGGAATTTTTACCGATTTCGTTCGCTGGCCATGTTATCTTGGCTAAACATATTTTTGGCTGGTATCGTGTTATTATTTGCGGCTTGGGCCCGCTACTGTTATTTTGATAATATGTCAAAACGCTATCTTTTTGCCCTGTTAAGCGCGCTTATTCCAAACGTTTTATCATTACCGGCCGTTGCTAAAGGCCCCGTGGATGATCATATGTTGATTGTTACATTGCCGGACATTCAACACCTGCCTGCCTCAACAATAATTTGTGGGCTGTTCGACCATGCAGCTGGGTTTCCATTGAGCGCATCGCAAGCCGTAGCGACTGTTAAAGCAACTCTTACTAGCAATCAGGCGCAATGTATTTTTAAAAACTTGAAACCAAATTATTATGCAGTTGCTGTGCTGCATGATGAAAATGGCAACGGCAAGCTTGATACTGATATGCTAGGAGATCCTAACGAAGGTTGGGCAACGTCCAACAATATAACGCATGATTTGCGGGCACCTGATTTTGAAGAGTCAAAATTTGCCATCGATCAGCCCATACAAAATATTTTCTTGGAAATGCATTATTAGAAGTTATTGTATAATTATGAATGACCAAAAAATCAAATAATTGACAGTTTTTGTGATTAAATAATAGCAAAGCCAAATGCTTAAAAATGGTAGCCCATTACTGTCGTAATTTCTAACCCGTGGTTGGTATCACTAATCGGGCTGTTAGCAGCATCGCCCAATAATTGTTCGAAATTCACATCGGTTGAGACAAACCAGTGTTTATTCCATTGATAAAACGTATTAATGCCCAGCGTTATATTGATTAGCCCGCTTGCGGCATTAAACGCATCAAATTGCGAGTGGCTGGCCTGGCGGGGTGTTATACCGAAGTAGGTTTGCATGTATTCGTTGTCTGCCCAGACCGCCGTAACGCTTGGCGTAAAACGCCAGCGGCGGTTTTTTTGCCAAGACCGCGCCAGCGTAAAATCGGCGAGCAGTCCATTATTATCGCCGGCGTATTGCACCACAGAGGCTGTAAATTCTAAGGCGCGCCAATTATAATTGCCAAAGGCTTTAAAACCAATTGACGGCCCGATGCTGCCAAGACCGCGCAATTCATGGTGATGATCACGGCTGTAAAACAAGCTGCGGACATTGTTCTGATCACGTCCGACATCATAGGTTAAGCCCATACCGGCATTAAGGCGTTCGTTGCCGAGTAAATAAACATCTAAACCTTCGGTATCGAGCGCAACGATATCCTTCCAAACGATATTAAAATATGGGATCGCTTCCAGCCGGTAACCACTACTACCTTCATAAAGCGGCGCAATTTGCCCGCCGGCGCCCAATGTTACATCCCAATTCTTTTTAACCGGCGCGCCAGTGTCTGCATAGGCTGGCCATGCGTACAGAAAGATTATTAAACAAAGCAGGAAGGATTTAATCATCAGTGTTGTTACGACGTTGGCGCAGTGCTGATACAGGCAATACCAACCAAAATAAACAAGCTGCCGACAACTTGAAGCAACATTACTGGCTCATGAAATAAGATCCAACTGGTAAGTAGTACAGCGATATAAGATATTGCGGTCAGCGGCACCGCGCGGCTGACGTTAACGGTTGCAAGGATCCGCATCCACAACATGAAGCTAATAATTTCAAAAATGACGACAATATAAAGCCATGGATTGCTTGCAGTTTGTTTTAGCCAGACTTGGCCAAACGGCTGCTCTTCTAATGCCAAGCTCAGGTTTTTAAGACTAAACTGGATGGTGGCGGTCATAGCGGGGATAGCTAGCCACCAACACCGGAATTTAGCGGACAGTGCTTTTGCGCGCATCTAGAAAGCCAAACAGATGCGAATTTTTAATGATATGAATTGCATCTTTGTTTTTGTGATCTTGTAATGCATCACGTACCTTTTTCATTTGCGTCCAGTGAATACGTGGCCGGTAATGATGTTCAGCATGGTAGCCGTTGTTCAGCCAAAACAGGTTATAGAATCGGGCATAGGTGCTAACGCCCCAGGCGATCGGCAAATCTGGATTAGCTTGGTAATGTTCATAATAGCCAACCATCATCGAGAACACATGCCCTAAATAATAAAATGGCAGGTAATATAGCATGAATTTCCAATTAATAATAAAGCCCAACACAAACCAAGCATAATGCGCATAATCTTCAAATTTGGCCCACCAGACATCGGCACTACGGCCGCCTTTGCCCATTTGATCATAGACTTCCTTGCTAGAGCCACGAAAAAAGCCAATTAAACAATAGGACCAAACTGGTTCGGGGCGGCCATTTTTGCCATATTTGTAAATTGAAAACCAATCGCGGGTTTTGCCGTTAGCATCCGGCAAATCACTGTTACCGATATGGTGATGGCGATGCACAGTTTTGTAATATTGCTGCGAAAAGCCAATAGTTAATGACTCTAGAAGGCTAAAGGCGCGGTTCAACCAGTCGGCTTTAAAATAATTATTATGCGTGAAGTTGTGCGCCACCGATTCAATATTCCAGGCAATGCAATAACTGTAAAATAAGCCGAGGGGAATTAGCGCCCACCAGGATAGATATGGAAACAGCAACAGCAAGCTGATTTGAAAGGCAAAATGCAACAGGCCCATGGTAACGGGAATAATATCCCACCAGCTATGGGCGAAGACATACTTGGGTTTTTGCGGCGCGAAGGTGTCACTGGTTATAATCGTGGTCATGCGGCTTCCTTTTGATCATCTGCGGCTAACAGCGGAGCGACAACTTTAAGTGCTGTCTGCATAAGCCGGTTTTTATGTTTGAACCACATCGTGGTCCGGATAAGATTACTGCCTAAACGCAGTTTGTTATCATAGGCGGCCTGGCCGCTTTGGTAGGTTTTAAGGCCATGCGTCAAACAGTAATTGATATTTTGGAACCAGCTGAGAAAATACAGGTTATAATCACGGCCACGTTCGCCATCCATGCAGAAAAATTTATCCAATAGCGTCTTGCTGTCTCGCAGTAAGAGATTGGCGCCCAATAGAACGTCATCAACAAAATAAAGTGTGAAAAATGCCTGGCCTGGCATTGATGATAGAACATTTTGGAAAAAGCGTGGCGTTAGTTCTTCAAACTGCATGTCAGCCCGCGCGCGGGTTTGCTGGTAGAGGTTAAACAATTGTGGCAAGACATCATCAATATCGTCGCGCTGTTCAATTCTTACATCTTGCAAACTGCGCAGTTTGCGCCGCATATCCTTGCGCGTACTGGCCGACAGGCGCGCCATATAATCGCCGATATGCGCAAAATCAATGTCTAGCACCGCGACAGGAAGGCCGGCAATTGAACGATAATGTCCCGCTTTTAACGCCGCATCCCAGATATCCGCTTGAAACACTGGAATATCTTTAAGGCCAATCAAATGATATTTTTTAGTGGCCGCATAATTTTTAAAAGCCGTCAACAGCATGGCCAGAATGTGGGGATGTCTATCTTCAGCAACCGCCGGGTGAAAACCAATCAGACCATATTCGGTGTCGGGCGAGCCCAGGCAGGCCAGTTTCATGGTTAGAACATGGGGAAATATTTTGGTCAATACATTGGTGACCGCTTTGCCAGCGCCCTCGAGCGTGGTGTCCAAATGATAATTCGTCAGGAACGCCGGCATCGCCGCCACTACTTGGCCAGCCTCTTCCGCAATAACATAACACCAATCAAAGCCGACCATCCCACTGGTTTCAATTGCCTGCAGATAAACATAATTTTCCAAGGCATCCGGAAAACACGAGTCCCAGGCATTCTGGTCTATATCAGCAAGACTATAAATGATGCGGACAATTGACATTAGGCAGCGTCCGCCAGTGGCGTGATACCGCAAAACTGTGCCGTGAGGGCAGCGGTTTTTTTACGCTCCTGATCGACATGGACCAGATGATAACTATCGTCCAACCATTCGATCTTGCAAGCGCCGCCATGCAGGCGGCAAATCTCCTCGGCATTACGCGGATGGCTGACATCATCCTCGCGCGCATGGATTAGCAAGGTCGGAATGTTGGTCTGCGGCAAGACTTTGGCCAATTGTTTGTTGAGCCGATGGTTTTCATACAGTGCCATAGCGGGAAAATGCGGCAAGGTGCCTTCAATCCCGTCACCGCCCCGCATGACCGCGTTGCGCACACGGTCGGACTTTATGCCATAGGGCGGCGTTTCGGCAAAGTTAACCCGGCGCATGGCAGGAATACGCACCAAAAGAGGCATGATATAACGCGACCACGGATAATAAAATGGCGTGTTCCAGCCATCATAATTAAGCGTCGCTGAATAGATAACAACGCCTTTTACCTTATCCGGATTTTGCTGTGCCGCCAGCAAGGCCACCTGACCGCCCACACAAATACCAGCCAAATAAATTTCCGCCACTTCATCGCGCATTTTGGTAATGGCGTCTTTGATCGATTGCACCCAATCTTCGCAACGCGTAGCCAATAACCTCGCATCATCGGCGCAATGTCCCGCCAAGGTTGGCGCATAAACAGTTAAACCCTGTTTATGCAAATGTTTGCCAACAAATTTCATCTCGGCCGGACTACCGGTCAAACCGTGCACCAGAATAATGCCTTTTTGCTGGGAGCCGGGTAGGAAAAAGCTATAATCGGTTGTCATGCCGTTTGAGCCTTGTCGTCAATCGCACGCTTAATCTTTTTACGATTACTCTTAGCGATAAAACCCAAGGCATGGCAGGTATCAATCACATGCACGCCGCCTTGTCTTTGTTCATCTAAAATACGCATATGTAAATCGTGCAAGGTGGTCCAATGCGTCGACGGCCGATAATGATGTTCAGCATGATAACCATTGCCAAACCACAGCCAATTGTAAATTTTGTTATAGGTGCTGACGCCCCATGCAATCGGCTTATCCGGATTGCCGTTAAAATGTTCAAAATAGCCGTTTAACGATGACAAACAGTTACCCAGATAATAAAATGGCACAAAAAACAGCAATGCCCGCCAATCATAAAGCAAAGCGCCCGCGACCAGCGCCAAAAACGCATAGAGTTCAAAGCGGCCCCATTTGGCATTAAACGGTTTGCGTTTGGCAATCGCCTTATGAATGTCACCCATATCATCGCGGAAAAAGCTTAGAAACGTATAGCTCCAGACACTTTCCGGTTCGCCATTCTTACCGTGACGATAGATTGACAGCCAATCAACCGTTTCACCTTCCGCATCGGGGCGGTCGCTATTGCCAACATGATGACGCATATGGATCCAGCGGTAGTAGGTTTGCGAAAAGCCAATTGCCAGAGACTCCAATAAGCTGAAAGCGTAATTCAGCCAGCGCGGTTTGAAGTACGGCGTATGAATAAAATTATGCGAAATACCGTTGATATTCCAGGATAGCGACATAGCATAGATACATCCTAAAAGTGCCGATATCCATAACGGCCGTGCCGCAAAACCGGCAATCAGCCAGACGTTAAACGCCAGATGCGCGAAAGCCGCTAACGTTGGCACGATATCCCATTTTGAATGTGCAAAGATCGCGCCCGGTTTCCGTGGTGTCATAATCCGGTTACTCCCACACATACTGCGCCAATGGTAATCAGGGCGGCGCCAATGGCGTGGCGGCGCCCGACATGCTCTTTAAAAAACCACATACCACCCAAAATTGTGGCGACATAGGTCAATGACATTAAAGGAAAGCCGATACTGAGCGGCAGATGCGCCACCACGTAAACCCAAGCCACCAACTCGGCGGCCCATAATAAAATACCTGCCCAAATAAACGGCTGTTTGATTAGCATAAGCAAGGCCCCGCCATTCGCGGCACGCTTAAAGCATAATTCGCGCCCAGCCTCCGCCAAAATACAAAATAAAATGAGACAGCCGATTTTAACGCTTAACATATCAATGCATCACCGCAGTTAATGTGTTCAGTAAGATAATGTTCGTATTGGCATTTAAATTTGCAATATCACCTTTAGGTTTACGGCGCGGCTGATCAAGCCACGCTTCGCCATATTTAAGTAGCCTATTCATAAGATTACCTTTATGCATAATAGGTGAGTAATCCCCTATGATATCGGCACCAATAATATTGCGTTGCTGACCCAGATGCGTAAGTAATCTACACAAATAAGACAAGGTCATTTGACCTTGATCCCAATTGGTCTGTGCAATATCCGGCAGCAAGACATCTTTATCAATTGTCACGTAAATATTCTGAGTTGGAATAGCCTGGATCAACTGCGCTAAAAAGTCATCTTCATAGCTATCAATCATGTTCGGCCAATGAATGGATTTGCCATATTGAAAATAGTTGTAATTGCCTTTGACTTGGCTCGGCGGGTGCTGATATGGAAACAAAGCAAGCTTACCCTCTTGAAGCCAATTCAGCTGCGCTCTTTTGCGCTCAGGTTGTTTTAGGTCGTCACTGCAGACGCCAACGGTAACAACCTTGCTGATTTTAGGATTTTTTAAAACATAATCGACCCAAGAGCCGCAGTGTAAGCCGTCATTAAATTTTACCCAATCAGGATGATTGTCAAATTGAACAACAGTAATCGCTTCCAGCTCTTGTTCAAGTGCACGGTCTAATAATAACGCTGTCACATGATGAAAATCACCCGAACCCATCACAGTCACTGCAGGATTATCGTTGGCAAAACGGGGCAGTTTTTCTTTAATTTGCTTGAGATGACGCCATCTACCCCATAACCGTATTTTAGCGCCAGTCTCTTGGGCATCGGTTTCCATGGCATGTAACGGCAGGCAATATTGCATAAGCTGCGTTTGTAATTTTAGGGCTTGGTCTAAATGAAGCAAATGTAGTTGCATATTAGACCAACATGCTTTGCGTAAAAAATATTATACCTATGATACCTAACCCGGCGGCTATGATTAAAAAGCGCCGCCGCCGCATCAAAACCGCAATCGCCGTCATGGCAATTCCAATTTGAAAAAATGTTACCGCGCGCGCGACGATTTCATGGCGGTTTAAATTAATCTCTGCTGCTTTGGTTTTCATCTCAGCGTCATTTTTGATATCATTTTGTTCGTCATGATATTTTTGAACTTTAACGGCTGCTTGCATCTGTGGCGTCAATTCCGCAATTGCCGCTTTGATGCCTTTGGCCTGATAATAGGTCCAGGCGTCTGATGCTTCAATCTGATAACGCATCGCCTCGTTGGCATAATGGCCGGACTGCAAACCGGTAATCGCCGCCAGCACGGCAAACAGTGCCGACAAGACGGCGCTAAAGGTCAGCCAGCGCTCGCGCGATTCCCGCGCGGCGTCGGTGGCCTCATCACTCAAACGATCAACAGGGGACTCAATCTCTTCCATACGCAGACTTATCGTTTGGCCGCGCGGGTCAGCAACTGATCCAGCAATTGCATGGACAGATCGATTTCATTATGTGATATCATTAAGGATGGCGCAAAAGTGATCACATTTTTGTGGTAACCGCCAATGTCCAAAATCAAACCGTATTTTTGCCCGTCGACTATAAGATCGCCTTGCAGCCCTTGTTCGGCGATCCAATCCATGGTCGCCTTGTCCGGCGTAAAGCTGTCTTCCGCATGGCAGATTTCAGCGCGCAGTGCCAAGCCCAACCCATCAACCTCGCCAATAATTTTATGTTTTTCCTTGAGCGCTTTGAGGCTCTCCAAGAAATATTCACCTTTCGCCATCACCATGGCGCCAAAATCAGTTTCTTGCGTCATGCGCAGGGCTTCAAGCGCGACCGACGTGCCCATTGGATTGCTGGCAAAGGTGGAATGCGTCGAACCGGGCGGAAAGATGGTTGGGTTAATCATCTCTTCTTTGGCCCAAATACCAGATAGCGGATTGAGGCCATTGGTAATTGCCTTGCCAAACACCAAAACATCCGGGCTCACGCCGAAATGTTCAATCGACCATAATTTGCCAGTACGATAGGCGCCCATTTGAATTTCATCGACTACCATTAAAATGCCATGTTGGTCGAGCACAGTTTTTAATTCTGTAAAGAAATTCATCGGCGGGATAACATAACCGCCAGTGCCCTGGATCGGCTCAACATAAAAAGCCGCATATTCGGCCGTTTTGGTTTTAGGGTCCCACACGCCATTATATTCACTTTCAAACAAACGTGCGAATTTTTTGACGCATTCATGACCGTATTCTTCCTTGGTCATGCCTTTAGGTCCACGGAAATAATACGGAAACTCGATAAATTGTGCGCGGTCGCCAAAATGGCCATAACGGCGGCGATAACGATAGCTAGATGTAATTGCAGAGGCACCCAACGTGCGGCCATGATAGCCGCCTTCAAAGGCGAACATCAAACTCTTGCCACCAGTAAAATTACGGACGATTTTAAGCGAGTCCTCAACTGCCTGACTGCCACCGACATTAAAATGAACCCGGCCTTTGCTGCCGAATTTTGTTTCGGCATCCTGGGCAATTAATGTTGCCAGTTCAATTTTTTCACGGTGTAAATATTGTGAGGCAACTTGTGGCAACGTATCTAACTGATGCTTCGCTATGTTATTCAAGCGAGGATTACGGTAGCCAAAATTGACCGCAGAATACCACATTTGTAAATCCAGATATGGCGTGCCGGCGGCATCATACATATATGACCCTTCGCAACCACTAAAAATCTTAGGCTCCAAGTAATGAACAGTATCACCAAATGAACAATATTGCGCCTCAAGCTTAAGTAATTCCGCTTCAGATAAATTAGATGTATTGATAATAGCGCGCGTGGGTTTTTCATTGAAATTGTGATTAAATTTTTTAAGTGCATTAGGCATAGATTTTCTCCATTAGAAAAGATGGGGTAAAGTTTTGTTCTGCAAGAATATGCCGCAGCGTGTAGGTAACATCGGCAAAATTGGCAAAAGACAAATGCGGCAAGTTATTTTCCTGGCAATGCGTTAATAAGGACGCTTTCGCCAAAATTAAATCCGCACGCTTGGTGCTTACACAGTAATCGGAGCGACCATCGCCAATGTATAAAATGCGTGCAGCGTCATTAATCGATTTTTGTCGAACGGCTTCGCGACATTTGCATGTTACTGCAACTGAACCGCAGTCGTTTTCTGCATAAGGTGACGTTAGGCGCCACCTGTCGGGATTAACTTGTTTTAAATGTGCGGCAACCACCGACAATCTTTGGAGACCGTGTTTAGCCAGGGTGCGTTTAATAACATAATCCAAACCATCGCTAACGATTGTTAGCGGCAATTTATATGCCTTACATAATTGTGCAAATTCCACAAAATGCGGATCTATCTCAATGGCATCGATAGTTGCATCAAGCTCATCACGGGTCGCACGCAATAATTCAATTTGTTGTTGCATGCATATGCGTGAACCAATGAGCCCTTGCTGCCATTGGATTTCAATCTCCCGCCATTCAGGCAGCGCATAAGTTTCCAGCAATGTATCAGTGACATCACTTAAGCTTATCGTATTATCGAAATCCGACAGTATCGTCCAACGCATTCGCATCTCCACCAGACTTGCTTGTATGTGAGCAAGCTGATGCGAAACTGATGACGGTCAAGATAAATTAAATGTAATGTTAACGCACAGCCCTTGCGCATTAACCGGCGTAATTAAATCTATTCGCGCCTGGAATAGTTCGGCAATGTGTTGTGCAATTGACAAGCCCAGCCCGCTGCCCGCTTCAGAGACGCTGCGACCCCGATAGAAGCGGTCAAAAATATAGGCACGTTCATCTTCGGGAATGCCCGGCCCATTATCGGAAATACTTAATATAATGTGTTTTTCATTTGGCATAATCTTAATTTCAACTGTGCCTTCATTGGCCGTATATTTTAAAGAATTATCCAATATGGTGCCAAGCAGCGTTTGTAATAATTCGGCTTGGGCCATGACCTCAAGATTTTTGGGGCCATCGAAATTAATAGCTACCCCTTTATCAAGGGCATAACCCGCATAGGCCTCAATTACGTCATGTATGTTTTGATAAAGATTGACTGAGCCCAGGATAATCTCTTGGTGAGACAAGCGTGAGATAAGCAATAACTGCCCGACCAGGCGGCCTGTGCGATCAACACTTTTGATCAAATCTTGCACCAAATATTTTTCAGTTTGATTATTGAATGCTTTTTCAATCAATTGTGCCTGTAGTTTTAAAGTTGATAACGGTGTGCGCAGTTCATGAGCGGCATGGTCAATAAATTCACGTTCTGCTGATAAAGAATTTTCAAGTTTCATAAGCAAACTATTCAGTGCTTGTACCAAAGGCTGTAACTCGCACGGCATGTTGGCAGCCGAGACATGCGATAAATCATGTGGCGTACGTTGGGCTAACTGTTGGGCCAAAATGCGCAAATGCGTTAAGCCATAGCGTATTCCCAAAAATAATAGTAATGCCAGGATGGGCAGCATCATGAGGGCTGACCGTAAAATATCCCATAAAATATTATCTTGCAGAATAACGCGGTTATGTAAATTTTCTAATGCTTCAACGATGACACTGTCTTCGGCGACATATAACGAAAAAACGCGCCAAGTTTGCCCTTGTGATTTAAATTCAGAAAACCCCATTTTGGCCGGGTGTTGCGGCATATCGTCCACATTATCTGACTCAATGACAAGTTTGCCGCCTTTCCAAATACGAAAAGCGCGCCATTGAATATATTTTTCGAAAGCTTGCTTTTGCTCCTTTTTCATTCGTACGGCTTGGCCGTCTATATCATATTCTCTAAATTCCTTATCATGAATGTCTTCGCGGGTTACCTGCCATAATACATTTGCTTCAGTAATAAGCTGGGCGTCATAATTTTCGGTTATTTTGTTGCGGGCGCTGCGCAAACCAAAAGCACCCATGATAATAGACGTTGTGACGATTAATAATGCCAACCAGACAAATAGCCGCCAAAATAGTGAGGGTTTGCTCATGCGCGTACAGTATAGCCGATCCCGCGAAAAGTCTTAATAAAATCTTTGCCAAGTTTTTTACGCAAATTGTAAATGGCGACTTCAACAGTATTACTATCAATGTCTTCAGCCCAGCCATAGAGACTTTCTTCCAAATCTGTTTTGCTAACGATGCGATTACGCCGTTCCATCAGCAAACTGCAAATGCGCAATTCTTTAGCGGTCAAAATAACATTTTCATTATTTTTAGTTACGGTTTTAGCTTCCATATCCAGCACCACCGCCCCGCACCGCAAAAACGCATCTTGGCGATTCTGTTTGCGCCGCGTCAGCGCACCGATCCGTGCCACCAATTCTTCAAAATCAAACGGTTTGGTCAAGTAGTCGTCAGCACCTGTATTAAGGCCTTTGACTTTATATGTTGTACTATCCATAGCAGTTAGCATGATGACCGGATGATCATTCTTGGGGTTCATGCGCAATTGTTTTAAGACGTTCAAGCCGGAAATTGTTGGCAAATTAATATCAAGAATAGTCAGATCAAACTTATTGCTATCATGTGCGGCGAGTGCAGTTTCACCGTCTTGCACCCATTCGACGCTGTGGCCAACATCAGCTAAGCCTTTGGTTAAGGAGCGCCCTAAAATTTGATTATCTTCAACGAGTAGTAAGCGCATGTTATAGTTCTCTTAAAATTATTAAATATAGTTAACCGTGTTGTTACTCAAGTTATTTTATAGCAAATTTATACGCTTTACGAAAACGTAGGCGGGCTGATTCTCGCAGACAAATAATAGCGGCTATGAATTTAAGCAAATATCGTCGCATTGCGATAAGCTTCGCCCAAGACCATTAAAGAGACATTAACGTTGGAGAAAAATAATGAGTTTACTGGATAGCCTGTTAGGCAATGACAAAAATGGCATGACCGCGCAACTGGCGCAGCGGTTCGGTTTGGATAGCGCCCAGATCCACGGGTTGCTTGGCCAGCTGGTCCCCGCTTTATCGGGCGGTATGATGAACCAGGCGCAACAAGCATCTACCTCAGCCGCCGTAGCAGATAGTCCCTTATCATCACTGTTTAATCTGTTTCAAGCAGACAGGCCGGGACCGACGATTACAGCTGCGCCGCAGGCTGCGGACATGCGTGATCCAGCGACGGTTGACGCGGGTAATTCAATTCTGGGTCAAATCTTTGGAAGCAAGGATGTCAGCCGTGAAGTTGCCAACACGGCCGCACAAAAAACCGGCGTGGCGGCAGATATCGTTAAACAAGCTTTGCCGATGGTGGCCATCTGGGCAGCCAGCGCGTTGTACAAAAAATTTCAGCAATCTAATGATAATGTGCCGCATAATGAAGGACAGCCGACCGGGTTGTTGTCCCAGTTTTTACAAGGCGACCAACATCATTCAATAGCACAACAAGTTATAGGCCTATTGCAAAAACGCGCTGTTTAACACCAGACGACAAGGCGGTTTGATACTATTCCTACAGCAAATTTATACTGCCTGCGCTTAACTCATCGCTTAACCATGCTATAGGAGCATATGATGAAAATTAAATCCCTTCAGGATCTGTACGTTGACCTGATCAAAGACATTTATTACGCCGAGAAAAAAATCACTAAAGTTTTGCCAAAAATGGCTAAAGCTGCGGTCAGCCCGGACGTCAAGGCCGGTTTTTTGAAACATTTGGAAGAGACCAAAGGCCAGATTGTTCGTTTGGAACAGGTATTTGCCTCGCTAGGCCAAACGCCCAAAGCCAAAAAATGCGCCGCCATGGAAGGCCTGGCTGAAGAGGGTGAAGAAATCATGGAGTCCTGCACCGCCGATGTTATGGATGCTGGCCTGATTGTTGCCGCGCAGAAGGTCGAGCATTACGAAATCGGCAGCTATGGCACGTTGGTTGAATATGCGCGCCTGTTGGGTTTCCCGGATCAGCAAAAATTATTGCAAGCCACGCTGGATGAGGAAAAAAATTGTGATAAGCAACTGACTATGGCGGCGGAAAATAATGCTAATGCGGTCGCCAAGGCCGCGGATAGCAGACAGGCTGCTTAAGCTTTTTTGATTATTTAATAAAACCGCGCCCGATTTTTGGGCGCGGTTTTATTTTTTCTGGCAGCTTGTATTTTATGGCTGATGTTTTAAAAGTTTGCATCATGGATATCAGTAAAATCAGCAGCGGTGTGAACCCGCCCCATGACATTAACGTCATTATCGAAATTCCGTTAGGCGGCATGCCGGTTAAATATGAAATTGACAAGCATTCCGGGGCTTTATACGTGGACCGGTTTTTGCATACGGCGATGTATTACCCGGGCAATTACGGATTTATCCCGCACACCTTATCAGATGATGGCGACCCGTGTGACGTGGTGGTGGTCAGCCAGATTCCAGTGGTGGCGGGTTGTGTCATTCGCTGTCGCCCGATTGGCGTGCTGATGATGGAAGATGAAGCCGGCCAGGATGAAAAAATTCTCGCCGTGCCGGTTGACAAGCTGCATCCATTTTATACGAACGTTAAGTCTTACGCCGACTTGCCGCCAATCTTGATTGATCAGATCGCGCATTTTTTTGAACGGTACAAAGATCTGGAAAACGGCAAATGGGTCAAGGTTGTCAAATGGGATGGGCCCGAGGCGGCTGCTGGGCTTATCACCGCGGGGTTGGCCGCCGCGGCGCAAGCATAGCCCATTTATAAAAAACCTGTTGTGATGGGTGATGCCTGTTGAACCGTCTGCCGAGATTTTGGCGCGCCGCGCGCGCAAGGCCGCCCGCCGTGACAAACAGCGCGGCTGGAATGTCCTGCGCGCGGAAAAAATGCATGCGGTGCGTGTGGCTCAGGCTGCTCGTGAAAAAATTGCGCCGAAAATTAAAAACATCAAAACCCAGCAATATTTTATCGGTTGTTCCGGCTGGTATTATTGGCATTGGCAGGGCGCTTTTTATGCTGCGGATTTACCGCGCAGCCAATGGTTCGATCATTATGCCGATAATTTTCAAACCGTGGAGTTGAATGCGCCGTTTTATTCTTGGCCGACGCTGGCCACTGTCAATACTTGGGTTAAACAGGCGGCAGGCAAAACGTTTATCTATACTGTCAAGGTGTGCGAACTGATTACGCATATTAAAAAGTTTGCGCGGACCCAGGAATTGGTTAAGGATTTTGGGTTGATTGCTGATCTGTTGGGCGAGCGCATGGGCTGTTTCCTATTCCAGCTACCACCAAGTTACCATTATACGCCGGCGCGGTTGAAGGTGATTGTCAGTCAGCTGGATCCCCAGCTGCGTAACGTGGTGGAGTTTAGGCACAAAAGCTGGTGGAATGATAACGTTTATAAAAAATTTCGTGACGCTGGGATTATTTTTTGTTCGTGCAGCGGGCCGCGGTTGCCAAATGAATTGGTAATCACGACTGATGATATCTATGTGCGTTTCCACGGTACAACACAGTGGTACCGGCACGATTACACAATTGACGAGTTAAAGATCTGGGCGGCACGGATCAAAGCCAGCGGTGCCAAACGCGCCTGGGTTTATTTCAACAACGACCGCGACGGTTATGCGATTAAAAACGCCAGGCAATTGTTGAAGCTGTTAAAAAAATAAATTGTATAACGTGAAATATTTTGAAAGTTTAAGTGGGCTTCCCTCGCCCTCAAGGGAGAGGCCTGAGAGACATTGGCTACTTTACACTATGTGAAACGTAGAAACTATTGTATGTGAGCTGATGCAAGTATCATTGCGTCATGCCGCCACAATTTTATTTTGCCTGGCTTTCATAGCGAAGGCGGTCATTCCGCAAGGCTTTATGCCGGAACTGTCTCAATTAATTAAAGGCAACCTGCGCCTGGTGATATGCACCGGTATGGGTTTGCAGGCCATAACTGTTGACGGCAAATTACATAAAGTCGATTCTCAGCAGCCGGTGCATGACGGCAAAGGCGGCGATAGCTGTCCGTTCGGCGGCCTGGTGTTTGCGGCGCCGGTGTATGGCGCGATGGCCGTGACTATTTTATCATTCATTTTTTTAAGATTAATATCGCGCCGCAAAACCGGGCTTAGCGCGATGCGGCATAATGATAATGCACGCAGCCGGGCGCCGCCTTACGCCATCACCGCATAATTTTACCGGCCTATTGCGGCCTTTCCCCCTTAGCATTTTATGGAGACATCATGTCACATTTTACCAACCGCCTTGCGCTGGGCGTGGCGGCAGCCGCCTTAACATTATTACCCATGACCTCTACCCAGGCACATGGCATCGCGGGCAACCGGTTTTTCCCGACCACACTCACCATCGACGACCCCGCAGTCATGGATGAATTAACCTTGCCCCAAATCAATTTGTTTCAAGAAAACGAAGATGGCAAAGCCGCCTGGGTCACCGAATACGAAGGCGAATATTCCAAACGCCTTACCGACCGGTTTGGCCTGTCGTTAGCGGGCACCTATATTGACCAAAGCCAGCGTGCAGGCGGCGGCAGCGGTTTTGATAATTTTGGCCTGGGCGCCAAGTATAATTTTTACCAAGACGCTGCCAGTGAAACACTGTTAACGCTGGGGCTGGATTGGGATATTGGCGGCACCGGCAGCAAACAGGTGGATGCCGCAGCCTCCAGCAGCTTGACGCCGCAGTTTTTCTTCGGCAAAGGCTTTGGCGATTTGTCAAATGACACGCGTTATCTGCGCCCGATCGCAGTGACCGGCGCCTTCGGTATTGACGTGCCGCTGGACGGCCACCGCAAAGTGGAAGATGCTACAACGCCCGGATTATTTGAACGCGAGCGCAATGAAACGGCGCTGAGTTATGGTTTCACATTGCAATACAGCCTGGATTATTTGCAACATCATGTGAAGGATGTTGGGTTGCCCGCGCCGTTCGATCATATGACGCCACTTGTTGAGTTTGCCTTTAATACGCCATTAAACGGCGCGGCAACCACTACTACCGGCACCATTAATCCGGGCGTGGCCTGGATTGGCGATTACACCCAGGCCACGCTGGAGGCCATAATGCCGATCAACGGCGAGACTGGCCGCGGCGTGGGCGTGGCTGCCCAATTGCATTTTTATCTGGATAATATCTTTCCTGAAACACTGGGCAAACCACTATTTTAAGGAACGACTATGAAAACGGCGTCGCTAATTATTTGTTTATTATGTGTGGCGATGCCGTTTACTGCCGCGCGCGCCTGCGCTTTGCTGGAAAGCGCCGTGCCGCGGGTGGGCAGCGAGGTCATTGCCCCGGTCAGTGAGGTGCAATTAAAGTTCAGTATGCCGGTGGATGCCAAACACAGTGAGGTGACGGTAACGGATGCCGACGGGCATAATCAAGTATTGGGCCGCCCGCTGAATAATCCGACCGATGCCAGCCAGCTCAGTATCAAAACTATTTCTCTGCCGCCGGGTGATTATAAGGTGACCTGGAAAATCCTCGCCGATTGCGGGGATATGGAACCGGGTGATTATTCGTTTACGGTGGTGCGATAGCGGCCAAGCGATAACGGTAAGCCACCCGCGCCTGCCAAATGCATAATAGCGGTGTGATGATAAGTTCCATGCCGATCGCCAGTGTCATCTGCTGATCCGGCAGGCCCATGGTCGTGGCGCCATACAGTCGCGCAAGACCGCCAATAAAGACGATCAAGGTTAACAGTTGCATGCGCTGCCGGTGTTGTTCAATGCGCGGCACCGCCTGCAAGAACGCCAGCCCGATGCCGAACAGCAGACCGGACAGATAACGGAAATGACTGTCCAGATTAATGCCGCCGCCATCCAGCCAGGCGGCACCTGTAAGCAGACCATAGCCACCGGCGGATAGCGGGACAAAGCAGGCAATACAAATTGCCAGTTGCAGCAGGCGTTTTTCGTGGGATACAGACATCATGTATCTATAATGACTTATATATAAGTGCAAAATACCTGACAGCCGGCGGTTGTAATCATTGGCTGTGCTGCCTAGGTTTAAAATAATTATTTGAAAGATGTCTCCTATGTCCCATTCCGTTTTGTTTGAACCATTAACTGTTGGCGATTTAACCTTATCTAACCGCATTATCATGGCGCCACTGACACGGGCACGAGCGGGGGAAACCCGTATCCCCAACCAGCTGATGGCGGATTATTATGCGCAACGCGCGACGGCCGGCTTGATTTTGAGTGAGGCCACCAGCGTTACGCCCATGGGGGTCGGCTATGCCAATACACCGGGCATTTGGTCGGATGGACAAGTGGCGGGCTGGCAATTAGTGACCAAAGCTGTGCATGACAAAGGCGGTAAAATCTTTTTACAGCTGTGGCATGTGGGGCGGATTTCCGACCCGATATTTTTAGATGGCGAGACGCCGGTTGCGCCCAGCGCCATTCAGCCGGCGGGGCATGTCAGCCTGGTGCGTCCGCTGAAATCATATGAAACGCCGCGGGCGCTGGAATTGCGTGAAATCGCGCATATTTTAGCGGCGTTCCGCAAAGGCGCGGCAAACGCTAAGGCGGCCGGGTTTGACGGTGTCGAAATTCACGGTGCGAACGGCTATTTGCTTGACCAGTTTTTGCAAGACGGCACGAATAAACGTACTGATGCCTATGGCGGTTCAATTGAAAACCGCGCGCGGCTGCTGCTGGAGGTCACCGATGCCTGTATTGACGTGTGGGGCGCCGGCCGCGTCGGCATGCATCTGGCGCCGCGCCGCGACAGTCATGACATGAGCGATAGCAATCCAGAGGCGACCTTTGGCTACGTTGCGCGGGAGTTGGGCAAACGCCAGCTTGCTTTCATCTGCGCGCGGGAAAGCGAAGGCGCGAACAGTCTGGCGCCCGTGCTTAAACGCGAATTTGGCGGTGTCTTCATCGCCAATGAAGATTTTACCAAGGGCAGTGCGGAAGCGGCGATAAAAGACGGCCGCGCCGATGCGGTCGCTTTTGGCAAATTGCTGATTGCCAACCCGGATCTGGTCGCGCGTTTTGCCAAGGATGCGCCGCTGAATGAACCGGACCCCAGCACATTTTATGCCGATGGGCCACATGGCTATACCGATTATCCGCTTTTGGATGCAGCCAAAGCGGCATAGCGCTGTAACAGCCTTCCACAGGGGAGAGACTAATTATTACTCGAATAATATAAACAAAACCTAGCCAAATTTGTATTTGTTACGCTATACCTTTGGCGAAACTCAACCTTATGTAAGTTTAAAATGTCCGCACAACGCACTGACACCACCAATCCGCAATCGCTTAAAATCGGCCTCGCTGAAATGCTCAAGGGCGGCGTCATTATGGATGTCATCAATGCCGAACAGGCCAGGATTGCTGAGGATGCCGGCGCGGTTGCAGTGATGGCGCTGGAACGGGTGCCGTCCGACATTCGCGCCCAGGGCGGCGTTGCACGTATGTCGCCACCGGAACTGATTGAAAAGATCATGCAAACCGTCAATATTCCGGTGATGGCGAAATGCCGCATCGGCCATATTGTCGAGGCGCAAATTTTGGAAAGTCTCGGCGTCGATTTTATTGACGAAAGCGAAGTCCTGACCCCGGCGGATGATGATTATCACATCTCCAAACATGATTTTAAGGTGCCGTTTGTCTGTGGCGCGACCAATTTGGGTGAGGCGCTGCGCCGCATTGGCGAAGGTGCGGCGATGATCCGCACCAAGGGCGAGGCGGGGACCGGCAATGTGGTGGAGGCGGTCAGGCACATGCGCCAGATCAACCAGGATATCCGCCGCGTACTGAGTTTGGACATGGCGGAAGTCATGACCGAAGCCAAAAACCTGGGTGCGCCCTATGAATTGTTGCTCAAAGTGCGTGAGCTGGGTCGCCTGCCGGTGCCGAATTTTTCCGCCGGCGGTGTGGCGACACCGGCCGATGCCGCGCTGGTGATGCAACTGGGCGCGGAGGCCGTTTTCGTCGGCTCCGGCATTTTTAAATCGGATGATCCCGCCAAATTCGCGAAGGCGATTGTCAAGGCCGCGACGCGTTACCAATCCGCGCCGGATTTATTAGCAGCATCCAAAGATTTGCCAGACGCCATGCGCGGTATTGAAATCAAAACCATTCCGTTTGAAGAGCGCCTCGCCAAACGTGGTTGGTAAGCAACTGCATATCGGTATTCTTGCCATGCAGGGCTGCGTTGCGCCGCATGTGCCGCATTTGAAGGCGCTGGGTTGCGCGGTCAGCGATGTGCGTCATGCGGCAGACTTGGATGACATTGACGGCATCATCCTGCCAGGCGGGGAAAGTTCGGCGATGCTGCGGCTGCTCGAGGCCTATGGTCTGGAACAGGCACTGTTAACATTTATGCAGACCAAATCAACCTGGGGCATTTGCGCCGGGGCCATTTTGATGGCGAAAACCGTGACCAACCCCACGCAGAAATCATTTGGCGTTTTGGATATGGATGTCAAACGCAACGCCTATGGCCGCCAGTTGGATAGTTTTCATGGGCGCGTGGATGATTATCCGGTCGCCTTTATCCGTGCGCCAGTGATTACCCGCACGGGCGATGGTGTTATTGTCAAAGCGGCGCTAGACGGTCATCCGGTTTGGGTGGAGCAGGGACAGGTAATGGCCACGACCTTTCATCCGGAACTTTCCAATGATTTGCCATCACCGATGCACCGGCGGTTTACAGATATTATTGATTACAACGCAAAGACAGTCGCCGCCGGTATGGCAAAATTACGCCTGTCTAATTTGAAGTGATGCACTTTATGTGGCGCGCCTCGTGGCACACTTATAAAATGTGTTTTACCGTTGTAAATGCACACACAGGTTAAGGCCCCTTTTTGATCGTTGTTAGCAATATCAGTGTCAATGCCCATACGTTGCACGCGGCTAATATCAGGAATTTTAGAGGAACAATTTTGTTTGTCTGACGGCCAATGCCCATGTACAAAAAAACGTGCTTCTACAAATTGGCCAGTTTTTAAAAAATTAGCGGTATTATATAAGAAGTCAAATTCAGTTTGTTGGGCTAACGGTTTCTTGGCATCGATACCGGCATGGGCACATAAATAATCACCACATTCAAAATAATACACCAGATTTTCTAAAAATACGTAATGTGACTTGGGCACGCTTTGGCGCCATTTGTTCAAGGTCCGGTTTAAATTGCCCCCCAAAAAATCATACCTTTTTAGATCAAGATAGCTTGTAACTGTTTCGTAGCCACCGCGCCTAAGCCAAAGACGTATTTCCATATCATTAAGTTCGTTAAATAATGCTTGTTTCATGTATTTATCATGATTGCCATATAATGTAATGAATTCAATAATATAATCTGTATTGTTATTATTTATAGTTTTGATTATTTCCTGTTCGGTAATCAGTGTTTCAATAACATCAAAGGTGTTGGGGCCGCGATCACCATAATCACCTAAAAATACGATTTTTACGGCCGTATTTTTAGGCAAGTTATTAATAGCCTCATAAATTGCGGCCAGTAACGTTCGCAAATGATCTGCATAGCCATGAATATCGCCTATGACAAATAACGCTGTGTTGTTAGGTAAAACTGCACTATACCAATTAGGAATGTTACTTTTCATTTTAATTTAATAATAAAAATATTTGTGTTCTTGCAAGCTTTTTAGGGCTGCCGATAACCGCTTTTTGAAAAAACGCCCAAAATATCAATCGTTTCCGTGAAAAATTTTAATTCGTCGAAAGCCAGTTGGTGTGGCGCGGACTGATAATGACCATCCACTTCCATGTAGAATTGCACGTTGCTGAAGGAGCCGTCGAGCATATAGCTTTCCAGCTTCGTGATATTGATGCCGTTGGTGGCAAAGCCGCCCAGCGCCTTGTACAGTGCCGCGGGAATCGAGCGCATGCGGAAGACGAAAGCGGTGGTGACGTCGCTTTGCGCAGGCGCGATAGTTAACGGTGCGGCGGCCATCACAACAAAGCGCGTTGTGTTGTTCGCCTTGTCCGCGAGATCGCGTTCCAGAATGTCTAATCCATAAATCGCTGCGGCAATGTCAGACGCAATCGCGCCTTGGCTACGATCTTTCTGCGCGGCAATCTTTTGCGCGGCGAGGGCGGTGTTGGCCTCGACCACCGGCGTAATGTTAAGCCGCCGCAAATTCTGGCGCGATTGCGTCAAGGCCTGCGCATGGCTGTGCGCATATTTAATGTCAGTAGTTACCGTACCAGGCAAGCCGAGCAGGCAATGGCGGATTGGTTCAAAATGTTCACCAACGATGTAAAGACCGCCTTCGGGCAGCAGGTGGTGAATATCAGCAACCCGCCCGGCGATAGAATTTTCAATCGGCAGCATCGCATATTGCGCCTGGCCATCGCGTACCGCAGCAAATGCCTCCTCAAATCCGGCGCAGGGCAGCGGCGCATGACTGGGGTAAGCCGTCAGGCACGCGGCATGCGCATAGGCGCCCGGCACGCCTTGGAAGGCGATTATTTTATCAATCATATTGCATAAGATTGCGTACACGTTCCAAATCTGCCGGTGTATCCACCGGTTGCGGGATTTGGTTAACCAAAACCATTTCAATATGCATGCCGGCGGCCAGCGCGCGCAGCTGTTCCAAATTTTCACGCGGCGGCAGCTGGCCGACCGGCAGTGTCATGAATTTATCCAGCGCGGCGCGACGAAATGCATAAACACCGATATGATGATAATGCGGCCCCGGCCCATGCGGGATGAGGTTGCGTGAAAAATACAGCGCGCGACCGGATTTTGCGCCGTCAGCAATTTCCGCGGCAATTTTAACGACGCTATCGGTATGCAGTTCTTCATCCCGCGTGATGATGGCGGCAGGTGTGGTGATATCAGCACCTGGTACGGCATCCAGCGCTTTAACCACCGCGCGCAGCGTCGCACTTTCGATATTTGGCAAATCGCCTTGGACGTTAACGATAATATCATGCTGATCGACATTAGAAAGAATAGCCAGCGCCGCTGCCGCGCGATCGGTGCCGGATGGCAGATTGGGATCGGTCAGCACCGCCTCACCGCCAGCTGCGGTTATAACATCAATGATTTCCTGGTCGCCTGCCGCCACGACGACACGGCCTATGTCAGCAGCCACGGCGCGTTCCCACACATGAATGACCATCGGCTTGCCATGAATATCAGCCAAAGGTTTGTTGGGCAAGCGGGACGCGGCGAGGCGCGACGGGATAATAATCAGTGGGTTCATGCTGTTGTTGCACCATGCGGTTTAACATTCGTCAAGCCTCTCGACAGTCTCTGCGCCGCATTGTAAAACAGCGCCATAACATGGAGGAAACGCATGGGCGGCGGTCAGGGAAACAAAATTTTTGCGGCGGTATTAATTGCCGGTATTGTCGGCATGGCTGCGGGTATTTTGTCGGACGAAATTTTCCATGTTAAAAAACTCGATAAAAATGCCTTTCCAATTGAGGTAACGAATGCCACGCCCGCAGCTGGCGCGCCGGCTGCGCCCGCGGTATTGGAGCCGATTGCGCCACTGATGGCCGCCGCCGATGCCGCGCATGGCCAGGATGTCGCCAAATTATGCGGCGCTTGCCACAGTTTTGACAAAGGCGGCGCCAATCGCGTGGGACCAAATTTATGGAATGTGTTTGGCGCGCCAAAAGCCGGGCGTCCCACCGGTTTTGCTTATTCCGACGCCATCAAGGCCAAAGGCGGCGATTGGGATCCCGAAGAGCTTAATAAATTTCTGGCGGCGCCACAGCAAGATATTCCCGGCACCAAAATGGGTTTTGCGGGTTTGAAAAAACCTAAGGATCGCGCGGATGTTATTTCCTATTTGCAAAAACAGCATGATTAAAAGTAGCGGGATGCAAGAGGCGCGATGCAAGTATCGCCATGGGTGAACAGGGCAATTTAATTTCATTAGCGCACCAGTTGTCAGATGCTAGCGGTAAAATTATTCGCGGCTATTTTCGCAACAATGCCGCGGTTGATGACAAAGCCGACGGTACTGCGGTGACGCTGGCCGACCGCGGCGCAGAACAGGCCATCCGCGATATTTTAAAAACCGCCCGCCCGGATGATGCGATCTGGGGCGAAGAATTCGGCCAAAGTGCGGGCACGTCCGGCTATCGCTGGGTGTTGGATCCCATTGACGGCACGGTGCCATTTATCGCCGGGCGGCCAACCTTTGGCACGATCATCGGTTTGGAATATCAAGGTGACACCATTTTAGGTATAGTTGATCAGCCGATTTCGGGCGAACGCTGGTGGGGCGTAAAAGGCCAAGGCGCGTTTTTTCAGCAACACGGTGTGCAACAACAAATATATGTTAGTAAAGTTGCCCGGATTAACGAAGCGCTATTGGGCAGCACCGGCATCACGCGTTTTACCGATGCCGAATTGTTACAATTCCGTGATTTATGCAAGCAGGCCAAGCGCGTGCTGTTCGGTGGTGATGCCTATGGCTATGCGCTGATGGCGCAAGGCTATGTTGATCTGATCATCGAAACTGATCTTAAACTTTATGATTATTGCGGGCTGTTGCCGTTGATCCGTGAGGCAGGTGGTATCGTCACCGATTGGCAGGGCCAGGCTTTAGACGGCGTGGCGGCATCGCATGTGATTGCCGCCGCCACGCCAGAATTGCATCGGGCCGCGATAAAAATGTTAGCAATCTAAGGTACCCAAATTACGGCGGACATCATTGTCGGTTGGCGTAAAATCATTTTCGTATGTAACAATTTGTTCAAGTGAATAATCACTACAATTCGCACCAAGACCTTTGGCCTTATTAAAAGCAGCAGCCAATAAGCCGGCTGGGCAGGCAACGCCAACGCTGCGGGGATCTGCCGCGCGGCGTCGGCGTGGTTCAGGTTGGAATGAGGGTGGATATAGAGCCGACATAGTTGTTCCTTTGATTGAATGTAATATTTTAATTTTAAGGGGAGGCAGATTAGCCGCTGCTAAGGCAATATATCGGGCTTAACGCCCGATATGGCTGGTCAGCATAATCACAGTCAGCGGCGCCACAGTGTGGCGCACGGCATTGACGGCGATGGTTGGCCAAGAAGACATTAATAAGAAGGTATCAAACAAGATTTAATACTGCAAGCAGAAAATGATTGCCTGTATCATAGTGTCTGCATAGAAGTGAAACTATGCAACAGAATATAAAGTCATGAAAATTCTCATCACCGGCGCGGCGGGATTTATCGGTTTTCATATCGCGCAGGCATTGTTGGCGCAAGGCGCTCAGGTTATCGGTATTGATAATCTCAATGATTATTATGATGTGAATTTAAAGCAGGCCCGGCTCGCATACTTAACGCCACACAAAAATTTTGTTTTTTGCCAGGATGATATTGCCGATACCGAGGCGATGGAAACTGTGGTTAAGAACTATCCGGATATCACCCATGTTATTCATCTGGCGGCGCAGGCAGGGGTACGTTACTCTCTGGTTAATCCTTACGCCTACATTCACACCAATGTGATGGGCCATACGGTGATGCTGGAGGCCGCGCGCCGTTTGCCAAACTTGCGGCATTTTGTTTATGCCAGCTCGTCTTCCGTTTATGGCAATAACACCAAACTGCCATTTGTAGAGACGGATAATGTCGATCAGCCCGCATCACTGTATGCCGCGACTAAAAAGACTGCGGAATTGACCGCGCATACTTACAGCCATTTATACAATATTCCCACTACCGGCTTACGGTTTTTTACGGTTTATGGCCCGTGGGGCCGCCCGGACATGGCGGCCTATATCTTTACCAAAAAGATTTTTGATGGCGAACCGATCGATGTATTCAATCATGGTGCGATGCAGCGCGACTTTACTTATATTGATGATATCGTTACCGGAGTGTTGGGTGCCATGCAGACTGTACCAAATGGCGCGGTGCCCTATGCCATCTATAATCTTGGCAATCACCGCAGTGAAAAGTTATTGGATTTTATTGGGGCATTGGAGGCCGCCACCGGACGTGCAGCGCTCATGAATTTTGCGCCGTTGCAGCCTGGCGATGTGCCGGCAACTTATGCTGATATTACGGCGGCAACCCAGGCGTTTGGTTTTGCACCGGCAACGTCAATTGCGGTCGGCATCCCACGCTTTGTTGATTGGTATAAAACCTATCATCAGCTGACTTAAGCTTACGAATAATTTAGGACGGATTACCATAATGTAAGTTCAAAGGCGGCCGGTTTTATGGGATATATAACCCATGTGCACACCGCACACTCAACCCATTATGGAGTTTACTTACATGAAACGTTTTTTCACGATCGCGGCAACTTTAATGCTGTCTACCGGCATGGCAATGGCAGCGGCTGCTGTTGACCTCAACACTGCCTCTAAAGAGCAGTTGGCCTCTATCAAGGAAATCGGCCCACAGCGCGCTGAACAAATCATCAGCTACCGCACTAAAAATGGTCCGTTTGCATCAGTTGATGCCTTAAGCAAAGCTGGCTTGACACAAGCACAGGTTAACACGCTAAAAACTGACAATGCCTTGACCGTTGCGCCAGTGGCGTCTGCTGCAGCAACACCAACTGACAATGGCGCGATGAAAGCACCTGCAACAACGGCAACTACAACCAATACGACAACGACAGTAACACCTGCGGCTGCGGCGCGTTTGCCAAACAGCGCAACTGACAAAATGGCGCCTAGCATGGCGACGCCATCCAGCATGACGCCTGCGACAAACCCAGCGCACAGCACGACGGCGGCGCCGGCGGCTCCTGCAGCGGCACCAAACGCACAGTAAGTTTTATCTTACACTGCAACGAAAGGGCGCCTTTAAGGGCGCCCTTTTTGTTTAGCTAGGCAACTATTAAGCGCTGTGTTAATTACCAGCCTATGTGCATAAGCCCGTACGCCACTACGCAATTTTTCATACTGCTGCTGGCGGAATTCCTAGTCAGCTGGGGTTTGGTTGTTGTGCTACGCCGTTGGCTGCTGCAGCGTAAGGTGCTAGACATTCCCAATGCGCGCAGCAGTCATGTAACGCCGGTGCCGCGTGGCGGTGGCTGGGCCTTTTTTAGTATAATAGTGGCTTTGTGGTTATATGACTGGCAGTGTTCAGAAACAGCTTATTTGCAATTGGGTATCATAGGTATTTTAAGCGCATTGTTTGTTTTGGCTGTGGTCTCCTGGTGGGACGATATGCATGATTTGCGTTTTGGTGTCCGTCTGGTAATACATGGCACGGCCGTTGGGCTTATTTTTTATTTTGCGCCCGCGCATGCGCGGATATGGATTAACCTGCCGCAGCCTTTGGAAATCGCAGTTTTGTTTTTAGCGGCCGTCTGGTTTATCAATCTTTTTAATTTTATGGATGGTATTAATGGTGCATTAGCGGTGCATGCAATTGCAATTGCGATTGGAGTTATAGTTTTTAATCATGATAATTATCTGGGGAAATTGGCCTTGTTTATCATTCCGGCAGTGGCAGGATTCTTGATCCTAAATTGGCGCGGTAAAATATTCGCTGGCGATATTGGCAGTGTAACCTTGGGAGCTATGCTAGGCTGGCTGTTGTTGCAAACTGCTTATCAACAAAACCTACTGATTGCGGTCATTCTGCCATTATATCCCGTCACGGATGCGACTTTAACCTTGCTGATCCGTCTGAAAAACGGTGAAAAATTTTGGCAGCCGCACCGCGACCATTTTTATCAAAAGGCGGTACAAAGCGGCTGGTCGCATCAGCGGGTGTCATTGATTATGCTGACGACCAATCTGGCTATGATTGGCTGTGCATTTATTGCGTTACATCAACCTTTAACGGGGTTGGCCGCGGCGGTCATGATTGTCATTGGCGTATTGTTTTATTTTGAGCGCCGGTATAAGTGCTGGTTCGTTATTCACGCTAAAACATTGTAAATTTTACATTTTTTTAAAACTAAAGTTTGAAAGTATTGTTTTTCTAGTAATTACGCGCTGGCTTATGATATAAATACTTAGGAGAAGTAATATGCAAACATTTAACGGTAATATCCAAACATTTAACGGTTGGTTTTTAGGAAGATTAACGATGGGCGCAAAGCCTGTGATTGAATCACCGCAGCGCGCTGTTGTGATGGGCGCAGGTATTTTTGAATTTCGCGAAGGCGGCTCTGGCAATCTTAAGATGACGTCAGCAATATCCCACTATCAGGGTGATGATATCGTAACCACAAGCGGGTCAGTTTACAGATTGGGCACTGTTGATCCTGCTTATGAAGCGGCCTATCCGGGCGCAAAAGAACTTTTGCTTGAATGTTTGCGGGACAAATTGACGAAGCCGCGTGGTGAGTGGCATCCGCCTCTAGTTCTTGATCCCAAGTGACAATAATTTCTTCTGCAGATTAAGCATGTCTTTCCACACTAGTGCCTTTTGCTGCGGCGCACGCAGTAAATAGGCGGGGTGAAAGGTTGCCATAGTCGGAATGGTTTTGCCGGTAGACGTTGGATAGTCAAACCAACGGCCGCGCAGTTTGGTGATGCCTTCACTGGTGCCCAAAATCGCCTTTACCGGCGTTGCGCCGACCAGCACAATAATTTCCGGCTGTTGCAGTTCAATATGCCGCTGCAAAAACGGCAGTGACAGGGCGATTTCTTGCGGCGTGGGTGTGCGGTTACCCGGCGGGCGCCAGTTGATGACATTGGTAATGTAAAGGTTGCGTTCGCGCGTGAGGCCGATTGAGGCTAGGACGCGATCCAGCAATTTGCCGCTGGCGCCAACGAACGGCTTGCCCAACCGATCCTCATCCGCGCCGGGCGCTTCCCCCACCACCATGACCTTAGCGTTTTCAACGCCGTCAAAAAATACCATATTGGTGGCAGTCTTGCGAATGGCGAGCTTGTCAAAATCGGCCAGCGCCGTTTTCAGATCAGTCAGGCTGGTGATATGGCTAAGGTCGTTGGTGACAAGCGCGGCAGGTTTTTTCGGCATTTCAATCACAGGCTCCAAAACGGCAAGAACAGGCATTTCCAGTGCCGGCGTGTTAACCGGCGCATTAAACCAACTATGCGGCGTATCGGCAATTACAGCCTCGGCACCCATCGCATATTGCCAGATGAGCGCGTCTTTTGGCATTATATCTTTATCACAGCCCGGCATATATTTTCTCTGGCGCAGATGTTACAGATGCGCCAAGGTGAACGCAATGCTTGAGGACATCCTTTCCACGACTGCCAAACGCAAATGGTGGCAAAATTTCTGGTCGGACCGGCGGCAGATAGTTATCGCCGCGCATGCCAAGGTTAACTTTTACCTGCATGTTAATGAACAGCGCGACGACGGTTACCACGATTTAGAGTCTTTGTTAGGTTTTCTGGAATTTCACGACCGCGTGTCCATCCGGGATTCCGACAAATATCATATTATCGTCAATGGCCCGTTTGTGAATGCCATGCCGCCGCTTTCCGACAATCTGGTAACCAAAGCGGTCAATCTGATCGCCGAACGCGAAAAACGCAAACCTAACGTATTAATTGAACTCACTAAAAATATTCCGCTGGGCAGTGGCTTGGGCGGCGGTTCCGCTGATGCGGCAGCGGTCTTGCGCGGGCTCCAACAATTGTGGGGCTTTCAATGGCGTGATAGGGATTTCGCAACTTTCGCCAAGGAGCTGGGCGCGGATGTGCCAGCCTGCCTCTATGATGAGCCGAGTTTCGTATGCGGTATCGGCGAAATCGTGAAACCGGCCGGCAAACTGCCGGACGCGTATTTTGTGCTTGTCTATCCGC
The DNA here is from genome assembly GCA_965246755.1 of Alphaproteobacteria bacterium. GTDB lineage: Bacteria > Pseudomonadota > Alphaproteobacteria > UBA11073 > UBA11073. The sequence goes on from OZ251979.1 coordinate 782,322, forward strand.
AAATTTATATCAGCACGACCGAGATTTTTGCGCGCCTGGGTCAGACGACCGAACGCGATGGCGGGCTCAAGGCCATTCCCAACAGTCTGGATGATTTTATTGCAGCGCTGGCGGAAACCCGTAATGATCTTATGCATCCGGCATTGGCAATGGACCAGGATATTTTGCGCGCTTACCGCCGGCTCAGCCATACCGAAAACTGTAAATTCGCGCGCATGACCGGCAGCGGCTCGACCTGTTTTGGGATGTTCAGCGACCGCGCCAGCGCCCACGCCGCGGCCAAAGAGGTGCTCAAGGATTATCCGCATTGGTGGGTGCGGGTGACGCAGTTGAAACAGCCGCCAATCGTGGCGCCCGCCGTTGTAATTCCTCCCGCTTCATCAGCGAAGACAGGTAAGACAGTAAAATTATCATTGCGGCGACCAACAAAATCCCCATAAGCAGATATTTGTTACGTGCAAAAATGGCTGTAAAACTGGGCATAATTAATGATAAAGCGCCTATCGAGCTGAGACAAGCCTTGCGCTTCGTCTGGCGGGCCTTTATTTAATTTATAAAAAGCGGGGTTAAAATGTATTCGGTAGTGTGGCTGATTGAAAAAGTTTTGGACATTATAATCTGGATTTTGATTATCAATGCGATTATGAGCTGGCTGATCGCCTTTAACGTCATCAATATGCGTAACCGTATGGTGGCGCAGTTGTATGATCTGTTGCAACGCTTGTCTGACCCGGTTTTGCAGCCGATCCGCCGCCGGTTGCCCAATTTGGGCGGCGTCGATATTTCACCGATGGTCGTGATATTATTGATTATGTTTTTACAACGCCTAATCCCTGAACTGTTTGGTTATCTCGTCGGATGACCGCACTAATCATCGATGGTAAGGCCGTGGCGGCGCAACTTCGCGCCGGGCTTGGCGCGCATGTCGCGCAAGTGAAGGCCGCGCATAATTTGGTGCCGGGTTTGGCGGTGGTGCTGGTAGGGGAAAATCCTGCCTCGCAAATCTATGTTGCTGCCAAACATAGGGCGGTGGCCGCCGCGGGCATGCAAAATTTTGAATATAAATTGCCCAAGTCCGCCAGCCAGGATGACGTATTGTCGCTGGTGCGCCAGTTGAATGATGATTCCGCCGTGCATGGCATTTTAGTGCAATTGCCATTACCGCCGCAAATTGACGCCAAGGCGGTGATTGATACGATTGATCCTCTAAAAGATGTGGATGGCTTTCATGTGTTGAATGCCGGGCGGCTGGCGCTGGGCCTGCCGGCGATGATTCCCTGCACACCCAAAGGCTGTTTATACTTACTCAAAAATCATTTGCAGCTGCCATTGGCGGGATTGCGCGCGCTGATCATCGGTCGTTCTAATATCGTCGGCAAACCGATGGCGCAATTGCTGCTGAATGAAGACTGTACCGTCATTCAGGCGCATTCCAAAACGCGCGATTTGGTGGCGGAATGCAGGCAGGCGGATATCGTGATTGCGGCAATTGGCAAACCGGAAATGATTAAAGGTGACTGGATTAAGGATGGTGCCATTGTCATTGATGTCGGCATCAACCGCGTTAACGATAATTCCGCCAAAGGTTATCACTTGCTGGGCGATGTGGAGTATGCCGCCGCCGCCCAGCGCGCCAGTGCGATAACGCCCGTGCCCGGCGGCGTGGGGCCGATGACGATTGCCTGTTTGCTTGACAATACTCTCAAGGCTACCTGTCTGCAGGCTAATATAGCGAGACCCCAATGATCACAGTCTATACCCATCACGGCCGACAAATTATCGTGCAGCCCACTGCGCATTGGCCGGATGATATCGTCTGGGTGGATCTGTTTGAACCGGATGCCGCCGCGATTGCCGCAGTGGAAGAACGCTATCAGATTAACCTGCCGGAACCGGACGAGCTGTCGGAAATTCAAGTGTCTAGCCAGCTATACGCCAATGGCGATAATTTCAGCATGTCGATGCCGATTATGTCGAGCATCGATACCGATCATTATGACATCGGCGCGATGAATTTTACGCTGACACCCAAGGTTTTGATTACCATGCGTTTTCTGGACCCCAAACCGATTGGTATGTTCGTTGATAAATTTTTGCAGCGCCCCGATTATTACAGTGCGCCATCGCGCGTCTTGATCGGCATTATTGATATATTTGTCGACCGTTCCGCCGATGTGCTGGAGCGGATTGGCGACCAGATGGATAAATTATCACGCAGCATTTTCAGCAACCGCACCAAGCCGGAAGACATTCGCATGGAAAACAGCAGCGCCATCCGCCAAGTGTTACAGAATGTCGGGCGCGCGGGGGATCTGCTCGGCATCTTCCGCAGCGCGATGACCGGTTTTGAACGTGTCACATCGTTTTTGATTAATAATGCCGAAGATGTCATTGGTGAAAAGGGCAGCCGCAAACTAAAATCGCTGGCCGCTGATATGCATTCCCTGGAATTCCATGCCGATAGTTTGCAGCAGCGGATTGAATTCCTACTCGATGCCACGTTGGGTGTTATTTCGATTGAACAGAACAAGGTCATGCAGGTGTTTACCGTGGCCGCAGTGACGCTGATGCCGCCGACGCTGCTGGCGGGGATCTGGGGCATGAATTTCAAACATATGCCGGAACTGGAATGGCCGCATGGTTACCCATTAGCGATTGCGATGATTTTGGCCTCCGCACTGGTGCCTTTAGTCTACTTCCGCCGTAAGGGCTGGATTTAGTTAACGCTTGTCGCGCACCCGAAACCAGTTGAGGCATAGCAGCGCCATGCTGTCGATAATCTCCAAATTGTCCATCATCTGGTAAACCGTGACGCGTGTGATGACCTGGCTGTGGATGTCTTCGCCTTCACCAGCCAAACCATGAAAACCGCTGTGCGGTGTGCCATCGACTTCTGCGTAATACAGATAACAGTGTTCGGTAATGCGCCCGGGGCTGCTGTATGCATTGGCGATGGGCGTGAGGGCGGTGACGGTAAGGCCGGTTTCTTCCCGCACCTCGGCGCGGGCGGTATCTTCAGGGTTATTGTGTTTATCGATCATGCCCGCCACACAACCGAGGATGAACGGGTTATCCTGCCGCGCATTGAAATAAACACCGGTACGGAATTCCTGGCACAGCACAAAGCTGTCAATGGCGGGCGCGTAAATCAGCACTACGACCGCATCGGTACATTCCATGACCTCACGGCTGATGGTGCGTGTGGCATTCGTATCCGCCTGACTGGCGACTTGCAGTTGGTAATCCACCAGACGGTTGAAACCGTCATGGACAATATTGGTCGACAGAATTTTTACGCGCGGGTCAGTCATGCCGTCGAACTTAAATGATAATTGCGCGCCAGGCATCCAGTTTTGCGGCCAAAGTCATGCCGGCATGCGCAGGGCTGGTGGATGGCAGCTTTGTAAAGCTGAGATGCGGGAAAGCCTGCTGTTTTAGAATATGTTTTTGAAAACTGGTTTCCGCCTTGGCGCCGTTGAAAAAAACATGGCCGACCTTGAGATGTTTTTTGAAAAAAGCCACGAAATCATTTGGCACTTCGTCGGTAATATTGCTGTCCAGACTGCCGGGCCGGACGCAGGCCTGCAGCGACTCCCATAAAGCCACACCATTGGCCTTAAGGATTTTAAGACGCTGCGGGTAGGGGATATCCAATCCCGCGCCATACAGCGCGCCCATAATCGGCCAAAAAGCGTTGCGCGGGTGCGCATAATATTGGTTCGCCGCCAGCGACATTTCACCCGGCATGCTGCCCAATATTAAAACCCGCGCGTTCTTATCCGCGATGGGCGGAAAACTGACACAATAGTTTGCGTTACTCACCCTGGCCCAGCGTGAAACCGCGTTCATCGCCATAATAGGTCAGCATCTCAACCTTGCTGAAGGCAAAGCCAGCTTTGTTGACGCGTTCCAACAGCGCGAGAATTTTTGCGGCATCGGTCGCGGCTTTGTCCGTGGTTAAAAATCGGCAGCGGAAGGCATCGGTGCAAAAGGTTTCCTTATGCCCCTGTGGCCAGACTTTGACGCCGCGGTTATCAATCAATGACAAAGTTACGCCGTCGGCCTCAAGTTTTTTCAATTGCGTGGCGAGGTCGTCGGGTTTCGCGGTTGATTGAATATAGATATCCACGCCGACCAGTTTTTTGGTGGTGACTTGTGTCGGTGCGACTTGCGCAATCGTACCGCCTTCGGCGTTTTTATAGCTGGCAACGGGCAGGGTGCTGGGCATTTGTCCCATATTCGCAATCACGGCATCGGCAAATTCCGCGGTGCCGACCTTTTGCTTGCTGGTACCATCGCGGAACACATCCTTGGTATGGATACCGTCTTCAATTGTTTTCAACCACGCGTTGTGGACGCGGGATGCCGCTTCAGCCTGGCCAATGTGCACCAGCATCATGACGCCTGCTAAAATGAGACCAGATGGATTGGCGGTGCCCTGGCCGGCCATGAGTGGTGCGGAGCCGTGAATAGCTTCAAACATCGAGACATGTTCACCAATATTGGCGGATGGCGCGAGACCGACCGAGCCGGTGACTTCTGCCGCCACGTCAGAAATGATATCACCATATAAGTTTAATGTGACCACAACATCAAACGCGGTTGGGCGCGCCGCGATGCGCGCGGTGCCGATGTCGATAATCATATGGTCGGCTTCAATTTCAGGATATTCCAGTTTGATCTGGTCGAACAATTTATGAAACAACCCATCGGCCATTTTCATAATATTGTCTTTGGTCATACAGGTAACCTTTTTGCGGCCATTCTGGCGCGCGTAGTCAAAGGCATAACGGATAATGCGCTCGGACCCCGGGCGGCTGATCAATTTGACTGACTGATAGACATCATCGGAAATTTTATATTCAATCCCTGCATATAAATCCTCTTCATTCTCGCGAATGATGACGACATCCATGCCGGGGAAATTGGTCTGCACGAATGGCGACAGCGAAACGCAGGGGCGCACATTGGCAAACTGGCCCAGCGTTTTGCGCACGGTGACATTCAAACTTTTAAAACCGCCGCCCTGCGGCGTTGTGATCGGTGCCTTATAGAAAACTTTGGTTTTGCGCAAACTGTCCCAGCTGCTATCCTCAATCCCCGCGCTGATGTTGCGCAGGTAAACCTTTTCGCCGATTTCAATATATTCAGGCGCAATTTGCGCACCACCGGCTTCCAAAACTTTCAGTGCCGCTGGCATAATTTCGGGGCCAATACCGTCACCGAGCGCCACTGTAATCGGGGTTTTGTTCGCCATAGGGTTCTCCTGTTGTCGGCCGTAAACTGAATCGCGGCTATTCTATCACCGCACTAAACAGTTAACAGCCATCTGTTGCAAAAAGGTTAACGGATGGATAGAAGCCTTTCATGACCGTTCCCACCCATCTGCGCGCCGTTTTTACAGCGCTCGGCGCTTACATCGCTTTCAGCGCCGCGGATGTGTGCTGTAAATTTTTATCGGCTGATTTTTCCGCGCTGCAAATCGTCGCCTGTAAAGATATCTTGGTGTTGCCGCTGCTGTTTTTGTTCGTGACCCGGGGCCGTGATTTTCATGTGTTAAAAACGCGGCGCCTGCATTGGCATGCCGGGCGGGCTATTCTGTTTTTCGCGCAAACAGTGGGTGCTTATTATGGTTTCGTGCATCTGCCATTGGCGGACACTTATACGTACATTTTTGTCATTCCAATTTTTACTGTGATATTCGCCGTGCTATTGTTGAAGGAACGGCTAACGCTGCAACAGACTGCGCTAATCGCACTGGCCTTTGCAGGGGTGCTGGTCGCCTTTCATCCCGACCCAAGTCATCTGGATTTTGCGGTGCTGGTGGTGCTGGCGAGTTCGGTCTGCGGTGGCCTGTCACAGGTTATATTGCGTTATCTCTCAACGCGTGAGACCTTTGCCGCCAATCTGGTATGGACATCTTTGTTCTCGGTAATTTATGCAATTATTTTCAGCTATGCAGAATTTGTCATGCCAACGGTGCATCAATGGGCATTGTTTGCCTTGGCCGCCTGTTGCACGGCGACAGCGCTTATTTTGGTGACGAAGGCGTTTTGCCTGATGCCGGCGTCGGAGGCGGCCTCATACAATTACAGCCAGATGATCTGGGCGCCGGTTTTGGGCTATGTCTTTTTTGGCGATCAGCCAAATTTATGGGTGTTGGCAGGTGCAGTAATTATTATCGCGGCAGGGCTGGGCCTCGCGCGGCTGCAGATGAAACCGCTGGTTAATGCGGCCGATCTATCGTTACACTGATGCGTGGATGTGCATACACTAAACATGCTCACTGATATGTTCCAGATAATAGGCACTCGGCGGCTTGATGCGCTTTAATTCTGGCGCTAACCGCTTTTCGGTATGCCACAAATCATAAGCCTGTTGCAGATTAAGCCACAGCCGCGCGCTGTTGCCACAAAATTTGCTGAAACGCAGTGCGGTATCAGTTGTGACCGGACTTTGACCGTTTAAAATACGATGCAACAGCTGACGAGAAATACCCAAATTTTTGGCCACCACGCTCACGCTCATTTTTGCATCGTCTAAGATATCGGCAAAGACAGCGCCTGGGTGTGACGGTGCGCGGCGTAGGCGGACAGGGGCCGGATAAGATGTGTCAGTCATAATGGCTCCTAATGATATTGTTCCAAGTTAAGATGGCTAAAGTGTTCGCCATCCCATTCAAATCTCATACGCCACGCGCCGTTAATCCAAATACTGTAACGGACAGGATCGGTGTGTAGCGGATGGCAGCGATAATTTTCTGGCAAATCGTTCAGATCAGACAGATTATCCAATACATCCAACCGTACTAAGACCCGTTTTTGCATGTCTGGCCGAACCAGACGGCTGCGGCCAGTTTCAAACAGCTCAGCCAAACCTTTATGCAAAAAGTCACGTATCACTTTAAAAAGTATAAAGCTCTTGTTGACACTTGTCAATTGATAGTTTACAGGCAATGCAAACCAAGGAATAATCATGTCGCAACCTAAAAAAATCGTTCTCGCCTATTCAGGCGGTTTGGATACCTCTGTTATTTTGAAATGGCTGCAACAGCATTACCAGGCGGAGGTGGTGACCTTTACCGCCGATTTGGGCCAGGGTGAGGAGCTGGAACCCGCACCTAAAAAAGCCGAACTGCTCGGCATCAAACCTGAAAATATTTTTATTGAAGATCTGCGCGAAGAATTCGTGCGCGATTACGTCTTCCCCATGTTCCGCGCCAACACGGTTTATGAGGGCTGTTACTTGCTCGGCACCTCCATCGCGCGCCCATTGATTGCCAAAAAACAAATTGAGATTGCCGAAAAAACCGGCGCCGATGCGGTGGCACATGGCGCCACCGGCAAGGGGAATGACCAGGTGCGCTTTGAACTGGGTTATTACGCGCTGAAACCCGATATCAAAGTCATCGCGCCATGGCGTGAATGGGATCTCACGTCGCGCACCAAGCTGCTGGATTTTGCCGAACAGCATCAAATTCCAATCGCCAAGGACAAACGCGGCGAGGCACCGTTTTCGGTGGATGCCAATCTGTTGCATTGTTCATCCGAAGGCAAAGTTTTGGAAGACCCGTGGGAGGCAGTGCCAGATTTTGTCGCAAGCCGCACTGTGGATGTGGAGTCGGCGCCGGACAAACCAACCATCATCGATATTGAGTTTGAACGCGGCGATGCGGTTGCGATCGACGGGCAGAAAATGTCTCCGGCGACGCTGCTCGCGGCGCTCAATAAACTGGGCGGTGATAATGGCATCGGTCGCCTGGATCTGGTCGAAAACCGGTTTGTCGGTATGAAATCGCGCGGATTATACGAAACGCCGGGCGGCACCATTTTGCTGACCGCGCATCGGGCAATTGAAAGCATCACGCTCGACCGCGGCGCTGCGCATTTGAAAGATGAGCTGATGCCGCGTTATGCGGAACTGATCTATAACGGCTTTTGGTTCGCGCCGGAGCGTGAAGCGTTACAGGCGCTGATCGATAAAACCCAGGAGCATGTTTATGGCACCGTGCGGCTGAAATTGTACAAGGGCAATGTCATTGTCATGGGCCGTAAATCGCCGCGCTCATTATACCGATTGGATATGGTGACATTTGAAGAAGACGGCGGCGCCTATGACCAGCATGACGCGCAGGGCTTTATCAAGCTGAATGCGTTGCGTCTGCGGGTGAATAAGATGCGGAAGTTTTAAAGCTTTAACACATTCCGCATATTATAAAGTCCGATTGGTTGATCCATCAACCACCGCGCGGCATGCAGCGCGCCGCGCGCAAAGATGACGCTATCGGTCGCGCGATGTGTTAGTTCCAGCCGTTCATGTTCGCCGAAAAAGAATACCGTGTGATCGCCCGCAACATTGCCGCCGCGTGCCACGGAAAAGCCGATGTCGCCAGCGGTGCGCGCGCCAGTGTGGCCGTCACGGCTGCGCACCGCTTTATTATCTAAAGCGACATTACGGCCCTGCGCGGCACTGCGGCCAAGCAACAGGGCGGTGCCGGATGGCGCATCCACCTTATGCTTATGATGCGTTTCAAAAATTTCGATATCGAATAATTCCGACGACATTACCGCCGCCGCGCGTTCGACCAGCGCTGACAGCACATTAACGCCCAATGAAAAATTCCCGCTATACACAATCGGAATGGTTTTGGCGGCATTTGTAATTGCCGCCTCATCCGCGGCGGACAGGCCGGTGGTGCCAATCACCAGCCGCGTGCCATGCTGTTGCGCGGCAGCCAGCAGGCCGGGCAGCGCGGCGGGTACACTGAAATCGATAATAACGTCGGCGGCTTTTGCGGCGGCATCCATGTCGCTACTTAACGTAACATCGCCAATCATGTTGCCCAGCTGCGGGCTGTGCGCATGTTCCAATACGGCGGCGAGCTGCATGTCATCCGCTATGCTAATCAGTTTAACCAGATTTTGGCCCATGCGCCCCGCGGCCCCAGTAATGGCAACTTTCATGACTTTTCCTTTGGCACGACTATAGTGAACAGAATTTTAGTTGCAAATAGTTCTCATTTGGTCCTATATCACGCATCATAAACATTTGACATTGAAAGGCCCATAAATGCTGACTGTCGGCGATACCTTCCCGTCTTTTAACTTGAAATCCGTGGTTTCGACTGATCCGAAAACCGCTTTTACCGATGCCACTGAAAAATCGGCTAACGGCCAATGGCAGATTTTCTTTTTCTGGCCGAAAGACTTTACCTTCGTCTGTCCGACTGAAATCGCCGCCTTTGGCAAATTGCACCGTGATTTCAAGGACCGTGATACGGCTTTATATGGCGTTTCGACTGACAGTGAATTTGTGCATCTGGCCTGGCGTCAAAACCACAGCGATTTGAAAAATCTGTCCTTTCCGATGCTGTCGGATCTCAAACGTGAATTGTCATCCGACCTTGGCATTCTGGATAAAAATGAAGGCGTTTGCCTGCGCGCGACCTATATTGTGGATCCGGATGGCATTATCCGCTTTGTTTCCGTTAATGATTTGTCCGTCGGCCGTAACCCGCATGAGGTGCTGCGCGTTTTGGATGCGCTGCAAACCGATGAGCTGTGTCCGTGCAACTGGCAAAAGGGCGATGACGTCCTGATGGCGGCGTAATTATGTCGATTGAAAACCTGCGCGACGCGCTGCCCGACTATGCGAAGGATACGCGCTTGAACCTATCCGCCGTGCTGGGGCAAGTCCCCGGCATGACGGATGCCCAAATGTGGGGCACTGCGGTCGCCTGTGCGATTGCCACGCGCAATGCAGCTGTGCAGCAGGCGGTGATTGCTGATGCGGCGGGAAAATTGTCCGATGCCGAATTGCAGGGCGCCAAAACGGCGGCCTCGATTATGGCAATGAACAATATTTATTATCGCTTTCTGCATATGCTGGAACGCGACGATTATATGAAATCGCCCGCTGGCTTGCGCATGAACGGCCTGGCCCAGCATGGCGCGGATAAAAAAGACTTTGAGCTATGGGCGCTTGCGGTCTCCGCCATCAACGGTTGCGGTATGTGCATCCAATCGCATCAACAAAAACTGGAAAAAGACGGCGTTGCACCGGACGTGATCCGCGCCGCCGTGCGCATCGCGGCCGTGTTGCAGGCGACTGCCGTAACGTTGGAGGCCGAACAGAATACTGCAACTAGCGCTCTGCGCGCCGCGGCATAACTTAGCATTGTAATTATCAGTTGCGCGGCATAGAGACTATCTATGCCGCGCATCATTTATCTCGTGACCGAAGATTGGGCTTTTTGCACGCATCGCTTGCCGATGGCGCGCGCGGCGCGGGAGGCCGGCTTTAACGTGCATGTGGTGACGCGCGTGACCGATCACCGCGCGGTAATTGAGGCGGAGGGCTTCACTGTGCATGATCTGCAGTGGGACCGCCGCAGTATCGGCCCGTGGGCGGCTGGGCGCGATGTCGCCGATCTTATTCACTTGTATCGCACGTTAAAACCCGATCTGGTGCATCATGTGGCGGTGAAGCCGGTGATCCTAGGTTCACTCGCCGCGCGTGCGGCCGGCGTGCCGCGCATCGTCAATGCGCTGGTCGGCCTCGGCTATATTTTTACGTCGCAAAATATCCAGGCAAAACTCCTGCGCGGCCCGGTCAGTGTGCTGTTGCGGTTGGTGCTGAACAATAAACGCACGCGCGTCATTATTCAAAACAGGGATGATTGGGATAACCTGGGTAAAATCGGTTTGATCGATCATGCGCGCAGTCGCCTCATCCGCGGCTCCGGCATCGACATCGATAATTATCAGGTGCTGCCGGAACCGGACGGTCCGATCACGCTGGGTTTTGTCGCGCGCATGCTGGATGATAAGGGCGTGCGGCCACTGGTTGCCGCGCAACAACAGTTGCAGCAACAGGGGCTGGATATCCGCCTGCTGCTGGCGGGCACACCCGACCCCGCCAACCCGGCGACGATTACTGAGGCAGAAATGCAGGCTTTCGCGCAGCTGCCCGGCATCACCTGGCTCGGGCATGTCACGGATATCCAGGCGTTTTGGGCGCGCTGCCATATCGGCGTCTTGCCATCGCGACGGGAAGGGCTGCCCAAATCGTTGATGGAGGCCGCGGCCTGTGGACGCGCTTTGATCGCCACCGATGTGCCTGGCTGCCGCGAAATCTGCATCGATGGCGAAAACGGTATCCTAACGCCGATGGATGATGCGCCGGCGTTGGCCGCAGCCATTCAGATGTTTGCGCAGGATCCCGCGCGCCGCGCGCGCTATGGCACGGCGTCGCGCCGCATGGTGGAAAGCGACCTGTCGGCGGCCGCCATTGGCGCTGCAACGGTCAAATTATATAACGAACTATTGTCGGCAAACTGTTAGCGACCTATAAGATAGGCGTGAAATACCTGCCTCAGTTCATTCTGCGTCGCGCGCATTTGGCCTATCTGCACGATCTGGTCATGACGGCGCTGGCGCTGCCGGTCGCCCTAAGCCTGCGGTTGGGGGTTGAAGCGCTGCCGGATTATACGGTTGTTTTCACCTATGGCGTGCCGTGCCTGTTGTTGATTGCCACGATCGTTTATTTTTATTGCGGCATGTATCGCGGGATCTGGCGTTATGCCTCCATGCGCGATTTGGGTGTGATTACCCAGGCCGTTACTGCTATTGTCATGATATTCAGCATATTGGTTTTTTTGCATCAGCCGGCGGTCGTCGTGCCGCGTTCGCTGCCGTTTATCTTATGGCTGGTGCTGATGCTGTTCCTGGGCGCGCCCCGGCTGCTCTATCGCATGGCCAAGGATCGCGGCGTTTTGCAATCGTTGCACAACGTGCCGCAGGTGCCGATTTTATTGTTGGGCGCCAACAATTATGCCGACCATTTTATCCGCGCGCTGCATGCCAACGCCCATGCACCGTATCGTGTCGTGGGGATTATCGATCTGTTGGGCAAACGGGTGGGGCGCGATCTGCGCGGCGTGCCGATTTTAGGCATGCTCGACAGCCTCGAAAAAATCATTACCAATTTGCATAAGGACAGTGTTTTTCCACAACGTCTAGTGGTGGCGGACAGCGTCATCGCCGCCGATGGCGCAAAGATGCAGGTGCTGTTGACGCGTGCCGCGCACAACGGCCTGTCGCTTAGCCGTTTGCCGCGCCCGACCGAGCTGGCGGGGATGGAGCCATCCGCTATTAAACCGGTGGCGGTGGAAGATTTGCTGGGCCGGCCGCAGGCGGTGCTGGATCTCAGCGCCATGCGCGATTTGATTGCCGGCCGCACCGTGCTGGTCACTGGCGCCGGTGGCACGATCGGCGCGGAACTGGCGCGGCAGATTGCCGCGCTGTCACCGCGCTTGCTGTTGTTGCTCGATAACGGCGAATATAATCTCTATCAAATTTCCCGCGATCTGCGGTTGCAACAGCCGACCTTGCAGTTTCAATCATTGCTGGCGGATATTCGCGACCGGACACGTATTGAAACGATTTTTGCGGCTTACAAACCCGACATTGTTTTCCATGCCGCCGCTCTTAAACATGTTGCAATTGTCGAACAAAACCCGGTCGAAGGCATTTTGACCAACATCATGGGCGCGCAACATGTGGCGGATGCAGCTTTGACAGCAGGCACCAGGGCGTTTGTGTTTATATCAACTGACAAGGCGATCAAGCCTTCCAGCATGATGGGTGCGACCAAACGTCTGGCGGAGCTGTATTGCCAGGCCCTGGATGTTGCCGCACAACACATGTCTAAAACTGCCGCCTCCGGCAGCGCCGGCGGCACGCGTTTTATTACCGTGCGCTTTGGTAATGTGCTGGGCTCGTCGGGATCAGTGGTGCCGCTGTTTCAACAACAGCTGGCAGCGGGCGGGCCGCTCACCATTACGCATCCCGATATGAAGCGTTATTTCATGACAGTTAAAGAGTCGGTGGAACTGGTCTTGCAGGCTTCCGCCTATGGGTTACAGCATCCGGAAGGGCGCGGCGCAATTTTTGTACTCGACATGGGCGCGCCGGTTAAAATTGTCGATCTCGCGGAACAGATGATCCGTTTGGCCGGGTTGGAGCGCGACCGTGATATTAAAATCGAATTTACCGGTATTCAGCCGGGTGAAAAATTGTTTGAGGAATTTTTGGATGCCGATGAAAATCCGCGAAAAATTGCCGCCGACCGCATTTACCAGGCAACGCCGGTGACCCTACCGCTGGCGGAGATCAGCGCGCAGCTGGCGGCATTGTATGCTGCCGCGCAAAGCAATCCGGCGCCAGACCTCGGCAACGTAATCCGCGCTATCCTGCCACAGGCTTGAACCAGCCTGATGTCTAAAATTTTAGCTAAATCATGGCGGTTGGTTACAATCCTGTAAATCTATTCGGGTTATTCTACAGAACATAAATTATTTTTGTACAGGTATGGCAATGGCCGCTTTGGAAACCGTTAAAGGCGCTTTGGAATTTACCGATAACGATCCGCTGACGACGCTGTGTTATCAAGCTCGCGTTTCATCGTTGGATGGCTATGGTTTTGCGTCACGCGCGGATTTTTTTGACAAGACGTCGGCCTTGTTTGCTGATGATGCGGTGTCCCATTTTGAAAAATACGTCAATAATATGTCGTTCACGGTTGGCGCGGCGGAACGCAATGACAAAGTTTATAATGCGATCATCGAAACCAGTGACAAGTATTTGCGCTTATTGGGAGATCTCAAACAGATCAAGGCGTATATCAGGACCAATGAATTGAACCCGGCCCAGGTTGAACAATTACTGACCGACCTTAAAAACGACAAGGTCGAAAAAAATGTGCTGGAAGGCATCACCGGTATGAAAATTCCGGGTGACTGGCAAAAAGTGATTGCGCAAAGTCTGGAGCAGGTAACAGACCCTAAACAGCGCAAGGCGCTGGAAAGCTATGCGCTTAAACATTATCAGGGCATCATTCCGCAAACCGGTCAGCCGTCTGAAGTCGATGAAAAAAAGCATATGGCCGAATTGCTCAATATGCTGCCGCATACGCAGCTGATTATGGCAGGCCGCAAAGTGGATGTTGCCGAAATTATGGGTTTCGAAGGTGAAGGTGCACCACAATCAGCCGCAGCTACCATTCAGTTTTTGAGAGAGGTTGCTGACGGTAAAGTCAAGGAAACCAATTTTGGCGCCGTGACGCGCCAAGATATGGAAGGCTATCATGCCACGCCAACCCTAGCCATGGCCGCGCCGCCGCCAACGCCTGAACAGAAAGCCGAAGAAAAAAAACGCAACAACGCACCAGAGATGGCACCATCCTTTGTTAAAACCAGCTGATTTTCTTGCGATTGTCACAAAACTGTCATAACCTATCGGTAAGATAAATTATAATTAGTAGGATGTAAAAAAATGGTTGCGCCACTTGCTACAGGTATATCAGAATTAAAAGTCACCGCTCTGCGTGCAAGGTTCGCGAGCGAAATGATGGCTGCCAAAACGCGTTTACTGCGTGATGACGATTTTACAGCCACATCCAAACAAGATTATACCGTTCAAAAAACGTGGGAAGGTTTTTTTAAAGATGAGAAATCAGTTATTCAGTTCTCCAGCGGCCTATTAAAGGCAATTGACAATCCTAAGGGCTGGAATGACCAAATTAACCGCGCGAGTGGTAGTTTAAATCAATTTGCCAAATCAAGCAACTTGGACAGTCAAATTACCAACTTTGTCAAGTTTAAGCAGCGCAATAATCTGTCTCAAAACTCACGTAATGCGCTAGCTGACATTGAACGCTGTGCACAAGGTATTCAGGCGTGCGATTACATGGAGGCAAATAACATTACTGTATTATTTGTAGAAGGCGCGCCAACCTCGGAACAATTATTGGCGGCGGCGCGCGACTATCGTATCAATGGCAGTTTTGGCGATAACAGTGTGGTTAAAACAGAACCAACTTTTGAGTTGAATGATAAGACTAAACTCGCCAAAGACTTGGTTGATCCGGAAGCAAATAAAAAAACCTTTACTAAAAGCGAAATAGTCAATTTTGAAATTGGTGCTAGTCATATGGCTGCGGCTGCGGCTGGTGAAATGGCGCAGGCTGCAACCAAGGCAACCATTGTTATTGCAACAGCGCTGTCTACCGGTAAAGCGCGCGGACCCTATCGCCGTACCGCGCAACATATGATTGGTGCAAATTTCGCAGCCGTTATGGGAACGGGCTTGGGCCAAACGGCACCCGTATCACAGCAGGCCAGCGTGGTTATGAAATCAGGCCTGATGCCAAGCATGCTGATGGATTTAAAGCCATCCGCCATACTTGGTAATGCCGACCCGGCGGCAACCAACAAATACGGTTTTGCCGGTTGATTAAAACCGGTAGCCGACAAATACGCCGGCAAAATACTGGCTGCGGTCTTTGGTGATTGGGCTGTCACCGGCATCACCCGCCATATATGTATAGCGTGCGACCGGTTCCGCAAACCAGCGTTTGGCAAATTCATAATCCAGTCCTACATCATATGACAGGCTGACAATGCCGCCGTTGACGCTGTAACGCGGCAAACCGGAAACCGCGGCCTCGGCAGGCGTTACGCCGAAATAGCGTTTTACATATCCGCTGCCCGCCCATTTAAGGGACGGACCGGTGCGCAGTTCGAGGTTTTTGCGCAACGGTACATTGGCGCGCAGGCCAAAATTACCATAAGTGCTTTCATGTCCGCCATGCGTGACGGCGGTTTTGACATCCATGTTAAAATGCATGATGCGCGCGAAACGCACATCCAAAAATCCGCCGACATCCAGACTGGGATTGATATCGCGAAACCCGGTTGGCAAACCGTCAGCGTTCGCATCGCGCCCCTGTTCATAGGACAGCGCGGCGCCAAAATTAAACACATTGTCGCGCAGAATAAAAAATCCCACGCCTTTTTGCGTCGAGATAAAGGCGCGGTCTTTCCAGACCAGGTTCAATAGTGGATAGGCCTGTCCCTCATTTTCATCACTGCCGGGATAGGTTGGCACGATCGCGCCGCCGCCGCCGATGGTGCCGTGCCATGGGTTGCCCGCATAGGCGCGCGATCCGATGGGCTGGTTTTTGACCGCCGGCGCGCTGAAATCAAGTTGCGAAAACGTATCATAGCCGGTCCAGGTCGCATGCGCAGCAGCCGGCATAAAAAAGTTGGCAAATAATAAAAGTGCTAATAATCCGCGCATGTAAACTCCATTTCTCGAAATATATCCAGACAATGCATTCTTGTCACTAGTCTCATGTTGCCTTGACATTAATACGCCTTCCTGTAATCTTTAAAAAAGGAGTAAATTAATGTCTAAATTAGATTTTGCATATGTTGATGATCCTCTTTTGACCATCGCGTTAGCTGACAGATACCGCGCGAGCCTGGAGGCGCGCAGGCGTGTCGCTATAATCACAATAGATCGCAAGGGCGGGACTTGTTCAGTAGGAGAGGCAATGGCAAGTTTTTCCGAACCACCTGCCGAAAGAGTACGCCAAGTCATCCTGCCAACCCACAACAGACTTTAATTATATTTTTTTATAATCTCCGTGACATGGCCCATCTTGCGGCCCGGTTGCGCGTCGGTTTTGCCATAGAAATGGATATGCGCATCCGCGCGGTTTTGATAAGCGGTCAGGTTATGAATGTCATCGCCCAACAGATTGGTC
Source organism: Alphaproteobacteria bacterium (assembly GCA_965246755.1). Lineage (GTDB taxonomy): Bacteria > Pseudomonadota > Alphaproteobacteria > UBA11073 > UBA11073. The sequence goes on from OZ251979.1 coordinate 798,930, forward strand.
ATGACCGCCTGATGCGTGGCGTCGGCGGGGCCGAGCGGCAGGCCGGTAATCGCACGCACCAACTGTTCAAATTGTGAGGTCATGGCGGCATCCAACGTCCAATGCCCCGAATTATGCGGGCGCGGTGCCAACTCATTGACCATAATACGCCCATCCTTGGTTGCAAACATTTCCACCGCCAGCAGGCCGACGATATCCAGTTTTTCCGCCAGCGTTTGGGCAATTTGCATGGCCTGCTGGGCCAGCGCCTGTGGCAATTCCGCCGGCGCCTGCGTTTGATGCAAAATGCCGTCCCGGTGAATATTTTTAACCGGCGGGTAACAGGCCATCTGTTTATCAATCCCGCGCGCGACAATCACTGACATTTCAAAATCAAAATCGACCAGCGCCTCGGCAATCACGTCGGTATGGTTCAAGGCGAAAAACGCCATTGGCGCATCGTCCACACCATCCACGCGCATCTGGCCCTTACCGTCATAACCCAGGCGCGCGGTTTTCATAATTAGCGGCACGCCGAAATGTTGTGCGGCTTGCGTGGCTTCCTCACCACTGATGACCGGCAGCCACGGCGCGGTGGGGATATTTAGTTCTGCGCAAAAACTCTTTTCATAAAGACGATCCTGGCAAATCCGCAAGGCCTCGGAATTCGGATAGACCGGTTTGTATTGTTCCAGCTGCTGCACGGCGGCCAGCGTCACATTTTCAAATTCATAGGTGATGACATCAACCGATTGCGCCCATAACGCCAGCGTCGCATCATCGCCAAAACCGGAAATGGTGGTATCCGCCGCCACCTGGGACGCTGGACTATTTTGCTCTGGCGTATAGATGTGACATTTGTAGCCAAGCCTTTCTGCCGCCTGCACGGTCATGCGGCCCAGCTGCCCGCCGCCTAAAATGCCAATCACTTTATTCATAACTGATCCTCGCGCGGCTGCCTTTAATTTTAATGCCGCGCGTAATGCCGGATACCAAAGGCGCGGTCGATGTCAGATGTGTGCCGCCGCACGGCACCGGCGCGTGATGGGCGACTTGCACTGTGCGGCCGTTCGCCGCGGATAATTTAGAGATGATTGGCAAGTCTGCGGCAATCGCGCGCGCCAGCAGATCATTGATATGCGCCTCATCCAACTGTAGGTTGGCGTCATTGGCAACATCGAATTCCACGCGGCATTCGCCCGGCCAATGATGACCCTGTACCGCTTTCAATATTGGATAGGCGTCATCCACGATATGCGCCAGTAAATGCCCGAGGCTATGCAACCGGCTGTGTATATTCCGCACCGCGCCGTCAACCTGCATAGAAACCATGTCACCGACGGCTTTTGACAATGGCGCGGCCAGATAATGCACGACAGAGAATTCCTGTGGTGTACCGCGTTTTGTAACATTGGTGACGGTAATACCGTCAATAGTGCCCTGGTCAGATTTTTGCCCGCCACCTTGGGCATGAAAAATCGTGCGGTCGCAGATGATATAGGCGCCCTTGTCATCGCTGCCGCTGTCCATAATGACGACATCAATTGTCAAATCAGGCGAGGTAAAATACAGGCAGTCGGTCAGCATATTACATTATGATTGTTGGGGCGCGTCCGCCACGCTGTCGGTATGCGCCTGGCGCCAGGCCGCGAGCCGTTGTTTCACGCCAGCGTCCTGTAACGCCAGAATACCGGCGGCCAGCAGGGCGGCATTTTTGGCGCCCGCCACACCAATTGCCAAGGTGCCGACCGGAATGCCGCCCGGCATCTGCACGATGGAAAGCAAACTATCCATGCCGGATAGCGCGGTGGTTTCGATAGGAACCCCAAGGACGGGGAGGGCGGTCAGGGACGCGACCATCCCCGGCAGATGCGCCGCGCCGCCGGCCCCGGCGATAATCACCTGGATGCCGCGTGCCGCCGCGCCCTTGGCAAACTCATACATACGGTCCGGCGTGCGATGGGCGGAGACTATTTTCGCCTCATACGGGATATCGAGGTCTTTTAAAATCTCGGCGGCATGGGTAAAGGTCGGCCAGTCCGACTGGCTGCCCATGATAATGGCGACCAGGGGTGCCGCGCCATCGGGCGCATGGGACGTCACCGTCATGCGATAATATCGGGGATCAGCATCGATTCCAGGCGCGCGACCAGATCTTTCAGCTGCAATTTGCGCTTTTTAAGCCGCTGTACGGTAACAATATCAGCGTTTTGTTCAAGTAAACGCTTAATTAAATAATCCAGATTGCGGTGCTGGTGGTGTAATTTTTCCAGCATCTCGCGGATTTCATCTTCCGTCAGACCACTCATTCGTACCAATTCGTAAATGCAAGAGGCCTTTATGACCAATTTATGTGAACAATCTTATATCATAGAATCATCGGCCGGGTCACGCGGCTTTTGCACCAAACATATTATGGATCCCTGTTTGAAATTGTGGGAATTACAAATTATTTAAAAAACTTATGAATTGCTTATACTGATTACCTAAATTTTACGCAAATAACTGTTTGAAATAAAGGGGAATAACCAGGGCAACAGAGGATGTCTCATAACATATTGAAGCATATACACTATTCTTGGTGTGATATATTGGCATCATTTTTGGTATTTTGATGGCTTCCTTATAAAAATTGTGATAGTTTGATGAAGTTAGTTTGGTCAGTGAATAAATTTAGTTACTCATATAAAGTTGCAGACGCAACTTTATTACCCGAAACGAAAGTGAGGTTGCATGTCTTTAGAATCCCGTATTGAGGCGTTACGCCGCAAACACGCCCATCTGGACCAGGAATTGGATTATGAGGTCCACCGGCCTTTCCCGAACGGCGCGGCAATCTGGCGCTTAAAGCGTGAAAAACTGTTTATTAAAGATGAAATCGGCCGTTTGCATGTGGCGAACGATGATGTGCCGCAGGGCCAGGCCGAAGGCGTAGCTTAAGTTATTAACTGTATTATTAAAAAGCGGCCTTATGGGCCGCTTTTTATTGGAAGGTTAGCCCCAGTTTGAAAAATCAACCTCGGGCTGATCGCCATCGCCTGAACCGGCGGCGTCGGGATCAAACACACTAACCTGACCACCGGATTTGCGGATCGCGGCATTTAATTCGTCCTGGCGGCACAGGCCCAGCAAGACCGGATGGCGCGGTTTGAGGTTGGTCATATTCGGATGGGTGCGGCCGCGGATGGCATTGATGGTGTTTTTGGTGGTGCCGATCAGCTTGATAATCTGGCTGTCCTTCAATTCCGGGTGGGTTTTGATAATCCACAAAATGCCGTCCGGCTTGTCGGCGCGTTTGGCAACCGACACATAACGCGGGCCTTTGGCGCGGATCGCCGGCTCCGGCAGGGTGGAACCGATGGTGACCAAACGTGCCTCCGGGTCGGCCTGGCAACGGTCCAGATCGTCTTGGGTGATATAACCGTCATGGATAGGGTTACGCTCGGGCAGATTGATATCCCCATCGGCAATTGCCTTGACCGTGACCGGATGCAAACCACAAAATTCGCCAATCTGGTCGAAGGTCAGCGTGGTTTGCTCCACCAGCCAAGCGGCAATGGATTTCGGCATATACAGGGTGCGCGCACCGGTGGTGGGGGCAGTGGTAACCATAATGTCTCCTTTAAAGACTAAATTCTTCCGCGTCCGCAAAACCGTGTTTCAGGCCCTGCGCCCATGATAGTTAGACTGTCGTGGGAATAGGGACATATATAGCGGGGACGGCGGCAAAAGCCAAGAAAAAACATGAAAGTAATTAAAAATTTGTTTTTAATCCGATGATGCGGGTAATTTTAATAATTATGATTAGACATAATTTGCATGAATTTGAGACACCAAAAAGAAGACGTGGACGTGTATGGTCGCATCGAGCTCATGCGCATCTTTCAGAATACAATAAGACAATATTTAGTGCACGGACAACAAATGATATATTCAGCAAGGTTTACAGCGAAAATCGGCGATTATCTTCACTTCCTAAACGCAATATATTGGCGGTAGCGGTTTTTGCACAACGTGCGGTAAGCCAGACGTTTATTTTATTTGTCGATCCAGACGATAATAAAACTATTTGTTGTATAGGGTTGTATAAAAATCCGACGCTTAAAAAGCCATTGCCTGAAAAATGGAATTGCAGTTTTTATATGCGTTTCAAAAACGAGCAATTTAACTGTTATGCTAACAGCTATGGCCGTGGGATAGATCACGCCCAACCATTAGATTTTGAACCCCACAAAATTGCCGCTATACAAGAAATATCTTTAACGTCTGGCAAACAGGTTATTAAAGTAACTTTAGTAGATCGCAACAAAATGACGTTTGCGTTTTATCTTGGCTGGCCAGAAGGCAAAATCATAGGCTGGGATACAAAGTCAAAAATTGTTACTAGAAAAAATTTTGTCACACCGTAAGCACCAGTTTCCCCATATGATGTCCCGCTTCCATAAGTGCATGCGCGGAAGCGGCATCCGACAGCGAAAATGTTTTAAACACCGTGGGGTGAATTTGGCCGCTGGCAAACAGCGGCCAGATGTTTTGCTCCACCGCTTGTGCCAGCGCGATCTTTTCCGTCAGCGGCGCATTGCGTAGCGTAAAGCCGGTGATGGTCAACCGCTTTTGCATCACCTGCAAAATATTGAGCTCGCCCTTTACGCCGCGCTGAGTTGCGATCGAGACCAAGCGTCCGCCGCTGGCCAGCGCCTCAACATTGCGCGCCAGATAGTCACCGCCGACCATATCCAAAATGATGTTAACGCCGTGCCCGGCAGTGGCATCTTTGACGGCTGCGATAAAATCCTGTGTCTTGTAATTGACCGCCACCGCCGCGCCCAGCCGCATGCAATAGGCGCATTTCTCATTACTGCCCGCGGTCACAAAAACCGTGCCACCCAATGCTACAATTAATTGAACTGCCAGGCTGCCAATACCGCTGCTGCCGCCATGTACCAACACCACGTCGCCGCGCATAAATTTGCCGATTTCAATAATATTGCACCACACGGTAAAAGCCGCCTCAGGCAGGCTCGCTGCATTTACGATACTGATACTACGCGGGATAGGCAAACACAGGTCCGCCTGCGCCACTGCATAATCCGCATATCCGCCGCCAGGTAACAGTGCACAAACTTTATCACCGGCATGCCAGCGCGTGACCTCCGCGCCAACCGCCGCAATCTCCCCGCTGACTTCCAGCCCTAAAATATCGGGCGCACCGACAGGCGGCGGGTATTTGCCCTGCCGCTGCAGAATATCCGCGCGGTTGACACCAGCTGCCGCAACCGTGATCAACACTTCATGCGGTGCGACAGAGGGCACCGGCAAGGCGGATATCTTCATTGTGTGGTCCGCCAGGACTTGCACGGCTGACATCATTTCGGGCAACGGCATGGCGCACTATAAATTTCTTGTTGACAAAATGCCATGACCGGATTATATTCCTAATTAACAGCACCCGAATTTTGTCCCGCCCTGATCCGTCAGGGAATTTTGCCACCCCGCCGCTTCCCGCGCGGGGTTTTCTTTATCCCTAACGTTTTAAGGAGCCTTTATGACACTGACCACCATTTTGCCGATTGATGATAATAGTTATGCGATCAACGCCATGCATTTGAAAGTTGGCGGTGCGCAAACGCTTGCCACCGGCGCCACCAGCGCAACCAACGCCGCGCCCTTTGCGGCGCGTGTGATTGCCATCTATGCCACTGCCGATAGCTTTATTCAGACCGGTGACAATGCGGTAACTGCCACCACCGCCAGTCATTTTCTACCGGCCGGCTTTTTCATGATGTTGTCATTACGCGGTGACACCAATCTCGCGGCCATCCGTGCCACTGCCAATGGCACCATCTATATTTCGGAGTTGAATTAACATGTATAATTTTCACGCCGTGGGTGGGGCAGCGGCTGCGTCAGCGAACAATACCACTGCTACTTCATCTATCGTACAAGCCGGCCTATTGGCTGAATACCGCATGGAGGAAGGCAGCGGCACCAGCTTGGTTGACAGTTCAGGCAACGGCAATCATGGCACTTTTGCCACCGGCAACAATGCGCCGGTTTGGGATACGGTTAATGGCGGCATCGTGTTCAACACCGAAAGCGGCATCAAATGCATAAATCTGCCTACCGCTTTGAATAACGCCAAAACCATTGCAATCTTTGCGCTGGCGCCGCAGCTGGTGATTCCTAGTGTCGGCAGGACGTCTTTTGTGAATACCAACGGCGCCCTGTCGCAGCCGAACGCCAATGCCTGTTTTGTCGCCAGCGGGTCGGACGGTTACAATTTTATGTCGGCCAGCGCCCCATTGGCGCCTACCCATATCTCGCCTGCTATTTTTGCTGAAAACGTTTATGGTTTCGGCACCACAATGACCGAGTCCTTTGGCGGGTTTCATATGTTCACGATGGCGGCTGGCAGCCCCGCCGACAGCCTCTATATTGATGACCGCTTGGTGGCGACCTATGCCGCGCGTGGTGCGAGCACGGGTTTTAGCAGCGGCTCCACCAATTTTAAATTGGGTGGCATCCCCACTTATCTCAATTTAAATTTCTGTGGCTCGATGTTTTATGTGCTGTTTTACGACCGTAAATTGTCGGATAAAGAGGTCGCGCAAAACTACAAAGCTGTCAAAGACAACCTGGCCCGGCGCGGTATTACGTTCCCCGTGCCGCTCACGGCCACTTTCACCAATCGCTGCTGTGGCTAGGCGACAGCAATACTGATGGTTTTGGCGTGAATGGCAATTCTTATATTTCCATATTGACGGGCCTCGATGACACTTATGCGCTTAAAAAAGCGGGCTATTGGTCGCGCGAAACGGGGGAATTAAAGGGCTATGTTGAAACAGGTCTGACCGCCGCCATCGCGCGCGGCGCCCCCAAAAACATTTTTGGTATCATGTTGGGAACTAATGATATCCTTTACGGCAACGCGACAATAGCCTTTATCAATATTGCCAATATTATTAAAAAACACCGCGCCTTGAACGGTGATACCGTCACGCGTTACCTGGTGGCAACGGTGCCGTCGCGGACCGGCTGCGACACCGCGAAAAACGCTTTAAACACCTTATTGCGCGCCAACTGGCCGCAGTTCGCCGACGGCTTGTGTGATATCGCCGCCAATCCGCTGTTTGGCGCGGATGGCGCTTCCACAAATTTAACCTATTATCAGGATGACGGCATTCATTTTGCGCAACCCATGCATAACGGCATGTCGGTGATGCTGGCCGCCAGCATTAACGCGGTTTGGTATGCGGATTTGAAACAGCCTAACGCGGTATCTGCCACGACTTATACGCAATTGGCGAAAGATATGTTCATACGCTACACGGGGGCAACGGGTGGCAATATTACGCTGTTCACCGCCGTGGGCAATACGGGCCAAGTGCGGCGCATTAAGAATGCCACGGCGAATAGTCTGACCTTAACCGCGGCGTCCGGACAAGCCATCAACGGCGCGTCAACTTATACGCTGGCCGCGGGCGCGACGGTCAATATCATCAGCGTGCTGGTGTCCGCCGCTGCCGGCGGCGCCAATTGGGAAACCGTTTGATGTTGGAAGCTAGCATCCCACGCGTGCATTTCGTCATCACCAGCGAGGAGGCGAATGTTATTCTGGCCAGCCTAGCCGAGTTGCCCGCCAAACAAGCGCTGCCGCTGATTGAAAAATTACAGCGCCAATTAGGGCCACCAGTCTATATGCCGTGGCCGAAACCGTCGGTGGAAACCGTTGCGGAAATTGACTTCGCGGTTTAGGCGGTTTGCAACGCCTGCCATACTGCAATCGCCTGCACGGTTTCTTTGACATCATGGGCGCGGATGATTTTTGCGCCCTGTGTGATCGCATACAGCGCAGCAGCAATGGAGCCGCCTAAACGGTCTTTGGGATTAGGGTTACCGGACAACGCGCCAATCATACCTTTGCGCGACGCGCCGACAAGCAGCGGAACAGCGCTTTGCGCATAGAGGTTTAACTGCTGCAAAATTTGCACGTTATGTGCCAATGTTTTGCCAAACCCCAAACCAGGGTCGATGGCGAGGTGTTCTGCCGTCAAACCGGCACTTAAACAAGTGGCGACACGCGTTTGTAAAAAATCATAAATCTCCTGCGGCGCATTTTTATAGGTTGGCGCGTCCTGCATCGTTAGCGGGTCGCCCTGCTTGTGCATTAAAATGACAGGTAAGTGCTTTTGCGTGACGAAACCAAAGGCCGCAGCATCGTCGGTCAAGGCCGACACATCATTGATAATATCTGCGCCCGCGTTTACGGCGGCCTGCATCACGGCGGCCCAGCGCGTATCCACTGAAATCTTGACACCATATTGCGCGGCAATAGGCTTGATCGCGGTTAACACTGGCAAGATGCGGGTAATCTCTTCGTCCGTGCTAATCGGCGCGGCGCCGGGCCGCGTGGATTCACCGCCGACATCGATAATTTTGGCGCCGCTTTGGCAAAGTTCCTCCGCGCGGCGCCGCGCGGCATCGGTTGAATTATAATCACCGCCATCGGAAAAACTGTCCGGCGTGATATTCAAAACACCCATCACAATCGGCGTCGCCAGCGATAAGCCGGCAAAAATCGGTACATCAGGCATCGGTCAGTTTCCTAATCTTGGTGGTGAGGGGCAGGTCAGTGATCAATTGATCAATCGTTATATTCAAAAGCGGATGCCGCCAATCCGGCGCCAGTTCTTGCAATGGCAATAGCACAAAATTGCGTTCTTGCAGCCGCGGATGCGGCACAATCAAATCCCCAGTATCAATAATCTGGCCGTGCCAATCGATAACATCGATGTCGATAGTGCGCGAGGTATTGCTGGCAAACCGCACGCGGCCAAATTCAGCTTCCAGTTTTAACAGTGTTTGAATGGCGATGGCGGATGAAAATTTTGTTGCCACACCGATGACCGTATTAATATACCAAGGTTGGTTTAGCCCATACAACGGTTCGCTTTCATATAGCGATGCGGTTTGCCTTATATCGAAACCATATTGTGGCAAGGCGGCGATGACCGCCGCAACCGTTTCGCGCGGTGTGCCATAAGCGCTGGTTAAATTGCTACCCAAAGCCAGAAAAATCATGCTTCAATATTTTCACGGGCCTGCAACAGTGCAAAAGCATAAAGGACCAAGACAAAACCGCTGAGCCACCAGACCTGCCAAATGCCATAGGAAAAACAGGCCATCACCATAATCGCCATGTAAGATGCATACGCATAAGGCTGTAATTTAACGGCCAAGCGCCGTACCAGCGCCAATAGCTGCCACATCAGCAATAAAACCGGGATGCTGCCGGCGATACCGAGTTCCAGCAAACATTGCAAAAACATATTGTGCGGGTGCAGCATAATGCCGCTTGTCGGCGCTTCAAATTCCGAGACGATGTCACGTTTAGGCACCACGCGCGCGCTGTCAAACCCCCAACCGAACAGCGGTTTTTCAGCAAAGCGCTGCGCTGAAAAATCCCAGATTTCAATGCGCTGGCGGAATGAATTGTTCAAGGCGGGGTTTTCCTGTTCGCCGCTGGCCTTCAACAGCTGTACCGCTGGAATAGCCAACACAAAGCCGCCAGCTGTGATACCGCACAACACAAAGCGCGTAATTTTAAGCGCCCAGGGCCGCGGCAGGCGCGCCAGGTAAAATAACAGACTGCCAATGGCAAAACCAGCGCGCCCGGATGCGGTATTGGAAAATAGAGCCAAGATACCTGCAGTAAGCCAAATCAACAGTGCTGCAGTTTTTTGGCGCTGCGCGACAAACCAGAACAGCACCGGCCATAGCAGCATGACCATGGCATTGACACTGCGCGTAGTGACAGCGCTGCGCACCGGAAGATCCCAGGCCAAATGGTGCCAGGCGCGGTGCACGATATAGTTACAAAAAATATCCAGGCTCAATAACGTTAACAATAACAGGTAACCGCTGACCATCACAGCGCTTAACTGTGCCGGCGCCGGGCTGCGCATGCAGGCATAGCCGGTGGCGCAGGCCGACCAAGCCAGAAGTGTAAATCCGCTTAAGACATATAAGGAATGGTACGGAATGGGTGACCACAGAAGGCTGACCGCCATATAGCCCAACATGATACCAATGGTTGTGATGATCGCGTGGGGCGGGCGCGGCCAGTCGCCAAACTGGTCGCGGTCGCAGAACGGCACCAGCAATGACAGCGTAATCAGGACTGCCGCCAGCTGCATCGGCGCCACTGCAATAATAAATGCAGTAATCAAAAACAATGCGGCAAGTAAATATTCAGTTTTCAGATGACTGCTCCAGCGTGGCTTTCAGATAAGACAGAATAGGGAACAGCGCGGCCATCAGCGCAATCAAAAATCCCCAACCACCTTCGCGGCGCCCCTGCTTGCGCACATAGCATTTGTAAAAGCGCGTGACAAAGCGCCCGATGTTGCGCCCCAATGTTTCACGTGACACATCGACGCGCCCGGCGCGAATATCCAGCGCGCGGGCGGTGGTATAACGGTTCAGCCGCGCGATCATATCGGTAATTGAATCATCAACCTTATGCTGGACGGGGTTAGTCAGTTTGTTGCCTAAGGTGCCGGTCATGGTGACGGCAGGATGCACCGCTTGCTGGCCCCAGTGTTTGGCACCTTTTTTAAACAGCAGGATGGCGCTGGCGCGGCCAAAACTCGCGCCCCAGCCATGCCGTACCAAACGACCGCCGATGTAATTATCAACCGGCAGTGCATGGCGATCTGCGGTGGAAGTGGCAATGACCGTACAGATTTCCGCGGCTAAGGCCGTAGAAATAAATTCATCGGCATCAACTTCCAAACACCAGCCATCCAGCGCGGCGTCAATCGCAGCGTTGCGGCGGTCGCCTTCAATTGGAAAAGCGCCTTCCAAGATATGCGGGGTAAATTGCAAAGCAATATTTTTGGACCGGTCGGTACAGCGGTCGAGCAGCACGACGATTTTATCGGCGAATGACAGCTGCGCCAGGCAATCCGCCAACCGCGCTTCCTCGTTATGAATGCATAGCAATGCCGTCAATGGCATCAAATTCTTCCAATACTGTCGTAAAGGTCCTGGGCGGCCAGGATAACTTTTTCCACCGATAAACTATTCATCAAGCTGGGGGTGGTTTTATGGTTGTAATCAGTACTGCCGGTTAATTCATCCAGCGTCAAATCCGTTTTAACATAGCTGGTATGGGTGCCCCAGGGCCGGTAAACATCCGCCATGCTGGGGCCGAACAGGCCCAGGGTCGGCACATCCATGGCGGCGGCAATATGCATGAGGCCAGAGTCGTTGCCGATGAAAAACGCGCAACGGCCAAGGGCGGCGGCGGCGGCCAGCGGGTCCAGCTTGCCAACCAGATTGATCACATCATCCGGGGGCAGTTGTTTTAAAATTGGCGCCACCTGGCGTTCTTCGCCCGGCGCCCCGAACAACACGATTTTGTAACCGGCAAAAATACCGCCATTGGCGGTCAATTCCTGAAGCAACTTGGCGAAACGGCTGGGCGGCCAGATTTTGCCCTGCCAATTGGCAGTGGGGCCAATGGCCAGCAGCGGCACACCGCTTGGCAATGCCGCCGCCGCCGCCGCGCGCGCGGCATCATCCAGCCAAAGGCGCGGGGCGGGCGGCACCGCCAGATCCAGCACGGCGGCATTGTCTTCAACTTTGTGCAGGTGCTGATGCGGGCTGCGCGTATGATAATGATTGGCTAACAGCAAACGCCCCACAATGGATTTACGCAAATCAACCACACGGTCCCACGAGATGCGCCAACATAAAGTGAGCAAGCGCAGCCAATGACCGTTAAACGGTAATTTATTAAGCACAATGATACGCGCCACATTTGGCACTGCGCGAAACAACGGCGCCGGCACCGGACCGCAGGCAATGGTGATCTGCGCATTCGGATAGCGTTCGACCAGCGTGGCTAAAATCCCCATCGACATCACGGCATCCCCGAGACGGGTGGCGGTAATAAACAGAATATTCAGCTGTAAGTTTTCCTTGCGGAGGGGTGAGGGCTTGTTTGCCATGCGGATTGCGCCATATAATTGAGGGATGGTGATGACACAAAATAGCCTAGCTGACAAGCACAGCGCGTCTCATATTGCGCTGCCCAACCGCGGTTTGCTGCGTCTCTCCGGTCGTGACAAAGTGGATTTTCTGCAGGGTTTGATCACGCAAGATGCCACTTTGTTAAAGGCGCCCGGTGATATCATCTATGCACTATTATTAACGCCGCAGGGTAAATTCCTGCATGATTTTTTTGTCATCGTGCTGTGGGACGGTGATTTTTTGATTGATTGCGAGGCAGCGCGCCGTGAGGATTTGCGCGCGCGCCTATGGCGTTACCGGTTGCGCGCGCAGATCGTTATTCTGGATGAAACGCCCAAATGGCGCGTGGAGGCGGAACTGCCGCCGCTCGTGGAACGCCGCGCCATCTTATCTTATGCCGATCCGCGCAGCCCGTTGCTGGGTCGTCGTCATTATGTGCCAACGCAAAAAGCGGTGACGATTTTACCATCCGGTGATGGTGAGGTTGGGCCGCCGATGACCGTCTTGAACGATGATGCCAATCTGCCGCCGGGACGTTTTGCCGCTTATGAAAAAATCCGCCTTACGCGCGGTATCCCGGACGGCAGCCGCGACATGACCATTGAAAAATCGCTGCCGATGGAATTCAATTGTGACAAATTTAAAGGTGTGGCGCTGAACAAAGGCTGTTACCTGGGGCAAGAGATGACCAGTCGCATGTTTTTCCGCGATCTTATCAAAAAACAAACTTATCCGGCACAGGTGGCATTGCCAAAGGGCGCCGGCATGCCACCGCCCGGCACGCCAATATTGGCGGATGGCGAGCCGGTCGGGGAGTTGCGCACCAGTGTGAATGATATCGCACTGGCCTATGTGCGGATTGCGGCGGCGGAAAAAATGCTGACAGTTGATAATATGTCCTGCACAATTGTCGCTTATAGTTTACAATAATGAAAGTTGAGGTATAGAGCGCGCTAAAAATTATTGGCGGGATTATCAGGAGAGGAAACATGGCAACGTCAGTTAGTTGGCAAAATGTGCAGCGCGATTATTTGCGTAACCGTAAAAACGCCAAGCTATATCTGCAGGTGGCTATGGAAGATTACGAGCAGGATGGCGATATGGAAATGCTGTCTATGGTGTTGCGTGAAATCGCTGATGCGCAAGGCGGTCTCGCCAAACTGGCTGCACGTACCAACCTCAGCCGCCAAAGTTTGTATAAAGCGCTGTCGCCAAAAGGTAATCCCACGCTCAGCACCTTGCGGCTCATTTTCCATAATTTGGGTTTGCAAATGAAATTGGTGCCGATTAAACCTACGCGCAAAGCGTCTGTATAGCGTCCGCGCAACCGTTGTGATTATCAGGCAGCCTGACATGCGGCACAACGTCCGACCAGTTCGATGATCGGCTGGGTGATGGTAAAACCCGCGGTTTTGGCGGCCAGCTGCATATTTTTTACCACCAATGGCATTTCAATTTCCGCGGTCGCATCACAATTTTCACAGACCAAAAACTGCACCGCCACATCATGCGTGCAATTATCCCCATGCGCATGCGCCATATGGCGGCAGGCAATATAGGCATTCTTGCTTTCCAACCGGTGAATATGTTTTTGCGCGGCGAGACTTTTGAGCGCGCGGTAAATTTGCGGCGGCGCATAGGGTTTGTCCGCTGTTTGATTGACCGCGGTTAAAATATCATAGGCGCCCAGGGCGCGTTTCGCTTTCGTCAGAATTTTTAGGATTTGTGCGGGAAGGTCTTTGAGCGCGGCGGCCATGCGCCAACTATAGAGCAGGTTGAAAAACTTTGCCTTAAAATTATTATGGTGCGTGGTTGGCGACAATAACCTGCTTGGCTGCGGCATGCTGTGCGTCGTGCGGATGGTGGAACAGCAATTGATGCGCAAACCAGGAGGCGAGACCCAGTGTTAAAGCCAGCCCATAGATTTTGATAAAGCCCTTGATGCCACGCACTTCGCCATGGCTGCAATCCGGCCCATGCTTGTGCGTGCGGCTGTGGTAGAAATATTCAAAACCGATCGCCGCCGCGATCATAAAACAAAATTCGATTACCGGATTATGTTTAACAAAAGGCAAATGCAGAAAGCCCGCCGCCATCGACAGGCCGCAGCATGGTAAATGTTCGCAAAACAATGCCATCACGCGGCGTTTGACGGCCGGGTTCAGGCGAGGCAATGTGCTGGCGGAAATTGTCATGACCTGACGCTAAGTTATATTATAACAAAAGGTCAAGGGTTATTTTTGCATGATCTGCAAACTGCACAGGCGGTTGGCATCCGCCGTAAAGGCCAGCGCGGTGTGTTTATTTATGATCGGTTGACACAGCCAGTCTGTCGCGCCATGCGGATTTTGCAATTGTTGTTGTGCCAGCTTTAAGCGCCGCCGTGACCGTATCGTCCGCGCATGACCGCGCCAGGCCGGATTCTGCCAATGATTGGCGGTGGCGACATGCGTGCCCGTCATAACATAGGCAGCGCGTTCGCGCCGCTCAATGACGGCCGCCGCGCCGGGATGCGGACCGCAAATGGTAAAGATGGCCGGGATGCATAGCGGTGTGTCGCATAGCATGGCGTGCGCGGTATCATAATCCGGCGCTTCTTCAAAAACCTTTCTTAGCAAATGGCTGGGTGGCAGCGCGGTAGAGCGCCAGGTATGATAACGTTGTAACAGCCAGTCCAGCAGCATAATACCGCTACGCGCGTCAACCGGCGCCTGGTTGATGGCAATTGCAAAGCGTCCCGGCGCCACCGCATTGATGACCCCGGCATTACCCGCCCAATTGATGTCGGTGTAACTGCCATGCGGCGTGTCGTAATTGGCGGTATGCACAAATTCTCCTATTGGCAGCGCCCAATCCAAGACGCGCCGCATTTGCGGTTGCTGCGTGTCAGCGTTAGGAAATACATAGGTCGTGCAACACCATTCGAACAAAGTGTTGATCGTATAAATACCCGTGGCGTGCACGGCGGCCAGTGCGGCAATTTCCGCACCATAGGGCGAATTGTTTTTGGTAAGCCAGCGGCGGCCAATCTTATCCAGCATACGTAATAACCAGGCTGGCATGATGTGCCGTAGTTTATGCAGCATTGCCGTGTATTGCGTACGCTCTGCCATGGCCACATCCTGACGCGTTGCCAGTACGTAAGGCACCTTATCATATAAAAATAGCTTTGACATCTGCGATGACCTGATGTAAGTTAGTGATTACTAACATAGCATGACGAAACCGCAAACCACAAGGGAAAAGATTGATGCCGCCGCCATTCGGCTGATGGCCGCACGCGGTATCGACCAGGTCAGCATGCGCGAGATTGCGCAGGCGGTGGGTGTGACCGAAGCCGCGCTGTACCGGCACACGACTGGCAAAGATGCGCTGGTGTGGGATATTTTCACGCGTTATTACGACGCCTTTGCCGCCCGACTGGCAGCACGGCAAGCGGTCGCAATGGATTTAAAACAAAAAATTGCAGTGATGGTTGGTGAATGTGCAACGCTGTTTGACAGCCAGCGCGATGTCTTCGTGTTTCTGTTGTTGGCGCAGCATATCCGCCGCCTGGCGCCTGCGGATTATGAGGCGGCACTGCCGCAGCTGTTAAAGCAACTGTTTGCCCAGGCGATGCGGGCGCGGCACATTCCCAAACAAAATGTCGATATCCTCACCGCGATGGTGATGGGGATCGTGCTGCAAACCGCGTCCAGCCTGTTGTACGGCGCCAAGCAACCCGCCTTCGCCAAAGCTTCGGCGGACAGGCCTGCACTTATGGTCCCGCATGTCAAAATACTTACTAACGCCTGTTGGCGTATTATTGCCGGAGAGACGCCATGACGACTGATAGCCTATGGCGCAACCGCTCGTTTTTATCGTTGTGGACCAGCCAGTTTTTTAGCGCGCTGAATGACAATTTGTTCCGCTATGCGCTGATCACCGCGCTGGTCTTTAATGTGATCCCGATGGACCATGATATCGCCAAAATCTGGGCGACGCTGTCGGCGGGTATTTTCATTTTGCCATATCTGCTGTTGTCAGGCCTCGCCGGCACGCTGGCCGACCGTTATGCAAAATCGCGCCTGTTGCGCTGGAGCCGTGCCATCGAAATTCTGATGTTTGGCTTTGCGGGTTACGCATTGCATAGCGGCAACACCGCACTGTTGATGACCAGCCTGCTGTTAATCGGTTTCATGGCGGCGATGTACGGTCCCGTCAAACATGCCATCACGCCGGAATTTTTGCCGCCGCATAAATTGATTGCCGCCAATGGCGCGATTGAAAGCTCCACCTATATCGCCATTCTGCTAGGTACTTTAATCGGCAGTTCCCTGGTTATTGCGCCGGATGGGTTAGACTATGTCGTATGGTTGATGCTGGCGATTGCCGCGATCTCGTGGCTGTCAAGTTTATTCACCGCACATACTACGCCAGCCGCACCGCATTTAAAACATGACCTTAATTTTCTGCGGCAGACCTGGGGTTTGCTTACCTGGGGCACGGCTGAAAAAACGCGGCTGCGCCTGTTATTGGGGCATGCTTGGTTCTGGTTTGTCGGCGCGGCGGTGCTGACGCAAATCCCAATTTTGGTTAAGGATGATTTAAATGTTGACCCCGCGGTAAACACATTATTGCTCGGCGTATTTGGCATTGGCATCGCACTCGGCAGCTGGCTGTGCAACCGCCTGTCGCGCGGCCAGGTCACCGCAAACTTTGTGCCGCTCGCCGCGCTCGGTATGGCGGCGTCCAGTCTGGCGCTGGCAGCGGTAACCTATTTAACGCCTGCCTATCCTATTGCCATCGGCATTACCGCGTTTTTGCATAGTGCCTCCGGCATCGTAATCTCACTGTTGATGATGGCATTGGCGGCCTGTGGCGGCCTGTATGTCGTGCCATTAGTGAGCTTGTTACAAGTGACAGCGGCGGTGGATGCCCGCGCGCGCATGCAGGCGGCGGCCAACATCTGGTTTGCGCTGTTTGTCATCGTCGCATCATTATTATGCACCGCGATCATGGCGCTGGGCGGCACGGCGCAAACAGTGTTCGCGGTGGTGGGCGTCATGACACTGGCGGTTGCCATTTACATCACGCGGCGGTTGCCAACTGAAACCGTCAAGGGATGTTTCACCGCACTGTTCCGGCTATTCTTTAAAGTTGAAGTTACCGGGCTGGAAAATCTTGCCGCGGTTGGGCCGCGCGCGGTTATCATTTGCAATCATCAATCATATCTGGATGGTGCCCTGCTGGCGGCGTTTTTACCGGGGCGGCCAATGTTTGCGGTAGACAAAACTGTCGCGACACGCTGGTGGGCGAAACCTTTCTTAAATCTCATTGAAGTATTTGCCATCAACCCCGCGCAACCGTTTCAAACCAAGGGGCTAATCCGCGCCGTTCAGCAAAATCGCCATTGTGTGATTTTTCCGGAAGGGCGCCTGACCACGACCGGCGCGATTATGAAAGTCAATGCCGGACCGGTGATGATTGCCAACAAGGCCGATGCGCCTATCGTACCGGTGATTATTGACGGGCTGCAATTCACGCCGTTTGGCAGATTGAAAACACTGTTACCAGTGCGCCTGGCCGGCAAAATTACCATTCATGTGTTGCCGCCGCTGCGCATCGCCCCGCACGATAATTTATTTGGCCGCCATAAACGCCAGGCCATGGCGCAAGAGCTATATGACATTATGACCGAGGCTCAAGTTAAAACGCAGAGTTTACCGCCTAACCTGTGGCAGGCCCTGCAACAGGCCAGCCGCACCTATGGCGCGGCTGCGCCAATGCTGGAAGACCCGGCGCGTAAGCCTATGTCTTATCGCCGTTTGCTGGCGGCAGCACTGGCGCTCAGCCAACCAATCGCGCGGCAGACCGCACGCGGTGACATGGTGGGGTTGTTATTGCCGACCGGTATCGGCGGTACCGTGACATTTTTTGCGCTGCAGGCAATGGGGCGCGTGCCGGCGCTGCTGAATTTCAGCAGTGGCGCTGGGAACCTGCGTGCCGCCATCACGGCCGCGCAGATTAAAACCATTTACACCGCACGTGAGTTTATTGAACACGGCAAACTAAATCAATTGCTGGTGGATATCGGCGGCGATTGTACCATTGTTTATTTGGAAGACCTGCGCAAAACGATCACATGGCTTGATAAGATAAACGCGCTGGTGATGGCGCGGTTCGGCATTGCGCCGCGCGTGGGACGCGCGGCGCAACCGGATGATCCGGCAGTGGTATTGTTCACGTCCGGTTCGGAAGGCGTGCCTAAGGGTGTCGTGCTGTCGCATCAAAATATTTTGAGCAATTGCAGCCAGCTGCGCCGCGTGTTGGAATTCACGCCGCGCGACAGTGTGTTTAATGCGCTGCCGATGTTTCATTCCTTCGGTCTTACCGGCGGCGTGCTGTTGCCCGTTTTGTACGGCGTTAAAACATTTCTGTACCCGACACCGCTGCATTACCGTTTGATCCCGGAACTGGTGTATCAGTCCAGCGCCACCATCATGTTCGGCACCGATACGTTTTTGGCGGGCTATGCCAAAACCGCGGAACCTTATGACTTCAGCCGGCTGCGCGGTGTTTTTGCGGGTGCGGAACGCGTTAAACCTGCCACGCGTGCCATTTACAGTGATAAATACAGCGTGCCGATTTTTGAGGGCTACGGCGTCACCGAATGCGCGCCGGTCATCGCCGTCAATACACCGATGTTTCATCAGGCAGGAACAGTGGGACGTATTTTGCCGGGCATTGATTACAAGCTGGAGGCAGTACATGGTATCAGCGATGGCAAAAAACTGTGGGTGCGCGGCCCCAACATCATGCTGGGTTATCTGCGTGCCGCGCAACCAGGCGTCATCGAACCTTTAGCAGATGGTTGGTATGGCACCGGTGATATTGTAACGCTTGATGCGGCGGGGTTTGTGACGATTGTGGGGCGTGTTAAACGCTTTGCCAAAATCGGTGGTGAGATGATTTCGCTGGCGGTGGTGGAAGACAGCGCCAATCAGCTGTGGCCTGGCAGCGTCAATGCCGCAGTCAGTGTGCCGGATACGCGCAAGGGTGAGGCGATTGTACTGGTCTCAACCCACGCCGCGGCGACCGCTGCCACATTGGCACAGGCGATGCGCATCCAGGGCCTGCCCGAACTTGCCATGCCTAAAACAATTATCGTGCAAGCGGAACTGCCGGTGTTGGGCAGCGGCAAGATTGATTATGTGCGGCTGGCAGAACGCGTGATAGCTGAACAATCTCATAATTGACCAACCAGAGTTTCCTGTTAAAAACGACTTACCACTCTGGAAATTAATCATGACAAAAATAGCTGTTTATTGTTCAATGTTAATAATTGCGTCGGCAAGCCTGGCAATGCCAGCGTTCGCTGACCGAAGTCACACAGAAAAATTCGGGAGCGGCGATTGCCCGCTTTGCACCAATACTAAATCGAACAGCCACACCATCCGCGAAGAGCCGCTTGTGAAAGACAATATATTTGAAGAAAAGGCGCCCAAAACATCGCTTAACAATAACGCAACAGAAAATAGCAATGATCAATGGGCAAAACGCGAACTTAAAAGACGCAATCTTGATGACCGTGATTGATTAAAAGCGGGCTGCGATTAGCGGCCGGTTTTTTTAGCAAGCTGTTTGCGCGGGCTGATTTACAGAATATATAATGATGATTACTGTGCTGCGTATGAATATTCCCACCGTTATCACCGCTGCACGCATTGTGTTTATCCTGCCGCTCGTCGGGTTGTTGTTGAAAGATAATTTGGCGGCAACATGGTGGGCCTTCGTCCTGTATATTTTATTAGCCTTGAGTGATTGGCTGGACGGTTACATTGCGCGGCGGTATAACCAGCAAAGCCGGTTCGGCGCCATGCTGGACCAGATTGCCGACAAGATTTTGGTGGTTAGCCTGTTCGTGGCGCTGGTGGCCAACCATGCTATTAGCGGTTGGAATATTTTGCCGGTAATCATCATCATCATCCGGGAATTCCTGGTCTCCGGTTTGCGCGAATATTATGCGCAGGTTAACCGGCCGCTGCCGGTTGGCAGTTGGGGTAAATGGAAGACGACCGCGCAAATGGTGGCGCTGGGTTTGCTGCTATGGCCATTAACCTTAGAAGTGGTTACAGTGGCTGGATTAGGGTTGTTATGGATCGCGGCGCTGCTCGCCATCTTCAGCATGCTGGGCTATCTCAAACAGCAACAATCATAAAAACGGGTCGCCGGTATTTTTAATATTTTGCGATAAGATGTCGACCGTATTTTTGGGCGTATCGCGTGACTGGATAGGTTGGTTGAGTTTGGTGTCCGTTGGGCCGGTAAGATTTTTATAACCGATCCGCCACACGACATAAAAGATTGCACCAATAACTACGAGACTGAACAGGCTACCCACATTACCGGTTATCAAATTAAGCAGTGACGGTAGGATGAACAACAAGAATATGAAAGCTAGCGTCTTTTTGAATTTAGGCAGCAGCGCCAGTTTTTCCTGCGGCGATAATTTTGACAGATCGATTTTAACGGGTTCCATAGCGTTACCTCAGTTGCAGTTTTTGAATGACGGTATCGGGAGCAAGATTTGCCAGATTGCTGACCGCGATAAATTCAGTGCGCGGACCAATCGGGCGCGACCGCGCGGGCGCGGAGTCACTGGAAAACAGCGATAGCGTCGGGCAGCCGCAGGCGGCAATTAAATGCATGGGGCCGGTGTCGTTACCAATTGCGCCTTTGGCGTGCCGGGCTAGCGCGGCGATGTCAAACAAACTGGTCTGGCCGGTCAGGTCAATCACGCTGGGCACCAGTTTGGCAATGTCGGCATTAATTGCGGCTTCATGGCTGGTGCCCAGCAACACCGGGCGCAGTTTATATTGTAACAAATGGCGGCACAGCATGGCATAAGATGCCGGCGGCCAACGTTTTTGCGGCCGCGTCGGCGCGGCGCCCGCGCAGATCAATACGAAGTTATGCGGTACATGTAAGCGAGCGATTTCGCCAGCCAGCCAAGTTAAATCTGGCAGCTGTATGTCGGCAACGCCTGCCTGTCGCAACTGCGCGCGCCGCAGGTCATACGCATGGGTTGTGTCATGTGCCGGATCGCCATGCCGGAATGCCGCGCCGCCCGACCAGGTTGTTTCGCCGCCCCAAAAAAACAGCCGGCGGTATAGTTCGGTTCGGTTGTTGACCTGCAAATCATAAACCTGGCTGTAATTTCCATTATGCAGTTTTTGCCGCAATGCCAGCCATGTGCCGAATTCATACCAGTGCGGGCGCGGGTCCAGCTGTACCATATCAAACCAACCACTGCGCCGCGCGAGCTCGGCATAAGGCGCGGTAGTCAGCAGAGTGATCCTGGCATTGGAATGATGGGCGCGAATGGCGGCAAAGGCAGCAAAGGAAAGGATGAAATCTCCCAAAGCAGACAGCTTGATAACAAGGATTTTTTCCTTGCTCATGCCTCATGCCTCACACCTTGCGACAGCAATTCATTATAAACATCCAGTGTCCTACGACACATCTCATCCTTGGTAAAATGTTCATGAACATGCGACACCGCGCGCATAGCGATAGTGCGCCGCGCGGCGTCGGTGGTTTTAAGCGCATCAAGCAGGCAGGTGGCGAGCGCACCGTCGTCAAGCGGCGGATAAAGCCAGCCGGTCATCTGGTCATGATCTTGCGGCACGATGGTTTCCTGGGCGCCGCCATGATCGGAGGCCACAATCAGCCGGCCCATTGCCTGCGCCTCAATCGGGATGCGGCCGAACGCCTCCGGCTGCAGGGACGGACACACCACGACATCCGCCAAACGGTAGGCGGCGGGCATATCATCGCAATGGTCGAGCATGCGGACGCGCCCTTCAAGGCCAAGGCGCCGGATCGCACCTTCAATCTCGGTGCGAAACTCATCATGCCCATGTGCGGAGCCGACCATCACGCAAAACCAGTCCTGATCCTTGATACGCTGTAACGCCTCCAGTAAAAACAGATGCCCTTTCATGCGTGACAGCCGCGCGGGCATCAAGATAATCGGATGATATTCAGGGATGTGCCACGCCTTCATCAGCGCAATCATGCGTTCGTTGGAAACGCGGCTGGCATCGAATTTTATAACATCAACACCGCGTGGAATAACGCGAATTACGTTATCAGCTGTGCTGTAACTGTTTTTGATGTGCTGTTCGATAAATTTGGATACCGCAATCACGCGCTCGCCGCGCACCATGATGCTGTTATATTTATGCTTGAATTTACCCCATAGACCCGGGCCGGTTTTATATTGGCCGTGAAAAGTGGTGACAAAGTTGACCGGATAGTGCTTGCGCCGCAGCATTTGACAGGCCCGCCACGCCGCCCAGGCCGGGGCGCGCGACCGCGCATGGACAATGTGGATATCGTTTTTTTGGATAATGGCGGCGAGTTTTTTGGCGTTGGCGCTGATCTGCCACGGCATTTTTTGCCCCAGCGGCAAGGCGATATGCACACCGCCGGCGCGTTCTATGTCATGCACCAATTGTCCGCCCGCCGAGGCGACAAAGGCGCGGCAACCGGCCTTGACCAGCGCTAGTACGACATCGACAGTGCCGCGTTCGACGCCGCCCGAGATCAGCGCGGGCAGGACTTGCAGGACGGCGGGGGAATTATTCGTCATATCTTGACGCATAACAAATATTCACCGCAGCGGCGAGGGCGTTTTTTATGGATTATATTCGGGAATAGTTGCAGCTGCGATTTTTTCCATAATATAATGTAATGGCCTGGTGATCATGTTGGAAAGAAGCCCATTACCATTATCTATTTTTAATCTCGGATGTTCCCAGCTTCGTCGGAGCAAAGGCACCAGACTGCCAGGGTCATTGCTCTCAAGATGTTGTTTAGCGACAATATTTTGCGCAGATGTAACCGTAGTTTTTTGAGGTGTGACAATCAATTTAGGATAAAAAGATTTCAAAGGACGCGCTTTATCTAAATCAAAGGGGACGTTTTTTTCTAGCAAGCAACGCGCGACAAAAGCGCTCGCATCGGCTTCCTGAATATTGCGAGCGACAGCCAAAAACTGATAAAATAAATGCGCTCCTAAAGCGCTGCAAGCAAATTGCGTCACGGATGATTCTTGTCTTAATAAAGGTAGCGCCGCCTGCATGGCATAACCCAATGCAATAAAGGATACTGTAAACGCAATATTAAGTGGTAATTGATCGCTATGACGCAATTGATTCAGGAGGATGGATGGCGCGTGATATCCTGAAAATTCTTCTAAAACCTTTTATCAATAACATTAGCCTTAAACAAATTGAGTCCGGTCAAATATGGCAGCAATGGTGCGCCTATAACGATGGCGCGGCTTTGTCGTTTTAACAGGCGCTGCGCGGCGGGGCTGTCCTCCCAATACTCAACCAAATATGGAATTTTATGCTGTGTTTTAGATCCTAGAACAATCATTTGGCGCCTATAAAATGTTTTGCCGAGTATGGTCTTTGCATGTAAATAATGTCAAGTTTTTCGTATGACAGCACAATTTTTAACAACGCAAGGCCCTAACGGCCGTCTGGCTTACCATAAACTGGATGGTGCCGCGCCCGGCATCGTGTTTTTGCACGGTTATAATTCCAATATGGATGGTGACAAGGCATTGGCGCTGGCGGCATTTTGCGCGGCGCAGCAGCGCGCGTATCTGCGCTTTGATTGTCATGCGCATGGCCAATCAGCGGGCGATTTCAAAGATTTCACCATCGGCGGCGCGATCCAAGATACATTATATATGTTGGATACGCTGACCACGGGGCCGCAGATTATTATTGGTTCCTCAATGGGTGGTTGGCTGGCGATGCAAGCAGCGTTGCAACGATTGAAAGATGTTAAAGCTATTATTGGCCTGGCCCCCGCGCCGGATTTCAGCGACCAGCTCTATGACGATGATTTAAATGATGCCCAGCGTAAGATTGTCGATGAAAAAGGTTTCATTGAACTGCCGTCGCAATATGGCGGCACCTATATGATCACCAAAAAATTTGTCGAGGACGGCCGCCGCCATTTTGTGACGGATAGGCTTGGCGAACTGCAATTGCCGCTGCGCATTCTGCACGGCCAGCAGGATAGCGATGTCGATTGGCGGCAAAGCCTGGCGATCGCCGCGCGTTGGGGCGGTGACGATGTGTCTGTGAATATTATCAAGGGAGCGGATCATCGTTTATCGCGGCCTGAGGATTTGGAGGCGTTAAAATCCACGCTCAAAAATTTGTAATTACGCAGGAGCAGCCTCCGCCCCCCTTGTGGGGAGGCTATTCTTCACAACTAAAACCATATGACTTGTGTCTAAAATATGGATAAAAGATTGCCTATGACCATCACCCCCATTAACTTCCCTAATGCGCTGCAGCTGCATGTGAATCTGGCACGGCTGCCGACGTCAGCGCAGCAGGGCGTGGTGGCGATTGGTAATTTTGACGGCGTGCATCTGGGGCATCAGGCAGTAATTAGCATTGCCGCACGCACGGCGCGGGAATTGCAGTCACCGTTAGGCGTCATGACGTTTGATCCGCATCCGGCGCGGTTTTTCCGCCCCGCTGATGCGCCCAATGTGCTGACGCCGCAACATATCAAGGCGCGCTATCTGGCCCAACTGGGCGTGCAGCATTTTTATATCCAGAAATTCAATAAACAGTTTTCGGAATTGTCGGCGGCGCATTTTGTCAATGATATTTTAATCAATCAGTTAAACGTACGGCATGTCGTAGTTGGTGAAAATTTTTATTTCGGCCATAAACGCACCGGTGATGCCAGCGCCTTAGTAGAACAAGGCAAGCGGGAAGGCTTTGGTGTCACTGTCGTCAAGCCTGCGCGCGATATGTCAGGCGCCCTTTATTCATCATCCAAGGCACGCGCGCTGATTGCGGCCGGCAAGGTCAAAGAGGCGCGCGGCATTCTGGGCCGCCCGTTCGAAGTTGAAGTGGATGTGATCAAGGGCGCGCAACAGGGCCGCGCCATGGGTGCGCCGACTGCAAACGCGGTGATGGGTGATTACATTCGCCCCGCCTATGGCGTTTACATGGTCAAGGTCGCAGTGTTGAATGACGGGCCACGCGTGTGGCACCGCGGCATCGCTAATATCGGCAAGCGCCCGACCGTAGACGGCATTACAGAATTGCTGGAAACGCATCTGCTTGATTTTAACGGCGATCTCTATGACAAAACCTTACGGATTCAGTTTTTGGATTTTGTGCGCGCCGAGGCACGGTTCAGCCGCCTGGAAAACCTGCAATATCAAATCGCGCGCGATATTGAGACGGCGAAAAAATGGGACGGGTGGAATATATAACCCCATCCGGCAGCCTGGTCATTTACATTCAGGCCAATCTTAGCGCGACGCTTAAATTGCTTGACAGCGAATAATGAAAAATGGTTTATCAACAATATTGATGGGAGAATTTAGATGACAAAAGAAATGTTTTTAGCAATTAACGCCGCGATTTTTTTTGGAGATAACGAGCGCCCATCGTTTATTGAGGCTGGCGACTGGCTGATTTTTACAGGCGCGATAAGTGATGATCATTTTAAGCTTTTACAACAGGCTGGAATAGAAGGGGCAAACACGACAACCGTTGCTTTGCCTGGCTGTAAAGAATATGTCCTGGCATGTGCTGAACATCCCCAGAATCTGGAGCGTTTTTCGACTGTACTGCTCAAGCCAGTAGACAGTATGGAAAATTTTAATAATCAATTTCCGGAACTTGTGAAAACCCGCATGACCGTGGATAAAACACTAAGCGTCAATGATAGTTGCGCGTTACAAGCTTAACAGCATTATAATTTAGTTTTTATCAAATCCGCCCTAGCACCCGCTTCGGCAAAATCGAAACATTCCAAAGTTGTCTGCTTCCCTGGCGGCGATTTTGCCCTAGATGTGGCGTAGCAACTGTCACAACGGTAATATTGTCATAGTTGCGGTTACCCTGGAATACTGTTAATTTTGGTGCCTTCCGCGACTTGAGCTGTTATGACCATCGACTATAAAAATACTGTTTTTCTGCCTAAAACCGAATTCCCGATGCGCGGTAATCTGCCGGTTAAGGAACCGGAACTTCTGGCGCGCTGGGAAGAAGTGAAATTATATGAGCAGCTGGCGACGCGCGAGACACCGGCAGGTGATTTCACGCTGCATGACGGGCCGCCCTATGCCAATGGTAACATTCATATCGGCCATGCCACCAATAAAATTTTAAAGGACGTCGTCAACCGCGCCGAGGCCATGCGCGGCAAACGCATCAATTATACGCCGGGGTGGGATTGTCACGGCCTGCCCATTGAATGGAAGATTGAAGAGCAATATCGCGCCAAGGGCCAGGACAAGGACCGCGTGCCGGTGCTGCAATTCCGCCAGGAATGCCGCGAGTTCGCGCAATATTGGCTGAATGTGCAAATCAATGAGTTCAAACGGCTGGGCATTTTGGGCGCGTGGCATAGTCCCTATGCGACGATGACCAAACATGCCGAAAGCACGATTATCAGCGAGATTCACACGTTCTTGTTAAACGGCGCATTATATCAGGGCGAACGTTCCGTCATGTGGTCGACGGTGGAAAAAACCGCGCTGGCCGATGCCGAAATTGAATATCACGATCACACATCGGATACCGTAATGATCGGGTTTCCGATTACTCAGGCCAAGCATGCAGATTTGATTGGCGCGCAACTGGTGATTTGGACCACGACGCCTTGGACCATGCCCGCCAACCGCGGCATCGCCTATGGCGCGGAGTTTGATTACAGCCTGTATCATATCATGGCGGTTGCGGATGACAGTACTGCGCAGGCGCATGAAAAAATCATCGTTGCGAAAGCTTTGGCAGATGCTGTGCAGCAAGCTGCCAAAATTACCCTATGGACGCATGTTAAAGATTTTAAGGGCAGTGAATTGGAGGACGCTTTGGCGGCCCATCCGCTGCGTGGCCATGCCGAAGCCAATGGCCATTATGATTTTGCTGTGCGCGTGATGCCGGCGGATTTCGTGACGGTTGAGGCCGGCACTGGTTTGGTGCATATCGCGCCATCGCATGGGTTGGATGACTTTAATCTCGGCAAGCAATATGGGTTGGAAGTGCCTTACACGGTAGAGCCGGACGGGCGTTACGCATCGTCATTGCCGCTGTTTGGCGGGCTGCATGTCTATCGCCCTGACGGTAAAAAAGGGGAAGCCAACAAGATCGTCACCAAGGCGATTGAAGAGGCCGGTTACCTGCTGGCCAAAAATCGGCTTGTGCACAGCTATCCGCATTCCTGGCGGTCAAAAGCGCCGCTGATTTTCCGCGCGACACCGCAATGGTTCATTCGTATGGATGAACCAGAAGCGCGCGGCGCGCCGCGCGCAGCAACACTACGTGACAAAGCGTTGCAGGCGATCTCACAAACCAAATGGGTGCCGGAGATTGGCGAGAATCGCATTCGCGCCATGGTTGAAGGCCGCCCGGACTGGTGCATTTCGCGCCAGCGCGCCTGGGGCGTGCCGATTGCCATTTTTATTGATAAGACCACACGGGCCCCATTACGCGATGCCGCTGTGTGCCAACGTATTGTCGATATTTTTAAGGATGAGGGATCTGACGCCTGGTACACGCGCGAAGCGCAAGATTTTCTGGGACCGGATTACAACGCTGCCGAT
The DNA here is from genome assembly GCA_965246755.1 of Alphaproteobacteria bacterium. Classification (GTDB taxonomy): domain Bacteria; phylum Pseudomonadota; class Alphaproteobacteria; order UBA11073; family UBA11073. Next base: position 826,588 of record OZ251979.1, read on the forward strand.
TACGAACAGGTGCGCGATATTGTCGATGTCTGGTTCGAATCCGGCTGTACGCACAGTTTCGTGTTGAACCAACCTGACAATAAATATCCTATCGCCGATTTATATCTTGAAGGCTCCGACCAGCATCGCGGCTGGTTCCAGTCTTCATTGCTGGAAGCCTGCGGTACGCGTGGTGTCGCGCCATACAAAGCGGTGTTGACGCATGGTTTTGTCTTAGACGAACAGGGCCGTAAAATGTCCAAATCCCTAGGCAATGTTACCGCACCGCAAAAAGTGATTGACCAGTATGGCGCGGACATTCTGCGCCTGTGGGTGTGCAACACCAACTATGTGGAAGACGTCCGTATCGGCAATGACATTTTAAAACAGCAAGCGGATTTATACCGCCGGTTGCGCAATACATTGCGTTATATTCTCGGCGCGTTGGCTGATAGCGACATTACGACGCCGATGGATGTTACAAAAATGCCGGAGCTGGAACGCTGGGTGTTGCATCGCTTGTCTGAACTCGATGCCGAGGTGCAGAATTGTTTAAACAGTTATGATTACAACCGCTTGTTCACGGCGATTCATAAATTTTGCAATAATGATCTGTCAGCATTTTATTTCGATATCCGCAAGGATTGTCTATATTGCGATGCGGCGGACAGCGCCAAGCGTCAGGCGACATTGTGGGTTATGAACCAATTGTTCCTGTCGCTGACCGCGTGGCTCGCGCCGATTTTATCCTTTACCTGTGAGGAGGCGTGGCAACATTACAGCGGCAAAAATACGGACAGCGTGCATTTGCGGCAGTTTAACCCAACGCCCACAGCCTGGCGTGATGATGCTTTGGCGGCGCGGTGGGACGTGATCCGCAATCTGCGTTCCGCAGTGACCATAGAGCTTGAAAAACTGCGCGGGGAAAAAGCCATCGGCTCGTCATTGGAGGCGATGGTCACACAAATTGTCACTGACGCCGCGCATAAAGATATTTTATTATCGGTTGATTATGCAGATATCTGTATTGTCTCTAACATTGCTATAACAGTAGGTGATGCTGCTAAGGTGACTGTCAGTAAAATTGACGAGGATGAAAAATGCGACCGCTGCTGGCGTTATCTGCCCGAGGTGGGGACCCATCCCGACCATGCGGCAATCTGTTTCCGTTGTGCGGATGCGGTGGTAGGGCAGCTGCCAGCCGCTGCCTGATGCCGATGCGCGATTATACATTCGCCGAACAGGTGGCCTTGCAAAGGCTTATCGCCTATTGGCTGGAAAACTGGGATTGGGATGTGACGCCACTGTTCGGCCGCACGCGCGATGATTATCAGCAGGTATTGGACGGTTGGCCGCAGTCGCTTGTACAACATGGTAAATTAACGCGCGGCGTTTTAAAAAGCGCGCTGAATGAATTTCTCAACGGCTCCGCGCCGGTGCCAAACCGGAATTTCGAAAGCGTGATTGGGCTGTCGCACACGGAGACGAGGCAATTGTACGAAGATTTAATTGGCAGTTAGATGTTAAATTATTATCTGAAGATGTCACAGGTTATAGCTTCCCCTTGTGGGGTGGGGGAACTTAATCCAATCATATCCCCCACCCAAAAAATTTCGCTCAGTTACTTTGCACTATTGTTGTAAAATCAGGACAAGCTCAATTTTTTGTGCCTCCCCGCAAGGGGGGAGGCTATCCGCGCCTTACTTACAACCCTATAGAATGATGATATGACATTCCCTAATTCCAAAAACATCCTCACCGGCCTCCTCATCGCGCTTGGCGTGATTGCGGCGGATCAGTATACCAAGACGTGTATGCTGACGAAGTTGCAGGGGCTTACCGGCGCGCTGCCGCTCGCGCCGTTTTTTAACATCGTCATGGTGTGGAATCGCGGCATGAGTTTTGGCATGTTTAATCATGGCACTGTGGTCAGCCCGTGGTGGTTGATTACGGTTGCAGTCATTCTGGCGGCAGTGGTCGCCAACTGGCTGCGCCGCGCGATGGATAGCCCCACCGTGATCGGCTGCGGCATGATTATCGGCGGCGCGCTGGGGAATGTGATTGACCGGCTGCGTTATGGCGCGGTGGTGGATTTTCTGGATATCTACGTGGGCAAGTACCATTGGCCGGCCTTTAACCTCGCGGACAGCGCGATTTGTGTCGGTGCGCTGCTTGTCTTGTGCGCGTCCCTGTTTGCGCCTAAAATCGCGGCAAAGGACAATCCCACTGATGCATAACAATCGCTACTGTTTGATATTATCGATGCTTGCTGTCATCAGCCTCACGGCCTGTGAAACGGTGAAGGAAACGGCGGGGCTTAACCGCAAATCACCGGATGAATTTATGGTCGTGAAACATCCGCCCTTAACCGTGCCACCGGATTTTGAGCTGCGCCCGCCGAAATCAACCGTCCGCGGCGCTGCAGAGCCCAAGGAACCCGCCAGCGAGGCCAAGGAATTGTTATTTAGTGACAATCCCGCCATTGTGCCGCCGAGTGATGGTTTGACTGAAGTCCTGAATAAGGCGGGCGCCAAACAGGCCAACCCTAATATTCGCGGTACACTGGACCAGGAGGCGAATGGCGTGGTGGTCAAAGACCCCGGTTTTGTCGACCGGCTGATGATCTGGAACGGCAATAGTGCCGCGAAGCCCGATCCAACTGTCGATGCCGCTGCTGAAGCCGCGCGGCTCAATGCGCTCAAAGCCAAACAGGCGCCGGTCTCTGGCAAAAACGTTAAAACGCAGCCCGGTGTCAAAGCGCCGCTTGAAGGTGCCTTTGAGTGAGACTATCTGTAACGTTTCGTATCCTGTTTAGTTTAGGTTTTATCATGTCTGCACCCGCCCTAGCTACCGTCACCACGCCTGCGGGTATTTTCCATCCGGAAAGTTTTACGCTCGCTAACGGCATGCAAGTGGTGCTGATTGAAAATCATCGCGCGCCGATTGTGAGCCATATGGTGTGGTTCCGCGTCGGCGCGGCGGATGATCCGGTGGGACATTCCGGTATCGCGCATTTTTTCGAACATTTGATGTTTAAGGGGACTAAAAAAGTCGCGGCAGGCGAAATCTCGCGCATTATCGCCAAAAACGGCGGCGATGATAATGCTTTCACATCATATGATTTCACATCATATTATTCCAACATCGCGGTCGACCGGCTCCCCTTAATCATGGAGCTGGAAGCCGACCGCATGCAGAATTTAAATCTGGATCCCGAGATACTGCGCACGGAACGCGATGTGGTGATTGAAGAGCGCAAACAAACGGTAGAAAGCGACCCTAGTCGCCGTTTGCAGGAACAGATGCAAGCGGCACTTTTGTCGGGTTTACCCTATGGCACGCCGATTATCGGCTGGCATCACGAAATTGAAAAGCTGGATAAAACACATGCCGACAGTTTTTACGCCAATTGGTATGCGCCGAATAATGCCATTCTCGTTATCAGCGGTGACATAACGGTTGATAAACTAAAACCGCTCGCCGAACAATTTTATGGCAGCATTCCAGCGCGGCATGTGCCGGTGCGTAACCGTCCCGCGCGCGTGCTGCCGCCAACGCAACAGCGTATTACCGTGACTGATGAGGATGTGCAATTGCCGATCCTCAATATCTCTTACGTGGCGCCAACTTATGGCGCCAGTGATAATGCGACCATGCCTTACGCACTGCAGGTGTTGATGGAAATCTTTGGTGAAGGCGCGACCAGCCGCCTCTATCGCACCTTGGTGATGCAGCAAAACATCGCCTCCTCGGTTGGCGTTTACTACAATCCGGTCGCAATGCAGCGTAACGCGTTGTCATTATACGCCGCGCCATTACCGGGCGCGGGTTTGGAAAATATTGAGGCGCAATTGCATGCCGAAGTTAAAAAACTGTTGGCGCAGGGCGTTACCGATGCTGAGGTTGCCGAGGCAAAAAAACGCCTGATTGCGCATGCCACTTATGCCCGGGATTCTGTCATGCATCCCGCCTATCTGTTCGGCATGGCGCTGACCATCGGCCAAACGGTGGATGATGTAGAGGCCTGGCCCGACCGTATTGCCGCTGTGCAAACCGCCGATGTCAATGCCGCGGCGCGCGCGGTGTTTGACACTGATGATTACGTGACCGGTGAATTATTGCCTGAGACTATTAGTGTAGATGCGTCCGGCGTGGATCCGTCCGACACCCCATGAACGTTAAATTTTTAAGCGGAGTCCTTATTTTGTTAATGTCAGTTACCGCCGCTCATGCCGCGCCTAGCATGCCGATCACCGAGATCGTGTCACCCCAGGGCGTGACCGCCTGGCTGGTCGAAGATCACAGTGTACCGGTCATCTCTCTGCAATTTGCTTTTCGCGGCGGCATGGCCTTGGACCCGGCTGGGAAGGCCGGCCTTGCCAATCTGGTGGCCTCGACCCTTGATGAAGGCGCCGGTGATCTAGACTCCGACGCTTTCAACGCGGCTTTGGAGGATGACTCAATTTACCTGTCATACAGCGCGTCACGCGATGAATTTCGCGGCGCGGTTAAAACGCTGACAGTCAATAAAGACCAGGCCTTTGACCTGTTAACATTGTCGCTGGCCCAACCGCGGTTTGACGCCGATGATGTGACGCGCGTCAAACAACAGATTATCAGCGATATTCGCAACAACCTGTCCGATCCCGGTTGGATCGGCTATCGCACGCTCAATGATATTATCTATGCCGGGCACCCTTACAACCAGCCAGGGCAGGGCACCATAAAATCTGTCGAGACCTTGCAACCTGCGGATTTACGAAAATTTGTAAATGCGCGTTTGGCGCGGGATCAGCTGTTGGTCACGGTGGCAGGCGATATCACCGCGGCGGAACTGGCACCACTGTTGGATGGTATCTTTGGTAAATTGCCGGCAAAGGCCGCGCCGTTTACGGTTGCGGATGCCGATATCAAAGGGGTTGGTAAAAATTATGTCGTCAATCGTGCGTTGCCGCAAACGCGGATCATTCTGGTGGCCAAAACGATTGCGCGCAGTGACCCCGATTGGTATGCCGCCACCGTCATGAATTATGTATTGGGCGGCGGCGGTTTTAATTCGCGGCTGATGCAGGAGGTGCGGGAAAAACGCGGCCTGACCTATGGTGTCGACAGCCAGATCCAGCATTACGACCATGCCAATATCATGCTGGTGTCCGCCTCCACTAATAATGACAGCGCCGCTAAGGCAGTAGATTTGATTAAGCAAGAATATCGCACGATGGCGGCAGGCGGCATTACCGCCGATGAACTGAAAGATGCGCAAACCTATTTGACTGGCGCCCTGCCCTTGGCGCTGACCTCCACCGACAAAATTGCCGATTTTTTAATGCAAATCCGCTTGGAAGGCTTGGGGCGTGATTATCCTGCCGAACGTTTGCAAAAATTGCAAGCAGTGACGCAAGCGGATGTGGCGCGCGTTGCCAAACGTTTGTTGAACGATAAAGACCTGACGCTGATTGCCGTCGGCGCGCCCAAGAATTTGCCGAACGCGGACATTGTCATCGATCCGGCCGAAGCGTATTTGAAAGATGTTAAATGACAGCTGGTCCGCAATTCTCGACCACCTGGCAGGCTTTGCAAAACGCCCAGCCAGCCTTTGCTGATAAAAGCTATCAGTATCAAGGTGCGCATTGGACATTGGACTTATCCACCAGCGGTATTGATGACAACATTTTGAACAGCTTGCTGCAGTTGGCGCAAGATGCCAAGCTGGCCGAAGCGCGTGACGCGCAAATGTGTGGCGATATCGTTAACACATCAGAATATCGCGCGGCGTTACACACCGCATTGCGCGCGCCAGATTATGACATTCCTGTTGCGGTAAAATCAGATATTTTGGCGTGTCGCACGCAGATGCAAGAATTGGCAGCGGACGTTGCCACGCGTCAGGTCACCAATATCATCCATGTCGGTATGGGTGGCTCTGGCCTGGCGCCTGCCTTGCTGCATAAGCATTTTAATGCGCAATATATCGCTTATTGCGAACTGCATTTCATTACGAATATGGATCCGGTAACTCTGGCGCGCATCACCAAAATGTGCAACCCGGCGACGACCTTGGTCATTATCGCCAGCAAAAGTTTTACGACTGAGGAAACCACCGTCTGCATGCAATTTTTGCGCAACTGGCTGGGCGGCCACGCGGCGCGCAATATGTTTGCGATTACCGCCAAACCGGCCTTGGCGATTGCGGCAGGTTTTCTTGACAAACAGATTTTGCCAATGTGGGATTGGGTCGGCGGGCGGTTCAGCTTGTGGTCGGCGGTCAGTTTCCCCATCATGCTGACCTATGGGCCGTTGCTTGATGCATGCCTGGCGGGCGCGCATGACATGGACCGCCATTATCAAACTGCGCCGATAGGCCAAAACTTACCCTTTTTATTGGCGCTGGCGCATATTTGGCAGGGCAGTTTTATGGGCTGCCGCAGTCATGCACTGTTGCCTTATGCGGATGCCTTAGCTTTGGTGCCGCCGTACTTGCAACAGCTGGAGATGGAAAGTAACGGCAAACCAGGCATGACTAAAACCGCGCCGACCATTTTCGGCGGCGTTGGCACCGCCTACCAGCATAGCTTCATGCAATGGATGCATGAGGGGACGGATATTGTTTCCGCCGATATCATTATTCCAATGCATAGTGAAGAAGACAACGAGTTACAAACGCGATTGGTATCCAATGCCTTGGCGCAAAGCAAGGCGCTGGCCTATGGCCAGCCACCGCAATTTCCCGGCGGGCGCCCCAGCAATGTGCTGCTGACCGATAAGATGACCCCGGCGGCGCTGGGCGCGCTGATTGCGTTGTATGAGCATAAAATTTTCCTGCAAAGCCGGATTTGGGGCATCAATTGTTTCGACCAGCCGGCGGTGGAATTGGGTAAAATCCTGGCGCGCGACATTCTGCCATGGCTGCAGGGGCATGGTACCGCGCCAGATCGCTCGACAGCGGCGCGGATTGCCCGCTATACTGCGGCGCAATCATAACCTTTTGTCTAACCTGTGCCGCACGAAACCAAACCTTCTGCCCTTCGCAAGCTATCCCAAATTGACCTGGATGCGATTTTGGTGCGCCATACCAAGTTTAACCGGGCACAAATGGGCGGGGCACGCGCGCAGCTCAATTTTTGTAACCTGTCGGATTTGAACGCCGCCGGCGCTGACCTGTCGCATGCCGATTTGACGGGTGCGCTGCTGATCCGCACCAATTTGAATAAGGCCAAGCTGGATGGGGCAACCCTGTTTGGCGCCAATTTGCGTCAGGCCAATCTCAGCCACGCCAGCATGATTAAAACCGATCTGCGCGGCACAGTTTTGCGCGGTTGCAGTTTGATGGGCGCTAATTTAACCGAGGCGGATTTGCGCGATGGCGTGATTGCCGAGGTTGGCCGCGGTGGTGAGGTCACCGGCTGGGGCGAAATTCCATCCGGGGCGGATTTATCTAACGCGAATCTAACCGGTGCCAAACTATCCGGCGCGGTGGCCATCAATACCAATTTTACCAATGCCATCTTGCGCAATTGTAATATGGTGCGCGCCAACCTGCGTGGCGCCAATCTGGAAGGCGCGAATTTGGACGCCGCCAACCTGTCCGGCGCGGATTTACGCAGTGCCAAATTATCCGGTGCGATTATGACCGGCACTGAAATGGCCATGACCGAAACTGCGGGAGCTGATTTTACCAATGTGCTGACCGATGCACCGATGGGCCGCTCCATTCTGGAGCTGGACATTACAATCAGCCAGGTGCTGACCGAACATTTGCTGTGGCTGCAAACTGCAGGCGCCCAAGGGCAAAAGGCGGATTTATCCGATTTTGACTTGCGTAATGTATTTTCCCAGGTGCCATTGGTCCTGACCGCGCTGAAGGCGCATAATTCGGTATTGTTTGGTCTTAATATGCCGCAAATTCAAATGCAGGCGGCTCAATTTGAGAATAGCGACCTGCGCAGTTGTAATTTCATCAACGGCGATCTGCGCGGCATTAACCTTAAAAACGCGCGGTTGAACGAATCCAATTTATCCGGCGCCAAACTGTCGCCGCTGGAATTGCATCCCGGCAAAATGCGCAATGCGGATTTATCCGGCGCGGCGCTGCGGCATGTCAGTTTTGTTGGCGCTGACCTGTCGCATGCCAATTTCAGCGACGCCGATTTATCCTATGCTGATTTAGGTGAAGCCAATTTGGCGCATGCCGATTTTACCGGCGCGCGCTTGACGGGGGCACGGCTGACTGGCGCGCATCTGGATGACGCGACTTTTGCGCATATTGCAGATGATACGGACCTGATCAACTGATGACAGTGTTGCGGCAACTTCCGCCGTTCCTGGTCAATCAGATTGCCGCCGGCGAGGTAATTGAACGGCCCGCCGCCGCGCTCAAAGAATTAATTGAAAACGCGCTCGATGCCAAAGCGACGCAAATCGAGATTGAGATTGAAGAGGGCGGGCGCAGCCTGCTCGCCGTGCATGATAACGGCCAGGGCATGACGGCAGATAATTTGGCCCAGGCGGTTGAACGGCATGTGACATCAAAACTGCCAGACGATCATCTGGGTAATATCATCTCGTATGGTTTTCGCGGTGAAGCCCTGCCGGCGATTGGTGCGGTCGCGCGGCTGACTATCAAAACGCGGATGGCGGGGATGGCGGCTGGCGCGCTGATTAACGTTAATGGCGGCGCAAAATTCGCAGTAGAGCCAGCGGCGCGCGGCATTGGCACCAGTGTGTTCGTGCGTGAATTATTTTATGCCACACCAGCGCGGTTAAAGTTTTTGAAATCCACCACCGCGGAAACATCGGCGGTGCGCGACTGTGTGGAGCGCCTGGCGCTGGTTAACCCTGCCATTGGGTTTTCATTACAAATGGATGGGCGGCAGGTGTTGACCGTGCCGCAAAATATCAATGCAGACACGGCATTAGCTGACCGCGTGCAAAACATTATGGGCGCAGAATTTATGGCCAATGCGTTGCCGGTTACCGTCACACGTGATGGATTTAGACTAACCGGCTATATCAGCGTGCCGACCTATCACCGTGCGTCATCAACACGGCAGTTTTTTTATGTCAATGGCCGCGTCATTAAAGACAAAATGCTGCCAGTCGTCGTGCGGGTTGCCTATGGCGATCTGGTGCCGAAAGGGCGCTTTCCGGAACTTGTGCTATTTTTAACAGTGTTGCCAGAAGACGTCGATGTCAACGTGCATCCCGCCAAAACCGAAGTGCGGTTTAAGGATGTTAATCTGGTGCGCGGCTTTATCATCAGCGCGCTACAGCGCAGTTTGCAGAGTGTGACGCTGAATGCCGCACCGCATTTGTCCGAACGCGCGCTGAACTTCGCGCAAGGTAACACGTTGGCGTTTGCCCGCGGATATGGACAAGCGTTTGCCCGTGGGTCGGGGCAAACTTTTAGCAACAGCCAATTACAGGGCAATTATCTGCCGCGCAGTGGCGGCCTGGCGGACAGCGCGCGGCAATTGTTTCAAGCTGCGCCGTCAGCACGCGCCGAAACATTTACAACAGAAAATGATGGCGACACCGCGCATCCTTTAGGCGCCGCGCGCGCGCAACTGCATGAAAATTATATTATTGCGCAGACGGCGCAGGGTTTAGTAATTGTCGACCAGCATGCCGCGCATGAGCGGCTAGTTTATGAAAAACTCAAAATTCAATTGACGGCGGGACAAATTGTCAGCCAGAATTTATTGATCCCGCTGCCGGTGGAATTACCCGCCAGCGCAGTGGGACTTATTTTACAGCATGCCGCGCAACTTGAACTATCCGGCCTCATCATCGAAGGCTTTGGCGATGGCGTGATCCTGGTACGCGCAGTGCCCGCGGCTTTGGCGGATGCCGATCTATCGGCCTTGATCAGAGATCTCGCCGATCTGCTGGCCGAGCAGGATGACACGAATTTATTACAAGAACGGCTGTTAGAAATTTGCGCCAAGCGTGCCTGCTATGGTTCGGTGCGCTCGGGCCGCCGCCTCAATGCTGCCGAAATGAATGCACTGCTGCGCGACATGGAACAAATGCCCAATAGCGGTCAATGTAATCACGGCCGCCCAACCTATGTCGAATTACAGTTAAGCGATATTGAGAAATTGTTTAAACGGCGGTGATTTAATTTAAGGCAAAAAACCTATAACTTCAATTAAACCATCATCTGAGTCACTAACAACTTCTAGTAGCGATCCTTGGGCTGCGCACATTATTTTTAAATTTTTAATGAAGTCGGGTTGGGCAATATCCATCTCAAATAAAACACTAACTTCTTCTTCTCCAACTGTTACAAGCCGACTTGCTTGGCTACTCAATACGACAAAATCCACAGAAATGCCAAATTCAGAAAAATTAATTTTTATTTGGTCTGCAAAAGCTGTAATAATTGGGATGATCTTTTCAGGTTCGCCTTTAAATGTTTTTTTGCCTCTTACATCTCCCCAATCAACATCAGCTGTTGGATTTGGAAATCCCAGATCTTTTAATGCATCTAGAATTTCAGGAAATTGGTCTAAAATTCTCCTGCGGAGTTCAACAACTGGCTTAATATCCATTTTCAGTTCTCTAAATTATTAACGATTATATTACAAAATTATTTGGTAACGCAAACTTTTTAATACTTTCATTAAAATCCATCGTTTAGCCGCCAGAACGCCACTGTGCTTTTGCCGTGGCTACGGCGGTCAAGTTCTGTAAAGCCCTGGGGTGTATTTTCCGGTGTTGCCGTCGCCATCTCAATTACAAACAATGTTTTGTCATGCGTCCAGCCGTTACGCTGCAGCGCCAGCACCGCATCATGCCCCAATTGCTGGCCATAGGGTGGATCTAAAAACACCAGATCAAATTGCGCGGCCGCGCGCACCGGCTTTACCGCATTGATCTGTAAAATTTTGGCGGCATCCCCCGCGCCATAGCGCGTGATATTTTGTTTGAGGATGCCGAGGGCGGCAGGATTATTTTCAATAAAATTCACCTGCGCCGCGCCGCGTGATAATGCCTCAAGCCCCAGCGCGCCGGTGCCGGCAAACACATCCAACACGGCCAGCCCCTTAAAATCTGGCGCCCAACTTGCATGCAATAAGATATTAAAAATTGCGCCGCGCAGTTTATCGGAGGTAGGCCGCACGATGTCACTGGTTGGCGGCATGTGCAATTTCAAACCGCGCTTCATGCCGCCGATAATGCGTATCACAAGTTGTCCCATACAGCGCCCAGCTGTTCCTTTAACACGCGGGTGGTGACTTCGCTGACCTGGCCGGTGTCCAGCTTGCCCAGTTGAAACGGGCCATAAGAAATGCGCAGCAGGCGGTTCACCTCCAAACCGACCGCCGCCAAGACATTGCGGATTTCACGGTTCTTGCCTTCGCGCAGCGCCAGTTGCAGCCAGCTGTTGTGGCCTTTGCTGCTTTCCAAAATCGCTTCAATCGGTCCGTATTTGACGCCATCCACCGTGATGCCATTTTGGAGTTTGCCCAAGGCAGCTGCGTCCACTTTGCCAAATGCACGCACACGGTATTTGCGGACCCAGCCGGTCGTAGGTAATTCAAGATGGCGTTTGAGCGCGCCGCTATTGGTGAGCAGTAACAAACCCTCAGTATTAAAATCAAGACGGCCGACTGACATGACGCGCGGCAAACTATCTGGCAGTTGTTCAAAAATCGTCGGGCGGCCTTCAGGGTCATGCGTGGAAACCAACAAACCCTTGGGTTTATGATACAGCCACAGGCGCGTCGGATCCGCCGCCTGCAACACCTGGCCGTTCACTTTTATATAATCGCTGCTATCAACGTTCAGCGCCGGGGTGGAAATGGTTTTGCCATTGACGGTAACGCGGCCTTCGGCAATCCATACCTCAGCCTCACGGCGCGAGCACAGGCCCGCGCGCGCCAGCCGTTTGGCTATGCGTTCGCCCGCGCGTTCCCCTGATTTTTCTGTAGTCATGCGGATGTTATAGCAGTAAAAACGATCCATGAAACAGCAGCTGATTATTTTTGATTTTGACGGCACCCTGGTCGATGGCCAGCATCAGGTGATTGCCAGTATGGCGCGTGCCTTTGCCGCGCATGATTTGCCCGTACCGGACGCGGCGGCGATCCGCCCGCTCATCGGCCTGTCACTGGATTTGGTCATGCAGCAATTGGCGCCGGAGGCTGACACGGCGACGCTCACCAAGCTGATTAAAAGTTACCAGGAGGTATTTGTCAGTTCGCGCATGCCAGGTAAAATTACCGAGCCGCTGTTTGACGGTATGCGCGAGATGCTGCAAACACTCGGCGCGCAATATCACCTGAGCATCGCGACCGGCAAATCGCGCGCCGGTTTGCTGACCGTTTGCGATGAACATGCAATTACAGATATTTTTCTGTCGCTGCATACGCCGGATGACGCGCCATCCAAACCGCATCCTAAGATGGCGCTCGATGCGATGGCGCAGAGTAGCGTCATGCCGCAGGATTGCGTGATGATCGGTGACTCTATCTATGACATGCAAATGGCGCGCGCCGCGAATATTGCCGCCATCGGCGTCACCTGGGGGTATCATACGGCAGACGCGCTGCGCGCTGCGGGCGCGGATTACATCGCGCAGAGTGTCGCCGCATTGCCGGATTTGATTGCAACCGCGCTGGGCAAACCGCGTTTGGCGAAAGCGTCTTAATTGGATCATATGCAGCAGGCCATGGCACAGGCACGTGCCGCCGCCAAGGCGGGTGAAGTGCCGGTGGGCGCGGTGCTGGTTGATGCAACTGGCACGGTTATTGCCACCGCGCACAATCTTACCGAAACGCAGCATGACCCGACCGCACATGCCGAATTATTGGTCATTCGCGCGGCGGCGCAATTGCGCGGCGACACGCGGCTGGCCGACTGTGATCTCTATGTGACACTGGAACCTTGCGCAATGTGCGCGGCGGCAATTTCGCATGCGCGCATGCGGCGTTTGTATTTTGGAGCCTATGATGCGAAAGGCGGCGCGGTCGAACACGGCCCAAAATGGTTTCAACAACCCACTTGCCTGCACCGCCCTGAAATCTATGGCGGCATGATGGAGCAAGAAACAGGATTACTGTTGAAAGGGTTTTTTAAAACATTGCGAATATAAATTGGTGGGCATAACAGGGATCGAACCTGTGACCTCTCCCATGTCAAGGGAACGCGCTACCGCTGCGCCATATGCCCGTCGCAACACCGTTGACGGAGGCTTGGCATAGCAAATGGTTAAGCCGCGCGCAAGTCTAACAATATGTTAGTCACACAACCTGCTTACATCAATATCTTGAAAAATTATAGGAATTTTACCATAGGTTTGAAACGATTGGGCTTCACTTTTGAAAGGTCTTTTTATGTCAGTTAAATCTTCTTTGTTGACGGCCCTGTTGGCATCCACTGTTTTGGTTGCGGCGCCGGCGGTATTCGCCAAATCTGTTCATGCGTCCAAAGCGGCTGCCGCTGTTGATGGCAGCACCGCGCCAGCCGCCAAAGATATCATGGCGAAGGCCGATGCGGACATGATGTCGGTTATTAATGCCCAGGCCAGCCTGCATCCCAAGCCGATTGAAACACTGTCGCCCGCCGAGGCGCGTAAACAGCCCACACCATCAGATGGCGTGAAACTGTTGCTGAAAAGCAAAGGCGAAAAAGCCGATCCGATGGATGTGGTGACGAAAGAATTGCCATATGGTAACGACCCGCTGCAAAAGGCGCGCATCTATATGCCCGCTGATTTCACAAAGGAAGACGGTAAAAAACTGCCGGTGATTGTTTATTATCACGGCGGCGGTTTTGTGATCGCTGATCTCGATGTTTATGATGCGACACCGCGTGCATTGTCCGCCATGGTGGGCGCCATTGTCGTATCGGTTGAATATCGCAAGGCGCCGGAGGCAAAATTCCCCGCCCAGCATGATGATGCGTTTGCCGCCTACAAATGGGTATTGGATAATGCCGCCAAATGGGGCGGTGATGCCAGCAAAGTTGCCGCGGTGGGCGAAAGCGCGGGCGGTAACCTTGCGATCGACACCGCGATCAAGGCGCGTGATGCCGGCATTACCCAGCCAGTGCATCAGGTGCTGGTCTATCCTATTGCCGGTGTTGATATGAATACTGAATCTTATGTGGACAGCGCGAACGCCAAACCATTGAACAAGGCGATGATGAAATGGTTCGTGAAACAAACCACTAAATCACCGGCTGATTTGCAAGACCCGCGCCTGGATGTGATTGGTAAGGCGAATGTCAAAGGCCTGCCATCCACCACCATCATCAATGCGGAGATCGACCCCTTGCGCAGCGATGGCGAACTGCTCGCGAAAAAACTGGAAGATGCTGGTGTTAAAGTAAACCGTAAGGTTTATGATGGCGCGACGCATGAATTTTTTGGCATGGGCAAAGTTGTTCTGGATGCCAAGGATGCAGAAGCCGCAGCCGTGGCTGATTTGAAAGCTGCGTTTGAAGAGTAGTCAAATATTACGCTAATAATAAAAAGCCGCCTTTGGGCGGCTTTTTATTTCGTCTCCATCATCGCGACTGCGGTATCGAGCATCCTGAGACTAAATGCCCATTCATTGTCATACCAGGCCATGCAGCGGACGAACGTGCCGTCCAGCACTTTGACTTCGTTGAGCGCAAAGATGGATGAATAAGGCGAATGGTTGAAATCGGTTGAGACCAAGGGTTCATCATAGACGGTGAGCACGCCTTTAAGTTCGCCGTTCGCAGCGGCACGCATCGCCTGCTGAATGTCTTCAACACTTGTTGTGCGCATAGCGGTGATTTTTAAATCGACCAGCGAGACATTCGGCACCGGCACGCGGATCGCGGTGCCATCCAGCTTGCCCTGCAAATCAGGGATGACGCGGCCGATGGCTTTGGCGGCGCCGGTCGAGGTCGGCACCATCGACAGACCCGCCGCCCGCGCGCGGTGCCAATCCTTATGCGTGCCGTCATGGATATTCTGGTCGCCGGTATAGGCATGGATAGTGGTCATAAAACCGCGTTCGATGCCGACGGTGTTATGCAAGACATGCGCCATTGGCGCCAGGCAATTGGTGGTGCAGGACCCGTTGGAGACGATTTTATGTTCCGCTTTTAACGCCTGATGATTAACGCCGTATACGACGGTGATGTCTTCATCCGTCGCGGGTGCCGAGATTAAAACTTTTTTGGCGCCCGCATCAATGTGCAATTGCGCGCCGTCGCGTTTGGTGAATTTGCCGGTGCATTCAAACACGACATCGACAGCGTATTTTTTCCAGTCAATCTTGGCGGGGTCGCTTTCGACAATCACCGGAATGCGGGTGCCGTTGACGGTGATGCTGTCCGCATCGCTGGTGACAGTGCCGTTAAAACGCCCATGCACGCTATCATATTTGAACAGATGCGCCGCGGCCGCCACGTCACCGCGCATATGCAACGCAACACATTCAATATCGCTACGCCCGGTTTCAAAAATGCCGCGCAAACACAGGCGGCCGATGCGCCCAAAGCCGGAGATGGCAATCCGTGTCGTCATGCTATTGTCCCAAACTCATAAACTTATTGCGTACCGCGGTCGCAATCGCCGGCGCGGTCAAACCGAAATGCTGGTACAATTCCTGATAGGGGCCAGAGGCGCCGAAACTGTCGATGCCAAAAAACAGACCGTCACGGCCGGTATAACGCGCCCAGCCGTATGATGATGCGGCTTCGATGCCGACCACAAAATTATCCGGCGGCAGAATGCTGTTTTGATAATCCTTATCTTGCTGGTCGAACAGATCGAGGCAGGGGGCCGAGACCACACGCACACGCAGTTTGTTATTTTGCAAAATCTCCTGCACGCCCAATGCCAATGACACTTCCGAACCCGTGGCCATAAGTGTTATCTGGGGTGTGCCCATCGCTTCTTTCAAGACATAGGCGCCCCAGGCGGTTTTATTGTCAGTCGCAGACTCGCAAACGGTTGGCAGGTTTTGCCGCGACAGCGCAAACAGCGACGGCCCTTTTTTGTATTTTAGCGCGACTTCCCAGGCCTCCGCCGTTTCGATCGCATCGCACGGGCGAAACACCAGTAAATTCGGGATCGCGCGTAGCGAGGCCAAATGCTCAATCGGCTGATGCGTCGGGCCATCTTCGCCGAGGCCGATTGAATCATGCGTCATGATATAAATAACCTGCTGTTCCATCAGCGCCGACAGGCGAATGGACGGGCGGCAATAATCCGCGAAGACCAGAAACGTGCCGCCGTACGGAATGAAACCGCCATGCAGTGCAAGGCCGTTCATGATGGCGGCCATGCCATGTTCGCGCACGCCATAATGAATGTAACGGCCGCTGAAATCACTGCGCGAGACGATGCCGCCGGATTTGGTTTTGGTAAGATTGGAGCCGGACAGATCCGCCGAACCGCCGGTGAGCTCCGGAATTAGCGGCACCAGACATTCCAGCACCTGGCCGGAAGTCGCGCGCGTCGCGACTGACGGTTTGTCTTTTAAAACCTGTTTTTTATAATCAGTCAGTTTATCCCAGGCGGCGGTTTTGATAATGCCATTCATCGCATCGTCAAATTCCTGGCGGCGGGTGGCGGGGGCCGCCTGATACTGTTTTTGCCAACTTTGATAATCAGTTTCACCGCGCGTGCCAACACTGTGCCACATATTCAAAATGCGGTCCGGAATATCAAACGGTTCATGCACCCAGTTATAATGTTTGCGCGCGCCCAGAATTTCGTCTGCGCCCAACGGCGAACCATGTGACGACGCAGTTTTCGCCTTGGTCGGCGCGCCATAACCGATCTGCGTTTTGCAGCAGATCAGCGCCGGTTTGCCGCATTCGCGTGCCTGATACAGTGCGGCCTCAATCAACGCCGGATTATGCCCATCCACCTGCCACACTTGCCAACCATAGGCTTCAAACCGCTGTTTGGTATTATCGCTGAAGGATAGCGAGGTGGGGCCGTCAATCGAAATATCATTATCGTCATATAGCACGATGAGATTTTTTAAATTCAGATGCCCGGCGAGCGAGCAGGCCTCATGACTGATGCCTTCCATCAGATCGCCATCCGACGCGATAACATAGGTATAATGATCGGTCAGCGCATCGCCAAAGCGCGCATTCAGCATACGTTCGGCCAATGCCATGCCAACGGCCGAGCTGATCCCCTGGCCCAGGGGGCCAGTGGTCATTTCAATGCCGGCATCCTGCAAGACTTCGGGGTGCCCGGCGGCATGGCTGTGCAATTGGCGAAATTTTTTCAGTTCCTCCAGCGGCATTTTTTTATAGCCGGTAAGGTAAAGGAGGGCATACAGCAGCATGGAGCCGTGCCCGGCCGACAGCACGAAACGGTCGCGGTCGGGCCAGGTCGGGTGCTTGGGGTCAAATTTTAAAAATTTGGTGAACAGCACGGTGGCGACATCGGCCATGCCCATCGGCATGCCGGGGTGTCCGGAATTGGCGGCCTCAACCGCGTCCATCGCCAACACGCGGATGGCAGATGCCATTTCTGTGTGAGTTACAGCATCGGATTCAGGATAAATTGACTGGGGGATCATGATGGCGGGACCATGCCCCGACACGCGCGGCGCGTCAATATTAATGTATCTATTGCTTGTTTTTCAATGATTCTAAGCGCAGCATAAGGCAGTTTTTAAAGGCATTGGGGAGAGCATCATGGCACGCGGTCCAGGTAAAGTTATTACGGTTGCGCAGCAAAAGGGCGGCGCGGGGAAAACGACGCTGGTCGTGCAATTGGCGGCCGCCTTCATGGCGCAGGGCAAATCTGTCGCGACGGTGGATATCGATCCGCAAGGCTCGCTGACCCAATGGTCAACGATGCGCTCGCAAAATCTGCGTGATAAAAACATGCTGTTGCACAGCCCCGTCACCGGTTGGCGCATGCAGACTGAGGTCGAGCGGCTGGCGCGCGACAATGATATTGTCCTCATCGACAGCCCGCCGCATACCGAAACCGAGGCCAAGATTTCCATTCGCGCGGCTGACCTAGTGCTGATACCGGTGCAGCCCAGCCCGGTCGATGTCTGGGCGACCAAACCCACGCTCAATATCTGCGCGCATGAAAAGGTGCCGGTCCTGTTGGTGTTGAACCGTGTGCCGTCGCGCTCGCAATTGGCCACCGAAATGGCGGACAAATTATCTGAATATGGCGCGCAGATTGCAGTAACGCAGCTGGGCAACCGCACCCGTTATGCCGAAAGCATCAGCAAAGGGCTGGGCGTCGTCGAAATGGCGAAATCCTCCGCGTCTCAGGAAATTCAGGATCTGGTCGCCGAAATCAGCCAACGGCTGGACATGGACCAGCAAAAGGCGGCATAACATCTGCCGTATGGATGATCCAAAGCTGCAAATTTTATTAGACCGCTTGATACCGGCATTGAAGCCTGAGGCGATTTATCTGTTCGGCAGCCGCGCCCGCGGCGATGCTAGGCCCGATAGTGATTATGATTTGCTGGTGGTGACGCCAGATGACATTGCCAAGACCTATAAATCACGGCGGGATTGCAATGAATTAATTTCAGATATTAAAATAGAGGCAGATATTTTCCCTATCAAACGGAAAAAATTTGATATCTATCAAAATTATTTAGGCACGATGGCTAATATTGTTAAGCGCGAAGGTATTCAGGTCTATGGTTGAATATATTTTATCGCCCTGGTTCAAAGTTATAGATGAAGACTTAAAGGTTGCCAAACGCTGTGCCGAAGATGAGACATGGTATACAGGTTCTTATCATGTTGAACAGGCCGCTGAAAAACTCGTTAAAATGGCTTTAGCTGCACGTGGCCGGACTATTCGTAAAACGCATAATATTGGCAGTTTAGTGGACATGTTAGATGTCGATGATCCGTTGCGCGATGATTTTAAAAATCTGGAATTTTTAACAACTTATGCAACAGCGGGTCGTTATCCTGATGAGCTGGATATTTGTTTGGATGGCGCAGAAATATTAGAATGGGTTGAAAAATTAATTATATTACGGGATAATTTGCGCCAAATGTTTCCTGAGGCGGACGTGCCGTCTTTTGACGAGGATTAAATATGGCCGTTTCCATCGATCGCGTTCGCGATCTTTATCACAAACCATTGCTCGACTTGGTGTTTGAAGCGGCGCAGGTGCATCGCGCGCATCATGACGCGCGGGAGGTGCAGTTGTGTACGCTGCTGTCGATCAAAACCGGCGGTTGCCCCGAGGATTGCGCCTATTGTCCCCAAGCCGCGCGGTACAACACCGGCCTTGAAAAACAAACGCTGTTAAAGGTGGATGAGGTACTCGCCGCCGCGCAACGCGCCAAAGACGCCGGTTCGACACGGTTTTGCATGGGCGCCGCCTGGCGCGAGGTGCAGGACGGCCGCGGCTTCGACCGTGTGCTCGATATGGCGCGCGGCGTCGCGGGCATGGGTTTAGAGGTCTGCTGCACGCTGGGCATGGTCAATGAGGATCAGGCGCGGCGGCTGAAAGAGGCTGGCGTCTATGCCTATAACCATAACCTCGATACCTCGCCCGAAAAATACAATGACATTATTACAACGCGCGATTATGGCGACCGGCTGGCGACATTGAGTGCGGTGTCGAGCGCGGGGATTTCCGTCTGCTGTGGTGGCATTATCGGGCTTGGTGAAGAGATTGAAGACCGCATCGGCTTGCTGCATCAATTGGCGAATTTGAACCCGCAACCGGAATCGGTGCCGATCAATGCGCTGGTGCCGGTGGAAGGCACGCCGCTGGCCGATCAGCCGAAAATCGACCCGCTGGATTGGGTGCGCACGATTGCGGTCGCGCGCATTTTGATGCCGCAGGCGATGGTGCGTCTGTCCGCCGGGCGTATGGATATTCCGGAAGCCGCGCAGGCAATGGCGTTTTTGGCCGGTGCCAATTCGATTTTCACCGGAGACAAGCTGCTGACCACCGGCAACCCGGATTTTGACATGGACAAGCGTTTGATGGATAAGTTGGGCCTCTATGGACGTGCCGCTTATAAACATGAACACACAGAATCCACTCAGCAGTCGTCTGACTGCGGAACTGGCTGCGCTCACCAGCCAACACCGGTTGAGGTGGTTGTCGCGGCCTGACGGTCTTGATTTTTGTTCCAATGATTATCTGAAATTGTCAACGCATCCGGCGTTGCGGGATACAGTTGTCGATGCGCTGCAAAATGGTGCGCCGTTGGGCGCCGGGTCCGCGCGGCTGGTGCACGGCAATCATCCCTTTATCGAAAACTGCGAAACATTCGCCGCCAACTGGTTTGGCAGTGAAGCGGCGCTGTTTATTGAAAGTGGTTATAAGGCCAACCGGATACTATTCGAAACGCTGCCGCACCGGCATGATGTGATTATCTATGATGAAATGTGCCATGCCAGCATGCGTGACGGCATTGCCGCCAGCGGCGCCAAAGCCATGCGCGTCGCGCATAATAATCTGGAGGCATTTGGCGTCGCGCTCGCTCAGCATAAAGACAGACAATGCTGGCTGGTGGTTGAGAGCCTGTACAGTATGAATGGCGATTACGCGCCGCTCGCGGAACTGCAGACGTTAGCTTTGCAGTATAATGCGATGCTGGTAGTGGATGAGGCGCATGCGACTGGAATTTGCGGGCCGACGGGTAAAGGTTGTACAGAGAGCTTATCGCGTGAAAATTTAATTACCCTGCACATGGGCGGTAAGGCGCTCGGCGTTTCCGGCGCAGTCATCTGTGCGGATAAAATTATTATTGATTATCTGATCAACAGCTCACGCGCCTTTATCTATTCCACCGCGCCCTGGCCGGTGCAGGCTTTGGCGTTTCAACACGCATTGCAACTGGTGGATGAGGCACCGGAGCGGCGCAAGCGGTTGTGGGAATTGACGCGCTTTGCGCATGAGAAATTACGAGCAGACGAGCAGGCGAGCAGACGAGAAAAAAATTATGCCTTGTCTCCCATAATTCCCATCATTCTTGGCAGCGATGAAACCGCCATCGGCAAAGCCGCGCAGTTGCAAGCGGCAGGTTTCGACGTGCGCGCTATCCGCCCACCCACTGTGCCGGATGGCACGGCGCGTCTGCGCATCACGATTAATGTTGAACAGAGTGAAGAAAAAATTTTACGCTTGCTATGCTTACTTTAACCATAAAACTATTCATGCTAGGAAGAATAGCCTCCCTACAAGGGGGAGGCTACTCTTCGTAATTTCAACAATTAGAGATTATGTGTGCCCCAATTTATCATCACCGCCACTGGTACCGATGTCGGCAAAACGCTAGTCTCCGCGATACTGGTACGCGCCTTGCAGGGTGTTTACTGGAAACCTATACAATCTGGCGCGTTACCGCAAACTGATAGGCAAACAGTAAAAAACTTAACGCAATTGCCGGACAGGCATTTTTTGCCGGAGGTTTATTGCTTGTCACAACCACTATCGCCGCATCGCGCTGCAGAGCTGGATGATATTGAGATTGATGTTGGTAAAATCATAAGCGCATACAATGAGTATCGTCATCCCGGCGGCGGCCGGGATCCAGGAGTTCAAAGCGCTGTGCAAGGTGATTCCTGGATCCCGGCCGCCGCCGGGATGACGGATGTAAAAAATCGTGCCCTGATTATCGAAGGCGCGGGCGGCCCCTTGGTGCCAATCACGCGGCACGTATTGCAGATTGAATTGTTTAAGCAACTCGGCGCGCCATTGATTGTGGTGGCGCATACCAGCCTCGGCACCATCAATCACACTTTGTCAGCTATTGAAGTCATTCGTGCGCGCAATATACAGCTGCAAGGCCTTATTTTTTCTGGCCCCGATAATCCCGACAATATTCGCACCATTGCAGATTTCAGCGACGCAAAAATCTTGGGTCATCTGCCGCAATTGGACATGATTACACCGCAAATTTTAGAACAGGCTTTTGCCGAAAATTTTAACCGCGCGGATTTTATCAGTGACTGACGGTCGCAAATTCCACTTGGCTGGCGGCAAGTTGCGCTTTCAACAAATCCTGCAGGCGTTCCAAGCCATCCGCAGTGCGGGATTCCGCGCGGGCGACCAATACCGCCTGGGTGTTTGACGCGCGCAGTAGCCACCAGCCATCGGGCGTCGTGACGCGCACACCATCGACATTATTGACCTGCATAGTGTCGTCTGTCTGGACCACGCGGGCGGCAATGTCAGCCATAATTTGAAACTTGCGCGCCTCGTCAACCGGGATACGCAGCTCGGGCGTATTCACAAACACTGGCAGTTCATCATACAATTCCGCCAGCGTTTTATGTTGCGCGGCCAGCATATCGAGCAGTCGCACCGCGCAATACAGCGCATCGTCATACCCATAATACCCATCCGCAAAAAACATATGGCCGGACATTTCGCCCGCCAGCGGCGCACCGGTTTCCGCCATTTTGGCTTTGATCAGGGAATGGCCGGTTTTCCACATCAGTGGTGTGCCGCCGAGGCGCACGACTTCGTCAAAGATTACCTGGCTGGCCTTAACGTCGGCAATGATCACGCTGCCCGGTTTGCGCGCCAAAATATCCCGCGCGAGCAGCGCCAGCATCTGGTCGCCCCAAATAATGCGGCCCTGGCCATCAATCGCGCCGATGCGGTCGCCATCACCGTCAAAGGCGACGCCAATATCGGCATTCGTCGCGGCGACCCGCTGTTGCAGGTCAGTCAGATTTTCCGGCACGGTGGGGTCAGGGTGATGGTTGGGAAACGTGCCATCGATATCACCGAACAAAATGTCATGCTGGCCGGGCAACACTTTCACCAGTTTTTGCAGAATCTCACCGGTCGCGCCATTGCCGACATCCCAGACGATTTTAAGCGCTTTGGTCGAGCGATAATCCTGTGCCAGCCGCGCCGCATAATCATCGTCAACATGTTCACCTGTCGCGGTGCCTTGGCCGGTGACAAAATCACCAACCGCCGCGATTTTGCCGATTTCTTGAATATCATCGCCATAAATCGGCCGGTCGTTGAACAGCATTTTAAAACCATTGTAATCGGCGGGATTGTGCGAGCCGGTGACCATGACGCCGGCATCCATCTGCAAATGCTTGACCGCGTAATACAGCATGGGTGAGGGGCCAAGCCCGATATTGATGACAATCGCGCCAGTGGAGACCAGCCCCTCCTGCAGGGCATTGACCATCTCCGGCGAATGCGTGCGGCCATCATAGCCAATTGCAATCCGTTTTTGGCCATGCCGCGCGGCGTAAGTGCCGAAGGCACGGCCGACATTAAGCGCGTCTGCGGCAGTCAGCGTAGCGCCGACAATACCGCGGATATCATAAGCACGCAGAATGCTAGGGTCAAATTTGTATGTCATGATTACCTTCTAATTTTATAAAGGTATAATCATGTGAAGAAAAATATGAAAGCTCAATTATGGAATAGGTGGGGGCTCTGCTTTTTCAGAATGCGTAAATATTGTTTCTTTTATTGCAGTATACTTATCTATTGCTGGATAAACACTTTCGTTATCAAATCCGTTCATATGTTCATGTTGATAAGCGCCTAGCACTACAAATTTTCCTTTGGCGATTTCTCCTAAAATAAGACGTAATTTTCTACTAAGCTTTGTTTGATAAACAATTTTGCGCGCATATGGATCACGACATTTAAATTCATCGCTTGCATTGGTTTGACGATGTGCAATACGATCACAAACAGCGCGAATACGCGCTAAGTTATCCGAAATCAAATTTTTGTTACCCTTAATTAAGTCAGGCAAAAATACTTCATAATTATTTTTGCCACCATTTTAAAGAGTGCCTTGGGTTGGGTCAGAAGGGTCAGATTTTAACTCAGCGTGGATTTTAACGCCCCCTCGCTGGAGACGTTCATGAGCAGCATCTTGAACGTGTCTAATTAACAATTCAAATTCTTCGCTATTCTTCTGATCTAAACCTGTAATTTCAGCCGTCTGTTGAACGGCATTAGCAATTGCCTCGTCAAGTATTCGCACAGCGCGTTGATCTTTGAGAGCGGCTTTGCGGCGGGCCATTTCAGTTTTTTTATTGGCCTGAATATCTTGATCTTTTTTATTTCCTCAGATAAATAATGGGAAACCTGGTAGCCTAAGCCGTGTTCACAACAAAAGAGCAATACTTTTAAAACTTTTGCTACGACAGGTTTTGGTTCGCCATCGCGAGCATCAACGATTTCCAAATAACCTTCGGCAGCAGTTAGCTCCTTATTACTAACGCGAACCAGAGTTTTGCTATGTTCAATGCCTACCTTGCATGCCTCATAGCCTTTACCAGAAGCAGGAAAGAAAATCCGTTTTCCATCAATAACATTTACATCATTAAGTTTTTGTTGAATTTCAACCAAACGTTGGCCATTTTTAACCGGATCACTCGAAAGTGCCCGTGACTCCGTTTGCAGACGATCTATAACTCTTAAATATTCGCTGTGTAAATTACTCAAAGACATGTCCTAAGAATGCTGAAAGTAATTCTAGCATGCAAGAAAAATCTGTATTTAAAGCAATTTCTGCAATTCTAGGCGCAGCGCATCTTTGATATCATCGCGCGCGAGGGCAAAGGCGATATTGGCAGCCAGGAAACCGATTTTGTCGCCGCAATCATAACGTATACCATCGTAACGATAGCCATGAAAATACTGGCCGCCGTCAATAAGCTTGGCCAGCGCATCGGTCAGTTGAATTTCACCGCCGGCACCAATCATTTTTTGTTCCAAATGCGTGAACACCTCTGGCTGTACGATGTAGCGCCCGATGATGGACAGGTTGGAAGGCGCTTTTTCCGGTGCCGGTTTTTCTACGAGGCCTTTTACCTGGGCCAGGCGACCATCATCACTGGCAATATCCAAAATACCGTAACGGTTGGTCTGCTCACGCGGCACTTCCGTCACTGCAACGATATTCCCGCCAATTTCGTTATAGACATCAACCAGTTGTACGAGGCAAGGACGGTCGGCCAAAACCACGTCGTCGGGCAGCAAGATTGCAAACGGTTCATCGCCAATCACATGCCGCGCGCACCAGATGGCATGACCGAGGCCCAGGGGCAGATGCTGGCGCGTAAAATACAAATGGCCGGACGGGATTTCGGCAGCTTTGGCGATGTTAAGCGCGTCCTGCTTACCGCGCTCGGCCAGTGTTTCATACAGCTCGGGATGCCGGTCGAAATGATCTTCCAGCATGTTTTTACCACGCGAGGTGACAAAAACAAATTCTTCAATTCCAGCCGCGCGTGCCTCCTCAACTGCGTATTGAATCAATGGCTTATCAACCAGCGGCAGCATTTCCTTGGGCATGGATTTGGTTTGCGGCAGAAAGCGCGTGCCTAAGCCCGCGACCGGGAAAACCGCCTTGCGGATCGGTCTGGGGGGGGGATTTTTCATATACGGGTCATGGCATAATTGTTAATTTTTCGCAAGCGGCAGCGATTTTTCTTTTACTTTCATGGCAGGTATTTTATGTTTGGCCTATGAATAAAGAATTAGCTGACATTTATAAAAGCGCTGACTATCAACGTGAAACTGCGTGTGCAGAATTAGCCAAATGGAAAAATGGCCGCTTGGCTAACTTGCGTGATTTTTTTGTACAGGGCGCTGCATCACCTAAAGAATTACCGTTGTTTGATGATTATAAAAACGTTCCAGTTGGCGCGTCACATCCTCAAAATGGTCAAACTATCGATATGTATGTGCTGACAAAAATGCGCGATGTGTTAAGTGTGAATCCCGATAAACATGGAGCAACCTTACAGGCAGTCAATGGCTATCTTGATGAGCACAGCAAATTGCAACAGCATAAAATTGCGGTTGCCAAATTAAATCTTTTAAAAGAAAACCTTGCGCAAAGTCAAAAAGATTTGAAACAATTAGGATTTAAAAAATATTTTAAGCCTAAAGCTTGGGCGATGTTGGTTAAACAGCGGGCTCAACGGAAAGAAATTTATAATGTGGAAGCGCGTAATGCACAGGCTGCCAAATGCCAAGAAATGATGACAGCTTATATGGCACACATTAACAAAACACCGTTATTTGGTGATATTAAACATTGTTTACAACAAGGCAAAGATTTTAAGCCGACCCAAGCGTATGACAAAAAGTTACGCAATGAGGTTTGTTTAACAAAACAATATTCGTTAAATTTGGCAGCCTGTGTATCGCTCGTTGATGCCCATTCGCCTGATCTAGTATTATTGGACATCATGCGTGATCCTAACATGCTGCAGGAGTTTTTGGCTGATCATAAGGGCGCGCAAGCAACCAGCATTGATGCAGCAAAACAAAATATTACGGAACAACGGCTTACAGTTTTCCAATATGCGCAAGAACGATATCAGACAGTCGTGCGGCAAAATGCCAAACGCGTTCCGGATTTAGAAAATATGCGTAAGACTAAATCACCGCCAAAAGCTGCATCAAGCGCATTAATATTTTTTGTTGGCAAATAGTATAATTAGAAAGTTAATTTATTGCTGGCGCTTTCCAACTGCGCTTCCAATTGACTTAAAAACTCGCGCGGTTTCAGGCCGGGCGGGATCGGCGGCAGAAATTCCAGCGTCACCGTGCCGCCGCGTTTAGGGCCGCGGCGTGGCCAGAACAGTCCGGCATTAAGTGCCAGTGGCACTACCGGCACCTGCAATTCCTTATACAGTTGCGCAATGCCAACTTGATAAGGGGCAGTCATGCCAACCGGCACGCGGGTGCCCTGCGGAAAAATAATAAGGGGACGGCCGTCGGCCAGCGCGGCCTGGGCGCGGATCACTAAATTACGCAAGGTTTTGCTGGCACCGCCACGGTCGATCGCAATCATGCCGGTTTTGCGCATATACCAGCCCCATAACGGAATGCGTGCCAGCTCCCGTTTGTAAACGATTGCCGGATCTTTAAATAGCACCGGCATCTTTAGCGTTTCCCAAATCGATTGATGTTTGGCGGCGACAATGTAACGGCCAGCGGCGGGCAGATGCTCACGGCCAATGACCTTATAATTCAACCCCAAAACGATTTTTTCAAACGGAATGACGCCAAAGAAAAAAATTTTAAGAATTTTTAGCGCCGCCCGGCGCGGCAATAAAAACGCCGGCACCATCAGAAGACAGCACAAAATACTCCAACCGATAAAAACTGTGGTAAACAGCTGGGCACGCCAACGCGCAGTCATGGGTTGCCAAACCGCCACAGGCCGTAACGCAAGATTGTCACCACGGTTTTGGCATATTCACCAAACAGCAATTTGGCACGCCAGCTTTCCCGCCACCAGCCGCGCGTCATTTGGGTTTCGGTGGCGAACGGAACAATATTCACCCGTGGTTCCGCCATACGCAGCTCCATGACCGCGCGGCGCAAGTGATAGGTCGAGGTGACCAGGATAATCGATTGCACCTGACGCTGCTGGATCCATTCTGCGGACTCCAGTGCGTTTTCGACCGTGTTAGTGGCCTGGGTACCCAGCTCGATACAGCAGGCCACCAACCGCGCAGGCAGCGTCACACCAGCCTCTTTTAAAATATCATGCACCGGCACACCGCGTGGTACACCAGAGATAAACAAGCGCCGCGCCCGCCCGGTTTGCAGCAGCGCGCTGGCAATTTCGATACGCCCGGCACCACCTGTGTAAACCAAGGCCGCATCCGCTTTCACATCGCTGGCCAGTGGCGGTTTGGGCAGAGTCATCATATAAATGGCAAAACCGGCCCCAATCAGAAAACCGCCCATCAGAATTATCGTCAAACAATGTTTGAGGAAAGTTCTGCACAGCGTCATGGCAATTTACGTAACGCTCCCAATACCGACCAGCGGGCGGCCAGCGTTGCCGCAACCAGGAGGCCGAGCGGCAGGCCGACAATCAGCCAATATTCTTGCGGCGTGATGGCAAGGCTGGCCCAGGTGTCATGCACCGCGCCCAGTGTCATCGGCCGGAAATAGCCATATGCGCCCGCCGCCGTTAATAGAATTAACAACATACCCAACAGCAAACCCTGCCAGGTGGTGATGAAAGCCTGGCGCTGAAATTGATTGGCGACATAACGGTCGGTCGCGCCCAGAATATGCAGCATTTCAACTTCAGCGCTGTGGATGGCCAAGCGCGCGCGCGCCGCAAAAGTAATGCAAGCAATGGCTGCCAGCGATACCAGCGTCAGCAAGCTATAAGCGATCATAATTGCGATCTGCGCCAAGCGTTTAATCGCCTGGGCCCAACTGCTGTGCGCGATGACATTGACGCCGGGCACTTTGTCGGTCAGCTGTTTGGTTAGTGCTTCTACATCAATTGGTTTGCCAGGCGCAAACGTGATCTCAAGCAGTGCCGGTAAGGGAATGTCCGTCAGTAGCGCGCTGTCACCAAGCCACGGCGTGAGTAGGCTGCGCAATTCAGTTTCAGGCACGTCTTTGGCATCCAGCACGGCAGTGTTTTGATCAAGAATATTCTTAACCTGGGTAACGCGCACTGCCAGGGGCGCAACCTTATTATCATCATTGTCGGTCGTTGGCGTTGCAGCAACTTCAATCGTCAACTGGTTATTGAGCGCGGCATCCCAGCGGCCGGTTATATGCGTAGCGCCAATAATAATGACGATTGCGATGGCTAATACATAAGTCATGATTGCGACGATCCAGCGCAACAACTTATTGCCTTCGGCCTGGCCGAGCGGCAGTGCTAATAACGGGCGCCCTGACAATTTATGTATCCGCATGGTTAAATCCCTTTATTTTTTGCGCGCGGATATGCGCAGGCGGCAGTATTAATAACGGGCGTCCAGATAGTTTATGCATATTCATGCGAGACTCCCCACGCGTAGCGAGTCTGGCAGGCTTAAAGGCGGCATGACGCGCAAATTGCCATGCTTTAAATGCAAATGCGGATAGGCAAAACGATTGATGATATGTTCGGCATGGGTGGCAATCAACACCGTCGTGCCCTGCTGGTTCAACTGTTCAAACAGGTAAAATAACCGTTCGGCAATTTCATCATCGACATTGCCGGTCGGCTCATCCGCCAAAATCAATTGCGGGCGGTTGATAACGGCACGCGCAATCGCCACACGCTGCTGTTCACCACCGGACAAGGTTTGCGGCAGCGCCTTTAATTCATTGGTCAGCCCCACCCATTCCATGATGTCCTGGACATTTTTCTTGACCGCCTTTTCACGCCAGCCGGCGATGCGCAATGGCAAAGCGATATTGTCATAGGCGGTCAGATGCGGCACCAGCCGATGTTCCTGAAACACGACGCCAATCTTGCGGCGCAGTTTGGGCAGCTGGCTGCGCTTCAGTTTATGTGTATCATGGCCGAAAACATTAATTGCGCCACGGGTCGGGCGCTGCGATAAATAAAGCAGACGCAGCAGCGAGCTTTTCCCCGCGCCCGACGGGCCAGTTAAAAAATGAAAGCTGCCGGTTTCCAGCGTCAATGATAAATCGCGCAACACTTCGGCATTATTGCCATAGCGCAGCCCAACATTTTCCAGGCTGATCAGGTTTGTGGTCATAGGAAAACGCTTAGCACCGTGCGGCGCGCGCGGCTAGGGTAAAGGTGATTGGCTTTTGGCCAATTCTAAGGCAAACTGCGCGTCATGAAATTCACCTGTCCAGAATGCGCGGCGCATTATGATGTGCCAAATCGCGCCATCAAGCCCGGCGGACAGACGGTACGCTGCGCGAAATGCAGCCATCGCTGGACAGTTATGCCGGAGGCGCCGCTTGCGGATACTGCGGCAGAAGCGGCGGCAGTGTTTGCCGGCGCAACCAATGCCGGTGGTTTCGCCGGCATGTTGGATGATATTGACGCGCGGAACAATAATAACGCCCTTAGCGGATTTGATGCGACAGCCGATGCGCAATTAAAACCGGCAGAGAATTCATCATCATTGAAGACAACTGATAATCCGTCATTACAAAAACTGGATGCGGAACTGGCGCGCAGCCGCAAATACAAAACCGTGCCGAAGCTGGCGATACCAGCGCCCAGCCTGGTGCCAAAATTTGAAAAATATCTTAAAGTTGGCGTGTTGTTATTTTTGGTGGCCATTCTGGCGTTCCTGGTATTCGGGCGCAGTTTTGTATCACGCAAGTTACCGTTTATGATGGATCTTTATCATGCGATGGGGATGGCGCCGTTTCCGGTGGGCAGCGGCCTCATGTTTGCCAATGTCGTCGACACCAGCGATTTTAGCGAAGTTAACCAATTGGTCATCAAGGGTGACATAAAAAATACGACCCCCTATCCACTGGATGTGCCGTTAATCAATTTGACCATCACCGCTGAAACCGGTCAGCGTAAGAATTTTTTAACGCGGCCGCCGCTGGCACGGCTGGAAGGTAACCAAAGTGTGCCGTTTACGCTGTTACGGCGGGGCTTTGCAAAAAAGAATTGGAAAGTTATGCTGAGTTTTGGTGATACTGGTGAAAAGACCACGCCGACGAATAATGCTGGAGAGAGAAAATGAGTGCACATATCTTGGTGGTTGATGATGATCCGGCCCTGTTGCTGGTAATCAGCAAATCATTATCCGGCAAAGGGTATAGTGTGGAAACCGCAGGCAATGGCGCCGAGGCACTTGACATAATGCAAAAAACCGCGCCGTTTGATTTGCTGCTCAGTGATATTGTGATGCCGGAGATGGACGGGCTGGAGCTGGCTTTGATGGCGACCCATCAATATCCAGAGCTTAAAGTTATTTTAATGTCAGGCTATGCCAGTGAATGGCGCCGCACCGTTAATCTGGAAAACCTGATCCACGGTATCATCAACAAGCCGTTCAGCTTGGAAGAGCTGGCTGGCAAAGTTGGCCAGGTGTTACAGCCGCAGGCGGCCTGACTAGCTGTGCAATAGTAAATGCTGCAACTCGCTTTCAAACAGTACGCATATATAAAGTGCGGCGGCGAGGGCGGGCCCAAATGGAAAGGCCTCGCGCGGCACATCTTCGGCATCAACCGCGCGTGCCCCCAACAGACGCCAACCGGCAAAAAATACAAAACCGATGGCAGCGCTGATAATCAACAGCCACGGCACATTGGCAAGTCCCAGCCACGGCCCCGCCGCCAGGACAAATTTTACATCGCCCAAGCCCAAAGAATTTTTACGCGTCAGCCGCGCGGTCAACCAGCCAGCAACAAGAAATAATAACGCCAGTATCAGACCAGCCAACAGCCCATAACCGAGCGCGGCCACCTGTTGGGTTGTTTGCCAGCGCCACCATAAACCGGTTATGCCGATTAAACCGTTCAACAGGTCGGGGATGATAAAAAATTCCAGATCGATAGCAATTAAAATAACCAATTGCAGCGCCAATATTATTGCCAGGCCGCTGGACCACGTGATGCCAAAGCGTGTTGCGGCTGCCATCGTCATGAGCATCATTAATAATTCTATCGCCGCATAGCGTGGTGAAATTTTTGTGCCGCAGCGACGGCAGCAGCCCCGCTGCCATAGATATGAAATGACGGGGATAAGTTCATACGCGCGCAGGTTACGGCGGCACACCGGGCACCATGAACGCCCGCCCCAACTCTCGCCACGCGGCCAGCGATAACTGGCCATTCCGGCAAAGCTGCCTAAGATTAATCCTAGGCTTCCAGCCAGTCCCAACATTATCCAAAACATGTTTGGCATTAACACTTTCGTTATAGTTTTATGACACGCTCGGTAAAAAACACATTTGAGGTTGACGTATTTCCTCTAAAATGTGCATGTATGCAGAGATGCCAGATTGTACGATTCGATGCAATTGGCTGACATAATAGCTTGGGGTGCGTTATACAATGAAGACTGTTTTAAGTTGCAAACACTCAGCTTCACGTCTGATCCTTTCCACATGTATAATGCTGGCAATTACGGCATGTGACGGCATCAATGACTTCAGATATCTCGATGATATTAAAAAAACCGATGCGCAGGCGCAACAAGGCATCGAATCCGCCAGCGGCAAGACTGAAAATTTTAAAAGTCATGATCCCTTAACAGTCACTGATGATATTTGGGTGGGCAACCGCGCGGTGCGCATGCGCAAGGGGCAACCGCTCGATACTAAACTTGAGGGCGATAAAGGGTTTGCGCTGGTTTCCAGCGGACCTATGACATTAAATGAAATTGCCGCACAGGTGGCGACCACGACTGGCATTCCCGTACGCGTAGGTGATATCGCCTTAAACCAGGGCGCCACCGGCGGTACCGCGGTGCGTGCGCCCGGCGCGGCGGCCAACGGTCCGCAACCAATGACTATTTCGTATGAAGGCTCGTTATCGGCCTTTATGGATCAAGTGGGTGGCCACTTTGATGTATCCTGGCGTTTTGATGGCCAGGCAATTCAAATATTCAAATATGAAACCCGCACTTTTGTGATGGAGGCCTTGCCAGGCAGTACTGCGCTTAGTGATGGTTTTGATGGCGGCTCTGACAGCGGTGGGGGCGGCGGCAGTTCAGGTGGCGGTAGTTCGGGCGGCGGTGGCGGCTCCAGCTCCAGCTCAAATGAGTTAAAGCAATCCAACACCTCAACCGCGACACTTGATTATTGGAAAGAGCTTGACGCTTCCATTAAAAGTGTTTTGGCTGGCGACGGCACCAATATTATCTCGCCCACCGCTGGCACGATTACTGTTACTGCGACACCGCAATTAATGCAGCGCGTAGCCAGCTTTATTGAGGCGGAAAATACCCGTCTCGGCAAACAAATTGCCATTGATGTCGGTATCTATGACGTGCAGGTTACGGATACAGTTGATTATGGGGTGAATTTCAAATCAAGTTTTGGTACAAATGCCGATACAAAAACTGCTGCTGGAACCAACACGGCTTTTTCTGGCGCAACCGGTCCGGCGATTCCGAATTCCGGTAGTCTGACATTTTCTATTTTTAAAAGTAGTGAAGATTCCAACCGTGTTATTGTAAATGCCTTATCAGTATTAGGTAACGTGGCAACTATTACGCGGTCACCAATTGTGACCCTCAATAATCGCCCAGCATCGCGTAAATTGTCTATTGATCAGGCTTACTTAGCATCTTCGTCAACAACTTTGACGGCTAACGTTGGGCAAACGACATCTCTGTCGCCTGCCACTGTGTCGACAGGAGTGACCTTACAAGTATTGCCACGCTTGCTCGATGACGGTCGCATTCTTATTCAATATTCAATTAAAATCAGTGATCAGGTCGGTGATATTGCCAGTTTTACGTCGGGCGGCAACAGTGTCCAGTTGCCGACCGTGCAAAACCGGGTCTTTATCCAGCAGGCTATTTTGGAGAGTGGTGCAACATTAGTATTGAGCGGTTTTGAAAAAGATCTCAAAAAGGCGACTACCGCCGGTATCGGTAGCGCTTTGGCCTGGATTGTTGGCGGCTATAAAAATGACGATCATACGAACAGCAAAATCGTTATTAGCTTGACGCCACATGAAATAACTCCAACTCGCGGAACGACTTATAACTAATGGCCGCTGGCGTTATCACCATATCCGGCATTAAATATGCCGCAGGTCTATACTGGCAGCCCAGTCCTGATGCCAAGGTTGCGGCGGCAGCGCGCGCCACTGCTAAACAGGCTGGTTATCAGGCGGATTTTTATTGCGTAAGACCGCCGACCAAGGCGCAACCGGTCGGCCAATTCGGTTTGGGGCTGGCGTCAGCCGGTCATAAAAGCGGCATGCCGGTCGCGGCCGCGTGTCTTGCCTATCAACAGCCGGGATCATGGACAGGGGGCTTCCGGGTGCCGGAAGGTATCTGGTTTATTACCGTGCGCGACGATTTGGTCGATCCAGATGGCGATATGCTGTTTGCCGATGAGGCTGAGGCCCAGGCGCATGTTGAACAGGAAATCGCCCGTGGCGGCTTGGTGCGCATTTTCTGCCCGCCGGAATGGGGCGTCCCCGGCAGTGAATCAACATCGCTGCCATCACTGTTGACGGGCCGTAAAGACGTTACGTTAACGGCGGTCCGCGCTAATCCCAAGACGCTGGCGCTGATTTTCGGTATTCTGGTGTTGCTCGGTCTTATCTATGCCGGTTACAGTTGGTGGCAGGGCGAACAAGAAAAAAAACGCGTTGAAGAAGAGCGCCAGCGTCAGGAAGAAATGGCGCGTAACAAAGTGATTTTGAAAACGGAGTATCCACGCACCTGGGAAAAATCTCCCAAACCTATGGATTATCTCAGTGCTTGCGGCGCGGCGTTTCAAAAAACCCCAGCGACCGTGCAGGGTTGGCAAATCTCATCCTTGGAATGTGCGGCGGACAGTTTTACCATAAACTGGACCCGTACTGTGAATGTACCTGGCGTTATACCGACCGGTAAATCCACCCTCAATGCGTCTTTAACGACGGCTGTAAACGGCTTGCCGCTGGAAGGTTTGCATGAACGCGGGGCGGCGGCTGAAAAGCTGAATTATTATGGCGACAATGACCGTTTACTGTTAAACTATAATTGGCCGGTACAGCTTCAATTATTGCCTGACGATGTGATTCAGGCTGCTGAAGGCCAGCCGGCGCCGCCACCGCCGGAATGGCGTAAACGGTCAACCGTTTTTAATTTGAGCAGTGCACCATGGTTAAGACCAGATATTTTTGATACACTGCCCGGACTCGTTTTGACCAAGGTAAAGCAATCTGGAACGACTTATACAATTGAAGGTACCCTTTATGAAAACCGAAATGCGCGCTAAGCTTTTTTTAACTGCAAGTTTTGTGATCTTGAGCTGCTTGGCGACAGAGCCTGGGTTAGCGCAAGCGCCAGTGACTGCGGGTAGACCGATGGCCGGTAGCCCAGTGGCCGGTGCTCCCAGCGCAGGTGCGCCGGTGGCCGGTACTACGGGAACAGTACCAAATACAATTGTGCCCGTTTCTCCATCATCCGCATCTAATGCTGCAGCAAATACGCCGGTGGCCGGCAGTCCAGTAGCCGCTAGTCCGGTTCCCGGCACCTCCGCCGCGGCAACCAGTGCCGCGCCCACCCAATTAAATATTAATGGCGTGACGCCTGCCGTGACCGGCACACCAAATGCGGCCATGCCGGCGGATGGCCAGCCAACAACGGCTAAGACACCTGGTGCCGCGGCCAATACCAATACCAATATTGCTAATGATCCGGTTATCACCAATGTTATCGACCGTCTCAAGCAAAATACTGCGCCGTTGTCCTTGGGAGATATGGCGGCTGCCCAAGATACTCTAGCGCGGCTCAACCTGCTCGGTGATATCGAACAAAAATTATCCCAGATTGAAACCGCGCGTACCCAGCGTGAGGGGGTATCTGCTGGTGCCGGTATGGGGGCAAGCGCCTTGCCGAATTTGCCATTGCCGCCGGCGGCATCCAATATGCCACCACTGGCCATGACCGCCATGCCAGACATGTCGGCTTTTGCCGATACAGGATCCACCGTTGATCACATCAGCGGCACAAATGGTAATTATAATGCTGCGATTAAAATTGATGGCCGGCCGATGATTGTGCGTAGGGGTACTGTGTTGCCCAGCGGCGCGCGGGTCACAGATGTCAGTGCCACTGGTGTCAAAATTAAAAGCAAAGCGGGACATAATGAGACCCTGTCTTTTAGTGAGATTGCGGCGCCTACTACCGGCAATCCGTAGATAAAAGAGAGACATTTTGTCAGAAAAACCATTTGGCAGTTTATTCCAGGGTCGTAAAAGTCCTAAGGATAGCGAGCCTGTCGCAGCAGCACCCGTGGAGCGCCCCAAGCCGACACCTCCTGCGCGACCGCGGCCAGCCAATGGCCCTGCTGCGAACGGGCCTGCGAACAATGGCGCGCCTGCCTCATCCGTAAAAGCAGCCCCCCCGGTTGTTGATTCCTCACCAACAAATGTAAGGACGCCCGCAGAGGTAACGACGCCGGCAAATTCCTCAACTGATGCGGCGCCAATTTCAGATAAACAAAAAATGCCAATTGCGGCTTTGGTGCCGGTTCCCAAACATGAAGTTTCGGAAGCTGTCGATATTAATGCCGCCATGTCGGGTGAATTATTGACCGCTGCCGGTGGCCCGTTACAAATTCCGGATGAGACGCGCAATATTTGCGCATTATATGACAATGGCCTGTTTTTGGTCAGTAAAAGTCACCAAAATTCACCCTTGGTGCGGTCTGTCGTATCTTTGGCACGCCGCCAGAATTTTCGGGTTAATGAACCGCCACAATTTGTCACACCGGATATCATTCTTAAGGCCTATATTCAGGCGGACCGTGACCGCGCCGCCGGGCGCCTGGATGAAAATGCGGTGCGCCGCCGTATCGCTTATGTGTTGAATGAAGGTGTCTCGGCGGGTGCCAACGATATCCATATTGAAACCGGCAACGGCCGCACGCTGGTGCAATTCAGGATTGATGGCGGTCTGCGCGTTTGGGAAAACTGGACGCAAAAAGAGGGCGAACGCTTTCTGGCGGCCGTCTGGTCGCATGCGGATGTGGCGTCCGGCGTCAGCGCCAACTGGAATGAACCGCTCGCCGCCACGCTCAGCCATGGCATGGGCGAAGAAAAAATTCAGCTGCCGGAAAGTGTCGGCGGCGTCAGATGCCAATGGATGCCGCTGGTTACCGGGCGCTATCTCAATATGCGTCTCAATTACGATGGCGGCAAAATGCTGGGCACCTCGGTGGAAACCGCGGATGTTTCAACGCTAGGCTTTAATGAAGAACAAACGACATTGGCGCGGCATTTGCGGAATATCCCGGGCGCCATGCGGATGATCGCGGGGCCCGTGAACCAAGGCAAAACAACGACGCTGCGCATCATGCTGAACCGCCGCATGGTGGAAACTGAATACCGTTTGAACTGTTTGCTGGTGGAAGATCCGCCCGAAGGCGGTGTGGCCGGTTCACGCCAGATTGGTGTTTCATCATCAACCGATGACAAGGTGCGCGAGCGACTGTTGTCGGAGGTTATGCGGGCCTCATTGCGTCTGGACCCGGATATTGTCATGCTAGGCGAGGTGCGCGACTTTGAAACCGCGACCATGGCCTTCCGTCTGGCGCTGACCGGGCGTCAGGTTTACACCACACTGCACGTTTATTCAGGCCTTGCCATTCCGCAGCGGATTCGCGATTTGGGCATTGAGCCTTATCTGGTATACGATCATCACTTATTACGGGGTTTATTTGCACAGCGTCTATCGCGTACTTTATGCAAACATTGTAAAATTCCCGCGGTGGACGCTTTGGCGCGCTTTCCGGAGGTGCGCGATTCACTCCGTCGCTGGCGTGCCGGCGCGGTGATGATGAATTATTTCCGTACCCATGGTTTTGATGACAAGACCACGCGCAAAGTGTTGCATGAGGTTGATGTTAGCAATATCTTCTTTGCGAATGTCGATGGCTGTGAGCATTGTTACCAGGGCCGTTCGGGACGGACTGTTTTGGTTGAAATTGTCGATGCTGACGCTCAAGTCATGACCTTGCTCAGCCAGCATAAAATGGAAGATGCCAAGGAATACTGGCTATCGCCGCATGGTTTGGCGGGTATCTCCATGTTGTGGCATGGCGTGGAAAAAGTGGCGGCGGGTATGCTCGGTCCGGTTGATGTCGAATTTGAATTGGGACCGTTCTCGAATGCCAAGGAACTTGATGAAGTTGAAAATATTTTAGGTCCGTTGCCGTTATGAATATTCTGAATGACATTCAATATAAATTTAATCGCGTCATGTTCAAACGCGATTTAAAAGGATTACTGCGTCTGTACCGCAAATTGTCAGGTATGTTGGATAATAACGAAGCCTTACCGCGCGCGATTGACCGGTTATGGGTGCATTCGTCCGAGAACGGCACCAAATTGAATTCGCCAATGGCTGTCGCTTTGAAAGAATGGAAAGGCGCGCTGCAAGAAGGCCGTAATTTAACCGATGCCATGTTGGGCTGGGTGCCCGATCGGCATGCGATGATTTTGCGCGCGGGTGAAGAGTCGGGGGCGATTGCCAAGGGTTTGCAAACAATTGAGCATATTGAAAAATCATCATCTGAAATGCGTGCGGTTATTTCGAAAGCGGTTGGTTATCCGATATTTGTTTTTCTGGCCTTGTTTGGCGTGCTGTGGGTTTTAGGCATGAATCTGGTTGAACCCATCCGTCAGTATGCGCCAGAGTCGGTACAGGCCAAGATTGGCGCCTTGGGCAGCGTCACGGATTTTGTCCGCCACCAGGGGATTTTTATTTTTATGCTGTTTGGCGGCTTGGCGTTTTTGACGGTATGGAGCATGCCGCGCTGGGTTGGCAAATGGCGCGTCAAGGCTGACAAATATGTGCCGTACTCCTGGTACCGGATTTGGAATGGTTCGGCATTTTTAATGTCAATGTCGGCGCTGCTGGCGGCGCAAACGCCAGTATCGCGCGCCTTGTCAATTCTGGAGGCCAGCGCATCGCCTTGGCTGCGCGAACGGATTTTCAGTGCACGCCAAGAGGTGATGCGCGGAAAAAACCTTGGTGAAGCTTTAGAGGCCGATGGCTTGGGCTTTCCCGAAAAAACCATCATCCGTGATATGATTATTTTGTCGGAACGGACCGATGTTTCTGCCGTTTTGGAAAATGTTTCTAAAGAGTGGCTAACTGACAAAATTGAGGAGTTGGAAATCCAGGGCGCAGTGATCCGATTTATCGGTCTTATTTCCCTGGGCGGTATTATTGCCTGGGCGTTTTTGTCCATTGTCGGCATCGCCCAAGGAACGGCCGAAATGGGTAACAATATGAAGTAATAAAAGCTTTCAAATAAACAAACAGGCGTGAAGCTTTCCACGCCTTTTCATTAAAACTTCTACGCTGCTTCACGCCGGTTTTTAGTGACCGCTTGCTTACCGGAATTTTCAAGGGCGGCTTGCGCAGCGGCCAGACGCGCAATCGGTACGCGGTAGGGCGAACAGGACACGTAATCTAATCCGGTCTGTTCACAAAATTGTATCGAGGCTGGATCGCCGCCATGCTCGCCGCAGATGCCGAGCTTGATATCAGGCCGCGCCTGGCGCCCGCGTTCAGCAGCAATTTGGATCAGTTCACCGACACCGCTTTGGTCCAGGCTGACAAACGGGTCGTTGGCATAAATGCCGAGACGCTGATAATCCGGCAGGAAATTCCCAGCGTCATCGCGCGACAGGCCGAGCGTGGTCTGCGTCAGGTCGTTGGTGCCGAATGAAAAGAATTCCGCTTCCTCGGCGATGTCGCCGGCGCGCAAGGCCGCGCGCGGCAATTCAATCATGACGCCGACCATATATTTCAATTGTGGTGCTAGTTTTGCGCCAATCGCAACAATGCGTTCTTTTAAAATTTCCAGCTCGCGCTTGGTTGCGACCAGCGGGATCATGATTTCCAGCTGCACGTTGATACCAGCCCGTTGCGCCGAGATGGCGGCGCCAAAAATCGCTGCAGCTTGCATTTCATAAATTTCCGGATAGGTGATACCGAGGCGGCAACCGCGATGGCCCAGCATTGGGTTGGCCTCATGCAATTGTGATAGACGGCGTTGCAGACGGCCGATTTCGATATTGAGTGCGCTGGCGACTTCGGCAATCTCACTATCCGAATGTGGCAAAAATTCGTGTAAGGGCGGGTCGAGCAGGCGGATCGTTACTGGCAACCCATCCATAATTTTGAAAATGGCGTGGAAATCCTGTTGCTGCATCGGCAGCAACTTATCAAGCGCGCGGCGGCGGCCGGCTTCGTCTTCGGCAACAATCATCTGGCGTACCGCCATGATACGCGCGGGGTCAAAAAACATATGTTCAGTGCGGCACAGGCCGATGCCTTCCGCGCCAAAACGCCGCGCGGTTTCAGCATCCTGCGGCGTTTCCGCATTGGCGCGTACTTTCAAACGGCGCACTGCATCCGCCCATTCCATGAGTTTGGCAAAATCGCCGCTAAGGTTTGGCTCCATTGTCGGCACCGCGCCGGCGAAAATTTCGCCGGTCGCGCCATCGATTGTGACAGTCTCACCACCCTTTAACACACGTGCGCCAATCGTCATGCTATTGCTAGCATGATCGATCCGCACGTCGCCCGCGCCGACAATGCACGGGCGGCCCATACCGCGTGCAACGACCGCCGCATGCGAGGTCATGCCGCCGCGCGCGGTTAAAATGCCTTTCGCCGCATACATGCCGTGGATGTCTTCAGGACTGGTTTCAATGCGGCATAGAATGACGCTGTTACCCAAATTGGTTTGGCGTTCCGCCTCATCCGCGGTAAAAACGATTTGCCCCACCGCCGCGCCGGGCGAGGCGGGCAGGCCGCGCGCCAGTTTGTCACGCGGCGCTTTGCTGTCCAACGTTGGATGCAACAATTGGTCTAATGACGATGGTGTGATGCGCGACACCGCCTCCTCGCGCGTGATGAGGCCCTCATCGGTCATCTCAACGGCGATTTTAAGCGCCGAGGCTGCGGTGCGTTTGCCGCTGCGGGTTTGCAATACGTACAATTTGTTTTGCTGTACGGTGAATTCAATATCCTGCATGTCGCGGTAATGTTTTTCCAGTAGGCTGCGCACGTCGCATAATTGCTTGAACACCGCCGGCATCACTTCTTCCATCGCGGGTGCGGTGGATTTTTGCTGTTGTTTGCCTTCGACCGTAATCTGTTGCGGCGTCCTGATACCGGCTACGACATCTTCGCCCTGGGCATTCAATAAAAACTCGCCGTAGAAAATGTTTTGTCCCGTGGACGGGTCGCGCGTGAAGGCGACGCCAGTTGCGCAATCATTACCCAAGTTGCCGAACACCATCGATTGAATATTAACCGCGGTGCCCCAATCTTCCGGAATGTCATTGAGCCGGCGATAGGTAATCGCGCGCTGGTTCATCCAGGACCGGAACACGGCGCCCACCGCGCCCCATATCTGTTCATGCACATCCTGGGGGAACGGCTTGCCGGTATGGTGTTCGACGACCGCCTGATATTGCACGACGATCTGTTTCCAGTCATCGGCGGAGAGCGCGGTATCTTCGTACTTGCCGATATCGCGTTTGTGCGACTCCAGAATATCTTCAAATTCATGCAAATTCAAATCAAGCGCGACCGCGCTGAACATCTGGATAAAACGGCGGTAGCTGTCATAGGCGAAGCGCGCATCGCCGCTGCGCTTGGCCAGACCTTCGACAGTATCATTATTAAGGCCGAGGTTGAGGACAGTATCCATCATACCGGGCATGGACGCGCGCGCGCCCGAACGCACGGAAACCAACAGCGGGTTTTCCACGCTGCCGAATTGCATGCCGATCTGGTTTTCAATCTGTGCCAGCGCGTCTGTTACCTGCTGTTTTAATTCCGGCGGATACTGGTGACCATGTTTGTAGAAATAAGTGCAGACATCAGTAGTGATGGTAAAACCGGGTGGCACTGGCAGGCCCATATTGGTCATCTCAGCGAGGTTCGCGCCTTTACCACCCAACAGTTCGCGCATGTCGGTATGGCCGTCGGCCTTGCCCTTGCCAAAACTATAAACCCATTTAGAAGAAGCCATTATTTATTATCCTTCAATTTTACTGAAATCGGCGATGATGTGATAAAGATTACGCACCCGTGCTAGCAAATTCAGGCGGTTAATGCGAATAAATTTGTCATCCGCGTTGACCATGATGTGCGTAAAAAACGCATCGAGTGGCGCGGCGAGACCCGCCAGCGCCATCATGGCGGCGGCAAAGTTTTCGGCGGCAATGGCATCCTCCGCCGTGGGGACGATATCCGCGAGGCTGGCCACCAGCTGCTGTTCCGCCGCGTCGGTGAGGAGGCTGGCATCAAGCGTGCCGTCACGCACCGCGCCGTCTTTCTTTTCTTCCGCCTTCAAAATATTGGCGGCGCGCTGATAGGCAGTCAGTAATTGCTGCCATTCCGCGCGGCTGCGCAAATCATTGTGCAAGGCCGCCGCACGCGCGGCAATGGAAACCAGATCGTCATTGGCATGCAATACCGCTGCGCAGACATCATGCGGGATGCCCTCATCACGCAACATAACGGCAAGCCGCTCCCGCATAAACTGCAGCAAATCCTCAGGCACAAATAACAACAGTGGCAGCCGCAAATTATTCTCACGGATGATGCGAATGACACCGAGTGCAGCGCGGCGCAGCGCATACGGGTCTTTAGAACCGGTGGGTTTTTCACCCGCACCAAAAAAGGCGCGCAGGGAATCCAATTTGTCGGCTAGCGCCACCGCAATGCTGACGGGCGCGGTCGGCACCGGCGCGGCCGGGCCCAACGGTTGGTAATGGTCGGCAATTGCATTCGGCACGTCATGCGCCTCATTATCATTGATGGCATAATAACGGCCCATGATGCCTTGCAACTCCGGGAATTCGCCAACCATGCCGGAGGTAAGATCAGCCTTGGCGAGCAGCGCGGCGCGATCAGCCAATGACGCATCCGCGCCCGCAATAAATGGCACGAGTTCTGCCGCCAGTGCACGCATGCGTTCCACTTTGTCATGGATGCTGCCCAGCTTGGCATGAAAGGTAATACCCTTTAATTTTTCTAAACGCGCCGCCAGCGGTGTTTTCAAATCCTGTTCATAGAAAAATTTAGCGTCCGACAGGCGCGCGCGCAGCACGCGTTCATTACCTGCCACAATTTTATGGCCGCTGCCACGGTGGCCACCGTCATTACCCAGAATATTCGCAATTAAGATAAAATGCGGCGCCAGCTTGCCGTCACGGTCAAACAACGGCAGATATTTTTGATGCGCGCGCATCGAGGCCACCAGCACCTCGGACGGTATCTGCAAAAATTCAGCATTGAACGATCCCAGCATCGGCACCGGCCATTCCACCAGGCCAGTTAATTCCTCCAGTAAGCCGTCATCTGGTTTTAAAATTAAATTATTATCTGCGGCTATTTTTTGTGAGGCCTGCCAAATAATAACCTTACGCTCTGCCGCATCCAGAATCACAAAACGGTCGCGCAGCTTTTGCTGGTAATCAGCAAATCCAGTCACGGTAAATTGTTCAGGTGCCAGAAAACGATGACCTGAAATCGTTTTAGCATCACTTAATATATTACCGTCAAACAGCATGAAAATTTGCGTGATAGGCCGTACCCAACTGTCGCTGCGGTCGGCCCAGCGCATTGATTTCGGCCACGGGAATTGCGCGCAGATTATTTGGATGATGGGGGGTAACAGGTCGGGGGTCTGTTGTCCCGCCATTTGCTTTACAATTATATAATGCGTAGCTTTGCCAATCTGCCGTTGTTCGCAATTGTCAAACGATGACAGTCCATTGGTCTGCAAGAAACCTTTTAAGGCTTGCTCCGGCGCATCACGGCGCGGGCCTTTGATTTCATCAATATAATCAGCCTGTGCGGTCGGCAGGCCATTCACGACCAGCACCAACCGGCGCGGTGTAACGTAAGTTTCAAGCGTGGTGTAATCCAGTTTCGCGGCAGCCAATTGTTCGGCGGCCAGCTTTTTTAAATCTGCGGCGGCCCGCGTTTGCATGCGCGCCGGAATTTCTTCCATCAAGATTTCGATTAACAGTTCGGACATACTATAACGCCCTCGCATTTAAATTTACGTCATCCCGGCGCAGGTCGGGATCCAGGGTTACAAGCGCCGCACTCTGGACTCCTGGATCCCGTGTCATTTCGCTGTGCGCTTCGCGCACGCGGCACAGGATGACAGGTAGAGAGAATTGCGCGGACATTATAATGTGTCTCCCGCCAGCCACGCTTCGCAACACGCTTTGGCCAAGGCGCGTATGCGGCTAATGTATGAAGCGCGTTCGGTCACCGCAATCACGCCGCGCGCATCAAGCAAATTGAAACGATGGCTGGCCTTGATGCACTGGTCATAAGCGGGCAGCGCGAGTTTGGCATTTAACAGATTTTGACACTCAATTTCGGCATCCTTAAAATGCTGG
Organism: Alphaproteobacteria bacterium; assembly: GCA_965246755.1. Lineage (GTDB taxonomy): Bacteria > Pseudomonadota > Alphaproteobacteria > UBA11073 > UBA11073. Next base: position 870,330 of record OZ251979.1, read on the forward strand.
AACAGTTGTGCGGTATCGGCATGTTCAAAATTATAGGCGGAAAATTCACGCTCGGCGCGCAAGAAGACATCGCCATAACTAACGCCGGCGCCATTGAAATCGAGATCATAGACATTTTCAACGCCCTGGATATACATTGCCAAGCGTTCCAAGCCATAGGTCAGCTCCACCGCCACTGGTTTGCATTCAATGCCGCCGACCTGCTGAAAGTACGTGAATTGCGTAACCTCCATCCCGTCACACCACACCTCCCAGCCGAGGCCCCAGGCGCCCAGCGTTGGGCTTTCCCAATCATCCTCAACAAAACGGATATCGTGCAGCAACGGATCGATACCAAGTTCGCGCAGTGAACCGAGATATAATTCCTGCGCGTTTTCCGGCGATGGTTTTAACAACACCTGATACTGGTAATAATGCTGCAGCCGGTTGGGGTTTTCGCCATAGCGGCCATCCGCCGGGCGGCGCGACGGCTGCACATAGGCGCACTTCCACGGTTTCGGCCCCAGTGCGCGCAGGGTGGTGGCAGGATGAAAGGTGCCGGCACCCATTTCCATATCATACGGCTGCAAAATCACGCAGCCTTGGGCCGCCCAATAGGCATGCAATTTTAAAATAATATCCTGGAACGACAAACCGGCCATATTATGTTTTTACAATATTTTCAGCGGTAAAGCCACGGTTGCCGCAGGCATTGCGCGTATCCACGACCAGTTTTGCGTGTTCGGCGAGCAGTTTATAATCGATATTATCGTGATCGGTTAAGATGAGTATTGCATCATAGTCGGCAATTGTTTTTGGCGTCAGCGCAACGGACTGCATACCCGTCAGCGTGCCTTTGCCCTTTTTCGTTTTAAGCACCGGCACATACGGGTCGTGATAAGCGATCTGCGCACCACGCGCGCGCAGTTTCAGTGTAATATCCATCGAGGGACTTTCGCGCACATCATCAACATTCTTTTTGTAAGCCATGCCGATGATAAGAATGTTGGCGCGCGACAGCGCAATGCCAAACCGCTGGTCAAGCGCCAACGCCAAATTATGAATAACGTAATCCGGCATCGCGGTGTTCACTTCACCAGCCAGTTCAATAAAGCGGGTTGATAGACCGGCCTCGCGCGCTTTCCACGTTAAATAAAACGGGTCGATGGGGATGCAATGGCCACCCAGACCCGGCCCCGGGTAAAACGGCATATAGCCAAACGGTTTGGTTTTCGCAGCCTCGATGACTTCCCAAATATCGATGCCGAGTTTGGCGTAAATAACTTTCAGTTCATTGACGAAAGCGATATTGACGGCGCGGAAAATGTTTTCGGTCAGCTTCACAGCCTCCGCCGTCGCGGCGGAGGATACTGGAATAACCTTGGGCACAATCCGTTCATATAAACTGACCGCCAGCGCCTGGCTGGCGGGATCATCGGCACCGACGACCTTGGGGATGGCGCCGGTCGAAAAATCAATATTGCCGGGGTCTTCGCGCTCTGGCGAATAAGCCAGGAAAAAGTCTGTGCCCGCCTGCAAACCATTCGCCTCCAAAATCGGTTTCATTACATCGGCGGTGGTGCCGGGATAGGTGGTGGACTCCAGAATAACCAACTGGTCGCGGCGTAAACTGGCGGCGATACTTTCCGTGGATTTTATAACGGCGGATAAATCGGGGTCGCGGTTGTCGGTCAGCGGCGTCGGCACGCAAATCAATATAACATCAACATCTGTTAATTGCGCGAAGTCGGACGTGGCGCTAAAGCGGTTGGTCGCGCGGGCAGCGCCGATCGTTGCCGACGGAATATGATGAATGTAGGATTGCCCGGCATTCAACTGGTCGATGAAATTTTGATTGATATCAAAACCTAAGACCGTAAAGCCTTTATCAATAAAGGTTTTCGCGAGCGGCAGGCCAACATAGCCCATACCGATAATGCCGATGGTGGCGGTGCTGGCGGAAATTTTTTCGCTTAAATTTACAGGCATGATACCCCCACCCAAAAATTCTGCGGTCTTTGACCTTGAATTTTTGTGCCTCCCCGCAAGGGGGAGGCTATACCGCCAGTGGTTGAAACAATTGTCTGTTTTATTCTAGGAAGAAGCAGCCTCTCTCTTGCGGGGCTGTAACGCGGGCGAGCGTTCAGCAAATTTTCCAGCGCAGCGATGAAAATTTGGGTGGGGGTCATCTCACTCCTCAAAACTCACGCTTATATTGCGCCATGACATTGTTTATATTTTTTGCCGGAGCCGCACGGGCAGGGTGCATTGCGCGGCGTATTGCCCCAGCTGTTAGGGTCATTGGCATCGAAACGATTGACGACGGTGCGCGGCATCTCCGCGGCCAGCAACTCTGTCGGTATCTCCTCACCGGCCATCGCCAGTGCCGGGTCGATGCGTGTTTCCTTGATGTCTTTGGGCGCCTCCAGCTCCGGCAGCGGTTCGGCGGCGTTGAATTGCATGTGGCTCAAGACCGCAGTGACCTGTTCCTTGACGGTATCCAACAACAGCTGGAACAAGGTATAGGCCTCGCGCTTATATTCATTAAGCGGATCTTTCTGGCCATAGGCGCGCAGGTTAATCCCGCCGCGCAGGTGATCCATCTGCAGCAGGTGATCGCGCCAGCTTTGGTCAAACACCTGCAGCAAAATATTGCGTTGTAATTCTTTGGCAAGGTCGGTCGAATAGGCGGCCATTTTGGCAGCCATCATCTCATCGCTGGCCTTCATCAACCGCTGTTCAATTTCAGTTTCGGTAATACCGTCCTGTTTTCCCCAGTCAATAATCGGCAAATTGATATTTAGAATACGATGGGCGTCCTTTTGCAAACCCGCCAAATCCCATTGTTCGGCATAGGACCCTTGGGGAATGGCGCGCATCACCATGTCCTCAATTATTTCGTGGCGCATATCGGTGACAAATTCATTGACCGTATCGCTGCCCATAATGTCACGGCGCTGCACATAAATCACCTTACGCTGGTCGTTCATGACATCATCATATTTTAAAACATTTTTACGAATGTCGAAATGATGCGCCTCGACGCGTTTTTGCGCATTTAAAATCGCCTTGGTAATCCACGGGTGCCAAATCGCCTCACCTTCACGCAACCCCAATGTTTGCAGCATATTATCCATGCGCTGCGCGCCGAAAATGCGCATCAAGTCGTCATTCAATGCGACATAGAATTTAGACGCGCCCGGGTCGCCCTGGCGCCCTGAACGGCCGCGTAGCTGATTGTCAATCCGGCGGCTTTCATGCCGTTCGGTGCCAATGACGTAAAGGCCGCCGGCCTCCACGACCTTGCGTTCCTGCTCGGCATGGCGCGCGGTGACGAGTTCAGCGATTTGTTCGCGGTCGCGCGCGCCTTCTGCCTTAGCCAAGGCCTCATCCAGCATGATATCCAGATTGCCGCCCAGTTTAATATCGGTACCACGGCCCGCCATATTGGTGGCAACGGTGACCGCGCCCGGCGCACCGGCCTGGGAGATAATCGCCGCTTCCTTTTCGTGATGGCGCGCATTCAAAATATTATGCACAATTTTCCGTTTTTTCAGCAGCGCGGAAATTTCTTCCGACTTTTCAACCGAGGTTGTGCCGACCAACACCGGTTGCTGCCGCGCCACGCATTCTTCAATCAATTCGACAATCGCGTTATATTTTTCGGGCGCGGTGCGGAAAATGTAATCATTGTCGTCTTTGCGCGTCACCGGGCGGTTGGTCGGAATTTCGACGACATCCAGTTTGTAAATTTCGGCAAACTCGCCGGCCTCGGTCAAGGCCGTCCCAGTCATGCCGGACAGCTTCGGATAAAGGCGGAAATAATTCTGATAGGTGATCGAGGCCAGCGTCTGGTTTTCCTGCTCGACCGTCACATTTTCCTTGGCTTCCAGCGCCTGGTGCAGCCCTTCGGAGTAACGGTTGCTGGGGCGCATGCGGCCGGTAAATTCATCAATGATCACCACTTTGCCGTCGCGCACGATATAATCGACATCGCGTTTGAACACCGCGCGCGCTTTCAACGCCTGGGTCACATGATGGTTGATATGCACATTGTGTAAATCGTACAGACCGCCTTCGGTAATCAAACCGCGTGCACGTAACAATTCTTCAACCTTTTCGATACCGCCCTCGGTCATATTAACGCTGCGGCCTTTTTCATCGAGGTCGTAATCCGCCGGTGTCAACTGCGCCATCACCTGATCGATTTTGAGATAGAGTTCGGAACTGTCCTGCGCGGCGCCCGAAATGATCAGCGGGGTGCGCGCTTCATCAATCAGGATAGAGTCAACTTCATCGACAATTGCGAAATTAAAGGGCCGCTGTACCATCTCCGACAATTTGAATTTCATATTATCGCGCAAATAATCGAAACCATATTCATTGTTAGTGCCATAAGTAATATCGGCGGCATATTGCACGCGGCGTTCTTCATCGTTCAAACCATGTACGATAACCCCGACAGTGAGGCCCAAAAATGTATAGAGTTTGCCCATCCATTCGCTGTCACGCTTGGCCAGGTAATCATTGACAGTGACAACATGCACGCCTTTGCCTTCAAGGGCATTCAGATAGGCGGCCAGCGTCGCCACCAGTGTTTTACCTTCCCCGGTTTTCATTTCAGCGATTTTGCCTTCATGCAAGACCATGCCGCCGATCAGCTGCGTATCAAAATGCCGCATGCCCAGCACGCGCTTGGAAGCCTCGCGCACGGTCGCAAAGGCTTCCGGCAATACGTCGTCCAATGTTTTGCCATTGTGCAGCCATTCGCGCAGCATGCCGGTGCGCGATTTCAGCGCTTCGTCAGATAACAGAGCTACGGTTGGTTCCAGCGCAGTGATCTTTTCAATATTTTTGGCCAGCCGTTTCAAAATTCGGTCGTTCGAGGTGCCCAAAACCGCTTTAGCCAATGCAGTTAACATTTTATTCCTAACTTGGTATTTTCTTTGTATTCTAGATAGAGATTAGGAGGGCATCCGTCAACGAAGTCATGCCGATATCAGGGTTATTATTAAGAAAAGGTCACCTTCGCAGGTCTTGCGAGCATGGCCCAAGCCGTGTTTTATAGCGCAGCAAATTTGAAAGGATTCCCCATCATGCGTATGCTTCCCCTGGCGATGGCTGCCACCCTGTTTATCACCCCGGCTTTTGCCGCTGACACCAAACCAACTGCTGTGTTGGCACGCGTCAATGGTGAGGATATCACGCGCGGTCAGCTGGATGACTTTTTGAAAGCGCTGCCGGCGAACGTTAAACAAATGCCGCGTCCGCTGTTAGAGCCGATGGCGCTCGACCAGCTGATCAACGGCAAGGCGATTTTAAAGGCTGCCAATGCCCAAAATTTAAGCAATGATCCTGAGGTGCAAAGCCGCGCCGCCCAGGCCAAGGAACAGATCACGGAAGATGTCTACCTGAACCGCGCGATTGATAAAAAAATTACTGACAAAGTGCTGAAAGACGAATTTGTCAAATTTAAAAAAGAAAATCCTGAACAGGAAGAAATCAGCGCGCGTCATATGCTGGTGGATACCGAACAGCAGGCTAAGGACCTAATCAAGCAGCTGGATGGCGGGGCGGATTTTGCGAAATTGGCTGGCGATAACAACAAAGGCCCGGAAAAGGCCAATGGCGGTTATCTCGATTTCTTTACCAAGAAAGAAGTGGTGCCGGAATTTGCCGATGCCGCCTTTAAACTGCAGCCCGGTCAATATACCAAAACACCGGTGAAAAGCCAGTTTGGCTGGCATGTGATTGAATTGGAAGACCGCCGCACGCGTCAGGCGCCGCGCTTTGATGATGTTAAAGATCAATTGAAACAGCGCCTGTCACAACAACTGGCGCAAGCGGAACTGGCGGATTTGCGCAAGGGCAGCAAGATCGAAATCTTCCAGGATAATCTGGCGCAGATGCCAAAGGGTGCGGCTACACCAGCGGCTGCCGACAAACCTGCCAAAAAATAAGTTTCGTATATGCGATTTACGGGCCCGGCTTTGCCGGGCTTTTTTTGCGCGCGATTTATGATAATGATTTTTTGAAAAGGAAATCATTATGGGTAAAGACGCGCTGCCAACCTCACCATTGGCACCACAAATTTTGGATAGTTTGCCAAGCGTAGCCGGTGTGCGCTTGGCCGCGGCCCAGGCCGGTATTAAATACCAAAATCGTGATGATGTACTGCTGATTGAATTACACAAGGGCACCAGCATCGCGGGTGTCTTCACTCAATCCACCACGCGCGCCGCGCCGGTGGATTGGTGTGTGGACGCTTTGCAAAAATCGAATGGCCATGCGCGCGCAATTATTATCAATTCCGGGAATGCTAACGCGTTTACCGGCCAGGCGGGCGTTCAAACCGTTATGGCAACCGCGGCCGCTGTCGCCACAGCGCTGGGCTGTAAAGCGGAAGAGGTCTTGATTTCATCCACCGGTGTTATCGGCCAACCGCTGGACGCTGCTACCATCACCAACCATGTGTCGGACCTCGTCAAAAATCTTGCCGCCGATGATTGGGGCCAGGCGGCGCGCGCGATTATGACGACGGATACGTTTCCAAAATTGATCAGCCGCACCTGCGTTATCGGCAACAAAACGGTAACCATCAATGGCATTGCCAAAGGCTCCGGCATGATCGCGCCGGATATGGCAACCATGCTGGGCTTTATCTTTACCGATGCCGCAATCCCACCGGCGATTTTGCAAACGCTGGTTACGCAAGCGAACGCCATCAGCTTTAACGCCATCACCGTGGATGGTGATACCTCTACCAACGACTGTGTAATTGTCGCCGCCACTGGCGCGGCGGGCAATGAGCTGCCAATTGTCGCGGGTGAAGCCTCGCTACGTGATTTCCGCCGTGTCCTGACCGATGTCATGCTGGATCTGGCGCAACAAGTGGTGCGTGATGGCGAAGGCGCGCAAAAATTCATCACCGTGCATATCACCGGCGCCAAGCATAAAGCCGATGCGCGCCGCGTGGCGATGGCGATTGGCAATTCACCCTTGATCAAAACCGCGATTGCCGGTGAAGACGCCAATTGGGGCCGCATTGTCATGGCGGTGGGCAAATCCGGCGCGCAGGCGGATCGCGACAAGCTCAAGGTTTCGATCGGTGGTATTTTGATTGCCGAAGCAGGGCAAGCGGTTGCCGATTTTGATGAAGCGCCGATTGCCGCGCATATCAAAACTCAGGAAGTTGAAATCAATGTCGACCTTGGGATCGGCCGCGGCAGCTTTACCGCCTGGACCTGTGACCTGACGCACGGTTATATCAGCATCAATGCGGATTATCGGAGTTAGGCTTCAGTAGTATTTATCAATAAATCCTTGCATTTTCTGTTCTAACCGCTAAAAATGCTAAAGTTAATATTCAAGGAAATGACATGAGTAATCTTAAAATTGTATCACTGGCCGGACAGCCGATTTTTACAGCGGAAGAATTGTCAGCATTGGGGCAATGTGACTTTATAGATATCACCAATACCCCAATGACACAGCAATCTAAAAAGCGCACTGTCTATATTACTGGCAAGCTCGCCCAACAATTAGAGCCCGGTGTGCAGCCTTATATTGAAAACTTTGGGCAAGCCGCTTGGCACAGCTTTATCAACCATCAAACCAGTGAAGTGGATGCAGTCGCCAGCATTGGTGTAATAGACCCTCAACAATATAAAAAAAACGTCCAAATCCGAGCGGCCATTTGCGAATCTTTGCAAAGGACGTTTGTGATTATTGTTGCCGATCCGACAGAAAGTCTCAAAGACTTACGTTCAAAATTAAAAGAGTTTTATTTCAGGAATGACGGTTCGATTGATGTTATGCACCAGCTGGGCAATCTCATAAAAACACCCGTTTCACCGGCCCCTTAATCTATTTGTTGCAATTATCACGACATATCGCTAAAAACGCCGCCTGACCAGGATTTAAATGATGAAAAAAGACGCGCACCCCGCTTACCACGAGATTACCGTAAAACGCCCGTCCGGCGAAACATTCACCACGCGTTCCACCTATGGTGAACCGGGCGCGACGCTGGCCTTGGATATTGATCCCGCGACCCATCCCGCCTGGAATAAAGGTATGCAGGCCGTGGCGCGCGGCGGTCAGGTCAGCCGTTTTGCCAAGCGTTATGAAGGTTTGGGCAAGGCAACTGCGCAAGACGCCAAAAAAGCGGATGCAGAAAAGGAAGCAGCTAAAGCTGCTGGTTAAATAAGAGTTGTAGGATAATGAAGCTTAGGATTTTTCTATACTTCTATTTCCTAAATGCCTTATCAATTTTCCTTGACAAACACCATCTAACAAGATTATATTCCTAATATGACGGTCTGGCTATAGACGGGCCGTCATGACGATAACGCTGAGCTGCCCGGTTGGCACCGGGCAGGGTTATTTGCTGTAATTGGCAAACCCCTACGTTATCGGTCACTGCCAGGAAATACCCTAGGGTGCTTTCTTTATTATTAAAGAGAGTTTCAACCGCCGCCTTTCACCTGAAGGCGCGCTAAATAGGAAGGCCTTAACCTTCCACCTGTCTTGCTTCATCCACCAGCATAATGGGGATGCCATCCCGTATGGGGAAGGCTAAACCCGCCTGCGCGCTAATCAACTCCTGGGCCGCCATGTCGTATTTCAGCGGTGTTTTGGTCACCGGGCAGACCAGCAATTCCAGCAGTTTTGGATCAACGGTAGCAGGCGCGGTATTCGGCATTACGCAGCTGCAGCTAACGGCTGTGAATTCACCTTTAAGGTAACCTCAATATTGCCACGTGTGGCTTTAGAATAGGGACACATCTGGTGCGCATCAGCGACAATATTTTCAGCTGTGGTCTGATCCAGGCTGGGCAATTCCACATTCAATGCTGCTGAAATAAAGTATCCGTTGTCATCTTGATTCAAGCTGACGTCAGCCGTCACGTGTGCGGCGGCAACATCATGCCCTTGTTTTTTGGCGACTGCAGCTACAGCACTGCCAAAACATGCAGCATAGCCCGCTGCGAACAACTGCTCGGGATTGGTGCCGTTACCAGCGCCGGGCCGGGTCAATTTATGTGACAGGACGCCATCATCGGTTTTTACGCTGCCGTCACGGCCGGCGTCAGCGGTGGCATGGGCGGTGTATAGTGTTTTCATAGTTCATTCCTCGGGATGTGGTTACGTCACGTTAGAAACTATAACAGCGAAAATAAAGACTGCATACGCATGTTTTAGCCCGCTTTCAAATGTTCAGCGGCGATGCGGCCATGCCCGCGCGCCGCATCATCCTGCACCCGGAACACATCATCCAGATAGGCGGTGGCCGCTTCATACAGATACAAATCCGTTATGGCAATCAGACGGTGCAATGACGGCGGTTCAATATACATGACCGTGCGCGGCCTAAGGCGCAGCACGCCCAGGTCGGCATCCGTCACATCGTTATTTTGCACGGCAGCATTGGCTTTGAACACCAGGTCGCTTTCGCCGGCAAACAGGAAATTGGTTTCCTGTTTGAAATTATGATATTGCAGGCTGGTTTGGTGTCCTTGCTTCAAATGCACTTCTTTAAAATTAAACACCGGGTCTTCGCCGTTCAGCCATAATTCGTGCCCCCACGGTTTGGCAACTTTATAATGGTCCTGATAGGTTTTATGTACCGGATCCGCGGCACAAGACTCCGTTTCCACATTGGTGCCGGCCAGCAGGATGGTTGCATTGGTGATGGCCGTGATGCTGCCGCCCTGACTGTAAAGCGCCAGGGTATCGCCGGCGGCTAAAACAAAATTATCATAACCAACCTGCGCCATATCTTGCCCCGGCGTTGGCACAAACATAATCAGGCGGCGCCAGTCGGGCAGCGCGGCAGTCGCGCCAGCTGCAAGCTTTAGATAACGGTAAAAATATTGCGGCGCAGTTTTAAAATCAGCATTGCGCGTATTGCCGCGCAAGGCCAAAATATCAAATCCGGCGTGTATGTGTTTGGCCACCTTTATCAATCCCGCTTACAGATAATGCGTAATAGCCTGTTCCACTGCGGTTTGTATAGCGCCTTCCAGATCAACGCCGTGTTTGGCCAATTGCTTTGTAGCGCTATCGCGCAAGGCGCGGCAGGCCGGTTGGGCGAAAATATAATGACCGGCCATTAATGCTTTGTCCCGGTCGCTGGCATCACTGCCTGGCAACAGCCACCGTTGCCATTTGTTGCAGGCCACCGCCATGTCAATAAATTGTGCGGCCAGTTGGGTGAGGCCGTATGTCTCCAGCAAGTTCAACAGCGTGCGGCTCTCAACCACGCCAAACTCCGGCGCGACATTGAAACAGCGCACGCCCAGCGCGCGATAGGCGGCACCATCCGCTGCGCTCATATAATCAAAATTATGCAGTTTTAACGAAATGTCGTAGGCACCGGCCAGCTTTTGCAAAGCGGCAATCCGCCCGCCCCAAAACGCAATCTGCGCCGGGCTTTGGCTTAATAATCCGCCCAGGTTGCGGATTTCCTTGGTCTTGGTGCCCATTGGCACAGCCAAGGTTACCGGCCGCGGCAGATTATGCTGCGCGCAATAATTAAACACAGCGTCCAAAAACTGCTGCCATTGGTCGGGCGTGAAATCTTCGCCGGCGCCTTCATCACTGCCAACTTCAAAGGCAATGGCACAGCCCAATTCATCCGCATCACGCGCCGCTTGTTGCAGCAGTTGTAATGTTATGTCGGTGAAACGCGTTACACTGTCCGCGGCCTGGCGGACAACCGTTTTTTCGGGGTCCAGATGTAAAATGCGGAAACCCGCGGCAATGTCGGTGCGCAGCGATACATGCGCGCGCTGCATGGCGTCGGTAAATGATAACTCACGCTCGTCATCGCGCTGCCAGGGCCCGCTGTGATCGCGCGCCAGCGTGATGCGTTGCGCACTGTCATGCTGTTTAACATAAGCGGCAAAATTTTCTGTACTCCAGTTGTTAACGTAACCGCCGCCCAATGCCGCGGCATCAATCTGGCGGCGTGACGCAATCAAACACAAATCAACCGCTTGCCGCACGGCTACGGCCAGCACAGCATCCACCACCGCGCGGCTCATGGGGCCAATATGGAACTGTGGCACCGTAATGCCGGCGTGCGCTTTGGAAACAGGTAAAGGTTGGGCCGACAGCATGATTGGCCAACATAGGCGATTTAAAGTATTATGACCATGAAATTCAGCGTGCTTCTTATGTGTTTTTTATATTTTGGCTGTTTTCGCCTATCGTGCGCTGAGCTTAATTTATTTAAACATACTCATATCACAAACAGATAGGAACATGGTTATGGGCATTGTTGGAGCAGTTAAAGAAGGTGCTGGTTTCGTCCAGGAAGAAATTGGCGAAAAATTAAAAGACCAAGAAATGATGCAAGACGGCCGCGCGTTGCGCAATGAAGGCAAGCTGGAACAGGGCAAGGCGCCAAAGTTGACGGAGCCAGGCACCGGTCATAAAGACGAAGCATAGAGTTTAAAAGTTTACCCCCACCACCAAAGAAATGGCGCTCCCCCCGGCGCCATTTTTTTGCCCCAGTCATTGGTATGCGGTGTGATAACCACTTGCACGATACCGGGGAAAGTCCCATTTTACCGCCATGCTTAACCTTTCCGCCCAACCGGCTGCGGCCACCAACACGTCCTATTTTTTTGATGCCAGTATGGTGGATTTTCAGCAAAAAGTGCTGATGGCGTCAATGCAACAACCGGTACTGGCCTATTTCACGGCCAGCTGGTGCGGCCCCTGCAAACAACTGCGCCCGCTGCTGGAAAAAATTGTTACAGCCTATGCCGGTAAAGTCACCTTGGCGCGCATTGATATCGACCAGTCGCCGGAACTGGCGCAGGCGATGCATATTCAATCGGTGCCGCAGGTGTTCGCCTTTGTCGCCGGGCAGCCGGTGGATGGTTTTATGGGCGTCGTGCCGGAAAGCCAGATCAAGCAATTTATTGATGGCGTGTTGAAAATGACCGGCGGCACGGATGATGCAGCCAGCGATGAAGAAGCATCTGTAGAAAATCTTGCCGATCCGTTTGTCCGCGCGCGCTTTGCGTTCGAAGATGCCAATCCCGTGGCAGCGGCGGCGGAATATCGCGAGGTTTTGAAAACCGATGCCAACAATAGTCGCGCCCAAACCGGCGTGAAATTTGTGGAAAACCTGATGCCATTTGCCGCGCCGAACAAGGCTATCTTAAATGGCGATGATGCCGCGGCGCATTACAATCACGCGATGGGCTTAATTGCCACAGGGCAGGTGGCGGAAGGGATTGCCGCATTGCTCACCAGCATTAAAAAGGACCGCAAGGCGAATGACGAAATCGGGCGGCAGCAATTACTGGTATTGTTTGACTTGCTGGGCGCCGATGATGCACGGGTCGCGGACGCACGCCGCAAACTGTCCGCCCTTTTGTTTTCTTAAATGTTTAAAACCTATCAGTTGGCGGATTTGCCGCAGGATATTCCGCTGTTTCCCATCGCGGGTGTCGTACTGCTGCCGCAATTTCATTTGCCGCTCAATATCTTCGAACCGCGTTATACGCAAATGGTGGATGATGTGCTGGCGGGCCCGCGTCTTGTTGGCGTGGTGCAACCCAAGGACACGGATGGCCGCCCTAATGATAAAATGCCCGCGCTGTATAATGTTGGTTGTATGGGACGCATCACTGGTTTTGAAGAAACTAACGACGGCCGCTATTTGGTTAATTTAACCGGCATCTGCCGTTTTAAAATTATCCAGGAAATTCCGGTTTCGCAAAGCTACCGCACCGCGGGGGTGGATTTTTCTGACTATCTTGGTGATCTCGAAAAGGCCGCCGGTTTTAAATTGGACCGTAAAAATTTCCTGCCATTGCTTAAAGACTATTTCACGCAAAAAGATTTCGAGCTTGATTGGGACGCGATTGAAAGTGCCGGCGACATTCAATTGATGAATACTTTGGCGATGGTGTGCCCATTTGATATTGCAGAAAAACAGGCGCTGCTGGAAGCGGCGACGCTGGCCGACCGCGCCGAGATGATGCAGGCGCTGCTGGCGATTGGCACAAGTGGCGCAACCGGGTCAAGACAATTGCATTAAAAAGCTATCGCAATTCAGAAATAACTTATACTGCGCTGTAATAGCCTCCCCCTTGTGGGGAGGCACAAATTTTTGAGCCATCGTTTCATAAATGAAACGATGTAAAGCGATAAAATTTGGGTGGGGGTATAAGTTTAAGTTTTGTCCCCCACCCAAAAATTCTGCAGCTTGCTGCGCGGCGCTTAGAATTTTTGACCTCCCCACAAGGGGGAGGTTGCTACAGCGCTAGCTTCTCAGCAACCATTGCAACAACGCCGCCCTGACTGGCACACCGTTGGCGGCCTGTTGAAAATACATCGCGCGCGGGTCGGCATCAAAATCGGTGGTGATTTCGTTGACGCGCGGTAGCGGATGCATGACAATACAGGTGGGTGACAGGCGTTTCGCAAACACGGCATCAATGACATAACCGCCATCAAAAACATCCATATCGGTATTTTCGGGCAGGCGCTCACGCTGAATGCGCGTCACATATAACACATCGATTGCCTGCAGCGTTGCATCATCGAATTTATCAAGCGCCGTCACCGTCGCACCCTGGTCCTGGGCATAATGAATGTATTCCAGCGGCATTTGAAACGCCTCCGGCGCGACGCAGGTAATATTGGCGCCCATGCGCGCGGCAAGTTTGATCAATGAATGCGTCGTACGTCCAAAGCGCAGGTCACCATAGAGGCACAGATTGATATCACTGCGCCCGAAATGTTCATCAATGGTGAACAGGTCGGTCAGCGCCTGGGTCGGATGCTCGCCGTCGCCTTCACCAGCATTGATGACCGGCACCTTCACGAATTTTTGCAGATGCGTCGCGGTGCCAACCTCTTTCGTGCGGCAGACCAGCACATCGGCATAACTGGCCATCATGCGCGCGGTATCCTCCAGGCTTTCGCCCTTGGTCATCGACGTCCATTCGATACCGTTGAAACCCATGACGGTGCCGCCGAGCCGCTGCATCGCGCTGGCAAACGAGAAATACGTCCGCGTCGACGGTTCGAAAAACATCAACCCAAGGATTTTACCGGCCAGCGCATGGGCATACCGGTCCGGCCGCGCCTTGATATTCTTGGCTAAATCCTTAAGGCAGCTGATTTCTTCAGCGGTGAGGTCATCGATTTGGGTGAAGGAGCGCATAGTAACAATTATAATTCGTTACCATGCGCCGTAAAGCATATCTTTTATTTGTAATCCAACGTACTGCCTATATTCAAATGCGTAGGCCTTCTAATCGGGTCAATTGTTTGTATATCATCAAAGCAATTGTAACCTTGAGTGGGGTAAAATTGTGATGTTGAATCAGCTGTTAGATTATTAATAAACGTCGGACTATTAGGGCCATTATAAGCTACCCCCACACAAGGCATATCTTTATTAGGAGAAGTATTTGCGTAAAGAGCGGTTCGTCTGGTCAATAAACTTTTAATAGCCATAATTTCCTCAGTTTGTTTAATGAATTATTCAAATTAACACAAAACAAAGAGACAAGCGAAAACTTTAATTACTTTCATAAAAGTTTCATCTTAAAATATAGTTAAGCTGCACTCTTCTTATAAATCTGCCCGCCTTCATCGCGGAATTTCGCGGACATTTCTTTCATGCCGGTTGCGGCGTAATCGCGCACTTCCTGGCTGATTTTCATGCTGCAGAATTTGGGGCCGCACATTGAACAAAAATGCGCGGATTTATGCGCTTCTTTCGGCAGGGTTTCATCATGATAGGCAAGGGCGGTGTCCGGGTCTAGTGACAGGTTAAACTGGTCATGCCAGCGGAATTCAAAGCGCGCGCGGGACAGTGCATCGTCACGCGCCTGGGCGGCGGGGTGCCCCTTGGCCAGATCTGCGGCATGCGCGGCAATTTTATAGGTGATAACACCGACCTTCACATCATCGCGATTGGGCAGGCCCAGATGTTCCTTTGGCGTCACGTAACACAGCATCGCGGTGCCGAACCAGCCGATCATCGCCGCGCCGATTGCCGACGTGATATGGTCGTAGCCGGGCGCGATATCGGTGGTCAGCGGCCCCAGCGTATAAAACGGCGCCTCGCCACAGGTGGCAAGCTGTTTTTCCATATTGACCTTGATCTTGTGCATCGGCACATGCCCGGGGCCTTCCACCATAACCTGGCAGCCATGTTGCCAGGCGATTTGGGTAAGCTCGCCCAATGTATCCAGCTCGGCAAATTGCGCGGCATCATTGGCATCGGCAATCGACCCCGGACGCAAGCCATCACCCAGTGAAAATGACACGTCGTAGGCGCGCAGGATTTCGCAAATTTCATTAAAATGCGTATAGAGGAAATTTTCCTGATGATGCGCGAGGCACCATTTCGCCATGATCGAGCCACCGCGTGAGACGATGCCGGTCACGCGTTTCGCGGTCAGATGGATATAGGCCAGCCGCACGCCGGCATGAATGGTGAAATAATCGACACCCTGTTCGCATTGTTCAATCAGCGTATCACGGTAAATCTCCCAGGTTAAATCCTCAGCCACGCCATTAACTTTTTCGAGCGCCTGATAAATCGGCACCGTGCCAATTGGCACCGGCGAATTGCGGATAATCCATTCACGGATGTTATGAATGTTGCGGCCGGTGGATAAATCCATCACATTATCGGCGCCCCAGCGGATAGCCCACACCATCTTGTCAATTTCATCGGCGACTGATGAGGTGACTGCGGAATTGCCGATATTAGCGTTGATTTTAACCAGGAAGTTGCGGCCGATGATCATCGGCTCCGCCTCGGGGTGGTTGATGTTGGCGGGAATGATGGCGCGGCCGGCGGCGATTTCGCTGCGCACAAATTCCGCGGTAATATTGTCCGGAATTGATGCGCCAAAATCCTCGCCATCGCGCGGTTTGGTGTTAAAGGCGCGCTGCTGGTTTTCGCGGATGGCCACATATTCCATCTCAGGCGTTACGATGCCGCGGCGTGCATATTCCATTTGCGTGACAGAAACGCCGCTTTTCGCGCGCAGCGGGCAGTTTTTAACCGGAAATTCCGCAACTAAATTTTTACCGGCAAAACCGTTATCGGCCTCCACAATTTCACGCGGTGCATAATCCTCAACATCGCCGCGCGCGCGGATCCACGCGTCACGCAACCGCGGCAAACCCTTGTTGATGTCAGCCATATATTTAGTATCGGTATAGGGGCCTGAGGTATCATAAACGCACAGGTTCGGCTCATTGGCCTCTGGCGACAATTGAATTTCGCGCATCGCAACGTGCAAATTACCGACATAAATTTTTTTGGAACCGGGCAGGGGGCCGGTGGTGATGGAGACTTGTTTTGGGGTGATGTCTAACATGGCGCGGCCTTGTGCAGGCGAAACAACAAATCTGGCATACAAATATGCAAACATCTGTCCCTCCGCCAATGTGAATTGGATCAGGTTCAAAGCGTCAGGTGCAATACCAATCTCAACGCATATCATTTGACATGCGTCCCGCTCAGACACCGCAAATCTAATTGAAATGGACATCAGGGGTCAAGCCTTATAAGAAAACGCATGGCGCAAAAAGTTATCATCATTGGCGCGGGTGTGACCGGTCTTTGCATTGGCTGGCGGCTGCAACAAGCAGGATATCGCGTTGAGATATATGATAAAGGCGCGGTTGGGCGCGGCGCGAGTTGGGCGGCGGCTGGCATGCTGGCCGCCAATATGGAGGCGGAACCGCAGGAAGAAAATTTAACCGCATTAAATCTTTATGCGCAAACTATTTGGCCGCGTTTTGTAAATGAGTTGGAAGCAGCCTCTGGCATCTCTTTGGACTACCGCGCGCAGGGCACGATTTTTGCCGCAACGGATAGCGATGAACTTGCACAGCTCAAACACCATTATGAATTTTTACGTAGTAAGAACCTAGATGCCGTCTGGTGCAATGCGCGCGATTTGAAGACGCGCGAACCGTTTTTAAGCCCGCAGGCCAAAGGCGGTATTTTCGTCCAAAGCGATCATGCAGTAGATAACCGGCAATTGGTGATTGCTTTGCAAACAGCATTTATAAACAGTGGAGGAAAAATTTACGAGCATGCTGCGATTGATGAAATTGTTATTCAAAATAATCAGGCTGTTGGTGTGCGGGCGCAAGGCCGTACGCTAGCCGCCGCTCACATTATTATTGCGGCGGGTGCTTGGTCGGCATTGTTGCCAGGCTTGCCAGATCATCTCAAACCATTGGTGCGCCCGCTGAAGGGCCAAATGTTGGCGCTGCAAATGGATGCCGCGCAGCCGCTGTTGCGGCATGTGCTGTGGACGCCGGAAGTGTATGCCGTACCGCGTTCCGACGGCCGCTTGTTGGTCGGCGCCACAGTTGAAGATAAAGGCTTTGACGATACCTTGACCGCTGGCGGCATGTTGCATTTGCTGCGCGAATTATGGGAAATCCTGCCGGGCATGGAGGAATTGCCGCTCATCGAAACCTGGGTCGGGCATCGCCCGACATCACGTGACGATGCGCCGATTTTCGGGCCAAGCGGTATTGCGAGTCTGTCCTTTGCCACCGGGCATCACCGCAATGGAATTTTGCTTGCGCCGCTGTCGGGCATGATTATGTTAAAGTATACACAGCATGGCAACTTGCTGGATTACGCGGCAGATTTTTCAATGGATAGATTTAAATGACCAAAATTATCTTGAATGGTGAACAGCAGGATGTGACAGCGGATACAGTTGCCGATGTGCTGGTGCTGCAGGGCTATACAAATTTGGAAAATCTGGTGGTGGCGGTCGCGCAAAACAATACGGTGGTGCCGCGCGCGAAATGGCGCGAAACCGTAATTGCCGCCAATGATAAAATTGACATCGTCAAACCATTCGCAGGCGGGTGAATGGCAGACGTTTTAAAAATTGCCGACAAGGAATTCACCAGCCGTGTGCTGTTGGGCTCCTCCGGTTATCCTAATCAGCAAGTGATGCTGGAGGCGATCAAGGCCGCTGAAGCGCAGATCGTGACAGTGGCGCTGCGCCGCATTAACCTGACCGGTGCGGGGGAGGCAGTGCAGGATTTGCTGCGCGCTAAAAACATTACCTTGCTACCCAACACCGCCGGTTGTTTTACGGCAGCGGATGCGGTGCTGACGGCGGAACTGGCGCGCGAAGCGCTTGAGACCAACTGGATCAAGCTGGAAGTGATTGGCGACCGCGATACGTTATTACCTGACCCACAGGAATTATTATTGGCGGCGGAGGAATTGGTGGCCAAAGGCTTTGTCGTCTTGCCCTATGCGCCAGACGACCCGATCACCTGTATGAAACTGGCAGATGTTGGTTGTGCCGCGGTCATGCCATTGGGTTCGCCAATTGGCGCGGGGAATGGCATCAACAATCCTTATAACATTTCCATCATCCGCGAACGCATCACCGTACCGCTGATTATCGATGCCGGTCTGGGCACCGCGTCCGATGTCGCGCAGGCGTTTGAACTGGGCGCGGATGCCGTATTGTTGAACACCGCAGTATCCAAGGCGCGCGATCCGGTCTTGATGGCAATCGCGATGCGCGATGCCGCGCGCGCCGGGCGTAACGCCCATCTGGCGGGACGCATTCCAAAACGCCGTTATGCGGAAGAAAGCTCAACCTTTGATGGCATGGTTAACAGTTGATGCAGCTGCCCAACCCACCCCTGATGTTTATCACAGACCCATCGGCACGTTATCCATTGCCGCAGGTAGTAGAAGATGCCTGCCGCGGTGGGTTGCGCTGGATCTGCCTGCGTGATCTCACAGCAACCGGTCTGGAACTATTGGACATCGCCTATGTCTTGCGTGACATCACGACGCGGCACGGCGCGCAATTATATATTAGCCGTAATCTAGGCGTCGCGCGGCAGGTTGATGCAGACGGTCTGCATCTGGCATCGCATCAGGATGCCGCGCAAATGCGCAAATTGGTGGGTGACGATATGATTATCGGCCAATCGGTGCATGATTTGCCAAGTGCACAAGCGGCAATTGCCAACGGCGTTGATTATGTAACGCTCAGTCCCGTCTTTCAGCCAAGCAGCAAAGAGGATGATCGCCTACCGCTCGGTTTAAAAGTTTTTAAACAGATCGCCATACAATTATCCGTACCGGTTATCGCACTGGGTGGTATTAATTGTGAGACATTAGCAGCTGCAAAAAACGCCGGGGCGGCTGGTGCGGGTTTTATTGGCGCGATGACGAAGGCTGATGATGCCGCCAATGCCGCACGATATCTAACTGCCGCCTGGCGTGCTTGAACAGAATCGCAATGTCAGATATCTGACATATATGACGCAATATAATGTGGTGCCGGTAATTTTGGCGGGCGGGTCGGGCACACGCCTGTGGCCGCTGTCGCGTGAACAGTTTCCCAAACAGTTTATTCCGTTGGCGTCAGATATCAGTCTCATGCAGGAAACCATTGCGCGGCTGCGCGGCGGGCGTTTTTTAGGGCCGGCTGTCGTCTGCAGTACTGAGCATCGTTTTATTGTGGCCGAACAACTGCGCGACGCACACATTAACAACGCCACAATTATGGTGGAACCCTGCGCGCGCAATACCGCAATTGCGATTGCCGCCGCTGCCTACCGCGCGCTGGAGGCGGATCCTGCCGCTATCATGCTGGTCTTGCCGTCCGATCACCGTATTGAAGATAATGCCGCTTTTCATAAAGTGTTGGAACTTGGCATTAATGCGGCAGCCAATAATCGCCTGGTGACCTTTGGCATTACGCCACGTTTTGCCGCAACCGGTTATGGTTACATCCAAACCGGCAAGGCGATCAGCGGTGAAACTGACACGCATGCCATCACCAAATTTGTTGAAAAGCCCAATCAAAAAACCGCTGATGCCTATTTAAAATCCGGCAAATGGTTGTGGAACAGCGGCATGTTTATTCTGCCAGCCGCGCTATATCTTGCGGAACTCAAAATTCATGCGCCGGACGTGGCAACCACGGCGGCGGCTGCCTTTGCGCATGCGCGGCGCGAGACGGATTTTATTTGGCTGGAACAGGCGGCCTATGCACAGGCACCGGATATTTCGGTTGATTATGCAGTGATGGAAAAAACCGCGCGCGCCGCAGTGGTGCCGGCCGATATCGGCTGGAATGATATTGGCAGCTGGTCGGCGCTGTGGGATGTGGGTGACAAGGATGCCAGCCAGAATGTGCTGATTGGCGATGTCATTCAGCACGATACCAAAAACTGCTATATCCGCAGCGAACAGCCGCTGATCGCAACCTATGGCATTGAGGACACCGTGGTGGTCGCCATGCCAGATGTGGTGCTGGTGGCGTCGCGCAAGGAACCGCAAAAGATCAAACAATTGATTGAAGAATTGCGCGCGCAGCAGCGTCCTGAACTTACTACCCACCGCCGCGTTTACCGGCCGTGGGGTTATTACGAAAGCGTCGCGGCGGGTGAAAATTTCCAGATCAAACGCATCGTGGTGCGTCCCGGCAAGCGCCTGTCATTGCAGCGGCATCAGCACCGCTCCGAACATTGGGTTGTGGTGCGCGGTGTCGCCAAAGTTTCCATTCATGACAAAACCACCGATTTTGACAAGCTGGTGCATGAAAATGTCTCGGTCTATATTCCACAGCGCGCCATGCATCGCCTCGAAAACCCCGGGCTGGATGAGTTGGAAATTGTCGAGGTGCAATGCGGTGGTTATCTGGGGGAAGATGATATCGAACGCTTTGGCGACGATTGGCAGCGAACTTAATATATAAGCAACATTACCGCCGCCATCGCGGCCATGCCGAAATTTTCAATAATGCTGATGGTGCTGAGTTTTACCTTTAAAAACGTGCCGAGACATGCACATAGCAATGGCGTTTTGGCCTGCATCGCTTTTGCGACACCCGCGCCCGCAATCAACATAACGATGACGGTCAAAATTTGCACCGGTACCGGCGCGATATTTGCGAGATAACAAAGGCCCAAGCCCAGTTCGATAAACGGATAAATAAATCCGTAGGCGGGACATTTTTGCGTCGGCAGATCGTATTTGGCAAATGCCTTTGCAAAGCCGCGCAAATCGATAAACTTAAATAGCGCAAAAATAACAAAGAACAATCCCATGAAAACACGCATTAAAAACATAGTATTATTCAGCTGTCCGGCGTCCGTTGCCAACGCCAGCGTGCTTAACATGATAATTATCAATACCGCCATGAGAGACCGATAGGCAGTAAGGCCGCTTGCCGTAACGGCATCATTATGGTTCATCTGCTGCATGCTAACGGCCCCCGAAATTGAATGGCAGGGTAACACACCCTATGCCCCCTTATATGGGGATGTCTATTTTTCGCGGCAAGACGGCATTGGTGAAAGCCAGCATAATTTTCTGGCTGGGTGCGGTATTCCGCGCGCGTGGCAGGCTAAGCCGCAGTTTACAATAGGCGAGACAGGTTTTGGTACCGGTCTCAACTTTCTGCTGACGTGTACGACTTGGCAGGCATACAAACCGGCCAATGGATATTTAACGTATCTCTCGTTCGAAAAACATCCGTGGCCGCGTGATGCTTTACAAAAACTCCATGCGGCGTGGCCCCAGTTTGCGCCAGCTACTGTCGCTTTGTATGACGCCTATCCGCCGTTAAAGCCGGGTCTGCATTTATGCGCGGTGGCACCAGATATCACTCTGTTATTAGCATTTGGCGAAGCTGTCGACATTTTGCCAGCCATTACCGGTCAGGTTGATGCCTGGTATCTGGATGGTTTCGCACCGGCTAAAAATCCGGACCTATGGTCGGCGCCGGTGATCAACCAGATTGGACGCTTGTCACGTCCCGGCACGCGGTTGGCAACCTTTACCGCAGCCGGTTTCGTCAAAGATAATTTAACAGCGGCTGGTTTCGCCGTTACCAAAACTCCGGGTTTCATGCACAAACGCAACCGCATTGTGGCAACCTATTGTGGTTGAGGTTGCTATCATCGGCGGCGGTATTGCGGGGGCGGGCGCCGCTTACGCGCTCGCGCGCCGTAATATTTCTACCGTCATCATCGATGAAAACAATGGCCGCGCGGCAAGCGGCAACCCGGTTGGCCTCATTATGCCGTGGCTCAGTCTGGGCGGCGGCCCGCCGCGCGATTTTCATGATGCGGCTTGGCATTATACGCAGCAGGTTTTAAAAAATCTTGATGTGCCGATTTTATATCAGGGCATCATCCAACTGCCGCCCGATGCTGATGAGGCAAAACGTTTCGCGCAATTGGCCGCGCAACAGGTATTTGATGAAACGGATATGCAGTATGGTGATGCCGCGCAATTAACCCAGCGCGCGGGAACTGACATCACTGGTTGCGGCTTTTACTTGCCACGTGCGGTGGCTTTGTCGCCATTTGATTATTGTGCAGCGCTGACAGCAGGTACGGCGCGCCATACCGCCACCGTTGGTGCAATCAAACTTATTGGTCAACAATGGCAGATTTTAAATGCTAAAAACCAAATTATCTGTGAGGCCGCACATGTTATTTTGGCAACCGGCTGGCAAGGCACCTTGTTGCAACAGTATCTACCAGATGCAATCCGTCCGCGGCGTGGCCAGTTGACCTATATTTCACAAAATGTGTTGCCAACCTTTAATCAGCCCATTGTCTGCGGTAATTATTTATCGCCGCCGGTTGATGGCGCATGCATCCTGGGCGCGACTTATCAACATACTACGCATGATGACGTGCGTGACAAAGATCACACAGAAAACTTAGCCGCTTTACAAAACTTTACCACAGTGCCGCAACTGGCGGCGGCGGCGCAATCAATCACACCTGACATGTGCCGGGGCCGCGCGGCAGTGCGCGCCACCACGGCCAATCACTTGCCAATTGTGGGACCGTTGCCAGGGTATGATAATTTGCATGTGATGACAGGGCTGGGTTCACGCGGCTTGCTGACCGCACCGTTACTCGGTGAAATTTTAGCGGCGCAAATTACCCAAACAATTTTACCAGTTACGCGACAAACCTATACACAATTGTCAGCGGGGCGGTTCACCCGCGCAGGTTAAAGGCAAAATTCATTTTATTGATTTTTTGACATTTGCTTTGTGCGGTATCCACCGGGATAAATCCCGCTGTGACCGACACATCATTAAAAAGATTTTGACCGTCATTAACATCATAATCTTGATTTAACTGAATGCTTACCAATCCCAGGTTTTGCACCGCAGTCGCATCACCCGCCATCGCCTGGATAAGACTAATGCAAACACCCCGGCCAATTGATGGTGAACCACCAACACTTAAATAAGTTATGACAATGCGCGGTGAATTAAATCTGGTATTAGGGTTGCTGTAAAGTTTTACATCAAGATTGCCCAGATCGGTTTGCAGTTGCGTATTATTGCCTGTGCCATTTATTTTTATATCACTGGGTACCGATCCTTTGATGGCATTTGTTGCGCCAACCGCGCCGTAAGCCAATTCTTCATTTAACTTGAGACCGGTGGTTGAGGCCCCCATGCTATTTTCATTCTGATTGGCCAAATAATCACGCGTTGCTTTCAATAGCATGTTGGCCTGACGGGTGCCATTGGTCATTTTGGCGTCATTGTTAATGGTTTTGTAACCGGCCCAAATTGCGCCGATGATAATGCCAACCACCGCCAGTACCAAGACGGATTCCAGAATAGTCATGCCACTGTCTGCGGATGTTTGTCTGTCTTGTTTCGCCATCGTGCCGCGCCTATATAAAATGTTATTGCTGTCTTATTCTCTCATGGAGTTGACTGGTATCGCAAGCAAAAACAATAGGGGCAGCAGGTAATGGCACAGGCGGTGTTTGGGGCAGGGTGCTTTTGGGGCATTCAGTTAAATTTTGATGCTGTGCCTGGTGTAACGCAGACCAGCGTTGGCTATGCCGGCGGCCATACTGACTATCCGACGTACAAAGAGGTTTGCAGCGACCGTAGCGGCCATGCCGAGGTGGTTCACATCACTTTTGACGAGACGGTAGTCAGCTATGACCAGCTGCTGGATACATTATTTGCCATGCATGACCCAACCCAGGTTAACCGCCAGGGGCCGGATTATGGCTCGCAATACCGCTCGGTCATTTATTATTACGATCGCCCGCAGCAGTTAGCCGCACAAGTGGCTATGACCTGTTGGCAGGAGAAATTTAATAAACCGCTGGCGACCGAACTATCCCCCGCACCGCAATTTTGGCCTGCCGAGGATTATCACCAGAAATACTTGGAGAAAAAGGGCAAGACGATTACTTGCCATTAATTTGTTGCAATTTTGAGATTGGCTGGTGTATGACAGCTTCATACCTTAATTTATGGAGAAATTTTTATGGCTTTTGATACATCAATGTCTGATGCGCATCTAGATTTATATGGTAAATTTTCATCGTGCGCCAAACATCTCGCCCAATTTCGGACAGATGGTGATAATGGGATTTTTTCGTCGGACGAAGGCACTGGTTTTGAATTCATAGAATCCGAAACACATATAGGCATGTTAGTGACCGTCTCCTGGTCAACACTAGTGGCTGGGGTTACAGATAAAACAATTGCTTTTGAAGTTGGGAATGGTACAGAAGCCAAATTTTTAAGTGAATTAGTTGATAGATTTGAAAAAGCTATTGGCACAAATGTAACGACAAATTCTGATTTTGATGGCTATCACGATGTCTTTGGATGCAACCACCTTTTAGCATTTGGCGAATTCTATTTAACAGTTGCTAGACAATCATCTAACCCAGCGGAAGATTATTTTATTGATGAAGCTGCCGCTACAGCTTTTGAAAGGAAATTTAAACGCGGTGACGTGATGACGCTAAAAAAACTTATGGCACCGAAAAAGCCTGAGACTGACGAATATGTCGCAGCCTACGCTGCTCAAGTCGCGCCCTCATAATAATTTCCTTGCTTTCCAGCGGCCCAGCCGCTAGAAACCTTGGGTTCTATCCAGCAGGAACGGGCTAATGGCATGCCTGTCCGCTGTTCACACGCTCAAACTTGGAGACGAAAATGCCTAAAATGAAGACCAAAAGCGGCGCCAAAAAGCGCTTTAAGCTGACAGGTACGGGTAAGGTTAAGTTTAAACAGGCCCACACCCGCCACCGTTTGATCAGCAAACCAAAACAAATGAAGCGTCATGCCCGCGGCACTGCGGTGCTGTCTGAGGCGGATACAGGCCAGGTTCTCGGCTGGATGCCCTATGCACGGAAGGGGGCGTAACTCATGGCTCGTGTTAAACGCGGCGTCACCTCGCATGCTAAACATAAAAAAGTTTTAAAGGCCGCCAAGGGTTTCTTTGGCCGCCGCAAAAATACCATCAAAACGGCGCGTCAGGCGGTTGAAAAGGCCGGCCAGTATGCGTACCGCGACCGCCGCGTTAAAAAACGTGAATTCCGCGGCCTGTGGATTCAGCGCATTAATGCGGCCGCGCGCCTGCATGGCATGACCTATTCGCAATTCATGGGCGCGGCGATTAAGGTGGGTCTGGAACTCGACCGTAAAATCCTCGCGGATCTCGCGGTGCATGAACCAGCCGCGTTCGAAGCGATTGTAAAGCAAGTCCAGGCGCATCCGGCCAATAACACGGCTGCCAAGGCCGCTTAATTGACTGCACATTATAAAAAGGCGGGACACTCCCGCCTTTTTTATTTTTCCATTATCCGCTATGCCATAATCCATGACTGCTCTTGCTGAACTTCGCACTGACTTGCTTGCTGCCGCGACTGGTGCCGCTGATTTGGCGGCATTGGAAGAGGTGCGGATCAAGGCGCTCGGTAAAAAAGGTGCGCTCACCGAACAGCTGAAATCATTGGGCGCGCTGAGCGAAGACCAGCGCCGCACCCATGGCGCGGCGGTCAATGAACTCAAAACCGAAATTACCACATTGCTTGAGACAAGGCGCGCGGCGTTAGAAGATGCCGCGCTGAATGCGCGCCTCGCGACTGAGACCATCGATATTACGCTGCCAGTGGCAGCCGCTTTGCCAGGACGCATCCACCCCATTTCGCAAACGATGGAGGAGATTATCGCGATCTTCACCGGGATGGGGTTTGACGTTGGCGATGTGCCGAATATCGAAAATGACTTTAACAATTTCGGTGCCTTGAATTTCCCCGATGGGCACCCGGCGCGCGAAATGCATGATACGTTTTACCTGCCGCCCGCACCAGACAGGCGCAAGATGCTGCTACGCACGCATACCTCAACCATTCAAATTCACACCATGCTGTCGCGCAAACCACCGTTCCGCATCATCGCGACGGGCCGTACCTATCGCAGCGATCATGACATGACGCATACGCCGATGTTTCACCAGTGCGATGGCATTGTTGTAGAAGATAAAGTGACGATGGCGCATTTGAAAGGCACGCTGCAGGATTTCCTGCGCGCGTTTTTTAACGTAGATGATCTGCCGGTACGGCTGCGGCCGTCATTCTTTCCGTTCGTGGAACCTGGCGCGGAGATGGATATCGGCTGTTCGCGTAAAGGCGGCGAGTTAAAGCTTGGCAATTATGGTGACTGGCTGGAAATCCTCGGCTGCGGCATGGTGCATCCGAATGTGCTGGAGGCGTGCGGTGTCGACAGCACCAAATACCAGGGCTTTGCCTGGGGCATGGGCGTCGAGCGGCTGGCGATGCTGAAATACGGCATCCCGGACCTGCGGACCTTCTTCGACAGCGACCTGCGCTGGCTTAAGCATTATGGTTTTAATTGGTTGCAGCAGCCTATGGCGACAGGGTTTTAGTGTTGTGGGATATTCTAACTGTTTTTGGCCAATTGTGGTTAACAATAAAAGAAGCCAAAGAAGGCAAAAAATTTGCCATATTCTCTATCGCTATTTTTATTATGTTTGTTTTTGTGCTGACGATTATGGCGATAATGGGAAAATTATAGCATGAAATTTACACTCTCTTGGCTCAAAGATCATCTCGATACCACGGCAACGGTTGATGCGGTTGCCCCCACGCTGAATAAAATCGGCCTGGAAGTTGAAGGCATTGACGATCCCGCAATAAAGTTAAACGGTTTTGTGGTGGCAGAGGTTATATCCGCTGAACAGCATCCAGATGCCGATCGCTTGAAAGTATGCAAGGTTAACAACGGCCGCGAGATTTTAAATATCGTCTGTGGCGCGCCGAATTGCCGCACCGGATTGAAAACGGTGCTGGCGCCGGTGGGTGCGGTTATTCCCAAAACCAGTGAGCCGTTGAAGAAGGGCAAGATCCGCGGCGCGGAATCCAACGGCATGCTGTGTTCTTATCCAGAATTGCAGATTGATGGCGAAGATGCGGGTATTATTGAATTACCGGCAGATGCACTGGTCGGCAGCCCAGCGACAACTGCCCTCGGCGCGACAGACGCCGTCATTGAAATCGGCCTTACGCCCAATCGCGGCGATTGCGCGGGCGTGCGCGGCATCGCGCGTGATTTGGCCGCGGCGGGACTTGGCACGTTAAAGCCACTGCCCAACATTACGATAAAATCATCTGCACAATCTCCTATCCTAATTGCGCGCGCGGTTGATGAAAAATTATGTCTGCTTTTCATGGGCCGTATGATAACCGGCGTTAAAAACGGTCCGTCGCCCGCGTGGCTGCAAAATCGTTTGAAGGCAATCGGTCTCAGGCCGATCTCAATCCTTGTCGATATCACCAATTATTTTACCTATGACCGCGCGCGGCCGTTGCATGTGTTTGATGCTAACAAAATTGCCGGTGGTTTAACCGTTCGTCTGGCACACGCGGGGGAAGAACTCGCCGCGCTGAATGATAAAACTTATGTCTTGCAAAATAGTATGGTGGTGATTGCCGATACCAGCGGTGTGCAATCCCTGGCGGGAATTATCGGCGGTGCATCGACTGGCTGCACCGATGACACTGTCAATGTGTTTTTGGAGGCGGCGCTATGGGACCCCATCAACATCGCGCAGACGGGCCGCGCGTTACAGATACATTCCGATGCGCGGTACCGTTTTGAACGCGGGGTTGATCCACTGACAGTGGCAAGCGGTTTGGACGCCGCCACGCAAATGATTTTGGATTTGTGCGGTGGTACGGCCAGCGATCTGGTTGTTGAAGGAGTTATGCCAACTGTAACGCGCAACTATGTATTGCGTGCAAACCGTGTGGCAAGCTTAGGCGGCATTGATTTACCCCAGGCGCAACAGCAAAAAATTCTCGAAGATTTGGGATTTGTTGTTGAACCACAGGGGCCTGATCTCAAGGCCACGCCGCCCAGCTGGCGCAGCGATATCATGGGTGAAGCCGATCTGGTGGAAGAGATTTTGCGCATTGTCGGTTTTGATACAATTACCGCCGTGTCATTACCGCCGGTCAATCATAAAATCATCATGCATGACAGTCAGCGCCGCAGCATCACCGCGCGGCATTTGTTGGCCGCACGCGGGTTGCTGGAGGCGGTGACCTGGTCATTCATCAGTGACGCGCAGGCGCAGGCTTTTGGCGGTGGTGGTGCCGCGCTGCAGTTGGCGAATGCCATTGCGCCGGAGATGGCGGTGATGCGCCCCAATATTTTGCCAGGGCTGTTGGCGGCGGCGCAACACAACCGCGCGCATGGGCTGGAAGGCGCCAACCTGTTTGAAATCGGCCCCATCTTTCATGGTATTGAAGCTGCGGATGAGGAAACCGTCGCCACAATTTTACGCACCAAAACCGCGCCGCGTGATTGGCAGCACGATAATGTACCAGATGTGTTTGCGGTTAAGGCGGATGCGTTGGCCACGTTGGCTGCGCTTGACATCAATACTGATAATCTGGCGGTTACGCGCAATGCACCGGCCTGGTATCACCCAGGCCGCAGCGGCACGCTGTCGCAGGGCCGTACGGTCGTGGGCTATTTCGGCGAGCTGCATCCCAAAATCACACAATTGCTGGATATAAAGGACACAATTTACGCGGCGGAGGTGTTCCTGTCACGCCTGCCGGCGGTGAAACAGCGCGGTTCCGCCAAGCCGTTGCTTCGCCTGCCGTCGCTGCAGCCGGTGCGCCGCGACTTCGCCTTTATCATGGCAGACAATGCGGAAGTTGCGCCGCTAGTCAAAGCTATTACCACTGCCGATAAACAAATCACCGCGGCCCGCGTGTTTGATATCTATACCGGCAAGGGCGTGGAGCCCGGCACCAAGTCAGTTGCGCTTACCGTGACTTTGCAGCCCGGTGAGAAGGCTTTTACGGATGCCGAGATTGAAGTGATTTCAGCACAGATGACTGATGCCGCAACAAAAGCAGGCGGAAAAATAAGGTAGTAGATTTATTGCTGAGGTTTAGGCCCGCTTCCTAACTCTTTACGTCTGTTTTCTGCTGCCCTTGCTTCTGAGTCCCAATCACGTGCAAACGCAGCATCCAAATCGATTGGGCCAGCTTTAGCAGCGCTTTGCAGTTGCATGGTAAGCTTTGCCTGTTCTCTATTAGTAAGAGCCTTAGATATAACTTCACTGCTTAACAATGCTAAATCGGTATCACTTGTTAGACAATAGCATTTGGCGACGCTTTGAGTGCGCCACTTGTTTTTATCTTTTGAGTCAACTTCGGTTGGACTAACGCCTCTTAAAATAAAATTGCTACCATCCAAAACTTTGTACAATTCATCCAAGACCGCTATGACTTGTCCGCTATCGGGATTAATACCGTCAATGTTGATGATAACTGAAGAGGGGTTACCTCTTTGTTGTAAAATTTGTTGAACTGCCTCTGGTGTTGCTTCACATAGACCAAAATTTAAGATTGGTTGTATAGCGGGTAAAGCCTGGTACCATTTTGCAAGTCTGTCGCGCGCACTGCCAACATTAATAACAAGGATGTCTAAAAGATTATCAGCCATAATTTCTCCTAATTTATATAACTATAGATAATATATAATTAATCTGACAAGAAAAAATTCCGCAATATTGTTGCTTTTAACAGGCATTATTCTATAAAGCCCGCATGGCCTCATATCAATACGTCTTCACCATGAAAAACATGACCAAAGCCTATGGGCAGAAGGTCATTTTGGATAACATCACGCTGTCGTTTTTGCCGGGCGCCAAGATTGGCGTGTTGGGTATCAACGGCGCGGGAAAATCGACGCTGCTTAAAATCCTGGCTGGTGTGGACAAAGAATTTTCGGGCGAGGCCTGGCCGGCGGCCGAGGCCAAGATTGGTTATCTGGAGCAGGAGCCAAAACTCGACACCACCAAAAACGTTTTGGAAAACGTTATGGAGGGCATGGGCGAGCGTAAGGCGATGGTGGATGAATACAATGCCATCTCCGCGCGCTTTGCCGAAGAAATGTCCGATGATGAGATGAATGCGCTGATCGAACAACAGGGCAAGCTGCAGGAAAAAATTGATGCTGCCGACGCGTGGAATTTGGAGCGCGAGGCGGAGATCGCCATGGATGCGCTGCGCTGTCCGCCCGCGGATTCCCCGGTGGATAAGCTGTCAGGCGGGGAGCGCCGCCGCGTGGCGCTGGCGCGGTTGTTGCTGGCAAAACCGGATCTGCTGTTGCTCGATGAGCCGACCAACCATTTGGATGCGGAGTCGGTGGCCTGGCTGGAACGCACGCTGCGTGAATTCGCGGGTGCAGTCGTCATGATCACGCATGACCGTTATTTCCTTGATAATGTCACCGGCTGGATTTTGGAATTGGATCGCGGGCGCGGTATTCCGTATGAAGGCAATTATTCGACCTATCTGGGCGCGAAGGCCAAACGCGCTGCCCAGGAAGAACGCGATGAGGAGGGCAAACAGCGCGTCCTCAACCGTGAAAAGGAATGGATGGGCCAATCGGCCGCGGCGCGCCGCACCAAATCCAAGGCGCGGATTTCCGCCTATGAAGATTTGCTGGAGGCGTCG
Source organism: Alphaproteobacteria bacterium (assembly GCA_965246755.1). Taxonomy (GTDB): domain Bacteria; phylum Pseudomonadota; class Alphaproteobacteria; order UBA11073; family UBA11073. The sequence continues at coordinate 901,162 of OZ251979.1, forward strand.
CAAAACCAGACTGCCGGTTCCGCGCAGATCATTATCCCGACCCCGCCACGCCTGGGCGACAATGTCGTGGATGCCAAAAATGTCACGAAATCCTTTGGCGACCGTATGCTGATCGAAGGGCTGTCATTTAAACTGCCGCGCGGCGGTATTGTCGGCGTCATCGGCCCCAATGGCGCGGGTAAAACGACGCTGTTCAAAATGATGACCGGGATTGAGAAACCGGACGTGGGCGACATGAAGGTCGGCGAGACGGTCAAGCTGGGCTATGTCGATCAGTCGCGCGATACACTCGACCCCAATAAAAATGTTTGGCAGGAAATCTCCGAAGGCAGCGAACTGATCAATGTCGGCAAGGGGACGATGCAGTCCCGCGCCTATGTCGGTTCGTTCAATTTCAAAGGTAGCGACCAGCAGAAAAAAGTCGGCCAGCTGTCAGGCGGGGAACGCAACCGCGTGCATCTGGCGAAGATGCTGAAGTCCGATTCTAATGTGTTACTGCTTGATGAGCCGACGAATGATTTGGACATCGAAACACTGCGCGCCTTGGAAGATGCCTTGGCCGGCTTCCCCGGCTGTGCGGTCATCATCTCGCACGACCGCTGGTTTTTGGACCGCATCGCCACGCACATTCTCGCTTTCGAAGGCGACAGCCATGTGGAATGGTTTGAAGGCAATTACCAAGATTACGAGGCCGACCGCCTAAAACGCCTCGGGCAGGATGCGTTAAATCCCCACCGGATTAAGTATAAGCCGTTGGTGCGATAAGGCGTGTCTAAAAGCTAAGACACGCCTAATGCAATTATTGATCGCTTTTCTGTGATAACCCATCCATAAATTTATCAAGATGCCGTTTGAGAAAGTTGACCTTTTTAGCTTGATGTTCTTCATCAAAAAATAGATGTTCTTTGATTTTATCTTCTATTTTCCACAGTAATGAGTCATCAAAATCTTTAAAAAAATCTCCCATTATATCATGAAGACGCTTATTTGCCTCGATAGTATCAAAAACGTCGCTTGCAGTTTTTTTCTGAAATGAATGACTTTCTTTATAATATTTTGTCACTTCTTCTGTTTTGTCTTTTTCTTGCTCAGCTGTTGCTTCGGGATTATCTCGCTTAAAACGCTGCATGTCTGAAAAAAGTGCACCGGATGCGCGTCCAGATATACTGTCGCTTATTTTCGTGTCATCCGTATCATATGTCGCAGGTACTTTTTCACCATACTTATATTGATATTCATATCTTCTTAATAATGATGCAATAGAATTTACACGTGTAGAAAAATCAATCTCCGTACGTCTTTTCTTTTTCATATAATCTTGCGCTGTCATACCTTGCTTATCCTTTACTGTAGGATCAATGCTACATTTTTCACACAAAATCATGATAGACGACCGTTGCAGATTGTCCGCAGCTGTATGAAGTGCCGTCATCCCATCATCATTTATGGCTCTTGCGTTAATTCCGCCTGCAACCAAAAGCGGAATGATTTTGACATTCCCAGCACCAGCAGCTATGTGAAGCAGGCCATCTCCTTTGGGGCTTTTAATGTCAACATTAACGCCCTTTTCGATTAAGTCTCTTACCCCATTATAATAATTTTGTTGTACAGACTGTATTAATTCAACCTCTTGATTTGAAAGTTCCATTTTGCGTATCCCCTAAATAACGACAAAGCAACTCTACCAGAATATTATGACCTTTTTGTTAAATTAATGTCGCGTATGTAGTTTTTAGCTACAATCAAATATGGCGCTTTTAAAAAAAAGCGCCATATTTGATTCATGGCACCACGCGTCAGTCTTGAACAAGGCATAGAGGTCATCCGCACCGCGGCAAAAACGCTGCCGGCGAAGCCAGGCGTCTATCGCATGCTGGGCGCGGACCATGAGCCTTTATATATCGGCAAAGCGCGCAGCCTGGATAAGCGCGTCTTCAGCTATACGCAGACCGCGCGGCATCCGCGGCGCTTGCTGCGCATGATTGCCGAGACCGTTACGATGGAATTCATCGTGACGCGGTCGGAGGTGGAGGCGTTACTGCTCGAGGCCAACCTGATCCGCAAACTGCATCCCAAATATAATATCGCCTTTCGGGATGATAAATCTTATCCGCTGATTATTTTGACGACTGATCATGATTTTCCGCAGCTGATCAAGCATCGTGGCGCGCGGACGCGCAAAGGTGATTATTTCGGCCCGTTTGCTTCGGCGGGTGCAGTCAACCAGACGCTGGATTCTCTGCAAAAGGCCTTCATGTTACGCAATTGCACCGACAGCTATTTTGCGCAACGACGGCGGCCGTGTTTGCAATATCATATCAAGCGCTGTACCGCGCCCTGCGTTAATTATGTCAATAAAGATGATTATGCGCAGCAGGTGGTGGGTGTGCGCAACTTCCTCAAAAACAAAAGCAATGATGCACAGGAAAAGCTGGTCGATTATATGCAGGCGGCAGCAGCACGCAATGATTTCGAACTGGCGGCGGTATTCCGCGACCGCATCCGCGCCATGACGCTGCTGCAATCCAAACAGGCGACGCATATGCAAGGCGTCGATGACCTCGACGTTATTGCGGCGCATAGCGAAGGCGGACGCATTTGCATTCAGATTTTCTTTTACCGCGGCGGCGCCAGTTACGGCAACCGCGCGATCTTTCCAACCCATGCACCGGACGACCCGGTCGAGGATGTCATCGCCGCATTTTTGATTCAATATTATGACGACAAGCTGCCGCCGCCGGAAATTTTGCTCAATTTTGAATTGCCGGAGGCGCAACTGTTGACCGAGGCGCTCACCGAACGCGCCGGCGCCAAGGTAGAACTATCAATTCCCAAACGCGGCCAGCGCCGTGAGCTGGTCGAACAGGCCGAGCGCAATGCCAAAGAAGCGCTTGAGCGGCATATCACCGCCGCCGATAAACAGGAGGAACTTTTGGAAGCGGTTGGAAAATTGTTCAATCTGCCGACCGCGCCGGAACGCATTGAAGTGTATGATAACTCGCACATCCAAGGCGAATTCGCGGTGGGGGCGATGATTGTCGCCACCAAAAATGGCTTTGATAAAAAATCGTATCGCAAATTCAATATTAAAACCGTCGTCGACAGCCGCGATGATTACGCGATGATGGCAGAGGTCTTGCGGCGGCGTTTTACCCGTGCCTTGGCGGAGCGCGAAAATTGGCCGAGCCTGGTCATTATCGATGGCGGCGCGGGGCAGCTATCCACCATCTGTGCGCTGTTTCAGGAATTGGGCATCAGCGACATGCCGGTGGTGGCGATTTCCAAAGGCGTCGACCGCAACGCGGGGCGCGAATTTTTTCACATGCCGGGGCGTGACGCGTTTCAACTGCCGATCAATGACCCAACGTTATATTACCTGCAACGGCTACGTGATGAGGCTCACCGCTTCGTCATCGGCAGCCACCGCAACAAACGCGCCGCCGCGATCAGTTTAAACCCGTTGGACGAAGTGGCCGGCATTGGCACCAAACGCAAGAAAGCGCTGCTGCAGCATTTCGGTTCGGCGCGCGCGGTGTCATCCGCTAGTATCGAGGATATTATGGCGGCGGGCGGGGTCAGCCGTACCCTGGCACAAACCATCTATGATCATTTTCATAGCAAATAAATTGTGGTAACTTGCGCCAATGCGCGCATCATCCTTATTCTCAGTTCTAATCTTATGGTTACTGTTCGGCTGCGCCACCGCGCCCACCATACCCGCGCATTATATGACGGTGGAGGACCTGCCGGCGACCATTTTGCCGCCACCGCCGGCGCGGATGTCGATCGGTTTTATCGATCAGATTGAATATGTGATCGCCGCACAGCAAAACATCAGCGCCGCCGATCTGGTCGCGATGCGTGATGAACAGCGGATGCGGCTGTCATTAGTGACGGATACCTTGGGACCGCGCTTTATCGCCACGAACTATCCCGCCACTTATTCACTGCTGCAAAACAGTTTTGACGATGCCGCCGTTATTATCGAGAACGACAAAGATTATTGGGACACGCCGCGACCGTATCTGGCGCGCGCCAAAAATATGGTAAAAAAGGGTGTACGCTTTGTCATCGACGATCAGACTTATGGCGACACCACGCATCCCTATGCCAATGAAAATTATGTGCAGTTGTTGATCAACCCAGTGGCCAATCCCGCTTATCCCAGCGGCCATACTGCGCAAAGCCGGCTGTTAGCGGAAGAATTAGCGTTGCTATTTCCCTCTTGCAAAAGCGCGCTGGTAACGCGCGCCAATGAAATTGCCGGGCACCGCGTACAGGCGGGTGTGCATTATCCGGTAGATATTGCCGGCGGGCAACGGCTGGCCAGCGCGATGCTAAACCGGCTGCAGCAAAACCCGGCATTCCAGCATGATCTGGCGGCGGCCACCGCAGAAGTCGCCCATCAGGCCAGTCCGATAAGCTGCCCGGCCAAACGGCGCTAATATTTATAAAACCCTTGTTGTATGCTGCGTCCCGGGTTAATCTCTAAGCCGTAAAATTCATGATTTGAATACCCAGGATTGACGCGGCAGATGAAAATTTCTCAACACTCATTCGATTGGATGCTGTATGCGACCACTGCCTTGTGCATATTGGCCGCACTGCCGGCCTTGGCGGCAGAGCCGGCGGTGACGGTCAATTATGATGTATTGGGTGAGGCGCCATCGACGATGGCTGATCCACCCGTTGGTTATAGCAACCAACGGCCGATTTCATCACCACTAACTCCCAATAAACCGATTGTATTACAACCGCTGCCAAAATGGTCGCGGTCAGCAGAGGTGCGACCGGTCACTGCTCAACCGGTGCCTTTACAGATAATTGCCAGCACTGCGGCGCCGCGCGCGTCAATCTTTTTACAACAGCCACAGGCGCAAGACATCGTTCGTGAATTGGCAGCGCAGGCACCAACGCTGCCTGCATCTTCAGCGCCGCGCACCAAACTTACGCTGGTGCCGCCGCCGCCCAAAGTTCCTGCTACGCAAATGGCCGCTGTGCCCACGCCGCAAACACAGATTGCGGTGGCTGTAGTGCCGCCACCTAAAACCCAGATTGCGACGGCCACAACCGTGCCGGTACCTGCCGCCGTGCCGCAACCGCGCACCAAAATCGCCACGCAGGTTGCGGCGCCCGCGCCGGTGACGCCGGAACCGCAACGTGCCGCGTCATTGCCGTCGCCAGTTTCCACAGTGGTGCAGCCGGAAATTGCGCAGCGTAACCAGAATACAGTTGCGCCGCTGCCCCAGGCGGTAATTGCGGAGACCGCGACCAAACCGGAAGATTTCCATATGGCAGAAGCTGCGGTCCCGGTCGCAGCTATGCCAGCCAATAGCAACGATGGCGGGAATGATTTGCGCGCTGAAGATGTGGTGGCTCTGGATTTAAATAATCCGGGCGGAGTGGTGGTGCCGATGATGCCGGCGGTGCCGGTGACGCCAGTGACGACCGAGGGTAGCGATGGTATTTTGCCGCCGCCGCCACAAAAACTGGCCGCAACGCGCCATTCGCAATTCATGTCATCACTTACCAATGATGATGACAAAGCCCCACTTGCACCAGCGCCGCATAAAATAGTGACGGCTGATGCCGTACCAGCGGCTAAACCTTTGTCAGTTGCGGCGGAGGATATGCCGCAATTTACGTCAAGCCTGAGTGATGGAGACCGCCTCAGGCCGCGCCGGCCTAGCGCGCCGCGCGAACCTGCAGTCGCCACCGCTTATGATTTACCGGATGTAAAAACGATCAAAACGCTGGAGGTGCCGGCGGCTAAAACAGCTAGCGCCATTGCGGTTGCCGCCGATACGCCAACTGTACCAATTGATGACACAGTCATGGCGGTAGATGCGGATGCCGCAGCAACATCGGTGGCTACAACGCCCGTTACTGATAATACAACTGCGGCTGCGCCAGATGTTGCGCCACCCGTTGACACGGCAAATGTTGAAGAAGCCGCGGCAGCACGCCCACTTGTGCCAATCACACCGCCGGTTACCCACACATTGCAGGTGCCGGCGGGCAAGCAAATCGCAGCCGCCCCGGCGGCGCCGGTAGATAATGATTTGCGTAATCAGATGGCGCAGTCGGACAGCCGGCTGGCGCAAGCCGAAGACAAAATAGATAAACTGCTTGCACAGCAAACAGCGTTAGAGGCGCAAGCGGCCACTGGTGCGGCGGCGCGCGCCGCCGCAGATGCCCTACAACAACGGCTTGCTACCGCGGAACAGCAAACCGCAGCACAACAGGCGGAGCTGGCCAGTCTGCGTGAGGCGAAAGATCACGCCATCGCCCAAGCCGCCGCGCCGCCACAAGCGATGCCGGAATTTGACGCGCTAAAAACACAGATTGTCGCATCAGAAGCGCGGATGGCGCAAGCTGAAGATGAACTGGCAAACCTGCGCGCAGAAAATGCCGCTAAAAATCAGGCCACCACCCAGGCGGATGCACAGTTGAATGATCTTAAAACCCAGGTGACGGCGGTTAATAGCCGCCTGTCGCAAACCCAAGCGGAAGCCGCGCAATTGCGCGCCGAACGTGACAATGCGCAAGCCGCGGTTGCGGTAGCTGCCGCCGAACAAACAACCGCCTCCGCATCAGTGGCTGAAGTTGGCGATTTAAAAACGCAAATCACGCAGATGAATAGCCGGATTGGTCAGGCAGAAGCAGACGCTGCGCAATTGCGTGCCGAACGTGATGAGGCGCAAGCCCAAGCGCAGACCCAGGCCAAAATGCTGGCCGCCAGTGCGCAGGAAAACGCCAGCGCGCAGCCACAAATTGCCATGCTGGAAGCGCGCGTTAACGCCGCCGAAAACAAGGTGAGCGCTGCAGAAAGCGAAGTTGCCAACCTGCGCAACGCCCGCGCCGCCACGGCGGATAAAATGATTATTGCCGCAGCCGCTGCGCCGCCGACAATGGTTGAAAAACCGGCTTTGGAGGATGTGCGTAATGATACGGCTGCTGCTGCACTTGCCAAAAGCAGTTTCAAGCCTTTGGTCACCACTGACGTTGAGCGCTTGCCGAAAATTGTGCAAACGCCCGCGGTTATGAAATTTGCCGCGGCACCGCCCACCAATACGGTGACACCGGCAGTTGTGTCATTTGAGCCAGGTAACAATTTGTTAAACAGTCAGCTGGAAAATTATTTGGATACTGTGGCGCGCCAGGCCAAAGCCCAACCATCCGGCCGTTTGACACTGCAGGCCTATGCCGATGGCAGCAACCAGGCAGCCTCGGGCGCACGACGGCTGTCATTACAGCGTGCGCTGACGGTACGTGATTACTTGAACAAACAGGGTGTGCCCGTCAGCCGCATGGATGTGAAAGCGCTGGGCGCTGCGCCGGATGCGAACAACCCGGACCGCGTGGAAGTATTGTTTAATTAATAAATATTGAGTTCGGCGCGCGCGCTTTCGCTCATCATCGCTTGGGTCCATTGCGGGTCCCAAATGATTTCGACGTCGCAGTCACCGGCGTCCGGTACATAATTAAAAATGGCGTTTTGCACCATGCCCGGCATCTCGCCGGCGACCGGGCAGCCGGGCGTGGTCAAGGTCATTTTGATATCAAGATTATTGTCGACATCGATGCTCAAAATATAAATGAGCCCAAGTTCATAGAGGCTGACCGGTATCTCAGGATCATAGACGCGGCGCAAAGCGTTCACAATTTGCGGCACCAGGGGATGATTGGGCGCTGAAAAATTCGGCGGCGTGATTAGCGGGTCGTTCCATTCGATATCCTCATCTACCTGCGGCTCAGGTGCGGACGGAAAAAACATCGGGCGTGACGTCGCGGGATGATCAGACATTAGGACAACATCTCCTGGGCGATTTTTAAGCTATCAATAAACACATCAATATCATGTTTGTCAGTATAAATGCCAAAGGAAATGCGCGCGGTGGCGGTGACACCCAGGCGCGTCATCAACGGCATGCAACAATGGTGACCAACACGCAGTGCGACGCCCATTTTATCAAGCAGCGTCGCCATATCCTGTGGATGCGCGTTTTGCAGTGTAAAAGAGATAATACCGCCCTTGTGTGGCGTGTCGCCATGAATTGTAAGGCTGTTAATTTGGCGCAATTGCTGGGTCGCGTAAGTAACCAGTTCCGTATCATGCGCGGCAATCGCATCACGGCCGATGCCGTTAATGCAATCAAGCGCGGTAGCAAGGCCAATGACATCCGCCATCGGCGGCGTGCCAGCCTCAAAGCGTCGGGGTGGCGGCGCATAGGTGATAGCGTCAAAACTGACCGTATCGATCATATCGCCGCCGCCCAAAAACGGCGGCATGCTATTTAATAGATCATATTTGCCATAGAGAACGCCAACGCCGCTGGGCCCATAAACCTTATGGCCGGAAAAGACTAGAAAATCACAATCGAGCGCCTGCACATCAAGGGGCAAATGCGCGGCCGCCTGGCAGGCATCCAATAACACCTTGGCACCCACGCTCTGTGCGGCGCTGATAATTTCGGCATGTGGTGTTACTGTGCCCAGGGCGTTTGACATTGCGGTGACAGAAACTAATTTGGTGCGCGGGCTTAATAACGCGTGATAGGCGGCCAGGTTCAGCGCACCATCATCATGAATTGGGATAACTTTAATGATAATACCGCGCCGTTCATGTAACAAATGCCACGGCACAATATTGGCGTGATGTTCCAGCGCGGAAAGTATGATCTCATCGCCAGCCTGCAGTTGATTGCCCCAGCTATGCGCGACCAGATTGATGGCCTCGGTCGCATTTTTGGTGAACACAATTTCGTTTTCTGATGCCGCATTTACAAACTGCGCGACGGTTTTGCGCGCGTTTTCATAGGCTAGTGTTGCCTGTTGCGACAAATAATAAAGCCCGCGATGCACATTAGCGGTTTTGTAAGCCATGAAATCTTGTATGGCAGATAACACCACTTGCGGTTTTTGTGCGGTGGCGGCCGTGTCCAGATAGATCAATGGCTTGCCATGCACTGGACGTTCAAAAACGGGAAAGTCGGATTTGATATTTTTATACATTATATTTTGTCATTAAAAAATTACTTACGAGATATAATGAGCAGGTAATTATACAGCAGATTATTAATGCAAAATAGAAATCAATATTATTTTTAAGCAACCAGGGCAAAATAAGAAACATAGGGAGCGAGGGGAGAACATACCAAAAAGTTGCGGCGGAATGTGTTGCCAAACGGTTAATATCTTTGGTTCCCTGCCAAAGCCAGATCATGCCAAGAATAGAAATTAATGGTAATGACGCAATCAAAGCGCCCAAAGCTGCGTTTCTTTTTGCCGTCTCAGAAACCAGCATAATAATTATGCCAGAAACTAAGCTTTTTATAACAAGATGAGCGATATACATCAGCTGCCCCGCGTCAAATAATTTTCAAACATCTCACGCACGCCGGTATTATCAATCAAATCCAGCGCCTGCTGCACAAAAGCCCTAACCAATAATTGCTTGGCGGTCTGTTCATCAATGCCGCGCGAGCGCAGATAGAATAGCGCATCGTCATCTAATTGCCCCACCGTTGCGCCGTGCGAGCATTTGACATCATCGGCATAGATTTCGAGTTCCGGTTTGGCATTTATTTCTGCACCATCCGATAACAACAACGTCTGGTTCATCTGGTAACCATCGGTCTTTTGCGCCGGCTGATGTACATGGATGCGACCCTGAAACACCGCACGTGATTTATCCGACAAAACGTGCTTAACCGTTTGGCGTGATTGGCCGTGTGGTTGCATATGATCGATGATGGAAGTAAAATCGGTATGCTGCGCGGCTGTTAAAACACTGGACCCATTAACATGGCAGGTAGCATATTCGCCGGTCAAACGCGTGACAATTTCATGGCGGGACAATTTGGCGCCAGTCGTCAATGAAAAATGATCGAAAGTCGCATGTTCCGCAACGTCGATATCGGTAAACATCAATTGCGTTGCAGTATGATCTTCATATTGCGCGCGGTAATGATCAAGCCGGGCACCGGTGGCAAGTTTAAATTCATTGACGATGGTGGTAATGGCATTTTCGCCCGCAGTATGCAGCTGTACCAAGGTTGCCGATGCATTTTCTTCCAGATTTACCAGAACACGTAAATGACTAACGGAATCAGCGCGGCCATGTGTTTGCATAACGATGGGCTGCGCGAGCTTCACGCCTTGCGGAATATGGATGAGGAGGCCATCCTGGAATTCCGCCATGTTGATAGCGACCAGGCTGCGTTGTTTGCCTTGGGTCGATGTGCCAAAAGCATAACGCGCTTCATCGGCATTATCGCGTAATTGTTGTGACAGCGGCGCGATAATAACGCCAGATGGCAGCGGCGGGCAGGTAAAATCTTGTGCAATACCATCAACAAAATTAATAGTAATTACGCTGCGCAGTTTGACGGTTGCAAAGGCTGCATCACCATGTCCCGGCTTGGCTTTTAAGCTATTAACGTCCCAGGCGGGCAGGGAGGTGTAATGCCAAGCCTCCAGCTTGCGCGACGGCAGACCAAGTTGTTGCACGGTTATGCGCGCTTCCTCGCGCCAAGTATTAAGCCAGACAGGTTGAGCATTCATGGTGTTAATGTCCCAGCCGATCTCATTGTTGCTGGTGAAGATTGCATGGGTGCCGGATAATCTAAAGGCATACCTAGCGAATATAACTCACTTAAAAATTGTTCTAATAATGGATTTTCAGATGTATCAATTTTAACAGGTTTTGCGCAAGAAACATGTTCATCAAATATACCATAATGGTTTTCATTGTCAGGGTTAACAATATGATTATGGCATCCCCATGCCCACACACAGGAAGCAATCGGTGCAATTATCGTTTGAGCTTCAAGCCGTAAACCGTCTGATGCACAACTATCTTCAATGATGAAGCAACGCCAGTCTAAATTCACAGGATCTGTTGCAAACACAGTTAGCCAAGCAACGTGTTTTTCACTCTTATCATTGTTACGTAAATTAATAAGCCAATCCAAAATTGTTGCATGTGGATCGACAGCATGACTAGGATGAGAATAATGGCCGCCACCAAATTTGCCACGCAGCATAAACATTCGAAAGAAATAAGCTGCATCGCCTTTTACGTTAAAATCAATATAAATATCACCCAACCGTGATCCTGTTTGACAGAGAGTAAATTCCAGGTGGCAGCTGTCATCACTGCTCTTAAAAGTATAAATTAAATCATTGCCCATTACGCGGCGTCCTGAATACCAAAGGCGGCGTAACCTTCGGCTTCCAGCTTGTGCGCGAGTTCTGGTCCGCCGGATTCAATGATGCGGCCATCATACATGACATGCACAACATCTGGCGTGATGTAATCAAGCAGACGCTGATAATGCGTAATGATCAAAAAGCCGCGCGCAGGCGCGCGCAGTTTATTGACGTTTTCGGCGACGACGCGCAGCGCATCAATATCGAGGCCGCTGTCCGTTTCATCCATAATGATAAAACGCGGCTCCAGCACCGCCATCTGCAGCGCCTCCATACGCTTTTTTTCGCCGCCGGAAAACCCGACATTAAGCGGGCGCTTTAGCATCTCATCACTGATGCCCAGTTCCGCCGCCTTATCTTTTTGCATGCGTAAAAAGCGCGTGACATAGATGTCCTCCTCACCGCGCGCTTTGCGCAGAGAATTGAGCGCGGTGCGCAAAAAGGTAGTAGTCACCACGCCCGGAATCTCAACCGGATATTGAAAGGCCAGAAACAGGCCAATCACCGCGCGCTCCTCTGGCGTCAGTTCCAGAATGCTCATTTTGTCGAACAGGATGTCACCGGCGGTGACGGTATAATCATCACGGCCTGCCAGCACCTGTGACAACGTCGATTTACCACTGCCGTTCGGACCCATAATGGCATGGACTTCACCGGCTTTGATTTCGAGATCAACGCCCTTCAGGATTTCTTTCGGGCCATCGTCGGCCGCGATTTCGGCATAGAGATTTTTGATTTTAAGCACTTTGCTTCTCTGTTATTTGATAGGGTTGATAATCTTCAAACTCCCAAGCTGCCCAACGCGAAATCTTTGCAGCGACATCACGCCATGTTTCACCAGTGCATTTTAAAACTTGCTCCTCTAAATAAGAAATTAATGCTTCAAAATTATAGTCTTTAACCAGTAAATGATGTCTTAGATCATAAAATCGTTCTTCAATATTTTGCTGTAGCCATTTTGGCGTACAGATAAAAACATAAAATATATCTTGTCCGTGTTCATTGTCAGGGCCAATTTGCAGACATAATGGAAAGCCAAAATTATCTGCTTGCGCAGGTTTGTAATCTTCTAAAGGCTCTTCTATATCAGAACAATCATAACTTTTCAAAACTGGAACGATCATCCCACGGATCCTTCCAAACTCACACTAATCAATTTCTGCGCTTCCACCGCGAATTCCATTGGCATATGCTGCATGACATCGCGACAGAAGCCGTTGACGATCAGCGCGAGCGCTTCTTCTTCCGGAATGCCGCGTTGGCGGCAGTAAAACAGTTGATCGACGGAAATGCGTGAGGTGGTCGCCTCATGCTCGATCACCGCGCTCGGGTTACGGTTTTCAATATAGGGCGTGGTATGCGCGCCGCACTGGTCGCCAATGAGCAGGCTGTCGCACTGCGTAAAATTGCGCGCCCCGGCGGCCTTGGGCAACATCCGCACGAGCCCACGATAAGTATTCTGGCCTTTACCTGCCGAAATGCCTTTGGAGATAATGCGCGATTTGGTGCCCTTGCCGATATGGATCATCTTGGTGCCGGTATCGGCCTGTTGATAATTATTGGTGATGGCGACGGAATAAAATTCACCTGAGGAATAATCGCCCTGCAACACGCAGGACGGATATTTCCAGGTAATGGCGGAACCGGTTTCAACCTGCGCCCACGAAATTTTGGAATGGTCGCCTTTGCATAAACCGCGCTTGGTCACGAAATTATAGATGCCGCCTTTGCCGTTTTCATCGCCGGGATACCAGTTTTGCACGGTGGCGTAACGGATCTCCGCGCTGTCCATGGCGACGAGTTCCACGACAGCGGCATGCAATTGATGTTCATCGCGCATCGGCGCGGTACAGCCCTCAAGATACGAAACATAGCTGCCCTTTTCGGCGATGATCAGCGTGCGTTCAAACTGTCCGGTATTGAGTGCATTGATACGAAAATAGGTGGAGAGTTCCATCGGGCATTTGACGCCTTCCGGAATGTAAACAAACGAGCCATCGGTAAAGACCGCGGAATTCAGGCAAGCGTAAAAATTATCGCGTGGCGGCACCACAGAGCCGATGTATTTTTTGATGAGGTCAGGATAATCGCGAATGGCTTCTGAAATGGGGCAAAAGATGACGCCGGCCTTACCAAGCTCTTCTTTAAACGTCGTTGCTACTGATACGGAGTCAAACACCACATCGACCGCCACGCCCGCCAACTTGGCGCGTTCGCGCATCGGGATGCCGAGTTTTTCGTAGGTGGCGAGGAGTTTTGGATCAACCTCATCTAAAGACTTGGGCGCATTGGCATCGGTGCCCTTGGGGGCCGCATAATAATAAGCATCCTGGAAATCAATCTTCGGATAATGCAGCCGCGCCCATTCCGGCTCGGGCATTTGCTGCCATTGACGAAAGGCGGCCAGCCGCCAATCCAGCATCCACGCCGGCTCGCCTTTTTTCGCGGAAATGAAACGCACCGTGTCTTCCGACAGACCCTTGGGCGACTGCTCCATTTCAATATCGGTGACAAAGCCGTATTTATAGGCGCCACCGGTGGCCTCATGCACAGTATCAATGGTCTCGGCGGCAATGGCGGCTGACATTAGGCAAACTCAACTTTGGCAGGCGCGCGCTGCATCATATCGGCCAGCGTAACTGCGGTCAGTGCGCTGCGGATGGTGGTATTGACGATACCCCAATTGGCCTGCATGCGGCAGGATTTTTCAAATGCGCAATCAGACTCATGGCCCGTCGTGCATTCCACAATGCCAATCGGGCCATCGACCGCGGTAATGATATCGGCGGCGGTAATCTGCGCGGCAGCGCGCGCAATCTGATACCCACCGGTCGCACCGCGTGATGCGGTGACTAATTCGGCTTTAGAGAGAATTTTCAAAACCTTGGCGACTGTCGGTTCAGCGAGGCCCACCGCCACGGCCAATGACGCGGCAGATTGCGTAGCAGGCGCATGCGACATTTCCGCCAAAATCACCACCGCATAATCGGCCAGTTTGCTGATGCGGATCATAGGGTGCTTTGCCTTTTAATCAGGACGAATTTCATACAGATTAGATGGGCGTGCGCGCCAGCAAAGTCAATCAAATTTCAAAAAATTACCAATAAAACAAGCAATTGATAATGATTTTCAGTTAGCAAACAGGTAAGATATTTAGATAGATAGGATATCGCATGAACTTTCGGCAGATACAATTAGGCGGCGCTATAAAAGACGTGGATGGGAAAATTGTAGCGCTTAGCAACTATGCTGTACCACCTTATCAAATAAGTTATGGCTTATACACATTAAAGAAATTCTCGAATTTTCTTATGCTATGTATTTTCGGTTATTTCTTTTTAAAGTCAATCGCTAAAAGAATTGTAGGGCAATTTTATGTGCCTAATTTACATGATATTACATGGCATCCGCATTATGTGGGTGAGCTTTTTTCAAGTATTGTTTTTTTGGTATATGTTATCTCTTTTTTTCGGTCAGTTTATATTTGGTGGCGTAACCTAAATCTCGTTAAATATGGCACGCCCTCTGAAGTTGAATTTTATGACATTCATTTGATCGATCCATTCGGTACTTATTTATCTTTTATCAATAGAAACTCATTTTTTTCAGGAACATACGGAATTACTGTTGATAAAAACGATAAGCTGGATTTTTTGGAATTGGTTAAAGATAAAAAGTATGATTGTTATTTGGGCACATATAGTCGTGGGCAGACAATTTTGATCGTTATTGACAGAATGGGTTTTAAATTTTTAAAAACCAAATCATAATTTCATGAAACTCTGGCATCCCTTAACCCAACATGCGCTGCAACCGGTGCTGCCAAAAATTGCGCGTGGGGCGGGGGCCTATCTCTACACGGATGACAATCAACGACTAATCGATGCGGTCAGCAGCTGGTGGGTGGTGACACACGGGCATGGTCATCCGGCAATCAAGGCCGCGATTGCCGCACAGTTGGAAGAGCTAGAACAAGTCATTTTTGCCGGTTTTACGCATAACGCGGCAGAGAATTTTGCCGCCGCGCTGGGGCGGGTCATGCCGCCATCATTGCAACATGTGTTTTTATCGGATAGTGGTTCCACCGCCAATGAAGTCGCGTTGAAGATGACGCTCGGCACCTGGAACCATCGCGGCGAACCACAGCGGCATAAAATTGTGGTGTTTGAACATAGTTATCATGGCGCCACCATCGGTGCGACATCACTCGGCGCGCGCGGGGTGTTCAGCCAGCCGCATGAACAATTATTGTTTGATGTGTTGCGCATTCCATCACCGGCAATCGACCCGTCTCGCACGCTAGAAGCATTTGCACAATTGTTAAAAACAGAAGGTCATGAGATTGCAGCATTGTTCGTGGAGCCGTTGGTACAAGGTGCCATGGGCATGAAAATGCATGCTGCGGCGGTGTTGGATGAATTGATTACACTGGCACGCAGTGCTGGCGTGTTTACCGTGTTTGATGAGGTCATGACAGGTTTCGGCCGCACCGGTACCATGTTTGCTTTCAACCAATGTAATGAAGTGCCGAATGTTGTGACACTGGCCAAGGGCATCACCGGCGGATTTTTGCCGATGGGCGCCACTGTTGCATGTCAGGAATTATATGACGCCTTTTATGCGCCCGACCGCGCGCGCATGTTGTTCCATTCCACATCTTATACCGGCAATCCCTTGGCCTGCGCCGCGGCGGCGGCGAATTTGGAAGTGTGGGGAAGCGAAGATATGCCAGCCAAGCTCAATCAGATTAACGGCTGGCATCAAACACGCCTTGCTAAACTGGCTCAACATCCGTTAATTAAAAATCCGCGCCTGACCGGCACCATTGCTGCTTTTGAAATTGGGGACAATACTAGCAATTATGTCTCCGACCTCGCGGTAAAATTGCCGCCATTTTATCTGACGCGCGGCATTCTGTTGCGCCCGATGGGGAATACAGTCTATATCATGGCACCTTATTGCGTAACCGAACCTGACCTCGACGAGATATATGACGCCATTGTCCAATCCCTTGCTCTTGCAGCTTGATGCGGCATCGAAAGATGTTGAGCCGGCGTTTCGCGCTTTTTTAAAAGAGTTGTGCGCCGCACCGCAACAACTCGCGCGATTTTTGAACATGCTGTCGATGCTAGAGCATATCGGCAGCCGCAAGATTATGTTGTCGCAAATGCATGGGCGGTTGGATCAGGAAACCTTGAAACATCTGGCCGAAGAAACGCGCCATGCGTTTTTCTTTAAACGCAACGCCGAAAAATTTGCCAAGCGTGAATTGAGTTATGCGCCCGCGGATACCATGTGTCCCTTAGCAGCCGGCATGTACTTCGGGCGGCTGGATGCGGCGGTTAGCAGCGTCATTAACCCATTGTGGCCTGATACTGCGGGGTATTTGCTTGTCTCGCTGCTGATAGAAATCCGCGCCGGATGGCTATACCACATGTTCCACGATATTTTGCAGGAAAATAGTGTCGCGCTGTCACTGCGCAGCATCATCGCGGAAGAAGAGATGCATCTGGCTGACATGACGCGCGATGCCACCGCCGCCATTAAAAATGACATGACGGTTATCAATCATTTGATGCAAATTGAAGATGACTTGTTTCGGAAACTATGGACGACATTACGAGCGGAAATGCCGGTTCAAGATTTGGCGGCCGCGTAAAACGTACCGCCAGTCATGGGTTGTTTAACGCCGGTGGTGGTTGGCAAACTCAGCGGCAAGCCTTTAACACTGCGCACGGCGAGATAGGCAAAGGCCTGCGCCTCCAGCGCATCGCCATGCCAGCCCAGCGTATCGACGGATGAGACCGGCGCATTGACCGCGGCTTGCAGCATTTTCATCAAGGTTAAATTATGCCGCCCGCCGCCGGTGATGTACCAGGCTAGTGGCGCAGCGGGTAAATGTTCTTGTGCTTTGGCAATGCTCTGTGCGGTGAAGGCGGTGAGGGTCGCCATTAAATCCGTGGCATCGGCCTCCTCCACTGCACTTTGCGTCAATGCCGTAAAAGTATGGCGGTCTAATGATTTTGGCACGGCTTGGGTAAAAAATTCATGCGCCAGCCAGTCATTTAACAGTGCCGAATTTACAATGCCGAGCGCCGCAATTTCACCATTCATATCCTGGTCAAAGCCAAAATGCGCCTGCGTGGCATCATCGATCAGCGCGCAACCGGGGCCGGTATCAAAGGCGATAATCTCACTATTCGCACCCAAATAAGTGATATTAGCGACCCCACCGATATTCACAATCGCGCAGGGTTTGGGCAGAGCGGTCGCCAGCGCCGCGTGATACAGCGGCACGAGCGGCGCGCCTTGGCCGCCCGCCGCGACATCGCCCTTTCGAAAATCATTGATGACATTGATGCCAGTGGTATTTGCCAACTGCTGACCATCACCAAGTTGCACGGTCACGCCATCCTGCGGCGCATGATGGATGGTTTGGCCGTGAAAGCCGATGAGATCAATGTCGCTCGGCGCTAAGCCTGCCTGCCGCAGTAATAGTTCAACCGCCTCGGCATGGCGTTCAGTGAGTTCACGTGTGAGGTCGGGCAAATACGGTGCCTCGGTTTTGCCCATGACGGCCAGCAGCCGCGCGCGCAGCTGATGCGGATAGGGCAGGGTCAGCGCCGCGTCGGTTTTGACGTAATCTTCGCCGTCCGTTTCAATAATTGCGACGTCAATCCCGTCACAGGATGTGCCGCTCATTAGGCCGATTGCGCGATAAATTTTGGTCATAGCATATTTTACTGTGCTTTGCAGGGCTTGTCAGCCTGCGTTCACACGTTAAACTCTTGCTATGACAAGTACGGCAGATTTTTTAACCATCGTTCGCGAGCGCGGGTTTTTACATCAAATGACGAATGAACAGGGTTTGAAGGCGCAATTTGCTAAAGGTCCAGTCACGGGTTATTGCGGATTGGAACCGACGGCAACCAGCCTGCATGTCGGGCATCTTTATCCCATCATGCTGATGCGCTGGTTTCAAAAAACCGGCAACAAACCGATTATGTTAGTAGGCGGCGCGACTGCCAAAGTGGGTGATCCATCATTCAAAGATGAAAGCCGTGCCTTATTAGACGATGCAACGATTGCCAAAAATATTGAAGGTGTTTTAAAAAATTACCGGCAGTTCATTGATTTTGGCGAAGGGCAAGCCATCATTGTTAACAATGCCGATTGGCTGGATAAACTAAATTACATCGAGTTCCTACGCGATGTCGGGGTGCACTTTACGGTTAATCGCATGCTGTCATTTGACAGTGTAAAGCTGCGGATGGAGCGCGAGCAAAGCCTGTCGTTTATTGAATTTAATTATATGATCATGCAGGGCTATGATTTTGTTGAACTGTACAAAAATTATAATTGCATTTTGCAAATGTCCGGCTCCGACCAGTGGGGCAATATTGTCAATGGTATTGATCTGGGGCGCCGGCAATTGGGCGTGGAATTGTTTGGATTAACGACGCCACTACTCACCAACGCCGACGGCAGCAAAATGGGTAAAACCGCAAGCGGCGCGGTGTGGCTCAGCGCCGATAAACTCAGCCCTTATGACTATTATCAATTCTGGCGCAATACGGCAGACGCCGATGTTGAACGCCGGCTGGCGATTTTTACCGAATTGCCGATGGATGAAATACGGCGACTGTCAGCTTTGCAGGGTGCGGAGATCAATAACGCGAAAAAGATTTTAGCGTTTGAGGCAACTAAAATTTGTCATGGCATAGCGGCTGCGGAGGCGGCCAGCGAAACTGCACAGCAGGCCTTTGAACAAGGGGCAATGGCGGCGGGACTGCCAACCTTTAAGATTGATGCGGCGCGGCTAGCTGATAGCGTTTTACTAACAGATCTGTTTGTAGAATGCGGTTTGGCGGACAGCAAGGGCGAAGCCAAACGCCTTATAAAAGGCGGCGGCGCACGATTGAATGATATAGTTATTACCGATGAAACAGCGAAACTGGAACCGGCGGCGTTTCAAGATGATACTGCCAAATTATCATCCGGCAGGAAAAAACATGCGTTGATGCGGTTAAAATAAAAAGCCTGCTTTATGCAGGCTTTTTCGAACTATCAAAATCAACCCTGGCGCGCCTTGAAACGCGGGTTTTTCTTGTTAATGACATAAGTGCGGCCACGGCGCGTTACCACACGACAATTTTTGTCGCGTGTTTTCAACGTTTTAAGTGAGTTAACAACTTTCATTGCAGTCTGTCCGGTCTTGTTTCTATGTCAAAATCTGTTAAGGCTTGTGCCCGAGAGCGGCTCTTTTAGCGGCTTTAATATAGGCTTGTCAAGCAATGCATGAAACCCAAGGTACCCAAGTTGGCGCCAGCCAACTGTCCATCCCGGCCCCGGAAACCATCATGGTGGCCGATACTTATATATATTGTGACGGCGCGGGAGAGGTCAGCCCAGCGCTCGGGCATCCGCGGGTGTATCTAACGATGCCGGCGGGCCAGGATTTTGTCGATTGCACCTACTGCGACCGGCGGTTTGCCCTTGCACATTAATGGCACGTAAGACATCTGAACCACCTGTTGATAGAGCGAAACGAGGTGCCAACCTAAAACGCCGCGTTAAGGTGACAGGCGCCAGCGTCGGCCTCGCCACACGGATGGCCGGGGAAAAAGCACTCGGCATTAAAATTGATCGCGCGCCGCATGCCGCGGCTTTGCGTAAAATGCTCGGCAACTTGCGCGGGCCGATCATGAAGGTGGCGCAATTGCTGGCGACGGTGCCGGGCGCGTTGCCGGATGAATATGTGGAAGAATTCCGGCAATTGCAAAATCAGGCGCCGCCGATGGGTTGGCTGTTTGTCAAACGCCGCATGGCGAGTGAACTCGGCCCCGATTGGGAGTCAAAATTTAAATCTTTCGAACGCGAAGCATCTGCCGCCGCGTCACTTGGCCAGGTGCACAAGGCGATGGCGCATGATGGCACTGCGCTGGCCTGTAAACTGCAATATCCCGATATGGCATCGGCGATTGATGCCGATCTGTCGCAATTAAAATTCATGATGAATATTTTTGAAAGTTATGACAAGGCGATCAAAACCACCGAAATCCATAGCGAA
The DNA here is from genome assembly GCA_965246755.1 of Alphaproteobacteria bacterium. GTDB lineage: Bacteria > Pseudomonadota > Alphaproteobacteria > UBA11073 > UBA11073. Next base: position 921,446 of record OZ251979.1, read on the forward strand.
ATTGCCGACCGGCTGCGCGAGGAAGTTGACTATACGCATGAGGCCAAGGCGATGGCACTGTATGGTGACATACTGGCTGGACAACCGGGCGTAAATGCGCCGCGTAGCGTGCCTGAATTATCGACCCAGCGCCTGCTGACCATGACCTGGCTGGATGGCATGCCGCTGATGGATTTTAAAAACGCGCCGCAGACAGTGCGCAACCAGATTGCGCTCAATCTCTTTCAGGCTTGGTACAAACCGTTTTACGGTTGCGGTGTTATTCATGGCGACCCGCATCTGGGTAATTATACGATTGCCCATGACCATGCCATTAATTTGCTCGATTTTGGTTGCATCCGCGTGTTTCCACCCAGCTTTGTGCGTGGTGTGATTGACTTGTATCGCGCGCTGGAAAGCAATGACACTGCGTTGGCGGTACATGCCTATGAAACCTGGGGGTTTAAAAACCTAACGAAAGATACTGTGGAAACGCTCAATATTTGGGCCGGGTTTTTGTACGGGCCGCTGTTAGACAATACGCCGCGCCTGATTGGCGATCACGACGACACTGGCGTCTATGGCCGCGACACTGCGCATCAGGTACATCAGGCGCTCCGCAAACATGGCGGCGTGACCGTACCGCGCGAATTTGTATTTATGGATCGCGCGGCGTTAGGCCTCGGTTCAGTCTTCCTGCATTTGCAGGCCAAGATCAACTGGTACGAGTTGTTTCACAATTTGATTGCCGGCTTTGATGAAAAAGCACTGGCGCAGCGGCAGCAAAAAATGTTACAAAAACATGGATTGAGTAAGAGTTAATTATGATGAATATGCCTATTTTAAGAAGAACGCTGCAGAATCAATTTACATTTGATTTAACAAAACCTGGGCACTGTATAGAGCTATTATTATACGCTGCGGTTGGTGTGATGACTGGTTCAAGTTTTGCAATTAGGGAACCTAGGATGAGCATGCCTTTTATAGCAATTGCGGTGATTACGAAATCACTTGAAGTGACGACGGAATATATATTTCGCTGTACGGATTTGGAACTTCAACAAAATAGCCATACTCCCACAGACGCCTCTAGTTTCCGGCCATTATAATCTTAATTTCTGCCCTAACACTATAATAATCTTCAAAAATGACTCGTCTGCTGGTCTGCTGGTCTGCTAACTACTCTCCATGACCCGTAAATTTTTTGGCACTGATGGTGTGCGCGGCACCGCCAATCGCGGCGCGATGACGGCGGCCAGCATGTTGCGCCTCGCTATTGCCACTGCCGGCCAGTTTCAAAATGGCGATCACCGCCATCGTGTGGTAATTGGCAAGGATACCCGCCTGTCCGGTTACATGATTGAATCTGCGTTGGAGGCGGGTTTTACGTCAGCAGGCATGGACGTGATTCTGGTGGGACCATTGCCGACCCCGGCGGTCGCGCAACTCACGCGGTCATTGCGCGCGGATTTGGGGGTGATGATTTCCGCGTCGCACAATCCGTATGAAGATAATGGCGTTAAATTATTCGGCCCTGACGGGTTTAAATTATCGGATGAGATTGAGGCGGCGATTGAAACCAAAATGCTGGCGCCGGATGATAAAGATTTGGTCGCGCCCATCAGTCTGGGGCGCGCGACACGGTTAGAAGATGCGTCAGGGCGCTACATCGAATTTGTGAAATCCAGCCTGCCGCGTTCGACACGGTTCGAAGGATTGAAGATCGCGCTCGATTGCGCGCATGGCGCGGCCTATAAAGTCGCGCCGCAGGTGTTGTGGGAATTAGGCGCGGAGCTGATCACCATTGGCGATCAACCAGACGGTTTAAACATTAATGCCGGCTGCGGCAGTACCGATTTGGATGCGCTTAAACAAACCGTCACCGACTATCATTGCAATATCGGCATTGCGCTGGACGGTGATGCCGACCGCTTGATCATCATTGATGAGCGCGGCGAGACAATAGATGGCGACCAGCTGATGGGCACCATTGCGCAGCATTGGCAGCAAACGGGACGTCTCAGCCGTCCCGGCATGGTGGCAACGGTGATGTCAAACCTGGGGCTGGAGCGATTTATCACTAATCTTGGCTTGTCTTTTGAACGTACTGCAGTCGGCGACCGATATGTGGTGGAGGCGATGCGCGCCAGCGGTTTTAACATTGGCGGCGAACAATCGGGACACATTATACTGTCTGATTATGCCACTACCGGTGATGGCTTGCTGGCGGCGCTACAGATTTTATGCGTATTGCAACGCGCCGGATGCCCCGCCAGCACGGCGCTGCGTGTCTTTACGCCGCTGCCGCAAAAGCTGCAAAGCATCCGTTATACGGGTCATGATCCGCTGACGACCGTGGCGGTTAAAAGTGTGATTGCAGAGTCGACAATGGCGTTGAATGGCAATGGCCGCATTCTGGTGCGTAAATCGGGCACCGAACCCGTTATCCGCGTCATGGCGGAAGGCGATGACGAACGCCAAGTCACTCAAATCGTTGATACTATTTGCGCTGAAATCAAAGCCGCTTAAAAAGCTTGCAATTTTTCCGCTAGGTTTGTTAACTTTGAAGAATGATCAATTCTGGAAAAGCAAAATTGCGTATGCCGCCTTTGGGCATCGCTGCCCTATTGCTGGCCATGCCGATACCAGCGATTACACAAACATCGTCTGCCACGGTTAAAGCCGCGAACGGCAGCACACAAACCACGAACACTCTTTATCAAGACGTTTTGGCAGGAGTGACAAAATTTGCAAAAAATATAACCACGGGTATTATCCAGCGACAAAAGGGCAAGGATTTCGATACCAGCTTGCTTACGCTTATGTATAAACAAAAGGGTGACGCTTTATATAATCACACCGTCACTTACTTTGAAGAGCATCCTGATGCGCAATGTACTGCTGCGGATATTATTGCCATGGTGCCATTCCAGGGCTATTCGTCTTTCACAAAAACATTGCAGCTGGTATTGCCGCATTGTAATCAAATCCCGCGTGGTGTTTACAAAAATGATGCTGTAGAACAGGTTTATCTATTAGATGTGCTATATGGTGCCGGTCTTGAAAAAGACACAGGCATGTTAAGCGTGCGCGAAAACGGTGCCTTTGATATTTTGATGAAATATAAATTTTACAGTCCCGGTTTGCAAAAAGCAGTTGATATTTTTGTTGGCGACTACAAGGAAATATTGGCAGAAAATAAAACCCTTGCTGATGATGACAAAAAACTTTTCAAACTTTATATCAGGTTGGCTACAATTTTAGAAGCGAATAGAAAGAATCTCGGTGCCTCCAAACCCCAGAATGACGGCACGATTAATATAAAAATAGATAATTTCCGGCTTTAATAAAATTTCCACCTCTCTTGATTTCAAGGGAGGCTAAGGCTACGCTGCGGTGAAATTGAGGTCTTATTTTCTCCGATGCAAAAGCCTGCCGTCAAACCCGTCAATCCCTGTTTTTCATCCGGTCCGTGTGCCAAGCGCCCGGGGTGGAATGTTGATGTTTTGCAAAACGCGCTAGGCGGACGCTCGCACCGTTCCAAACCGGCGAAAACGCGCATTCACGAAATGCTGGATCTGACGCGTGAGGTTTTGAACATTCCCAACGATTATGTTATTGGCCTTACCGCGGCATCCGACACCGGTGCGATTGAAATGGCGATGTGGAATATGCTGGGCCCGCGCGGTGTGGATGTATTTGCCTGGGATGTGTTTGGCAAGGATTGGGTGACCGATGTCGTGCAGGAATTAAAACTGCCGGATGTGCGTACCTTTGTCGCGCCGTTCGGTAAATTGCCCGATATGCGCCAGGCGGACTTTAAGCGCGATATTGTTTTTACTTGGAACGGCACCACCAGCGGCGTGATTGTGCCGGATGGCGATTGGATTCCGGACGACCGCGACGGGTTGACAATCTGCGACGCGATTTCGGCGGTATTCACTGTGGGTATTCCGTGGCCGAAAATCGATGTCGGTACTTTCAGCTGGCAAAAGGGTTTGGGCGGCGAGGCGCAACACGGCATTTTGGTATTGTCGCCGCGCGCGCTGGAACGTTTGAAAAGTTACACGCCGGCTTGGCCGCTGCCGAAGATTTTTCGCCTGGTTAAAAACGGCACGGTTAATATGAAATTTTTTGATGGCGAGACGATCAATACGCCGTCCATGTTTGCGGTGGAAGATGCCATCGATGCGCTTAAGTGGTGCAAATCAATCGGCGATATTGACGCGTTTCATGCGCGCACGATCAATAATTACAATGTCATCCGGGATTGGGTTGCCACAACACCGTGGGTGGAATTTTTCGTGACTGACGAGACATATCGCTCGCCTTCGTCGGTCGCGCTTAAAATTATTGACAAAAATTATCTGGCACTCGATGAAGCAGCACAGCGCGCTTTTAACGCCGCGTTGGTTGACCGCGTTGACAAGGAAGGCGCCGGATTTGATTTTAACAATCATATTGGCGCGCCGCCATCCCTCCGTATTTGGTGCGGCCCGACAGCAGAACCGACCGATGTTGCGGCATTGCTGGCATGGATTGATTGGTCATACGCGGAACAAACGCCGCAACAGGCTGCTGCTTGATGCCAAAAGTTCTTATTGCTGATAAAATGTCCGACCAGGCCGCTGAGATTATGCGTGTGCGGGGTTTGGCGGTAGATGTCAAAACGGGTCTTACGGAAGATGAGCTGGTTAACATCGCCACTGACTACGACGCAATTGCCGTGCGCTCCACGACCAAAATTACCGCCAGGATTTTAGCAGCAGCGAAAAACTTAAAAGTTGTCGGCCGTGCCGGTATCGGCGTCGATAATGTCGATGTGCCGGCCGCGACCGCCCAAGGCGTGGTGGTCATGAATACGCCGCATGGCAATGCGGTAACGACAGCGGAACATACGCTTGCCATGCTGTTTGCCAGCGCGCGGCAAATCCCGGAGGCTGATAAATCCACCCAAGCTGGTAAATGGGAAAAGACCCGGTTTATCGGCACCGAATTGTTTGGCAAAACCTTGGGCATTATCGGCTGCGGTAACATTGGCGCGATTGTGGCCGATCGCGCACTGGGACTCAAACTGAAAGTCATCAGCTATGATCCGTTTTTGTCGGAAGAACGCGCGCGCGAACTGGGCGTCGAAAAAGTCACGCTGGATGAGCTGTTGCCACGCGCGGATTTTATCACGCTGCATGTGCCGCTGAATGAACAGACGCAGAATATTTTGAATGCCAATACACTGGCCAAATGTAAGCGCGGCGCGCGCGTTATCAACTGCGCGCGGGGCGGACTGGTGGATGAACAGGCTTTAAAAGATGCTTTAGATTCAGGCCAAGTCGCTGGTGCCGCGTTTGATGTGTTTGTCACCGAACCGGCAAAAGAAAACATTTTATTTGGCACCCCCAATTTTATTGCCACCCCGCATCTGGGCGCCAGCACGGCCGAGGCGCAGGAAAATGTCGCGGTGCAGTTGGCCGATCAATTGGCTGATTTTTTATTGGCTGGTGCGGTTGCCAATGCCGTCAATGCGCCAGCTCTGTCGGCGGAAGACAGGCAACGCATGCAACCCTATCTGAAACTGGCGGAGTTTATCGGCCATTTCCTGGGCCAGCTGGTGCAGGGTGATATCAGCGCCATCGATGTCAAATATGTCGGTGAACTTGCGCAGCTCAAACAAAAACCGTTGACGGCCAGCGCGATGCAGGCCTTATTATCGCATCAGTTGGACCGTGTGAATATCGTCAATGCGCTGGCGGTGGCGGCGGATCGTAAAATTGCGGTCACTGAAACGCGCGCTGCTGTGGATGGCAATTACCGCAGCTTTATGCGGGTGACGGTTATGCATGCGGATGGCACTACAACGGTGACTGGCACGTTATCTGATAATGGCACACCGCGCTTGATTGAAATTGATAATATCGCTATCGAAGCTACGCATGCACCGCAAATACTATTTGTGCGTAACCAGGACAAGCCGGGCATGGTGGCGGCGATGGGCCAGGTGCTGGCCACAGCCAAGGTAAATATTGCCTCCTTCAGTTTGGGGCGGAATGCCGTCGGCGGCGAGGCGATGGCGATTATCGCAGTAGATCAGCCGGTGTCATCACCAGTCTTGCAAACGTTACAGGCCTTGCCGGATATGCTGGCCGTATATCATTTGACATTTCACTAAGGAACGCGCGCGTGAACAACATCAAATCAAACGTAAACAGCGTTGTCGTCGTAGGCGCACAATGGGGCGATGAAGGCAAGGGCAAGATTGTCGATTGGCTGTCATCACGCGCCGATGTCGTGGTGCGTTTCCAGGGTGGCCATAACGCCGGGCATACGCTGGTTATCGATGGCATCACTTATAAACTTGCGCTTATACCATCGGGTATTTTACGTAAAGACAAGTTGTCATTGATTGGCAACGGCGTGGTTGTCGATCCGTGGGCTTTTTTAGAGGAGGTTAAAAAACTGCGCGGGCAGGGCGTGGATATTTCGCCGCGCAATCTGCGCATCGCCGAAAATGTGCCGCTGATTTTACCGGTGCATGGTGCGGTGGATCGTGCCCGTGAAATGGCGCTTGGTAATAGTAAGATTGGCACCACGGGGCGCGGCATTGGCCCTGCCTATGAAGATAAAGTCGCGCGGCGCGCGATCCGTTTGGCGGATCTGGCCAATCCGGACCATCTAAGACAAAAGGTTGAAGCGTTATTGGTGCATCACAATGCCACGCTGCGCGGTTTCAAACTGATGGAAATCAACGAGGCCGATGTCTTCAACATTCTGATGGAAATCGCGCCAGAGATGCTGTCTTACCGCGCGATGGTGTGGCGTGAACTGGCGGAGGCCGCCACGGTCAACAAAAAAATCTTGTTTGAGGGCGCGCAGGGCACGCTGTTGGATGTTGACCACGGCACCTATCCCTATGTCACGTCATCAAATATCGTCGCTGCGCAGGCGGCAACTGGCAGCGGTGTTGGCCCCGGCTATTTGAATTACGTATTGGGTATTACCAAGGCTTATACGACGCGCGTTGGGTCGGGGCCATTTCCGACCGAATTGCAAAATGACATTGGCGAAAAAATCGGTGAACGCGGTCGCGAGTTTGGTACCAACACGGGCCGCAAGCGCCGCTGTGGTTGGTTCGATGCGGTCTTGGTGCGGCAGGCCAACCAGATCTCCGGCATTCACGGTATGGCGCTGACCAAGCTTGATGTGTTAGACGAATTGGCGGAACTAAAAATCTGTGTCGGCTATAAATATAAGGGCGATACGCTGGATTATTTCCCATCCTGTCAGGTGGCACAGGCGGCGGTTGAGCCGGTTTATGAAACGCTGCCCGGCTGGCAGTCCAGCACTTATGGCCTGCGCGATTGGGACAAGCTCCCTAAAAATGCGCTGGCCTATGTGCACCGCATTGAAGAATTATGCCAGACTCCCGTCGCGCTGCTCTCCACAAGTCCCGAACGGGATGATACAATCTTGCGGCATGATCCGTTTCAAACAGCATAGCGCATGGCGCAAAGCGTAAACCTGGGGCGTTACAGCTTTGATTTATCCGCGCCGCTGGCGGATTATACGCTGTCTTACGCCGGTGCTTATGCCGCGAGTGACGACCCTGACCATCCGAGCGGCCTTTATGCGTTAGTCCTCAATAATAAAACGCCGATCCGTATGGATGTCATGCGCGTTATTGAAGCTACGCGAGTGGGGGTATTGCAAACCGTGGTGTCGCACGGCGTGATTAATGTCGGCGGCGCGGAACGGCTGGCGTTTATACTAGAAAAACCGCGCGGCGGGCGCCTGGTGCCGCCATCGCCGCAGCCCTGGCCGCAATTTAAGGAAGAAGATCTGCGCTTGCAGATCGTCAAGCCGCTGTATCAGGCGATAATCGCGCTGCGCGATCGCGGCCTTGCACACGGCGCTATCAATCCTGCTAATCTGTTTTACACGCCGGGGCGCAGCATCAACGTGACTTTGGGTGAATGCGTGTCAACACTGCCGGGTTTTACGCAACCGGCGCTGTTCGAAACGTTGGAACGCGCCATGTGCACGCCGGATGGCAAAGGCAACCCAACCTTTGAAGATGATTTGTTTGCGTTGGGCGTGACAACATTTCTGCTTACCATTGGCGGTAACCCGTTTGCGACGCTGCCGGCAGCGCAGATCATGGCGCGGCGCATCGAGCAGGGCAGCAGTAGCTGGTTGTTAACCTCTGCCAAGGTGCCGGGGCCGCTGATGGAAATTGTGCGCGGCTTGTGCGCGGATGATCCGAAACAACGCTGGACGCCGTCGGACATGGATGCCTGGCTGGCTGGACACCGTGTCTCGCCAAAATCAACCGGCGCGGTTACCCGCGCCAACCGCGCGCTCAATTTTAACGGCACGGATTACGTCCATCCGCGCGCACTGGCGCTAGCCTTATCCACCGATACTACTGCGGCGCGCGCATTGGTCGAAAGCAAGGAATTGTCACGCTGGCTGCAACGCAGTGTCGGTGATCTGGCAGCGTATGAACGTGTTGAACGGTTGTTGACTAGCGGCAAACTTGACAGCAGCAATGACACGCTGGTCGCACAAATTTCGATGATCATCGATCCCGCTGCGCCTATCCGCTACAAAAAAATTAGTGCGATGCCGGGTGGCCTGTCCGGCATTCTCAGCAGCGCGATTATCAATAAAAAAACTGATATGCAGCAAGTGGTGGGCGAAATCGTGCAGCAGAATTTGCCAGGTTTTTGGGCTGGAATGCCCGGCAATGGCACGCCCGCTAATATGCTGGTCGCCAAAGATGTTGATCATGCGCGGCAGTTTATGAACAGTACCGCCTTTGGCGCGGGATTGGAACGGCTGGTATATGAGTTGAACAAGGGTACACCGTGCCTGTCCGATTATTTTGCGCGTAAGTATGTCATTCATCCCAAACAGTTTTTATTGGCACTGGATGAGGTGGCGGGTGGCGCGCGCCCCGCGGATATCCTCGACCGGCATGGCGCGGCTTGGCTGGCTGCGCACCAGCCGGCGTCTGATGAACATGTATTCAAAAACATCAGCGCGCAACGTGATGAGGGGCAGCGTCATTTGGCAATCTTGAGTTTATTGGCGGGTATCCAAGCACAGACCAGGACCGGGCCGGTGCCGAAACTGGCGGCCTGGCTGGCGGATTTATGCAAACCGGCGCTGGACCGTTTTAACAATCGCAACATGCGAAATGAACTGGCTAAAAATATCAGCAAGCTGGCGGCGACTGGCGATTTGCGCCGCATGCAGCAGGCGATTGACAGTCCGCAGGTACTGGAAAAAGATTATCAGGGTTTCCGCAACGCCGCGCAGGATTACCGCACCTTGGCGGCGCAGATAGCTGAAACCGACGTGTTGCTAGAAAATAAAATAACCGTGGGAATTTTAATTGGCCGCCGCGTCGCGGTCATTGTGGCGGTGACAGTGGCGGGCCTTGCCATCTGCGCGTCGCTGGCCAGTATTTTGTAGGTGCAACATGGCCAAGGATAAAACCGCTAAACCGCCTAAGAAAAAAAGCCCGCTAGGCTGGATGTTACTATGTCTGCCCATCATCGGTAGTTTGGGTTTTTTCTATTCACCATTGATTTTGCTGTTGATTGCGATGGCACCGACGTTGTTTGCCGCACTGTTCGACCAAAATGATGAAAAATCCCTTGCCGTGTGTATCGGTGCCGGCAACTTGGCAGGGGCGGTGGCGCTGGCCGCGCCACAATTCTTACATCCATTGTCTTTGGATGCCGTGCTAATCAATGCACAAAGTCCAATGACGTGGCTGGCGGCGTTGGGTGGTGCCACAGTGGGCGCGGGTATCTTCTACCTAGTGCCGCTAATGGTGGTGGAAACGGTTTATATGAAAAACGTCGCGCAGAAAAAATACCTGTTCGACCAGCAAAGCAAACTGGTTGAAAACTGGGGCGAGGGCGTGAAGAATGACAGTTAAGGTTTTAAAGCCGTTAAAAACAATATCCGCCGCACATGTTGGATATCTTTAACCGTAATTTCTTCAATGACATATATGCTGTCTATGCGCGGTTGGGAATATAATTTTTCTAATTCATTTAATTCTGTTTTTAATAAAGCCTTAAAATCTGTACTATTTTTGTAACGCGCAATATCTCGGCAGGTATCTTTAAATTGTAAAGATTTTTTCCCCATCGTTGCATAAGAAGCGGTTGCAATCATAGCCAGCCATGCGGCGGCATCTTCAACTGCATCATCATTATTAAAATCAGTCATAATTATTACCTTTTAAGATTTTATAATAACATTTAAAACGTTTATGCAAGAAAAACCCGGCCAAAGCCGGGTTTTTCTATTATGAAGTAAAGTTATGCCGCAACCTGCGCCTTCACCGCGCTTTCCAGTTTTTCAAAGGCACGCGCCTCAATCTGACGCACGCGTTCGCGCGAAATATTGTATTTCTGCGCCAGTTCTTCCAGCGTGTCCGGATCATCCTTCAAACGGCGCGCTTCCAGAATTTCACGCTCGCGCGGTTTCAGCAAACCCAAGCCATGCGATAATAAACCATTACGCTGTTTGCTTTCTTGTTGCGCCATGATCTGCGTTTCAAAGCCCAGCGCTTCATCAACCAGCAGATCTTGCCAGCTATCATCGCTGTCAAAACCCACTGGGGCATTTAACGACGCATCATGCGCGGACAGGCGCCCGTTCATGCTGATAACCTCATGCGCACCAACATTTAAGCGATCGGCGATTTCGGCCACGGCTTCAGGTGACAAATCCTTGTCATCCAGCTGGCGCATCTGTGCCTTTACTTTACGCAAGTTAAAGAACAGCTTTTTCTGCGCGGCGGTGGTGCCCATTTTAACCAAGGACCAGCTGTGCAAAATATATTCCTGGATCGCGGCCTTGATCCACCACAAGGCATAAGTGGACAGGCGAAAGCCGCGCTCGGGGTCAAATTTCTTAACGGCCTGCATCAGGCCAACATTGCCCTCCGAAATCAGGTCGCCAATCGGCAAACCATAACCGCGATAGCCAAAGGCGACCTTGGCCACCAGCCGCAGGTGCGAGGTTACCAATTGCTGCGCGGCCGCGCGGTCGCCAGTGGCAACCCAACGTTTCGCCAACATGTTTTCATTGGCTGCCGATAGCAGCGGAAAGCTGCGGATTTCGGCGAGATAGCGGTTCAGGCCGCCTTCGGGCGACAGCACCGGCAGTGCTGCGGCCCCGGTAATCAGTGATTGTCGTGTCATAATATTCCTTAGATGGTTAGCCCAGATGGGGACTCGTTTTTGATGGAGTCAGATTAGCACTCTTTTGTAAGGAGTGCTAGAACTTTTGAGACATACAAACGTAATCAATAAGTTAACATAAAAATTTTGTAATATTGTATACGGTAGCGTTTAGATTGACGGCGTTTGCAGCGCTGCAATCAGCCCCAGCATATCTGCTGGCAATGGCGCAGTAAAACTGCGGATTTTACCATTGCGCGGGTGCACAAATGAAATCTCCGCCGCATGCAGCGCCTGGCGTTTAAAGGGGATCGGCGGCGTGCGGTAATTGCCATATTGCGGATCACCAACCAGGCCATACCCCTGATGCGCCAGATGCACGCGGATCTGGTGCGTGCGCCCGGATTCTAGCTTGCAAGTCACCAAACTGGCGCGCGGCGGCGTGCCATAGCTCTCATCAACTTTGTAATGCGTGACGGCAGCTTTGCCGTTTTTATTGACGCTCATTTTGGTGCGGTTGCTGTTGCTGCGTCCAACCGGCGCGTCAATCTTGCCCAGCATCGGCACCGGCACGCCCCAGACGATGGCCTTGTAAATACGGCTGAGGCTGCGGTCTGCCAGTTGTGCCGACAGCGCCTGATGCGCGGCATCGTGTTTCGCAACCAGTAACAACCCACTGGTCTCTTTATCAAGCCGGTGCACAATACCGGGACGCTTGACCCCGCCAATGCCCGACAGGCTGTCGCCGCAATGAGCCAGCAATGCATTGACCAGCGTGTTGTCAGGGTTGCCAGCGCCGGGATGCACGACAAGGCCCGCGGGCTTATTAATAACCAGCAGATCATTATCCTCATAAATAATATTCAACGGCATGCTTTGCGCGGCAGGGCCAGCCGGGGCCGCAGGCGGGATCGTAATAATAATCGTACTGTTTTCAGCAATTTTTATTGATGTTTTTTGTGTAATTGCGCCATTCACCATGACGTGGCCGCCGGCAATCAAATCTTGCAATCGGCGGCGCGATAGGCTAGGACAGGCCTCACTACATATTTTATCCAAGCGATTATTTAAGGCTGATTTGAACGTTATGACGTCCCCCGCCAAACTTCCCATGTTGTTTTCGTCCCGCATCTCGCCAGGCATGAAGGCCGCCATTGTGTTTTCAATTGTCATGGGAATTTTTATTTTGGCCAGTCTGGTTTATGTCGTTAGCCAAATCATGCACCGGTTGGATGATAAAGCGCAAGCGCCGAATGCCGCTGCGGTGGTGGCGGACAGCGCGACACTGCCGCCGTCTCAGCTAATATCAAAATTCAGCGGGCTAGAATTACCGGCCGGCGCGCAGATTATGCAGCTGGTGCCGAATGGCGCACAGCTGATCATTTGGGTGCGGGTACCGCAGGAAGGCGAGCGGCTGATCATGGTTGATACCCGCCGCGCGCAGGTGACGGGAGAGATGCGGGTAACATACAAGCAAAAATAGTGTAATTCTCTCAGCGGTTATCCCCGCGCGTTACAGGCGTCTGGCTTGGTAGTCGCGTAGCGACAACAAGACAGCCAGCGCCTTTTAGTTCCCGGGGATCCACGGTCAAACTTGCGCCTATGTTTAAATTGGATCGCCGACAGCAAAGCTCACCAGAACAAATTTGTGAAGTGGCAAATTTGTGTTCGCCTAATGGTCGAGGATGACAATGTAAAGTTCAGTAAACGATGCGTCACAAAAACTTAACGTGAATAAAAATTTAAGATATGGTAGATGTAAACAATAGCAATTAAGCTAGAATTTAACTTAAACTTAGGGAAAATAATTATGGGAAATACAATTGAAGGTTTAAAACTCATAGGTCGAGCACTTTTTTCAAAAGTTGATAGTGGAAATGGCTCACCATTAGTTCATGCTGAAAGTGCCATGGATATGATGGCCTATTTTGATGCTGAGCAAAAATTAGCGCGGCGTTCAAGTATTAATATTGCTGGTGCAGTAGCGCATAAAATTATGCTCCGCAAAATTGATAAAGAGGAGCAGCGTCTTCAAGAAAGAGAACATTTAAGATCTACTAATGAAGTGATGCAAACACGTATTGATAGGTACGGCGGTCAAAAATTCAAAGATACTGGTTGGCATCCTTAATTAAAAAAGCCGCTCAGTTGAGCGGCTTTTTTAATCCTTTCCCTCCGGCACTTGTAGCGTACCGGTTGGATAGCGCGGGCCGTTCCATTCAATTGACTCTGGTGCCACGCTACCGTCGCTGTCGCCGCTCGCAAAACTATGCGCGGCGAGATCATGCGCGGGGACATTGGCCAGCGCGCGTTTCATAAAGTCTGCCCAGGTTTTGGCAGGCAGCGAACCGCCGGTGACATGTTTCATCGGCTTGTTATCATCATTGCCAAGCCAGACGCCTGCCGTGAGATCAGCTGTAAAACCCATAAACCAGGCATCGTGGAAATCCTGTGTCGTCCCCGTTTTGCCGGCGGCGGGGCGGCCAATCGCGGCGCCCGTCCCTGTGCCATATTGAATGACGCCTTCCATCATGCGCGTCAGATCCGCAACCTTGCCCTTATCAAATTTTTGCGGGCCGTCGAGCGGTACGTGCTTATAGAGGCTTTTGCCCTTGGCATCCTTAATGCTGCTGACAATATAATTGGCCTGATACTGCCCCAGTTGCGCGATGGTATTGTAGGCTGTCGTCATCTCGAGCGGTGATACGACGCTGGTGCCCAGCGCCAAACTCAGATTGCTATCCAAGGGCGCGGTGATGCCCAACCGCCGCGCGACATTGATCGCGCGGTTGACGCCGACCTGTTGCAAGACACGGATGGTGGCGGTGTTCAATGATTTGGCGAGCGCGGTTGATAGTGTCACCGGACCTTCATAGTCACCATCATAATTGCCTGGCGACCAGGAACCGATGGTCAGCGGACCATCCTCCACCGTCGTATAAGGCGTCATACCAGCCTCGAGCGCGGCGAGATACACAATCGGTTTAAACGAGGAACCCGGCTGACGCACCCCTTGGGTCGCGCGGTTATATTGGCTTTCGGCATAATTGCGGCCGCCAATAATGGCATGGATGGCGCCATCAGGCGCAATCGCGACCAATGCCCCTTGCGACACGTTTTTATCACCGGCGTTATTCAACGTATTGGCAATTGCCTCATCCGCCGCGCGTTCCAAACGCGCGTCAATGGTGGTTTGAATGGTCAAATCCTGCGAGATTTCGCCGATGATGTCTTCCGCTTCTGACGTCGCATAATCAGTTGCGTAATATAGTGCATTACCATTGCCGGGTTTGCGTGCCGGTGGCGGCGGGGTGTTTTCCGCCTGTTTAGCGGTTTTGGCGGAAATATAATGCTGGTCTGCCATCAAGCCCAATACCACATTGGCGCGGTCGGCCGCGCGTGCCGGCGCGTTAAGCGGTGAAAAGTAATTGGGTGCCTTGAGCAAGCCGGCAATGGTGGCCGCCTCGCGCAGTGACAGATGTGGTGCATCCTTGTGAAAATAGCGTTGTGTCGCAGCATCAACCCCATAGGTGCCGGCGCCCATGTAAACGCGGTTCAAATAGGCGCTCAAAATTTCATCCTTGGAATATTTATGTTCCAGCCAGACCGCCAGCATGGCCTCCTGGATTTTGCGTTTCAAATTACGATCGGGCGACAGAAAGGCGTTTTTGGCCAGCTGTTGGGTGATGGTGGAGCCGCCCTGGATCAGTTCACCACCCGCCGCATTGCGGAACATCGCGCGCAGAATGCCAACCGGATCAACGCCCCAGTGATGGTAAAAACGTTTGTCCTCCGTCGCGATGACCGCTTGCCCAACATAGGGTGGCAGATCTTTGACATCATAAAATGTGCCCTGGCTTTGCCCGGTGTGGGTCAGGACTGAACCATCCGCGGCGAGAAAGGTGAGGGCAGGACGGCGGCCTAATTCCTTCGGCTTATCGATGCTGGGCAGATCAATGGCAAAAAAGAGTAATGTTAGAATAGTGAGGCCTGCGATAATCAGGGCGGCCCACAGCGCAAGTTTTAATACGACGTGACGCCAGTCACCCGGCGCGTGATACTGCGTGCGTTTCGGTATTGCTTTACCGCGGGTATTTTTTGACACCGGTTTTTTCGGGGCAGCTTTTTTGGCCATGCGCTGTTGTGCAGCGCGCCGTCTCTATCGTCAATTAAATTTAGCGTAATTGAGCGCTGTATAGCCTCCTCCTTGTAGGAAGCTACGTGGCCGGTGCAAATTACTTACTTAATGCCCGTCTCAGCGTATCAATTTCCGGCAAGGTGGTGTCTTGACGGCGCATGATGTCAGCCGGGCGCGGGTTGGCACCGTAGACCAGCATGTTCCAGGTGGTATCCTCGCGTACTGCAACGCCTGATAATGACGCGCCGCCATAAAGGCCTTCAGCACGCGAAAAGGCATACATATCGGCGTTGCGGGCGACTCCGGTTGCGGCCTGCACGCCCTTGCCGATCGGGCCGACCGCGACGCTGACATCCGCACCGAGTTTGACACTGTTGTTGAGCAATGTATCCAAGCCCTTTTGCGTCATGATGGTGATGATAGTTTCCGAATTCTGGCCGCCGATCTGCAGGCCAATCGATGCACCACTCAATTTATAAAAGACCGGATTGCCCCAACCGCTGATAATGCTTGGCATGGCAGCTGGCGTAGCAGCAGAAGCATTACCCATGCTTTCCGGCGTGGCGAAAGTTTTGTTCCCGTTGTTATCGGTTGATAATGGTTCAACCGTAATCGGTTTTACCGGCACTGGCGCCGTGATGCCGCTGTCAACGCCATTACCCATTTTGACCAACAACACGCCGCGGCCATATTCACCGCCGACCAGCAAACCGGCCTTATACATATTGGGAATGATCAAAACCGCGCGCGCCTGTTTCACATAGCGCGGTAGTTCAGGCAGGTCAGGATCAATCAATAGTTTGTTGGCGGACTCCGCCGCCTCATTCAGCACATGGCGCTGGTCGTCCAGTGAGCGGTCGCCCGCACTGCTGCAGGCAAACAGCAATGGCATGGTCAAGAGAAGAGCAAGGGCATGGCGTATCATGGTTTGGTTCCGGATGTAACATGTTCATACAAAAGCGGCAGCGGCCCCAGCGTTCTGTTAAGCGCCACTACACGCCAGTATCCTACGCCCGACTCAAGCCGGTAATCAATCCGCGTCAATGACAGGTTTAAAATTTGAAAGGACAATGCGCTTTCGGCGGCGAGGCCCAAGGCATGTCCTGCCGCGGCGCGGATCGGCCCACCATGACCGATGACAATAATGTCTTCACCACTATGCTGTTTGGTCAAAGCGTTAATTTTGGCATGCACACGCTGATATAGCATTTCATAGCTTTCACCGCCGGTAAAAGATTCATTGGCAGGCAACGGCCAGAAGGGATGCAGCGGTTGGCCCACGCGGCTGGCGTAAAATTCCGTCCAATTGCCGCCTTCCCAGATACCGTGGCCTTGTTCGATAAATTCCGGGATAACTTTTAGGTCCGGCGCGCCGCAGGTTTTGTCACCCGCGGCATTTAAAATGCCTTGTGCAGTTTGCACGGTGCGTTGCAATGGCGAGATATACCAATGCGGTGTTGCTGGCAACGCTGCTGATAAATATGCGAATTCCATGGCGTTACTGCAATCGCAGGCTAAATCCGTCTGGCCGTACATAACATTGTCAGGGTTGATCACGGGCGCGTGGCGCACCCACCACCAGCGGGTAGTAACGGAAGCTGGACGTTGGAGGTTGGAAACCGGAGAATTCATTTATTGATCTATAATGATTGCAAATCTTTTTACTATCCGGCTTTTGGCTTCCAGCCTCTCTTAACTACCGCAGTTATCGTTTTCATCTTTTTCCAGCGTCCCCGCCGCAATCGCCGCTTTTTCCGCATCCACAGTAAAGCTTTCACCGCAGCCGCACCGGCCGCGCTCGTTGGGATTACGGAAGATGAATTTGGATTCCAAGGGACTGTCTTCAAAATCCATTTCGGTGCCGATCAAAAACATCGTCGCGGGCGGATCGATAAAGATTTTAATGCCGTCCTGTTCGATGCTGTCTTCAAACTTTTTGGACGCGGCGGCATAATCAATCGTATAGGCGAGGCCCGAACAACCACGCGCTTTAACCCCAACGCGTAGGCCAAGCATACCCTCTGGCGCGCGCGCCATCAGGGTTTTGATGCGCGCGGCGGCAGGTTCGGTCACGGTCATCGCTTGTTTCATAAATTTTCTTTTTCTGGTTTAATAATAACGAAAGATCCTGCAGATACATTTTGCAATGTTGCAATAACCCGCGGCGCTAGAGGTTCTACATTTTTAAATACAGTCAGCTTAGGTAATAAGACGATTATACTGATTTTCCGTGTTTTGATATTTTGCTGATAATACATATTTTTATCAATTGTAATAATGACATCATAGCCAGCATCTTCGGCTACTGCAATTAAATTGCCATTGGCAAGATTCTGCCAGTTAACATCCTTCGCATGGGTAACATCATAATCAGCCAATAAAGCCGCATATTTAACATCCATGCAATTATCAAGCAAAATGCGCATTATGTAAGCGCTTCAATACCAAACACCACCCGTGCCTGCTTCTGTTCCCATTTAACAATAGCCTGTGCCTGGTCACGGGAAATATCGGGAAAACCATCAAGGAAATCGTCAATCGTATCGCCGCAATATAATGTATCTAATAATATTTGAACAGGAATGCGGGTGTTTTTAAAACAAACCGCGCCACTCATTGTATCAGCTTTCTGGCTTAGAATGCCTTGTAATTCGTCAGGAATATTAACGCTCACCACGATGGTCTCCAATTTTTGTCTTCTTTAGGATAGGATAAAAATAATAAACTTGCTATGAATTTTCAATGTCTTGCGGTGAAAACATTTATCCAATTGTGCATACGGGGCCGCTGATCAGCGTCGCGGCAGCGGCGCTAATCAATGCCGAAGGCCGCATTCTGCTGGCGCAACGCCCGGCGGACAAAGCCATGGCGGGCCTGTGGGAATTTCCCGGCGGCAAATTGAATACCGGTGAAACGCCAGAAGGCGCCCTGATACGCGAATTGAAGGAAGAGCTGGGCATTGATGTCTTTACCGGCTGCCTGCAGGCGTTAACATTTGTCTCACACGCCTATACGGATTTTCATATGCTGTTGATGTTGTATCTGTGCCGCCAGTGGCGGGGACAGATTGTGCCAGTCGAACATGCCAATCTAATTTGGGTTCGCACAGAAGATTTGGGTAATTATCAAATGCCGGCGGCGGATGTGCCGGTAGTGCGCGTGTTGCAGGATTACCTGTAATGCATGAGGTGATTGCCTTTTACCATCAATCGCTGGGCCGCATGACGCGGCGCTTGCTGCAACAACATATCCGCGCTTACTGGCCAACCGTTAAAGACGAGCGTGTGTTAGCTGTCGGGTATGGTATTCCGTGGGGCCATTTGTTTTTTGAAGAAGCCGAACGCACGGCACTCGTCATGCTCGAACCCACCTTGGCCGAACGCTGGCCGCGCGCGATGGATAATAAAACCTGTCTGGCCGCGGCAGATGCCTTGCCCTTCCCGGATGTCAGTTTTGATCGTATTTTATTGGTGCATGGGTTGGAGGTAACGGAGATGCCCGCAGCCTTGCTTGGCGAAATCTGGCGCGTGCTGACGGC
This sequence comes from Alphaproteobacteria bacterium, assembly GCA_965246755.1. Taxonomy (GTDB): domain Bacteria; phylum Pseudomonadota; class Alphaproteobacteria; order UBA11073; family UBA11073. Next base: position 940,299 of record OZ251979.1, read on the forward strand.
GGAAGGGCGGCTGTTGACCATTGCGCCCAATCGCCGCGGTATCTGGAGCCGGTTTGAACACTCACCGTTTGGGCACGGCAAGCCTTATTCAGCGCGGCAACTGTGTAATCTGCTGGGCGATGCGCGGTTTACACCATTATTGATCAGTAAGGCGCTGTATTGGCCGCCGATTGCCGTGCGCCTGTTCATAGGTCTGATGCCGTTAATGGAGCGGGTGGGACGGTTTTTATGCCCGGCTTTGGGCGGCGTCTATTTATGCGAAGCGCAAAAACAGCTATACGGTGGAATCGCTGTGCCGGTGCGCGAAAAGAGCTATAAATTCTCGCTGAAACCGCGCACAATGCCAATGCAAACCGGCCACAGCGCCACGCGGGAGGGCGCACGACATGACTGATATGCCAAGCCTTGATGCGTTGCGACGTGATATTGATGTCGTTGACGCGACTATCTTAGAGGCTTTGCAGACACGGCAAGCCTTGGTTCAACAGATCCGCGATGCCAAAATCAGCGACCATAAAAATTTTTTCCGTCCGGCGCGCGAGGCGCAGATTCTCCGCCGGTTGATTGCCCAATGCAAAACCATGACAGATGTACAGCTGATCATCCAGATTTGGCAGGAAATTTTTTCCGCGGCGCTGGCCAAGCAAAGCCTGTTGCAGATTTTTGTCGCGGAAGAGGGCGGCCAGGCGGTATTCGAAGCCGCGCGCGGCAATTTCGGGCATGCGGCGCAATATATGACCGAAGACCTGCGCTCGATTTTTAAAATCCTGGTTGATGAACCGGTGGCATTGGCGGTGGTGCCCTATAAACCGATTTACACGCAGCAGATTTTGTCCGCCTTTCGTGACAATGTCGAACTACGCATTGTCGGCCTGTTGCCGTTTTTGCAAAAGGACAATGCCCCACAATATCTGGTGTTGGGCACTTTACCGTTTGAAGATAGCGGTGATGACCTAACGTTTTTTGGTTTTGATAATGAAATCCGCGTGATGGATGGACATCACCCGCATCAGCCGGGTTTACTGGGCGTCGTGGCGCGACCGGTGTCGCTGAAATAATGCTTTTTGAAAAAGTTGTTATCCTGGGTTTTGGCCTGATCGGCTCGTCAGTGGCGCGCGCTATTCGCGCTGGAAACTTGGCACAAACGATTGTTGCTTTTGATGTCGACCAAAGCGTTTTGGATCGCGCGCGGCAATTGCAACTGGCTAATCATTATTCAACCAAACTTACCGATATAATTTCTGATGCCGATTGCATTATCTTTTGCGTGCCGACCGGCAGTTACGCGGCGTTGGGCGCACAGCTGGCGCCGCATTTAAAGCCGGGCGCGATTGTGACCGATGTCGGCTCGACCAAGCGCAATGTGATTGAGGCGCTGAAACCTGTTTTACCAGCTGCCAATCCATTCGTGCCGGGACACCCCATTTCGGGCGGCGAAAAATCCGGTCCGGAACATGGCAGCGCGGAAATTTTTAAAAATCGTTGGTGTATCTTAACGCCCGAAGCTCACATACCTGATGAGGCAATTTATAAAATTAAGGGCTTATGGGAAGGCTTTCAATCCGATGTTGAAATTATGGATGCCGCGCATCATGACCGTGTGTTGGCGGTAACCTCGCATTTGCCACGCTTGCTGGCCTTTGCGATGATGGATACTGCCGCCAATTTGGAAACTGAAACCCAAGAAGACGTAATTAAGTTTGCCGGCGGCGGTTTTCGTGACTTTACCCGCCTCGCGGCGTCCAGCCCCTATATGTGGCGCGATGTGTTTTTGTATAATACCGATGCGGTGTTGGAGATGGTGCAGCGCTTGTCAGAAGATTTGGCAGAACTGCAGCGTACTGTGCGCAATAAAGATGGCCAAAAGCTGTTCGATATTTTCACGCGCGCGAATGCAATAGGGAAACGCGTCAGCGGATAAATATTACATTGGAATTTGGACAAAGGCGTAATGCACCGGTACATTATTGGAAACTTTTTGGCCGGCGGCGGCTGACGTTTCAGTGGTCACCGCTTTAAAGATGCGGCCCAGCATATTACCAAATTCAGGATTTGACTGGTCAAAAGCCGCCGTGATTGCGGCGTTAGCAGGCGGCGCAGTTGATGCAGCCGGCGTGCTATCCAGGTTAAATGCTTTGGCCATCTGCGCGGTCGGGTTCAGGCCCAACACCGTGGCAATGGTCCAAACCATGATCAGGTTAGAGATGCTGAATAATTTTAAACGGCCCATGATATGCGTTCCTTATTATATTTAATATAACTGACACATACTTGCCGATTACTGAACTTTACCCCGCAGTTGAGGTGTATTTGGCTAAAATTTTAGGGATTAGTTATTCTGGGAAGAACTAGCCTTCCCCTTGTGGGGAGGCACAAATTTTCTAGCTTTCATTTCAATGTATGAAATGAAAAAGCGGGGAAAATCTGGGTGGGGTTATAAAGTTGAAATTAAGTCCCCCACCCAAAAATTCTGCAGCTTGCTGCGCAGCGCTTTAAATTTTTGTGCCTCCCCGCAAGGGGGAGGCTGCTACAGTGCATTTGTTATCATGTGAACAAATACATTAAATTAAAACTGAAGTTTTAATTTTTGTTTTACTTGGCCGAAATCCGGCCACGGGTTTTTAAAGTCTGCCGGAAAGTTTTTAAGCGTAACAAGGTTTGGTTTTTTAAGCGCTTTTAAATCGTCCCAGGCCATCGGCAGCGCAACCGGCGCGCCGGCGCGGGCGCGCAACGAATAGGGCGCGACCGCACTGGCCGATTTGCCATTGCGCTGATAATCGATGTAGATTTTACCAGCGCGTTTGGCCTTGTTCATATTGGCGATGTAAGTTTTGGGGTCATCCTCCACCATTAAGAACGCCATCGCCTGCGCAAAACCTTTAACCTGTTCCCAGTCCGGCCCGGTTTTAAATGGCACCACGACATGCAAGCCCTTGCCGCCCGTAGTTTTCAAAAAGCTGTCCATGCCCAGTTGTGCCATGCGCGCGCGGATCTCCAGCGCCGCCTGTTTGACCTTGGCAAAGGGCACGGCTGGGTCAGGATCAAAATCAAAGATGATTTTGTCGGGCCGGTCGGGCGTTTTAGCTTTGGTGCCCCAGGCATGAATTTCGAGGGAATTGAGCTGGGCGAGTTCGACCAGCGCATCAGCGCTGTCAATCGTGATGAAATCGCGCGGCGTGCTGTTCAGTTCAATCGTCACCGGTTTAAGGCGGCCGCTGTCACTTTCCTCGTGCCGCTGAAAAAAACAGCTGGGGCCGATGCCGTCATTGCAGCGCATCAGGCTCAAGGGGTAACCCTTCACATGCGGCAGCATCAGGTCGCCGACCATGTCATAATAACGCGCGACATCCGCCTTGGTAATTTTATCATCGGGATACATGATTTTATCGGGATGGCTGATCGCGATGCCGCGCAGGGTAACCGCTTCGATTTTCGCTTTGGCAATGACGCGGTCTTTGGCAACGGTTTGGCGCGGCGTGGGCGATGCTGCGGCCTTGATTTTCGCTTTGGTCACGGTTTGTTTGGTTTCGCGGCCGACGTCATGCGCGGGCTTGTCTTCGCGCAGACCCTGGAATGATGCGTGGCGCACCATGCCATCCGGCGTCCATTCGCCAAAATTGAACTGACCGACCAGTTTGGGCATAACCCAATTGGCGCGGCGGTATTTAGCGGGCACTTTGGCAATAATCGATTTTTGCAACTTAAGAGCCTCAAGCTTTTTAAGCAGGGCCGCCGATTCTGCTTGCGTAAAACCAGTGCCAACCTTGCCCGCCAGCTTTAACACATCTGCTTCAAAATAGCCGATCAGCAACGCACCGAGTTTGGTGGGATGATCGGTTTGATAAGTATAGCCGATGATGACAAATTCCTGTTCATTGAGGCATTTGGTTTTTAGCCATTCCCTGCCGCGGCCGGAGCGATAGGGCGCGCGGCTATCCTTGGAAATGATACCTTCCATTTTTAATTTGCAGACATTGTGCAAAACGTCTTCACCGGGCGCGTCAAAATGTTCACTGTAATGCAGACGCGGATGCACGTCCGGCCACAGCGCGCGCAGATGCGTTTTGCGCTCCAGCAGCGGCAGGTGGCGCAGGCTTTGACCATTTAAGTGAAGCAAGTCAAAGGCATAAAATTGCAGCACATCGTCAAACGCCTCCTTATTATGGATGCGGTTGCCCATGCGCCCCAGCGCGTTTTGCAGCGCATGGAATGACATGGTACCGTCGACATCCAGCGCCACCACCTCGCCATCAATCAGCGCGTCTTTTAGACTCAGCGCTTTAAACTGTTCCGGCAGATCCAAAAACTTTTGCGTCCAGTCATTGTTGGCGCGTGTAATCATCTGCACCTTACCGTTTTTAATACGGACCAGGGCGCGATAACCGTCAAACTTGAATTCATGCACCCACTGGTCGCCGGTGGGCGGCACGTCAACCAGCGTCGCCAGCTCCACCTCAACAAATTCAGGCAGGCTTTCCTTTTTGCCGTTGAGCTTTGGCAAGCCTGTTAGTTTGGTTTTTGTTTTAGCTGCAGCAATTTTTTTAACAGCAACGGGCTTAGCTTTTGCGGTTGCTTTCTTTTCAGCGCGGTTGGATTGCCAGACATCCTTACCAGCGGCAATCTTTTCCATCGTGCGTTTGGTGGTAACGCTGGTCATATGTTTTTCAGTGATAAAAAACGGATCACTGTCGTTGATATGTTCATCATGTGCTTTGATCAGCAGCCAGTTTTCCTTACCATTTTCAGCGGGACGGCCCATCCTCACCAGATGCCATTCACCCTTCAGCCGTTTACCGTGCAGGCGAAAGGTTAAACGGCCTTTTTGCATCGCGCGGTCAACATCCTCTTCCAGCGGTTCCCAGTGGCCCTGGTCCCACAACATAACGGTGCCGCCGCCATATTGGCCTTGGGGAATTGTGCCTTCAAACGTCGCGTAGTCAAGCGGATGATCTTCCACATGCACGGCGAGCCGCTTTTGCGCGGGATCTAAACTCGGCCCTTTGGTGACAGCCCAGCTGAGCAAGACGCCATGCCATTCCAGCCGGAAATCATAATGCAGCCGGGTCGCGGCATGCTTTTGAATCATATAGGTGAGCTTGGGTGACGATGCCTGGCCAACTTTACCCTTCGGTTCCGCAGTGACTTTAAAATCCCGCTTGGCGTGATAGGCGGATAACAGATCGCGTTTTTTACCAGCCATTACTAAGCACGCCTACGTTTGGCTGGTTTATGAGTTTTGGTTTTTGCCGCCGCCTTTTTCGGCGCAGCGCCGGTGTTCAAACTTTTCCGCAAGGCATCCATGAAATTGACCACATTGCGCGGTTTGGCGGCGGCCTTTTCAAAATGCGGTTGGCGTTTGTGACGTTTGGATTCAATCAATTCCAGCAACGCATCATGATAATGGTCTGCATAATCATTCAGGTTCATATCGCTGTCCTGCTGGGCGATCAGCGCCTGCGCCAATTTTAAATTATCTTTTTTGGTTTTACTGTCTTTGAATTCAGCAAAAAAATCATCTGGGTCTTTAAGTTCATCACCATAACGCAACAGTTCCAATACTAGACCATTGCCGTGCGGCAGCACCGCACATAATTCCTCGCGGCCGCGTACGGTGAGCTGGCCAATGCCAACCTTGTTAGAGTCTTTGAGCGCATCGCGAATGGTGGTGTAAACTTCTGCCGCGCTTTTACCCTTGGGCATGATGTACAGCGGCTTTTCAAAATAGATAAACGGCAGATCGGCAAAATCGACAAAATGTGTCAGTTCCAGCACATCACTGGATGGCAGCTTGACGGTATCCAGCTCATCTTTTTCCAGCAGCGTGTAACTGCCATCATCGTTTTTATAACCTTTGATAATGTCTTCATAGGGAACGAGGGTGCCGTTTTCCAAAACATTGGCATGATGAATATGTTCGCCGGTGTTGCGATCTACCTGTTCGAGGGCGATTTTGGCGCTGGTTTTGGTGGCGGTAAAAACATTAACCGGCAGATAGACGAGGGCGATTTTGATTTGGCCGCTCCAATAGGCATGGCCGCCGGCTTTGCCACCGGTATTTGGTTTGGTGCGATGGGCATGCGATTTAACCATGGTGCATTAGCCGCGCGCGCGTCATAAAAAATCGATTAGAGTTCTTCATTGGCCACATCTGCATCAACCACCGTGCGGCGAAACTTGGGCGAGCCGAGGGCGGTCGCGGCGACAATTACCAAAGTCGCGCAACCGCCGATGACGACCGATGGTACCAGTCCAAAAATCTTGGCGGCAAAGCCGGATTCAAAAGCGCCGATCTCGTTAGAGGAAATAATGAACATGCTGTTGACCGATGATACGCGCCCGCGGAATTCATTGGGCGTCAGCAGCTGCATCAGGGTGCCGCGGATGACGACACTGACACTGTCAAACACGCCGCTGAGCGCCAGGAACAAGAATGACAGCCAAAAGTATTTGCTGAGGCCGAAGCCGATAATGCAACAGCCGAATCCGGCCACCACCCACAACATGCGGGTCGCGGAAATCCGCTGCATCGGGATCAAGGCCAGGATGATGGCAGTGATGACCGCGCCCGCCGCCGGTGCTGCGCGCAGGATGCCAAGGCCCTGGGCGCCCAGATGCAAGACTTGGTCGGCATAGGCGGGCAGCATCGCAACCGCACCGCCGAACAACACGGCAAACATATCCAGCATCATGACCGATAGCAGCACCGGGTTTTGTAGAATAAACGACCAGCCGGCCTTGATGCTTTGCATCGCAGGTTCGCGGATTTCCGCGCGCTGCCAATGCGGCACCTGCAAAACAGTTATACAGCCAAAGGCCAACACCATGAGCGCCGCTGGCATCAGCCACGCGCCATGCACGCCATAGCCGCCATACAATAAGCCGGCAAGCGCGGGGCCGCCGATATTGGCAATCTGGAAGCCGGTGCTCATCCAGGCGGAGGCGGATGGCATCGCATTACGCGGCACGATTTGCGACAGTAATGAAAAAGACGCCGGCATTAAAAAAGCGCGCGCGAGACCAGAGACAAAAATCCCCAAAAACAGCATCATTAAAATATGCGGCGCCTGCACGGCAACATAACCACCGCCGATCAACAACAATAACAAGGTATTGATCATCAATGCGCCGACACACAGGCGATAGACATGGCGCGGCTGGCTGATATCGACAAAATAACCGGCGAACAGCGCACAAGCGATGGCCGGGATCGCTTCGGTAAGACCGGTGAGGCCCAGGATCAGCGTATCTTTGGTAATCGAATAGACCTGCCAGCCGATGATGACGGCCTGCGCCTGCAGCGCCATGGTGACCAGCATGCGCGTTAGTGCCAGCACGCGAAAGTTGCGGTTGCGGAGAATGTCGGTTGAAAAGCGGGGCATAAGAATCCTGTGTGTTTCAAGACACCAGATAGGGACGCGCTTGTCAAATTGCTTGCCTGCTTGAAAATATCGCCATAAATATGAATTCATGAAATATGTACCGCTGATAATTTTAACCGTGATCCTGACCGTTGCAGTATGGATTACCCAAATGTCCGCCATTGCCGATGGATTGGTAGTGTGGACGGGCATGCCGATTTTTATGACCTACATCGTCGCCTTTATCTTTGGCTGGATCCCACCCTTTGCGCCGGTAATTGCGACGATTGCCGCAGTGGACGTTTGGGGCTGGAACTGGCTGGGCGCTATTACCGTCTTTTTTGGCATCTATGTTTTATATGTCGTGCTGTTTGTCTTGGGTCTGTTAAGCGCCTATGAAGGCTTTAAGTGGGCGCGGCACCGTTGGCGCACGTCCCGCGCCAATGCAGCACGCTTTAATGCGCCGGATGACGGCCCGACTGTGATTGACCAGTAACTGTGTGCGTTTGGCGGGATGACGGCCCGCCAGAATTTGTTATAATTGTCCATGAAACAAATTATTATCACTGGTGCGGCGTCCGGCATCGGCTATGCCACCGCAAAATTATGCGTTGCCAATGATTATCGTGTTATCGCCTGCGACAGTAATGTTGCAGCTTTGCATAATTTGCAAAGTGAATTTGACAGCAGCCACGTCTCAGCACACGTCTTTGACGTATCTGATTACAAACAGGTTGAAACATTCTTTGCGCAATTAAATAAAGATGCTTGGCCAACGTCTTTAATTAATAATGCCGGAATATATCTGGCTAAAAATCTGTTGGATTACACGGCTGAAGACATGCAGTGCGTGATGAATGTAAACATCAACGGCGCCATGTCTATGACCCAATTTTTTGCCAGGACATTGATGGCGAACCAGCAAGTAGGTAGTATCATTAATATGTCGTCCGTTGCCCAATATGGCGGGTCGGATGCCGTCTATGGCGCATCAAAAGGCGCGTTGGCGGCCTTTACCCGTTGTTGTGCCATAAACTTCTCTCCTTATATCCGCGTGAATGCGGTGGCGCCGGGTATTGTCAGCGAAACAACTATGCATGCGGATTTACCGGCCCCTGTTTCACAATGGTATCAGGAAAATGAATTGATTAAAAAACCGTTACAGGTGAATGATGTGGCCAAAACAGTTTTGTTTTTGTTAAGCGATGACGCGGCGCATTATACCGGCGCTACGTTTGATCTAAACAACGGTTTTCACCGCCACTGATTATTTAACCTTACGTAATTTATTATCCACGACTTCAAAATTATCATATTTATTGGTTTTGCTGGTGGCGGCCGCGATCATCGCCTGAGTACGTTTATCGGCATCACGGATCAGGGTAGGGATCAATTTTGCCTCCGGCAGATTATGCCAGTATTTTTGCGGCATCTCGGATTGCATCGCACCAATTTTGAGCCGCGCCGGATTAAAGATGTTGGAAAAATAGGCCAGCCAATAATGTTCCAAGGCATCTTCGTCCGGTGCCATGCTTTTATCCGCGCCAATGGTATAGGTTAGTTTTTGCGTATCCCAATGCATGCAGCGGTCTGGCGTTAAAATCGACCAGCGCATATTGGAAAAGCGTTTCATGAAAAAATCGGCATTGGCCTCCACAATATAATGTGCAGGTTCAAACCAGGCGATAAAATGCGGGATGCCATCCTGCATCACTTCGCGAAACCGCACAAAGGCGCGCATTTTATGAATATCCCGGCCGATCGCTTTCGACATACGATAGGCTTTATAAATCGCCGGATCGGTTGACACCTTAAGCAAATGCCGTTCGCCATGCTGCAGACGCCAGAAAATTTCATAAAGTAGCGCAAAACGCGCCGGCTCGCGCACCATGATGAGGCGTTCAGCCAGTGTGATAAAATCTTTTGGAACGCGCAGTGTTGAGGTTGGTTCCAGCAATTCGGTCGCGGCATGCATATTGAACAAATCAGTATTAGTCTGGCCAATCTGCCAAATTACATCACATGGCGCGATATTATGCGTAACCAGCCAGCGCGCGGCAGCGCGCCAGCCCGCCAAATCCAATTCATGCGCGAGCAAGATTGTTTGCATAATCGAATAGCGACAATTGTTGTGACGGTAATATCAATTGTGATTTTAGCTTGAGGCTGTCAAGCAAACCTAGGGCTGGTTTATAATCGCTAGCGGTTATAAAGGGCATAATTTTTTTGCGCGGCACATGCAGACGCATAATATCATCAAGCCGCAAACGCGTATAACGCCGCCCCATTAAAATTTTCTGCACCGTGCGTGCGCCCAAACCCGGCACGCGCAGCAATTCTTCCTTGCTGGCGGAATTAATATCAAGCGGAAACAGTGCGCGGTTGGCGAGCGCCCAAGCCAGTTTGGGATCAATCTCTAAATCCAGCATGCCATCGGCGCCAGTGGTAATTTCCGGCGCCGTAAAACCGTAAAAGCGCAGCAGCCAATCTGCCTGATATAGCCGATGTTCGCGGATCAGTGGTGGTTGCTTGAGCGGCAAAATTTTGCTGGCATCGGGAATAGGGCTAAAGGCCGAATAATAAACACGTTTCAATTTAAATGAATTATAAAGATTACTGCTGGTGGCCAGAATGTTTTGATCATTGGTCTGATCAGCACCCACAATCATTTGTGTAGATTGGCCGCCGGGTGAAAATTTTGGCGCTTTTTTCTCAGCCTTGCTTTCCGCAATGCGTTCTTTCAACCCGCTCATCATGTCATGAATGCGCGGCATATTTTTTTCCGGCGCAAATTGTTCCAGGCTGATTTGCGTCGGCAGTTCAACATTAATGCTGAGACGGTCGGCATAGCGCCCGGCCTCCGCCAGCAATAGTTCATCGGCATCAGGGATGGTTTTTAAATGGATGTAACCGCGGAAGTTATGTTCCAGGCGCAGCTTCTTGGCGACCGTTACCAATTGTTCCATCGTATAATCAGAATTTTGAATAATACCAGAACTTAAAAACAGTCCTTCAATATAATTGCGCTTATAAAAATTGAGCGTAAGATTAACCACCTCATCCACTGTAAAGCGCGCGCGTTTAACATTACTGGAGCGGCGATTAACACAATAGGCGCAATCAAAAATGCAGAAATTGGTCAGCAGAATTTTAAGCAGCGATACACAGCGGCCATCCGGCGTATAGGAATGGCAAATGCCGCTACCGGTGGTGGAACCCAAACCTTTTTTGCCAAACGAGTCTCGCTTTTGCGTGCCGCTGGACGCGCATGACGCATCATATTTGGCGGCATCGGCCAGTATTTCCAGTTTTTGCAGCGTTTCCATTGTTCACCCTATGTTCTAAACTAACAAAATGGGGTAAAAACTGCAACATCTAAATTAATGAATTAAACTTTTTTACAAATTAATCAATCATTTACAACTATTCGACAAATCTATATGCCTTTTTAAGATGAGCCCGTTTAATGTCTCTTTGGTTCATAATTTACGACCCAATTTTGAGGAGAGTTTCCATGTACACAACCACCAATTCCAACGCTGCTGGCGCAACCAGCGAACTGAAATCCGCTGGTGATAAAGTTGCCCGCGCAGCCCGCGATACTGCCAACGACATTGGCGATGCTGCCCGCAATGCCGGCCGCAATGTGCGTGATTTTATTGACACTGCGTCACATGAAGTCAGCCGCGCCTCTAGCGTGGTAACCACGCAAATTGAAGATCGTCCGGTGCAGGCAACTATGGTGGCTTTGGCTGTTGGTTTCCTGCTGGGTTCATTGTGGCGCCGCTAAGCAGTAAATAATTATTTATAGGAAGTTGTTATGATGGCGTTTTTGACAAAGTTGCTTGGCCTCGTCGCATTTGGCAAGGGTATCACTGAAAAGTTGATTTTCAAGCGCTTTATTACACATCTTACTACAGCTATTGCGCTCACCATCATTTCCGCAATGATGGTGGGTGTACTGTTGTTTGGCATTTTGTTTATTATCTATCGTATTTGCATTAATTTTGATTTAACGCCTGATGCGGCCTTGCTGATTACCGGACTTATTGCTCTCACCATTACTGGTCTCGTTATTTATAAAACTGTAACTTTGGTTAAAGGTTTGTTTGATTTGCCTAAACAGATATCTGCCGAAGATCTGCCCTTGCCAACCCGTATGGCATATCAGGCTAGTAATGTAATCGAATCCTTTGCCGAAGGCGTGATGACTGGCAAAGGTTTTAAAAACCGTAATAGATCTAGATATTAGTTTAACGTTTTGCGGCAACCACATGCCAACAATTGCTATGGTGCGTAACTATTAATTATGGCAAAATTAGTCATTGATTATGCCCAAGCTGTTGCCGTCACCCTCTGCCTCGCCAGCACCGTCACAGAATTATTTTCTGATCGTTTTTATTGTGTCTTGCGCCATCCTGACCGGTTTTACTTACAATATTTATCATCAGGCACAGCAAAGCCAAAAGGCTAACAATTGGCTGCTACATAATTATGATGTCATGCGTTATGTCCAGCGCGTGCGCGTATTCGTCGTGGATATGGAAACGGGGCAGCGTGGCTATCTGCTGACACGGTCGAAAGCGTTTTTGGAACCGTATAGCGCCGGGGTTAGAAAATTACAGCAAGCGGTTGATGAATTGGCGGAATTGGTTGCCAAAGACAGCCAGGATATCGAACAACGGGAACGCGTTAAAGCCATTCGCGCCCATCTGGATCTGGTGGCGGATGCGCTGGATCAACAGATAAAACAGTTTGATGCCGCGACCAATCGCAAAATCACCGTGCAAGATTTGGAAAACAGCCGCAAGCGCATGGATTTAGTGCGTCAGGATATTTCTGATTTCGCCACCCGCCAGCGCGAACTGTTGGAAAAATATCAGCAGGATTACCACGCCCAGCAACGCCAGTATTATATGGTATTGTTCGTGGGTGCTGGTCTCGCTATCGGCGGATTGGTGATTGCCAACTTGCTGATGATGACAATTACCGCGCGGTCGCGCCAAACTGAAACCGCATTACAAAAAACGCGTGAAACCTATCAACTGCTATTGGCTAATCTTAATGATGGTATTTTTGATTACCGGCCTTTGCAAGGCAAGATCATTTATTCAGACAGTTATGCACGCATGCTGGGTTATGAACCGCATGAGGTTGACGGCACGGTTGAAGGTTTCAACACGTTATTGCATCCTGATGATTATGAAAATGTTTGGCGTAACATCCGCAGTTACATGCAGCATGAAGTACCGCATTATAATGTGACCTTTCGCCTGCGTGCCAAGGATGGCACATGGAAATGGATTTATTCGCGCGGTATCGGCACCTGGGACAATCACAATAATTTTGTGCGTATCCTCGGTATCAATACCGACATCACCGCACAAAAGCAGCGTGAAGAGGAACTACAGCAGCTCAACACCGATTTGGAAGGGTTTATCTACATCGCCTCGCATGACTTGCGTGCGCCATTGGTAAATTTGAAAGGCTTTGCCGGTGAAATTGAACATGCCATTCGTGACGTTACCACCATGCTGGCGACACGTGATCTGGGCCTGTCAGCTGCAGATAGTGCAAAAATTAAACAGCTGTTCGAAGTTGATATTGCAGAATCACTGAATTTTATCCGCTCTGGCGTGACGCGGATGGATATGTTGACCTCGGCTATTTTGGATTTATCGCGCATTGGCCGGCGTGAATATCGTTTGACGCAGGTAAATATACAGCAGGTCGTGCAACGCTGTGTTGACAGCCTGCATTATGAAACAAATAACAAGAACATTAAAATCGACTGTGATGCTTTACCTGTAATCATAACCGATGCTGTGGCGATCGAACAGATTTTTGGTAACATTCTTGATAATGCCATCAAGTATATGGCGCCAGAGCGGCCGGGTCTTATTAGCATCCGTGCCCAAGACCTGCCCTGGGAGACGATTTTTAGTGTCGAAGACAACGGCCGTGGCATTCTGGAGCGCGAAAATCAGAAGGTTTTTGACATTTTCCGCCGCGCCAGCAACAGTCAAAATATTCGCGGGTCAGGCATGGGTTTGGCTTTTATTAAAGCCACCTTGCGCAAGCTGAATGGGCGTATTTGGTTTACCTCCAAAATAGACGAAGGTACGACATTTTATTTCACAATTCCTAAAACGACAGGTGTAAGCAGTGAAAGCGCCTTACATAATCAGCCTAAATAAATCGACAATTATTATGAATTACGTGACCGTACAGATGAATTATGATAAATTGTTTGGTAGCATAGGCGCGCTAAAATTAGCTGGCCGATGTTTAAGGCGCTTGAGATCTGGTGATGACGTTGGCAAATACTCTCACTGACATTTTATATATTGAAGATGATGAGGCATTAGGCCGCCTGTTGCAAAAACGCATGGAGCGGGTTGGCTATCAGATTGATATCGCGCCGACAGCTGAAGCCGGGCAAGTTATCTTACAAAACAACCACTATGATTTGGTGTTGCTGGACCACCAGCTGCCGGGAATGAGCGGCCTGGAATTGCTGGAAGCGTTATCACCCTTGTCGGCTTGGCCGCCGATTATTATTTTAACTGCGAGCGGTGATGAACGGCTGGCCTTGGCAGCCCTGGAAAAGGGTGCGGCGGATTATGCGGTTAAAGATGTCGGGCAGATGTATCTGGATTTGCTGCCCGCCATCATGCAGGCGGCTTTCACCCGCGACCGCTTGATGCGCGAAAATGAAACACAGCGTGCCGAGCTAGAGGCTGCCAAGATTAAAGCGGAAAGCGCCAATCAGGCCAAAAGCGACTTTTTGGCAACCATGAGCCATGAGATCAGGACACCCATGAATGCGGTGGTTGGCCTGTCGACATTATTATCTTCAACACCATTAAATGCCAAACAGCAGGAGATGGTCAATATTTTGCGCACTAATGCCGATCTGTTGCTAAAACTAATCAATAATTTGCTGGATTTAAGCCGTATTGAGGCAGACCAGATTGAACTTGAAAATTCCAATTTTACTTTTGCAACTTTGTTGGAAGATGTGCGGTCCATTTTTGATTTGCAGATGCGCCAAAAAAAACTCGATTTAGTCATTCAAGATCGCACCAAAGGCCAGGAGTTTTTGGGTGATCGCACGCGGATCCAGCAAATCATTATCAATCTCGTCGGTAACGCCATGAAATTCACGGCAGCGGGCAGCATTACCGTAACGGTATCGGAATTAACACGTGATGCCGCGCGCAGCTGCCTTGAAATGCGCGTGACCGATACCGGTATCGGCATCTCCGCGGATAAATTAAAAAATATTTTTGAAAAGTTTGTGCAGGCCGACCAAAGCATCGCGGCGCGTTTTGGCGGCTCCGGCCTCGGCCTTTCGATTAGCAAACGGTTAAGCCAGCTGATGGGTGGCGATATTACCGTTGAAAGTCAGGAAGGTGTAGGGTCGAGCTTTGTCGCGACATGGTATATTCCGCATGCCGCAGTACAAAAATTCAAATCGCCTGACAGTTACGTCGTGCCGGCTGGCGACCAGCAACGTGTACTGATTGTTGAAGACTATCCCGCTAATATCATGGTAGCAACATTGATGCTGGAAAGCATGGGCTATACGGTTGACGCGGTGGAGTCCGGCCGTTTGGCGCTGGATAAAATCGCCGCCGCGCAAAAACCGTATCTGGCCATTCTAATGGATGTGCAGATGAATGACATGGATGGGTATCAAACCACGCGCGCCATCCGCCTGCTGGAAAAAGACAAACATTTTCAGCAAAACATTATTGGTGTGACCGCGCATGCCCTGGCCGGCGACCGCGAACGTTGTTTAGAAGCGGGTATGGATGACTATATGACTAAACCCATACACTCTCAAATCCTGTCGCAAAAGCTGGTGCAGCTTACCAAATAATTCAAAAAATATCTGATTATAAGTGGTTAGGCGTTTATAATTTCTTTATAGGTTATGTTTGGTAACAGCGCACATCTTTACTGTGTGGCGCGTACAATAAATTTATACATAGAGGATACATATGACCGACATACCTGCCACTGCCGATAATGAGCATGATCACGTTACCCAATTTGAAAAACAATTGGCTGAGGTTGAAGTCATTGCGCATGAAATGAGACATTTGCTGGTGCGCAGTGAAGCAGCATTGGAAAATGAAGGTATCCGTCAAGATATGGAGACTTTGGAGCGCTGGATTGAGTCCTACCGGCGGGGTCTGTCAGCTGCTAAAAAATTAGCGACCTCTGGCGCAGAAATTTTGGGTAATATTAAAAACCGTCTAAAGCTGGCGGTGGAAGAACAATACCGGCTGGAAGGCGAAAGTCCTAATGCCGCCACTAAAAACCAGGCAGCAGCGATTGAGGATTTGGTCAAGGCGTCGCGCCGTTTGGAGCGCATGATACCAACCATCGAACAAATGTTTCTCATCAGTGCCGATGCTATACATACAGAAGATGATAACCACGCCTCGGGCGGCTGATTTAACATAGCCTATTTAAAGGATAACAATATGGCGAACGCTAGCACTAACTTTAGCAGAATGCTTATTTACATCGTCGTTGCGGCGCTAATCGTTATTGTTGCTTATACAATGTTATCTGCGCCCGACCGGCGCAGCACCGGCGAACGTATTGGCGATGCGGTTGATGCCCTGCCGCATGGTGTTGACAAAGCAGCCCGCGAATTAAAAAGCCGCACGCCTGGTGAAAAGGCTGGCGATGCGGTTAAGGATGTTGGCGATAACATCAAAGATAATTCGCATCAATAATTTAAATCTTTTGTCATGATAGGCGCCGGACGTTTATCATCGCTTGTTTATGGTGAATTTAGCTCCCGCTGCGTTAAACCGACGCCCTGAAAGATTAGCATGTCCCCACCAGATAACAAAATAACGCCATCCGCTGCCAGTACCGAAAATCAAATGGCGGCCGAGCGGGAACGCTTTCATAGGCAAATGCTGTCTGCAGTGTCGCATGATTTGAAGACCCCGCTGGCGGCAGTCATCGGTTCACTGGAAATATACGAACGTATGAAACAGATGTTGCCACCGGAAAAGGCGGCGCAGTTGATTTCAACCGCATTGCAAGAATCTTACCGGCTCGATGATTTTGTTAGCAATATTCTTGACATGGCCAAGCTTGAAAACGGCATGGTCAAAACCCGCACCGAACCCGCGCAACTGGCAGTGTTGCTGCGTGAAGCGATTGAAAAGGCAGGGCATCGTTTTCGCGGCGCGGATTTACAACTCGACGGTATTAATGAAGACGTTGTTATCGATACCGATCCGGCGTTGTTTAGCCGCATTATTAGCCTGTTGCTAGATAATGCTATCAAACATGGCGGTGCGGTGGCAGCAATCCGTATTGAGGCTCAGCCTATACCAGCTGGTGTTGCCATTCATATTAAAGATAATGGCCCAGGCATACCGCCTGGCAAGGCAGAGGAAATTTTTTCCAAATATACGCGTTTGTCCAAGGGTGACCAGCAGAATGCCGGGACCGGCTTGGGGTTGGCGATTGCACGCGGCATCGCGACCCTGTTAGGCGGGCGTCTGTCGGCCATACCGGATTTACCCCGAGGAGCTGATTTCATCTTGGAAATGCCAACACCGCAACAATGAAAAGGGACCTTACGGTCCCTTTTTAAAGCATTAACTATTTAGACGGGTGGTGTTATACGGCGGCCAGATAGTATGTTGTAAACTAGGCTGGCAATAAACAGGACCACAAAGATAAGTGCCAAAAATTTAGCGATGTCGGCAAATGTACCGGCCAGACCGCCAAAGCCAAATACGGCAGCTGCAATGGCTAAGATAAAAAACGTGATAACCCAATTCAACATGTGGTGTACTCCTAAAATGTTAAAGCCTAAATGGCTATGCGTTAAACTAACCAAAAACTTATCAAGGCACCCTGTTGAAACAACCATTTTACATAAAATAATCATAAGCCATTAAAAAACCCGCTAGTGAAGCGGGTTTTTCATTATCGGCTGAATAAGTAGATTATTCAGTATGGGCAGGTGTTTCAGCCTGAGTGTCAGTTTTCTGGTCAACCACAGTTTTACCATCAACAGTTTTCTTAACTTTCGTCACGCCATCAGCATCAACTTTTTTCTCAGTTTTTGTGGTGTGCGCGTTGAACAGACCTTTGGGGTCATGCGTGGTTTTGGTCATAACTTTTTTGTCGGCGGTACCGTCTGATTTGACATCAACTTTTGCTTCAGTTTTTGTTTTGTCAGTCGTACCAGCCATATTGGTGGATTCTTCGGACGTTTTTTTCTCGAAGCTGCCATCATCTTTGGCTTCAACTTTAGTTTCAGTTTTGTAAGATTCTTTATCAGCCGCGAAAGCAGGTGCCGCAGCAACCAAAGCCAGTGCTGTCAAAGACATAAGCAAAGTTTTCATAGAGGTAGTCCTTTCAATTTAAAGCTAACGTCTTGGCGACGATATGGAATTATATATCGCATTTCTGATCGCCAGACGCTATGGGGTAAATCGTTAAACCTTGGTAAGCATTAACGACTGTTAACACTTGCTTAACGCCAAACTGGTTTACCCAAATTAACGTCGCTTTTATCAGTCAGCGCACCGCCTAACGCCCCCGCGCCCGCACCGATCGCGGCACCGGTCAAAGCATTACCGCCAGTGATAGCTGCCACACCGGCGCCGGTTGCGGCGCCCAGACCGCCACCGCTGATAGCGCGGTCGCTGCGGGACTCGCCGCAAGCGGCTAAGGTCAAAATGGCTAAAGCGCAGGCGACGACAGATTTAATTTTCATGGTAAAACTCCATAAGGCTAAGATGAAAAAATTATCTTAATTCAAAAGTACGAAATTACCAGCGGTATTATGACCTTAACATAAGGGACGAATTACGATTATGAAAAAAAAGCGGCCCAAACTTCGGCCGCCTTTTTTGGAAATGTAACCGTTATTTATGCGGCCTGGGTTTTTGCAGTATCGACAATTTCCATGCGATAACCAATACCCGGTTCTGTTACGATAAATTGTGGCGCCGCGGTGGATTGTTCGATCTTATCGCGCACCTGCCCAACATAAACGCGTAAATATTGTGTATCCTCACCATGCGCAGGCCCCCAAACTTCTTTCAAGATCTGCTTGTGGGTCAGCATTTTGCCGCGATTGATCAGGAAAAAGCGCAACAGTTCATATTCTTTAGGCGTAAAGGTTACCTTTTCATTATTAATGAAAACCTCATGACGCACCAGATCCATGCGAATTGGGCCGTTGGACAATTCCGGTTCGCCTGCCTCGCGCACTGCAGATTTGCGCAGGTTGGCATTGATACGGGCCAGCAACACATCAGGATTAAATGGTTTGATCACATAATCGTCAGCGCCCATGTTAAGCGCCGTGGCCACTTCGTCATCGCCCGAACGCACCGACAGGATAATAATTGGCACCTGCGACCATTGGCGAATAGCGGTAATCACCTCTTTACCATCCATATCGGGTAAGCCCAAATCCAGCAAGACGAGATCGGGTTTGATAGAAGCAGCCAAGCGAATTGCCTGTTTGGCAGAGTCGCTTTCTTCAATTTTAAAATCTGATGCATCCAAAAAAATATGCAGCATTTTGCGGATTTGCGGTTCGTCATCGACAACCAGCAGGGTGTTTTTTTTCTCCAGCATTTAATTCTCGCTTTATGATTAGAAGAACAGATTATAAATTATAATCAAAGGGATTGGCACGCCAACTAATAATAGAAGCAAACTGCGCATTTAAAGTCTCCTGACGGTTAATTTGAACGACCCTAATAAATTTTCCATAAAAAAGTCATGGTCAGTCACCGGGAATTTATAAATAGCATAAGCTATCAAGCACTTAAAGGGGGTTTTGCAACTATCTAAAGAAATGTATCCTTATTACACCCTTATGGTTAGATGAATTTTTAGCGCGTGTTCCCTTATGCCGGCGCACCGATACTGGTTTTATGACTCGAAACCCAACCAGGGAGTAACATTATGATGTATGCAACAGTTTCTCAACATCACGTACAACCGCCACGCAGTAAATTACTTCCAAGCGATTGGAATGAACTGCGGGTGCAACTGATCATGCGCTTTAACCGTCTAACCTTGCGTGAATTGGATGAGGCCGGCCCCAATCCGTCACGCCTCGCGCATCTCATTCAACAACGTCACGGTGTGGCGCCAGAGCTGGCTGAAAATTATTTGCGTACAATTGCACGTAACCTAGGGCTAGTACCGCGTAATGCCGTTTACCGGGCATAGCAACAACTCAATAAAGAAAAAAAGCCGGGCAATGCCCGGCTTTCGTTTGCATAACCCGGCTAATTATGCCGCGTCAGTTTTTGTAGTCGTAGTTGTTTTGGTTGTCGTAGTGGTCTCAGCGTGACCGCCTTCGTTCCAGCCTTTAACAAAATCATCGAAAGCATCGCGCGCCACACCGAAGCTTTTTTGAAAGCTGCCAAAAATCTGGTTTTTATCGCCATTGGCTTCATGACCGGCATTATCCGTCAATTTACCCCATTTTGCTTCGGCTTGGCCGAGGAATGATTTAACATCGCCTTTAATGGTATCAGAATTCATAGTGTTCCCTTTCGATAGAAATGTGTGAAACATTTTGCCGTTTCATTTCAAAACTATAAAAAGGACAGTATAAGTTGCCGCTATGGCGCGCCCGATGATTTTATAAGTATAGGATAAGCAAATTATTGTGCGGCATCACCTTTTTCCAAACGCGCAAACTCGGTCATAATCATCAATTCTACGTCATCACCCAATATCGCTGGATATTTATCCATATCAAAGTCAGCCCGTGGCAGGCTAGCGGTCGCATGAAAACTAAGCACCTCGCGCTGTTCATCCTCATTATAATGCGCGCCAATAAATTCTACATGTAAAGTCAGCGGTTTAGTAATGCCGCGCACTGTGACGTTGCCCGTCATTTCGCCATGCCGCGCATCAGTCTGGTGCAGGCCGCGCGCGGTAAAAATAATTTGCGGAAATCTGGTAACGTCAAAAAAATCCTCGCCGCGCAGTGTATCGGTCAGATTGTCGCTGTCCATCGTGGCGCTGGACGCGGTGACCGTGACTGCTAGTTGCGAATGTGTCGGATGCGCGGCATCATAATCCATGCGTGCGGTAAAAGCTTTAAAATCACCCTGATAGGCTGCGCCGTTTACAGCGCTGACAAAAAACAGCAGTTTGGATTGCGGCCTTAAAACATAGGTACCGCTGGGAATTTGCCACAAGTCCGGGCTGGCGTCCCGTGCCCTGCCGGGTAACGGTAATATGGCTAATAAAATGACAAAAGATAAAATGGCATAGGCGCGCATGATGGCCTTCCAAGGGTTAATCCGACAATTAGTATAAATAGCAGAATTCACAGATATTTCTTGACTTATTTTCTTGACTTGGACTTGAAAGCCTAACTATATAGTCTCTCGAGTTGTTTACGCTACGACCACTGAATTTTGTTTTTTATGACATCTTCTTTCGACCACGGCAAGACTACTCTTATTAAACGCCAATCGAACGGAGATTTCATGGCTACAGGCGCAGTAAAATGGTTTAACCCCACCAAAGGTTTTGGTTTCATTACACCTGATCAGGGCGGCAGCGATGTCTTCGTCCATATCAGTGCAGTGGAACGCGCAGGTTTGCGCAGCCTGAATGAAGGCCAGCGGGTCAGCTATGATCTTGCGACCAACAAAGGTAAAACAGCAGCGGCAAACCTTAAAGTTGCCGGCGCTGATGGCCAGCTGGATGATTCCGGTTCTGATCAGGATCAGGCTGCCGCTTACTAAAATTAAATATTACCGCGGCGTGTAAAGCAATTTACACGCCGCATTTAACAAGATGTTTCACTCAATCATCTTGCGGCCAATCGGGAATTCTTCCTGGCACGGCCGACCAAACGGCTAAACCAGGAGATATCCATGCCACACAGCAATACGGCTGCGCGTCCCGCGCACGCCTCTAACCCTTCCCAACATGACAATAAAAGTGACGCGCCAAAACGCGAACCGCGTCATCATGTAAATGACGGTCATGCCGCACCAAAGAAAACCAATTCAACGGTGGAAACCTCCGGCTCCTTTGCGGATTATGATCTGCCGCCAGCGGTACTCGCCGCGCTGACCAATGCCGGTTTTACATCACCCACGCCGATCCAAAAAGATACGCTGGAACTTGCTTTGGCGGGCCGCGATATCCTGGGCTCTGCGCAAACGGGCACCGGTAAAACCGGCGCTTTTACCGTGCCGCTGCTGACGAAACTGATTAATGACGCCTATGCGACAGCCTTGATTTTACTGCCAACCCGTGAACTGGCGGCGCAAGTCGCGCAAGTCGTGCGTGACTTGAACCCGGACCCGCGTGGCATCAAAACCGCGCTGCTTATCGGCGGCGACAGCATGAGCAAACAGTTGCAGCAATTGCGCCAACGACCGCGCGTTATCATCGGTACCCCAGGCCGCGTCAACGACCATTTGACCCGTGGCACTTTATCACTGGAAACCGCGCAAATTCTGGTGTTGGATGAAACCGACCGCATGCTCGATATGGGTTTCGGCGTGCAGTTAAATACCATTATCCCGCACATGCCGGACAGCCGCCAGACTTTGATGTTTTCGGCGACGATGCCGGCGGCGATTGCCAAATTATCCGCGAAATATTTGAAAAACCCGGCGCGCATTTCCATGGGCGCGACGCATAATGTCGCCGCAAAAATCAAACAGGAAACGATTGAAACGACTGAAGGCGATAAGTACAATTTATTGTCTGAACAGCTCGAAAAACGCAGCGGTTCCGTCATTATTTTTGTTAAAACGCGGGCCGGGGCGGATCGCCTGGCCTTGAAATTATCTAAGGCCGATCATACCGCGGCTGCCATTCATGGCGACTTGCAACAACGCCAGCGCACCCGCGTCATCAACGCGTTCCGTGAAAAAGAATATCGTATTCTGGTCGCGACTGATGTTGCAGCGCGCGGGTTGGATATTCCGCATATCGAACATGTTATTAATTATGATCTGCCGCAGGTGCCGGAAGATTACATTCACCGCATCGGCCGTACCGCACGGGCAGGGGCGGAGGGCGCGGCAGTGTCATTGGTCACGCCAACCGACCGTAACAACTGGCGCGCGATTTCGCGCCTGCTCGGCACCGGTGAAAGCGATACCGACGGCCAGGGTTTTAAAAGAGGCGGTGGTGGCCAGCCGCGCCGCGGTCAGGGATCACGTCCCGCGCCACGTTCCGGTGGCGGCGCCAATCATCGTGGGCAACGTGATGGCGCCCGCAATTATGGTGATAGACCGGCGCGGGCAGAGCGTTCAGAAGTTTCGTCAGATCGCGTAGAACGTCCAGCCCGCCCGGCGCGTGATTATTCGCCATCTGCTGATCGGTCCGGCAAATACAAAGCCGATCAACGCCCCGTGTCGCAAAGCCGCAGTGAATATAAAACCAGTCGTACCAGCAGCGACAGTCGTGGTGACACTTCAGCCGCGCCAAAAGCTTATGCGCCGCGCACCGATGCCCGTCCTGTTGCCAAATCAGAAGGCCGTGCGTTTAGTGATCGTCCCGCCAAGCCAGCTGGCAAATCTGACTGGAAACCATCGGGCGGCAAACCGGCCTTTGGTGATAAAGCACGCAAACCTGCCGGGAAATTCGGCGCAGGCCGTCCCGGTGGTGGCAAGCCATCCGGCCCGTTCAAAGGCCCGCGTAACGATCGCAAAGCTACCATACGCTAGAAATTGCGGAAGGTTGCTTTCAAACCGCGTTAAAATGCATAAGACGTAATGACAGTCGCATAAAATAACCAAACCATAACCGGAGTCAGCAAATAGCTAAAACGCCGGTTAATCGGCCAAGCCTTTACAATTATGCTGACAGTAAGCATGTTTATGGCTATGTTACTAAGTTGTGCGATAACATTATTGGTCAAACCGATTGTGTAAAGCGGATACAGCACGCAAACGACCATCAGGAAAGCAACCCGCTTTTTTAAAACAGCAAGGGGCGCAAACCATGATGCTTGCCAACGCGCGATGCCCATCAGGATAAACAGCAACATCCATACAATGCCGATCAAGGTGCCGGGCGGATTGCGCCAGCCAGGTTTAACCGCATCATCCGCCGCTGCTTGGTCCCAATGCAATGCGAAAACTATGCCGTTCATCATTAAAACGCTGGCCAGCGGAATTATGATATTAAGCAATAAGGATTTATAGCGCGGCGTCATTGTTAAAATCTCATATGTTTGAAGTCAAAATCATAACTGAGAAACAGGCCAATCATTGCTTGATCAGGTGTGCCGCGCTGCGTTACCAGCGGCGCATCCGCCGCATCGTCTGCCAGGCGGTCATAGCTGGCAATTAAAGTGGCGGACAGGTGATAGTTAAGCGGCACAACCAGTACGCTTGATAATCCGTAGTTTAGGATGCCGCTATGCGCGTCATATTCCGGTAAACCTGAACGTTGGGCTTGGTTGCTGTCGACGCCAAAATAAGCCTGATTATAATTTTGGTTAACAGCACTAACATGCGGGCCAATGGAAAGAATTAACGGCGGGCCGGCTTTATAAAATAGTGGCGATATGTCGTGTGTGTAATTCAAATTAAGGTCATTAATCAAACCATTATGGCCGTTAATCCCTTGGCGCACCTCAAGCCGTGTTGACCAGTCACGCCAATTATATTGCAAATAACCGCCCAACTCTATTGTTGTGTCCACATCGCCCAACCCGCGTAGCGCTTTGGTACTAGTGCCGGCGAACTTGAAAGGGCTTTTGCCATTCTCATTGCGTTGAAAGGCGAGTTTTGCAATCGGCCCGCTTTGCCAGTGTGGCTTGTTAATAATGTTGTAACCAATGCCATCTTGCACAGAGGCAAAAAACCGATCTTTATAGGCAAAGCGTAAATCAGGCACCGCGAGCATTTGGTAGTCTTTGCTGCCCAAGAATGCCGGCGCATAAAGCAAGCCCGCGCCCGTGCGAACCGTCCATGATTTTTCAGCGGTTGCGTTATCGCTATTTGCCAGCGCGGTATTTATAAAACTGAATGTAAAACTGAAAACAAAGAAGTATGCCAGAAAATTTTGTTTCATGCATGTGTTCCGATTTGACCAGGCCAGCTATAAAGCAAAAGCCTAAACGGGCAAGGCTCATCCGCGATTATTAAACGATTTTACTGCTGGCGTGTAGTTGATTAAGCTAGCCCCAGGGCTTATGTTTGATCCCTAACTATTTCTAATGTTTGGAAATCCCATGCTGCGCCGCTTTGTCTTCTTCATCTTCATCTTGGTTCTCGTTGGCGGTGCGCTATGGTATTATCTGGTTAAGCAAAAAAGCCACACCAATGAGGCTGCCGCGCCGCAAATGCCGCCGCCGCAGGTGACGGTGCTGGAAGCGGTGCCGACCGATGTGCCGCTCACATACGAATATGCCGGGCGCACGGCGGGGTCGAAGGAAGTCGAAATCCGCGCGCGCGTCGGCGGCATTTTGCAAAAACGCGCTTACACCGAAGGTCAGCCAGTTAAGGCTGGTGACGTGCTGTTTAAGATTGACCCCGCACCATATGAAGCCGCACTGGCGGAAACCCAGGCGCGCTCCACCAATGCCGAAAATACCTGGAAACGCATTGGCGAATTGACAGCGCTGCAGGCGATCTCAACCGGCGAACGCGACGAGGCGCAGGCCGGTTATGCCCAAACCAAGGCACAGCTGCAAACCGCGCGTATCAACTTGGGTTATACGACGGTTAAATCACCCATTACCGGTATCACCTCGCGTGAGGGCACTTCGGAAGGCAGCCTGGTAATGGCTGACCAAACCTTGCTGACGCGCGTCACGCAACTCGACCCTATCTATGTCAATTTCGCTTATCCTGATACCGATCCACTTAATCAGCGCGCGCCGGATACGGCCGACCGGTTAAAGGCGGAAATTCATTTTGGCGACGGCACGGTTTATCAAACGCCGGGTACCATTAATTTCCAGGACAGTATTATTGACCCCATGACCGGCACCATCAGCGCGCGCGCCATGCTGTCCAACCCGGATTATAAAATCCTGCCGGGGCAATTCGTGCGCGTCGTCATCACCGGCATGGTGCATAAAAATGTGATCACCGTGCCGGATCAGGCAGTGATGCAGGGCCCGCAAGGGACGTTTGTCTATACTGTCACACCTGACAGTAAGGCCAAAATTACGCCGGTGCAATTGGGTGATGTTGTTAACAAAGACCGTATGATCACCGGCGGTCTCAATCCCGGCGACCGCGTGATAACGGAAGGCATGGTCAAAGTCAGGCCCGATACGCCGGTTATGATCGCGGCACCCGCAGCAGCGCCAGCGGAGTCCAAGGACATTCCCGCAGATGCATCCGCAGCGCCAGCCGAACACGATGGTGAAACGATGCCGGATGCTGCGCCCGCGGCTGATAAGAAAGACGCACCATAATGCTGTCCAAATTTTTTATCGATCGGCCGGTCTTCGCCTGCGTTATTTCAATTATCATTACACTGGCAGGTCTGGCAGCGATGCGCAATTTGCCGATCGCGCAATATCCGAACATTATTCCGCCCGATGTCGTCGTCTCCACCAACTATCCGGGCGCAAGTGCCGAGGTTGTCGCAGGCACGGTCGCCGCGCCGCTGGAGCAGGCCATCAACGGCGTGCCGAACATGATCTATATGCGGTCAACTTCGGCCAACTCCGGCCAAATGTCCTTAACCGCGACCTTCGCCATTGGCACCGATCCGGACAAGGCCACGATTGACGTCAACAACCGCGTCCAGGCCGCACTCGCGCGGCTGCCTGCGGATGTACGGCTGCAGGGGCTTACTGTCACCAAAAAATCGACGACCATTTTGCAGGTCATCACCATGTTCTCGCCGGACAAACGGTATGATCCGATTTTCATCAGCAACTACGCCTTGCTCAATGTCCTGGATGAATTGAAACGCACGCCCGGCGTGGGTGACGCGCAAATTTTCGGCGCTAAGGATTATTCGATGCGTGTGTGGCTCAGGCCCGACAAGCTCGCGCAATACGGCTTGACGCCGTCCGATGTCGCAGCCGCAATCCGTGAACAGAATTCACAATTCGCGGCGGGTGCCTTTGGCCAGGAGCCGATGAATACACCGCAGGCCTTTACCTATACGGTGACGACCCAGGGCCGCTTTGTTGACCCAAAGGAATTTGAAAATATCATTTTGCGTTCGGATGCCAATGGCGCGTCATTGCATTTGAAGGATGTCGCACGCGTGGAATTGGGCGCGCAGGATTATGCCTTTGCCGCCAGCTCGGATGGTAAACCCGCAGTTGCGATAGGTATTTATCTGCAGCCTGGCGCCAATGCATTGTCCACGACGACCGCAGTGCGTAACACGATGGCCGAGCTGGCCAAACGTTTTCCGGAAGGTATCTCATACGGCCTGCCGTTTGATACGACGCGTTTTGTGCAGGTTTCAATCGAAGAAGTCGTCAAGACGTTTATCGAAGCGATCTTACTGGTTGTCCTGGTCGTCTTTGTGTTTTTGCAGGATTTCCGCACGACCATCATTCCGCTGTTGGCGGTGCCGGTATCGTTGATCGGCACCTTTGCAGGCATGTATCTGCTCGGTTTTTCAATTAACTTGCTGACGCTGTTTGGTCTCGTGCTGGCAATTGGGATTGTGGTAGATGATGCGATTGTGGTGTTGGAAAACGTCGAACGCATCATGTCGACGGAACGCCTGCCGCCGCGTGAGGCGACTATCAAGGCGATGGAGGAGGTGACCGGTCCCATCATCGCCATCGTCCTCGTGCTATGCGCGGTGTTTATTCCAGTCGGCTTTTTGGGCGGCATGACCGGCGAAATGTACAAACAGTTTGCGATTACGATTGCGGTCTCCGTCATCATTTCCGGCTTTGTCGCGCTGACCTTGACGCCGGCGCTATGCGCGCTGATTTTAAAACCGGTCACCGAACATAAAACCAACCGTTTCTTCCGCGGCTTTAATCGCGGCTTTGACAAGATGACCAACGCCTATACCGGCGGTGTAAAATTTTTGCTGTCGCGCGTGTGGGTGGGCCTCGGGCTGTTTGTAATTTTGCTGGCGGTCACCGCCTTGCTGATGAATAAAATTCCCTCAGCACTGGTGCCCGAAGAAGACCAGGGTTATGTGATTGTGGTGCCGATGCTGATGCCGGGCGCGTCACTGCATCGCACCAGAGAAGTGACCGATGAGATCACCCGCCGCCTGCAACAGCAGCCAGAATATAAAAATTCGGTGACCTTCGCCGGTCTGGATGTGTTGAGTTTCACCAACCGTACCTCGGCGGGTGTCACTTTTATGCCGCTCAAGGACTGGTCGGAACGTAACAAGCCGGGGTCGGATGCCCAATCGCTGACCGGCCGCATCATGGGCATGATGATGGATATCAAGGATGCGTTTACGTTATCATTTAATCCGCCGCCTATTACCGGGATCAGTTTAACCGGCGGTTTCGAAGGCTATCTGCAGGCGCGCGGCGGCGGGGACGTCAAGGCGCTCGCTGATGCCACGACCAAGCTAACGACCGCCGCTGCCAAACGCCCCGAGTTGGCTGGTGTGCAAACCACGTTTTCCGCCAATGTTCCCCAATATAATGTGACGCTGGATCGGGAAAAGGCCAAGTCGCTGAACGTGCCGATTGATGCGGTTTTCGCCGCGATGCAATCCACCTTCGGCAGTTATTACGTCAATGACTTTAACATGTATGGCCGTATCTTCCGTGTCTCCCTGCAGTCGGAGGCGGAGTTCCGTGAAAAGCCGGATGACCTGCGCCAAGTGTTCGTGCGTTCCACCACCGGCAATATGATCCCGCTCAACGCGCTGCTAAATATCGAACGTATCGTGGGGCCGGATCTGGTCGAACGCTTTAACGTGTTTCCCGCCGCCAAAATCATGGGCGGCCCGGCACCGGGGTTCAGTTCCGGCCAGGCACTGAAAGCGATGGAGGAAGTCGCCACACAAACCCTGGGCCAGGATTACACGCTGTCCTGGATGGGCACTGCCTATCAGGAAAAGGCGGCGGGCGGCACCAGCACCATCGCCTTTGTGGTCGGCATTATCATGGTGTTCCTGATCTTGGCGGCGCAATACGAACGCTGGACGCTGCCGCTTGCCGTTATTACTGCAGTGCCGTTTGCAGTATTTGGCGCGGCGCTGGCGGTGTATCTGCGTGGCCTCCAAAACGACGTGTATTTTCAGGTTGGCTTGCTCACATTGATTGGTCTTGCTGCCAAAAACGCGATTTTGATTGTGGAATTTGCAGTATTGGCGCGTAAGGATGGCCGTTCGATTTCCACCGCCGCATTGGAAGCGGCGCAGATGCGTTTTAGACCCATTGTCATGACCTCGCTGGCCTTTATCCTGGGGTGCGTGCCGCTTGCGATTAGCTATGGCGCGGGCGCCGCCTCGCGGCATTCAATTGGCACTGGCGTTATTGGCGGCATGCTGGCGGCCACTGCGCTGGCCACGTTTTTTATTCCAATGTTTTACAAGTTGATTTCAATGGTGGCGGATAAAAAATTACGGCAACGCAGTTGATTATTGTCTGGTAACATCAAACCATAAGGACACGTAATCAGCATTGTTACCGGTTCCCGGAATCACATTGCCGTCTTTATCATGGCTTTGTCCGACCGGCTCACAGGCGTCAATAATTGCCGGCAATGTATAGGGGCGGCTGTTAAAGCCACCCCAGCCTCGATAATCTTTAGCGACAATCCCGGCACTCCGGCCAGTTATAGTCCCAAATACTATCACATTACTTAGACCAGCTCGTCGCAAGTCCGCTTCAGAATGCACGCCCTTTAAAAAATGATTAATTAAAGCGACACAAGCTTTTTGGGGTAACCCGCCAAAAGATATTTTATAATTGCTGTAATAAACATCAAAAATTATTGGTGCGCCATAAATGTCAACAGGATAACTGATATTGCCGGATAGCATATCCGACGGTATCACCCCGGCATGGGTTAAAGTATCTGCAACATCGGCTCCCGCGACATCTATTTGTGAATTCATGAAAACTTTACGTACACCGGTCATCAAAAGTTCAGCCTGTTCGACTATACGATTTTCTTTGTATTTTGCTAAAGCAGTATTCGCGGCTACCCACACCCCACCCGTGACGATGGAAGCAATTCCCAGCACAATTAAGACTTCGATCAGGGTAACGCCGCGCTGTGAAGATTTTACCATATCACGTCTCCCGTCTTCTATTTCAACAACATATTAAAAGTTACAACATTTGTGTTGTCATCCTTATTGCAGGCCCGCACGATGTTGGCCGGCGTTGGCAGGTCGCCACCACCACCACGTGTGACCGGCATCCGAAACGTATCATAAAGATCGTTGGCTTTGATGCGCGCAAAACCGGCATAATTCACATCAGCTTGAGTGGTAAGGCCGCCCACAATTTTTAACAAAAAATCAACACACACATCTTGGGGCAGGCCGTTGACGACCAGGCTGGCTTGTGAATTGCCGCCAACATTTATGTTGATAATATCAATCGTTCCATTAAATACATGACGCACCACAGGAGGGGCCACCGTGGTATCAACCATATCTTCTGCAAAAATTCCTGCTTGGATAGCGCTGTTGGTTGACAATCCATCATAGCTGTTACGGTTACCATATATTTTATGAACATTCGAAATGATCACGGATAATTGCTTGCCCAATTCTGTTTTTTTATGATTGTTAATGGCGGTGCCGGCGGCGGTCCACACGCCGGCAATCAATGCCCCGGCAATCGCCAATACAATCGTGGTTTCAATGAGCGTTAATCCAAAACGACTTTTCATGATGACTGTCTCATAAAACCCTTAATTAAGATAAAGCCGGAAGTTAACCGTCAAGGTGGCGTTGCCGCCTGATTGATCCGATGATGCAGAGCAAGCAGTTGCGGCAGTGGCCGGATTGATTACAGGCAGCAGGATAGAAAAATTGCCAGTTTGGCCGCTCGGTGAATTAGAACCTTTAGATACGCTAACTATTTCATAGCCGCGGTTAAGTTTGCTTTTAACCGCGCCGCTACTGGATGTGGCATTCCCCCCCGCCAATGCTAATACGAATGATGTACAGGCATAAGACGGCAAACCGGAAAAAGCCAAGTTCGCGATAGACGCATCACTGGCATTGACATTTAAGTTAACGGAGCCGCTGTAAATATTTTGCACCAAATTGGTTGTGGCGTCAGCCATGCCAACCGGGAAAATGCCGGCTTTGATGGCATAAGCGTTATTTAGGCCGGTAAAACTGGTACGCTGCTGATAAACGCCACGGGTATTTTGGATGACCAGCGTAGCCTGCTTGGCTGCCTCGGCTTTTTTATAATTATCCATGGCAGTGGCGGCCGCCGCCCATACTCCGGCGGTCAGCATGCCGGCAATACCCAGCACAACAGTGGCTTCGATTATCGTAATCCCAAGGCGACGCGATGCATGTATCATAACCTGTTTATCCTACAGCAGAAGTTTGAACAAAATATTAAAATATCAGTGATTATTGTTTAAAAAATCATTTAAAATTATGACCGCGGCCATTTGATCCGCAGCATACCCCGCAATCATCTTTTTACCCAGTAATAACTTAGCAGCGTGGGTGGAAAGACGCTCATCCCAAAACGTCAGGTAAGGTTTTACACCTAAAATTTCGGTTGCCTTTAACAAATTAGAGCCAAACGTCTGCACCGATTGGACGCGTGCCCCCCGGCTGCCATCCATATTAAGCGGCAAGCCGATGACAAAGCCGCCTACCATGCGGCCCGCACACACGGCGGCCAGGGCGGCCAAATCATCCGCCCATTTGTCACGTTTGATGGTGGTGACGGGCAGGGCGGTGCGCCAATCCGGATCGCTGATGGCAATGCCCAAATGTTTTTTACTGACATCTAGCGCCAACAAGCGTTGCCCGGGGGGTATATACTCACGAAGTTGCTGCGGGTTGCAGAGCGGCATGGGGGATGCTACCAAATTACCCACAAAACACCTAGTTAAAAGGCACCTTTATGACCTTAACCATTGCCGATGTTGCCAAGGTGGCGCGCCTAGCACGGATTCGCTTGACCGAGACCGAACTGCCGCAGATGCAAAACGATCTCAATGGCATCATGAACTGGATCAATCAGTTGAACAAAATTAACACCGATGGCGTGGCCCCGATGGTCTCGGTCAGCGGCAGTCAATTGCCACAGCGCGCGGATATTATGAATGACGGGCATTATCCGCACCAAATTATGCAAAATGCGCCGGAACAGATTGAAAATTTTTTTGTGGTGCCGAAAGTAATTGAATAATGACCGCTTTAACCGACTTAACCATTACCGCGGCGCTGGCCGCACTCACGCATAAAGAATTTACCGCGACTGAATTGGTCATGGCGCACCTTGCCGCCGGTAACACGCCCGCCATTAAAAACCTTAATTGCTACATTACCGAAACACCGGAGGTGGCGCTGGATGCGGCCAAGGCCGCAGATGCCCGTTATCTAAAGGGCAATGCTTTACCGCTCGACGGCATTCCACTCGCTAACAAGGATTTGTTTTGTTCGAAAGGCATCCGTACCACAGCGGCCAGCAAAATTCTGGAAAATTTTGTGCCGCCCTACGAATCGACGGTATCGCAAAAATTGCTGGATGCCGGCGTCGCGTTTTTGGGCAAGGCCAGCCTGGATGAATTCGCGATGGGCGCTTCGAACCTGACCTCCGCCTACGGCCCGGTCGAAAACCCGTGGCGCAGTATCGATGCACCGGATAAAAAACTGGTGCCCGGCGGGTCATCAGGCGGTTCGGCGGCCATCGTCGCGGCGCGCGGCGCCATGGGCGCCACAGGGACCGATACCAATGGGTCATCACGTCAACCGGCGGCATTATGCGGTATTGTTGGTGCCAAGCCCACCTATGGCCGTTGTTCGCGTTGGGGCATTGTCGCCTTTGCCTCGTCACTCGACCAGGCGGGCGTTATGGCGCGCAGCGTTGAAGACTCGGCACTGTTGCTAAATCACATGTGCGGCTTTGATGATAAAGATTCCACCTCTGCTAAACATAAAGTGCCGGATTTTACGGCTGGACTGCGTCAAAGCATTAAAGGCTTGCGCGTTGGCATCCCCACAGAGTTGCGTATTGATGGCGCCAATACCGAGGTGTTGCAACTGTGGGATAAAGGCGCGGCCTGGTTACGCGATGCGGGTGCGGAAATCGTTGACGTATCGTTACCGCACGCGAGTAGCGCCGTACCGGCCTATTATATTATCGCCCCAGCAGAGGCATCATCAAATCTCGCGCGGTATGACGGCATGCGTTATGGAATGCGTGTTGACGGTGGCAGCCTTACCGATACGTATGAACTGACCCGCGCTGCGGGCTTTGGGCGCGAAGTGCGCCGCCGTATTATGATTGGCACCTATGTTTTATCCGCCGGCTATTATGATGCATATTATTTAAAGGCACAAAAAGTGCGGCAATTGATTGCGAATGATTTTAAGGCGGCCTTTGAAAAATGCGATGTCATGTTAACGCCAACGGCACCAAGCACTGCTTTTGGCTGGGATGAAAAAACCAGTGATCCCGTACAAATGTATCTGGAAGACATCTTCACCAGTCCAGCAAGTTTGACGGGTCTGCCGGGCATATCAGTGCCGGCTGGTTTAGCAAAAAATGGCTTGCCGTTGGGGTTGCAAATTATCGGCCGCGCTTTTGATGAAGTGACCATGTTCCGCGCTGCCCATGCGTTGGAACAGGCAGCTGATTTTACGGCGAAGCCTGCGATGTTGGGACAATAAATGCCCGAGGTTTACATGATCGCAGGTCCTAACGGTGCGGGTAAAACGACTGCGGCATTAAAATTGTTACCAGAACTAAAAGCTGAAAATTTTGTTAACGCTGATAGAATTGCATATGGTTTAAATCCATTTAATCCGCGGGGGCAAGATATCACTGCCAGTAAGATTATGTTACGATTAATTAAAACTCTAACCAACACTTACCAAGATTTTGCTTTTGAAACAACAGGCGCCAGCAAGCCAAGTGTAGTAAGAATTTTAAAAAAATGTAAAGCAGCTGGCTACAGACTTAATTTGTTTTTTTTGTGGTTACCTTCAATTGAAATAGCCTGTGAAAGAGTTAGGCAACGTACTTTGCAAGGGGGCCACAATATCGCACAAGACGAGATTTCACATAGGTATTGGCGCGGTTTAAAAAATTTATTTGAAACATATTTGCCAATGGTACAACGCGCCATTGTTTTAGATGCTTCCTTGCCATTTAATCCGATCAATCCACAAGTAATTGCACGAAAATCAGATATCGGCTTAATGTTTAACGCAAAAATTTGGCCAGACATACAAAAAACCGTGGAACGGATAAATTAAATGACTGATATAAATCTAGTATCCTGGCCAGAGGTATCAACTGGTATGACAAAAGCTGCTGAAGAAGCAGTAACAATTGCGCGCCATACCAATACCAAACTCGCGCTTTGGATTGAAAATAAATTGGTTATGATGACCGCTGATGAATGGGATGCTTACGAAAAGTCAAAGCAGAATGAACATGACGATAAATAACTTAATCGAAGGCAAAACTGGCGTGTGGGAAATGGTGATCGGGCTTGAAGTACATGCGCAGGTAACGGCTAATTCCAAACTGTTTTCGGGTGCGTCTGCCACCTATGGCGGCGCGCCGAACGACCATGTATCGCTGGTCGATGCAGCCTTGCCCGGCATGTTGCCGGTATTGAATGAACACTGTGTATATCAGGCGGTTAAAACGGGCCTCGGCCTCAATGCCGAAATCAACCGCCACTCAGTGTTTGAACGCAAAAATTATTTCTATCCTGATCTGCCGCAGGGTTATCAGATTTCGCAGTTCCAGTTTCCGATTGTCGGCAAGGGCATCGTTAATATTGATCTCGGCAATGGGGTGACCAAAGATATTGGCGTGACGCGCCTGCACCTGGAACAGGATGCCGGTAAGTCATTGCATGACCAGCATCCCAACAAAACCTTTGTTGATCTCAACCGTTCGGGCGTGGCGCTAATGGAAATTGTGTCGGAGCCGGATATCCGCGGTGCGGATGAAGCAGCCGCTTATGTGCGTAAGCTGCGCAGTATTGTGCGTTATCTCGGCACCTGCGACGGGAATATGGATGAAGGCAGCATGCGCTGTGACGTGAACCTGTCGATACGCCGCCCAGGTGCGGAATTCGGCACGCGTTGCGAGGTAAAAAACGTTAACTCGATCCGTTTCATTCAACAGGCGATTGAATATGAGGCGCGCCGCCAAATTGAAATTTTGGAAGATGGCGGTACGATTATTCAGCAAACGCGCCTGTTTGATCCTGCCAAAGGTGAAACGCGCAGCTTACGCAGTAAGGAAGAAGCGCATGACTACCGTTATTTTCCGGACCCGGATTTGCTGCCATTGGAATTAAGCGAACAGTTTATTCAGGATATTCGTGCGTCCTTACCCGAACTGCCCGACCAAAAATTGCAGCGTTATGTAAATGAGTTAGGTTTGTCCGCCTATGATGCCGCCGTGCTGACTGCGGAAAAAGAACGCGCCGATTATTTTGAAGCTGTGGCCGCGGGGCGTGATGCCAAAACCGCAGCACCCTGGGTCATCAATGAATTGTTTGGTGCGCTCAATAAAAAGGGTATTGAGCTGGAGGCATCGCCGGTCGCGCCCGCGCAATTTGGTGGCTTATTAGACCTTATCACCGACAACACTATTTCGGGCAAAATTGCCAAGGATGTTTTTACGGAGATGCTGGAAACCGGCAAATCTGCGGCGGAGATCGTTGCGGAAAAGGGGTTGCAACAGGTGACCGACACGGGCGTGATTGAAAAGATTGTCGACCGGATTATGGCGGACAATGCTGACAAAGTCGCCGAATATCGCAGCGGCAAAGATAAACTGTTCGGCTTTTTTGTTGGCCAGACGCTGAAACTGTCCGGCGGCAAGGCGAATCCGCAAACGGTTAATGATTTGCTGAAGGCCAAATTGAATGGCTGATCCGCGCATTGTGCTGGAACAGGCGACGCATCTAGGCGCAATCAATGCGCTGCTTGATGATAACTTCGGGCCAGAGCGCATGGCGCGCGCGGTCTATCGGTTGCGCGAAGGCGTGCCGCCCGAGGCGCAGGTCTGTTTTGTGCATCTGGATGACGCGGGGGAGGTTGCGGGCATGTTGCGCTATTGGCGCGTGATGATTGGCGATAATCCCAATCCCGCGTTATTACTGGGACCAATCGCCATTCACGAAGAAAAACAAAACCGCGGCAAAGGCGCGCGGCTGATCCGCCATTCATTGAAGCTGGCGGCAGAGCTTGGCTATCAGATGGTCTATCTGATTGGGGACGAGGCCTATTACGGCCAGTTTGGTTTTACCAAACCCGCCGCGCAAAATGTGACTTACGCTGCGCTGGAGCCGGGCAAGATTATCCTTGGCCTCGAAATCGTTAAAAATGCATCGCACGATTATGCGGGCGAGATGCGCCGTGATAACACGGCGCTCGCGGAACAGGTTAAATTATTTCAACCCTAGTTAGGCTGCGGCCTTTTGCTGCGGCGGAATACGCAATTGCTGGCCAGGGAAAATTTCATCCGGCGATTTCAGCATCGGTTTATTGGCCTCAAAAATCTGCTGATAAGCATTGGCATTGCCGTATGCTTCCTTGGCAATTTTGGACAGCGTATCACCGCTTTTGACGGTATAGAAATTCGGCGCGGCGGCGTTGCTGTTGGCGGCGGCCGTTTTTAACTGTGCGTCAACCTGACCGATGCCCATGGTATTGCCGACAGCAAGGATGGCTTTTTCAAACGCTTCTTGGGAGGCGGCATTGCCGGTCAAGGTCGCTTTATCACCTTGGACGGTTACCTGCGGCGCCTCGATACCAAGGTTCAGTTTTTCCAGCTGCGCCTGAATTTTTTGCGCGAGCTGCTGACCGGCCTCAGTGCCGGCGGCGGCCGACTGCTCAGAATTATCCAACAGTTTGTGGCCAACGTCTTTTAAAAAATTAAAAATGCCCATGGTAATCTCCTGTAATTCTGGTGAAACGCCATTAAAGAGCAGAGTCGATAAGCGCGGTGCGCGTAAAACACTATTATTTATAAGAGATTAATAAGCAATGTTTCACGTGAAACATGACAAGCAGGGCGTTAGCCATGGTAAAGCGCACTCCTTAGCCTTGACAACAGACCCAAGGATTGCATGCGAAGGTATGTATTGGCACCGCCAGTGCTGCTATGACTTTTTGCGGACACGCGCCGGTTTTTCAACCGGTAGATTGTCCCATAGCGACCAGAAAATCTGCGCCAGGCCCGCCGCGATGAGGCCGTTTTCGATAATGACCGCGCTGACCGGTTTGAAAGCTGAAATGATGGCCACACAACGGCCATAACATAGGAAATCCACCTTCAGCTGTTTGGCTTCAGCCTTGAGGTAGCGCACTTCGCGCAACTGTTTGGCATCGCTGGTCCAGAGCGGGATATTACGATCCTCATGCGCGGAAATGATATAGATGGGAATGCCATGCGCAATGCGCGGTTTGATCCATTCACTGCCAATCTCGGGCCAGATTTTAATCAGACGCTGGCCGGATGAAAAATTGACAATATGCCGTTGCGGCTTGGGCGCGGTTTTCAACTGGTTAAACATGTCATGGTAACAGAGCTTAACACCATCGACTCCTTCATAGCGCGAAATTTTTGTTTCGTTGAGGCCAGTCGGCTGCGCTGCAAGCTGCGGCAACACCTGTTGTAGCTGCGTAACCGCGGCGGCAAAACCGCCCAATGCCATATCGATGTTGGATGCGGCATAACGCAACCGCCCGCCTTCGCGCAATGCGCTAAGCCAACCTTGCTGACACAAGCGGTCTAGCATCACATCCACCGTGCTGCGCTGAATGTTGGTATTGCGCACAATTTCATGCACGAACAGCCCGCGCGGCTGGCGCAAGCAGCACAAATAAATTTCTGCCTCACCCTGCCGCAGGCCAAGTTTTTTCAATTGAGCGGTGATAGATGCCATTATCAATAATAACAAAATAATTATTATTTTGAAATTTAATTATTTGTATGGCATCTGTATTTGTATGAGAAAAACAAGTCATATTTTGCAATTGGGCGTAACAGGAATAGCGGCAATATTATGCATGTTGTTGATTACTAATATATCCGATAAGGGCATCGCCCACGCAAAAAGCGCCCCATCAGTATTAGAGCAGGTTCTGGCACGCAATGAATTACGTTGCGGTTACTTTTTATGGCCTGCCACAGTTGAGCGCGACCCAAATACCGGCAAACTTTCGGGTGCTTTTTATGATTACATGGAAGCCCTTGGCAAACAATTGGAAATAAAAATCACCTGGGCCGAAGAAGTAAACTTTGCAGATATTCCAATAGTTTTGCAGTCAGGCCGGGTGGACGCCATTTGCTCAGGCGCCTGGACTAATCCGATGCGCGGCAAATTTGTCGATTTTACCGTGCCGATCGCCTATGCATCAATTCGCCCCTATGTGCGCAGCGATGACCGGCGTTTTGACGATAATAGTAATGCGATCAATCAGCCGAATGTGGGCATTGCAACAGTTGATGGCGAGTCAGCAGAAACAATTGCCGCCGAAGATTTTCCGCGCGCGCAGCGTCTAAGCGCGCCCAAGGGAACTGAGGGCACGCAAATGTTGCTTAATGTCTTAACTAAAAAAAGCGGATGTCGCCTTTCTTGATCCGGAAACCGCTGGACGCGTGATGGCCAATAATCCCAACCAACTGCGCGCGGTCGCGGCCAAATTTCCACTGCGCGTGTTCGGCGTGCCGATTGCGATTAAGAAAGGCGAGGCGGGATTAAAGGAAACACTGGATAACGCCACGCGCCAACTCCTTATGAACGGCACGATTGATAAAATTCTGTCGCACTATGAAAAATACCCCGGCAGCTTTTTGCGGGTAACGGTGCCGTATGAAGATGGGTAAATAGGCTAGGTTCATCAAAATTAATAGCTTTAATGTGGGATTAGTGGGTTTGTCATAGGCTTTATCGGTAACACTAAAGTTGATATACTGAGATTAGATTTGTAATTTGTGATCATACGAAATTTTGGTTCTGAAATATTATCTTTGTAGACAACGCAATCACGTTGATTGATAGCAGGCTTAAATAAAATGCTTACGCGCATATCGGGTTGATATAATAATTTACTTACTTCTGGTTCCAGCCAGGCTTGATCTTGTAACAATGCATTATTGTCAATTACATATCTAATTGCATCGAATAGTGCTAAGCCTAATGAAACCTGTGTGCGGCGAGCTATGCGCGCAACTTCATAAGCTAAATTACTGCGTACATCAGGTTCGTCTGTGGCGCCTAATATCTCTTGCAGTTCTGCGGCACGTTTAGCCAATTGCTTTAAATGCGGGCCAACGTCATCTAAAGCTTTGTTATTGGGATGTGATAAATATTTTATTTCACATCAGTTAATGCATATTTTTGGGCGATATCACCAGCAAATTTCATTAAATCTTCTTTGGACAAACCACGCACATATTGTTGTAATGCCCGTAAACTTTTCAAATCTGGAAAATTTGCTAACAATCCATCTAATGCCACAGTTGAATGATGGTTATCTTGACATGATTCGGCTTCTTTATAATTAGCAGCAAGTTCACGTTGTGTAATGAAGGCACGGCTTTGACTGATCATATTTGCAAAATTTTTGGCTTCAATCAAAGCTGTATCATCTTGAGTGTCGCCTATGAGTGCCAATATGCCATAAACATCTGCAGCACATTCATTCGCAGCGTCATCAAACTTTTGATCATATAAAGTGTCATCAGAATTGTATTTATTCCATAGTGCATGAAACATTTCATGTTCGGCAGCAAACCCAGGATATAAAGCCAAGTTAACGGGCTGCTTAAAGAATAACAAATTATCACCCAGCGATACACCATTATCATCATTGATAAAATCCAACATATCTACGTGAGAAGCAACTGATGGCGAAATAAGCGTTACTCTACCATCGGGATCGCATTGGGTTGGCTTTTCAAGAATATAGCTTGTAACATGTTGCTTGGTATAAAAATCAGCGTGTTCGCGGACATAGGGGCACGCCAGATCGAGAAAAGTCCGCATCGTGTCAAAGTCGGGTTGGCCCGCCGCCTTTGCAGTAAAAGATTTACCAGTTGCTATAAAACAGGCCTGCAACATCAATTCGCTATCAATGACCAAGCCGGCATGATTTTGATTGAAAAAACTGTCGTGGCTGTCAACCATTGCTTTGTAAAGTGGTTCACTTAACGGCAGGCCGCTATTTTTTTCGGTCACTGGGTCAGCTAAATAGGACGCTAAAAAATCTTTGGACTTTTGCAAGTGGGGAAACAACTTGGCCGCCTTGGAAGACACATCTGACGCGGCAGATTGTGAAACTTTTAATTGTGGATTTTGAAAAATAGGCAGCGCGACTGGATGTCTTGCAAAGATTAATGCAGCAACATAGGTCGGAAAAAAAGGTGTAAAAAATAACATACCAATAGAATTATGACGTCAATAGTTTAAGAAAATATGACAATTAGTAACTTCTTAATGCGCGCCGGCGGGCGCTTTGCCGCCCTTTTTGTTCGGTAAAAAACACGCCAGCACAATACCGAACGTCATGACAGTACCCATCAGGCCAAAGGCCTGTTTATAGGCGAGGAGGGAAGCCTGGGACAGCAGCTCGCGATAGATCTGGCCCATCGCTTGGGCGGAGGCACTCGTTGCCGCCCCACCGGCATCAATAATTTTTTGCGTCAATGCGGCCAGAGTCGCCTGAAAAGTGGGGTCAGTCGGGTTCAGATGCGCGGTGAGGTTGGCCTGGTTAATCTGCGCCTGACGCGTCACATAAGTATTCATCAGCGCAATGCCGAAACTGCCGCCGAGGTTGCGGCCGAGCGCGAAAAGCGCGGAGGCCTGATTGTTTTTGGCCTTCGGAATATCGCTGTAGGCCATCGCCGACACCGGAATAAACAGGAACGGCAGCCCCAGCACCTGCGTGATGCGGACGATAACAAAGGTATTGTAACTCATGTAGGGATTAATGTGCAGCATGCTGTTGAACATGCCAATTGCGCATAGCGACAGGCCCAACATGATGAGATTGCGCGGCGGCACCTTGCCCACCAGCTTGCCCGACAGGATCATGAAAAAGATAATGACAATGCCGCCTGGCGACAGCACCATCCCCGCTGAGGTCGCATCATAGCCGAATTGGGTTTGTAGCAGCAACGGCAGCAATGCGTTCGACGCATAAAGCACAAAGCCGGTAAAAAAGATCAGCACCCAGGCAATGCCGAAGCTGGGAATTTTAAGGAGGCGCAGTTCGACCAAGGGGTCCTTGTGCCGCAGCAGCCAGAATACCGCGCTAATCAATGTAACGGCGCTAAGGACGCTCATCCATACTATAAAGGCGCTGCCGAACCAGTCGTCCTGCTGGCCCTTGTCGAGGATGATTTGCAAACTGCCAAGGCCGATCGCGATAAGAAGCAGGCCGAACAGGTCAATGCTGCGGTTACCATCTTTATGATATTGACCTTCCGGCAATAGTGCGGCGACCAGCATAAAAACCATGGCGCCGACCGGGATATTGATGAAGAAAATCCATCGCCAGCTGTAATTATCGGTAATCCAGCCGCCGAGCGTGGGTCCGATAATCGGTGCGAGGATGAGGGTGATGCCGGTAATGCCGAATACCGCGCCGCGTTTTTCGGGCGGAAACAAATCCAGAATGATGGCCTGTTGCGTCGGTTGCAACCCGCCGCCGGCAAGGCCCTGGATCATACGGAAAAAAATCAGCATGCCAAGCGATGTCGCGGCGCCGCAGGCAAATGACGCAGCGGTAAAACCGGCAATGCAAATCAGGAAAAACTTTTTCTGGCCGATCTTGTCCGATAGCCAACCCGATAGTGGCAAGATAATGCCGTTGGCCACGAGATAGGAGGTAAGAACCCAGGTGCTTTCATCCGTCCCGGCGCCGAGGGTGCCCGCAATATGCGACAGCGATACGTTGGTGATAGTGGTATCCAAGACCTCCATAAAGGTCGCGAGGCTGACGATGATGGCAAGCAGCCAAGGGTTGATGGCGGGTTTGGGAAGCGCAGTCATAGAAGCGAGAGACGAGAAACGAGAAGCGAGGGCACGCAATGTGTTATACCGTAATAAAATTTTGCGGTATGCAGTATGTTAGCTAAAAACTTGCTCGCGTCTTGCATCCCACATCTCGCCTCTATTTTACATGCACAGTCGGCACCACCGACATGCCAGGGCCGATGGTATATTTAGCATCCGGCGTGTCGGTGAAGAGAATTTTAACGGGCACACGCTGAACAATCTTAACAAAGTTACCGGTGGCATTTTCGGGCGGGAACAGCGAGAAACGCGCCCCGGTGCCACCTTGCAGGCTGTCGATTTTGCCATGGAAAATATGGCCATGGTAGGCATCGATTTTGATATCAACCGCCTGACCCGGGCGCATGCGGTCAATCTGGCTTTCCTTGAAATTAGCGGTCACCCAATAATCATTGGACACAATGGTCAGTAATTGCTGGCCGGTTTGCACATAGGCACCGGGCCGCAGGCTGACCTTCGTGGTGCGGCCATCGAATGGCACGGTAACGGCAGTGTCATTCAGATTTTGTTGGGCCTGGGCAACATCAGCCTTGGCACGGTCAACATCGGCGGCCAGGCTTTTGACAAAAGCGGCCACCGCCTCCACATTTTGCGGCGCGGTTTGGGCACTGCGTAATTTGGATTGCGCGCTTTGCACCGTGGCGCGCGCGGCCTTTTCCGCGGCGGCGGTGACGTCCAATTCCGACGCTGAAAATGCATTCGGGTCCAGCGACTTTAATCGTTTAGCATCGGCAACGGCGCGGGCGAGGTTGGCCTCATCGCTCGCCAAATCCGCGCGCGCAGTATCGATGTTGGATTGTTGCGAGATTTGTGTGGACTGGTAATTTTGTGCTGCGGCGGTTAGTTTAGCCTCTGCCGAACTTAACGCGGCATTGGCATGGTCGAGCGCAATTTGATAGTCAGTCGGGCTGATTTCCAGCAGCACGGAATTTTTAGTGACCGCCTGATTGTCATCAACATTCACCGCAGTAACATAGCCCGGCACCTTGGCCGCCAGGGACAAGATATGCGCATCGATGGTCGCGTCATCGGTTGACTCCAAATCCCTGGTCGCGAAATAGTACCAAGCGCCGGCAGCCAGCGCGACGACGAAAACCACTATAAAGATCAGACGTTTTTTCATGGTTGGACTTCGAATATGGTTTCTTTACTACACAGTTTAGTGTAATTTTGTTTTAATATAATGTCAAGCAACGTATAGAAAAGAAATGCCCCCGCCGTCCAAACAAAAACTGGTTTTAGAGAATGCGACTGTATTGTTCATGACGCGGGGCTTCCGCGGCGTCAGCATGGATATGATTGCCGCCACCACGCCAGTGTCAAAGCCGACGCTGTATGCACATTTTAAAAACAAGCGCGACTTGTTCGCGGCGGTGATTGCCAACAGCTGCCAGATTTTTTTAGAATCGCTGGAAGATACGGTCAAGGGTGATGGCGACATTCGTAAGACACTAGAGGCGGTAGGGGACAAATTCTTAGATCGCGTTTTACATAAAGACTCCATTTTTATGCACCGGTTGATTTGCGCGGAGTGTAAGGAGTTTCCCGAAATGGCGACGACCTTGTATAATTCGGGCCCAAAGCAAAGCCTGTTGGTGATGACCAAATATTTTCAAAAAGCGCATAAAAGCGGTTTGCTTAAAGTTGATGATGCCGCAATGGCGGCTGAATTATTCCTCAGCATGTTGAAAGGTTATCTGCAAGGTCAATTGATGTTGGGTATAATCAGCGACGTGCCGCAAACCAAACGCCGCAAACATGTCCGCGCGGTGGTGGAGGTATTTTTGCGCGCTTATGCGGTGTAGTTTATCTGCCTGATCGCCTCGCCTAGCGCAATCGCGCCGGTGATGGCAACATTGAGCGAGCGTGCGGCGGCCTGCATCGGCACAATTACGCGGGCATCAACATTTTTATGTATCTCGTCCGGCACGCCGCTGCTCTCACGACCAAGAATTACTATGTCATCAGGCTGAAAAGCGAAGTCATACAGCGGCGTGGCGCCTTTGGTCGTCAGTAGTACGCGCCGCGCGGTTATATGCGCCGTGCAAAACGCGTCCCAATTGGCATGGCGGGTTAAATCAACCATCTCAATGTAATCCATATGCGCACGTTTGAGACGTTTGTCATCCAGCAGAAAACCGCAGGGTTCGATGATATCAACCGGCACACCCAGCGCCGCACCAAGGCGGATCAGGGTGCCGCAATTCTGCGGAATATCAGGTTGATAAAAGGCCAGGCGCATATTTGACTTTATAGCGGGAAGCGCCCTAGACGCCTACCCATTTCCCTTTTATATCAAAGGGACGTAAACGCGGCACCGATTCAATCATGACCCAGTATGTAGACAACAACGCCAATCACAAGATGGATGAACATCCGATTGAGGCGGCGGATCCCGCACCGCATGCCACGCGGCGGGACTTTATCTTTATGACCGCGGGCGCGATGGCGGCGGTGGGCGCGGCGGCGGTGGCCTGGCCGGTGATTTCTACATTAAGCCCGGCGGCGGATACGCTCGCGATGTCCACGACTGAAGTGGATTTGGCGCCCATTCAGGTGGGGCAGGCGATAACCGTGATGTGGCAGGGCAAGCCGGTGTTTGTGCGCCGCCGGACGCCTGACGAAATTCAAAAGGCCAAGACCGATGACA
Source organism: Alphaproteobacteria bacterium (assembly GCA_965246755.1). Taxonomy (GTDB): domain Bacteria; phylum Pseudomonadota; class Alphaproteobacteria; order UBA11073; family UBA11073. The sequence goes on from OZ251979.1 coordinate 984,479, forward strand.
GCGCCGCTATGGTTGATAAAGAGACCGATGACAAGCGCGTGCAAAAACCGGAATGGTTGATTGTGGTCGGTATCTGTACGCACTTGGGCTGTGTGCCCCAAGGACAAAAGGTGACCGAGAACCGCGGTGAATTCGGCGGTTGGTTCTGCCCGTGCCACGGTTCGCAATATGATACGTCAGGGCGTATCCGCAAAGGCCCAGCCCCCAAAAATCTGGTAGTGCCGGCCTATAAATTTTTGACCGATACCACAATTCGCATCGGATAGGGACGCAACATGACTGGCTTAAATAACAGTGAATTTAGAAACCCGATTATCAATTGGGTAGACACCCGGCTGCCGATTTTTACGCTCATGAATAATGAGTATGGCAAATTCCCGACGCCGAAGAATTTTAATTATTTCTGGAACTTTGGCGCGATTGCGCTATTCATGCTGGTGATCATGATCGCGACCGGGGTGACGCTGGCGATGAATTATACGCCACAGGTGGACCATGCCTTTGGCTCGGTCGAGCGCATTATGCGCGATGTAAATTATGGCTGGCTGCTGCGCTATGTGCATGCCAACGGCGCCTCGATGTTTTTTATTGCGGTTTATATCCATATTTTCCGTGGGCTTTATTATGGGTCGTATAAACGGCCACGTGAATTGCTGTGGATGGTCGGCGTCGTCATTCTGCTGTTGATGATGGCAACCGCGTTTATGGGCTATGTTTTGCCATGGGGGCAGATGAGCTTTTGGGGCGCGACGGTCATTACCAACCTGTTTTCGGCGCTGCCGGTGGTGGGTTCGCACATTGTGACTTGGTTATGGGGCGGCTTTTCAGTCTCCAACCCAACGCTGAACCGTTTCTTTGCGCTGCATTACCTGTTGCCGTTTGTACTGATTGGCGTCGTTTTCATTCATGTGTGGGCGCTACATGTGACAGGATCGAACAATCCCTTAGGTATTGACCCTAAGGGTGAACAGGACACTATACCGTTTCATCCGTTTTATACCGTCAAGGATATGTTCGGCCTGTCGGTTTTCTTGATCGTCTATGCGATTTTCGTGTTTTATTTCCCCAACGCATTGGGCCACCCGGACAATTATATTGAGGCCAATCCTCTGGTAACGCCGGCACATATTGTGCCTGAATGGTATTTTCTGCCTTTTTACGCGATGTTGCGCGCGGTGACGTTCAACATCGGCATTCCGTTTACGCATATTACGCTGATCGAAGCCAAATTGGGCGGTGTTTTGACAATGTTTGGCGCGATTGGGATTTTGTTTGTGATCCCGTGGCTTGACCTTTCGCCAGTGCGCTCCTCACGGTTCCGTCCGGTGTATAAAAAGTTTTACTGGTGTCTGGTCGCGGCATGCTTGTTGCTGATTAAAGCGGGCGGACATCAGCCGGATGAGCTGGTTGACCTGTGGGCCTTTACGCTGCCGGTTAAATGGGTCGTGATGGCGCAGCTGGGTACACTCTACTACTTCGCGCATTGGCTGGTGGTGCTGCCGCTGGTGGGTAGATACGAAACGCCGCTGCCGCTGCCGTATAGTATTTCGCAACCGGTGTTGCAGGAGGCAGTGGCATGAGACACATACCCCTGCTTACCGCTGCATTGTTATGTACATCATTTGCAGCACAGGCCGAAGATAAAACATCGGCTAACGTGGCACCCGCCACTCAGACGGAGGCACCGGCACCTGCAATGTTAGGCACAAAAACCGGTCAGCCCGGCAATCCGCCGCAGGCACCGGTTCCTGCCAGCACTGTCGAAACTCCAGGCACGCCGACCGCCGCGCAACAATCCGCCGCTCCAGCAGCCGTCGCGCCGCATGCCGAAGGTGCGCAGCATGAAGATAGCGCGCATCATTTGAAAGAGGTCAAATGGCATCATGACGGGCCGTTCGGCACCTATGACCGCGCCGCGCTGCAGCGCGGTTTTCAGGTGTATAAACAGGTGTGTTCCACCTGTCACAGCATGAATTACATGTCGTACCGTAACCTTTCGGCGCTTGGCTATAATGATGATGAGGTCAAGGCGATTGCCGCCGATGTACAGATAAAGGACGGCCCCAATGATGCGGGCGAAATGTTTGACCGCGCCGGTCGCCCGTCCGACCGGTTCAAGGCGCCGTTTGCCAATGAACAGGCGGCGCGTGCCGCCAATGGCGGGGCGCTTCCCAAGGATTTATCCTTGATGGTGAAGGCGCGGCATGGCGGTGAGAATTATGTCTATTCGCTGTTAACCGGTTACGAAAACCCGCCGGCCGGAGTGACCATTCCAAACGGCCTGTATTACAATAAATATTTTGAAGGCCATCAGATTGCGATGCCGCCGCCATTAAGTGAAGGTGTGGTCACTTATGCCGATGGTACGCAGGCCAGTGTTGATCAAATGGCGAAAGACGTGGCGCAATTCCTGACCTGGGCGGCGGAACCCAATATGGAAGAGCGTAAAAAAATGGGCTTTCAATCGATTATTTTTCTCATAATCTTCTCAATTGTCATGTATCTGGCCAAGCAGCAAATTTGGGCCAAGATGAAGAACAAGCCGAAGCAGGATTAAGTCTGTGTTTGCCTTTAATAAAAAAACCCCGTGATTGCGGGGTTTTTTAGCATTTCTTGATCGTCAAATTTGAAATGCAGTCGAAGACGGTACTGCCATCGGCACGCGTTTTGGTTGCATAGCCACGACTTGTTGTGAGGCATCTGTCCCAGCGACCACTCGGCCCTTGCCTGTATTTTCACGTTCCATGACAAACGCCGGACCTTCGATTTTGCCAAATGCGGCATAAGTTGCATCATTCCAGCGTTCTTTTAATGACCGCCGCGGCGCAGTGAGCTGCGCGGAGATGGTGCGGCCATATTGGCGCAAAGTGTCAACAACCGTGTCCAGCGTAACGCTGATAGCACCTTTTTGTTGTTCCAGTGGCACTTGTGGTTTGTCAATCATAACGCCTGCCGAAACATCTACAGTCATCGGAGAGGACGCAATGGCCTTTGCGCTATCGACAGGAACACTTTCTATAGCTGCAGCAGAATTTTTAATGTTTAAATCTTTGCCAAGGACAGACTCTTCCATCATGCTAACCGCATGTTTGGTTTTCGAATGACCGTGCCGCTGCCTATGATGTCTTTCGCGTTTTGGGCGATGCTTATGATGTGAAAGCGCTGGTGGTTTTCTGACTGAAAACTGGCCCTTAAACTCTTCAAACAACGGTTGGGTTGCCTGTTTGAAACCATAACGCTTTAACAATACCGCAAAATTACCATCGCCTTGCTCAAGACCATGCCGTGCGGCTGCCAGGCATAATGCGGTGAAACTATTGCTATGATTAGTAATGCTGCTGACCGCTTTTAATGCGCTAAAAACCGAACTATCGGGCCCATGGTCACCAATACGCACAACAAATATATTATTGTCTTTAGATTCTATAACGGTTTTACGGGCAAGTTCGTTAAATTCGAATTTGATAAATTTACCCTCAACCGCATAATATTCTGGGCCACGTCGCGCATCAACGGTTTTGCCGGTCGGCGTTTGGAATTCTTTTGGCAGCAGTTTTTGAATATAAGCTAGTTTCTCCTCCGGCTCAGCATGCCATCCAACATTGGCAAACAACCCCATGCCGTCAAACAAATGACGCGTCCCACGCGGCATATGGCTGGTGATAACATGATCAATTCTTTTAAAAACATCACGAACAGTTAAATATGCGCCCGGACGTCCAAAGATACTGGGATTATTTTTTGCGGTTTTAGCATATTCCTTTTTAGTTCCCGGAACATCATTTGGATTTTCCAAGGCCATTTGAATGAGGCCGCTGGCGCCTGTCGTACATTCGTCATTTCCAGGTCCGGACAGGTGGGCGGCATACATTTCGACATGACTAATTTTAAGCCAAGGAAATAATCTTCTCAGATGATCGTGATTTTCTTTTGTAAAAGCAACGCCTAATAATGCGTTAGCACGAATATCTGTCATCGGCGTGCCGGGCGCGATATTCAGTTTATCGCCATAATCCCGTATAAGTCCGGCAGCCGTTTTATCTAAAATTTGATTCAGGCCAGTTGCCGTGGATATGCGCTTACCTGTTTTAGGATTGATAGGTGTTTTTGCATTCGGATTAAAACCTCCGCTCTCAAAATTGGCAATACCCAAAGAATATGCCTTTAATCGTTGGCGATTAAGGCCATTTACATAAGTGCTATCAGCAGCGCGCTCTATCGTTGCAATCGATACAAGGCGAACCTGTGCTGCAGTTTGTTGTATGGTGGATGCAATAGAATTATCGGCAATTATTTGCGGTGCCTTTTTTACTGCTTTGGCTTTTGCAGCAGCTACCGCAGGGGAAGGCGGTGCAACAACTGGAACTACAGGCGGAAGTTTTACATCGTCGATTAGCATTGTCATTGTCTTCTGGTAAAATTATATTTACCTTTTACTGTAGCGAAAATGCATGACGGTTTTGTGACAAACCATATAAAATTTTGGCAAAATTATGTTAAACCAGCAGATCGCGACGCTGAATTTCGAGATTTTCCAGCAGCTTGTCCTGGATGATCCAATCTACGGCGCCATTGGGCGATACGAACACCACGGATTTATACAAATCATACAATGCAATATCAGTCACATCGACCCGAAAGCTGCCGTCTTCGTAGGCGGCTGTCAATTGCGCGGGCTGGATGATGCTTTGCGCCTCGTCCTTTTGGCTGTCCGACGCATTAGGCAGCCAGGGCAGGTCATCCGCACTGTTGATGATGAAACGCTGGCCATCCGCCGTGAACACATATTCCGAGAAAAATTCCAGATAGGCGACGACGTTGGAGGCATCCAGCTGCAATGCCTTGGCATTCACGTCATAAATGGGGTTTACCGTCCAGTCGATAACATAAATATCGCCGGGTTTGACCAGCGCATATTTGCTATAAGCCGGAATGGTATTGAGATTGGTGAGTTCGAGGAGATAATAATCGTTATAAAACGGCAGTTGGCGGACGCGGCCGATCGTGGCGGGCGGCGGTTCGAACGGCACTGGCTCAATATACTCATTGACTTTTTTAAGCAGGTTTTTGACCTTTTCGGGTGGCAAGGTTACCCAATCGGGCAGGGCCACTGGCGTATAGCGAATTTCGCCCAAGGATGCCTCATCATCCATTTGCCGGTCGCTCATATGTGCCATGCCTTCATGCGTCAAGAATCTTTGCAATTGTTCCGTATCACTATAGACGATGGAGGGCGTCGCCGCCAAGTCGTCAAGCGCAACTTTAATATTTGCTTCATAATCAAAAAATAACATGGGCACCTTAAACAGATTCGCGAAGCTCACTGTTTACTGTAACGAACAAAAGTTGCGGGCCGGTTACAATTGGAGCGGTATCTTCAGGCGCCGGAACAACGTGGGAGTGTTGATCAAACGGCAGCATCGCTTCCGTAAATTGCTGTTGGTTAAGGCCGACCCAGCCGGCCGCCATAGCCGCCATACTGCGTTTGACAGTATTGCGCAGGGCCTCCGGATCACCTGACATGATAAGGCCATCACTCTCACAAGTTTGTGCTAACTGCAGATTTTGAATGTGATGCGCGATACTTGTTTCAACGTCATAATGGCAATCAATAAAGTCATATTGAATGCCAGGTGCGATGCGTTCCAACATTTCACCAGCGGTAGAATACCAGACATCTTTGGACGTATGTCCGAGGCGCGCCTCAACCACGGCGCGGCGATACAAGTCACCCATGAAACGCGCCAAATTGTTCAATTGGATCGGGGTTACCGCCGGTTTGGCCATTGTGCCAGATGAATCATTCCATAAACCCATCTTTTCATTAAATCATGTCATGATGTCACTATTATGACAATCGTGGCAAAATTAAGGCGAATTCAAAAATAATTTTACGCGTTTAAACGTTAAATTTGAAATGCATGATGTCGCCATCTTGTGTGACGTAATCCTTGCCTTCTTGGCGGAGTTTGCCGGCTTCGCGCGCTTTGGCTTCGCCGCCCAGGGACAGGAAATCCTGCCAGGCGATGGTTTCTGCGCGGATGAAACCGCGTTCAAAATCGGAATGGATTTGCCCAGCGGCTTGCGGCGCACGCGCGCCTTTGAACACCGTCCAGGCGCGGGTTTCCTTGGGCCCGGCAGTAAAGAAGGTTAATAAATCAAGGATGTGGTAACCGGCCTTCACAATTTTGTTGAGGCCGGGTTCCGCCAGGCCAAGGTCGGCCAGAAATTCGGTTTGCTCATCCTGCGGCATTTGCGCGAGTTCGGATTCAATTGCGGCGCTGATGATAACGCTGATGGTGTTATGCGAAGCGGCGTAGGCGGCGACCTGCTCAGTCCAGGCATTGCCGGTCGCGGCCTCGGCTTCATTAACGTTGCAGATATACATGACCGGTTTGCCGGTGAGGAGAGCGAGGCGCTGGAAGGTTTCTTTTTGGCTGTCGTCAATTTTGGCGGCGCGCGCCGGCCGCCCGGCTTCCAATTCCACACGGACGAGCTGCAGGATGTCAGCCTGTTCTTTGGCCTCCTTATCGCCGCCCTTGGCCTTTTTCTCGAGCGCGGAAATGCGTTTCTCAAGCGACTCTAGGTCAGCCAGCATTAATTCCGTTTCAACGGTTTCGGCATCGCGGATCGGGTCAATGCTGCCTTCGACATGCGTAATGTCGGCATTTTCAAAACAGCGCAGTACATACATGACCGCATCAACCTCGCGGATATTGGCGAGGAACTTGTTGCCCAAACCTTCGCCCTTGGCCGCACCGCGCACCAGCCCGGCGATATCAACAAATTCCAGTTGGGTCGGAATGATTTTTTCCGACTTCATGATGGCGGCGATTTTATCCATGCGCTCATCCGGCACCGCGACCTTGCCAATATTCGGTTCAATCGTGCAGAACGGAAAGTTGGCGGCCTGCGCGGCCTGCGTTGCCGTCAGCGCGTTAAACAAGGTCGATTTGCCAACATTCGGCAGCCCGACAATTCCACAGTTGAAGCCCATTTGTTGTCCTTAAAATCTGAGGTTAGCGCGGATGCAAGATTTGCTTTACCACATCAGGCCGGGCACTGGCGATGGTAAGTAGGGCGACTGCCGCGCCGGAAGGACGGCGCAACCCTTGTTCCCACGCTTGCAAAGTGCGCACACTCACCCCCAGCATATTGGCAAAACCGCTTTGACTTAATTGCAATTTTTCACGCACATCATTGACATCCGCCGGTGCGGAGAGGGTAAAGCGTTTGCCTTTACCGGCCTTGATGTCGCGCACGGATTGTAGAATTTCTGCGCCGATATCGCGTTTTTTTTTCATATCATTCCTCCTCAAACTCTTTCAATAATTCCCGCAAAACATGCGCGGGAATACTATCTGCCTCATTTTTGGCGTACAGCGTAAGCAACCATATTTCGCCATCTGCTTTTTGCCAGTAATAAATAATGCGCACACCGCCGCGTTTGCCCTTACCCTTGGCTGCCCACCGCAATTTGCGGATACCACCACTTTTAGGAATAATATCGCCTAAATCTGGCGTGCCTGACAACATTACTTGCAATGTCAAATAGTTAGGCTCATCTAGGTAATCATGAACATATTTTGTGAATAGTGGCGCTTCGACAAAAGTAAGCATGTTAACTATGTACTACATTGTCGTATAAACGCAAGAGAAATTATTTAATTTGTTAAAAAAGTCGACCCAGCCAACATTCGGCAGCCCGACAATTCCACAATTAAAGCCCATAATATCTATCCTTTGGCACGGTTTTATGTGAAGTTATTGAAAAATGCAAATTGATAAGGAAGCTTTGTTGCTTGCAAAGGAGCGGAAATGCCTAGGATATGGATAATTTTATTGGCTATTCTTTTTCGGCGCGGCAAGCGTCTCTGCACAGGAAACAAGGATCATTGATAGTCCTGTCTTGAATAAAACTGTAACGACATCAGAACCGTTCATCATCGTTCCCACAGAACCGGTAGAGAAAATTTCATTAATCAAAGACGATAATTTTGATGGCTTGATCACCCACACTGCTATTCAAGAAGGACACGACAATTCTACGAAACTTGATAAGGTTACGAGGGTCATCCCGCCGGGCAATTTTAAGGTAATTGATATTGTTAAATCGCGTAATCCCATCGAGGGTGGTGAAATTACCTATTTTGTTTTGGAGGCGGCAAATGGATTTCGTTTTAAAACAGCATCGGAATTTTTAAATGCGACAATAGGCCCGTTGAGCAAGACCGAACTTGCAATACAAAATACATTGATTGATTTGAGCGAAAATCAACAGAAGACTGCAACTATATTTATTCAGTTGCGTCCCGCGGCATTGATGGTGAAATATAATGCCTATGCGCCATATTCCCAGCAAATGATAGATTTGTTTACTAAGCCAATATTTGATAGCGTAAGGCAGTATGGAATTGATGTCAGTCAACCGCAAGGCTCGGCAACGGCAGGTTACCTTAACCTAAAACTTGATAAAATGGCGCTGGCACATCTTATTCTGGCGCAAGGTAAGTTGGGAATTGGCTTGTCTACGGCGGATACGCCATCACCATTCCCGCAATTGGCACGGCCAAAGTAATTATTCCTTTTGCAACTCCAACGCGACCTTATTCATAAAATTAGGGCGGTCGGTGAGCAGCAGGTCGGCGTAATTGCCAACGCTAGTGAGCAGGGGAGCGAGCCACTTTTCGTCATCCACCGTGAAGTCTGACAATACATGTCCATGCACCAAATGCTTGTCGCCGGGATGACCGATGCCGAGGCGGACCCGCCAATAAGCCTTGCCAATTACGCTATCGATAGAGCGCAGGCCATTATGGCCGCCGTCACCGCCGCCCTGTTTGATACGAATCTTGCCCGGTTCCAAATCCAATTCATCATGCAGCACGATAATATTGGCGGAATAAATTTTGTAGAAGGCGGCGGCGGCCTGCACACTCTGGCCGCTGACATTCATGAAAGTTTGCGGCTTTAGCAAAATAGTTTTCTGACCAGCCAAGGTGCCGGTTGCAAATAGCCCGTTAAATTTTTTCTGCCAACCAGAAAAATTATGTGTTTCGTTAATATGGTCTACCGCCATAAAGCCGATGTTATGGCGGTTATGCTGGTATTCTTTGCCTGGATTGCCGAGACCGACGACGAGCCACATGATTTACCTGAAAGACTTTTGGATTTTAGGCTGTATAGGTGACATTGTCGTCCTTCTCTCCTTGCGGGAAAAGGTGGCCGACAGGCCGGATGAAGGGGATTCACATCTGCAGAGACGGCTGAAAGCCCCCCTCACCCGCCCTAAAGGGGCACCCTCTCCCTCAAGGGGAGAGGGGCAGTCCTTTAACGTGAACAGTTGTACTACTTCTTCGCAGCAGGTTTCGCGGCAGCGGCAGGCGCCTTGGCGGCAGCAGCACCCGGTTTCGCGGCACCGGCTGGCGCAGCGGCGGCGGACGCAGCTTGCGCAGCAGCCTGGGTCGCGGCATCGGCATCTACGTCGCCTTTACTGCGCAGCGCAGATGGCGTGGCAATAGTAATGACTGTCGCATGCACGTCGGTCATAGTCGGTTCAACGCCATCCGGCATTTTGATGTCGTTCAAATGCACGGCGTCACCGACGTTTAAGTTGCTGACGTCGATCGTGATATGTTCAGGAATTTGGCTCGCCAGACAACGCACTTCTAGCTCGTGGTAAATGATATTGAGCAAGCCACCGAGTTTGATGCCGGGTGATTTATCAGCGCCTACAGTTTCTACCGGGACGGTCAACGTGATTTTGGTGGCGTCAGAAATGCGCAGAAAATCGACATGCTGTGCGCGGTCCTTGACCGGGTGGAATTGCACATCACGCGGGATGACGCGGTGCGTATCATTGCCGACTTTAATATCGAAAATGTGTGTGAAAAAGGTTGCCGCCATATGCTGACCCAGTTCGCGCGCGGCGAGCGTGATCATGACCGGAGGTTGTTTGTTCCCGTAGATAACAGCCGGGACGCGATCCTCGCGACGTGCTGCCCGGGCGGTCCCCTTACCGCTTTTGTCGCGGAGTTCCGCCGACATGGTGTATGTTTGTGCCATTTTATGCTCCAAGTTTGACAATGCCGGCCTCCAAGGGTGCCGGCTGGTGCGCGTTTTGTAGCGGATGGGGTAGGGATTTGCAAGAAAATAGAGGCTAAACTATTGGATTTAATTAGATTAATCTATTAAATATCCAATGATTATTAGCCAGGGATAAGACGATGCAGTCACGTGTTGCAGCAAGACAAAATTTACCGGAAAGATTGGTAAATTTTGCAATTGAATATCCGGAAATTACTTTTCCTGTAGTATTTGGAACATTTGCTTGTGTATTAGAAGCCGTTTTATTTACCCCAAAAGACGCTTTGCCTACAAGGCTTGAACTTTTTGGTCTCGCTGTTTTTGGCAGTATGTTAGTGAGCGCGTTTATAAAAATCCAAGATAAAAACCGTAAAATACAACGACTTGAAAAGCGTTTGCAGCAACTTGGCCAAGTTGTTGACTATGATTATTAAGCAAACAAACTGCTAACCGATCTATCTTCACTAATCCTTAAAATCGCTTCCGCGAGTAATGGCGCAATCGTCAAGGGACGGATATTACGCGCGAGTTGTACGGCCTCGGTCGGCGCAATGGAGTCGGTGATGATCATCTCTGTAATTGGCGAGGCTGTCACGCGCGCGACCGCGCCGCCGGTCAACACGCCATGCGTGATATAGGCATAGGTGGCCGCGGCGCCAGCATCCATCAAGGCCTGCGCCGCATTGCACAGTGTGCCGGCGGTATCGACGATATCATCAACCAGAATGCAGCGGTGCCCTTTGACATCACCGATAATATTCATGACTTCGGACTCGCCAGCTTGTTCACGGCGTTTATCGATGATGGCCAGGTCGCAGTTGAGCCGTTTGGCAAAGGCGCGCGCGCGGACCACACCGCCGACATCGGGCGAAACCACGACCAGATTTTCAGTACCCAGATTATCCTTGATATCCTGTATAAAGACCGGCAGCGCAAACAGGTTATCGGTGGGAATATCAAAAAAGCCCTGGATTTGTCCCGCATGCAAATCCATCGTTAAAACACGGTTAGCGCCGGCCTTGGTAATCAGGTTGGCCACCAGTTTGGCGGAAATCGGCGTCCTCGCCGCGGATTTGCGATCCTGCCGCGCATAGCCGAAATAGGGAATAACCGCGGTGACGCGGCGGGCTGAGGCGCGGCGCAACGCGTCCAGCGTGATTAGCAATTCCATCAAATTATCATTGGCTGGGTAGGAGGTGGACTGGATGACATAGACATCCTTGCCGCGCACATTTTCCAAAATTTCCACGAACACTTCCATGTCATTGAAGCGGCGAATGGTGGCGCGCGTCAAATCGGTATTCAGATAACCGCTGATTTCTTCCGCCAACGGGCGATTGGAATTGCAGGACAGAATTTTCATAGATACTCTCGCTGCCCGAGGCTATAGCAGGCTTGGGCAGACAAGTAAAATTGTTTGATATTATGTGCATAATGTTAAAACTTTCCCTCTCCCTTTCAGGGAAAGGGTGCCCCGAAGGGGTGGATAAGGGGCAACTAAATTCGCGTGAATTAGAATACCCCTCATTCGGCGCTACGCGCCACCTTCTCCCTAAAAGGGAGAAGGACGACCCGAACAATAGCGCTTTAAGATAAACAAATCACAGAAATCTGGCGGCCATATTCCGGTTGCGGATTGCTGGGTTCTTCGTGGCAACGGCGGCGGAAACTAAAAAAATTATTGTCAGGTGGATAGGTGTCTAGCGCGCAGTCATCAATAGTTTTGATGCCAGCCTTGGCCAGGCGATGCCTAACATAAGCGGGGAGATTAAACAGGTAATGATCCGTTTTATTGCTAACTGCAAAAAACGTTTTATTGTTTGAATCAATTGCCATGAAACGGATGCGGAAATCATTATCCACTTCATAATTGGCCTGTTGAATGGTGGGGCCAATGGCGGCAATAATAGTTGCGGGCGTCGCGCCCAAACCACGCATGGCTGTAAGCGTATTTTCAACCACGCCGCCAAAAGCGCCGCGCCAGCCGGCATGCGCTGCGCCGATCACGCCATGTTGCGCATCGGCAAATAGGATGGGACAACAATCGGCGGTGAGGATGCCGAGCGCGAGATTTTTGTGGGTCGTCACCATGGCATCCGCCTGGGGCCGGTCGGCCAGCTCCCATGGCGTGATAATGGTCAGCGCCTGCGGAGAATGGATTTGATGCAGCGTCAGCAGGTGTGCGGCCGGCAATTCCAATTGCTGCAAAACCCGGCGGCGGTTTTCAGTAATATATGCGGGATTATCCGCACTGCCGGGACCGCAGTTGAGCGAAGTGTAGACGCCAGTGCTGACCCCGCCGGTGTTATCAAAAAACCCGTGGCGGATACTGTTATTTTGAATAAGTTCAGATTGATAGCGCATGATAAGTTAAACCCCCACCCAAATTTGCATAGCAAATTTGTGCCTCCCCACAAGGGGGAGGCTAATGCTTTGTCGCCTTTTATCAGCGCGCAAATTTGAGCGCTGTTTAGCCTCCCCCTGGTGGGAAGGCACAAAAAATGAGCTAGCGCCTATTTTGATTTTTAAAATATAAAAACCGAAAAGCGAAATTTTTTGGGTGGGGGACATCAAAATCCTTCCGGAGGTGGAAAATCAGGCGATGACAGGCACATCACTTTAAACAGGCTACCCATTTCATCGGGTGAGGTCAGGCGCAGCATCGCGTCAAAGATTTCCATTTTTTCATCGGCATCGGCGCGGTCGAATAAATTTTGCGCGCGCTGTTCCAGGCCGACGGCGCGTAAAAACTGCCTCTGAAACTCTGGTCCATAGGCAGTAATGCCGGCAGCCTGCGCGGCACGTTTAATCGCAGCGAAATTGACATGCGCGGTTAGGTCAACCGTGCCCCAAGGTTGCAGGATGTCAACCATGCCATGCGCGGCGACCGCCTGCAGGCTTTCACCATAACTGTCTTTGCCATAGCCGTAATCAATAATCAGCGCGCTGCCCGGCGCGGCCTGCAAGCGCGCATTTATCTGTTCAATGATTGGCAACAGGTCGGGATGATATTCATAGATTTGACCGGGGATAGCGGCGGGTAAGTTATCCGGCAAGAGCGGCGGCACGGTCGCACGCGTCGTAAATTGCGGCTGGCCATGCGTAAATGCGACGCCGCGCTGCTGCCACCCCAACGCCGTCATGAAATAATGTTCAACCGGCAAAGCATCAAAAAATTCATTGGCGAGCAGCAAGGTCGCGTTCAGCGGCACCGTATCCAAATTCTGGTGCCAAGTTTTGGGAATGTCATAACCGGCTAAAACAGCCTGCTGTTTTTGTGTGAGCAGCGGGCTAGTTTCCACCATATGCAAACGCAGCGCGCTGTAAAACTCGCTGTACGGCAGGCTGATACGGAGCAGATCCGCCATCAGCGTGCCGCGTCCAGGCCCGAGTTCAATCAGATGCAGCGGCGATGGTTTGCCCAGCTGTTCCCAGCGTGCGATACACCAGGCACCTAACACCTCGCCAAACATTTGGGTGATTTCGGGTGCGGTTATAAAGTCACCAGCTTCACCCAACGGATCCCGCGCCGCGTAGTATTTGGCGTTGCCCTGCTGCATATAATCGTAAATGGAGATAAAGCCATCGTCTGCTGGCAACGGAGTTTGTTTGGCGGCGGCGTTAGACATGAGCAGCTACGGCGGCTGGCTTGCTGCGCAGCATCAGCCATACGCCGATGGTAAACATGGGGATGCATAGCAGTTGCCCCATTGTGAAAGTACCGATAAAACCCAGGTAACTGTCCGGCTCGCGGAAGCATTCGCAGATGGAACGCGCCACCGCATATCCCGCCAAAAACAGGCCGCCTAAAAATCCATGCCGTACGCGGTATTTTTCTTGCCGCACAAAATACAGCAGGATTAAAAATAGTAGCAAACCTTCGAGCCCTGCCTCATAAAACTGGCTGGGATGACGCGGCAGGGGGCCGCCGCGCGGAAAGACCATGCCCCACGGCGCCTCTGTCACGCGGCCAAACAATTCGCCATTAACGAAATTGGCCAGCCGCCCGAAGAACAGACCAATGGGCGTTGCGGCTGCCGCCAGATCCGCGAGTGCGAGGCCGGTAAATTTGTGGTAACGCGCAAAGGCAAAGATAGACGCAATCGCGCCCAGGCAACCACCGTGGAACGACATGCCGCCCTGCCACACATGCAGGATTTCAAGCGGATGCGACAGGTAATAATGCGGCTGGTAAAACAGCACATAACCCAAACGCCCGCCCAGAATAACGCCCAGCACGATCCAAGTGACAAAGCGTTCCAGATCATCAACGTTAGGACGGAACGAATTGCGTTGGGCCCAATAGGCGGCATAGCGCCAGCCCACTAAAAAACCCGCCAGGTAAGCCAGCGCATACCAGCGGATTGCAAGAGGGCCCAGCTGTAGCGCGACAGGATCAATATTTGGAAATACCAACATCACTAGCCTTGTAAATGCGGCAGGCGTATAAGACAAGGGAAGAGGTGCGGCGCATGAATTCGTTTAAGGAAAAATTGACCGATAAGTTACCGGGTAGCGATACATTGTTGTCGCTATTATCAGCTGTGGCGGGCGGCGGCGGTGACTTGCGTTTAATGTTGCGCAGTAAGCTGCAAGGTTTGTTGACGGAAGATGGCTGGGTCAGCCGCGCTGATTACGACGCGCTATTGGCGCGAGTCACAAAACTAGAAAATAGTAATACTGTTTCGCACGCCGATTTTAAAGAAACTGTCATAAAAGATGCAAAAAATCCTGTAAAAACTGCCTCTAAAAAGCCTGCAAGTAAAAAACGGTAAAATTTCTTGCATAAGTTTTGGGGAATCGCCATGGTGAACAAATGAGTATTACGCGTTTGATTCAAAAGCAGATCAACCTTAACGACCCGCTGTCGCTGGCGGAAGATATTGTTGCAACGCGTGGCTGGGCGCAAGAACGTTTATCTGAAACTGATCTGTTAGTGCAGGTGTCCGGGGCCTGGTCGGTTTATCAGCTTTATTTTGTGTGGCAGGAAGATGTGCAGGCATTGCAATTCTGCTGTCAATTTGATTTTAAAGTGGCGAATATCAATCGCCCCGATGTGCATTCTTTACTATCGCTGATTAACGAGCGGTTATGGTTGGGCCATTTTGACGTTTCGTCGGAAGACCAGACGCCAATGTTCCGCCATAATATCCTGCTGCGCGGCGGTGACATGAATCAGCAGATTGAAGATGTCATTGAAATCGGCATTGCGGAATGCAACCGGTTTTATCCGGCATTTCAATTTGTGTTGTGGGGAAACAAATCGCCGGAGGAAGCGGTGGGCGCGGCGTTGATTGACCCCAGCGCGGGGCGCGCCTAGCCGGCCGTGCGTGATTGCTAAAAGTGCGGGACGCGCCTAGACTCTCTTCATGAAATTATTGACAATTGGCTGCGGCAAAATGGGCGGCGCCATGCTGGACAACTGGTTGCGTACACAGCTGGTGACACGGGTCACGATCGTCGATCCACATGAGGATAGACTGCGCGCGTGGTTTGCCGCTTACCAAGATCGGTTTACAATTTATGACAATGCCGCGGCGTCGGGCGATATTGATTTCGATATCGTGCTGCTGGCGGTCAAACCCCAGCAGATGGCGGAAGTGCTGCAGCACTTAAATTTGGCGCCAGACTGCCTGATCTTGACAATTGCCGCTGGTTTAAAAATAGAATTTTATAAAAAATATCTGGCTAATCCTTTCGTGCGGCTAATGCCGAACACACCGGCGATACTGGGCGCGGGCATGACCGGCGGTTATGCGGATAGTGCGGTTAGCGCCGCACAGCGCGCGCAAATTGAAACCATGATGCGGCCACTGGGTGATTTTATCTGGGTCGATAAAGAGCAAGCCCTGGATGCGGTGGCGGCACTGTCAGGCAGCGGCCCGGCCTATATGTTTTACTTTGTCGAAGCGCTGGCCCGGGCCGGTATGGCCCAGGGTTTGGCACCGGATGTTGCAGCGCGCCTGGCGCGGCAAACCGCAATTGGGGCCGGGGCGATACTGGCAGTCTATCCCGATACCTCGCCCGCGCAACTTCGCCAAGATGTCACCAGCAAGGGCGGCGTGACGGCAGCGGCTTTGGCTATATTCGACAAAGATGATGAATTCAATCGCCTGGTCGCTAATGCAATTACTGCGAACATTGGGCGTGGGCAAGAGTTAGCTCAACAACAATGATCTTATTTAGAATTTGTTTCATCTCAAGTTTGCAAAATTCTTGGAAGAATAGCCTCCTCCTTTTGGGGAGGCACAAATTTTCCAGCGCAGCAATGAAAATTTGGGTGGGGGTTGGTAAGTTTAAATTAGATCCCCCACCCAAAAATTATGCGATTTCGTTTCACTACACCTTTAATTTTTGTGCCTCCCCACAAGGGGGAGGCTATTCCCCTCAATGTCTTATTCTTACATGAAACAAGATTTTCAAAAATTTTGGCAAGAGATTGCAGCGCGGGGCTGGCAGAGACAAGACCGCGTTCAGCTGTTGAGTTTTTGCGATTGGCTGGCGCAGCAGTGCGTGGCCGGAACCGATGCCGACATTGAAGACGAGCCGCTGCACGACCGGCTGTTCGATATCATCATCCGCGGTTTTGAACAGCTGCAACCCTACCGCGCGGGGATACAGAAACTGGCGCGCGATATCCGGCACGACCCAGCAACGCTACACGTCGTTTTTAAAAAAGCCTGGCATAATAATTTATGGCTGATGCGTGCGATCAAACTTGATCCGAGCGGTCATCGTGGAAAATTTTGGCAAATCACATTGATGGTAATTCTAGCGCGCGGCTGGCAGGTATGGCTGACAGACGATGGCCAAAATCTATCGGCCACGGTGGCGGCGATCGATAAATCTCTCAAGCTAGCTGATGCTGCACTGCACAAAATTGTACGCTAGCTTAATGATATACTTCACGTGTGACGTGTGTTATGGTTATAAGCAGTCACGTTAACAAGCGAGGTTTTGCACAATGGCCAGCACTCCAAATTTTCCATTTTTTGAAAATGAATTCGTTAAGGCGATGTCGCAGTTCCGCATCCCGGCGGTTGATTTGGAAATGATGCTGACTGCGCAGCGTAAAAATGTCGAGGCTTTTACCGCCGCCAATCGCCTGGCGATTGAAGGCATTCAGGCGGTGAT
The DNA here is from genome assembly GCA_965246755.1 of Alphaproteobacteria bacterium. Classification (GTDB taxonomy): domain Bacteria; phylum Pseudomonadota; class Alphaproteobacteria; order UBA11073; family UBA11073. The sequence continues at coordinate 1,001,699 of OZ251979.1, forward strand.
GCGCCGCCAGTTGGAGATTTTCCGCCAGACGGTGGAAGAAAGCTCTAAAACTGTGCGTGAATTATCCACTGCGACAGAACCTCAAGAACGGCTGGTTAAACAGATTGATATGTTAAAGGCCGCCTACGATCAGGCACTCAGCAACATGGGCGAACTTGCCGATATGCTAAGCAAATCCAACCATGAGGCGGCCGACCTGATTAAAGACCGTTTTTCGGATGCCTTGGGCGAACTTAAAAAATCCGTCGATAAGAAAAAGCCTGGCGCAAAATAAACTTTTAAACCGGCGTGACCAACCTTATCGTTACCGTTATTGCGATTGGCTTGGTCAGCGCGATGGCGCTGTCCACTATGTGGTATGGCGGTTCAGCCTATATGGGTTCAACGGCCCGGGCTCAGGCAATAGCTGCCATGGAACAGGCCAAACAAATTGCCATTGCCTGGCGCGCCTGGTCGGTCAATAATAAAGGACAAACCAGCCTGATTGATATCAATTGGAGCGCCTCAGGCGGTGATACGTCTGACGATCTGGTGCCTGGCTATATTTTACAATTACCGCGTAGTGGCATCAGCACAACCGCGTTTTGGTTTCCGGATAATTGGGCCATTCCGGCGTTTAACGGGACCAGTTCAACTGCAACTACACTAAATGCCGTGCGTATTATTTATAGTTATAGCGAGCAAGTATTAAGTGTCTGCAAGGCTTATAACATAGCAACCCAAAATAATTCTACAGTATACAACGGCGTTCAAGCAAGCCTGTTGCCATCATATTGTTACTATACGGATGTTAACGCCAGCAGCACCCCCGACGCAGGTGATACCTTCAGCCTTATTTACAAAGTATTCTAATAAGCCAGGCCAAATGGTTATCAGCTGTAAATTTGCACTTAATTTTTTATGACAGCCGCTCGCCTGACAATTTGACGGCGGTAATCGCAAATTGCCGGCGATGGTATAGAGGACAGGTGCCTAGAACAATGAATAACTGTTGGCGATCATATCATAAAAGCTGTTACCAATCATTTTTTTGTTATCAACAATGGTGTCATAAATTGGCCCCTTTATTTGATATGGCAGCGGGCCAGGGCCGATGAGCTCATTGCGCAAAAAGATGGTACCCTGATTGCTTTGGGGATCGGCATCGCACGTAACGTAGGCTGTATCAGTGGCATTCCGGCACGGCGCCCATAGCCCATTAAAATATCCCTCGTTGCCACCATGTTCATTGGAGGCGACCGGGGTTGCGACATAGGAGTATACTTTATTGTCACGGATGGTGTTATCAAACGCTGACATGCCTGAAGAGCCGCGATTATAATCAACCACGTGATATTGAGTTGGTACCACACTCGGCCAATGTGATGATAAAAAGCTATCAATAACGATTGCCCCACGCGTTCTGTTGTTGCTGTTTCTAAATTCATTGCCAGAAATTTCATTATTGTAAGATGGTGTAAAACTCCAGCTGTAGATGCTACTACCGTCATTTCTGATGCTGTGCAAACCAAGGTAATCTTCGTAAGTATCGACACTACGCACTGAAATCGTGCCGGCTCTATTATGTTTGTTATTATTGATAATCGAATTTACCATGCCTTGCCAGATTACCGTTCCACCGTCCGAGTCATGCAACGTGTTGTCGGTGATAATTTGCTGATTAGCGGTTAAGCGGCTGACGACAAATTTACTGCTATAGTCCGGTATGACTGTAAATGGTTTGGTTACATTAACCGTATTGCCGGTTTTGGAAAACACATCCCGAATTTGCCCAGCGCCTTTACCGGAAATGATTGCCAGGGAGTAATCAGTGCCGGCTAGGTTAGCGTTATAGATGTTGTTGCGATCTTCCATACCATAGCCGGCCGGCCAATTTTTAGCATTGTCAGTCACCGCGATCGCGGTTGCTGCAGTAACGTTACCGACATCACTAAAATATCCGGCGCCTTGCTGCGTCATAATAAGTTCGCCAGAACCGCTTGGTGATGGATGATCAACTATTGTGCCGCCGATCGTATTATGTGCGATTACGACATTATGCCCATATGATGTTTCAGTACCGCCAGACTCAATATTGTTACCTGATTTATCAGTGATAAAGTTGATCGTGTTGTGTTCAAAAATTAGATTTGATGCAGAAATTAGGACCACCCGATTGAAACGATAGTCAAAGACTGTATTTTTTATGGTCAAATACTTTGGCGAATACATTTGAATTGCTGAAGCGGTTGGTGATATCAGGCTAGAGTCCGCAATTATAACATGATCAACGTCGCTGCCGCCCACGCCTTGTATGCCACGTGCGGTTTCATTTGGCACGCCTTGTAGGTTTTCGGCGCCATGAAGATAGGTTAACTCAAAGTTTTTTAAGAAAATATAGCTTGACGTGCCGCCGCCGCCGCTGAGTTGCAAACCTCTTGCAAAACCATAGCCAACATCCGTAACGGTCAAATCTTTTAAGCCGACATAATGGGATGAGTTGAAGTAAAACAAAGGCTCTGTTTCGGCAATATTGGGTGAGGTTGAGGCATGACCATAGGTGATAACCGTGGCTCCTTTGCCAGCACCTTGGATAATAAAATTGCTTAACAATTGGATTTGGCCATTGACCCGGCAAGTTCCGGCCGGCAGTTGATAAGTGCCGCCATTGTGCAGGTGAATGTAATATAAAGATGCCGCCATCGCGGGACCATCATCAGTTACACCGTCACAAACGACATGCTGCGCAAGGCGCGAGTCGTTCACAGCATCATAAACATTGGCGGCAAAACCAAAATCATGGCCCCAAAAGACGCCCAGGCCAAAACGGTCGCTGTCATTGGCGGCATGGCCTTTAACGGTTTCAGCAAGCTGCGTGGCACCATACACGCCACCCACGCCATTCGAATAGAAAACGTTGTACGTGGCGCCAGCAACGATATTATTTGGTACGGTAACGGTCGCACTGGTATCATCCACTTGGATGACAGCAGCCGCAGTTACGCCGCCGTTGGCATCCACAAATTGCACGTAAGGACTAACCGCGGTGGCCAACGGCGGGCGCATGTTGCGGCCAAACACCCGAAAGGCCGTGCCGGGCACAATTTGATCCTGGTCACTAAAAAACGGGTCGGCCTTGTTAATAAAAGCATCATTGCTAACGCCGCCGGCATTATCATGCAAGGTAACGCGCCATAATACGCCCGGCATGTTGCCAGCTACGCTGGCCTGCAAAACATTGTCAGTTTTGTGGATTGTCGGCATTTCATAAGGAACGCCAAAAGTTCCGTCTAAATTGACAACCTGTGCATAAGCAACCACGCTGTTGGTCGGGTCGTTAATTGCAATATTTACCGGGTCGCCAGGCAAGGCCATTTTAGTAACCGAAATTACCCGGGCGGTAGATGTTGCAGACGTACCGCCGCCGCCGCCGCCAGCGTAGCCACCACCACTATTGCCGCCGCCACTGTTACCACCGCCGCCGTTACTGCCACCATTATTGGCCGGCGGATCAACAGGATTCGGGTTGGTACCGGCATCGCCAGAATTACCTGCTCCGCCACCGTCGCCATTGCCAGATTCGCCGCCGCCATTATTAGCTACTGTAGTGCCGCCGCCGCCGGAACCACCGCCGCCGCCGCCACCACCGCTGTAGCCGGACACCATTAATTGTGCATTGTTAGCAGCGGATTGTGCGGCAGCGGCCTGCGCTACGGCAGCGTCTGCCGCCAATTTTGCGACATTATAGACTTTGGTAGCCTGTGCCAACTTGGCGAGCGCTGTTTTGAGCGCGGCTAACTGTTTGTTGGCCACGGCAATTTGGGTGGTCGCGGTTTGATTAACCTGGGCCTGCTGCGCTTTGGCCCCATTCAACGCATTGGTGGCAGCAGCCATTTGTACCTGCGCCATGGCTGTGGTGGTGGCATTTTTACTGGCACGCGCCGCGTTTAAAGCTGTGGTGGCGGCTTTCAGGTTATTGGTGGCGGTAACAACCGCGGCAGCCGCTTGCGCTTTGTTGGCGTTAGCTGTGTTAATAACAGCTGTTACGCCCGCAACTTGCGAATTTAAAATATTAATTTGCGCTTGAATACTCACAACAGCCTGTTTGGCCGCCGCCGCTTTGGCGAGGGCAACGCTGGCCAAGCGTGCTTTTGTTACGGCATTGGCGCTGGCAGCTCTCGCTTTGGTAACAGCAGCAGCCTGCGCTTTGGCAACGGCGGCGGCTTGTGCGCGGGCCTGAGCCGCTGCCGCCGCTTGGGCTTTAACGGCCGCCGCCGCGATTTGCGCGGCATTGGGCACGCCAGCGTAACTGTCATCAATGGGGGTAAAAACCAGTCCGCAGCTAAGCAACAAAATAACGAATAACGGCAGATAATGTTTCATGATGTGATCCAACAGCCCGGACAAAGAAGGGGACTTCCCTTATATAATAACGTGCAAAGATTAAAAATTACTGAAGATGCGTCTCAATCCGTTGAACCTACCGCACATCAGAACTCTTAATCTTAGAATATCATTCCATGCCATCTTTATGCCACAACCGATAAATGAAATATTTATGAAGTCATATGACGATTATATGACGTTTAACGCGGCAATTGGACAACAACCCGTAAGCCAGACGCCGGGCCGTTTGATAAAACAATTTCACCACCATGACCGCGCACGATATCGCGCGCGATAGAAAGACCAAGGCCAACGCCGCCGGTGGCCAAATTGCGTGATTGTTCCAAACGGAAAAATGGCCGAAACACATCTTCGCGCATAGTTTCAACAATGCCCGGACCATCATCATCAATGATGATCTGCACCGCTTCATCAGTGATGTTGACATTGATAGTCACATAATGTGCATAGCGGACAGCATTGCCGATAATATTAACCAGCGCGCGGCGCATGGCCTGGGGCCGCAACGTAATAAGCAATGACGGCACATGGTTTAAAGCAATATGCTTGTCAGGCGCCGTTGGGATGTCAGCCACGGCTTGTTGCAGGACGTGATTAAGATTGATGATAGCTGATGGCTCCTCACCTTCGCCTTTGGCAAAGGCCAGATAGGCGGTAATCATTTGCTCCATGTCATGAATGTCGTGCTGCAGCTCTGCAACGTCGGTGTCATGCATCATTGCCAGTTGCAGCTTCATGCGGGTCAGCGGTGTGCGCAGATCATGGGAGACACCGGCCAGCATTTCGGTGCGTTGGGTCATCTGGCGACGGATGCGGTCGCGCATCAGTAAAAAGGCGGCGCCGGCCCGGCGCACTTCGCGCGCGCCTTCCATACGAAATTTCGGCATATCAATCCCGCGGCCAAAATTTTCCGCGGCCACCGCCAGCCGGCGGATGGGGCGGATCTGGTTGCGCATAAAGGCGATCGAAATAATCAGCAACAAGATGCCGACCCCGGAAAACCACATGATGAAGCCATAGGTCGTGGCGGTAAAAACCCGCCGCCGCGGCACCACAGCGCGCAACAGCCCATGGGTGGTGACGACGTTGATTTCATAGCTGCGGCCATCTGGGCTTTCCAACACCTGCACCGGATAGTTAATAGTATGTTTGACTTCGCTGGCGACCATGCGGGTTAGCACACCACGCTGGGTTGGGTCATCGACAAAATTATCAAGTCCGCGCCGTAAGGTGAATTCGATGCCGGTACGCGCGCTGACTTTTTCCAATAAAGCCTTGGTGTCATGCGGCGGATAATCATCGATCAATTCTATGGTGAGGGAAATTTCCCGGCCGATCGCCTCTGCCAGACGGTGCGTCACCGCTTCCCAATGTTTATCGAGAAAAATAAAGGCTACAAACAACTGTAGCAAAACCACCGGCAGCGTGATGATCAGCAGTGAGCGGAGAAACAGCGTACGCGGCAGAATTTTCATGTCAGGACAACCGCAAAATGTAGCCCTGGCCGCGCACGGTTTGCAGGTAGCGCGGCTGTGCAGGGTCATCGCCCAGTTTACGACGCAGGCGCACAACTGTGACATCAACGCTGCGGCCCTGCGCGCTTTCCAGGCCCATTAACTGTGACAGGCGGTCGCGGCTTAAAATTTCGCTGGGATGTTGCGCCATTACGCGCAGCAATTTGGCCTCAACATCGGTCAGGCGCACAGTTTGGTCGCTGGCTGTCAAAACATTTTGTGTGGAGGATAATTCCCAATCACCGATTCTAACGGCAGTGGTGCTGTTGGCAGCCATTGGCAGCGCGCGGCGTAAAATCGCCTGACAGCGCAGCACCAGTTCCTTAGGTTCAAACGGCTTGGGCAGATAATCATCCACGCCAGCTTCAAAGCCTTTGACGCGGTCTTCCAGCTCGCCACGCGCGGTCAGCATTAGAATCGGTATTTTATGACGGCGGCGCAGGTCGGTCGCAAGGCTGATGCCGTCTTCACCCGGCATCATCACGTCGAGAATAATCAGATCGAAAATCAGCGTGGGTAGTAACACGCGGGCGGCGGCGGCATCGGGTGCGGTTACCACCAGAAAACCGTGCTCGGTTAAAAAATTATGCAGCAGTGTGCGCAGGCGTGCATCATCATCCACTACCAGAATGTGGGGCAGGGCGCCAAGCTGCGCGGCCGGACCGGCGGGATGATTAAGGCTGGATTTCATCATAAAAAATCGTTTAGGCTGGGGCGCAGTAAACCACAGATAGCATACAGGCAAAGATGAGTGCAGCTGAAAAAAGTTTAATTCCTTACGACGACCGCGACGGTGTTATCTGGTTTGACGGCAAAATGGTACCGTGGCGCGCAGCGCAGGTGCATTTATTGACGCACGGTTTGCATTATGGTTCAGGCGTGTTTGAAGGCGTGCGCGCCTACGGCGGCAAGATTTTTAAAGGCGCGGAACATACCGCGCGGTTGTTCCATTCCGCCAGATTATTAAATATGGAAATTCCCTATAGCGAAGAGACGGTAAACCAGGCCTGCCGTGACGTGCTGGCCGCCAATAATTTAACGGACGGTTATTTGCGGCCGGTTGCCTGGCGGGGGCCGGAGGCGATGGGGATTGCCGGTACCGGCACGAAAATTCATGTGGCGGTTGCGGGCTGGTTCTGGCCTAGCTATTTTTCGGACGAACAGCGCGCCAAAGGCCTGCGCCTGATGATGGCGCCATGGCGCCGCCCGGCGCCGGATGCCGCGCCGTTTTCGTCCAAGGCGTCCGGCCTCTATGTCATCTGCACGCTGTCAAAACAAGCGGCGGAGGCGGCAGGATATGACGATGCCCTGATGCTGGATTACCGCGGCCAGGTGGCGGAGGCGCCGGTGGCCAATATCTTCTTTGTCAAAGATGGTGCGCTGCATACACCGATCCCGGATTGTTTTTTGAACGGCATTACACGCCAAACGGTGATTGAGATGGCTAAACAACGCGGTCTTGCCGTGCATGAACGCGCCATTTGGCCGGATGAGCTCGGCAGTTTTGACCAATGTTTTTTAACCGGGACCGCAGCAGAGGTCTCGCCAGTCGGCCAAATAGCTAAACACAGTTACAAGACTGGCGGTCTGGTGCAGGAATTGGCAGAGGCTTACAGCGCGCTGGTGCGCAGCTAGCCATTCAGCAAAGCTAACACTTCATTTGCGCAGCCCCATGACGTCACCATGCCGGAACCACCATGGCCGTAGTTATAAATCACCGGCGTGCCGTTTTGTATGGTGGCTTCAAGCCGAATGGCCGCGCGCCCATAATAATGGGCGGTGTCGGCAGTGTTTTTAAAACCGGCATTAATCGTGCGGCGCGTGACTGCAAATCTGCGATGGCATCAGACGTTATCTCATGGGGTTGGCAGGCAAAGCCGCCAACTATCGTCGTTGTCATACGTGGAATTATGTAGGCCAACATTTCTGTGTCGCCATACATTTCCCGTTCAATCCAAGTATCATTCGATAAACGCTGTGGATATATTAAAACTGCGCCTTGCAGCGGCTCTAATAATGCATCATCGGGATGCAATGTCTTATCCGCGCCAGTACAGACTATTATTGCATCATAGGTGCTTGTAATATCGGCAAGCTTGGTGACTACGGCTGTTTTAAACATCACGCCCTGATCGCGGCACTGCTGGTGCAACCAAGGCAAGTAAACACTCATGTCGGCAATCACGCTATCGTAACGCCAACCGGCAGGAAAATCGATTTCGGTAAAGTGCGGGTTGATGAGATCAGCCGGAATATGTTTAACCCACCAGAAAAATTTTGGCGCAGGTTGAAAATGGTTAACTACCGTCGGCATGATGCCGCTGTTTTTATCGCGGCTTTGTTGCCTGAAGACTGGCAGACTGGCAATAGCCCAACGACATAATCTTTCACTTTGTTCTGTGAAAGAGGGTTCCCAAATGGCGGCCGCCACACCGGAGACGATATTGGTAAAATCCCTAGCAATAACCGTCACCATATGGCCCCGTTCCGCCAGTGTAAAAGCAGTTGAGAGGCCGACGATACCCGCACCGATAACGGCAACGTTCATGTTATTGACCAAGTGCGGCCATTACCGCATCCGCCATGCCAACCGTGGTGACAATGTGGCTGCCGTCAACCGCGATGTCACGCGTGCGGATGTTTTGTGCCAGCACTTTTTCCACCGCATGTTCCACACGTGTAGCAGCGGTTTCATTCCGGCAGGTGTAGCGGAGCAGCATTGCGAGTGATAAAATGGCGGCGAGCGGATTAGCGCTGTTGTGACCGGCAATATCAGGCGCGGAACCATGAATGGGTTCGTACATCGCGCGTGGCTGGCCGCTGGCATCCATGCCGAGCGCGGCGGACGGTAGCATACCGAGAGAGCCAGTCAGCATCGCGGCCTCATCCGACAAGATATCGCCAAACAGATTGTCGGTTAGGATAACATCGAATTGTTTGGGCGCGCGGACCAGCTGCATGGCGCAATTATCAGCATACATATGCGATAATCCAACATCACTGAATTCAGCGGCATGCAGTGCGGTGACTTCCTCGCGCCATAGTTTGCCAGCCTCCATAACATTTGCCTTGTCAACCGAACAAACATGGTTACGGCGCGTGCGGGCGGCTTCGAACGCATAACGCGCGACGCGGCGAATTTCATAACTGGTATATACGTGGGTGTTAAGCCCGCGCCGGGTGCCGTCTGGCAGCGCGGAAATGCCACGCGGTTCGCCGAAATACATGCCGCCAGTCAGCTCGCGAATGAACATGATATCGAGGCCGTCTATAAGCGCGGGTTTTAATGAGGAGGCGGAGATTAATGGTGCAAAGCTTTTAGCGGGCCGCAGGTTGGCAAATAAATCCAACTCTTTACGCAAACCGAGCAGCGCCTGTTCAGGCCGCAAATGATATGGCATGCTGTTCCATTGCGGGCCGCCCACCGCGCCCAATAAAACGGCATCGGCATCCAGCGCCATTTGCAATGTTTCATCAGTCAGCGGTACGCCATGCAGGTCGATTGACGCGCCGCCAATCACAGCCTCTAACGTAGTGAATTCTGCAACCCGGTTTAAATGCAGATGCGCAATCACGCGCGCGGTTTGGCTGATAACTTCGGGGCCAACGCCATCACCGGGCAGGAGAAGAATTTTCATGGCTTTGGCATAAAGATGATGAAACCGATGTAGGTCAATATTGATAATATAATATAACCAGTACCGCCGAGTGTAAAAAACAATATGATTTTTGGCAGTATGCTGCGAATTTTTAAGCGGCACTGCAAGAATTTAAAAAGGATAAAAAAAGTCCCCAAGGCGATTACGCAATAAGTAATCGCCGCAATGACGCCCAAAACACCGCCTTTTACCAATCCAACAGGAGCGATTAATGGGGACAACAAAATCATTAGGAACATTTCAAGCTGTGTATTTGGCATGGTTACATCCAACTCTGCTGTGCGGCGCGGCGCTGTTCAAAAGCGGTGATTTTTTCGGCATATTGCAAGGTAAGGCTGATATCGTCCAGGCCGTTAAGCAGGCAATGTTTGCGAAACGGTTCAATGTCAAACGGCAAGCTGCCTAACCTGGGACTGTTGACAGTTTGCTGCGTTAAATCGATCATTAAGGTTGGATCATTACGCCGTTGCAGGTCATTCACTAGCCCGTCAATTTGTGCCTGTGGTAGAATAATTGGCAAGATGCCATTTTTGAAACAATTGTTGTAAAAAATGTCAGCAAAACTGGGCGCAATGATACAACGGATGCCGAAATCAAGCAGCGCCCAAGGCGCATGCTCCCGTGACGAACCGCAGCCGAAGTTTTCGCCGGCAATTAAAATTTGCGCGTCCCGGTAGGGGGCACGGTTTAATATGAATTCGGATTGTTCCGTGCCGTCGGCATTAAAGCGCCGCTCAAAAAACAGCGCCTGGCCCAAACCGGTGCGCGCGATAGTTTTCAAAAACTGCTTAGGGATAATCATATCGGTATCGATATTATCTTCAGGTAATGGCGCGGCAATCGCCTCCAGCGTCGTAAAAAACTGCATAGTATGTTATGGAGAGAAATGCATAATGTTGTCAAGATTCTCAAGCGCGGCACCTAGGATCAGCAATGCCAATTTTGGAACAAGCGCAGTTGGCTTTACAACAAGGCGCCTTCAGTGAAGCAGTAGAAGCAACAGAGCTGGTTTTGTTGCTGGATGCACAAAATATCGATGCCATGGCTCTGAAACTAATGGCGTTACATCAATTATATGCCTATGCGGAGGTTGATGATCTGGCGGCAGCGATGCGCGCTGCAGCGCCGCAGGATATGCGCGGCTATCTGTTGCACATTCAAGCCTTGCTCATGCAAGGGCGGTATGAGGACGCCAAACCGCTTATCCTGCGCGCATTACAAAATGAGCCGCGCAGTCCGATTTTAAAATACTATTTAATGCAGCTTACCCAAGCCGAACATCCGCCGCAGTCACCGTTACGACATAAAAAAGTTTCCATAATGGCGCCGTCCATTTTGAACCGCAGCAAATATCATGATGGCAATCCGTATTGGTTGCAACTGGCACATGCCAATATCATGCGGCAATCAATTTTGCGCGATCTTGACTGGGAAATTGTCATTGGTGTCGACCAAAGTGTTGAACCGCCTGACGTTTTGAAAGCTTTGCCGGGTATGCGATTTGTTAATGCAGCGCCGGATGCGCCGCGTAATCAGGCCGCTGCCATGAATGCGATGGTCAAGGCCGCCGCTTATGAGACGCTGGCTTTTTTTGAAGAAGATGATTTGTGGGCGGATAATTTTTTGGAATTAGCGTTACGTTATCTTGATCCATTTGATTTCATTTCCGCCAATCAACTGGAGGTAATGCCGGACGGGGGCGTTAATGACATTTGGGATTATGGCAACCCTAACAGCTGGGTCATGACACGCGCCTGTTGGAATAAAGTCGGCGGCATGGACGAACGGTTTGTGGCTAAGCTGGACGTTGAGTTTATTGGCCGGCTTAATCAAACGGACTGCCGCCGGGTCTTTTTTTATAATTCCGAGTCGGCAACCGACTTTTTTACAACGAATTTTGCAATGCCGCCCAAAATTGTTGAATGGCGGGATCACCGTAATAACATGTTGCTAATACTGGCGCTGTCGCCGCCGGGTAGTTTGATGATACCGGTTGGGCCGCAGCCGTTAGTGTCACGCCTGCGGCATGACGACAGCCTCAGCAATCCCAACTTTATTGCGCGCAACGCGGTATTGCAAAATCAGCATAAATGGGAAATCGACTATTTTAATTACACTTATGGTGAGATTTGGCCGTTTTGATGTCACAGGTAGCGATTACCACGCAAGCGCGGTCAGCTATGGCCAATGGCGCATATGACGAGGCGCTAGTTGCGGCTGAATTGCTGTTGCTGCTGGATGATACAGACGCGGACGGCCTAGCTATCAAAGCCAGCGCGTTGCAAAATCAGAGTAGTCATATTAATGCGATTGAGGTCGCGCGCATCGGCTTGGCCGCGCATCCCAATGATTTGCGGTTCCACCGGTTGTTGGCGGACTGCCTGTTTGCAACAGGTGAGATTGGTGCCGCTCAACAAATTGCCGAACAGGGGTTGCGGCTTGATCCTCATATTATTGAACTAAAATTTTTGCTTAATCGCGTGGCGCAGCTGAAACAGCCGCCGCAATTGCCTTTGCGGCACCGGCAGATTTCCATTCTCGCGCCATCGCGGCTGAACCGCAGCCAGTATCATGACGGTAACCCATATTGGATTGAGCGCGCTTATCAGATGGTAGAACGTCAAAGCATTATCACCGATTTAGATTGGGAGATGGTCGTGGGGCTGGATTATGGGGTTGTCGTTCCGGATGTATTAAAAACGCTGCCACGTTTGCGGTTTGCGCATACGACTGCAGATGCGCCGCGCAACCAGCCGGCGGCGTTGAATGCGGCGGTCGCGGCAACGCAATATTCGGTGCTAGTCTTCTTTGAAGAAGATGATGTGTGGCGCGATGATTTTTTGGAGATGACGCTAAGTTACGTAGATCCGTTTGACTTTATTGCGTCGTCGCAGCGCGAAGATTATCCGGATGGCACACTCCATGAATTCCATGATTACGGTACGCCCAATTCATGGGTCATGACACGCGACCTGTGGGACCGCGTTGGTGCGATGGATGAATATTTTGATTTGCATCTGGATGTCGATTTCTTAGGCCGCCTGAACAAAACGGACGCGCGGCGCGTGTTTATTCATCATGGCGATGTGTTTGATAATGTATATGAGATGCTGCGCGACCGCGACCGGCTGGTGATTATGATCGGGCAAATGCCACCTGGCAGTATGTTCGTGTCTAGTGGCGAGACGCCGCTCGTGACGCGTCTCCGCCATGACAGCAGCGTCATGGGCGGCATTCGCACCAAAGATAAAGATACGGATTTATCGCGCCGCATGCATGACAGGTTACATGAATTGTATGGTGATGTGTTGCCGTTTTAAGTTTAAAGGTTTCTGATATCCGTTAGGCGCCCCGTCAGCGCCGCTGCTGCGGCCATCGCCGGTGATAAAAGATGCGTGCGACCGCCACGGCCCTGGCGGCCTTCAAAATTACGGTTAGAGGTGGAGGCGCAACGCTCACCCGGTAACAGCTGATCTTCATTCATGCCGAGGCACATGGAGCAACCGGCTTCGCGCCAGTCAAACCCGGCGGCCTTGAAAATCGTATCCAGCCCTTCGTACTCAGCCTGCTGTTTGACGAGACCGGAGCCAGGGACGATCATCGCATAAATGCTATTAGCGACTTTTTGGTCTTTGACGATGTCGGCGACCACGCGCAAATCTTCAATGCGCGCGTTGGTGCAGGAGCCGATGAACACTTTGTCAATTTTAACGCTGTCGAGCGGCTGGCCGGGAAACAATCCCATGTAATCCAACGCGCGTTCCATCGCCGCGCGTTTTTTGACATCAGGTTCGAGGGCAGGGTTTGGCACCTGTGCTGTGATCGGCAGCACATCCTGGGGCGTGGTACCCCAGGTAACCAATGGCACAATCGCACCCCCGTCAATCACCACTTCATGATCGAACACCGCACCGTCATCGGTCGGCAGGCTGCGCCAATAGGCGACCGCAGTTTCAAAATCCATACTCTTCGGCGCGCGCGGTTTGTCTTTAATGTAAGAGAAAGTTGTGTCATCGGGCGCGATCAAGCCTGCACGGGCACCGGCCTCAATACTCATATTACAAATGGTCATGCGTCCGGCCATATCGAGTGTGCGGATGACCGGCCCAGCAAATTCCAGCACATAGCCAGTGCCGCCGGCGGTACCGATCTTGCCGATGATCGCCAAAATAACATCTTTGGCGCTGATACCGCGGCCCAAGGTTCCGTTCACCATAATGCGCATCGTTTTGGATGACTTGGTCAGCAGAGTTTGCGTGGCCAGCACATGTTCAACCTCTGACGTGCCGATACCAAAAGCCAAGGCGCCAAAGGCACCATGCGTGGAGGTATGGCTGTCGCCGCAAACGATTGTCATGCCGGGCAGGGTGAAACCCTGTTCGGGGCCGATGATATGCACAATACCCTGACGTACGTCCGCGGTATCAAAATAATCGATGCCGAATTCAGTGGTATTGTTAGCCAGCGTCTCAAGCTGTAACCGGCTTTCCGCATTCACCGTGAATTTACGGTTGGCGCTGGTTGATACATTATGGTCGGCGACGGCCAGGGTCGCGCGCGGTTGGCGCACTGGCCGCTTGGCAAGGCGCAAACCTTCGAACGCCTGGGGACTGGTGACCTCGTGCACCAGATGACGGTCTATATAAAGCACGCAGGTGCCATCCTGCTGCGCGTGTACGACATGGCTGTCCCAAATTTTTTGATAAAGCGTGCGCGGTAACGTCATACGATATCTTAACCTGACGTGCCCTTTGAAGGGAAGAAAACTTTTGTTGGCGCTACAACCTGTGCGTGATATTTCTAAAGGCACGCGAATCAAACTGGGGTACTGGGGTTACAATGGCGGTCTATAAAATTGACATGACATCTGCACGTAAAAAGCCGCTCGATACGGACGAGGCCGCCACCAGCAAAAGAAACCCCAGTGAAGATATTGCCGCACGCATGGCGCAGCTGCAAAAAGCGATTGAAGACATTAAAACGGTAACTGCCAAATCCGCCACCGCACCGTCGGCCAGGGCAAGTGCGCTGTCATCGTCAGCGGCCACGCCGCGCCAGGCGACCGAACCGCCAAAGGTTGCCGCAGCGAACACAAACCGGACGCCGGTCCGTACCTCATTGCCGGTTACCGTTGCAAAGACCGGCGTTGCCAATCTGCCGGTGCCGGCCAAGGCGCCTAAAACTAAATTACCACGGGCCAAAGCCAGCAAAAAATCCTGGCGTCAGCATGTGCCGGAAATGGGCGTGGGCGCGACAGCGGCGTGGCTGGCTGGCAGCGTCATTTACCTGAGCGGCGCGGTAGGCTGGAGCAATTTGATCAATATGCCCGCGCATCAGTTGGGTTCGGTCATCGCCGGGATTGCCGCGCCATTGGCGTTGATCTGGATGGGTGTGCATTATCTGCGCCGCCAGGATGAATTTAAGGCGCAGATGTCGCCATTGCTAAAACAGATTGACCAGCTGATCAATCCGAACCGTTTGATTGAAACGCGTATCAGCGCGGTAACGGATGCCTTGCGCCGCCAGGCCAACGAACTGGTCACCGCCGCGGAACGGGTTGAAAAATCATTGAACCATGTGCGTGACGGACTACGCGGCGATATGGAAAAGATGCTGGAATATGCAGGCCTGACCGGCAAGCATTTGGAGCAGGCATCATTGTCGGTTGCTAACCGCACGACACATCTGGCGCGTTTGACCGAACAGATGCATGGCCGGCTAGTGACATTTGAACAGCATGCCAAATCCGGTACCGACCGCCTGGACCAATCGGTGGAACAGATGATGGGCCGCGCCAATGAAACCACCGGCCGGTTGGAAAAACATACCAATACCGTGATTGCGTCCATGCATGCGGCAAATTCGCGCCTGCAAAAAACCGCAGATGACCTTGATACGCAAATTGGCCAGATCGCGCATTTCGCTGATGAAACCGCGCAAAAGTTTGGCGCGGTGGCGGGGCAGTTCAGTGCACATCAGGAAACTATTGCCACCGCCGGTGATGTGATTGAAGCGCAGATGAATAAACTTGATAGCGTTTTGTCCAAACAATTGGATGAAATGGGCCAAGCGATCCGCGATTTTGCCGCTGTGGGCGGTGACCTATCCGGCACGATGACGGACTTCCGCACGCAAGCGGAAGAGGCGGTAGCGGCAGCCAAGACGCAAATTCACACGCTGACACATAAATTGGATCAGCATCTACAGGATGCCCAGGGTGCGCTCGACCGCACCGCGGGTGCCGCGCTGTCCAAAGTTGACCGGATGGATGACAATTTGGCGCGGCATCTGGTTAGTCTGCAACAGGGATTGGAGGCTGCTGCGGCCTCGACACCAATGATGGTGAAAGAAATTCTGGACGATACCGCGCATAAACTGACTGCGATGGAAATGCGTTTTGCGCGGACCGGCAGCCAGGTTGCAACGCAAATTGTTGATATTGAAAGCCGTGTGAATAACAAGCTGGAGGCACTGCACAGCCTAGCTGGCAAAATTGGCACTGATGCCGAAGGCGGCATCAGCCGTGCTATGCGTAACCTGTTTGTGGAAATCAATGAGATTAAAGATCATTTTGCCGATAGTGCTAAAAACACCAATACCGATTTACGCTTGTTTCACAATGAGTTAGCGCAAACTATTGAAGCATTGTCACATGTGGCGCGCCGCGCGACCGACCGCACAATGGAACGCATCCTGACACTCAATGCCGGTATCTCACAGCGGATCATGGACTTGCGCACCACGGCGGAAAGTGCCGCCGGCCAAGGCCAAAAGCTGGAGACATCGCTTGCGCAACATATCGGCATATTACGTCAAACCAGTGACGAGCTGACCCATCATGCGACGCGCATTGAAACCAAGGGTGGCGCGATTGTCAGCCGTATGGAGCAGACCACCGGCAATGCGGCGGCGCAAACCGAAATTATGTCACATATTATTGCGCGCGAAACCGACCAGTTGCAGCACGCCGCGGATGCGGCGGCTGCCACTATTACCGGTGCTGCGGTTAAGATGGATCTTGCCGGCAATGAATTATATGCAGCAGCCAGCCATGCGGTGCGCGACGTTAACGCGATGATCGTTGATCTGGAGGCGCAGCAAAACCGCCTTGATATAACCAATGACATGGCGGATGACACGCGCCATGCACTGTCCGCGCAGATTGATGAATTGCGCGGCGCGTCTAAAGACCTCATGCAGCAGTTGTCAGTGATGATTTCTGAAAACGGTCATCAGCTGTCTGACATTAATAAATTGACCACGCGCACCGGCCAGGTAACGATGGGTCTTAAGGCTGCCTTGACCATGGGCGCCAATGACCTGGATGTCGCGACCGACCGCGTCGCGCAGCAAACCCAAGAGTCGCGCAAGGTGTTGGGTGAACAGTCACGTGAGATGGCCGCATTGTCCGGTCAGATTGTGGGTGACACCAAACGCGTCACCAATGAGCTTAGCCTGCAGCGGCACGAACTGTCCACGATTGCCGATGGCGCATTGGCGACCCTGCAAACCGTCAATGCGGATTTGAAACAGCAGACTGCCGATGTTACGATTGCGTCCGAACGCGCGGCGCAGGATTTGGCGTGGCTGAACCAGCAGATGTCCGATGGTCGCACCGCGATTGCCGAAATGGCCGATCATGCGGCGGACCGCCTGATCATGGTGCGCAAAGCGCTGCATGACGGCGAGGCGGCGATTGTCCAGGCCGCTAACGATGCACGCCAGCAAATGTCCGAGGTTTCCAGTCAATTTACGGTGCAGAGTGAAAATATCAGCGTGACCGCGCAAAACATTCGCGATTCCTATGACAGCGCAATCGCCCAACTGGAACAGGTCGGCATGAAACTGTCATCTGAGGCGTTTCAGGCCTTTGACAGCCTAAGTGAAATGGGCACCACACTAGAAACGCGCTTTGCGCAGCTGAACACCGGCTCTAGCGAGGCCAATGATTTAATGCAGATGGTCGCAGAACAATTGCAGGGTAATTACACCACATTGTCAACCACGGCTCAACAAGCGGCGACGCAATTGGCTGCGGTTAATGACTGGCTGGCCAAAAATAGCGATGATTTGCAAATTACCAACAGCCAGACCGAAAGCCGGTTCGACCTGATGCGTACCACACTGGGCGACTATGCCCAGGATCTGGTCAGTATGGCCGCGGCAGCTGGCCTGCAGATGGAGGCGGCGTCGGACAAATTCGTGGCGCAGGCGCAAATTATTGCGACCGCGATGCAGGGCGCCGAAAGCGCCGCCAACAGCAGCACCGCGCATGTTCGCAGCGAATTTGAGGCGATGGCCGACCGTTTGATGCAATCCACAAAGCAAAGCGGCCATTATATGACAGATGCCGTCGCCCAACTGCAAAATCAGGCGCAGCAACTGACCAAACTGACCGGCCAATCGGCGCAGGAAATTGAAAACCAGACCGTGCGTCTGGGCGCGCAGGCCGGAATTTTAGCGGAGAAAACCCAGCGTGCCGCGAAAGACGTTGCCAGCACTAGCGGTGCGATTACGCAACAGATAACCGAGTTGGGCCAGCATACCCAACAGGCGGCCGCTGACCTGAGCAAAGCGTCCGTACAACTGGATAAAAACGTTGTGCAGATTAAGTCAGTGGCAGAAAAAGCCGGCACGTTGATGGTGGAGGCCAGCCAGGCGCTGATGCGCGGGGCGGAGCAGGTGACCAAATCATCCCAAGCCGCGCACACGCGCGTGCAGACGGTGGTTGACGCGATTGCCAAACAAATTACCGAACTGACGAGTGCGACGACGGTCGCCGCTAATATGAATGACAAACTGGCGCAAAATGACGCGCATACGCGCCGCGATGCGTTTTTAGGCGCCGCCAAATATATTATTGAAACGTTGAATTCCCTGTCGGTGGATTTAACACGCGTACTGGACCCAGCCATGGCGGAAAAAACTTGGAAAGAGTTTTACAAAGGCGATGCCGCGGCCTTTACGCGCCGTATTCTTGCAATGCGCGACGACGTGCCGGCCACGCGCCTGCGCGAAAAATTCGAAGCGGAGTCCGAATTCCGCACTTATGTCCAGCGGTATTTCCGCCAATTCGAAGAACTGTTTGAACAGGCGGTTGCCATCGATCATAATGATCTGTTGTCAACGACGTTAACAACGTCCGATGTTGGGAAGCTGTATACGTATCTGGCGACTGCGCTTGGGCATAACCGCCTGCGTCCGGTGAAAAAAGCGGCTTAGGGATTGCCTATCATCCTCGATTATTTGGACGAACACAAATTTGGTAGGTTGCAGCGTTAGCAAGGTAAGGTAGATTTGTAGTCATGAGCCTACGTTATCGGGCATTCACAGTGGCCCGAGACGAACAGCAATGCGCCAATTGTCACAAATACCCTGATTTACAAAGGTTGTAATCAAAACAATTTTAACCTTGCATGTGGCCCGGCTTTTCGATAGGTTCGCGGCCTCCACGGGCACCCGTAGCTCAACGGATAGAGCATCTGACTACGGATCAGAAGGTTTGAGGTTCGAATCCTCACGGGTGCGCCATTAAAATGATTCTATATCAATCAGTTACACTTCAGCATGATTTGCGAACCCATCTTGTTCATTGATCTGGGTAACAAACTGGGTAACAAGATCTAATTTGCTTCTACGTTCGGCAAATTTTGGCGTAATTTCGCAATTAAAACTCGTCTACCTGCACTTGAACTATAAGAACCCGCCGCTCCTTTTGGTGCAGTGCGCCAAAATTCAATGCCACTTACAGGTGTTCCGAGTCCGTCTTGCGCTTCACCCTGTAATTTTTGTATCGGGATACGCATCATAGCTGCAAAGTCATCCGGCTCCATAACCGATCGACCTGACGAACGTATAACTTCAATTAGGTCTACTAAAATTGCATGCATAACCACAACACCAACGCCTTTTTGAATGACGTATTCTTGAGGGTCATCAAAAGCAGGTCGCATTACTTCCCGGATGCCGCGCCAATAAGCGTCTAGCACCTTAAGCTGGTGTTCTTGTGATAGTCGGCCAAAAAATGAAGATGTAAGCAATGGCTTTAGCGAGGTGACCATCGAAGCCGAGGGCATTACAGAATTACCTTTTTCCATAGCTGGTAAACGTATAACCAAGCAGCAATAATTTGATCGCTACATTTGAAGTATCGCTAAAATTAAATTTGGCTATAAATTTCCCACCCTGCACAATGCGTAAGATAGCGTCTTTATTTGTCATTGTTTTCCTCACCCGCTATTTTGGCATCTATCCAGCTTTTGACATCGCTCTCCTTCCATGCGACGCGCTGTTGGCCAATTTTAATCCGACGCGGGAATTGGCCAGCTTTTTCAAGACGGTAAATTTGCATTGTTGAATACGGGATATAGTCTTTCACTTGTTTCAGGCTAAGTAGCCGCTCAATACTCATTTCGTCCTCCGATTTTTCATTGCCAGATTTGCTTTGATGTCTGCAAGCTCATTCAAAATTTGATCAAGTTGCGATGAAACTTTTTCCTCGATTTCGTCCAGTCTAGCGCTCACATTTTTTGATGCCTGTTTGGGGAAATTTTTCTGAATCTCCAATAAAGCTAAGTAGGCTTTGTCGCGAACGATCAAATAGCGGTCATCAATTTTTTTATAGTTAAGCGTGCCGCTTCTTAATTTGGCCCGAAGATTGGCTTCGCGCATGTTAAGTTCTTTAGCAGCCACTGGCGTAGTGAGTAATTTTTCATCTTTCATTTCATATCCGTCTTTCAGCGTTAAACGACGTTATTTTATACTATTCTCCTTGTTTTTGGAAGCACTAGTTTAAAACTGTTAAATTATTGATTTTGTTTATTAGAAATGTCGCACAAACTGGCCAGATGTGCTGCCCACTTCCCAAGGGCTTCTTTAGTTTCCTCGATATATCCATGGCGATTGTACACAGCGGCAACACCGCGTATTTCACCATTCTTGTGATTAAGGACTTTCTCTACTACGTGGGGTGGCACTTTCAGCCGTGCCATGCCGGTAGCGCAGGTACGCCGTAAATCGTGAATACGCCACCCAGTTACACCGGAAATACGGTCAAGCTCATCCTTAGCGCTGCTAAAGCCGGAGATTGGCGTATTGCCTGTGGTCGTAAATACAAGTTCAAAGCTCTTACGCTGGCGATCAATAATATCCCTTGTAAACGGCACCAGGGGCACATTGTGTACGGATTTGTTTTTGGTTCGCGCACTGGGCAGCGTCCAGATATCGCCCTCAATCTCATCCCAGCGCATTCCAGCAACTTCGCCGCGCCTTTGACCTGTCAGAAGAAGTACTTTCACCATATCGCCGAATGGGACAAATATTTGATCACAGGCTTGCCAGATTTTTTTAATTTCATCATCCGTCAGGACGCGCTCACGGCTAGGGACCTTAGTTGGCAGGCTTAACCCCTCGCAGGGAGATTTTTCGATGTAACCGCGATCCTTGCACCAGTTATAAAATTTGCGGAGATGGGCAAATGTTAAATTTGCCTGTACTGACGACCCTTCGTCGATAATGTGATCAGTCAGAGCGATTATATCGGCCTTCTTGATGTCGGCAATGTCCCTATTGCCAAAGCGCGGGAACATCTTCTTATGGCCCAATCGCTCAGTTTCCCGCCATGACCGCGTGTTGGGTTTGGCATAGCGCTCAATAAACTCGTTAAAAGTATCACTAAACTGCCGCTGAGGAGTCGTAGGAACGAGCACAGAGGTTCTAGGCGGTGTTTGCTGTAGGGTAACGCCTTGGAGGAGCGTCCGGGCTCTCTCACGGGCGTCTACGAGCGAAATGACCGGATAGCGGCCTAGCGTTTGGCGTACCAGCTTGCCATGCGGGCGGTAAAACAGCACCCAAGCCTTGCTGCCGCGCTTGCTGACACGTAGCGCCAACCCGGGCAATAACGTATCAAAAAATTCCTGTCTTCTGTCTTGGCTCGTTTTGAGCTTTTCGATTGCGGCTGAGGTCAATCTCAGCCGTGGCATTATGACCCTTTGGGTAACATATGGGTAACAAAACCTTTCCGTTTTGCGTGGTATTAAGTTATATCGATAGTAATGCTTCTGACGCGCATACTCAACAAAAACCTTGGTTTATTGACTAAATTGCTGATCAGGGATAATAAGAGGTAAGCGTTTGGTGTGACTACGGATCAGAAGGTTTGAGGTTCGAATCCTCACGGGTGCGCCATATTCTCCGTTGTTGGATTTTGCAGGCTCCGCTTGCGCACATCAAAAGATTAGAGGTTCGAAGCCTTGCGGCGGCCAGTTTTCGCAAATACAATATGCAGACTGATCGCCGCGACCAGCATGGCGAAGACGGACCAGTTATTGTGTGCTGCGCCTCGGCAAGCCATTTTAGATTTCCCGTTCATTTGTGTTATCTTTTAATCAAACAGCGCTTGCCCAGGGTCACGCCAGCCGCTAATATCGCGCCTTATCATTGCGTTGAGGCTATCAGCTGCCCATCGCCAACAGATTTATGATGGGGTCTATATCTTATGCAACGCAGCTTTCAGCATGTTTTGATGTTTACCGTGGCGGCGTTGGCGCTGTCAGCTTGTGAAACAATGGATATGGGGTCAACCACGCAGCAGACCCAACAGACCATCACAACTACAGTTTCCACCACAGCTGCGCCGGGTATGGCGGCACCTGTTACCGGTACTGTCAGTGAAACGGTGGTGGGCCGCCAGATCCAGCAGTTGCGCAGCGACTTGATCCGCCTGCAAAACGACGTCAGCAATCATGGTGCGGAACTTAGCGCGCTGCGTAGCGAAAACCAGAATGTGGCGGCGGAATATTACACTGCGGTGGGGGAAATCAGCGCCAAACTGCAGGCCGGCTCCACCCGCGGCAACCCGCGCCTGGTCGCGCGGTGGCAGGATGCCTCCAGCGCGCTCGAGCGTTTGGCCGCCAATGTCAGCAACATGAACAGCCTGTCGTCCAAAATTGCCTCCAGCGCGTCAATGTCAAATTACCTGTTGGAGTCGACCCGCGCGACCTACGGGCTGTCCGGCGCGGTAGAGGAAGATCATCAGCAGTTGGATATTCTGCAAGATGATGTGCAGCGCAGCGTGGTGCAAATCGAACGCGTCTCGACTGATTTAACGCGCGATGTCGAGCGTCAGAATAACTATGTCGCGGGTGAGCGCCGTAATTTGCAAACACTGTCATTGGCGATTAACCAGGGCGAGCTGTACAGCAACAATCTGGCGAATTTGGCCAGCCGCCCGGCACCGGCCATGAATGCCGACCCGGCAGCGTTAAACGCCATACGTCCGATGAACGCCATGCCGCGCATGCCGGCTGCGCATATTCCAACCGCATCGTTAAGCCCGTTGCCATCTTCGGAAAAATTCCGCCCCTCCGCGGCGGCGGCCTTGCCGCCTGAAGTTGTCGCAGTGCCGAAGAAAACCGGTGTGTTGGGTCAGCTGCCGGCATCTGTTGAACCGCCAAAAACCATGACTACCGTGACCACCACAACCAAACTGGACACGCCAGTTGCGAAACCGGTAGTCAGATCCGATAAACCGTTTGTGATCATCCGCTTCGACCGCCCGGATGTTGATTACGGCCAGCCGCTGTATCAGGCGATGAGCCAGGCACTCGAAAAAAATCCGGAAGGCAGTTTTGAAGTGATGGCGGTGACGCCATCCGGCACGGATGCGCAGCATGAGGTCGCGCAGAATACCATCCGCCGCAAGGCCGAAGACGTCATGCGCACGATGTCGCAAATGGGGGTGCCGGCGGACCGCATGAGTTTGCAAACCGCGGACAAGGCCGATGCCAAAACGCCGGAAGTGCATATCTTTTTGCGTTAATGCTTGATGTTGGCGTATCGTACGCCATCTTACGCTTATGATTGATCGCTATCAGGCGCACCTGTCGCTGCCCGAGATTGGCGCCGTGGGGCAGGCGCGGCTGCGCAACACGCGCATATTATGCGTCGGCGCGGGCGGGTTGGCGTCAGCGGCGCTGCCCTATCTGGCCGGGGCAGGGAGTGGCTGGCTGGGTATTGTTGATGATGACGTCATCAGTCTCAATAACCTGCCGCGGCAGGTTTTATATAATAACCAGCAATTAGGATTGGGCAAAGCGCAACAAGCGGCAGCGCATCTGTCACGCTTAAACAGTGATGTTGCCATTGCCGCTTTTGACACACGGCTGACGCCTTGCAATGCGCTAAACCTGATAGCCCAGGCAGACATTGTATTGGACGGCAGTGATAATTTCGCGACCAAATTTTTGATTAACGATGCTTGCGCGAAACTCAACAAACCCTGGGTTTATGGTGCCGCTTTGGGTTGGCAGGGGCAGGCGGCAAGTTTTTGGGCGTCGCAGGGGCCATGTTATCGTTGTCTATATAATGACATGCCGGATGTGCCGCCGCAAAGCTGTGCAACAGCTGGTGTCATAGGGCCCGTGCCGGGTACAATCGGCATGCTGCAGGCGTTGGAGGTTATCAAACTGGCGCTGGGCCTGGACTGGTGCGCGGCACATGGCCTGGAAATCATGCTGGGGCAGGTGACGGTCTTTGATGCACGCACCATGGCCTTTCAAAATTTGATGCTGCCTAAAAATCCGGCTTGCGCGGTTTGTCAGGCGGCGCCAGAAAATATCCAACTTAAGACCTATGAAAGCAGCTGCCAGATCATGCGTGAAATCACCCCCGACCAGTTAAAAGATTACCCCAATGCCAAAATTATCGATGTGCGCGAGCGTGATGAATGGGACCGTGGCAATATTCCCGGCGCGATCCATCATGCGCTGTCAGACATTAATAATGGCAGCTTTCCGGATATGCCCAAAGATGCTGAAATCATTTTGCAATGCCAGCGCGGCGCGCGGAGCGCCAAGGCGTTGGGGATTTTGCAACAGCAAGGCTTCACCAATCTCACTAACCTATCTGGCGGCTATGCGGCTTGGAGTGAATTATAGACTCGGTTTTTGTTGCACAAACGCCCTTAATCCGCTTTTATCGACAGCATGAAAATTCCGTTTAAAAAGATGCATGGGCTGGGTAATGACTTTGTCGTCATTGATGCGCGGGCCGAAAATATTCCGCTAACGCCTGCGCAATCGCGCGCGATTGCCGACCGCAAGCGCGGCATTGGTTGCGACCAGTTGCTGGTCATGAAACCGGCGTCTAATCAGAGTGCGGATTTTTTTATGGAAGTTATTAACTCCGATGGCACGGTGGACAGTATTTGCGGCAATGGCACGCGCTGTGTCGCGCGGTTGTTTATGGATGAAACCGGTCGTAACACCGCAAAAATTGAAACGGGTGCTGGAATTTTAATTGCCGAGGATAACAATGGCAATGCGGTGTGCGTCAACATGGGGCAACCGCAATTCACCGATGCAATCATTCCCATGGCAGGTACGCATGACACATCAAATGTCACCTTTAATGAATTTCCCGAATTACCATCGGCGGTGGTCGTCAATATGGGTAATCCGCATACGGTATTTTTTGTGCCGGATGCGGAGGCGGTTGATTTGGCGGCGATCGGTCCGCATTTGGAAAATCATGTTTTCTTTCCCAAACGCACCAATGTAGAGTTTTGTCATATTATCGATGCGCATAAAATCCGCATGCGCGTGTGGGAGCGGGGAACCGGCATAACCGAGGCTTGTGGCAGTGGCGCCTCATCAGTTTTGGTCGCCGCCGTGCGGCGCGGCCTTGTTAAAGATTACGCGGAAATCGTTTTAGACGGCGGCAATCTGCACATTGAATGGCGTGACAGCGACAATTGCGTGTATATGACCGGCCCCACGGCCTTTGCCTTTGATGGGGTTATCGGCCAAGAATTGCTGAATGTCGAACCCTGAAATCATCACCTTTGGCTGCCGTCTCAATATTCATGAGAGTGAGGTGATGCGTGATCATGCGGTTGCGGCCGGTTTGCAAAATACCGTGATCTTTAACACCTGCGCGGTAACGACCGAGGCCGAACGTCAGGCCCGCCAGGCCATCCGCAAATTGCGCCGCGCGCGCCCGGAGGCACAAATCATCGTGACCGGCTGCGCGGCGCAGGTAAATCCGGATAGTTTCGCCAATATGCCTGAGGTGAATCAGGTCATTGGTAATGATTTAAAGTTAAAAGGTGACACCTGGGCGCGACCCTTAACCGAGCGCGTGCAGGTCAATGATATTATGTCAGTACGTGAGACGGCGGGGCATCTGGTCAAAGGCTTCACCGGCAAAGCGCGCGCCTTCGTGCAGGTGCAAAACGGCTGCGACCATCGCTGTACCTTTTGCATCATTCCCTATGGTCGTGGCAATTCACGCTCGGTGCCGATAGGCGAGATTGTGACGCAGGTGCGCGATCTGGTCGCGGCTGGTTTTCAGGAAGTCGTCTTAACCGGTGTTGACATCACGTCCTATGGACCGGATTTACCGGGCGCATTGCGGCTAGGCCAGATGATACGCCGACTTTTGGCAATGGTGCCAGAATTACCGCGCCTACGGCTGTCATCGCTGGACCCGGTCGAAATCGATGCCGACCTGTGGCAGCTCATCGAAAATGAACCGCGCCTGATGCCGCATTTGCACCTGTCATTGCAAGCGGGCGATGACATGGTGCTGAAACGCATGAAGCGGCGGCACCTGCGCCAGGATGCGATTGACTTTGCCAAACGTGCGCGTGCCGCGCGACCGGATATGGTGTTCGGCGCCGATATCATCGCCGGTTTCCCAACCGAAACCGATGACATGCATGCGCGTAACCTCAATATTGTTGATGAGTGCGATCTCACCTGGCTGCATGTGTTTCCCTATTCACCGCGGCCGATGACGCCAGCCGCCAAAATGCCGCAGGTTGCGCCCGCCATCCGCAAACAGCGCGCGGCGGAATTGCGCGCCCGCGGCGCGGCGCAGGTACAAAAATTTCTCACCAGCCAAATCGGCAAAACACTGGAAGTACTGGTGGAACAGGACGGCTTGTCCGGCCACACGCCGCAGTTCGCGCCAGTCAGTTTTGCCATGCCGCAACCGCCAGGCAGTTTGATCATGGCCCAGGTGACAGGCACGACAGAAAAATGTTTAATGGCGCATGCTTAAGTTTTTCAAAACCAAGCCTGATGAAGCGGTAACACCATCAGCAGTGTCTGATGCAACTGCGGAAGAGCCAAAACCCAACTGGCTGTCACGCCTGCGCGGCGGGTTGCAAAAAACTTCCACGCAACTGACTGGCGGCCTGACGCGCATTTTCACATTGCGCAAGCTTGACCAGGATATGCTGGATGAGCTTGAAGAATTGCTGATTACGTCTGATCTTGGCCCTGAAGTGTCCGCCAAGATCGTCGCTGACTTCGCTAAAAATAAGTTCGGCAAGGAAGTTTCGTTGGAAGAGGTGAAGCAAGAACTTGCCGCGCGCTTGGCCGATATCTTAACACCGGTTGCCAAAACACTTGAACTTGATAATGCGCATAAACCGACGGTGATTGTTGTCGTCGGCGTTAACGGTACGGGGAAAACCACCACAATTGGCAAGCTTGCGCAAAAATGGCGCGATGAAAATCTGAATGTCTGGCTCGCGGCGGGGGATACGTTTCGCGCGGCCGCCAACGAACAATTGGCAATCTGGGCCCAGCGCAGCGGCGCGCGTTTGATACAATCAACGCAGGGCGCGGATAGTGCGGGCCTTGCCTTTGACGCCTATCAACAGGCTAGGGCCGCACAGGCGGATGTATTATTGGTTGATACCGCCGGGCGCCTGCATAACCGCAGTGATCTAATGTCTGAACTGCAGAAAATTATCCGCGTTTTGAAAAAGGCCGATGCCGCCGCGCCACATCACGTATTGCTGGTGCTGGATGCGACGGTCGGTCAGAATGCCATGCAGCAGGTCGAAACCTTTAAAAGCATGGTGGATGTGACGGGGTTGATTGTCACTAAACTTGATGGTTCAGCCAAAGCGGGCGTGTTGGTGCCGCTCGCGCAAAAATTTCAGCTGCCGGTTTATGCGATTGGCGTGGGCGAGCAGGTCGCGGATTTGTCCGCCTTTGACGCGCAGAATTTTGCCAATGCCTTAATGGGCATTGAACCCGAGGAAGAGGCCGCATGACAAATGTTATAAAATGCCAAACCGCGGCGGACGCGCTGGCGCAGGTTGCCGCGCTGTTTCAAACGCAAACCGATCATTTGAAGGAACAGCTAGGCGTGTTTTTAGCGCGTGGCAGCTTGCCCGATAAGGCCCATGCCTATTACCCGCAGGTCGCGGTACACGTCACCAAACCCGCGCAAACCGATGTGCGCGCCTCTTATGGTTATCTGCCGGAGGCGGGTTATTACACCGCGACGCTAACGCGGCCGGATATTTTTCATGATTATTATCTGGAACAGTTGCAACAGCTGATTACCAATTATCATGTGGCGATAGAGGTCAGCCTAAGTGATACGCCAATCCCGCTTTATTATGTAATGAGCGCGGATGAATTGGCCGCGCTCGCTATCAGCAGTGAGCGGCATGCTGATATTCCATTGTATTTTGATGTGCCGGGTGCAGTGGAAATTGACGACCCGATTGTGGATGGCGCCTTTCACTGGGAGCCGGGCAAGGCAGCGCCGCTGGCATTGTTTAGCGCGCCGCGCGTGGATTACAGTCTCGTACGCTTGAAACATTATACCGGCACCGATGCCGGTGAATTTCAGGATTTTGTGATTTTTACGAATTACCAGTTTTATGTCGATCAATTTATTCAACTGTCACGCACTTTATTATCGAGTCAAAAGCAGGCACCCTTGGAACTGGCTTATACGGAATTTGTCACGCCCGATACGAATGTGATTTTTGAAAATGGCACGTTGCAGGAAACGGTGCGCCAGACGCGCGGGGTGCAAATGCCTGCTTATCATTTAAAGCGCGCCAACAATAAAGGTATCACGCTGGTCAATATCGGTGTGGGGCCATCCAATGCCAAAACCATTACCGATCATATTGCGGTCTTGCGGCCGGATGCCTGGTTGATGCTGGGGCATTGCGGCGGGCTGGATGCGCGGCAAAAAATCGGCGATTATGTGCTGGCGCATACTTATGTGCGCGAAGACCATGTGCTGAATGAAAAATTGCCGCTGCATGTGCCGATTCCGAATTTGGCGGAAATGGAAATTGCGCTAAAACAGGCGACGGTCGATGTCACGCATGAGGCCGGCTATGACATTAAAAAATTCATGCGCACCGGCGCGGTTCTGACCACGGCCGACCGCAATTGGGAAATCGCCAATGACCGCGCGCTGCGCACGAAATTCTCCCAAACGCGTGCCATTGCGGTGGATATGGAGTCGGCGACGATTGCCGCCAACGGTTATCGCTATCGCGTGCCATATGGCACATTACTATGCGTGTCGGATAAGCCGCTGCACGGCATGCCGAAATTGCCCGGCATGTCCGACCAGTTTTATCAGACGCAGCGTGACCAGCATTTGTTGATCGGATTGCGGGCGATGGAAATTTTGATTAACAGCGAGCAGAATAAGTTGCACAGCCGCAAGTTGCGCGGGCCTTACGAGCCGGCGTTTCGGTAATTAAGCAAAGACGTCAACAAACTGGCCGCGGCCTTCGCCTTTGCCTGACTTGCGACTGGCGGTTTGTGCCTGATCGACGCCTTTATCAACATCATCGAGCGCGGTGTTGGTTTTTTTCTGCGTTAAATCCTGATTGCTAGCCTTTACGAATTGCGTTTCAAATGCCTTGTTTTTCAATTCATTAGGCGCATTGTAGGCTTGAAAATTTGATTGATAAGCAGCGACGGCGTTGAGCATGATATCCAGGACCCATTTGATTTATTATTGTTTATTAGATTCAGTATGACAGGAAAAGATGAATAAAAGCTAAACTTAAGAGTGACTTATGTATAAATTTTACGTCAATTCGTTTGTTTACAAAAAACTTATAAAAACTTGTTAAATTTTAATGAAAATTACATTAATTTATGCTAATATTAGTTATCAGGGTAATTCTCTTAAACTATGTTTAGGATTTTCCATAAATGATTGATTTTACTTGAGTGAGCTGTACGTGTTACAAAACACTAATCATATTCAGCGCAAAACACCGTCCGCAGACGCGGTGGTAAAATCAGTTAGCTTCTTATCCAAAGAAATATCGTATTTAACGCCGGCAGTATCTTCGGCATGGTTGCTGGATTTAGCGCATGACGATACACCAGCTGGGCGATTGACGCTGGCGAATGCTGTCACCGACATTTTATCCGTTAAAGCCAGCGATACCGAATTCGGCTTGATTGGCGATATTTTGCTGCGCATTGTCCGTCAGGCGGAATTTGATTTGCGGCAAACGCTCGCCAAACGTTTGGCTGATTTGCCGCAAGTGCCGCATGACCTGTTGATGTTTTTGGCCTGTGATGACATTGCCGTCGCCACGCCCATTTTGACTCTGAGCGAACTGTTGACCGATGAGGATTTGATCACGGTTATAAAACAGCGCGCGACCGCGCATCGCCAGGCGGTGGCGCAACGGCGTTCCCTTAACCGCGCGGTGGTCAATACGCTGATTTCATCGCATGACATCGCCGCAACCGAGGTGTTATTGGCCAATGACAATGTCACCCTGGACAAAAGTGCGCTGCGCCTGTTGACCCAAACCGCCAAGCATGTCGCCAATTTGCGCGCGCCATTATTAAAACGCCCAGAGATAGACAAGGATTTTGCACTGAACCTGTATTGGTGGGTGTCTCAGGAATTGCGCAGTGCCATTGACACACGCTTTGGCGTGACGCGCGCGATGGTGGATGACGCGCTGGAACATGCGCTCAATGACATTTTAGGGAACCGTTTTCAAACGCGGGCGGTGACGTCCAACATGCTGGATGTCGCGGCGCATCTGGCGGAAAACAACCGTATTTCGTCGGGCCTGATGATCACCATGCTGCGGCGCGGGCAGTTAGCAGTGTTTGTTGCGCTCATGAGCAAATCAGTACGGCTCGAGGTCGCGGTGATCGAAGCGATGCTGTACAGCCATAGCGGCGAAACGCTGGCGCTGTGTTGCAAAGCGCTCGGTATGCTGAAGCCGGATTTTGCCTCAATCTTCCTGTTGGCGCGCGCGGGGCGGCCGGGCGAACATGTCGTGGACCCGCAAGAACTATCGCGCGTGCTGGGCTTTTTTGACAAGCTGCCGTTTATTCAGGCGCTGATGGCGCTCGAAAAATGGCAGGAAAATGACAGTGCACTGCATACAGCCAGCTTTGATATGCGCGGGTTTTTGAGCGCGGTTGGCGCATAAAAAAAGGCCAACCGAAGTTGACCTTTTGGATAGATAAAAATTCGAATTAACGCGAGTAATACTCGACCACCAGATTAGGTTCCATGGTGACCGGATACGGCACATCGGTCAATTTTGGTGCGCGCAGGAATTTACCCTTCATCGCCTTGTGATCAACTTCAACATATTCTGGCACATCACGCTCGGCAAGTTCGGTCGCCTGTTGCACAACGGCCAACTGTTTGGATTTGTCGCGCAGTTCAATCGTATCGCCATCCTTCACTTGATAGGATGAGATATTAACGCGCTTGCCGTTGACCTTGACATGGCCATGGTTAACGAATTGGCGCGCGGCGAACACGGTGGCGACAAATTTCATGCGGTAGATGACGGTGTCCAAACGGCGCTCCAACAATTCAATCAACTGCTCGGAACTGTCGCCGCGGCGGCGAATTGCTTCCTGATAATAACGGCGGAACTGGCGCTCGCCAATGTTGCCGTAATAGCCTTTTAATTTCTGTTTTGCCATCAACTGGATGCCGAAGTCGGTCGGCTTCTTGTTGCGTGCGCCGTGTTGGCCGGGGCGGGTTTGGCGTTTGTTGTACGGGCTGCCGGGGCGGCCCCACAGATTGACGCCCAACCGGCGGTCAATTTTATGCTTCGCTTCTTCGCGTTTTGCCATGGTGTATCCTATGGTTGTTTCATTGTTTGTCCCGATAGTCTGGTCCGTCTGGCGACGGGGACGGGATTACGGCATACCGTAAACCACCTTCTCAGGAAGAGGCTGATTTATGGCGAAAAAAACCAAGAATGTCAAATAAAAGCGTATGTTACGCCATAAATTGTTCGGCCAGGATGCGTTCTTCTAGGTTATGTTCACCATCGAACATCACATTGACGGCGATGCTGCGGTCTTCGGCCACGAACACGCGTTTGACATCACGCACCTCGGTAAAATCGGCAACCGCGCTGACCGGGCGCTTAGTCGGCTCCAGCACATCAAAGCGCACCTCGGTATCATGCGGCAACAGCGCGCCGCGCCAGCGGCGCGGGCGAAAGGCGCTGATCGGGGTCAGGCCCAGAATGTTACTGCCGACAGGGATAATCGGCCCATGCGCCGACAGGTTGTAGGCCGTGCTGCCGGCGGCGGTACAGACCAATACGCCATCACAGATAAGTTCATCCAGCCGCATGCGGTCGTCAATCTTGATGCTGATCTTAGCGGCCTGGCGGGTTTCGCGCAGTAGTGAGACTTCGTTGATAGCGAGACCTTCGACCTTGTCGCCAGTAATTGTTTCCGCGAGCATACGGAGCGGATGCAGCGTCACGCGTTGCGCGGCATCAATGCGCTGCTCCAGCTTGGTCTCATTATGCTGGTTCATCAGAAACCCGACGCTGCCGCGGTTCATGCCGTAAATCGGCGCGGTATCGCCAATATAACGGTGCATCGTCTCCAACATAAAACCGTCACCGCCCAGCGCGACAATCACATCCGCCTGTTCGGGCGCGACATTGCCATAACATTTTTTAAGCGCGCTCAGCGCGGTTTGCGCCTCTTTATTCTTGGCGGCAACAAAGGCGAATTTGTAATTGCTTTTAACGGTTTTGCTGCGGCTCATGTAATTACGCTCCAGGCAATGGTTTCACCGGCCCTAAATGGGATAAGGCGCTCGCCGTTGGCAATATCGTAATTATCCGGCACTGTTTGCGGCTGCTTTGCCAAAGTAATTGTATCATCATTCAGCGGCAGGCCATAGAAATTTGCGCCATTGATAGCGGCGAAGGCTTCGAGCTTATCGAGCGCGTTTTCCTCCTCAAATACCTGAGCGTAAAGTTCTAACGCGATATGCCCGGAATAAATACCCGCGCAACCGCAGGCGGTTTCCTTATTATTTTGCAGATGTGGGGCACTGTCGGTGCCTAGGAAAAACGCCGCATGGCCGCTGGTCGCTGCCTTACGCAAAGCCAGCCGATGCTTTTCACGCTTGATAATCGGCAGGCAATAATAATGTGGACGAATGCCACCCGCCAGCATGTCGTTGCGGTTGAGCAGTAGGTGGTGCGGTGTGATCGTCGCGCCCAGCCGACCATTTTGGCCAAGCACAAAATCAACCGCATCAGCAGTGGTAATATGTTCGGAGACGATTTTGAGCGCCGGAAAATCATGCAATAGCGGTGCCAGCACGCGATCTAAAAACACTTTTTCCCGGTCGAAAATATCCACCACTGGATCGGTGACCTCACCATGGATCAGCAGCGGCATGCCGATTTTTTGCATACGTTCCAGTATCAAATAGATATTTTTTACATCGGCAACGCCATGCGCGGAATTGGTGGTGGCATGCGCGGGGTATAATTTAGCGGCAGTAAAAATTTTATCGGCAAACCCCTGGGCCAGATCATCCGCATCCGTATGGTCGGTTAAATAACAGGTCATCAACGGTTGAAATTTATGCCCGCCAACAGCATTTAAAATTTCGCTGCGATAGTCCGCCGCGCGTTGCGCGGTCGTCACTGGCGGCACCAAATTCGGCATCGCAATGGCGCGGCCAAACACGCGCGCATGATGCGGCACCACCGTCTGCAGCATCGCGCCGTCGCGGAAGTGCGCATGCCAATCATCAGGCTGGCGGATAGTGAGCTTGGTCATGCCACTTTATTAAGATGCAATGTCACGCTGCCCGCACGCTGTTGGGGGATCAGCAACACCAACCCGGCGCGCGCGGCAAATTGTGCGGTTAACAAAGCCTGTGCCACGCGTGGTTCCGGATTATCGAGCAAAATGGTTTGATCCAATGCCGCCGCCATATCTTCCGCGAGTTTGGCGTTGGCGCCAGTAAAAGTGATATTAAGCGCGGTGCCCATCACCTCAAAACTAATCTCGCCGCTGGCGCCCAGAATGTCCGGCGCCAGCAATAAGATATTCAACAGTACTTTGCCCAGGCCAGCCTGCGGCGGCATATCCTGGGGCCAATGCAATTTAAATTTGGTATCCGCGAAATAGCTTTCCGCCGTATCCTTGATGTCCTTCATGCTGACATCGTTACCAGCGACGCCATATGCATAACGAAACAGTTTAAGGCGTTTGGCAGCATTGCGCGCGCTGTCGGCAATCAGCAAATCCGCCTCGGGCCGCGCGTCTTCACCCAGGTCATTGATCAGTTCAATACCATTGTTGATGGCGCTGATCGGGCTGATCAAATCATGGCACTGTTTTGACACGATGATCTCGAGCAGGCGTAAATCGGTATGCGGCACAGGCGTCATAACACTCTCCAAACAATGCGGCCAAATATGCTGCCGATATTGCGCGATTTATGGGGCAGGGGCAAGTATGACATGGCGGCCGCTGCTATGACATCGCCGTTGCATTCACCGGCAAAAACCAGTAAGCGTAACGCCAAGGCCCCATGGCGGAATGGTAGACGCTCACGACTTAAAATCGTGTGCCGTTAGGCGTCCCGGTTCGAGTCCGGGTGGGGCCACCAAACTTTTGCCAGCGGTTTGTGATTGGAGACACGCATATGCACAAATTCCTTCGCCTGATGACTGCCGTAATCATTATTTCTGTCTCAACTACGGCGCTGTCATATGCCCAGGACGCCTTGACGCAACCGATCCCCGGGGCCTCTGCACCGTCTGACCTTATTGCAGGCGCGCCAGGCACAACAACCGGTGAGGGCACACCAATGCCTAAACGGCCAAAAGTGACGGCTGAAGATCGTAAAAAAGCGGCAGCGGCGAAAAAAGCTACGCGGCTGGCCAAACGGGCCGAGCGCGCCAAGAAACGCGAGGACGCAAAAGCCAAACGCCTGTCCCGCATGTCAAAGTTTAACAGTCAATCGTCAAGTTCGACGAGCAATAGTGGCAGCGGCACAAGCAACAAAGATCCGTTTGCCTTTGGCACGTCATCATCCGGTACCAAATGAGCCATGAGCAATCTAATCATCATGACCATGGCTTTGGGGTTGGGTGCGATTATGGCGTTGACTGGCGTCTATTATGGATCCGAAGCCATTCAAAACCTGCGCGCGAAGGCAGAGGCTGCACAAATCGTAGCCCAGGCCCAATTATTGGCCGAGGCCTGGACTGAATATGCACGCGCGCACAACGGTAATCCGGCGCTGGTCGATGCGACAGCCGATAAAGATGCTGATGGCGTTGCTGATAAAGATTACGCCTGGGGTGATGGCAGTTTTGACCTGGATGGCAAATATATCAATACCCAGCCGGTGCCGCCGGCGCGTGCGGTGCCCTCTACCGCGGCCTATTACTATCCGATCGCCATCAAAAATTATGACACCAAGGCCTGTACGGTAAATACCGCATTTTTCCAAACCAAGTACATTCCGGCTGATACGATTGCCTTGCAAATTACTAGCCAATATGTCTGCCAACGCATTACGCAGCTGGCGGGCAATACGTCAATACCGGCGAAGGCAACGGCAATGACGGGCGATCTGACCACCGCCAACCCCAAACGGCCGTTCGACTGTATCTATTATGACTCGGATGGCACGGCAGGTGTGTCGCGCGGTGACACATTTTTGTTTTTGTACCGGGTGTTTGACCAGAATGTGACCCCGGCCACGCATATCAATGCTTGCTGATTGTTAATGGTGATTTTAACGTTTTAGAAACTGGTGTAGGTTTATGGTAACTGTCTTCTCAACCTATGGAGTTTGCATGCCACGTTTTATAACCTTTATCGCCGCCGCTGCTTTTATCGTTGCCCCTTTAGCAGCCAGTTTTGCTGACACAGCGCCCGTTGCTGGCGATGGCGCCTTGCGCGCCCAGGCGCAGCAATTGCACCAGGAAGGCACCGCGCTCCGCGCCAAACATGAAGAATTGCAAAAGGAGCGTGAAACTCATCATCAAAAAGTGGAAGCCCTGCGCAGCGAAGCGCAAGCCAAGCGCCAAACCAATCTGGCGGAACGTAAAGCCAAACTGGAACAGCGTCTGTCCGATGTAAATGGCAAGCTAAACGCACCGGTTGCCACACCTGCCGTTACTAAATAAAATAGATTACTGAAATTAAAAAAGCCCGGCTTAACTGGCCGGGCTTTTATTTTATTTGCTGTCCGCGCTATCGTCGCTATCGCTGCGGCCGGTGGTGCGCTCCGAAATCCGCGCTGCCTTACCGCGTAAGCCGCGCAGATAATAGAGTTTCGCGCGGCGGACGCGGCCCTTGCGAACCAACGTCACAGAGTCGATACGCGGTGAATAGAGCGGGAAGATACGCTCGACACCTTCACCGGCGCTGATCTTGCGCACGGTGTAAGAGGAGTTGATCCCCGCGTTCTTGCGCGCGATGCAAACGCCTTCAAAGGCCTGAATCCGCTCACGCGTGCCCTCAACAACTTTGACGTTTACTTTGATGGTGTCACCCGGTGAAAATTCGGTAACTTTTTTGTCACCCATCACGCGTTTGATTTGCGCTGCTTCCAGCGACTTTAATAATGCATTACTCATTTTTTTCTCCAGCAGCGGGTTTTATCCCGTTTTCACTTTTATTGTTGTTAGTGTAGGCCGCCCATAAATCCGGGCGGCGGGATTGGGTTATAGCCAGGCTTTGCTGGAATTGCCAGTCTTTTATACGCGCATGGTGGCCCGAGGCGAGGATTTCCGGGACGTCATGCGTGCTGCCGTCACGCGCGGTCCAGCTGGCTGGTTTGGTATAGTGCGGGTATTCCAGCAAACCGCTGGTAAAACTTTCTTCGTTGAGCGTACTGGCATTGCCCAAGGTACCGGGCAGGAGGCGCACGCAGGTATCAATCAACGCCAGCGCGGCAATCTCGCCGCCCGACAGCACATAATCGCCCAGCGAAATTTCCTCGAAACCATGGTGGTCCAGCGCGCGCTGATCGACGCCTTCATAACGCCCACACAGCAGGGTCATGATAGGTTCGCGGGCCAGCTCCTGCGCGACAGCCTGGTTAAACACCCGCCCGCGCGGGGACAGGAAAATCTTGCGCCCAGTATCTGACAGGCTATGCACGGCGGCATCAATAATATCGGGCTTAATCACCATGCCCGCGCCGCCGCCAAACGGCGTGTCATCCACGCTCTTATAATTGTCCGTCGCAAAATCGCGCAGATTGATGGTGCTGAACGACCACAGGCTTTTTTCCAGCGCGCGGCCAGTGACTGAATGCGCGAGGACGCCGGGGAAGGCATCGGAGAATAGGGTGAGGATGTTGAGGTGAAAACTCATGGTTTCACTTCAATTTCGGCGGGCAACACAACCACCATAAGCTTGTTTTCAATATCGATATTTTGAATAACTTTATTTGTGAATGGTAGCATAGAACTATTTTTACCATCATCTACCTCTAGAATGTCTCCAGCGCCAAAATTATGTACGGCGGTCACACGGCCTAGCAAAGCGTTTTGCATGTCATGCACCGCGAGACCAAGCAAATCCTCATGATAATATTCATCATCGGCGGTTTTCGGCAGTTGCGCGCGGGTGATATAGAGTTTGGTGCCTTTCAGCGCTTCCGCCGCGTTGCGATCATCAATCGCTTTGAATTTCACCTGCACGGGCAGGGTGGGTCTAAGGTCGGTTATTTCAAACACGCGGCCGTCAGCATCCTGCAGGTTTTTGTAGCGCTTCAGATTTTCCGGCTGGTCGGCATGGCTGTGTAATTTGACCCAGCCTTTGATGCCGTGGACGCCGATGATTTCCGCGATGAGGATGTTAGATGACATAGAACTTAACCTCCCCCTTGTGGGGAGGTCAAAATTTTCAAGCGTAGCGATAGAAAATTTTGGGTGGGGGTTTGTAAATTTAAATTAAGTCCCCCACCCAAAAATTCCGCAGCACGCTGTGCATTGCTTTGAATTTTTGTGCCTCCCCGCAAGGGGGAAGATATATTCTTTGGTACTGCCAAATTAAGCAGCAGTTTCGTCAGTCGCTTCCGGTGCAGCATCGGCAGCGGGTGTCTCTACGGCTTCAGCAGGTACAGCAGCTTCGGGTTCAGCCACTGGCTCCGGCTCAGCAGGTTTCGCGGCCGCAGCGGCTGCGGCATCAGCGGC
Source organism: Alphaproteobacteria bacterium (assembly GCA_965246755.1). Lineage (GTDB taxonomy): Bacteria > Pseudomonadota > Alphaproteobacteria > UBA11073 > UBA11073. The sequence goes on from OZ251979.1 coordinate 1,039,519, forward strand.
AGCTTGTTTTTCCTTCTCGGCCGCTTCCGCAGCGCGGCGCTGTTTTTCAGCGGCCTCTGCTACACGTTCCTGGGCCTTTTTCTTCGGCTGGGATTTTTGCGGATTGCTGGCTTGTTTCGGCATCGCTGCCAAACCAGCCTTACCCAAAAAGTAAGCGACACGCTCCGACGGCTGCGCGCCGACGCCCAGCCAATATTGCGCGCGATCGTTTTTCAGCGTGACGCGGTTTTCGGCATCCTTGGGCAACATCGGGTTATAGGTACCGATCTTTTCCAAAAACTTACCATCGCGTGCGTTGCGTGAATCGGCGACGACGATTGAGTAGAACGGACGCTTTTTGGCGCCGCCGCGGGCTAAACGAATTGCTAGGGCCATGAATTATCTCCTGTGTTTGATCATGTTGGTTAACGTCTTTGTTTCATTGCCGGCATGAGCGCAGACAGCCCATGCTTTTGCAATCCTTTGGCACCACCCATTTTTTTGAAGCGTTTCATCGCATCCTGCATGGCGTAAAACTGTTTCATTAATTTATTGAGCTCTTGCACATCACTGCCGGCACCGGCGGCAATACGCTTTTTGCGGCTGGCTTTGATAATGTCGGGGTTGCGGCGCTCCAACGGCGTCATCGATGAAATCATCGCCAGCTGCCGGTCCATGATGCTTTCGTCAACCTTGGCACTCGCCAGCATATCTTTGATCTGACCCATGCCGGGCAGAAGGTTCAGGATGCTGCCAAAACCGCCCATCTTTTTCATCTGGCGAAACTGACTGGCCATGGTGTTGAAATCAAATTCACCTTTCATGGTGGCGTCGGCCATCGCCTGCGCTTCGGCCTCGTCGATATTGGCAACCGCTTTTTCAACCAGCGCGACGATATCGCCCATATCGAGGATGCGGCCCGCGATACGTGACGGATGGAATGGCTCCAACGCATCCAGCTTTTCGCCCAGACCCATAAATTTAATCGGCTGACCGGTGATGGTGCGCATCGATAGCGCCGCGCCGCCACGCGCATCGCCGTCTAGTCGCGTCAGGATAATTCCTGACAGGCCGATCTTTTCATGAAAGGCGCGCGCGGTATTGACGGCATCCTGGCCGGTCATCGCATCGGCAACTAATAAAGTTTCCTGTGGTTTGGCGAGATCGCGCACGCGCGCAACCTCCGCCATCAATTCGTCATCAATCGCCAGACGGCCCGCGGTATCAAGGATCAGCACGTCATAACCTTCCGCACGCGCAGTGGCGAGCGCGCGCGTGGTAATCTGTTCCGGCGTTTGGCCTTTGATAATCGGCAGGTTGCCGGCGCTGATTTGCCCCGCGAGAATTTCCAGCTGCTCCTGGGCGGCGGGGCGCTGTACATCCAGTGACGCAATCAGCGTTTTCTTACGCTCTTTGTCGAACAGGTATTTGGCCAGCTTGGCAGTGCTGGTGGTTTTACCCGAGCCCTGCAACCCAACCATTAAAATGACGGCGGGTGGTTGTACGTTGAGCTCGAGGCCGACGGTATCGCCGCCCAGCATTTCGGTCAGCAGGTCGCTGACAATTTTAATGACTTGCTGGTCGGGCTTGACCGCGCGTAACACATCTTGGCCAGTCGCGCGTTCCTTGGCTTTTTCAATAAATTCCTTAACGACGGGGAGGGCGACATCCGCCTCCAGCAAGGCGACGCGCACTTCGCGTAGCGCCGCGGTCACATCCTCCTCGGATAAAACGCCCTTGCGCCCTAGCCGGGAGAATACATCGCCTAATTTTGAGGTCAATTGACCGAACATATCACTCCATAACGCACAACACTTTAGGGCCAGTGAGCGTAACACGCCGACTGGCCGTTATCCCCAGGCTCTGGTCCCGGTGGACAATTTTCATGTGCAATCCCTGAAAACAGGGTTGTTATAGAGAGGTCGCCGCGGAAAAGTCAAATAAAAGTAATAAAAAAGTTGAAAAAACTTAGTTTTCAGATTTAAAATAAACAATGTCTTACAATTTAACCCCTTCAATGCTTGTTGAACAAAATTTTATAAAATGTGCATTTTTTGTGATGGTTGCAGATGATGAATGCGAATTGGGATCAAGTTTGCTTCCCTATACAACCGATATATCCAAATTAAATATCAAATTTGGCGATAGCCATGAAGTATATCGAGCATCGGAAGCATCTATAAAAAAATTTAATTTGCAAAAACGTGGAAGCAAACAAACGACAATTTTCACTTCAATTAATGCCTTTAGTGATAAAATGGAAACAGTTGAAACAGAATATCTCAAAATTGTTCTTGTTCCCGTTAAAGATTATTTTTCTTATCTACCTCATGGTCGAATATCTCGTATGCGTACTTTAGAAATTTGTTAAGCTCGCAGTTCATTTAATCATGATAACAATTCTAATGTCTTCCTGGAAAAGCCTGTCGCCTTAACACAGTAGCCGTTGGTGGTGGTATTAACCGTTCGACACGAACAGTTGTCGTCGCATTCTCCGCTTCATAAATATCAGCAAGTGTCGCCAGCGCGGCCTTGCTGACCGCGTATGCACCCCAATAGGCACCGGTATTCGTATTATCCAAGGTAAAATGCACGGTCGCGGCGGGCGCCGCGCGCAGCAGGGGGTCAAGCGCCGCCAGCAGATAGGCATGCGCATGGCAATTTACCGTCATCACCTCATGCCACAGTTTTTGCGGATAATCGCGCAGCGGGGTCAGCTCGCCCAGCATCGCGGCATTTAGATATAATGCATTCAGCTTGCCAAACCGCGCCGCGATCTGATCCGCCAACGGTTTAAAATCGCGTGTCTTGAGCAGATCGCACGGCACCAGTGTACACGACGCACTCTTACCTTGCGCATAATCATCCAACTCCTCCAGCGCGCGTTGTGTACGCGCCAACGCAATGACATGCACGCCGTCATCAATCAGCTTTTCCGCCAGCGCGCGGCCGATGCCGCGTGACGCGCCGGTGATAAGGGCAATTTTTTGATTGGTCATTAAGCCGCCGCGCTATTACGCTTTTCGCTAAGATTGATAATCTGGCCTTCCTTCATAAAGGACAATTTCGGCTGTACCTCATCAATCGTTTTGTCGGTCAGTGGAATGGCGTAATCACCGGTAAAGCAGGCGTCGCAATATTGCGGCACATCATTGTTGCGTTTGGCCTCGCCCATCGCGCGGTAAACGCCATCGATGGAAATAAAGGCCAGGCTATCGACGCCAATAAAGTCACGCATCTGTTCTACCGTATGCGTATGCGCGAGCAGTTGTTTTTCCTCCGGCGTGTCGATGCCGTAAAAACAGCTGTGTTTTACCGGCGGCGCAGAAATGCGCATATGCACTTCTTTGGCGCCCGCATTCCTGACCATATCGACAATTTTGCGGGAGGTCGTGCCGCGCACAATCGAGTCATCCACCAAAATCACCCGCTTGCCTGCAATCATGCCGCGGTTGGCATTGTGTTTAAGTTTAACACCCAAATGGCGGATATGGTCGGTCGGTTCGATAAAGGTGCGGCCGACATAATGGTTGCGGATGATGCCAAGTTCAAAGGGCAACCCGCTTTCCTGCGCATAGCCAATCGCGGCAGGGACGCCACTGTCCGGGATCGGGCAGACGATATCTGCATCAACATGAGACTCGCGCGCCAGTTCGCGGCCGATTTCCTTGCGTGCATCATAAACCGATTTATTTTCAATCACGCTGTCCGGCCGCGCAAAATAAATATATTCAAACACGCAGAATTTTGGCGCCACTTTTTTAAACGGATAAAAACTGTCGACGCCAGCGGGCGTGATGCGCACGACTTCACCCGGCTCAATATCGCGTACATAATCCGCACCGATAATATCAAGTGCACAGGTTTCCGAGGTTAAAATATAGGCGTCATGCAGACTGCCTAACACCAACGGTCGCACACCATTCGGGTCACGCACGCCGATAATTTCATCTTGCGCCAGCGCGACGATGGAAAAGGCGCCCTGCACCTGGCGCAGCGCATCGACCAGCCGGTCCAGCACACGGCCCTTGGTGCGCGCCATCATTTGAATGACAACTTCAGTATCGCTGGTCGATTGAAACAGCGCGCCTTGCTGCACGAGCTCGCGGCGCAGCGTCAGAGCATTGGTGAGGTTGCCATTGTGCCCGAGCGCAAAACCGCCAAAATCAAAATCCGCATACAGCGGCTGCACATTGCGCAATACCACATCACCAGTGGTGGCATAACGGTTGTGGCCGATGGCGTAACGGCCTTTGAGCGATTTCAAAATATCCGGCTTGTCAAAGGTTTCGCCCACTAGCCCCAGCGCACGGTGAATGTAAAATTGCGTGTTGTCATAGCTGACAATGCCGGTCGCCTCCTGGCCACGATGTTGCAGCGCATGGAGGCCAAGCGCGGTCAGCGCGGCGGCATCCGGATGATTGAAAATGGCGAAAACGCCGCATTCCTCCCGCAATTTATCGTCATCAAACGGATTGGTGGACAACACTGGCTTTGGCGCGCTCATATCCAATCTATCTAGTCGGTCTAGCCCTTAATTGCCAGAAAATTAATTACTTTCAGCCGGGTTATTTTCGAGTCTGTTGTGCAACGGCCTGGTTTTGTGATCTGTCTTAAATAAGGATTGCACTTCTGTTTCAGCCCGGTCGGCATTTTCATCAAATTTATCCCGCGCGTCATCCACATCCTTGCCATTCACTTTTTTGTGATGCCGTTCGGGCAGATATTTTTCAATCAGCTTGGCGCCGCTTTCCATGTAAGGATAGCTTTTAGAGTCCAGCAGCCAGTCAGGATAAATGTCGTGCGATACGAACAGATCAACCGCGACAAACGGCACCACGATTACCAGAATGCCGCGCGCGAGGCCGAATAACACCCCGAGCGATCGGTCGACAATGCCCGACATCATCTTGCGCAAAATATCGCTGAGCAACACACCCGCATAACCGAACAGCATGCCAAAAAACAGGAAAACCACCATATGCGCGGCGACATGCGCGCCCAGTGGATTGCTGATCAACTGTTCGGCGCGGCTGTCCAGCACATCGCCAAAACGAGCGGTTAAATAGAGGGCGGCGGCAAAAGCAATCAGGCTAAACAGTTCACGGCTAAGACCCTGAAAACCGCCGTTGATCATCGAGGCGATGATGATCGCCAAGACAATCCAGTCAAACACATTTAAAAAACTGAGATCGGGCATAGGACGGCGTTTTCCGTGTTATCTTCTCTGGGGCGGCAACAACCGTTGTACCAGCTGGTCAAGGCGATTCAACTGGTTAAGTTGAATGGCGGCAGACGATTTCTGCGTGCCGCGGAAATTTGGGATGAGGGCGCTGGTAAAACCGAGCTTGGCGGCTTCTTTTAGGCGGATGTCGGTTTGTCCGACGGAACGCACTTCCCCGGACAGGCCGATCTCGCCAAACACCACCTGTTCCGGCGGCAAGGTAATGTTGCCCTGTGCGGAAATCAGCGCAGTCGCAACGGCAAGGTCAGCGGCGGGTTCGGTAATCCGCAATCCGCCCGCGACGTTTAGATAGACATCCGCCATGCCGAATGAAATGCCACAGCGCGCCTCCAGCACCGCCAAAATCATAGCGAGGCGGCCATTGTCCCAGCCGACCACGGCGCGGCGCGGCGTGCCATAATTGGTCGGTGAAATCAGCGCCTGTATTTCCACGAGCAGGGGCCGGGTGCCCTCCATCCCGGCAAAGACGCAAGAACCGGTAACATCGGAATTACGCTCAGCAAGAAAGAGTGCCGATGGATTGGCAACTTCGGCCAAACCCTCATCACCCATGGTGAAAACGCCGATTTCATCGGTCGCGCCGTAACGGTTTTTAACCGCGCGCAGGATGCGGAACTGGTGCCCGCGGTCGCCTTCGAAATATAACACCGCATCAACCATATGTTCCAACACGCGCGGCCCGGCGATGGTGCCTTCCTTGGTGACATGTCCAACCAGAATAAGCGTATGGCCGCGTTGTTTGGTGACGCGGATCAATTCCTGTGCACTGGCACGCACCTGTGCCACCGTGCCCGGCGCGGAATCCAGATTGTCCAAATACATGGTTTGGATGGAATCGATGATAACGATATCGGCAGCGTTGGCATTGTCGAGCGTCGCGCAGATGTTGCGCACATCGGTCGCGGCGGCCAGCGCCATGCGCGCATCCCCAAGGCCAAGGCGCGCGGCGCGCATGCGCACCTGTTCGGTTGATTCCTCGCCAGTGATATAGACGGCGTTGTGCCCGGCGCCCAGTTTGGCCGCGACCTGTAACAGCAGCGTAGATTTGCCAATCCCGGGATCGCCGCCGACCAGAATGCTGGAGCCGGGAACGAGACCGCCGCCGCACACCCGGTCAAATTCCGCAATACCGGTCATGCGCCGCGCCGGGATCGGCGTTTGCGTTTGCAGATCGGTAAATTCTATCTTACGGCCCTTGGCTTTACCCAAACCTTTCGGCACGTTGGAGGCATTGGCATTTACCTCTTCAACCAGCGTGTTCCATTCCTGACAACCAGGGCATTGCCCCGACCATTTGGCGGTGACATTGCCGCAATTCTGGCAGACATATTGAGTGGAGGATTTTCTTGACATAACAAAATATATAGTGTTTTATTAAGCTTAATCAAAGGAGATATTATGACTATAAAATTTGAAGTTGGCACAGTGTTTCAAACTGATTGTTTTAACGCTGGGTCTGGGTGGATGTCAGAAAATGGGGCTAAAAACCCATTTTGTGATCTTCTTAGCGTAGGCGCTAATTTTGGTAATATTCCATTAGACATGGAAAATCGTTCTAAAAAATATTATCTCGTCATAGCTTTACCTGGAGTAAATGGTGATAGGCTTATGTCTTGTAAAGAATTAAATGATGACCTTTCCTGGAAAAATTATTCTGAAGTAATAAATATTCACCCTGAGGCAATTGAAATAATTGCAACCGATGAAACAACAAAAGCGTTACCAAATAAGATGGTAAAGTCAGCACCGTTTATTTGGCCAAGTGACGCAACTATCATAAAACCGTTACCAAAAGTAGAACGTCAGCCGACACCCTAATCCCGCCGGACCTGCATCGCGATTGGCCCATCGGCGCGGCGTGGATGAACTGGTGCTGTAACAGCCTCCCCCTTGAGGAGAGGCACAAAAATTAAAGGTGAAGCGTAGCGTAGCCGCGTAATTTTTGGGTGGGGGACTTAAATTTAAACTTGCAAACCCCCACCCAAATTTTTATCGCTTACTTCGTTTCATTACATGAAACAAAAGCTCAAAAATTTGTGCCTCCCCTCAAGGGGGGAGGCTGTTACAGCGCTTAATGTTAAGTATTGGAAATTCTATATCTAATCCCGTCTTACCTGCATCGCGATCGGGCCATCGGCGCGACCGTGGATAAATTGGTCGACATAGGGATTGCCGGAATTTTCCATCTGCGCGGCGGTGCCGTGCCAGATGATTTTGCCCTGATGCAGCATGGCGATGTGCGTCGCAATCTTACGCGCGCTAACCATGTCATGCGTAATCGTAATCGCGGTCGCGCCCAGTTTCTGTACGCATTTGACAATCAGGTCATTAATGATATCGGCCATGATGGGGTCCAAACCTGTCGTCGGCTCATCAAAGAAAATAACTTCCGGTTCGGTCGCAATCGCGCGCGCGAGGGCAACGCGTTTTTGCATGCCGCCGGATAGTTCCACCGGAAATAAATCCGCGACATCCGCGGCCAAACCTACATCGGCCAGTTTTTCCAACGCAATGGCATGCGCATATTCGCGGTCCAGGCGCTTGGACTGAATAAGGCCAAAGGCCACATTTTCCCACACCTTTAAGCTGTCAAACAGCGCGCCGCCCTGGAACAGCATGCCGAATTTCGGCATCAGTTCTTTTTCGCGTTGGCGCATGCGATAGCGGGTGACATCCTCGCCATCAATAATGACGGTGCCGCTATCCACCTCGGTCAGACCCAAAATGCTTTTAATGGTAACGGATTTGCCGGTACCGGAGCCGCCGATGATAACCAGCGAGTCCCCCTGGTTGATATCCAGGCTAACCCCATCCAGCACCACTTTGCGGCCAAAACGTTTTTTCACATCTTTAAGTTGGACCTTTAACGTCATCGCGAAAAAAACAATCCGGTCAGGAAGTAATTGGTCAGCAGGATCAGGATTGAGGCTGACACCACCGCATTGGTGGTGGCAATCCCGACACCTTCCGCGCCGCGGTTGGAATAATAACCGTGGTAACAGCCCATCAGCGTAATGATAAAACCGAATACCGCAGCCTTAACCAGACCGGATACCACATCCATTGTTTGCATAAAATTCCACGCGCTGCGCAAAAATGAATGGCCGTTAAAATCCAGCCGGTATACCGCCACGATATAACCGCCAAACACACCGATGATATCGGCGACCAGCACCAAAATTGGCAGCATCGTGATGCCCGCAATAATGCGCGGCACGATCAGATATTTGTAGGGGCTGGTCGACAGCGTGCGCAGCGCGTCAATTTGCTCGGTGACGCGCATGGTGCCGATCTCGGCGGCAATCGCGGCGCCAATGCGCCCCGCAACCATCAGGCCGCCCAAAACGGGTCCAAGTTCACGCGTGATTGACAATACAACGACGGAGCTGATCGCCCCCTCCGCATTAAAGCGGGAAAAGCCGGTATAGCTTTGCAGCACCAAGACCATGCCAGTAAAAATCGCGGTGAGGCCAACGACCGGTAGCGAATAATAACCGACATTGATCATCTGGCTTAAAATACCGCGGCCAAACCACAGCGGGCGAAACATGTGAGAGATCGCAACCGCAGTGAATTTCACCACCCGTCCGACCGATTGCAGGAACCCGAGGAATGTTTGCCCGATCGTCGCCAGAAAATTCAGAATGGCGCGGATAACGGCGGGCGGCTGGGATGGCATGGCGTTCTGCATAGCGGACAGTGATAACGCGCCGCTGCTGTTTTGCCAATCCCGCTAATTTTCCTCAACCGCCAGGTTATAGGCGGCATGCGTTGTATCCAGATCCGTAAAGGCGGTGAATTGCCCATCGAAAAACAGGCGAATGGTGCCAATTGGGCCGTGACGCTGCTTGGCGATGATGGCTTCCGCCGTGCTTTGCACTTCGGACAGGCGTTGCTGCCAGCGGCTGTAGCGGTCGTTGAATTTGGCATCGTTTTCGTCCGCCTTGCGTGACGGTTCTTCACGCGCCAAATAATATTCCTCGCGGAAGACGAACATCACGACATCTGCATCCTGCTCGATTGAACCGCTTTCGCGCAAATCAGACAATTGCGGGCGTTTGTTATCACGCTGTTCGGTTTGGCGCGACAGCTGCGACAATGCAATCACCGGCACCTGTAATTCTTTGGCAATCGATTTCAAACCACGGGTGATTTCGGAAATTTCCGCAACGCGGTTATCGCTCGGCTTTAAGTTGCCGCCAGTCATCAGCTGCAGGTAATCCACCACAATCATACCCAAACCCTTTTGGCGTTTCAAACGCCGCGCACGGGCGCGGATCGCCATGACCGACAGGGCCGGGGTATCGTCAATATACAGCGGCACTTCGGACAGGTTGGAAGCGGCGAGCGCGAGATTGGTCATCTCATCCTGGCGGATTTCACCGCGGCGAATGCGTTCGGACGGAATACGCGCGACGCTGGATAAAATACGCGTGGCCAACTGGTCGGTTGACATCTCGAGTGAAAAAAAGGCGACCGGCGCGCCTTCCTTCTTATGCGTATCGACATAGGCGCGCGCGGCGTTAAAGGCGATGTTGGTGGCGAGCGCGGTTTTTCCCATCGACGGCCGTCCGGCAATGATGATGAGGTCGGATGGATGCAGCCCACCCATCTTTTTATTGATATCGGCAAAGCCGGTGGTGATGCCTACGACATGCCCATCGCTTTTATAGGCGATCTCGGCATTTTTGATCGATTGCGTCAGCGCGGTATGGAACGGCACCAGCCCGCGCTCAGCATCGCCCAATGTCGCGAGGTTAAATAATTTAAGTTCGGCATTTTCAATCAGGCGTGTCGCAGTCACATCAATTTGTGTGGGCGAGGGTCGCGCCTGCAAGGTGATGTCATCGCCAATATCAATCAGCTGACGGCGCAAAAATAAATCATAAATCGTTTGACCGTAATCAAACAGGCTGACGCCGCTCGCGGCTTCCAATAGTAACTGGCCCAAATATTCTGCGCCGCCGATGTGGTCGAGGTCGCCATCATGCTGAAAAAATGCCTTGAGCGTCGTGGGGCTGGCATGCTGGCCGCGATTGACCAGTTTTTCACAGGCGGAATAAATGCGGTGATGCGCCGGGATGTAAAAATGCTCGCAACGCAGAAAATCGGTAATCTTATCCATATGGCCGTTGTCGGCCAGGATCGCGCCCAGCAAGGCGCGCTCGGCATCCTCGTTAAACGGCAACGCGATGAGGGACGGAATTTTATGCAGCGGGACGACATTGGGGGAGGTCATCTGTAAAGTCTAAGCGCGTCGCACAAAAATTGGCAAACAAAATATTTGTAGGTGCAGCTGATTTTTAGGCTTGTATCAGTCAAGCCATTGAAACTGGACAGGCAGACGCAAAATAATTACAACGGCGGGCATGACACAATATCCATTGCAATATCACGTTTCCTGGGACGAGGCACACCGGTTATGCGCCGAAATATCGGAATATTTAATGCCACGGCGCGGTGATTTCAAAACGCTGGTCGCAGTCACGCGCGGCGGGCTGGTGCCGGCGGCGCTGATCGCCCGCAAGATGGATATCCACTATGTCGATACCATCTGCATCTCCTCCTATAATGGGCAACAGCAGGGCACGCTTAATATCATTAAAAACCTGCCCGGGACGGGTGACGGCTGTCTTGTCGTTGATGATCTGGTTGACAGCGGTCTGACGGCGAAGGCGGTGCGACAAATGCTGCCCAAGGCATTTTTTGTCGCGCTTTACGCCAAACCGCAAGGCAAACCTTTTGCCGATCTTACGATGATGGATATGCCGCAGGATACCTGGCTGCATTTCCCGTGGGAGTGATGCCGCGCTGATTAATGATGCGCGACATGCACCGCAAAATCCTGCTGGATGCTGGCCATATGGCCGTTGGTGCTTTCGGTATTCCACGCCGCTAAATGCAGTTGCATATCACCACTGAAATGATCGGGTGCCGTGATCGTCAAATGGTCGAGCATTTGCTGTTCCAAGCTCCAGGTGCCGTTGGCGTTATGAATACCTTCGGACAAAATTGCACCCGCCGGCACGCCGGAAATCACGATGCTTAAATGTTCCGAACTGTCGATATCCGGCTGTGTCACGCCCAGGTGCAGCGCAATCGGCGCCTCATCATAACCGCTGCTGTCCGCGACAGTTATCACCGGCGTATGCGCGACGGCCTCGACATGTAAACCCAGTGTCGCGGTTGCAGTTGCGGTGAGACCGGCAGAACCAACCTGCGACGTTGCTGCCACGGTCAAATTGGTGTCGCCGCTCCAATGCGCGCCGGCGGTCAGCTGCACATCATTAATATGTGTGAGATCGACCGACCAGGTGCCGTTATGATTGTCGGTCGCATAAGACAGGTTGGCCCCGGCGGGTAAACCGGAGATAAGAATGCTGGTCAAATGCTCCGAACCGTCATGCGTCACCAACGCCGCACCGAGATTGAGCGACACCGCCGCGCTTTCATTCACGCTGACATCATGCACGGTCAGCAACGGCGCATGCACGACAGCATCAACGGTGAAGTTCAAGTTTTGCTGCGCAATAACGGAACTGCCGGACAGTTCGGTGGCGATTGCTGATACCGTCGCATGTACCACGCTATTATAATGTTCCGCCGGATTGATGACGAGGCCCGCCAGATCACTTATTTTTAACGACCAGGTGCCGTTGTCGTTACAGGTGCCATGATTGAGCGTGAAGCCGGCTGGCAAGCCACTAACCAAATACGTCAGGCTTTCCGAGCCATCGAGATCGGTCAAGGCACCGTTGATAGTAACTGTTAGTGGATGATCTTCAGTGACATTGGCGGCGGCGCTGACCGACAGCGTGGGCAGATCGGCAATCCCCATCACATGCACCGGCGTTATGACCAATGCGACCGGCAGGTGCCCGCCGATAAAGTTTGCTGTCAATGTTAAATTAAAATCACCGGAATAATTGGCGGGTGTCGCCAGCGTCAGGCCGGTTAAATTCGCGGTGGTGAATTGCCAGATGCCATTACCCAGATTGGCGCCGTTGTTAAAGATACAGCCCGCGGGCACGCCGCTGCAAGTGATATTGCTGACCAGACCCGTCAAACCGTTTAGTGACGACAGGCTTAACAATTGCGGCGCATCGGTAATTGCAAACGGCACATCTTCTTTCATATGGATGCTGGCGGCGAGCAGTCCGCCGGTGGCCGGGAACAGATCCACCCCGACGCCAACACCAATGCCGCCGACATGCGCATCAACACCCAGATCGATAAAGGTGCCGTTCGACCAGTTGCCGATGCTGACCAACAGATTGACGGGGCTGCAGGCATTGCTGTCACCATTGCTGGCTTCGTGCGACACGGCTTCGACATGCAAATTCAAGCGGCCGTTAAAACTGTCCGGTGTAATCAGTTTGAGGTTGGTCAAGTCCGCCTGGTTCAGCGTCCAGCTATTATCGCCATTATTGCAACCGTGGTTAAACGCGAAACCGTTCGGCACGCCATGCACAATATAGGAAATGGTTTCGCCGGCATCGGCGAGCGCGCCGCTGATGACGAGCGCAATTTGCGCGCCCGCGCCGCCGGTGGCATTGTTGCAAAAAACGCTGGGCAGGTTGGCAACCGCCTCGACATGTACGCCCAGCGTTGCATCAACATGCGCATTGATGCCGGTCAGTGTTTCCGTCGCAGTGGCAGTGACTGTCAGATTGAAATCGCCATGATAATGCGCGGGCGGCGTCAGCGTCAGCCCAACCAGTTGCGGCAAGGTCAGCGTCCAGGTGCCATTGCCATTGTTGGTGCCGTGGTTCAGCACGCAACCGGCGGGGACGCCGCTGATGGTGACGCCCAGCGTTTCAGAACCGTCCGCATCGCTGAGTGACGCCGCGACAGCCAGGGCAATCGGTGTGCCTTCCAAACCAATCGCCGGCACGCATAACAAATGCGGCACATCGGCCACCGGTGTAATATGTACATTAATCGGTGTCATGACGCTGGCGTGATCGGCATTGCTGCCTTCGGTCGCGGTGGCGGTGACAGTCAGTGAAATATCGCCGCTCCAGAACGGCGGCACTGTCATGTGCAGGTTGGCAAGTTGTGCCGGCGTCAGGCTCCAGGTGCCATTGCCGTTGTTCAAACCGGCCGACAGGCAACAGCCGGATGGCACGCCGGCAATCAAAATACTTAAATGTTCCGAACCGTCGGTGTCATTCAATGTGCTGGCAATCGTCAGCGGTACGTCATGCCCTTCCGCCACCGTGACATTGCCGGTGACGGTCAGGTTCGGCGCATCGGCGACCGCAGTGACATGCACGGCGAGCGGGGCGGTGACGTTCGCAGTACTGCCGCCCTCAGTTGAGGTCGCGGTCACGCTGATCGTAAAATCACCGCTGTAATTGGCGGGCGGGGTGATTTTCAAACCCGCCAGATCCGCAGGCGTCAAGGTCCAGCTGCCGTTACTGTTATGCACACCGTGGTTAAGCAAGGCGCCGGTCGGCAGGCCAGTCAACGTTAGGCTAAGCGTGCCATTCAGATCAATTTCTGTGGCATTGATGGTCAGCGCAATTTGCGTATCTTCGGCACCGCTGGCGCTGGTGACGGACAATTGCGGCGCATCGGCAACCGCAGTCACCGTCACATGCAAATCCGCACTGACGGCAGTTGACGTGTTATTTTCGCTGGCGGTCGCAGTTACATGAATGTCAAACGCGCCATTGTAGTTGGCCGGCGGCGTGACAGTAAGGCCTGACAATTGCGCGGCGGTCAGCGTCCAGCTGCCGTCACTGTTGTGCGTGCCGTGATTAAGGCTGGCACCGGCGGGAAAACCGCTCAGATTCAAGACAAGCGTTTCGGAGCCATCATTATCAACCAATGATGATGTGATATTAAGCGCAACTGCATTATCTTCGGCGCCAGTGGCGGAGACCACCGCCAAATTCGGCGCATCGGCAATCCCGGCGATAGTGATGTTCATATTCGCCACCGCATGCGCCGTATCACCCGCATGCGTGCCAATGGCATCGACCGCGAAAACATAGGTGCCGCTGGCATTCAATGGCGCGGTAAAGGTCAGGCCGGACAGTTGCGCTGGCGTGAAAGTCCAGCTGCCGTTGCCATTGTTGGTGCCGTGGTTGAAACTGGCACCGGCAGGCACGCCGGAAATAACCACGCTGATAGTTTCGCCGGCGGTGGCGGTCGTGGCGTTTAACGAAATGGCAATCGGCGTATCTTCATTTCCTGCTGCTGCGTTGACAGTCAGTACTGGTGAGGTTGCGGTATTGCCCGGCATGGTGACAGTCACCGGCAGGTTGGCCGTTGCCATTGCAGTCGTGCCATTTTCGGCGGTGATCGCGGTAACGGTCAGTTGCAGCGTGCCGCCCCAAGTGGCCGGGGTGGTAATGGTCAGGCCGGACAGCTGCGCGGGCGTCAAGCTCCAGGTGCCGTCACTGTTGTGTGTGCCATGGTTCAGCGTCGCGCCATTCGGGATGCCGCCAATAATGACATTTAACGTTTCGCCAACATCACCGTCTGACAAGGATGTTGCAATGTTCAGTGCGATGAGCGTGTTTTCATTGCCGCTGGCGGCCTGGACCGCCAGGTTGGGGATGTCAGCCGTGGCGGTGACAGTAACATGTAATGGCGCGGCGATGCTGGCGCTGGTACCGTTTTCAGCGGCGGTTGCCGTCACGTTCAAATCAAACGCGCCGTTGTAATTGTTTGCAGGCGTGATGGTCAGCCCGTTTAATTGCGCCACGGTCAGGCTATAGCTGCCATTGCTGTTCAGCGTGCCGTGGTTAAGCGTGGCACCGACCGGCAGGCCGCTGATAGTCACGGTTAAAATTTCGGCAGGGTTGGTGTCAGTCGCAACGACGGAGATATTGAGCGCAATTGACGTATCCTCCAAACCGGCGGCGGTTTGCACCGACAGTGTTGGCGCATCGGCCACATCCAGCACGTTGATGTGGGTGACAGTCGCGGTCGCAGCGCTGGTACCGTTATCGGCCGCGGTTGACGTGACCAGTAATGAAATATCACCATTGTAATTGGCAGGCGGTGTTAAAACCAATCCGGCCAGCTGGGCAGGCGTTAAAGTCCAGGTGCCGTCACTATTATGCGTGCCATGGTTCAACAGCGTACCGGCGGGCAAACCGTCAATCGTAATTGTCAGCGTTTCCGTTGGCGACGGATGCACGAGCGATGTCGTGATATTAACGTTATAGGTATGGTCGGAATTCGGTGTTGTGGTGACGGTCAACGGCGGCGCGTCAGCAATGCTTTCGACTGTCACAATCGGATGCGCGACCGCGGTGACGCTGGTGCCGTCTTGCGTGGTCGTTGCCGTCACAGTCAGACTGATCGTACCATTATAATCATGCGCTGGCGTAATGGTGAGCCCACCCAGCTGCGCGGGGGTTAGTGTGTAGCTGCCGTCATTGTTGCGCGTACCTGCGGACAGCACAGCGTCTAATGGAACGCCGGTAATAGTGATGACATTGGTGATGCCGATCGGCAGTGAAATTGTGGTATCCTCATTGCCATCCACATTCGGTGCGGTAATGACCGGCGTGGTGGGTGGGGTTACCGGCGTCGGCATGGGGCCGGGGTTCGGATTGGGATTGGGCATGGTATCCGTGCCATCGTCTACCGGCGGCGGATTTGGTATGTTGGCAACTGGCGCGGGCACCGCGATATTGGATGATGGCGTGGAGCGGAAATCCGCGCCATTGTTGGCCACCTCAAAACCGGGAATGTTAACACTGGCACCAGAGTTGCCGGTTGATGCAAAATTGCCAATTTGGGCGCTGCTCTCGCCGATGACAGCCGGATTGGCGCTGGCGATCACGACTGGTGAATTATTATCATTATTGATTACTAGCGGTGCGGTTTGGAAATTGAAACTGCTGACATTGTTAATGCCGAATGTAGTGTCGCCAGGGCCAACCGGTACAATGTTTTGCGACAGCGCGATATTGCCGGGCAGCAAGGCATCAACCGGCGCAAGATAGGCGCCTTCGGCGCCCTGGCCGTATTGCACGCTGCTCAGCAAATTACCCTGCTCTTTATGTTCCGCGGTCGCGTCATAACCGTCATGGATTTTTGCATCCAAGGTCGGTGCGCGGTCCTGACGGATGGCGAGCAGTTCAGAAAAATTTGCCGGAAGACGTGCCATGGTGATCCCATTCTTGGTTTCGTTACTCATCAAGTTTAAACCCATAATGATGAATGCATCGTGACCATGCACACGTATGACGTGTTATACGAAAAGTATAATATAAGAATTATCATTATAAAACATGTTGTTATGCTAGTTGATTTTTAGGATTATTTTCGGCAAATTGATTCTGAAAATAAAATTTGCAACCTGAACGAGTGTATCTCATGCAAAAAATCTTGCTGGTCGAAGACGAACCAACCAACCTCAAAATTCTGGGCGCCTATCTGCGTGCGGCGGATTATCTGATCGATGAAGCACGTGATGGCGAGGAGGCGTTGCACAAACTTACCACCAATCCAACTTATGCTTTGGTGGTGACAGACCGGCAGATGCCGAAACTGGACGGACTGCAATTGTTTGCGGAAATGCAGCGCAACAAACGGCTGCGGCAAATTCCGGTCATCATGCAGACGGTGGCCAGCGATCCGTCAGAGGTCGTGGAAGGTATTCGTGCCGGGGTTTATTATTATCTGACCAAGCCTTATGAGGAAGAAACGCTGCTCAGCCTGGTGCAGGCCTGCATCCGCGACCAGCAGCAAACCAATCTGTTCGAAGAACGCTTGTCCAAACAGCGCGAGGCGATGGATACCTTTGTGCGCGGTGAATTCCGCCTGCAAACCCCGGCGGAGGCGGAAAATATCGCCTTCACCTTGGGCGGATTATTCCCGCGTCCCGAACTGGCCGCGACCGGCCTGTATGAATTACTGTTGAACGCCATTGAACATGGCAATCTCGGCATCGGTTATGATGAAAAGGGCAAGTTGCTGGCCAATGATAATTTCACAACTGAGGTACAGGCCCGCCTGAAACAGCCGCAGCATCAGCAAAAACGTGTCGCGGTGCAATTCGCGCATACGGCGGACCGCTTTGAAGTCATTATCGCGGATGAAGGCCAAGGGTTTGACTGGCGGCCGTTTTTGGAAATCGAACCGGCGCGCGCCACGCAAAACCATGGCCGCGGTATTGCGAAGGCCAATTTATTGAGCTTTGACCGGCTGACTTATCTAGGCAAAGGCAATCAGGTGCATGTGATTTCGAATGTGGCGTAACTGTCTGGCAGCGATCATTCTGTTGTTGTGCGGCACGACTGCCGCGCAGGCTGATTTTATCATCTCATCCGCCATTGTGGAATTTACCAAGGACGGCCCCAGCCAGCAGGATGTTGATATCATCAGCCGGTCCAAGGACAATGAATATCTGTCGGTTGATGTGGTGGAGGTCGTCAATCCCGGCATGCCGCAGGAAAGCCGCCGCACCATTGATGACAGCGCGCAAAGCGGTTTATTGGTCACGCCCGATAAAATGATTTTAGACGGCGGCAACCGTAAAGTGTTGCGGCTGGTATTGTTAAACCCGCCCGATGACAAGGAACATGTTTATCGTGTCGCAATTAAACCGGTAATCAAGGGCGTTGATAATTCCAGCAAGGTCGGTTTAAAAATCCTGGTCGGTTATGAAATATTGGTGATCGTGCGACCCGCTGCGATGCAGGTGCAGTATCAGGCGGCACGACGCGGCAAAATCTTTTCCGCCATCAACACCGGCAATACCGATGTCATCTTTCAAAATGGCAAACAATGCGAAACTGGCGATACCAACTGCAAAACGCCGAACGGCCTGCGCGTTTATCCCGGCACCACCGCGCAAGTGGAATTACCCTTTGACCAGCCGGTGCTCTATGCCATCTGGGATGGCAAGGATACGGTTGAAAAAACGTATTGATTGATGCTGGAGGCTAGAGATTGGAAACTGGATATCCAGCCTCCAGTCTCTAGCTTCCATTTTTACTGACAAACCAATTTTTCTTTGTACAACAATACACCATTCTTTGGCGCGGCCAGTTTCGGCAAAGTGACCTGGCATTGCATATTGTCTTTTTTATTAAACACCAGAATATGCGGCGCGGCGATTTCCGCCTGCAGGCGGCCTTTGTCATCTGTCGCGATCTGCGCCTTGCTGTCTTTTAACAGCGCGTTTTGCAGCGGTGCGCCCTCTGCATCCACCACATGTCCTGTGACCACATAAAATTTGTTGATCTCCCAGGACAGTTTGGCAACATTGCCGGGGTATAATGTCACGCGGCGGTCGTTGTTATTATAATCATAGAGACCGGGATTTTTCGACGTCAGATGAATATTGTAATTATGGAAAGGCGACAGATAAATAACCTGCCGCTGGCCCGCATGTACAACGCTGTTGGCGGCACCGTTGACAAAGATTGTCATATCCGTATCGGCATCGCCCACGGTATCAATGATCACCGCGCTGCGGCCATTGGCGTCACCGCCCAGATGAAAACTGTCCGTCGTTTGCGCGATGTTAAACGCGAAATTACCGCCATAGCTGAAATTGTTGCCCGTGCGGCCAAAGGCTTCCTGCACGCTGCCGCGGAACTGTCCGAAATTATTGTGCCAATCGGCGTCGGCATTGGCAATCTGCTGTTTGCTGTCAGTGCCGGTGCCGGCACCCACCAACAGCGTTTCGCCCGGCGCCCGGCTGTCATGCGAAATGCGTAGATTGCCATTGGGCGCGGTGCCAGCGGCGTTACAGGTGGCGCCAGCCGTGCTGCTGATATTGTAATCGCCTAGGCGATAGGAAAAGGACAACAGAATGTTGCCTTCATCACGATTGTCATTACGCGCCGCATCCGCGCGCAGGTTTAAAATGCCCTCACCATGCTGCCAGATTTGCCAATTGACATAGGGGCCGATGGATTTGGTTGACGGCATCGTATTGTTTTGTGTGTAATTGGCGCGGGCGCCCACGGTAATTTTTTCCGAGACCGTATAACCGGCACCGGCCGTAACCTGGGTATTGCTTTGCGAATAAGCATCAAAACCGGGAATGGGCGCGTCCGCATTCCATAATTTGCGGGCATCCAATGACATATTGAACGTATTCCAATTCTGCAGATAGCCGAATTGGAGCCCGGCATCACCGCGCGTTGATCCCAACACCGTGCCGCGCATTTCAATGCCGGAATGAATCCAAAACAGGCCGGTTTCCGACACCGCGCGGTCGGACAGGCCCAAAAAACTTTGGCTTAAACCCATGTCATCACTGATGCGTTGCACGGTCCCGGCACGCAGCAAAATATTGCTGGTCAGTTCCGGTAGCGCGCTGTCGTCGCTGGCGGATTTGCGGATCACGCCGGCCTGGGCATAATAGACCGGTTGGCCCGCCGGCGGCAGGTTTTGGTTTTTGGCGAAAAAGCGGCGCTCTTCGCGGATCTGCCCATCCGGTTCCTGGATGCGCAGCGTGATGTTATAGGCGCCTTCCGGCAATTCGCTGGTGTCAACCGTCTGGTTACCCGCCTCATAATTTTGCGAGGAATAAAGCCGCCCTTCACGATAGATGGAAACAAAGCTGCGGCGCGGCAGAAAAACGATGATGCTGTTGCCCACCGTTTTGCGGCTGTCGAGCAAGGTGCGGGTTGAGGTGGACACAGAAATACCGGCAATATCGCGGTCGGACAGCAATTCCATCGATTGGCTGCGAAACAGGCCGGCCGTATCATTCCAGCCGTTACGTTCCAAGGTTGCGGCGGCGGTATCAAAGCGGACGCCGTCATTAGCCAGGGTGGATTGCGTATTGAAACGCATCTCGCCATAGGAATAGGTGGCATTGTCGCTGACCGCAAAATTATTGTTGCCGTTGCTGCCGCCGCCAATCGCGCCGGTGAAGGCGTTGACCGCACCGAACTTGCGTTCCGGCAGCGGCAGGTAACGCGTGCCGGCCTGATCGGTGACTGATAAAAACTTTTTATTCACAAACAGTTCGGCATCCAACCGGCTGTCATTAAAGATGATGCCTGTGACATCGGGATTGAGCGTGCCGCAATTTTCCGTGCGTTTGGCATTGCATTGCAAATCGGCATGCGCGTCGAGCGGTTGCGCCAGCACGGCGGCCACGGTCGCCTGATCAATAATGGTTGGGATGGTGGCGATGATGTCAGCCGGTCTGTCAAACTGGATTTTTCCCGGCGCGAAATGCGCAGGGAAAGCACCCAGTAATTCACCGCCGTAATACAGCGTGATCCGGGTTTCGCGCGGTTTGCTGATGGTCTCGAACCCGGCGGGGACACCCTGTTGTATGGCCAAATCCGCGTGCACAACCTTGGGCACGGTCAGGGTCAGCAATTCGCACAACAGCGCACACAATTGTATGTTGAATTTGCCGTAGGATATTTTCATTTTAATGCGGGAGGGCGGCTGGCAGTGCGGCCCCGCCATCAATAGGCGCTTATCGTTATATCGATGGTGCCGCTGTAGGTGCCGTAAAGCGCGGCATTTAAATCGGCCTGGGTTATTTTTAAATTAAGGCGCGCATTGGGACCGGCGACGCCTGCAGTGCACAAGGCATTGAGCAGGCCGGCTTTACGCTGGCCGCCCAGTTTGACATTTTGCGACAGTGCGCTGCCGCCGCTGGCACCCAGATTATTTACACCGCCATTGTCCCAGGTCAGGCTATAGGGCAGGCTGTTGCTGCCGTTTTTTAAAACGAAACTGCCAGTGCGGCTGCTGACGGTGACAGAATAGCCATCCAGCGGCAGGCTGAGGTTAGTAGAATATACGCAAACATCGATAGAGGTGCTGATCGCAGGGTCACCCAACGACCAATTGCCCAAGGCGAAATCATTGATGCCGGTGATTTGGACATCGGCAACTGCCGTTTTACCAAACAGTCCCAGCGCAACCAGTAAAATGAATAAGCAGCGCATGGCACGTTTCCATCCCAAGCGTTATCAATATGGCGTTACAACCAGCGTTAAAGTGCCGGTGTAAGGCGTGTTACTAGAGGCGGCGGCATCCATATTCACCTGGGTGATGCCGACAATGACGCGCGCAGTGTCATTCGCCGCGCCACCACCACCACAGGTGGCGCTGGTCGTGCTGGCATTTGAAAAGCTAGTTGAAGTAATGGTTGGCACCAACAAGGCGCCAGTGTTGCCAATCGCGCCCGCGCCGCCGGCATTCCAGGTGACGGTATAAGGCAAAACGTTAGAGCCACTGTTGATGGTAAAAATGTTAGCAAGGCCGGTACCGCTGGCGGTCACCGTATAACTGCCGGTTGACGAATAAACACAGATATCGCTGTGCAAACTGACCGCACCGCTGCCGACGCTCCAGTTGCTGAGCGTCATATCGCTGATATCTGAAATCTGTGCCTGTTTGGATTTGGTAATGCTGATCAGCGCACTACCGGTTGAGGTGGTGCCCAGTGTACCTTGGGTCGCGGCAAACAGCGTGGTGCTGAATACGCTACTAAATAGTGCAATGGTAAAAAGGTGTTGTATAAAACATGGCATGGATCGCTCCTGAAGTTGGTTCGTATAAAACCACTATAATTTTTATTTCTTGCTAAAAACCGAATAATATCAGACACTTGTATGCAGTGTAAACAGTTTGCAAAAAAGCCGTCATGCCGCCGCATGTATTCATTTAAAATTATAAGTGTTTAAGGCTTTTCAAAAAAATAAAAATTATTTTCTTATTTTGGGAATATGTGGCATTTTGCGATGTGGCTCATTTATAAATCTAACTATGCAGAGAAACATTATAAAAAAACTGCCAAAATGGATCATTGGTGTGATGCTGATGGCCGGAACATTTTTGTGCCTTTTTGCATATATCGGCATATTGAATATATCAGGAAATTTTCATACGGTGCTGGCTGGTGAATTATACCGTTCAGGCCAAATTAACGCCTTAGATATTGCACGTTATAAAAAAGATTATGGTATTAAAACGATCATTAATTTGCGTGGTGAAAATCGGGACAGTGCCTGGTATCGTGATGAGGTTGTCGCCGCCCAGGGACAACAGCTGAATTTCATAAATTTTAAAATGTCCGCCAAGCGCGGTTTGACGCCGGAACAAGCGCAGACGTTGATTAATATCATGGCGCAGGCGCCTAAACCAATTCTGTTGCATTGCCACGGCGGCGCTGACCGTTCCGGTTTGGCGGCGGCGTTATATTTGGCTGGCGTGAAAAAAGACACTGAATTTAATTCAGAATTGCAAATGTCACTTTATTATGGACATTTTTCCATATGGTTTTTGCCAGCCTATGGTGTAAACCGCGCCTTTGAGAAGCTGGAGACAAGTTTGGGTTATTTTGACTCCTAATTCATAATTTATTCGCGGCTGTTTACAAACGACGGTATGAAAAAATCCTATCTGTGGTTGGAATTCGCCGCGCTGTTTATCGGCACGCCGCTGTTAATCAGCGTCATTGCCATCCGCTGGCTGATGATTGTGATCCTGTGGTCGGCGACCGCGTTCATCTTTTGCTGGTTGCGCCGCCGGCCAGATTTTAAACATGGCGCGGAATGGCATGGTTCGGCGGCGCGCCGGCCACCCCGTAATATTATTTTATTGTTTATCGTGGCGGCGATAGTATTGACGATTGCCACTTATTATCTGCAGCCAGACCTATTTTTATCGCTGCCGCGCGAACGACCGAAATTGTGGCTGACCATCATGGTGGTGTATCCGGTTTTATCGGTATGGCCCCAAGAACTCATTTACCGCAGCTGGCTCTATCACCGTTATCAGCCGCTGTGGCAAACCCCGCGCGGTTATATGGTGATGTCAGCACTGGCGTTTGGGTTCATGCATGTCATTTTCCAAAACTGGATTGCGGTTATCTTATCCACCGCGGGCGGTGCGGTATTTGCGATGACCTATCTGCGCCAGCGGTCATTGGCGCTATGCTGCCTGGAACATGCGCTGTATGGCTGTCTGATTTTTACCATCGGCCTGGGGCGTTATTTTTTCAGCGGTGTGCATTTTCACTGATTTGCTGATACAATAATTTTAAGATGAAATTGCAGGCCGCTTTTTTAAAGGATCGTAATCTTTATAAAATCATGACGCTATTGGCTGATGCCGGTGGCGCGGTGCGGCTGGTGGGCGGTTGTGTCCGCAATGCGATCATGCGACTGCCCGTGACGGATATTGATTTGGCTACCACCTTGTTACCCGCGCAGGTTATGACGGCCTTACATACAGCAGGGATCAAAGTCATTCCCACTGGAATTGCGCACGGCACGGTAACTGCGGTTCTGGATGGGCAACCGTTTGAAATCACCACGCTGCGGCGTGACATTGTCACTGACGGTCGCCATGCCCAGGTTGGCTTTACTACCGAATGGCGGCAGGATGCGCAGCGCCGTGATTTTACGATGAACGCGCTGTATGCCGATTTGCAGGGCCAGGTTTATGATTATTTTGATGGCATCATGGATGCCAAAATTCGCCATGTCCGCTTTGTTGGCGATGCCGCTACGCGTATCGCGGAGGATTATTTGCGCATTTTGCGTTTTTATCGCTTTCATGCCCAATACGGCCAAGGCGCGTTAGATGCGGCGGCGCGCGGAGCTTGTCGTGATTTGCGGGCAGGACTCGCGCAATTATCAACCGAACGGGTTCAACAAGAATTAATAAAACTATTGCAGGCAACGCATTATACAACAGCGTGCCGCATGCTGGCGGAAGATGGTATTTTGGATAATATCGTGCCACAGCTGAATGATGCGCAAAAATTGGCAAAGCATGCGGCGCGCGAAAATTTATATGCTGCAGCATCTTGGCTGGCGCGGCTGGTGGCCTGGTGCGGCGGCAATTTTAAAGCGGCCTTTGCAGTTGCAGCGCAGCTTAAATTTTCCAAGACGCAGCAGGATTATGTAAAAGATTTGGCGCGCGTTTATAATGATGTCACTAAATATTCACTGCCGGAACTGTTGTATCGTTACGGTGTGCCGTTAGTGAAGGATGCATTGCTGTTAAATTTAAAAACGGATGTTGAGACAGCGTTATCGATTATGAGCGCCTGGCAAAAACCTATGTTGCCGATTTCAGGTAAAGATTTAGTGATGGCGGGGATGGCGCCCGGCCCACAGCTGGGCAGAGTTTTAAAACAGGTTGAAACTTGGTGGATCGCGCGCGGCTTTACGCCCGATGCGGCGGCGTGTTTGGCTGAGGCCAAACAGTTAACTGGCTAAGCTGTTCTTTGCAGCATCTGCAAAGGTGGTTGGTTCACTATTAAACCATTGTATTAAAGAAGCACCCTAGGGATTTTCAGTGGCGCGTGATCTGAAACGTAGGGTGTCTGTTGTTTTGAACAACAGACACCCTTCCGGTGCCAACCGGAAGCGCGGCGTTTCAAACCATGTTTGCCTGCTGCAGCAAACCAAACATACTATGAATATAGTCCTATAACATTAGGAAAGTCAAGGATTATTTGAAAAATATCTCAAAATTAAAAACAGTATTGTTGAAATGGAAACGCTAACGACGACTGCGCCTTCTGCAAATACTAAAATAAATTGAAGTGCATACTCATCTTTTGTCAGGCCCATACAAAAAATTATGACTAATAACGCAATAAAGGCTAACGCCATAATTGATAGCGAGATCAAAATTACATGCCAGAATTTCACGGATGAAATTTTCTTTTGTTTAAAAATATAAAGTGATGATGACGTAAGCGAAAGAAATAACGCTGTTATTAAAATAACGACGTATTGATATGGATAGTTAGTGTTTGAAATTGCCAAAAAAAATATGGTTGGCAGCGTTGTCATACAAATTGAATACAATTGCCAATCTTTGATTTTTGTTTTCATGCGTTATGTTAGCGTAACTCTCTTAGCCTGTCATCCTCGAGTGTTACAAGCGTCTAGCGTGATGCCACGCCAGTGGCAAACGCTGGGTAACGCTTGTTAATTCTCGGGGATCCATGATTGAGTAAGCTCTTAATTTAAAAGTGGATCCCCGACAACATTGGCTTACAATAACAAATTTGTTTTACCTTCGCTAATGCTGCGGTACCACAAATTTGTGTTCGCTTTAATGGTCGAGGATGACAGCTGAGAGGCTTGTGATTACGCCGTAACCGCTGCCGGAACCTTGGCAAATTCCCAATTGCGGCGGTCGGCGAATAAGGCATGCAGCAGTTTATTATTAAGCGCGTGACCAGCGCGCACGCCGGAATAGGCACCCATGATCGGCGCGCCGGCAAGGTATAAATCGCCAATCGCATCCAGTACCTTGTGCCGCACAAATTCATCGGCAAAGCGCAGGCCGTCTTCATTCATGACCTTGGCGCCGTCAACCACAATGGCGTTTTCCAATGAACCGCCCAATGCCAAACCCATACCGCGCAATTTTTCGATATCGGACAACAGGCCAAAGGTGCGCGCGGCGGCGATATCATGCTTGAAATTGCCATTGACCAATTGCATGCCAATCGTTTGCTGACCGATGATGGTATCCGGATAATCAATCATAAATTCAAATTCGCTGTCCTCCGACGGCGCGAGCGTCGCAGTCGCGTCACCCATCTCCACTGTCACGTCACGCAAGACGCGGATCATGCGGCGCGGCGCATTTTGCGCCAGCGTGCCGATGCGTTCAATTTCCGCAATATAGGGCGCGGCGCTGCCATCCAGTATCGGCATTTCGGCCGCATCAATTTCGATAGTGGCATTATCAATGCCCGCGCCGCGCAAGGCGGCCATCAAATGCTCGACAGTTGAGACGCCGATACCCTGGGCGTTAGTGATGACAGTACAAAAACTGGCGTTGGTGACATTGGCATAATGCGCGGGGATGGTATTGTCTTGCGCCGTCACATCGGTGCGGACAAAAGTAATGCCGGCGTTGGCCGCCGCCGGCAGCACAATGATATTGACCAGCTGACCGGAATGGACGCCAATTCCTGCCAATGCAAATGGCGCCCGCAAAGTATGTTGCAGTGCGGTCGTCGCAATGGGGGAAAGGTCAAAAGGCACGTGCCAGCTCACGAATCTGTCGTTAAGGTCATGCTTAAAGCTATCAAGCGGTCACAGGGGCGGCTAATCAAGCAATGTTGCGCTTTGTAACATGCGGATCAGATATGAAAATTAATACCGATATGCTTATCTTTGGCGGCGGCATCGCCGGGTTGTGGACGGCCGCCCGGTTGAAAGCCGCTGGCTATGCCGTTGTAGTCGTGACCGACCAGGGGGTGGGCGGCGGCCAGACACTGGCCTCGCAAGGGATTATTCATGCCGGGTTAAAATACGCCCTGTTAGGCCAAGTTAATGATATGGCCAAACTAGTGGCCGGGCTGGCGGCAGACTGGCAGGCGGCGATTGCGGGAACAGGCGATATTGACCTGCGCGGCACTCGGCTGCTGGCGCGGACGCAACATTTACTAATGCCGGGCGGATTAATCGGAATGCTGGCGGGAGTTATGGGACATGCTGCGATCGGTCAGGGTGTCGGCAAGCTGGCTGCCAAAGATTGGCCGGGAGGATTAAAAGATTTAGGGTTTAAGGGCAGCGTCATTCATATGGATGAACCCGGCATTGATGTGCCAAGCCTTCTGGAAGTTTTTGCCAAATTATTGGCAGGCAAAATTTATACGGTGCCGCCAACCGGCCTTACCTTAAACCGGCGTACGGATGGCAGTGTAGACAGTGTGACGATTGGAGATATTGAAATCACCGCGCAACGCTATATCGGCGCGGCGGCGGCAGGGAATGAACAGCTGGCGGCGCAATCGGGTGTGGCATTGCCGGTCCAGCATCGCCCATTACGCATGCTGTTGATTAAGGGCCAGTTGCCGCAATTATTTTTGCATGGTGTCGGCAGTAGTTTCCGACCATTATTTACCATATCCGCACATCCGGCGGCGGATGGCGACACGGTTTGGTATATTGGCGGGCAGGTCGCGGAAGATGCCGTTCATCAGGATGCGCAGACAGTACGGCATAACACACAAAAAGCGTTGCGCGATTATTTCCCTAAGTTGGATTTCTCGGATAAACTGTGGGCGGTGCATGATGTAACGCGTGTCGAAAGTCAGCATCCGCAAGGCTGGCTGCCGGATAAGCCGGTGACATATCGGCATCACAATATGATTTTTGCGTGGCCGAATAAGCTAACTTTCGCGCCCTTGCTGGCGCGCGATATCTTGCAACAATTGCAACGCAATAATATTACGCCGCAGGCACCTGTAACGCCGTTGCCTCTACCAATTGCAACGATGGCGCCAACCATCTGGGATGATAAGCCATGGCAGATATTCAGTTAACCAAACGCGCCTTGGGTGACACCGGCCTCATGGTATCGCCATTAGGGATCGGCACCGTTAAATTCGGCCGCACCGAACAGGTTAAATATCCCAGCGCGTTTGATTTGCCGGATGAAAAATTTTTGGCGAATTTTTTGGCGCAGGCCAGGGATTTTGGTGTTAATCTTGTTGATACCGCGCCATCTTATGGCATCGCGGAAGAGCGGCTAGGGCGGTTGCTGCACGGCCAGCGCGCGGAGTGGGTGATTGCCGGCAAGGCCGGTGAAGAATTTAAAAACGGCCAGTCATATTATGATTTTTCAGCAGTAGGTGTGACCGCGAGTTTGGAGCGCAGTCTGCAACGTTTGCAAACCGATTACCTGGACCTGCTATTACTGCACGCGACGCAAGGCGATGCGGAATTGTTAAAAGATGACGCGTTATGGACGGCGCTACAGCAGGCTAAACAGGCTGGCAAAATCCGCGCTGTGGGTATTTCAACCTATTCCGTTGAAGCGGGTCTGGCCGCAACGGAAATCTGTGATGTTTTGATGGTGTCCTATAACAGCGCCTATGTTGCCGAAGCACCGGTAATCGCCAAAGCCGCCGCGCATAATGTCGGCATCATTGTTAAAAAGGCGCTGAATAGTGGGCATGCGGCGAATCCCGCAACAGCCTTACAATTCGTGTTTGATAATCCCGGCGTGACCGCCGCTATTGTGGGGACGATCAATGCGGACCATCTGGCGCAGAATGTTCACGCCGTGCCGCATTAAAGATTAAAAGCGCTTTTGGCGGTGCAGCGGGTGGAAACAGTTGTAACAGCCTGCTGATAAAGCTGCCGTTATTGGCGTTTTGTATAAAGTCCAGCAAATTATTATCGTTGACGGGTTCTGGCTGTGATGTGTTAAAATTCATGATTGTGGCATTGATTGTATCAACGATTATGTTTAGGGCCGCGCAATCCCGTGTGCGCACCAACCAGATACTGTTGCGTGGCCCTTGCATCAAATTTGCTGTGTCGGCGGCCGAGACGCTGGCGCCAAACTTTTGCAAAGCCTCGGCAAATCTGTTGGTCACATCTTCCAAAGGTGGCGCACATACTAAAAGTGTCAGGCAAATTATCAACTGATTGCGCCGGTCGGTAGTTGCCTTGGCCAGCGCCTGAATTTCCGGCATTGCCTCTGGGGCAACGTTCTCTTTAAGCAATGTGGCAGCGCTAATGGCAGCAGCGCGATTGATGCCGGCAAAATATGCATTGAGCGTCTCCAGGATAATTAATAAATCTTTTTTTCCTTGTTCGGATAGTGAGGAAGCACTAATGCGTTTTTGAATTTCATCAAATGATATATTTAATTTGCCGTCCGTAATATCTTTGGCAAGCTGGCTTTGCAGTCGGCTGTCAGGGTTGTAGTCGGCAAACAATTTTGCAAAGATTTTAATATTAATAACTGTAGGCCTGACACTAAACGGTGTTCGCGGCGAAGCCGGGTGCGGTGCCTTGTATATATGAGATGGCATGATGAATGCCGCTGCCCGTGTTACTGGCATGGCAATTGCGGATAGCAAAATATATTTAACACACGATTT
Source organism: Alphaproteobacteria bacterium (assembly GCA_965246755.1). Classification (GTDB taxonomy): domain Bacteria; phylum Pseudomonadota; class Alphaproteobacteria; order UBA11073; family UBA11073. Next base: position 1,068,570 of record OZ251979.1, read on the forward strand.
CATAATTGTTTCCTTGGCATATTCATATTTCTATCTCAAACATATCGTCAAGAAATAAAAAGGCCAGCGCTGTGGCTGGCCTTTTGACGAACGGGGCGCTTATGGCTTAAGCGGTGCGTTTGGTTGACCCTGTGGCATTGGTGCATGCGGTTCAACAACTTCGGCGGGCGGCTTGGCTGCGCCGGGAATTGTTGTGGCGGGCACACCGGATGTTGTATCTTTCGTGGTGGTGACAGGCGGCGTTTCTTCTGGCACATCGGTGGACATTGAATTGCTGCCAGCCACCGGACCCGGTGTAACCGACATTTTATCAGTCGATTTTTTAACCGGTGCCACTAACGGTGCAGTATCGCCAACTGCCGGTGCTGTCGCGGCAGGCGCAGCGGCGGGTTCGGTCGCAGCAGTGTCCAGACCGGGCGCGGGCGTGAAAGCAGCACGGATGGTTTGCGCCATATCGTCCGGCGCGCGGGTTGGCTCCAATACCGTCACCAGCTCATTGCTCGGCGACAGCAGATAAATATAGGCGGAATGGTCAACCATTTGATGATCGGCAGTGGTTGCATCATGTGCCATGCCGGCCATTTTTTCCGCCGGCATGGCGTGATCGTCATGCGTCATCGCGGCGGGTGTGGCGGCCGCCGGACTGTAGTAAGCGCGGAAGACATCGGACGCTTGTTTGATTTGCTCCGGTGTGCCGGTCAGGCCCAAAATATTGGGGTTGAAATTCGTTAAATAGCCGCGCATCTGTTCCGCAGTATCACGCGCCGGATCGACGGTGATAAACAACGGCTGCACGCGGTTGGCGTCCGCGCCCAAATTTGTCAGTGCGGCGGATATTTTCTGCAAGGCCGCCGGGCATTCATCCGGGCAATTGGTAAAACCGAAAAACACCAGTTTGTATTTGCCGGGAAAACTGTCTTGGGTGACCGCGCGGCCGTTCACATCCGTTAGCTCATAATTACCACTGCCAATTTGTACATCGCCGGTCGCGGTATTGGGCGCCACTGTTGCATCCGCGCTGTCGGCAGACACCGACACTGCGTCCGCCGGCGCGTTGCTCTTTGGCATCGTCATAAATACCAGAAATGCTACAATCAGTGCGGCAATTCCGGTTGTAATACCAAACATGATGTTGCGGTTTTTATCGTCATTATTAAGGGGCATGGCGCATCCTGTGGCAAGAAATTTATGCCATGCAGTATAATGCCGCCTTCAATTTGTACAAGGGGCGCCGTGCCAGCGGGCACCTTGTAGGATGCAACTATAGCCGGTCGATAATCTCCGCGACCAATGGATGGCGCACGATGTCCTTTTCGACCAGATTGACAATGCCAATGCCGGGCACATCATTCAGCTTGACCGCGATATCAGCCAGGCCTGACACACCTGCCAGCAAATCGCTTTGCCCCGGGTCGCCGGTCACCACCATTTTAGCGTGCCAGCCGAGGCGGGACAGCAGCATTTTTAACTGCGCTGCGGTGCAATTCTGCGCCTCATCAATGACCACAAAACAATTGTTGAGCGTACGGCCGCGCATATAGGCCACCGGCGCAATTTCAATATCACCATCCAGCAGCATTTTTTTAAGGCGTTTGCTGCCCAACCGTTCGGCCAGCGCATCAAACAGCGGCCGCAGATAGGGCGCCATCTTTTCTTCCAAATCACCGGGCAAAAAGCCTAAGGACTCTCCGGCATCAATCGCCGGGCGCGTTAAAACGATGCGCGCGACGCGGCCATCTTCAAATGCTTCAACTGCAGCGGTAACGGCCAGATAGGTTTTGCCAGTCCCAGCGGGGCCCACGGCGATAGTAAGGGGGTTGGCCTGAATGGCATCAAGCAGGATTTTCTGGTTCGGCGTGCGCGGCTGGACACGGCGCAGGTAGCGCTGTTCGCGCTGCTCCTCATCCCGCGCGGTTGCGAGCGGGTGCCATTTGCTGTCAAAGTGATCATCGTCATAGGTGTTCTCATGCACGGTAAGATGTGAAACGCGGGTCGATTTTGGTTTGGTCGACTGACGATGTTTGGCCATTCAATGCTCCGGGTTGAGTGAGAAAAAGCAGAACAGGTTTCAGGCATACCGTGCGGCGCCATAAAAAAGCAATGAGCAGGATAGCGGGGTAAAGGTGCATCAGCAAAACTGCTGGAAAGTAGAGGGGCGTAACGCCGGGCAGGGATAACAGGTTGATACAAGTCAGATCAAATTCCCTTTAATAAGCTCTTTGACGATAGCAAAGATTCGCGCAGTTGGATGCGGGGAAATTTGTCCGACAAATATATTTAAGGTTACGTCTTCACGCGCAGAAACTCGGGCGGTTCGAAACCGTCAAAGCCAGGCTGTTCTTGCGGAATATTTTGTGGCGGCGGCATGTGTGGGGCCTGCTGCTGCGATTGCTGATTGGTATAGGGTTCATATTGCGCCAATTGCTCGGACTTTTCGTTACTTTGCATCATCACTTCGCCTTCCACGCCCGGCTGTTGCGCGTCGCGCGGCGCATTGTCGCGCGGCACTTCGGCGAAAGTTGCGTGGATGCGGTAGTAATGTTCGGCATGCTGCATGAAATTTTCAGCTTTGGTATTGTCGCCGGTGGCGGCGGCATCGCGCGCCAGTTGCGCGTATTTTTCATAAACCTGTTGCGCGGTGCCGCGGATGCGGCCTTCCGGACCGTTACTGTCATAAATGTGATTACGGCCGTGGCCCTGTTGGGCCGGGCGGCTGGTGTAATTGCCACGGTTGGGATTACCGCCACCGCCGTTGGGACGAAACCGGTTGATACGCCGCGCGTTATTATTGTTATTATTATGCATTGGCTTCATTAACCCGTCATGCTCCGTTATATGGTTATGCTATTGCGGTGAGGCGTCAGCGGTATCTTTTGTCACAGACGCCTCGCATGCTCATCAAGCATGCCATCAATGGCGGCAATCTAGGCAGGTTTGCCGGAGATTGCAAAGGGTTTTTTAGATAATCTTTTGCAATACCAGACAGCGTGTAATACCGCCCAAGTCTGCCACTGTTTCTACAACCGTTAAGCCAGTAGCGGCGGCAATGTCGGTGACATGCGCAGTTTGACCATCACCAATTTCAATAAAGGCATGGCCGTTGTCAGCCAGCAGGCGGACAACGTCCGGCAGCAAGGCGCGATACGCATCACATCCATCCATGCCGCCATCTAATGCCAACAGCGGATCGTGATTTTTAACATCATCCGGCAAGTGCGTGATATCATGATGTTCAATGTAGGGCGGGTTTGCAAAAATAATATCAAATGGATCGGTGAGATCAGCCCCCCAATCACCCATTAACATTTGACATCGTTTTTCGAGGCTATGATTTTTGGCATTGCGCGAGGCGGTTTGAACGGCTTCCGCTGCAAAATCCACCCCAGTGCCGGTGGCATTAATGTAATCATGCAAAAAGCTAACCAGCAAACATCCGGTGCCGGTACCGAGATCCAGCACCGCCAACGGTTGTGCGGTATCCGGGTAATAGCGTTGCGCGGTTGTGATTAGTGTTTCACTGTCTGGCCGCGGCTCCAGTGTTGCAGGCGACAGCGCAAAACGCAGCCCCCAAAATTCTCGCCAGCCCAAAATGCGGTGCGCGGGTTCATGCGCGGCGCGCCGTTCAATCATTATAGTATAACGCGTAATCTGATCAGCAGGGGCAGGACGATCTGCATCCAGCAACAGGGTTGTTTTAGTAAGGTTGAAAGCATGCTCTGCCAAAAAAGTGGCGTCATAGGTCGCGGTTATAATTCCGGCGGCGGCCAAGCGGCGCGCGGCGCTTTGAATGACAGTTGTGTAAGATTGTGCCATGCGCTCTTTGTAATCGGCGCACAAAAATGCGCAATGCGTTAATTAACAATATGCCAGCTGCCATCCGGCTGGCGGCAAGCGGTGCCATAGCTTTGCTGTACGTTACCGCCAACATTGACCCGTGTCTGATACTCACGGCAGTATTGACCGGCATCCTGATAGGTGCGCACCGGCTGTACCACATAAGAGCTGTCGTCATTTTCCCACACCACTTGCGTATTGGGGCGCGCATATTCCAGCGCCTCCGCCGCGCAAGTTTCGTTGGCGGCACCGATTTCGCCGCCTAGCAGCGCGCCGATCAGGCTGCCACCCAGCGTAGGCGCAAAACGATGATGATGCGAAAACTGATTGCCGATAAGGCCACCGGCAACCCCGCCGATAATGGTGCCGGTAATTGCCGCAGTGTTGGAACAGCGTACACGGACATACGGCTGTTCCGGCGCGTAGATAACGACCGGCGGGCGTGGACGCACATAAACCTGGCGCTGCACAATGATTGGCGGCTCCACATAATAACGGTTATAATAGCCATGATAATAACGCGGCCCGGCATTGTAATGACGGTCATAACCGCGATGGTTGTCATAACCGTAGCGGTGGTCATCATTGCCGCGGCCGTGATCGTGATCACGGTCGGCCCAGGCCGATGAAACGGTAACTGATACCAGCAAACAAGTAACAAGCAGTTTTAAAATTGTGCGCATAATCAACCTTGACTGGTTCACTATAGAATACCGATTACAATTATGCGCGGCAATTTAATTATCGGTTAGTTATGACAATTCGGTAATAACGGCCATAATAACCGATTGTTAATTTTAAAATTTTTGTTAAGAAGATTGTGTGTAGTCAATGCCACGGTCCCGTAGCTCAACGGATAGAGCACTCGCCTTCTAAGCAAGTGGTTGCAGGTTCGAGTCCTGCCGGGATCGCCACTCAAGACAGCTTGTGTTATTTACCAGCTCATTAAAGGGTTTTTTATATTCATAACAAAGAGTTGTACCTTTAAGCTGCAGGTTCGACAGTATGAAATTCAAAATTGACCGTTTTTCTGCAATTGTCGAACCTTGAAATATTTGGCGCGCGCGACTGCAAACATTCAAAACCGTTAACATTGCATCTTGGAAGCCATCATCACCTGCGCGGCTGGCAGAAATCTTTTCCTCAATATCTATCTGCGATTGCCGCAGCTTGGCGCGCTTATCAACAAAATCTTGCTGATCTACTGTCCCATCGAGCATTTTATCAAAAAGGACGTCCAGCCTTTTTTGTAAAATCGTGTGCTCTCTTTGTAATTCGCCAATCTGGCGGTGTACGAAGCTACGTTCCGATTTTGCCGTTAGTTTCAGATACCCTGTAATGTCCTGCATTATTTCTTGGGGGATGTGTAGGCGGTCTAAAGCGGCCTCCGCTTGTTTTAAAATTTCTTCTTCTCGTACATACATTGCCTTTTCAGGATGATCAGGCTGGCGGCATCTTAAATATGTCCAAGTGTTGGTATGCCCGTCTTTATAATGCCGCGTTTTCTGATCAGCTGTGACGGTAAGGCCGCTCGTCGCGCATGTAAGCAGGCCACGAAATATAAATTCTTTGCCTGCCCATTTGAATTGTTTTCCATTGCGGCCGTCCATAATCGCCTGGCATTGGTCAAATAATTCTTTAGTAATTATTGGCAGGTGCACATGTGGGTGTAATTGCCCCTTCACACGCATCATCCCATAATAAAAGGGGTTACGTAAGATAGCGTGGATCTGTGACCGGGGCAAATAATCCTGTAAACCGCGCCCATTTTTTAGACCCCATTTTCTTGCTTTTTGCTGCAACTGTGAAAGCGTAAACTCACCGGTAGAATAAGTTTCGAACAGCTTACGTATTAATGGCGCGCGGTCCTCATCAATAGCCAGCGTGCCCCGTTTCGTACTGGCCCGGACGTTAATATAACCAATCGGCGCCATATGCGACCATTCGCCAAGACGTGTTTTTTGATCATAGGAGCGTTTGCCGTTGTCGCGGAGGCTATCGATATAGCTTTGAGCCATGACAATGCCAAAGTGCCACATCAGCTTGCCTTGGCTTGTGCTGTCACGGCTAATTATATAATTTTCAGTATTGAAATGTAGCTCAAGTTTGCCTTCTTGAATAAGCGTATCCAACAATGGATATTCACGAAATGACCGTTGAACCCTATCCACTTTGTCAGCGATCAGCGCAATAGGTGTCTTTGACTGCCTAACATAGGCAATCATTTTCATAAATTCTTTGCGATCACCATTGGTACTTGATTCAATAATTTGAAACGTTTTAACGACGTTAAGTTTTTTGTGCTCACAATAAGTTTTGAGACGATGCAGCTGCGCATCAATGCTATACCCGTCTTGCTGTTCGCGCGTGGAAACCCGTGCTAAAATTATTGCCTTAATATTAGTTTGCTGGGGAAAGCTGATGATGCTGGACATTAGCATTACTTTGCTGTTGGCGACGCTCGCTTGCAAGTAGGACATTTACCAAACCAATCAAATTATTTGCTGCTTCAAAAGTTTCTTGATGTGACCACTTATTGCCGCCCAGCTTATTTAAGTGATTGCAAATACTGCGAAAATAATCGTCAGCACTAGGTTCGACTATGTCCTGTATGGGTTGTAACACGCTCATGCTGTAAATCCAAACGTTGCAGTCAAAAACTGAAAATCAACAATCCAGCCGCCAGCCCAGCCTTCGGCCGCCGCTGTACAATCAAATTTCCATTTGGTGATGTGTGCCAGCCACGGAAAAAACGTGTAGCCCCCGGCAATTAATGCCGACAGATAAATGCCATTTAAAATCGGCCACCATGTATGATGGTGCCACGCCAGCGCGGCATACATAGGAATAAAAAACAAGCTGCGCAAAAACATGCCGACAAAATTCTGCAGAATGATATAGCGTGGCAGTTTAGCTATAAGCCAATCAATCCAAGGGATCTCTGGCTCACGAGGTCCCACTAACTCCGGCGCGTTAAAATGACTAGGGCTGGTGAAATAACTGCCCCAACCAAATACGATATAGAAAAAATAACCCAGTAGCACAATTAATGCTGACCATGGGTCGCGTGCCCAAAAAAGCATCGTGCCGGCCATTTGCAGCGCAGCTGGATAACGATCAGATAGCCATTCCCATAGCTTGCCATCGTTACCGCGCTCGCGGTGAATGCAGGCGCCGCTTATCCAACCGGCAACGTAGTAGATTGTTGTCATCGCCAATTTAAATGTACCCAGTTAAAGGCACGGCGCAGCGTATATGAGCGTGCTATTGAAACCACAGTGAAAATTCCGCCAATAACAATGTTATCATGCAGCGGGATGTGAATGCCAAACATAGGAAACACAATAATTTGCGTTGCCAGCGCTATACCATAACCAACAACGACATTGATCAGTGACTCTATCAGGCTATGCGACCGCTTTTGACCGACAAGCGTTGCCTGGGCGATGTGCAATGCTGTGATAAATTCTGGAAACCAAAGATAACCGCACCAAATAATTCAGTCGTCCGTCTGCTACAGGGCAAATTTAATATTTTATCTAATATCGAGGGTAATTCATGAGTGATAATGTAGTCGAGATTTTTGCTGGCGCACCTGGACCAAACGGTTGGTCTCCAATTTTAGCTGCCACTACAGATGGCGAGCGCCGTGTATTGCGCGTAAGCGATTGGACTGGCGGTTCTGGCAATAAACCAGCGATTGGTCAATACGTCGGTGCTTCTGGCCTTACTTCTGTTCTGGCAGATGCGGTAGACGTTCGCGGGGCAGCTGGTGCGGGCGGTGGTGGCGGCGGCGCCGTATCGTCTGTAAACACACAAACTGGCGCAGTTGTTTTAACACAAGATAATATCGCTGATGGCACCACGGCAAAACAATTTACTGCCACAGAGAAAACTAAGTTATCTGGCGTGGCGAGTGGTGCGACCGCTAATGATACTGATGCAAACTTAAAAAATCGCGCAAATCATACAGGCACACAAACAGCTTCGACAATAAGTGATTTCTCGACAGCTGCGGATGCGCGTATTACAGCACAAAAAGGCGCGGCGAATGGTCTAGCCACACTGGATGGCACCTCAAAAATTCCAGCAGCGCAGTTGCCAAGCTATGTTGATGATATCCTTGAATATGCAAATTATGCCGCATTGCCGGGCACGGGCGAGACGGGTAAAATTTATGTTACCCTGGATACTAATTTTGAGTATCGCTGGTCTGGGTCAGCATATATTCGCATTGTATCCAGCCCTGGCACTACAGATGAGTTAGCTGAGGGTGCGACAAATAAATATTATACAACTGCGCGCGCGGCAGCTAAAGCTGACATTGCAGGTGCAACATTTACAGGCGCCGTCGCTGCAACCAATCTTAGTGGCACCAATACAGGTGACCAAACCAATATTACAGGTAATGCAGGAACCGTTTCTACAATTAGCGGCTTGCTGTCATCATCATCGGAAATTGCACTGAATGGCGGCGGCACATCAGCCAGCCCTTATAATTTCAGTGTTTCATCTGGTGTTGTTACATCTGGCCTCTTGGCAGAATACCGCATGGAGGATGGTACCGGTACATCATTAAAAGATAGTTCCGGTAATAACAATAACGGTGCTTTTCCGGGTGGCAGCAATAATCCCGCATGGACAAGTTTGGGCTTGCGTTTCAACCCGAACGGCACAGTGCAATATATTGACCTGCCCACAAACCTTAATACCGCCAAAACCATGCAGATATTCTGCATACCCGCACAAATTATTTCCGAAGCGGGCGGAATGTCAGAAGTGCCCGGCTCGCTTGGCCAGCATTCATTGGTCGTATCAAACAACGCGACTACCGGGCCAAACTTCATGGCCGAGATGATTCCCGGCACGACCTTGGGTGTTTCACCATCATCCTATGCTGGCGGGATGATTACCACGGTGCAAGATACATGGGGGGGTGCTCACTTATTTACTTTGGCAATGGGTCTTGCGAATGATGACACAATCTATGTGGATGACCAAAAAATTACGGACTATACCGCGCGCGGTTCGACGCAAGGTAGGTCTGTCGGAACTGCAGGTAGCTTTTACCGTTTAGGCGGTCACCCGACCAATGGTGGCGGCTGGGCGTTTGTGGGCAATATGTATTTTGCTCTTTTCTATGACCGTGTATTAACGCAAGCGGAAGTCATCAAAAATTATAATGCTGTTTGGAGCCGTCTGCAAAAACGCGGTATTACGCGCGCAATCGATTTCAGTACATCAACGAGCAACCAGCTTTTAGAGGTTGGGGACAGTCTCACGTATGGTTTAGGCGTAACCAATTCTTGGGCTTCTGTTGCATTGGTTACCGGTACTGATGATACTTACAATATCACCAAAATGGGTTTCTCTGGATACAGGGTCGCATTTTTGCGGACTATGGCCGAGACTGTTTGGCCCAAATTTTTGTCACGGCGGGCAAATAAAAATGTTATTACTATTTTCTGCGGTACGAATGACATCACTGACGGCATCGCCGCGTCAATAGTTTACCAGAATATCGTCCACTTTTGCCGCGAGATGCGGTCAAGGTGCAGTGCGGCCAGTATTAATTTACGTATCCATGTTATGACCATGGGGTCGCGGACAGGGCAGGACACTGGTAAAAACGCGCTTAATCTGTTGTTACGTCAAAATCATACACAGTTTTGTGATCGCCTTGTTGACTTTGCTGCGCTACCGGCATGCGGTGCTGATGGTGCCTATGCCAATACATCTGGCGTCGGCTTCCAGGGCGATGGTATCCACTTCAATCAGGCGCTTCACAATGCGCTGGCACCGATTCATGTGGATGCTCTTAATGATACGTGGTTCACAGACCTTAAAACGCCGTTCACCTTTACTGGCACCACCAAAACGATGCTGGCAAAAGAATGTCATCTGCGTTTCGGCGCGGCGGCTACTGCTGCCACCACGCTTACGCTGATAACTGCAATCGGTAAAACTGGCCAAGATCGTATCGTTGCAAACGATAACGCAACATACAACTGCGTTGTTAAAGATGAGGCCGGCACCACCTTATTCACCTTGGCGCCGAAAACTGTTCAGCGCATTCGCTGCTTTATGGATAACAGCACGCCTGCAACACCAACCTCAAACTGGGTATTAGTATAATCTAACCTTGGAGTTAAAAATGGGACATAGAGAAACCCTTCAGCCAAAATTTGAACAATTTGTAACTTCGTTATTTGAAGAAGGCTACACTTTGGATCAAATTTATGACGTGTGGGCAATACAAAATCAGGATTTAGCTGATCGTTGGATTGATTCGCATGCACTGAAACCAATGCCTGAATAAATAGGTAATTCCTGCCCTCATCCATTAGCGGTGAGGGCAGTAAACAATATTACAATTGAAAAATAATGCCCAAAATAAATTTTACTGACGATGAGGTGCAACAAGCCGCAGCACCTTACAATCGCTATGCGGCAGCCGGTATGATTGTCCATGGCGTAAAGACGCACATTGCTAATGGCTTGGGTATATCTACGACAGAACTAAACGGCAGACTTAAAAAAGCTGAAGAATGGGGATTACTTGAAGCGCCTCGCAACATTCCGGACGCAAAACAATTAAGTAAAATTTCTTTTGATAATCATAAAGAGAAACAGCGCTTGAGGCTATTAAGTGCATCGCTGACCGTACCGCAACACAGCCATAAAACTGTGCGTGTTTTAGCGATTGGTGACGCACATGATGCGCCAGACCTTCCCAAAGACCGCTTTGCATGGATGGGTCAGTTGGCAAATGCAGAGCAGCCAGAATACATTGTACAAATCGGCGACTTTGGCACGTTTGACAGTCTCAATACCCACATGCCGAACGATACCCTGAATGGCAAATTAAAGCCACCATTCATGCGTGATGTGGCATCATTAAAAGAAGCGCTCGCTGTATTTAATGCACAGATAAAATATCAGCCTAAAAAGCATGTGACGCTAGGCAACCATGAGCACCGCGCATGGAAATACGAAGATACCAATCCTGAAGTTGCTGGCATGTTGCAGCACCAGATCACTAGCACTTTTGAAGGGGCTGGCTGGGCATGGTCAGAATACGGCGCTTGGCATTTCATTGAAGGCGTTGGTTTTCACCATGCGCCATTTCATGGTGGTGGCCAGCCGATGCGTCAAGCGCCCGGTATGGGTGCTTTGGCGAACAAGCTGACTTTCGATGCTGTCAGCGGCCATACGCATCAAAAACAAGAGGCCACACATGCCAAATACGGCCCAGCAGTTACTGCAGTCAATTTAGGTTGCGCTTTGCCTTGGGGTTATATCGCGCACTATGCAAGGCACAGCCTGCAGGCGTGGTGGTGGGGCTGCGCAATTATCACAATTCAAAACGGCCGTATCATTGAAACGCAATGGCACAGCATGGAAACCTTAGAGAGAAAATATGGTAAATCCCGAAAGCAACGCAAAAAAATTTGATCAAGATAAAGCGCGCATCGATCTGGTGCCCGCAGACGCTTTGTTAAAGGTCGCCGAAATATTTACCTTCGGCGCAAAAAAATATGACGCTGAAAATTGGCGCCATGGCGAAGGCCTTGAATGGGGCAGACTATACTCGGCCAGCCAGCGTCACTTGGCGGCCTGGTTACTGGGCGAAGATTTTGATGGTGAGAGCGGCCTGCCGCATTTGGCACATGCTGCCACAAACCTTTTTATGCTACTGCATTATACTGGCCATCCAGACCGCTATTTAAAAGATACCCGGTTTATGTTGCCCATTGATAAGTCACCGCCAGATACGCAAAATATTGCCCCGTAAGACGGGGGTTCGGGATGCGCTAACATCCCAAACCACAAGATATGACCTTGTATGATCGTAACCGGCCGAATTCCGGCCATCCCGCACTGCCGCAACAGTATGGGATTATTATCCCAAGGAATTATAAAAGTGGAGTCATATTCTCAAGTCTCACCGTGCAAACCAGTGGCTGCCTATCTTGGCAGCAAATCTAAGCTGGCTGACCGTTTAGTCACAATAATCGATCAGATACCACATCAGCTCTATGCGGAGGTGTTTATCGGTATGGCCAGCGTGTTTTTACGCCGCTGGCGGCGTCCTGACGCAGAGGTTATAAATGACCGCAATAGCGAAGTAGCAAATCTTTTTCGCATCCTGCAGCGCCATTATGTCCAATTTATGGATGTCCTAAAATGGCAACTTACGACGCGCGCGGATTTTGCTCGGTTACTTGCAACCAACCCTACGACACTAACCGATTTGGAACGCGCGGCACGTTTTCTATATTTACAAAAGACTGCCTTCGGTGGGAAAACCACTGGCCAATCTTTCGGCACATCAAAAAGCGGTGGCGCGCGGTTTGATATTACAAAGCTAACAAGCATCCTTGAGGATGTTCACGAGCGTTTATCATCGGTTGTAATAGAAAATCTGAATTATGCTGATTTGATAACAACGTATGATGGGCCTGACACCTTATTCTACATGGACCCGCCATATTATGGCTGTGAAAAGGATTATGGTAAGGACCTTTTTAACCGGGATCAATTCGCCCTTATGGCAGAGCAGCTCTCAAAAATTGAGGGTACCTTTATCTTGTCTCTAAACGACCACCCGGAAGTGCGCCAAATCTTTAAAAATTACCGCTTTTTAAGCGTTGAAACGACATATACGATTGCGGGTGGCGAAAACTCTATGGCTGCCCCAGAGGTGATTATATCGAATTTTAAGGGCAGTATGGAAAAGATGGATTTATTTTCAATTAACGAACACTAAATTGTTTAAAGTTGCTTGCGAACTGGATAATTACTATGCGCTGATCTAAACTAGTTCTCAAATCGTCCACAGTGCGTCGCCAGTTAAAAAACCGCATAAAATTATTGAAATCTGCCGCAAAAAGGCCGATACCAGGGTTTGCATGACCGACCCAGCCCCCAGCATTGAAAAACTAAAAGTTCGCCATCCGGAAAAGGCGCACCGGCCGGATAATCCTGTTATGCTACGCAAGCCGGACTGGATCCGCGTTAGGGCGCCAACCTCCGCGCAATATCACGAAACGCGTAATATCGTTAAAAACTTGAATTTGACGACAGTGTGTGAGGAGGCGGGCTGCCCTAACATTGGTGAATGTTGGACCAAAAAGCACGCCACTTTTATGATCATGGGTGACACCTGCACCCGCGCCTGCAGTTTTTGCAATGTGATTACCGGTAAACCCGAGGCGCTCGATCCGCTCGAGCCATTGCGCGTCGCAACCGGGGTAAAAGAATTAGGTCTTGATCATATCGTTATCACCTCTGTTGACCGTGATGATCTATCGGATGGCGGCGCACAGCATTTTGCCAATGTTATCGCCAAAACGCGGCAAAAGGCTCCCAATACAACGATTGAAATCCTGACACCGGATTTTAAAAACAAGGCCGGTGCGGCGGAAGTTATTGCACGTGCCAAGCCGGATGTGTTCAACCACAATCTGGAAACCGTGCCACGGTTGTATCTGTCTATCCGTCCCGGTGCGCGGTATTTTACGTCACTACGGCTGCTGCAGGAAATCAAGGAGCATGATCCGTCCATCTTTACCAAATCCGGCATCATGGTCGGCCTGGGAGAAACCAAGGATGAAGTTTTGCAGGTTATGGATGATATGCGCGCCGCTGAAGTGGATTTTCTGACCATCGGGCAATATTTGCAGCCGACCCCCAAGCATGCCGCGCTCGATCGCTTTGTGACACCGGCAGAGTTTGCCGAATATGAATGCTATGCACGCGCCAAAGGGTTTTTGATGGTCTCGGCGTCACCGCTGACGCGCTCTTCATACCATGCCGGAGATGATTTCAAAAAAATGCGCACCGCGCGCGAAGCGAAACTGGCCACCGGGAGTAAGGTTATCTTGCGTGATGTGATTGATGAAATGGTAGGAACTAGGAACTAGTCTTTCTTCCAGTTCCTAGTATTCTAATTCCTAAATGCCTTCACACAAAGAAACCAAAATCCTGTCTTACACACCTGCACAAATATACGCCTTGGTGATCGACATCGAACGCTATCCGGAATTTCTGCCCTGGTGTTTGGGCTGCCGGATTTTTAAACATGGCGATGATTATATGCTGGCGGATATGCTGGTTGGCTATAAAATCTTCCGTGAAAAATTCACCTCACAGGTTAATTTTACACCGCATGAACGCGTGCAGGTGGAATATCAGAACGGCCCCTTAAAACACCTTAAAAATGATTGGCACTTTAAACCGCATGGCAAACATGAATGCGAACTTCATTTTCAGCTGGAATTCGAATTTCAATCAAAATTATTGCAACGCATTGCCGAAACATTTTTTAATGAAGCGCTAAAGAGAATGGTCAATGCGTTTGAGAAGCGGGCCAAGGAACTTTATAATTAGACGCTGCACAGCCTCCCATTGTAGAGGCTAATCTTTTGGTTGTTTTAAAACGCCATACCCAACAATAAATTCATCGCATTATCCACCGTCAGCCAGCGGATGGCTTCGCGGTCGCCGCCGAACAGATGGTGATGAACCTGCGGTTTTACATCGCCGCGTTTCATAATTGCCATAAATACCGTGCCCACCGGCTTGTCGGGCGTGCCGCCGGTCGGGCCGGCAATACCGGTAATTGACAATGCGACATCGGCATGGCTGCGGATAAGAACGCCCTTGGCCATCATCCCTGCGCATTCGGCGCTGACCGCGCCACAATTGTCCAGGCAATGTGCGGTGACGCCCAATAATTCCTGTTTCGCAACATTGGTATAAGTCACCAAGCTGCGTTCCAGCACATGGCCGGAACCGGAAACTTCGGTCAGCGCCACCGCCAGCAAACCGCCAGTACAACTTTCCGCCAGTGAAATATATTGCTTGGCATCCTGGTATTTTTCAACGATGGCGGCGGCTTTGGCCTTTAACTGGTCGCGCACATTATAATCCTCGTGGTAATTCTATGCTAACTACGGCATCAGCAGTCAATCCTTCACGGCGGCCAATAAAGCCCATGGTTTCGCCGGTCTTCGCTTTGACATTGACGCGTAAAATATCGATATCGAGTAATTGCGCGATGTTACGCTGAATTTTTTCACGGTGTGGGCCAAGTTTGGGCGCCTCGGCAAACAGTGTCAGATCAACATTGATGATGCGGCCGTCCCGCTCCTGAATCAAGCCGAGCGCATGTTTGACAAACCGGTCACTGCTGGCATTTTGCCACTGCGGATCGCTGGGCGGGAAATGCTGGCCGATGTCACCGGCGCCAACCGCGCCCAACAGGGCATCTGTCAAGGCATCCAAAAACACATCGCCGTCGGAATGCGCCTCTACCGCGCAATCATGCGCAATTTTAATGCCGCCCAACCAAATGTGATTCCCAGCGGTAAAGCGGTGGATATCATAACCATGGCCGATATGTGTTTCAGTGGGTTGCGCCAGCAATTTTTCGGCCATCAGCAAATCATCCTGGGTCGTAATTTTAAAATTGCGCACATCACCCATCACCAGCTTAACCGGCAACCCCACCCGTTCAAACAAGGCGGCGTCATCGGTCACTGCATGATCTTTATGCCGTTTGTGCAAATCATAAATTATTGGCAATGGAAAGCCCTGCGGCGTTTGCGCCTGCCATAAACCATCCCGCGCGCGCGTATCAGAAATGATTGAATGAGCATCACTTTGTTTCAAAGTATCTTGCACCGGCAGTGCGGCGATTACACCACATGCAGGCGTCAGCGCCTCGATAACGCGGCTGATGGTTGCGGCTCCGGTTAAAGGCCGCGCGGCATCTGCAATCAGCACATAATCATAATTGTTCACAATAAGGTTGGCTAATCCCAATCGCACCGAATCCTGGCGCGTCGCACCGCCGTAAACAGGTGCCGGCAGATCTAAATCCTTTACCGCATCTTGGTAAAAACTTTCGTGTGCAGAGTCAATGACAACATGCACCGCGCTAACCTGCGGATGTTTTGCATAGGCATCTATCGTGCGGCGCAATACAGTTTGCCCGGCCAAGCGGCAATATTGTTTGGGGAGCGCATTGCCAAACCGTTCGGCGGTGCCAGCGGCCATAATCAGGCAAGCAATTTTTTGCGGCGTCTTGGTCACCATTACGCCGCGGCGCGGGGACGCGCTTTATGTTTATATAACGCCTTATCCGCCGCGGCATAAATTGCTTCAAAATCCAGGCTGTCCCTGTAATGCGATAGGCCGCAACTGGTATGAATTTTTATCGCAGCATCATTCCAGTCAAACGCTAAATCCTGCATCGCCGCCATAATACTGATAACGCGTTTTTCTGCATCCGGCGGTATGATATCGGTCAAGACCAGCGCAAATTCATCGCCGCCCAAGCGCGCCGCAATATCTGTATCACGGCTGGTTTGGGTAAAATAATCTCCGACAGCGCGGATAGCGGCATCACCCGCCGGATGGCCGTGCGTATCATTCACATCTTTAAAGCCGTCCAGGTCAAACAATACCAGGCTGAACCCGCGTGACTGTTTGCGTTCCAACCGGTTGAACTCACGCGCGATTTGCTGTTCAAGGCCGCGGCGGTTATAAAGACCGGTCATCATGTCATGACTGGCGATGGTTTCCAGCGCGTTTATTTTATCGCGTTGCTGCGCCAGCATGCTGTTGGCCTCGGCAATTAATTTCAGCGCGCGCATCAATAATTCGTCAGGCGCGGTAGTGGCCGTGGCGGCGGCTTCGGAAAAAGTGACTAACTGGTCCAGCATTATTGCGGCTCGTTTACAAAGGGCGATTTGAACATATCTAAAAAATGCTTTGTTTACAAAAACTATATGACTATGTGACCATATAAAATTTCCATGCTGGATCGGCGGCTACCCTTGTCTCGCCCCGGCGGCTGTGGTCTGCTGACCGCTAAAGGAAACTCATGATTCTCTCGCGTGCGCGCCTTATCGTTCTGTTTATTGGGCTAGCTGCAGTCATGGCGGCCCTGGTCGTATTGCGAACGTGGCATTACCACAATGACGTGACAATGGCGCCGCACCAGGCTTTATACAGCTTGCGGCTCAGCCGCTTGCGACAGGCCAATACTATTGCCGCCGTAAACGGCCAGATGTTTTATCGATTGGATAGCAGTTGTGAAGGTTGGACCGTTGACCAGCGGTTTAATATGCAATTTGTTTATGCCGAAGGCCCCAGTGCCTTCATGACCAGCAATTACAACACGTGGGAAAGCCGTGATGGCCGGCATTACAGCTACGCTACGCGCCGCCAGCGTAACGGCGAGGTGACCGACGATATTCGCGGCAAGGCAGAGGTCAGTGCGGCGGGGGATGGTCAGATTTTCTATCAGTCGCCGGTTGAACAAACCATAGCCTTGCCGCCTGGCACGTTATTTCCAATCCAGCATACCATGGCGATTTTACGTGCCGCCAAGGCTGGTGATAAATGGTTTAATGCAGCTTTATTTGATGGCAGTGATTTGTCGCCTGCAACAGATGTGAATGCTTTTTTTAAACCGGCAGTTGCGCCGTATGTCGCGATTGAAGATGTTAAGCCGGTTGTCGCCGATAAAATAATTACCGAAAATAAAGATGAAACTACCGCCATTCCCGATAGCGCGCCACAGCCGATGGCGCCGGCGGACCTAAATAACAATCCGCTGTTAAAAAATTCGCAGGCCTGGCGTATCCAAATGGCATTCTATGCGCAAGCGCCGTTGAAAACGGATAAAGATGCCGATGACGAGGCTGAGCCGGCTTTGGCGCCTGATTACGAAATGACGATTGTTTTGCATGATAATGGTGTAATATCCAGTTTCGTTATCGATTATCCGGAATTCAGTTTAGATTCCCATTTGCTGGGGCTGAAAGAAATTGCTAAAAGCGGCTGTTGACCAGTCGCAGAACAGGGGAAGACATGACACGCACAGTCATGATTGTTGAAGATAATGAGCTGAATATGAAGCTCTTTAACGATCTTTTGGAAACCAAAGGGTATCTGACGGTTAAAACATCGGACGGCTTGGACGCGGTAAAACTGGCCCGTGAACACAAACCGGATTTGATCATTATGGATATCCAGTTACCTGAAGTATCCGGTCTGCAGGTTACGCGCTGGTTAAAGGACGATCCCGAATTGCGCAGCATTCCGGTTATTGCGGTCACCGCCTTTGCGATGAAAGGTGACGAGGAGCGTATGCGTGAAGGCGGCTGTGATGATTACATTTCCAAACCTATCTCAGTACAGAAATTTTTAGATACCGTTGGTAAATACCTGCGTTAAGAGGATATTATGACGGCGCGCGTTCTTGTTGTTGACGACATTCTGCCGAATGTTAAAGTTCTATCAGCTAAACTGCTGAGTGAATATTACGATGTGATTTCAGCTTATTCAGGACAGGAGGCCTTGGAGAAGATTGACGCCCAGCATCCTGATATGGTGCTGCTGGACGTCATGATGCCCGGCATGGATGGCTTTGAAGTTTGCCAGCGGATTAAAAGCAATCCGGCCACTATGCATATTCCGGTGGTAATGGTAACCGCGCTGTCGGAAGTTGCCGACCGGGTCAAAGGCCTGCAGGCTGGCGCGGATGATTTTCTGACCAAGCCGGTGAATGATACCGCACTGTTCGCGCGCGTCAAATCGTTGCTGCGCCTTAAAATGATTATCGATGAATGGCGCTTGCGTGAAAAAACTTCGGACCAGTTGGGCGTATTGCAGGCGACGTCGTTCGAAGAAGTCAACCAGCTGGAAGGCTGTAAAGTGCTGGTGGTTGACGATTTGCCGATGGAAGCCAATCGGCTGAGCGAAATTTTAAAGGCGGACAGTCTGGAAATTAAGCTGTGTACCAGTTCGTCGGAAACGCTGGCGGAAATTCAGGCTAACGATTATGATCTGGTCATCATCAGCCTGACACTGGCGGCGGAAGATGGCCTGCGCTTGTCGTCACAAATCCGTTCGCTGGAAGGCGCGCGCCAACTGCCGATTTTGCTGGTTGATGATAATATTGACATCCGTAAAACGGTAAAAGGGTTGGACCTGGGCGCCAATGATTATCTGTTGCGGCCCTATGACAAGGCGGAACTGATCGCGCGGGTCCGCAGCCAGCTGCGCCGCAAGAAATACCAGGATAAATTGCGCGCCAATTATGAAACTAGCCTGTCGATGGCGCTGGTCGATAGCCTGACCGGACTGTTCAACCGCCGTTATTTTAATGCGCATTTTGACAAGATTTTGGAAAAATCCAGACGCGAAAGTTACAAGCCGGTCGGCCTGATGGTGGTTGATATCGATAAATTCAAATCAATTAACGATACTTATGGTCATCCGGTTGGTGATGAAGTGCTGCAGGAACTGGCCAAACGACTGATGAACAGCATGCGCCCCAGCGATATGGTGGCGCGTCTTGGCGGTGAGGAATTTGTCATCGTCATGCCGGAAAGCCGCCCGGAACAGGTGCAGATGATCGCCGAACGGGTGCGGCAACTGATCGAAGAGAAAACCTTTGCGATTGAAAAGGGCGCCCAGCAATTGCCGGTCACCGCCAGTATTGGCGTAACTGTGACGCGCCAGGAACCGGAAACCCCGGACGATATCTTTAAACGCGCCGATGAAGGCCTCTATCAGGCCAAAGCCGAGGGCCGCAACCGTGTGATTGTAAATTTGTAAACATGAATGTTTCACGTGAAATATTTTAAAAATTAAGCGTGATTAGAATAGTAAATGAAAATATTTTATTTCATTTTTGCTTTTGTATTGATGACGGGCTCTTCCCAAGCCACAGACACTTTGCCTACAGAATTTTTAGGGATGTGGGAACCCATGAGTCGAACGTCCTTGGATATTGGTTTAAAGATTGAAGGCAATAAAATTACGCATATCCAGAATTCGGCATTTTTGTGCTGCCATCATCGGGATAAACCAAAAATTGTGCAAACCGATGAATTTAAGATTCTCGACGTGCCAACGCCACCACATCAAATTTATTTACTTTTTAAACAACAAGAAAAAGGAAAACTGCCTGAATATAGATATATAAGTCTTAGGGTAAAAAATAATAATTATAATAGTGGTAAAACTCTATATTTTGCCGTTTTAGATTTGGATAAACAACAGCGCTCAGAATGGGATAATCCTAATATTGTACGCTTTGAAAAATGGCTTCAAAATATTCCTGATTGCACAAATTGTGCGATCAGGGAGCTGTATACGTATAGCCAGTAATTATTCCAAAATGTTTGCCAATAAATCATAAATTTTGTCGTTTCTATCGGGTTGCACATCTTTGCGATGAGACTCTAGTGCGGCAGTATCCCAATCGCCATCTTGTATAGCTTCATAAAAGCTTGGCCACTTATCTTCATTGAATTTACCACTGCCCATATTATATTGCATATCTAGGACTGCCTGCTTCGCTTCGGGAGGCAAACTGCTAAAATTAGGAAAATTATTTTCCAATTCTGTTACATTTTTCCGCAGTTCACTATCCAGTTTTTCATTGATAAAATCTTTTTTTAAGAAAATTTCGGGTTTTTCTGACTTTAGTGTGCCATTTTTTATTTGATTAAAAGTGTCTTCAATTTCTTTTGACGTCGCAAGACGTTCACCATCTATATCTGACACATAAAAAGGCAAATCTTTTGCAGCCTTGGTGTTTGGCAACATTTGTCCAACACCAACTGTTACATTACCTTTAGTGTCACGATACAGCTTGTCTTTAAAACCTTCATGACCTGAAATCATATCTTTTAATTCCTTGTCATCGACACCATCTAAAATGGGTTGGGTATTCTTTCCTTCATCAATTGTTTTTTGAATGAGATCGTTAAAAGCCTTATTGTCTTGTCCTAAAGCTGGAGCAGTTTTTTCAGTCACATCGTCATGTTGTGGATGACGGTTCGCATTATAAATTTCAATAACAGGTGGTTCATTATTTTTTCTTTGTATCAGACCGTATGGCTTGGTGTCGGTAGTAACGGCTGTGCTTAATGTTCCAGTATTGGTTGTGGTTACAGTGTTATCTTTATCATTGTCACTAAACCAACCACCAACAGTATCATCTACAATGTCTGCGGCGTCGCCAATGCCTTTGGCCGCGCCAGACACGGTATTCCCAATTGCGCTGGCGGCATTGCTAAGACCACTAAATACATTGTTAAACAAACTGCCAACGCTGCTCATGGCAGCTTGTCCCAGATTGTTCACCAGGCCGGTGATGGTTTCACCATTAGGTTCCAGATAACCATCTTTCTTCAAGTTTTTGTCGGTTTGGAAGTTCTTGATGGCATCCTCAAGACCGTTGCTGAAGTAACCGGTGGGGCCTTCCAGTTTGTCTAGATCATAATAGCCATTGCCATGGAGCAGGGTTTCGACGGTCGCGACATCGCGCCGGCGATTGGGTTTGTTGCGGCCTACCTCATACCCAAAGTTGTCATCAATCACATTGAAGAGATTATCAAGCAGACCGCCGCTGGGTTTGCGTTTGGCAGTTGATAGCTCATTATCGTTACCATCAAATATTATTGAGCCTGCACTTGGCAGCTGCGATATGAAGGGCGGGGTGCTGCCATTGCGGCGGCTGCTGTCGGCGCCGAGGGTGGTATCAACATAGTCATCATCAATATTGTTATTAGCGTTGCTAAAAATATCCTTGTTATCGCCCCAGGCGTCACGCAACGCACCCACAAATCCGGCGCCGCCATCGGCATCGTCTGTAATCTCATCCCCATAGCCTAAACGACCAAACGGGTCAGGCTTGGTTCTGGTTGTGAAAGCATCAAATGACATGGTAAAATCCTGTTGGTTGAGCGTAAAAAAAGCGGGCCAAAGGCCCGCCGCACATGCAAAAGCCACAGGCAGACCTGCGGCTTTGTTAGGATTATAGTCTTAGATAATTAACGAGACGTCAAGGCTTATTTTGCCTTGCGCTCTTCAAAATTGGCGTGTTGGCGAATGGTGGGATCGTATTTGCGTTTTTTCAGCTTTTCAGTCTGTTTTTTGGGATTACGCTCTGCCATGTAATAATAACCGGTATCCGGGTTAACCATTTTAACTTTGATGGTGTTTTTCTTCGCCATTGTCTGCTCGTTCGCCTAAATCGTGTAATAAGGCGCTGTTTTTACGGGGTTAAAGGGGTATGTGTCAAGGAAGAATGGCAGGTTATTGAAAAAAACGGCCATTCCGGTGACGGAATGGCCAATTGTGAGATCACACTGCGGATAAAACTTTAACAGGCGGCGGCTGCTTCGTGGACGAGACGTTGCAGGCGGCGCGATAATTTGACGGAGGTCGCAGCAGAAGCTTCAACAGTGCGGGTGGCGGGGGCGCGTTGCAGGGCGGCCAGCTCCATTTGCGCGGCACGCAGCGCCTTTAAATCGCGGGCTTCTTCAGGGCAGGTCACTGTGCAATTGCTAATGCGCAGTGCCAACAGGTCATCCAGAATTTCATATGAAATTGCCGATAGTGCCATGCTGCGAGCCTTCTTCTAAAGCGATCAGTTCATATTATTAATATGCCTGATAAAGGTTAACAAAAGGTTACGCTTGTGTGACAAATGGCGGCAATTTATGACTTTTTAGGCGGCTTTGTCCGCAAAGCGTAATGCCAATTGAGCAGGGGTCAGCAGACCGCGGTCGGTGATATAGGCGGTAATGTAGCGCGCGGGCGTAATATCAAACCCTGGATTGGCAACCGGCGTACCCTCCGGCAATTGGCGGATCCTGGTCAATTGCCCCATAGCGTCCAGACCAGTGGCATGGGTAAGTTCAACCGCGCCGCGTTCCTCAATATGGATATCGCCGCCATGCGGTGTAAGCGGATCAAAAGTTGTGTAAGGCAGCGCGACATAAAACGGCACGCCGTTATCATGCGCGGCCAGCGCCTTTAAATACGTGCCGACCTTATTACAAACATCGCCATTAGCGGCAACGCGGTCGCAACCAACGATACACATATCGACCTGACCGCGCTGCATAAACAGCCCGCCGGCATTATCGACAATCACGGTGTGCGGTACGCCATGTTGCGCAAGTTCATAGGCGGTCAGCGCGGCGCCCTGGTTGCGTGGGCGTGTTTCATCCACCCACACATGCACCTTTATTCCCGCATCATGCGCCATGTAAATGGGGGCGAGGGCGGTGCCCCAATCAACCGTCGCCAGCCACCCGGCATTACAATGGGTCAGGATATTGACGGGTGCACCGTCCGGCTTCACAGCGGCAATCTTGCGAATGATGTCGAGGCCATGCTGGCCAATCGTGGCACAAAGTTCGGCATCTTCATCGCACAGTGTGGCGGCCTTGGCATAGGCAGCAGCGACCAGCTGATCATCTGGCAGTTCGGCCAGATGCATCCGCATGGCATCGAGCGCCCAACGCAGATTAACGGCGGTCGGACGTGTCGCCAGAAGTACATCATAGGCGCTGTTGAGTGTTTGTTGTGTCGGGTTGGCACGCAGCGCCAAACAAATACCATAGGCGCCAACCAGGCTGAGCAACGGCGCACCGCGCACCTGCATGTCTTTAATTGCTGCCGCTGCCTGTTCCAGCGTGGTCAACTGCAGTGTTTGATAATGATGCGGCAACAGTTGCTGGTCAATAATATCAACCGACCAGCCGTCGTTATTAACAAAGATAGAGCGCCGCGCGGTGCCGTTAATTTTCATTCTGTTTCAAATTATAATTCGAGCGTGTAGGAGCCTTCGTTACGTATTTTATTGATTGAAGAAATAAGCCGACCCATTGAGTCCTTATAATCATCAATTTCAATTGTATCATTTAAAAAAGGCCCTCTTAGTTGATAAGAATAATCATCAAGCTCGTCAGTTATAAACTTAACTGTTTTGATGCTTTCTGCATCAATTATACTATCTTCATTATGACGACCACGAATAAAAATTATTTTTATCTCGTAATCTGTAGCATCCAAAACCTTTTTTGCTGCGGCACTACTTAAATTTAGGAAACTTATGCGGCCTAATTGTGTCATATAATACTACTTTCGTTCATGTAATTTGCAAACACCAATATATTTAATTATAGGTTTATGCAAGAAATTTGATACTAATGTTCATTATAAATCCGTGCCGCGCCGGTAAGGCCTTTGATTGTCAAAGCATCGGGACGATGTAACATCTCACGCGCCAGCCATAGCGCGCGCCGCTCGCAACTGCCGCGCACTTCAGGGTCGGCAATACTTTCGAAGTCTTCAACATGTGACAGGCCGACAATGCGGCGTATCATCTTCAACGCGGCAAAGCCGACAGCATCATGCCAAATAGTAAATAACCGGCTCTTAATGGCATCGCGTTGCAATTGCGGATCGGCACTTTCTAAAATGGTTGAGAACGCATCACCACCCGGCTTTTCAAGCGCGCGCTGTTGCCATAATTGCGTAAATTGATATTCAAAATGTTCCCAAATATAAAGGATTTGAGTTAATAGCCATTCCTGATATTCAACACGTTTTTCAAAATCACGTTGATGCGCGCTGTGCGCGTAATAGGCCATCAGCAAATTGGCGATAATCGCGCCAACATCAAAACCCATCGGCCCAAAGAACGCAAATTCGGGATCGATAACGCGGGTATCACTTTCTGTCGCCATGATGGAACCAGTATGCAGGTCGCCATGCAACAGCGCTTCCGCACGCGTCAGAAAAGCATATTTCAGTGATTGCGCTTTATATTTGACAACAGTGTCATCACGGATGATGGCGACCATTTTGTCCAGCGCTGGTGACGTATGGCGGTTCATCGGTGCGTCGTAAAATGGCTCCGTGAAAATCAAATCCTCACTGATTTTGCACATCGCGGTGTTGCCACAGAATTGGGCCATCAGCTGTTTTTTATCTGCCGCGGGCAGGTTCATATCCGACGTACCGAACAGCGTGTGTGCCAAAAACGTGCCGACATCGCGCGCCAGATTTGGATAGTAAATGCCCTGGATCAGTCCTTTGCGCAAAATAATATGTGGCGACAAATATTCCATGACCGTCAGCGCCATGTCATGATCGTGATAATAAAGTTTCGGCACCAGATCCGGCGCATATTTGGTTTGCTCGACGAGGGCCGCGTATTCATAATGCGCACGGGACAGCGGCAACGGCCAGCTGTCACCCACCATGCGGACATAGGGCAAAGCCTGTTTGGCAATAATAGTGGCAGCCGCGCCCTTCATAATAAACACCAGATTTAAATTACCATCACCAACCTCGCGCACCTGCCACATCTCCGGCGCGCCGCCGATTTGCGCGGCCAGCGCAGGGATGGTCGCCAGATACACGGCAGCAGTATCCGCAGTTAAAGCGCGATAGGCGGGCTGTTTGATATCAGTAATATTGTCAAGCGGCTGCGGCATTGGTGACACCTTCGATACGGATAGCGCGAAAGTTAGCGGCGGTCATCGGCCAGCTGTAAGCCGCCGGGCTTTCCGGCCGTTTGATTAGCAGGGTTTGCAAACCGGCGTCGCGCGCGGCTGCCAGTTCCTCCGGAATATCGGACAGAAATAAAATTGTTTCCGCTGGCTGGCCGACTTCGGCAGCGATTTTCTGATACGAAGCCACATCGCGTTTCGGCCCAGTCGTGGTATCAAAATAACCGCTGAGCCAACCGGTGATATCGCCCTGCGCGGTATGGCCGAATAACAGTCTTTGTGCAGCTATCGAACCGGATGAATAGATATAAAGTGGAATATCAGCCACATGCCAGCGTTCGATTGTTTCCAGTGCATCTTCATAGACATGACCATGGAATGCCTGGTCCTTATAACCATCCTGCCAGATCATGCCCTGCAGTGCCTTGAGCGGCGTTGCCTTATTATCGTCACGTACCCACTGCAACAGAATTTTGACGATGTCATCGTTTGAAAGAGCAAGGTTGTTTTCCATGCGGCGCACGGCATCCAATTGTGCGGCGACCTCCGGCCGCGTAGCATGGCTAGCAATAAAACCCGGCAATTTTGCCGCGGCGAAGGGAAACAGCGTTTCCTTAACAAAAGATAGCGAACCGGTGGTGCCTTCAATATCCATGACAATCGCCGCCACATTTTTGAAAGTTACATCTGCCGAGTGATATTTTTCAAAAGTGGGGAATTTATCGCTGATCGCAGCGCCGGTAAATTGCGGCATCCAGCCTCCCACATTGGTAAACAAACGGATGGAAGTGATATTGGGATTTTCACCCATGTCAAACCAGTGGCTGATGCCATGCGGCACGGCAATCAAATCATTACGTTCGCACAGCGTCGCATAAACACGGTTGTTGATATGCAGGTAAAAAATGCCGCTGCCTTCGACGAAAAAGCGTATCTCATCTTCATCATGCGTGTGTTCCTGCAGAAATTTCTGGCGCACCGCGGTGCGGTTGGGCGTATCTTTGGTCACCCGCAAGACATCCACCGCCTGATAGCCAAACTGGTTTTTGAGACGGTCAACGTCGGCTTGATAAGCGGCGATGATATCATCCTGGGTGGCATCTGCCGCCAGCGGCACCGCAGCCTGCCAGCGTTCGAAACTAACATTAATTTCACGCAGCAGTTGCGCGATTTCCGCGCCATCCGCTACGTCGTAAATTGGCGTTTGATGATCGGTATCGCTGTAAACTTTCAAGCGGCTCATGCTGTTAATCTCCGTTCCCACAATTCGCATTCAAGCAAAAATTCCAAGGCTTCCACCGCGCGCCGCGCCGCCGTCATATCGGCACCCCAGGTATAGATGCCATGCCCACGGATAAGATAAGCGGGGGCAGGCGCGGATGTCAGCCGCTGCTCTACAATTATACGAAGTGCCGCGATATCCTGGGAATTATCGACAATCGGCAGCGTGAGGCTGGTCGCATGGGTATCAATACCAGCAAAAGCCTTCAGCAATTCATAATCCCGTATGACCAGCGCATCGCTTTTGATAACACGGCTTAGCACAGTATTGGCAATAGAATGGGTGTGCAAAATGGCGCCAACTGCGGGGTACATGGTGTAGAGAGATGTATGGAGCAAGGTTTCTGCTGATGGACGGCGTTGGTCTAACGAAGTGCCGGCACTATCAACCCGCATAATATCTTGCGGGGTCAGCTGGCCCTTGTGCGCACCGGATACTGTGATGGCAACCGTACCGTCCGTGAGGCGCATAGAATAATTACCGGCAGTGGCAGGGGCCCAGCCGTGCGCGTTCAAAAAACTGCCGGTTTCAATAATCTGCCGCGCTGCGGTCGCAAAATCCATAATGTCTTATAGGCAATCAGTGTTGGAATTTCTACAAAATGATCTCACAAAGCGTAATTTGCCAAGAAAATATCATAAAAACAAAGAATTGCCGCTTTATGCGTGTTATCAAATCAATGGCTTCAAACATCCAAAATTTATACTGGTTAAGCTACAATAATATAGTTCAGGAAAGAGACTCTCAAAATGTATGGAACAGCCATGACCCAAAGCCAAACCAATCACCAGCCAAACATTGTGGCCGGCGAGGCAGCATGCATTCTATTGGTGGAAGATTACCCTGCCAATATTTTGGTGGCGACCACTTTTCTGGAACAGTTCGGCTACAGTTATGAGGTTGCGCATAATGGCCTGGAAGCGGTGGAAAAAATTAAAAATGGCGCCCGCGATTATGCCGCGATTTTGATGGATGTGCAGATGCCGGGCATGAATGGTTACGAAACCACCCGCGCCATCCGCAGCCATGAACAACAACGCGGGCGTTTAACCCCGATTATGGGCATGACCGCGCATGCACTGTCTGGTGACCGGGAACGTTGTTTGGGTGCCGGCATGAATGACTATATTTCCAAACCGTTCAATCCGGATGAGTTAAAACAAAAAATCGCCGCCTTGCTAGATTAAATTTCGGGTCATCGGTTGCACGCCACGGCGTGACCACGTATGACACTGGCATGTCCCAGGTAAAACGCTCCGCCCTTATGAATGTTCTGACACGCGCTGTTGAAAAAGCCGGTCGCGCGCTGATCCGTGACTTTGGCGAAATCGAGCAGTTGCAAGTATCGCGCAAAGGTCCGGGGGATTTTGTCAGCCAGGCGGATTTCAAGGCTGAAAAAATTCTGTTTGAAGAATTGTCGAAGGTGCGGCCGGATTATGGTTTCCTGATGGAGGAGGGCGGCGCCCGCCCGGGTAAAGACCCCGATCATTTATGGATTATCGATCCTCTAGACGGTACGATGAATTTTTTGCATGGCGTTCCCTATTGGTGCGTGTCGGTTGGCCTGACCTATAAAAATGAATTGATCGCCGGGGTGGTGTTCAATCCGATCAGCGATGAAATGTTTTGGGCGGAAAAGGGCCAGGGTGCCTTTGTTAATTCACAGCGGTTGCGCGTGTCAGGCCGTACCGATATTGGCGATACGCTGGTCGCTTATGGCATTAAAAATACGTTGGGGATTGGGTTGGATTTTACGCAGCTGGGCAAATTTAATAATATCGTCGCAGCGGGGCGCAACACTGGTTCCACCGCACTCAATTTAGCTTACGTGGCAGCAGGGCGGTTTGATGCCTATGCCGATGTTGGCCCCAGCCCATGGGATTTTGCCGCCGGCATGATGTTGGTGCGCGAAGCTGGAGGATTTGTCACGACGCTGGATGGCAAACCCGACCCGCTCTATGCTAAAAGCATTTTGGCGGGTAATCCAAAAATTCAGCCGGAGCTAATTAAGTTGTTGGCCAGCTGATTAGATGACAAGACCATGTCGTTTGGTTAACTTTCTTAAAGCAGCGGGCATTAAACCCAAATGGTTCAAGCTGTGCGTAAAACGTGTATCTGCCATCAATATACCATCTGAACGGACAATACAGCTGCAGAAAATTTCCTCCGCAGTCTGGGCCGCCATATAACGATCAAACCCTTCGGGATCGCCCACTAAAATCCGCAAACTGGTGGGATCCAGATTATATTCCTTAACAAGCGCAACAATGTTGCCGCTAATGTCGAAACCCTGGTTAAAGCCAAGGCCCGTGCCTGCCGGCTCAATATAGGCGATGCCGCACACTGTTTCATAAGTATGATACGCGCCATCGGTGATGTGCAAACGCACATCATTGGATGAGCTTTGCGGTTTAACGGTAAATTTAACAACTTCAATTTCAAGTTTGGCAGCATCAATCTGCAATTGCTCGGCAATTTGGAGGATGACGGCATCCGCGCTATTATCGCACTGCTGGTGCCATTGCGTTTGTTTTTCAATAAAAGGCATACCGGATATGACTGCGTTTTCTGTTATTTGCTGTAATAGCGGCAGGAACAATTTATGCTGGCCGTCGCGGGTTTCTGCCACAATCACAATCGACATTTCTTCATTGGTTTCCGCCATGATAGCATTGGCAACAGGCTGATCGGCAAACCCGCACGCGCCCTGGCGCATGCCATTCAGATGCGCAGGCCAATTTTTTTCCAAATATAAAATTTGTGGATCTGTTTCACCCGGCAAGGTTGCCGTCACCACACTGCCGGGATTTATCTGCATGGCCGGTAATGACAATTGCATAGCTGGTGAAGGCAACGTTCGATTGACATGTGCCTGCATTTCAGGCCGTCCTGGCATTGCTTCACGTAGCTTGAATAAGTTTTCTGTAAAAGCATTAAGGTTAAAATTCTCACCCTCTTCATATTTTGCAATCGCCTGCAAATGTGTTGCAAATATTGCGTCGAATAATATACGGCGATGTTGCACAACTACAGGCGCGCCATATGGGGTCAGATAAATATCTGAACCCGCCGATGGCTTCTTAATTTTAAAATAGCGATCATCCGATTTGCGTCTTTTAATAATCGAAGCTTTGCTTTCTGTTCCTGTAAAACTGCAAAAAAACTTGTCTTGAAAAAAACGATAGGCGGCCTGCACATCCGCAGGCGCCTCGGCATGGTCGGCATCGCTATGTGCGAAAGGCTGCAAATAAAGCGCTGCTGCGCCCAATTCGGATAATCCCAGCCGTGCCCAGATTGAAAATTGTTTTAACATTTCATAACCTCAATTATTTTGTTACTTTACAAAATAACTGGAAAGTCTGTCAAAAGATTTAATAGTGCAAGTCTTAAGCGCGTTTACGTTTGGTTTTATTTGTTTCAATAGTGTCAGGCAATGACGGTACAGTCGCCAGTGGTTTAATGCCAAAGCAATGTTCGAGCGCGGGGAAGCTGCGTGTTTTAACATCCGATGCGTATTGTGCCGCGGCCTGTTGTACAGCCTCGGCCATATTTGCATAACGTTTGACGAATTTCGGCGTGAAATCCTGAAACAGGCCGAGCATATCATCCGTTACCAAAATTTGTCCGTCACAGGCGGGTGAGGCGCCGATACCGATAGTGGGGATGGCCAGTTCACGGGTGATACGCGCCGCCAGGCTTTCGACCATGCCTTCCAACACGATGGCGAAGGCGCCAGCGGCTTCCAGCTTGCGCGCGGCATTGAGAATATCGTGCGCTTGTTTATCGTCGCGGCCCTGGGCGCGGTAACCACCCATGCTATTGACGGTTTGCGGCATCAGACCGACATGCGCCATGACCGGCACACCACGTACGGCTAAAAATGCGACCGTTTCTGCCATTTCCGCGCCGCCTTCCAGTTTTACCGCTGCCGCGCCGGTTTCCGCCAAAATGCGCGCTGCCGATTGATAGGCCTGCGCGGGGGATGCCTGGTATGACCCAAACGGTAGATCAACAACAACAAGTGCGTGTGACGTCGCGCGCACCACCGCCGCGCCGTGATTAATCATTATCTCCAGCGTAACGGGCAGCGTACTGTCAAACCCATAGACCACCATGCCAATGGAATCACCAACCAGCAAAATATCGCAATGTGGGTCAAGCAGTTTTGCCACCGGCGCGGTATAGGCGGTGAGGCAGACCAGCGGCAACCCGCCCTTGGCAGCACGGATTGCCGGCACGGTCAGGCGTTTGGCGGCGAGGGATTTCAGTTCGGTGCTCATGCACCAGTTATAACAAATTCGCGGCGGTGCCGCACGAACAAAATTCAGCGTTGAAAATTATA
Organism: Alphaproteobacteria bacterium; assembly: GCA_965246755.1. Lineage (GTDB taxonomy): Bacteria > Pseudomonadota > Alphaproteobacteria > UBA11073 > UBA11073. The sequence continues at coordinate 1,099,366 of OZ251979.1, forward strand.
GAGATGATGTAAAGGCCCATGCCCGCGGCCTAGCTGATAATCCGCGCCTGCTTGTAACGCTGCAGTCAAATAGATTTTGGCGGCCGCCACTGCCGCCGACAGGGCAAGGCCTTGGCCGAGATAGGCGGCAATCGCGGCGGACAGCGTGCAGCCGGTGCCGTGCGTATTTTTGGTATCCAGCCGCGGCTCTTCAAACCAACCGGCGTCGCCGGCCGCAGTTAAAAAATGATCACGCGCGGTGTCATTCTGCAGATGGCCGCCTTTCAGCAGCACAGCCTGACAGCCCAGTTGCAGCAAATCCTGCGCGGCGCGTGGCATGTCGTCCGCTGTAGTGACAGCGCGATTCAACAACACGCTAGCCTCAGGTAAATTAGGCGTGATAACGCTGACGCGCGGGATGAGATATTGTTTGAGCGCGGCAACCGCCGCCTGTTGCAATAGATAGTCGCCGCTTTTGGCCACCATGACGGTATCCAATACAATGTTTTTGACGTTATATTGGGTGAGTTTTTGCGCGATAGTTTCGATAATGTCAGCGGAAAATAACATGCCGAGCTTTACCGCGTCACAGCCGATATCGGACAAGACAGCATCTAATTGCTGCCCCACAAATTCGGCGCTGACCGGAAAAATACCGTTGACGCCCAGCGTATTTTGCGCGGTTAAGGCCGTAATGACCGACATGCCGTAACCGCCCAACGCGGCAAAGGTTTTAAGGTCCGCCTGAATCCCAGCGCCGCCACCGGAGTCGGAACCAGCGATGGTGAGAAGGCGCAGATAGGTTTTAGGCATCAGCTTTTGCTAAGCGCGACGCGCAAACCGAGACCGATCAAAACCACGCCTGAAATTTTATCAATATAGGTTTGAGCAGCACTAAATATATTACGGATGGCAAATGTATGCAAAGCCAACACTAATAGCGGCCAATAAATGGCAGCCTCTCCGACAAAGATCGCCGCAAAAATTGTTTTTTCAGTAAAAGTTGAATCCGGTTTGATGAATTGCGTAAACAAGCTTAGCAAAACTACTGCCAGTTTCGGGTTCAACACATTGCATAAAAATCCCTGGGTAAAAGCTGTTTTAACTGTGATAGGCGTCGCGCCAGCTATTTTTATAGCGAGGCTTTTTGGCTTAGCCAATAATCCTTTGACGCCAATATAAATAAGATAAGCCGCGCCAAGATATTTGAGTGTGGCATAGATTAAAACGCTTTGCGTAATCAGCCAGGCAAGGCCTAACAGGCAATATGTGGCATGTACCATACAGCCGGTGACTATGCCAAAAGCAGTTGCTAATGCCTGCGCGCGGGGTTGCGTCAATGCATTGCGCATTACCAGCACAAAATCCGGCCCTGGGCTAAGCATGCCCAAACAGCAGACAGTGGCAAGGAGAAGAAGATCGGCAGTGTTCATAACATACTCTATATTTACTATCTGAAATGGTCAAAGCCGGTTGTTGTTGGTTGATAGGATTGGCCGTTTTTCAAAATTTGCAGATCATGCCCGGCAGTGATTTCACCAATTTTATGAAGCAGTTGTCCGAAGGTTTTCGTGTATTGGGTGCTGATTTTAACATATGCATCCGCTGCAACTGTTACCAACAAACAATAATCTTCTCCGGCGGTCAAGGCGAGGCTTTCCGCTGGGAAATCATAGGCTTGTGCAAATGTATTGAGTTCAAATGAGAGGGGCAACGCTTCAATATCAATCCGCGCGCCGGTCTGTGATGCTTTAATGATGTGCGTTAAGTCTGATGCCAACCCATCTGAGATATCAATCATCGCATGGACTGCATTATAACCTGCTAAAAACTGCCCTTGGGCAAGATGCGGCTGGGGATAGTAATGTTGGTGGATCAGATAACCCTCGAAATTCAACGTAGATATATATTCCTCCTTCAGGGGGACGTGGAGCCCGAGACAATTTTGTTTTAAAACTGTATGTAGTCCAGCGCCGCTGTCACCCAATTTGCCGGTCACGCAAATGACATCGCCGAACCGGGCGGTATGGCGGTATTTTATCTGCGCCGGGTGCGCTTCGCCAATGACAGTAACATTAATTGTAATATTTTCGCTGCGACAGGTATCGCCCCCCATCAAGATAATGCCATGTTGAACAGCCAGTGCGCTGAAACCTGCCATAAATTCGTCCAGCCAGTTTACCGGCGTGGCAGCCGGCAATGCCAATGACAAAAATACATACAACGGTTGGCCGCCCATCGCGGCGATATCGGACAGATTAACCGCCAAACTTTTGTGCCCAAGTGCACGCGGTGGGATGTGGTCGGCCAAGAAATGCCGCCCGGCGAGCAGCATGTCCCCCGTAACCAGCAGGGATTTTTCCGCAGACACTGGGATGACTGCGCAATCGTCACCAATGCCGACCATGCCTGCCGGCGCGGCGGCGCACGCCAAAGCTTTGATACGGTTGATTAACCCAAATTCGCCTAGGCCAGTTAAATTCATCATCACAGAAACTCTACCAAATCGTCCGAATATGCGATAGGTTTTTAGCCCATGAAAAAACTTTTTGCCGCTTTGCTAACTTTGACCCTGGTCGCTTGTGCTGATGATAAAAAAGATGACTATATCGAACGTTCGGTAAACGACATTTACAACAGCGCCATGGCCAAATTTAATGACCATGATTATGAAGCTGCCGCCACAGAATTTGGCGAAATCGAACGCCAGCATCCTTATTCCGATTGGGCGGTGCGCGCCGAATTGATGGCGGCCTATGCCAGTTATCAAGGCATGAAATATACCGAGGCGATCAACGCTCTGAATAGTTTTATTGAATTGCACCCGGGATATAAAGATATTGATTACGCCTATTACCTGCGTGCGCTGTGTTATTATGAGCAGGTAGCGGATATAAAGCGCGACCAAGCGATGACCGAGGCTGCGATGACCAGCTTTGACGATGTGACGCGGCGTTTCCCCAACAGCACCTACGCGCGTGATGCGCAGTTAAAAAACGATCTGTTGCTCAATCACATGGCGGGCAAGGATATGGAGATTGGCCGCTATTATGAAAAACGCGGGCTGTATGCCGCCGCCGTTAATCGATTTAAAACTGTAGTCGACCAATATCAAACCACCAACCAGGTGCCGGAGGCGCTGCACCGTCTGACCGAGGTTTACTTGTTGCTGGGCCTGCCGGATGAGGCCAAACGGACCGCGGCAGTGCTGGGTTATAATTATCCCAACAGCGATTGGTATCAGCAAAGTTACGCATTACTTGTCAAGAACCAGGTTAAACCGGATCAGCCACACAAATAATGTTACAGTCTCTTTCCATTCGTGATGTGGTGTTGATCAAGGAACTATCTTTGTCGTTCGATCGCGGCTTGTCAGTTCTCACGGGTGAAACCGGCGCGGGGAAATCTATCTTGCTAGATGCGTTGGGCTTGGCGCTGGGCGGGCGCGGTGATGCGGGATTGATCCGTAAAGGTGCGGCAGCGGCCAACGTCAGTGCGGAGTTCTTGTTAAACGGTAAACATCCGGCGCTGGCATTTTTGGAAGAGCACAGCCTGCCGGTTGAAGACCATTTAATTTTACGGCGTACTGTTGGTGCCGATGGTAAATCACGCGCCTTTGTTAATGATCAGTCCGTCAGTGTGACGTTATTGCGGCAGTTGGGTGATATGCTGGTCGATATTCATGGGCAGTTTGATAATCATGGTTTGCTCAATCCCGCCACACATCGCGCGCTGTTAGATGCTTATGGTGCACATGGTAAAGTGACGGGGCAGGTTGCCGCTACTTGGACTGCCTGGCAAAATTTGGTGCAAGCGGAAAAAACCGTATTGGCGGAGGCGGAACGCGCCAGGGCGGAGGAAGGTTATCTGCGCCATGCGCTGGCGGAACTCGATGACCTGGAGCCGCAAGTTGGAGAAGAACAGATACTTGCCGAACGCCGCACCGCGCTGCAAGCGCATGAAAAATTGCTGGAATTGCTGCAGGACGGTGAAAAACAACTGAACAGCGCGGATGAAGAAATCCGCGCGACGCGGCGCGGTTTCGACCGCATGGCGGATAAAGCGGGCGCCTTGACTGCGCCGGTCATCACCGCCTTGGACACAGCTTATGACGCGCTGTCTGATGCACAAGGCGCTTTGCAAAATTTGGGCGCACAATTGTCCGGTGACGACATGTCATTGGAGGCAGTTGAACAACGCTTGTTCGGGTTAAAGGCAATGGCGCGCAAGCACCACGTAACGGTGGATGAACTTGGTGATTTACGCAAAGACATCACACAAAAGTTATTATTGATTGAAGACCAGGGATCGTTTTTGAATGACCTTGCGCGCAAACGCAGCGCCGCGCGTGATGATTATATTAAATATGCGGAAAGCCTGTCGGCACTCCGCGCAAAAACCGCAGTGCGTATGTCACAATTGGTGAATAAAGAGCTGGTGCCGCTGAAACTGGATAAAGCCAAATTTACGGTTAACAGCATAGTGGCGGATGAGAATAACTGGGCTGCACATGGCATGGACAATGTGCAATTCACCGTCGCGACCAACCCGGGTCAGCCGCCCGGCGCGCTTAATAAAATTGCTTCCGGTGGTGAGCTCGCGCGGTTTATGCTAGCGCTGAAGGTTGTATTATCGGCCTCCAGTCCGATTGAAACGCTGATTTTTGATGAGGTGGATACCGGCATTGGCGGCGCGGTCGCGGATGCGGTTGGCGAGCGCCTGGGCAAACTGGCAGAAGGTGCGCAAGTATTGGTCGTAACGCATTCACCCCAGGTGGCCGCCCGCGGCACCCATCATTGGCAAGTTGCCAAAGCGCATAAAGGCAAGGAAACTATAACCGAAATTATTGCCTTGGGCAAAGACGCGCGGCGCGAAGAAATTGCCCGTATGCTCAGCGGCGCAGAGATCACGACCGAAGCGCGTGCAGCGGCAAAAAAATTACTGGCTGGATAATGACGGCAAAAGTAAAAAACGAATTGAAAAAGCTTGCTGCCGAAATTGCCCAGCATGATATGCTATATCATGGGCAAGACGCGCCAGAAATTTCCGATGCTGAATACGATGCTTTGCGGAAACAATTTAATGACCTTGCCGCAAAACATCCTGATGTGGTGCAGCATGACAGTCCGTTAAACAAGGTTGGTGCGGCGCCGTCGGCGGCGTTTCGTAAAGTCCCACACCGGGTGCCGATGCTGTCCTTGGGCAATGCCTTTGCCGATGAAGATGTGGCGGATTTTATGGATAGCCTGCGGCGGTTTTTAAAATTGGCTGCCGATGACGTGATTGATATCATTGCTGAACCGAAGATTGACGGCATTTCCTGTTCGCTGCGTTATGAAAATGGACTTTTAGTCCAAGCCGCGACGCGCGGCGATGGCGCCACCGGCGAAGATGTCACCGAAAATGTCAGAACTATTGTTAGCATCCCACAAAAATTAACAGGTAAACCGCCCGCAGTTTTGGAAGTGCGCGGCGAAGTTTACATGCATCGCGTGGATTTCCTGGTGTTGAATGAACAACGTGCTGCTGCCGAGGAGGCAACTTTCGCCAACCCGCGTAATGCTGCGGCAGGCAGCCTGCGTCAGCTGGATGCCAGCATTACCGCATCCCGCCCGTTACGCTTTGTTGGTTACTATTGGGGTGAGGTGAGCGCGCCATTGGCGCCGACCTTATCAGAGGCGCGTCAAAAGTTGGAAAGCTTTGGCCTGACGCTTAACGCGCCAGTGCAATTGTGCCGAAATGTTGCCGAGGTGTTAAAATATTATCAGATCATTGGCGAACAACGCGCGGATTTGCCATTCGACATTGACGGTGTGGTGTACAAGGTTAACCGCATGGATTGGCAGGACCGCCTCGGCTTTGTCGCGCGCGCCCCGCGTTGGGCGATTGCGCATAAATTCCCGGCCGCGCAGGCCGTCACGCGCCTCAATGATATTACGATCCAGGTCGGACGTACCGGGTCATTGACGCCGGTTGCGGAGCTGGAACCGATCAATATCGGCGGTGTCATGGTGGCGCGCGCGACTTTGCATAACGAAGATGAAATCGTCCGCCGCGATGTGCGCATTGGCGACCAAGTGATTGTACAACGCGCCGGTGACGTCATCCCGCAAATTGTCGGCGTCAAGGATGACGGCCAGCACGCCAAGCGCGCGGTGTTTATATTTCCCAATGTCTGTCCGGTGTGCGGCGCGCATGCGGTGCGGGCGGAAGGTGAGGTGGTTAAGCGCTGTACCGGCGGGCTAACCTGCCCCGCGCAAATACTGGAGCGGCTGATCCATTTTGTCAGCCGCCTGGCGTTTGACATCGCGGGCCTGGGTGAACGCACGATTGCCGAGCTTTATGATGAGCAGATTTTAAAAACCCCGGCGAATATTTTCAAACTGCAGGCGATGCAGCAGGCGGGCCAGATTGATCTCGTGACCCGAGACGGTTGGGGCCAAAAATCGGTTGATAATCTGTTCGCGGCGATTGCGGCACGGCGTACGATTTCATTGCCACGCTTTATCTATGCTCTGGGCATCCGCCAAGTGGGAGAGGTCACCGCCAAACTGCTCGCCCATCATTACGGCAGCTGGCGCAATCTGCGTGCCGCAATGGGTGCCGCGCAATATGCGGACAGCGATGCTTACCAGGATCTTACCAATATCAATCAAATCGGCAGCTCGGTTGCCACAGATCTGCTGGCATTTTTTGCCGAACCGCATAATCTTAAAATTCTCGATGATCTGGAACACGAGTTAAGTATTCAGGATTATGTGATTGAACAAACCACTGCGTCGCCGATCAGCGGCAAAACCGTAGTCTTTACAGGAACGCTGGAAAAACTCAGCCGCGCCGAGGCCAAAGCGCAAGCCGAACGCCTGGGCGCCAAGGTCGCGGGTTCGGTGTCCAAAAACACCGATTATGTCGTGGCCGGCGCTGATGCCGGCAGCAAGCTCAAAAACGCGCAGGCGCTTGGTGTGCAGGTGCTAACGGAAGAGGCATGGCTTGATCTGATAAGCTAACTTTACGCCGTTCCATATCTAAATGACCATCTAAACGCCGTTTGAAATTTTCATAATCACCATGAATATTAGTGCATTCGCACATAGCACCGATTATTAATGGAAACTGGTCCGGAAATTCTGCAGCAGCACCAATGATTATCGGTGCTGCCCGTTGCATATCTTTGCGACCTAAATAGTATGCAATTTCCGTAATATTGTTAATTGACCTATGATCCAACGCATGAGTGACATTAACGATATCGTACAAAATGCCAAAAGCAATATCTAACAATTGTTTTATCGATTTATGTTCTGGGTAATCACGCAATTTTTGTGTAAGCCGCACATACGTTTGTTGCAAGTGAAACGCTAAGTGAATTGGTAAATCTGCATCCTTTGACAAATTGCTGCGCAAACGTGCCGCAGCGCGTTTTGACCAACCAGAACTGTTTATAAAAATACGGCGTTTCATGTAAGGTCCTTTAATACCATATTATTTTGCCTTTGGCCTATTTGAATTGTCAAGTTAATTGCTTGTTAACCTCTTGGCATCGATCAGTATCATATTATATTAAATAAATGAACTTCGAACGCTACACCGAAACCGCCAGGGGGCTGCTTGCGACCGCGCAAACGCTTGCCATGCGCGACAAGCATCAACTGCTGCAACCGGCGCATTTGCTCAAGGCGCTGCTGGACGAAAAAGAGGGCTTGGCCAATAACCTCATCCGCGATGCGGGCGGCGACCCCACCGCGCTGCAATTGGCGGTTGACGAACAACTGACCAAAATCCCTGCCGTTGACGGGCCGGGAGCCGGGCAGCTGCGGCTGGCCCCTGAACTGGGCCGCATTTTTGACAGCGCCGAACAGCTGGCCGATAAGGGTGGCGATAGTTTCGTCACGCTGGAACATTTATTGCTCGCCTTTGTCATGGCAACCGATACGCCGCTGGGCGAGGCGGCTAAGGCGGCAGGCCTGACGCCACAAAAACTGAACCGCGCCATCAGCAACCTGCGCAAGGGCCGCAAGGCTGACAGTGCCAGCGCCGAACAAAATTACGACGCGCTCAAAAAATATGCGCGCGACCTGACCGGCGCGGCTTTCGAAGGCAAGCTGGATCCCGTCATCGGCCGGGATGAGGAAATCCGCCGCACTGTACAGGTATTGGCGCGGCGCACCAAAAATAATCCGGTCTTGATCGGTGAGCCGGGCGTCGGTAAAACCGCGATTGTTGAAGGCCTCGCGCAACGCATTATTTCAGGCGATGTGCCGGAGACGCTTAAAAATAAACGGCTGTTATCACTCGATCTCGGCGCATTGATTGCGGGTGCCAAATTCCGCGGCGAATTTGAAGAGCGGCTGAAAGCGGTACTATCGGAAGTGCAGGGTGCCGCCGGTGAAATTATTTTGTTTATTGATGAACTGCATACGCTGGTCGGCGCGGGCAAGGCGGACGGCGCCATGGATGCTTCTAACATGCTAAAACCGATGCTGGCGCGCGGCGAATTGCGTTGTGTGGGCGCCACCACGCTCGATGAATATCGCAAATATATTGAAAAGGATCAGGCGCTGGCACGGCGGTTCCAGCCGGTGTTTGTGGCGGAGCCCAGCGTGCCGGATACCATTTCCATGCTGCGCGGTCTTAAAGAAAAATATGAAATGCATCATGGCGTGCGGATCACCGATAGCGCGATTGTCAGCGCTGCGACCTTGTCCAACCGCTATATTACCGACCGGTTTTTGCCGGATAAGGCCATTGACCTGATTGATGAGGCGGCGGCACGTTTGCGCATGGAAGTGGATTCTAAACCGGAAGAAATTGATGAGCTGGACCGCCGTATTATCCAGCTAAAAATTGAACGTGAAGCGCTCAAAAAGGAAACCGATACCGCGTCGCAAAATCGGTTGGTAAAATTAGAAACTGAACTTGCAGCGCTGGAAGCCGAAAGCGGTACATTAACCAAAGCGTGGCAAGCGGAAAAAGATAAATTGAATCTTGGTGCTAAATTAAAAGAACAGCTGGAAGCGGCGCGCACCGAACTTGAACATATGCAGCGCAGCGGTGACTGGACCCGTGCAGGGGAATTAACCTACAGCGTCATTCCTGGTCTGGAAAAGCAGATTAATGCTGCCGAAGCCGAGGCTTCCACGCAATCGCGGATGCTGAATGAAGAGGTGCGCGATAGTGATATTGCTGAGGTTGTCAGCAAATGGACTGGTATTCCAGTGGATAAAATGCTGGAAGGCGAACGTGATAAATTATTGCGTATGGAAGATGTATTGCAATCGCGTGTGGTTGGCCAAACGGAGGCCGTGGTCGCGGTTTCCAACGCGGTGCGCCGCGCGCGTGCCGGGTTACAGGATCCCAACCGGCCGATCGGTTCGTTTCTATTTTTAGGGCCGACCGGGGTTGGCAAAACCGAATTGACCAAAGCATTGGCGGCATTTTTATTTGATGATGATACCGCGCTGGTGCGTATGGATATGTCCGAATATATGGAAAAACATTCGGTCGCGCGGTTAATTGGCACGCCGCCGGGTTATGTTGGTTATGATGAAGGTGGCGCCTTAACTGAAGCGGTGCGCCGCCGCCCGTATCAGGTTATCCTGTTTGATGAAGTCGAAAAAGCGCATCCCGATGTTTTCAACATCCTGCTGCAGGTATTGGATGACGGTCGCCTGACGGATGGCCAGGGCCGCACGATTGATTTCCGCAATACACTGATCATCCTGACCTCTAACCTGGGGTCGGAGTTTTTGGTCAATCAATCCGAAGGCGATGATGTGGAAGCAGTGCGCGATGATGTGATGGGCGTGGTGCGCCATGCTTTCCGCCCCGAATTCCTAAACCGTTTGGATGATATTTTATTATTCCGCCGCCTCTCCCGCGGTGATATGGGCCAGATAGTCGATATCCAGTTGCAGCGTTTGATGAGTCTCCTCGCGGACCGGCACATCACGCTGGAACTCGATCAATCTGCGCGCGATTGGCTAGGCCAGACGGGCTATGACGCCAGTTACGGCGCACGGCCGCTCAAGCGCGTCATTCAGCGTGAATTACAAAATCCACTGGCGGGCATGATCCTTGCCGGTAAAATTCATGACGGGCAAACGGTTAAGGTGAGTGAAGAGGCAGGGGCGTTAAAGATTGCCTAATTAAAGACCCAATGCAAATGCGCCTAATTTTTCTTCGGCGCTTTGCGTATCACCGTTTAAACAGCTTTGTACACTTGTTTTGATTAAGCCACCCGCGCCGAATGGCACGTCATTAAAGCCTGGATCATTAACTTTAATAATAAACATGCCACCTTCAAAATTTAAACTGGAAATTTTTTTCACAGCGGAAAAACTGGGCGTTTTTTCGCGGATAAGCTTTGGGCTGTAATTCTTGGCGATTGTTTTGGCGGCAATAAATTGGCGTGGCGCGATCACAGCGGGCTGGTCAGCCAAAGGTGGCGCATAGGGACTGCCGTCAATATTGTAATGCATGGCATTGAACCATCCAGCAAAGCCTAGGCTCAAGCTGCTGTTTTCAATCCAGGCCGGCGTTACGCGTATTTCGTAATACTCATTAATCAATTTTGGATTGATCAGTTTGACGGTAAAAATTGGCGGTAATTGAGGTGTTTCATCTTCATTTTTTTGAGACGCCGTTTTAACGGGAGTATTGACAACTAAATGAGGTATGTTTGGCCTAATATTTTTAGGGCTGTTGCCGCAGCCAACGGCGCATAATAGGAAAGTTGCAAGATAATATTGTCGTCTAAAACATGTCATATTAATACTCCTATAATTAAAGAGTACGTGATTCTTCAAAAACACAAAGTGTTATAATCACTTGCGCAAAACGTGTTTTTTGTGCGCAACACGCGCTATCGTTGAAACGCGGTGTCCGCTTGTTGCAGCAGTTTGTCCACCATTCCTTTGCCAGCCGCATTGGCGGTGATGACAAAATGCGCGGTTGGCTGATCATATTTGATATACAATTTGCCCTGCTGCAGTTGGGCCATATTCTCGGCAATAAACTTTTGTACGATCGGCTGGTCGGCCTTCGGTACGGTCATCATCGCCACCAGCGGGTTTTGTTTTTTACCGGGGCCGCTGCCGTCTAGATTATAACCGTAATAGTTGAAAATATGGCTGACCAAATGATGCGTCTGCGGCGTATCGCGCGTCTGCAAATCCTGCGGCGCGATCGTTGCGATATATTCATTCGGCGCGCTGGCATTCCATTGCAGTGTATTAGCCAATGCCGATGGCGCGGCGATATCGGTTTGTGCGATGGCCGCTATATTAACCAGCATCAGCGGGCCTATAATTAATACGAGATTGCGCAGCATGTTAATCTCCTAATTGTGCCAGCTGTTCGGCCTGGTCTTCGGTCATCAGTGCGTTGATCATCTCTTCCAAATCACCTTGCAGGATTTGGTCCAGCGAATGCAAGGTCAAGTTGATGCGATGGTCGGTGACGCGGCTTTGTGGAAAATTATAGGTGCGGATTCGTTCGGACCGGTCGCCGCTGCCCACCTGTAGTTTGCGCGCGGTCGAACGTTCGGCGGCCAGCTTTTCGCGCTGTGCTTCATAAATTTTGGCGCGCAGCATACCCATCGCCTTGGCGCGGTTTTTATGCTGGGAGCGTTCTTCCTGACACGCCACCACCACGCCGGTTGGCAAATGCGTGATGCGGATTGCGGAGTCAGTCGTATTCACGTGCTGACCGCCTGCACCGGAAGAGCGGTAAGTATCAATCTTCAAATCGCTCTCGCGGATGTCAACATCAACTTCCTGCGCTTCGGGTAGGATGGCGACCGTCGCGGCGGAAGTATGGATGCGGCCCTGGCTTTCGGTTTTGGGAACGCGCTGCACGCGGTGCACGCCGCTTTCAAACTTCAGATGCGCGAAGACATTATGCCCGCTGATGGTGGCGCTGGCTTCCTTAAGGCCGCCTTGTTCGGCTTCTGACACGTTATTGAGTTCGATGCGCCAGCCTTTTTTACCGGCATAGCGCTGATACATGTTGAAAAGGTCGCCGGCGAACAGCGCGGCTTCCTCGCCGCCAGTGCCCGCGCGTACCTCAATAATCGCGTTGCGCGCATCCGCCTCGTCCTTGGGTAGCAGCAGAATTTTAACCTCCTGCTCCAGGGCCGGGATAGTGCCACGCAGATTCTGGATTTCGTCTTCGGCCAGCGCCTTCATCTCGGGGTCGGCCAGCATCGCCTCGTTTTCGGCCAGCTCGCGCTCGGCGCGGATCAGTTCCTGCACCTTTTCCACCACCGGTGCGAGCTCCGCGCGTTCCCGGCCATAACGCACCAGTTCAGTTGCCGCCAGATCAGGCCGCTGCAACTGACTGTCAATATTTTCAAACTGGTGAATAAGTTGCTGTAAGGTATCGCGGAAGGACATTTCTACTGCTTATTTTGATTTTAAAACGCGGTCTTGCGCAGCAGTTAATAGCATATCCGACACGCGAAAATTTGTAGCCTTCAATTTTTTGAAAACAATTTCTATGTTAATCAAATTCTTTTTAGCCGCTATTTCCAAGATACCACCAAACCTGTTATAGTAAGCCCTAATTTTTCAGCGGCCCGGCGGCCTTTGGTCTCATCAATTAAAATAGGGCACTGCATCAATTGCGCGAGGGCAATTGCCTCCGCTTCACCGGGATCAAGATTGGCAATTAAGTTTTCATGGCTAACCTGACATATTTCAAACCAGGCGGGAGGATTGCCAGCCCATATTTTTACATTAGCAGGTGTGCCCGCACTTTGTAATTCATGCATAACCGCAGTTGGAATTAAAACCTTTGTGAACAAGGCAGGCATAATTTCAATTTCATTTAATTGCAGCAAATAATTTATGACTGACGTATCTGAAACAACAATCATTCGCCGAACATTTTTTGCAAATTTTGACGGTCTTGTTCCAAATCCTCTAAAGTATAATGATAAAAGGCGCCATTATTGGCCAAAAACTCCTCACCTTCATAAAAGCTCATATTCAAAAGCTGGCGCACCTTACCACGGCTTATCAGGTTATCCTTATAAGCATTTAAAACCAGCGTTTTGTAAGCCCAATCATCACGTTGCGCTTCGGCAAAGGTATCAGCCAAAGCAGCGCTTAATAATGGGGGCAGGGGGATATGAGGAACAGTTTGCAGCATTTTATAAATATATGCTTATTCTAGTTATTTTTCAATTGTTTCCGCGACCGGCACCAGCTCCGCGCGTTCACGGCCATATCGCACCAGCTCCGTCACCGCCAGATCAGGCCGCTACAGCTTGCTGTCAATATTCTCAAATTGATGAATGAGCTGTTGTAGGGTATCGCGGAAGGACATGATAAACCTAAAGGTCTTAAATTATTATATAAAAATATGCTACTGTCAAAAAAGTTTAATTTATTTATGATATCTTAGAACAATATCTAATGCGTAGAATATTAAACTATATTTGGTTGAGCCAAAGAAAAGCCGATGATGCGGACGATAAAGAGGCATCGCAAAATCCTATGCCAAAAAAATATACTGATAATCTAATTAATATGGCAAATAATTACCCGACGATTGAAATCCAACTGTGGGTTGATATCGCGCTATTAAATTCTGCACAATCACGATTTTTAGAAGAGCTAAGTTCTGCAAATCCCAACTTGGCAATTATGGATCTAAATACAATTACTGCTTATCAACAAGACGCACTATTTCAAAAAATTGAAAAGTTGCCACATGATGAAGGTGATCCGATTTGGCAAAAGGTAGATTATGCCCGTGTCGTTGTTCTGCATCATCAATTGACAACTGATGATGCAGATGAGGTATTTTATAGTGATCTTGATGTTATTGATCCAGGAATAACATCACCTATGATTCAAACTATTTTAAACAATCATGGTATGATCTTTGCGAAATGCAATCGTAATAGATTGGATCAGCCCTACTATCTAGAAAATCAATTTATGGGTTTTCGACACAATAGTGTGGCTTTTTTAGCTGATGAATTGCTGCCAGGAGTGCGACAAGGTATTGCAAAAGGTCAAAATGGTTGGTCTCCATTATGCCGATGTGTTAGGCAACGTTTTTATAATGATCAATTGCTTGATAATGTTACAATTAAAACAGCGGAATTGCCGGGTCCTAATTCTGTTGGATGGAGTAACGGAGGGCATAGTATATCAGACATTCCCTCGAAAATGATCATAACAAAAGAGTTTTCGTGGATGCAAACATTTTCTGGCTTTCAAGTCAGTGAATTATTGAAACGATATCCTAAGTTTTTGGAGTTATCGCAAATATCGAAAACTTTTGATATTTAGATCGCTTTCGCCGCTTCAATTTCCGCTGCTTTGGCTTCAATCAAGCCAGCCAAATGTTCGATAATGCCGTCTTCTTGGAAGCGATGCGCGGGCATGCCCTGTAAATAAACCTGGTGCGTGCCCGCGCCGCCGCCGGTGAAGCCGATGTCGGTCAGTTTGGCCTCGCCGGGGCCGTTGACGACACAGCCGATGATGGAGACACTCATGGGTGTGGAAATATGCGCAATGCGTTCTTCCAGCGCGGCGACGGTTTTGATGACGTCAAATTGCTGTCGCGCGCAGGAGGGACAGGCGATGATATTGACACCGCGCGCGCGCAGCCCCAGGCTTTTCAGCATCTCAAAACCGACATGCACCTCTTCCACCGGATCGGCGGACAGCGAGACACGTATGGTATCGCCGATGCCATCCCATAACAGATTGCCGATGCCGATCGCGGATTTGACCGTGCCGGTCCTGAGGCCGCCAGCCTCGGTAATTCCCAAATGCAGCGGGTAATCGCATTGTGTCGCGAGCAGTTTATATGACGCAACGGCAAGGAAGACATCGGACGCCTTAACGCTGATTTTAAAATTGTAAAAGCCTTCGTCTTCGAGATATTTGGCGTGGTTCAGCGCGGATTCGACAATGCCTTCGGGGCAGGGTTCGCCGTATTTTTCCTGAATGTATTTTTCTAAACTGCCGCCATTAACACCAATCCGCATCGAACAATTGTTATCACGTGCGGCTTTGACGACTTCCGCCACGCGGTCGCGCCCGCCGATATTACCGGGATTGATACGCAGGCAGGCCGCGCCACTTTCCGCGGCCTCAATCCCGCGTTTATAATGAAAGTGAATATCGGCGATGATGGGGACCGGACTGTCACGCACGATGTCTTTCAGCGCGCGCGATGATGCTTCATCGGGGCAGGACACACGTACCAGATCGGCGCCCGCTGCCGCCATCGCATTAATTTGCGCGAGCGTGCCCATGACATCTGTCGTCAGCGTATTGGTCATACTCTGTACGGAAATTGGCGCATCGCCGCCCACTGCAACATTGCCCACCATAATCTGGCGTGACGGGCGGCGGGTAATGCGGCGATAGGGGCGCAATGCGTGTGAGAGTGACATTAATCAGTAACGTCTTCCACCGGTGCCGCGACTGCGGGCGATGCGGCAGGCGCGGGTCCAGCACTTGCCTTCGTATTTTTAATCAATTGATTTAAACTATCTACTGACAGTGGCACATCACGCACAACAGTGCCCGCGCGGCTGACTGTCGGCAGCGCCACACCATCCAGTTCAAATTGCAGGCCCGCCAGATTGCCGGTGGTTAAACGCGCCTGGCCAGTGCCGGGAATCTGGTAGCTTTCACCGGTGCGCAAGACACGCGATAAAACAACCTGGCCGTTATCACCGCGGATTTGCACCCAACTGTCGGCAATGACGCGGATGACAATCTGTTCCGAAGTGGCGGGCGGAATAGCAACCGCAGGTGTTGGCACTATGATAGCCGGTGCAGCAGCGGGAACTGCAGGCGCAGTTTCAGCAACAATATCTGCAGGCGGTGGCGTCACGGCCTCACGCACCGGGCGCGGTGATAAGAATGACCAGCCAATATAAATCAACAACAAAGCGGCTGCTGCACCAAAAATTATTTTTTTGTTGGGGGATGAGACATCATACATGGGTTTGGGCATGTCGAGTTCGGCCTTACGGTTCATCCCGCGATGCGTGCTTTTTAATTGCGTGATAACGCGCTCGCCATCCAGCCCCAGGTAATTGGCATAACTGCGGATAAAACCAGTGACATAAACAAGATCGGGCAGGTCATCCCAATTATTGTTTTCAATGGCTTCCAGATAAACGCGGCGAATTTTGAGGATATCCGCGCATTGTTCCAAGGTCTGACCGCGCTCGTCACGCGCCTTGCGCAGGATGGCACCAATTGACGGCATCGGCGCAATATTGGGCAGGGGTTCGGTATGGGCGGTAAAGGGAGAGATGGCCGTCATCTGAAGTCACGCATAGGTTGCCAGTGTTTCGCCAAGGTCGATGCCATTATCCATGGCAAAGGCCCGCAAACGCCCACGGTAATGCGCTTCCTGTCCGCTGTCCAGCAAATGCTTTAAAAAAGCGGCGGCGGCAGGAATACGGACGCTTTTAACCATTGCTTTGATAGGACCGATGGCGGGCGCGGACATCGAAAAACTGCGGTAACCGAGCGCCAGCAGCGCCAGGGCATCGAGCGGCCGGCCGCCCATTTCGCCACATAACGACAGCGGCACTTGCGCGGTTTGGCAGGCGACGTTTAAATCACGCAGCGCGCGTAAAAACCCAGGGCATAGCCCATCAAAGCTTTCCTGTACGGCAGCGCTACTGCGGTCAACCGCAAAGGTATATTGAAACAGGTCGTTGGAGCCAACCGACATGAAATCCACCAGCGGCAACAGTTCCGGCAATTGCCAAAACAATGCCGGAACCTCAAACATCACACCAAGTCTTATCTGCGCGGGCAGCCGAATACCGCGCTGTTTGATAATGGCAATCTCCATGTCCAGCATCTGGCGCGCGCGGCGCACGTCCGATACCTGGCTCACCATCGGCAACATGATAGCGAGCGGGCGGCCATAGGCGGCAAGGATCAGCGCACGCAGCTGATGACGCAAGATGGCGGGGCGGTCCAGCCCCACGCGCAAACCGCGCCAACCCAGCGCGGGGTTGTCCTCATGCAATTGCGGCAAATATGGCAATTTTTTGTCGGAGCCGATGTCCAGCGTGCGAAACACCACGGGTTTATTATTGGCCTCCATTAACACGCGCGCATAAATTTGCGTTTGTTCCTGCATGCTGGGGTAACGCCCTAATGCCATAAAGGCCATCTCGGTGCGATACAGGCCAATGCCATCGGCATCCAAGGCGGTTAAATCCGGCACCTGGTTCAACAGGCCGGCATTGATATGCAATTCAACTCGCGTGCCATCCCGGCTGATGACAGGGCCGCGCAATGCCAGTTGTGCAGCGGCTTGTTGTACGGCCTTGGCCGCGCGTTTACCGTTATAGCTCTCGATGGTTTCATTAAGCGGGCGGATATGCACGATAGCATTATCACCATCCACAATTAGCACATCGCCGTTTTCAATTGATTTTAAAATAGTGCGGCATTGGCCGATGACGGGCACGCCTAGGGCACGCGCCATGATGGTAACATGTGAGGATGGCGAGCCGGCTTCCAGCACAATCGCGCTGATTTTCGTCTGGTCATAATCCAGCATATCGGCGGCACCAAAATCATGCGCGATGAGTATGGTATTATCCGGCAGGATGACGGGCGAAATATCATGCCCAGCCAGCACACTGAGCAGCCGCGCCGAGACATTCGCAAAATCCTGCGCCCGTTCTTTTAGATAAGGATCATGAATTTTGTTAAGTTTAGCCAGCGTATCATCATGCACGCCCTTTACCGCAGCCTCTGCCGTTAAACCTTGCCTAATACGGTCACGGATTTTATGCCGCCAACCGCGATCATCCGCAAACATGCGGTAGGTTTCCAAGATTTCAAAATGCTCAGTATCCGCATCGGCACGCGCCAGCAGCTCGTCCAGATTTTTTTGGAGTGCCGTTAGCGCAGTGTCAAAGCGCGACTGTTCCAGCGCCGGGTCATCCGCGACGATATGGTGAATATCAATGATGCGCTGATGCAACACCGCACGGCCAACCGCAATGCCGCTGTTAAAAGCGATACCAGGGACTTGTAAGGCCTGCAGGTTCGGATCGTCATTGGTAACGCGCTCATCGAGGCTAATCAGTTCACCGCTAGCGACCAGTTCAGTCACCAGCATGCCCAAGGTTTGCAGCACATCAATTTCACCGGCGTCATAATCATGCGTACGGCGGCTTTGCATCACTAATACGCCGCGGACGCGGCCGTTGCGTAACAACGGCACGCCGCAAAATGATTTATACTGTTCCTCGCCGGTTTCGGGCCGTGCGGCAAATTGCGGATGGTTAAATGCATCGGGCGTGGCAAGCGCGGCAGCGCTGGCGGCGATTGTGCCCACTAAGCCTTCCCCAATCCTGAGGCGCGTATTATGAATAGCCGCCGGATTCAAACCAACCGCGGCGAACAGTTCCAGCACCTCACCCGCGCGCAGGATATAACAGGAACACACCTCAACTTTTAATTCTTTGGCAATCAGCTGGACGATGTGCTGTAGGCGATTGGCGGCGGTTTCATCGCTTTCCATGACGCGCCGTAATTGCGGCAACAGCCGTGCCACCGTGCGGAACATCAGCGGTAGCCGCCGGGTTTTATCAACCGACAGGTTAAGGAGAGGGATGTCCAGCGTCACATTAGGGGTTCTAGCATATGTGCCTAATTTTGAACAGAAACAAAGTCAGCGACGATCTCCATCATGTGTTGGCCATGGTACGTAAATTGTAGTAAATCAGCATGGCCGCCGCCCTTCATTACAATATTTTGTTTGCGCACAGCAGGTGAAGCAGCATAAAGCGCGTCACCCATTATTGGTGGAATAACCGTATCTTTATCGCCATGAATAATCAGCGTTGGTAACGTAAGTCGTTTTATTTTGGCAAGATTATTAAATTTATCTTTTAAAAGATATCGTGTTGGCAAAAACGGGAACGGGAACCGCTTGGCCGCAACATCGGTTAGCGAGGTAAAGGGCACTTCCAATATCAGATAGCCTACAGGGAATTCTGTCGCCATCTGTACGGCAACACCGCTGCCTAATGATTGCCCATACAGCACGATATCGGCCGGTTTTACACCGCGCTCTAACAGCCACGAAATCTGCGCGCGCGCTGTAACATAAAAAGCTGGTTCGGATGGCTGGCCGGGGTTACCGCCATAACCTGGGTAGCCCAGCACAAGAACACCAAAGCCTTTTTCCGCGAGAGGCATGGCATCAACATAGCGGGTATGGTTATCATGCGCATTCCCCAAAGCCATAACAAAAACACTACGATGATCGCGTGGTGGGATATAAATAAAATTTATGTGCGTGTTATCCGGCATTTGAATATTAAAATAGTCTGCCGCAATGCCCGCTTTTTTTAGTGCTGTTACCAGTACAGCGGGGTCATCGTTTTTAGGCGGTATATAAATAAGCGACCGTTGAAATATGCTGAGTATTATTAGGGCAAGTATGTAGACAATAACTATTCCTGTCAGGGCAATACTGGAAAAATGTAAAAATTTACGCAGCTGCGCGGCTTTTCAAGGTTTGCAACGCTTGTTCCAACAACTCGTGAATAATCTCTCTGGTCGGCTGGATTTTTTTAACCATGCCGACGGATTGCCCGGCCATCAGCGAGCCACCTTCGACATCGCCATCCACCACGGCGCGGCGCAAAGCACCCGCCCAAAAATGTTCAATTTCCAGTTGGGCATCCTTTAATGACAATTCGCCGCTATCGAATTTTTGGATGGCGGCGCGTTGCGCATCCATGAAATTACGTGTACCGTCATTTTCAATGGCGCGTACGGGAATAACCGGAAAGCGCGGATCGATCTGCGCGGTCGGCGTCGCATTGCGTGCATCCGCCTTGATAAATGCCTTTTTAAAATTGGCATGCGCGATACATTCGGTGGCGCAAACAAAGCGGGTGCCCAGTTGCACGCCCGCGGCGCCCATTTCCAAATATTGTACAATGGCTTCACCGCGGCCGATACCGCCGGCGACGAACACCGGCACCTCAGTTACATGCGGCAGAATCTCCTGCGCGAGAACCGAGGTGCTGACGGGGCCGATATGCCCACCGGCCTCATGCCCCTCAATCACGAGCGCATCAACGCCCATCTTGATCAGTTTTTTGGCAATGATGAGAGCTGGGGCAAAGCCGATCACCTGGCAGCCATAATTTTTTAACTGCTTGATCGTTTTTTGGCTGGGCAAGCCGCCCGCCAACACCACATGGCTGACCTTCAATTTGCCACAAATATCCGCCAGCGCGTCTAATTGCGGATGCATGGTAATAAGGTTAACACCAAACGGCTGCGCAGTTTTGCCCCGGGTTTTTAAAATCTCATCGGCCAAAATTTCCGGTGGCATTGAACCTGATGCCAAGACGCCAAAACCACCGGCGTTGGAAATGGCGGCGACCAAATTCGCCTCCGACACCCAGGTCATCGCGCCGCCCAAAATTGCATAATCGCAGCCGAGGAAAGCGCGGCCCTTGGCCCATAATTCGTTTAAACGCTTTTGCGCCAATTCATCCGGCGTTTCGCGTTTAAACGAGAATGGAAAATTTGGCAGGTGAAAATCTTTTAGCTGGTACGGCAATTCCGGAAATTGGATCGGCAGTTTTATGTCGCGTGCCAATTGCGGAAACTTGACCTGAAACTGTGGAAATTCAAATGCCATTACACGGCCTCTTGCTCATCAAGTCCATAGGCGCTGTGCAGCGCGCGGATAGCCAGTTCCGTATAATCATCCTTAATTAATACACTGGTTTTGATTTCAGAGGTAGAAATAACTTCGATATTAATGCCTTTTTCGGCGAGAGTGCGAAACATGGTCAGCGCCACGCCCGAATGGCTGCGCATGCCAATGCCGATAATGGATATTTTTGTCACACCGGGGTCGGTCACAATATTATCATAGTGAATGCGCCCGGCGGTTTTTTCGCCTTCATAAATTTTGACGACCTGGGCCAGATCGCGTTTGTTACAGGTAAAGGTCATGAAGGTGTTATTGCCGGAACCAATCGACACATCTTGCACAATCATATCAAGATTGATACCGGCAGTGGCCAGCGGCCCGAAAATCGCGGCGGCGAGGCCCGTATCTGGGCGAATGCCCTGTAAGGTTATTTTTGCGTCATCGCGGGTAAAGGCAACACCGGTGACCAATTCCTGTTCCATAATTTCGTCCTCATCCACAACCAATGTGCCGGGCAGGTCGCTGCCCACCGCTGCGTTAAATGTTGATAATACCTGCACGCGCACCTTATGCCGCATCGCCATCGCGACCGAGCGCACCTGAAGAACTTTCGCACCGACCGAGGCCATTTCCAGCATTTCCTCATA
Source organism: Alphaproteobacteria bacterium (assembly GCA_965246755.1). Classification (GTDB taxonomy): domain Bacteria; phylum Pseudomonadota; class Alphaproteobacteria; order UBA11073; family UBA11073. Next base: position 1,120,683 of record OZ251979.1, read on the forward strand.
AGCGATCAAGGGAATTTTGCGCGCGCGCGCGACAATGCGCGGGTCGGTCGTATAAACGCCATCAACATCCGTGTAGATATCGCAGCGTTCTGCCTTCATCGCAGCGGCAATGGCGACTGCCGAGGTATCGGACCCGCCGCGGCCCAGCGTCGTTATCCGCTCATCTTCAGATAGGCCCTGGAAACCAGCGATCACCGGCACTTCGCCCATTTTTAAACTATCAGCGAGGTCATGCGCCGGAATATCCATAATCCGCGCCTTGCCATGTAATTTATCGGTAATGATCGGCACCTGCCAGCCCAACCAACTGCGCGCCTTGATGCCCAGGTTTTGCAGTGCAAGCGCAAACAGGCCCGCCGTGACCTGCTCACCCGACGCCAAGATGCTGTCATATTCGCGGCTGTCATGCACGGTGTTAATGGCATCACAATGTTCCACCAGCTGGTTGGTGACACCGCTCATAGCGGACACGACGACGACGACATCATGCCCGCGGTCAATCTCCGCTTTGGTTTTAAGCGCGGCTTTTTTGATGCGGTCAATATCGCCGACCGAGGTGCCGCCAAATTTCTGTACGATAAGAGTCATGGTAAATCCGTGGCATCATTGATATAAGTTTTAGCATGGTAAAGCAAGCAAACAGCGGCAGCAGAATTGACTCAGAAATTGCGCAATTTGATGCGATTGGCGGCAGTTGGTGGGACGAGCAAGGGCCGTTCAAGCCGTTGCATCTGATTAATCCGGTGCGGTTAACATATATTAAAAATCAAATTGCTGTGCATTATCCTGGTATTGAAAGTAATAAACTAAATCTATTGGATATCGGTTGTGGTGGCGGTTTATTGTGCGAGCCGCTGGTGCGGCAGGGTTTTCGCGTTACCGGTCTTGATGCCAGTCCGGCAGCTATTGCAACGGCGCAGGCGCATGCGGCGAAGGGCGGACTGGATATTCGTTATGTGGGTGGGACGGTGGAAGAGTTTAACGAAGCTAGAGGCAGGAAGCAGGAAGCAGGAACGACGTTAAAACAAAAATCCAGCCGCCAGCTTCCAGCCGCCAGTTTTGACATCATCACCGCGCTTGAAATCATTGAGCATGTCGATAACCCGGCAGCCTTTATTGTATCCTGCGCACAACTGTTGAAACCGAACGGCTTGATTATTTTTTCAACGCTTAATCGTACGGTTAAGGCTTTATTGCTGGGTAAAATCGCTGCGGAATATATTTTACGGTTAGTGCCGGTGGGGACGCATAGCTGGCAAAAATTCGTGAAGCCGAGCGAGTTATCCGGCTATGCGCGTGATGCGGGTTTAACCATACAAAATGTAACCGGCTTGGTCTTTAATCCCGCGGCGCCCGATCACGCACTGTTCAGCCTATCTAAAACCGATGTGGCGGTGAATTATTTTATGACAGCTATATTTTAAGTAAACTTTTTGGCGAAGCTACAACGGGTTTTAAATCTTTTGCAGCTTTAACAAAAGGCTTGTCAAAAGTCGCAAAGCCAGCAGCGCCCGCTGCTGATAAATAATGTAACGCGTCAGCAAATTCAATCTTTCGCGATAAGCATAGATCAAAAGCATTTAAGACAGTTGTGTAATCCTCAATGATAAAGTTAGGCAAAGCACAGATGCGAATAACATCTTGCAAAGCAATGATCTCAGATTTGCCATAAACTTTTGTTAAAACCCAGAAACATTCAATCAACACAGTTTTGGATACAAAAATATTATTGCTTTGACATAAATCTTCAGCTTGAGCGCGCTGCTGTTCATCATCTTTGACAAACAGCCGCACCAAAATATTAGTATCGACCGCGATCATGACGTTCTTTAATAGCTAAAGCCATGCCTTCATCCATTTCCTTGATTGTTTTGGCAGGGCCATTGTATTTCCAATTGCCAAACGCTTTCCGCAATTCTTCCAAGCTAACGCCTTGTTGCGGACGCAGCAACACGCCATCATCTTTGCGTTCGATCACTAACTGTTGACCGGCGGGCCAGTGATAGTCATCTCTTACTGCTTTCGGCAGTACAACTTGGCCTTTAGTCGAAATAACCGTCGTTTCCATGATTTAATCTTACCAACGTCTTACTCACGTGTCAATCATTATCCTGGCGCCAAACAATGCGCTGTTTTAGCCTCTCCAGAGGCAGCTATTTTTGTCGTTTAATGAATTGCCACAAGTTTTCCTGTTGCAGGATGTTAAGTTCGGCGAATTTTTGACCGTTGTTGACAGCGGCAATTTCCATTGCCTTAAACCGCCGCTCAAATTTTTGATTGGCCTGGCGCAGCGTTGTCTCCGGGTCGCATTTTAAAACGCGGCACAGATTGGTCATAACAAATAACATATCACCCAATTCATCCTGCAGCCTGGCTTGGTCTATATGTTTTGCAGCTAACTCTACTTTTAATTCGTTAATCTCCTCATCCAATTTTTTAAACACATCGGCGGCGTTATGCCATGCAAACCCAACTCGCGCCGCGCGATTTTGTAATTTTTCCGCGCGCATCAGCGCGGGCAGGGCGGCTGCCACGCCATCCAGTGCGCTGACCTCACCGGCGGCACCGCGTTCGGCGGATTTTTGCGCCTCCCAACTTTGCAACTGTTCGTCCGTGGTACGGATAGCAGCATTGCCAAACACATGCGGATGGCGCGCAACCATTTTGTCAGCAATGGCAGTCGTCACATCATCAAAATCAAACAGATCTTGTTCGTCGGCCATCTGGCTGTGGAACATGACCTGTAATAACAGATCGCCCAGCTCTTCCTTGAGCGCGGCCATATCATCGCGTTCGATGGCATCTAATACCTCATAAGCTTCTTCAATCGCATAGGGCGCAATGCTTTTAAAATCCTGCTCCAAATCCCATGGACAGCCACCGTCAGGGTTGCGCAACTGCCGCATAATAATGCGCAAACGTTCAAGCGGGGTTGCATTTTCCATGTAAAACCGTATAACGGCGGCGAACGAGGATCACAATGGCTATCGAACGCACTTTTTCCATCATCAAACCTGACGCAACCCGCCGCAATATTACCGGCGCGATTAACAAGCTGATTGAAGACGCCGGTTTGAAGATCGTTGCGCAAAAACGCATCAAAATGACCCGCGCACAAGCGGAAGAATTTTATGGCGTCCATAAAGACCGCCCGTTTTTTTATGACCTGGTTGGCTTTATGGTGTCCGGTCCGGTGGTGGTGCAGGTGCTGGAAGGCGACAATGCCGTGGGTAAATACCGTGACGTCATGGGCGCGACTAACCCCGCCAATGCCGACGCCGGCACCATTCGCGCGCTGCATGCAGAATCGATTGAAGCAAATTCGGTGCACGGGTCTGACGCCACCGAAACCGCCGCGGTCGAAATTCCGTTTTTCTTTAAACCGGAAGAGATTGTTGGTTAGTTGTAAAACTTTCTTGTATTTAAAAAACCGCCAGCAGGCGGTTTTTTATTGCGTGTTATAATCAACGGCCGATGCCGACGACCAATGCCAACAGCAAGATCAGTGCAATGACGGTACCGATCTTACCATAATGTTTGAAGGCTGAATAATCGCGCGCGGGGCTGTATTCGGCGGGTTCAGTGTTGAAGTGGTCGTTGCTCATATCAAACTCCGGGGGCGATTAGGGGATGGCTGAAATCATGCGTGCCGCTGATGAAGCAACGCTCAGCCACTATATTGACACGGCGGTCGGCAATCAAGCGCACGGCGAGAGGATAGGTCTCGTGTTCAGCTGTTGATACCCGCGCTGCTAAGGTTTCTATAGTATCATTTTCCAACACCGGCACCGCAGCCTGGACGATAATCGGCCCATCGTCCAGCGCGGGCCGCACAAAATGCACCGAACAGCCATGGATTTTAACGCCGGCCTTGAGTGCAGCGGCATGCGTCTCAAGGCCTTTAAAAGATGGCAACAGCGACGGATGGATGTTGATCAGCCGGTCCAGCCAACGGGTCACAAACCAGCTGCTGAGCAGCCGCATAAAACCGGCGAGGCAGATCATTTGCACACCTGCGGCGACCAACGCAGCATCTAATGCCGCGTCATATAGTTCACGCGTTTTATAATCTTTATGGTTTAAAACCCGCGTTAAAATATTTGCTTCAGCCGCGCGCGTTAAACCATAGGCATCAGCCTGGTTACTAATTACAAGTGCAATTTCAGCAGGGAAATCATGTTCAGCGCAGGCATCAATCAATGCCTGCAGATTGCTGCCGCGCCCTGAAATTAAAATGCCAAGTTTTAGCTTTGCCATGCGGTTACGGTATTGGTAATGGTCACATGTTGACCGGTGGTGACAGTGCCAATTTTATACACCATTTCACCCTGTGCTGTCAGCAGCGCTGTTAAGGCATCTGCCCGTTCTGGCGCGGCGATCGCGACCATGCCAATACCACAATTGAAGGTGCGGGCCAGTTCGGCATCTGGCGCGCCTGTCACTTGCGCCAGCCATTTAAAGACCGGCAATAACGGCCAGCTATACGCATCCAATATCACGCCGCACCCGTCAGGCAGAATGCGCGGAATATTTTCGGTCAAGCCGCCGCCGGTAATATGTGCAAAGCCCTTTACTAATCCGGCACGCAGCGCCGCCAGGCACGATGGCACGTAAATACGGGTGGGTTCTAACAGCGCGGCAGCCAGCGTTTTATCTGTAGCAAACGGCGCGGGTGCATCATATCGCAAACCTGCGGCTTCCACGGCCTTGCGCACCAGTGAATAGCCGTTGGAATGCACTCCGCTGGAGGCAAGGCCGATGACGATATCGCCAGCCTGGATAATGTCGCCGGTTAACAATTGGTCGCGTTCCACCGCGCCCACGGTAAAACCGGCCAGGTCATAATCCCCTGCGGCATAGAGGCCGGGCAGTTCCGCGGTTTCGCCGCCGATCAATGCGCAACCGGCCAACCGACAGCCTTCGGCAATACCGGCAATCACATCGCGCGCGACGTTCACCGCCAAATGGCCGGTGCCGAAATAATCCAAAAAGAATAGCGGTTCCGCGCCCTGCACGACGAGGTCGTTAACGCACATGGCAACTAGATCGATGCCGACCGTATTATGCCGCCCGGCTTCAATGGCAATTTTTAATTTGGTGCCGACACCGTCGGTTGACGAGACGAGGAGGGGATCTTTATATCCAGCGGCCTTCAGGTCAAATAGCGCGCCAAAGCCACCAAGGCCTGACATGACGCCGGGACGTTTGGTCGCGGCCGCCAGCGGCTTGATTTCCTCCACCAAGGCGTTGCCGGCATCAATATCCACCCCGGCATCTTTGTACGAAATCGTGTTTTTCAATCGTGCCATTGGTCGCATTATCTTTCTTGCTGTGCTATACAGGCTCGCCCTATGCTCTGACAAGGGAATCATGGGGACAAAATGCGGATAATTGCGATATTGCTGTTGTTAGGCTTGGCATTCGGCCGTCCGGTGCTGGCAGATGATACCTTTACCGTTCCCAATGTTAAAGTTGATATTTCCGCAGATAATGCCAGTGCCGCGCGCGACCAGGGCATCGTCGCCGCCCAGCGGCAGGCATTTGAGCAACTGGCCGCCAACCTAAAACCAGGCGGCGCCGTGCCGAAACTCAGTGACGATAAAATCAGCGATCTTGTACGGGATTTCGCGGTTGAAAATGAGCAATCCGGCGGTAACCGTTATGTGGGCAGCATGACGGTACGCTTTCGCCCCGGGGCTACGCGCGCGGTATTGAATGTGCCGGCGACGGCCAGCCCTGCAACGGCACAGGCTGCGGCAAATACAGCATCTGGAATGAATGATAGTGCCCCTGGCCCGGCAGAGACCGGCACAATCGGTACAGTGAATACGCCTGCCGCGGCCGCAGCACCGCAAAACTTCCTTTATGTTGTAGTGCCCGCGCAAAATGCCAAACAGCTGAACGACCAGCGGCAAAATTTTATGCGCGTGCCGGGGATTGCAGTCGCTGATATTGCCCAGCTTAATAAAACCGCCAGCACATTGCGGTTGGGCTATAATGGCTCCGCCGATACGGTTTTAACCAATATGGTCAGCCGCGGCATCGCGCTGAAACAACGGCCGCTGGATGCGGGAGATAAAATCGCCGTGTTTGAATTAACGTCACTGACGCAAAATCATTTGTAAGCGCCGGCATGGCAGGCCAGCTGATTTTTGATTTTACCGCACCGCCATCTTATCATGCGCACGATTTTGTCGTGACCAGCAGCAACCAAAATGCTGTGAATATGGTTGCCGATCTAACTGCCTGGCCGACTCCGGTTATGATATTATGCGGCCCCAGCGGGGTCGGCAAAACGCATTTGTTAAATTTGTGGCAGACCCAGAATAACGCAGCTGTGTTACCGCCAATGGCGCTGAATACAGAATTTAATCCGTTTGCCTCCCCCAACCCTGTCCTGGCGATTGATAATGCGGATAGTATTACAGGTAATGCGGCGGCGGAACGCGCTTTGTTGCATTTGTATAATAAAACGCTGCAACAAAAACATCGCCTGTTATTAACTGCTAAAACCCACCCATCTACCTGGCATATTCTGATTCCGGATTTGGCCTCGCGGTTGCGGATTGCAACTATCGTGCAAATGCCTGAACCGGATGACGTAATGATGCAAACGCTTTATCACAAAATGTTTCAGGACCGTCAATTAACCGTATCCACAGATGTCATTGAATGGCTGTGTGTGCATTTGCCGCGGGCCGCCAGTACCGCACAACAAGTTGTAGTAACGCTGGATCAGGCCGCATTAGCCGCCGGGCGGCCGATCAGCATTTGGCTGGCGCGGAAAGTTTTGAATGTTGAGGAGAATGATTAGGAAAATTTAAAACGCGAATTTTCTCTCCCTGTTAGGGAGAGATAAGTTTTTAACACCTATTCGGTTTTATCCAATCGAATGATCTTCAAGCGGTTTCGTTCTAGCCCTAAGGCAATCTCGCCGCGTTTTAACGCGGCGGCATGCTGGCCAAACAAATCTGCCCGCCATTCTGACAGGACAATTTCGCCGTCTTTGGCCTTGGCCAGCCGCACCAAATCTTCCTGGCTGGCAATAAGTTTGGGATTAATTTTTTCTTGCTCGGCGACGCTTTGCAATAAGACGCGCAGCAGTTCCATGACTGCGGCCGGCGGCGAATTGTCCGGTTTTGCATCCATACCGCGCGACAGCGGCGCGTCATTGGCTTCCTGAATCAACTGCAAAATGGCGCGGCCGTCATCGCCTTTAGTGATATTTTTACCGATACCGCGGATGTTGCTGATTGCCGCAGCGTCACCAGGACCGGATAGTGCAAGTTCGGTAAGGACTTCGTCTTTTAGTATCCAATTGCGCGGCAAATCCTCCTGTTGCGCCTTGCGTTCACGCCAGGCGGCAAGTTTTTGCGCGCGCGCCAATACGCGGCCATCACTGCTGCGCAGTTTTAACCGCTCATGCGCGCGTTCCGGGTCCGCGCGGTAGGTTTCTTCATCTACCAGATTCGCAAGATTTGCTTGATACCACTGCTGGCGATTTTTAAGTTCCAACCGCGCGCGCATTTTATGGTAGGCGTCCAGCAAATGCGTAACATCCGCCAGTGCATAATCAATTTGCTTGTCGGTTAATGGGCGTTTGGCCCAATCGGTATAACGTTGGCCTTTTGACAAGTTAACACCAAGTTCGGCATTCATCAGCCGGTCATAAGCAATCTGGTCAGTATAGCCGAGCGCGAGCGCCATGATCTGCGTATCCGTCACATTTTGCGGCAGACCACCCATCAGTTTATAAAATATTTCCAGATCTTGCCGCGCGGCGTGGAAGATTTTGATAATCGCGGGATTGGCCAAAATTGCAAGTAGGGGGGAAAGGTCTAATCCTACCAACGGATCAATCGCCATCGCGCCGCCATCCCACGCCACTTGGATCAGGCATAGTTGCGGGTAATAAGTTTTCTCACGGATAAATTCCGTGTCGATTGTAATGATTGCCTGCGCGCCGAGCGTCACGCATAGTTCGTTTAGCGCGTCTTGCGCGGTAATTAATGTGTTCATCTGGTTTCTTTACCATGTCTTATTATTATTGCCGCTTTTTTCTTTTGTTTCCCGCTTTCCTATTGTTGACGCTTAACTGAATGGTGGCCTTTTGCCTTTTACAAAGAATCCCCCGGGGGTTATCTCCAGATTATGTCCGCCTGATGTAGGGGCCCATAGGTTTTGGCCTATAGATCCCTTCTAGGTCCCGTCCCCTAGAAGCTCCAGCATCCGCGTCTCAATTGCGCCTGGGCCCAGACAGCAATTCATAACTAGGAAATTATTCACATATTTTTAGACAATTGTCAAGAAGAAAAGACATTATCGTCCAATCTCTTTACAATAAATGGCTCAACCGCTTTAGTGATCTGCACAATGGAATCGAAAATGCATATTTATCGCACACATACCTGCGGCGCCCTGCGCGCCACAGACGCAGGCCAAACCGTTAAATTGTCCGGCTGGGTGCACCGTCGCCGCGACCACGGCCAGCTGGTGTTTATCGACGTGCGCGATACCTATGGCATGACGCAATGCGTATTGGAAGAAGGCAGTGCTGCCTTCAAGGCCATTGAAAACCTGCGTAATGAATTTGTGATTACAGTCACCGGCCAGGTGGTGGCACGTACGCCCGAGACGGTGAATGCGAAATTGCCAACCGGTGCCATTGAAATTCAGGTGACTGAAGTTGTCATTCAATCGACTGCTGAACAATTACCATTACAGGTTAACAGTGATGAAGATTACGGCGAGGAAACACGTTTAAAATACCGCTTCCTCGATCTGCGGCGTGAAAAAATGCAGCGTAACATCCGCCTGCGCAGCAATGTGATTTCATCCTTGCGCCAGCGTATGATTGCGCAGGGCTTTACCGAATTCCAAACGCCGATTTTAACGGCGTCCAGCCCTGAAGGCGCGCGTGACTTCTTGGTGCCGTCACGCATTCATCCCGGCAAATTTTACGCGCTGCCCCAGGCACCGCAGCAATTTAAACAGCTGCTGATGATGGCGGGCTTTGATAAATATTTCCAGATTGCACCATGTTTTCGTGATGAAGACAGCCGCGCCGACCGTTCCCCGGGTGAATTCTACCAGCTCGACTTTGAAATGTCGTTCGTGACGCAAGAGGATGTCTTTAACGCAATTGAACCGGTGCTGCGCGGCGTGTTTGAGGAATTTGCCGATTTCAACAGCCCAAAAAAGACTGTGACAGCCTCGCCATTCCCGCGCATTCCTTATGCGGAGTCAATGCTGAAATATGGCAGCGACAAGCCGGATTTGCGCAACCCGCTTCTTATCAGCGATGTGACTGCTGTCTTCGCGCGTGACGATGTAAGTTTTAACGCCTTTAAAGGTATACTGGTCAAAGGCGGCATGGTGCGCGCCATCCGCGTGCCGGGTGTTGCCACGCAACCACGCAGCTTTTTTGACAAGCTAAATGATTGGGCACGCGGCGAGGGTGCAGCAGGCCTGGGTTATGTGACGTTGGATGGTTCCGAGGGCAAAGGGCCGATTGCGAAGTTCATTCCGGCGGCGGCGCTGACTGAATTGCGCACGACGACCGGTTTGGCAGATGGCGATGCAATCTTTTTCGTCTGTGACATCGGCGACAAGGCGGCCAAATTCGCTGGCGCGGCGCGTACCAAAATCGCCCAGGAATTAGGTTTAATTAAAAACGATGAATTTAAATTCTGCTGGATTGTTGATTTCCCGATGTATGAAAAGGATGAAGTGACCGGCAAAATCGACTTTTCGCATAATCCGTTTTCAATGCCACAAGGTGGTTTGAACGCACTGAATACCCAAGACCCGCTGACAATCAACGCCTATCAATATGATATCGTTTGCAATGGGATTGAATTGTCGTCGGGCGCGATCCGTAACCATTTGCCCGAGGTTATGTATAAGGCGTTTGAAATTGCCGGCTATTCCGCCGAAGTATTGGAACAGCGCTTTGGCGGCATGTTGTCCGCATTTAAACTGGGCGCGCCGCCGCATGGCGGTTCCGCGCCGGGCGTGGACCGCATTGTTATGCTGCTCGCGGATGAACCGAATATTCGCGAAGTTATTGCTTTTCCGCTCAATCAAAAGGCCGAGGATGTCATGATGCAAGCGCCCAGCGAGGTGGAAGCTTTTCGTCTTAGGGAACTACATATCAAGCTGGATATGCCACTGAAAAAAGCCGGCTGATGTTCGGCGTCGGTTGGGCGGAAATATTGCTGGTGATGATTGTGGCGGTATTGGTAGTGCCCGCCAAAGATTGGCCGAAACTGTTTTACCAAGCTGGGCGCTGGGTGCGGATTGCGCGCAACATTGTCGATGATGCCAAACGTGATTTTGAAAAGGCGCTGTACACCGATGATATGCGCGACCTGCATAATGATTTGAAAAAAATCAGTTTCGATCCGTTGCCGCCTAAGCCACAACCGCCAAAAGCCGACACTGACCCATGAGTGACGTGCATCAGGATTTTTTGCATCAGCCGATTGTGGCGCATTTGCACGAGTTGAAGCGGCGTTTGATTTATGCGGTGCTGGCGTTCGCAATTACCGGCACGGCCAGCTTTTTTATGGCCGGAGATATTTTGCAACTGCTGTTGCAGCCGTTGAAACAGGCAAACCCGCGGCCGGGTTTCCACCTTATTTTTACGCAATTGCCGGAGGCGTTTATGGCGCATCTGGAAATTGCGGTCTTCGCCGGTTTTGTATTGGCATTCCCGATTATCGCCGCGCAGGTATGGATCTTCATCGCGCCCGGTCTTTATAAACGTGAAAAAGCGACCTTGGTGCCATATTTTTTTGGTGCGCCGCTGTTGTTTTGCTGTGGCGCGGCGCTGGCCTATTTTCTGGTGATGCCGGTGACCTGGAAGTTTTTCCTGTCCTATGAAAGCGGCGCGGGTGACGCCATTCCGGTATTGGCGCAAACGCGGGTGGAGGACTACCTGCAACTCACCATGCATTTTATCATCGCCTTTGGTTTGGTGTTCCAATTGCCATTGTTGTTGTTATTGTTGGGACAGTTGGGAATTGTCACTGCTACACAACTCAAAAAAATCCGCCGTTATGCTATCGTCGTGGCGTTCGTGGCCGCTGCCTTTATCACGCCAACGCCGGATATGTTCGGGCAAACCTGTGTCGCGCTGCCGCTGTGGGGCTTGTTTGAACTGTCAATCTTATTATTGTCCTATCAGGAAAAGTCCAAAGCCAAAGTTGTAACACCAGATGCATGATATAAAATTTATCCGCGATAATCCTGACCTGTTTGATGAGCGGCTGGCTGCGCGTGGATTGCCGCCACAAGCGCCAGAGATTTTAGAGCTGGATACATGCCGCCGCGCCGCGCAAACCGAATTACAAAACTTGCAAACGGCGCGCAACGAAAAGTCCGCGCAAGTTGGCGCGCTAAAAAAATCTGGCGGTGATGCAACAGCGCTTACTGACGAAGTGGCCGCTATCAAAAACCAGATGACTGATTTGGCGGACAGTGAAACGGCACTGGCTGACAAATTAAAAACATATTTAGAGACACTGCCGAATTTACCCGCCGCCGATGTGCCGCAGGGTACAGATGAAAATGATAATCGGGAGTTGCGCACATTTGGGGCGCCAGCTGAGATGCCAGCCGCCCAAGATCATACCGATTTGGGTGCGGCGCTTGGCCTCATGGATTTTGAGACTGCGGCCAAAATTGCTGGCACGCGGTTTGTGATATTGAAGGGTCAATTGGCACGGCTGGAACGCGCGTTGGGGCAATTCATGCTTGATACGCATGTACGCGAGTTTGGTTATACAGAGTGCAGTGTGCCGATTTTGGTTAATGCGACGGCAATGTATGGCACAGGTAATCTGCCTAAATTCGATAACATGTTCAAAACGACGGATGAGCGTTATCTGATTGCGACGTCAGAAATTTCACTGACGAATTTTGTCAACGATATGATAGTGCCGCAAGAACAATTACCGCTGCGCTTGACCGCGCTAACGCCATGTTTCCGCAGTGAAGCGGGCGCGGCGGGCAGAGATACCAAGGGCATGCTCCGCCAGCATCAGTTTTACAAAGTTGAGCTGGTCAGTATTACGCGGCCGGAAGACTCGGACGCCGAACACGAACGCATGACGGATGCCGCGGAAACGATTTTGAAAAAACTCGAGATTCCGTTTCGCACCATGCTGCTCTGTACGGGTGACATGGGTTTTGCATCGCGCAAAACCTATGACATTGAAGCCTGGCTGCCGGGACAACAAAAATACCGTGAGATTTCAAGTTGTTCCAATTGCGGTGATTTTCAAGGCCGCCGCATGAACGCGCGGTTCCGCCGTGACGGCGCGAAGGGCACTGAATTTGTGCATACCCTGAACGGCTCCGGCGTGGCGGTCGGCCGTGCGCTGATCGCGGTCATGGAAAATTATCAGCAGTCGGATGGCAGCATCGTTATTCCCGAAGTATTACGACCATACATGGGCGGGTTGGACGTAATAAGTGTTTAAAGCACCGCTGGATCTCGCCAATTCGCGCATCATGATCAGCAATGATGATGGCATCCGCGCGCCGGGAATTAAGGTCTTGGAAGAAATTGCGCTGACCTTAAGCGACGATGTTCAAGTCTGTGCGCCGGAAACTGAGCAATCGGTCAAAAGTCATTCATTAACCGTGTGCGATCCGCTGCGGCTACACAAAATAGATGAGTGTCATCATTGTGTCAGCGGTACGCCCACGGATGCGGTGCTGCTCGGTATCAATTATTTATTTAAAGATCGCAAACCGGACCTCATGCTGTCCGGCATCAACTTCGGCCGCAACGCCGGGGTGGACGTGACTTACTCCGGCACCGTGGCGGCGGCGATGGAGGCAACCTTGCTGGGCGTGCCGGCGATTGCCTTTAGTCAAACGATTGAAGGTAACGCACCTAACTGGGATATCGCCCGCCATTATGCGCCGCAGATTATCCGCCAGCTGACCAGCCTTGCCTGGCCGGTCGGTATTTTAATGAATGTGAATTTTCCCAACGTACCATTGGCAGATGTTAAAGGCATCAAAATTGCCCATACCGCGACCGGCAAATTAAGCGACGAAATTATCGTGCGCGAAGACCGCTGGGGCGACCCGTATTTTTGGGTTGGTCATTCTGTGGTAGGCGATGATATTGCGGATACCGATGTCGCGGCGACGAATACTGGCTATATCAGCATCACGCCGCTGCATCTCGATATGACATATTATCCAATGCTGGATGCGCTGCGAACAGAATTTACAAACGATGCGACGGCAAAGCAGTAACATCTAAGATTGGTTTGACACCGGCATTAGTGATTAAGACTAAATCTTCAGGTGTTTTGCAATCCCAACCAAACATCACTTTTGTTTGGCTAATTGCTTGGCGTGACATACATTTGATAACGCCTTTGCTAGCTGCAAAACCAATATCACTATAGCCTTGTGCATCTAATAAAGCGCGTTCGGCTGAAATACTTGCGGCAACGGCAGCATTGTTGACATCATTCACCAATTCGGAACGGCCTTTAAGTTTAGTGACACCTTCGGCAAAAAGTGGATGCTTTTTTAAGAAAACGCTAAATCCATTTTGACCTTTATTGATAGTTGTCCGAACAGTGCTGGCTTCAGATCCAACCAGATGCATGTAACCAAAACCGGTAACATCACCATTAAATTTCATAATGTCGTGCAACTCTTTTAGCGTCGCCAGATTGAAAGACTCAAATACAATGTTATTGCGGGCAGATGCCATATATTTTTTAACTGCAGCAGCGACCATTTTGGCTGACTCTTTATCAGCTATTGTTACGCTGTTATAATTAAGTTGACTGTTATCTTTTAATTCTAAAATAGCAGAACGTTTTAAAGCAAGAACTTGCTCTAAAGTCATAATACGATCTTTGCCATCTTTGCCTAATGGCACTGATGTAATTTGAGCAACTGTGGCGTTTGCATATACTAGTGCACTACGACCATTACTAACACGGTTCATATCCAAATCATGACCATTAACCATACCATTTTTGCAGCGCCGTAAATCTGTTTCTAGCATAAGATATGACGGGGTCGTCTTATATGCACGCAAAGTATCTTCAACCGCGTTAGTAGTGTTACCGCGATGCAACGCGCCTTTCATGGGAACAACGCCAATAGGCAAGTTTTGATTTTGTAGAATTCTACTGTAACCGTAACCGGTCAGAGCGACTGCGGCCAATGAAAAAATACGTTGCGTGGAAATTGAAGACATTGAACATCCTTTAAAATGTGAATTACTGCATTCAACATAATTAAAAACCTTGAAAGTAAAAAGTAATTTTTGGCCAAAATCACTACTTTGATGGATTTTTTATGTTGGCTACCAGATATGGGTAAAAATAATCCTGTATCACCCGGCTGCTAATCCGTGGAATCAGCATTAGGCTGATAGGATAAATGAACATTTGGGAAGCCCGTAAAATTCGTTTGGTAATGGAACTCAGGACGCTGGGTATCAGTAATGCTGCTGTGTTGGGTGCCATCGAACGGGTGCCGCGTGAGACGTTTATTCCGGTGCAGTTTCAAGACAAGGCCTATGAAAATGTCGCGCTGCCGATCGGGCATGGCCAGACCATTAGTCAGCCGTTAATAGTCGCGCTGATGACCCAGGCGCTGCAGGTTGATAAGCAGCATAAGGTTTTAGAGATTGGTACCGGCAGCGGTTACCAGACGGCAATTTTGGCGCGACTCGTCCGCCGCGTTTACACAATCGAACGTATTCCTGAATTCCTGAAACCGGCGGAAGATATTTTGACCCAATTGCGAATCCGTAACTACACCGCAAAGGTGGGGGACGGTACCAAAGGCTGGGCGGAACAGGCGCCATTTGCGCGGATCATTGTCACGGCAGCGGCAGCTGGGGAAACACCGCCTGCCGCATTGCTCAATCAGTTGGATAATAGCGGTATTATGGTCTGTCCGGTTTCGCGCGGGCGTGAGCAGATCCTGATCAAAATCACGCGGCTGATGGACCAGTTTTTTTATGAAGATATCTGCCCGGTGCGGTTTGTGCCGTTGTTGCCGGATGAAGAGCCCACCATCGAACTGCAGCGCAAAACCGCATAATTGGCGGTTGTCATCAGCAACCGCCACGTTATAGTGTCCCAAAATAAACCTTAGGATTTTGATATGACACAGGCTTTTGCCCAAAATACTGCGCCCGCGCCAACTACTGCCGCTACCGAAACGACAACTACATTGCCGATGGGCGCACCGGCGCCAGCGGGCAGTGAATTTATGTCATTACTGCCGCTGGTGGCTATTTTTGTAGTATTTTACTTTTTGATCATTCGCCCGCAACAGCGCCGCATGAAAGACCATCGCACAGTGTTGGGTACTATCAAAGCTGGCGATAAAATTGTCACTGGTGGCGGTAAAATCGGCCGGGTAGTTGCGATTGAAGACCAGGAAGTTGTCGTGGAACTGGCGGATAATGTGCGCGTGCGGGTGGTGCGCAATACGATTGCCAATGTGTTGACGGAGGCATCGGTTGCGAATGATGATGTCAAATCAGAGCGTAAAAGTGCTTAATATGAGCGCGGACTTAGCCTCCCCCTTGTGGGGAGGCACAAAAATTCTGCAGCTCGCTGCGCAGCGAGCTGCAGAATTTTTGGGTGGGGGACTTGATTTGCAATTAAAAACCCCCACCCAAATTTTTCTCTATTTTATTTCACTACATAAAACAAAAAACTCAAAAATTTGTGCCTCCCCACAAGGGGGAGGCTATTTTCCTCAATTGCAAAGAAATGCACTATGCCACTGATGCCGCGTTGGAAAATCTGGACGATTATAATTCTGTCAATAATAGGATTATTTTTGGCATTACCAAATGTATTGCCCCAGCATACTGTTCAATCTTTTAAAGAACAAAGTCAGGTTATCACACCTCACGGAAAAGAAACGGCTATTGCTTGGTTACCTAGATTTTTAATTAACTTATTGCCTACTCAAACCGTCAACCTAGGCCTGGATTTGCAAGGCGGCGCGCAACTGACGTTGCAGGTTGAAGTTGCCAAGGCAATTGAAGATTATTACCAGGGTATGCAAGACAGCGTGCGGCGGGAGTTTCGCGCCGCGCAAATCGGCTATCGAGATTTAAAAACAGATGCCAGCGGCTTGCGGCTGACGTTGCGCGATGCCCAGCAAAGTGATGCGGCGCGTAAATTGCTGCGCAAAATGGATAATCAACTGGATGTGAACATCAATACAGATGGCAAACTGCAGGCCGCGCTGTTGCCAGATGGTTTGCAAAAGCGTAAAAATTCCGCGCTAGAGCAATCAGTTGAAATCGTCCGCCGTCGCATTGATGAGACCGGTACCAAGGAACCGGTAATCGTCCGTCAGGGTGACGACCGCATCATCGTACAATTGCCCGGCGTGGGTGACCCGGAACATATAAAATCACTGCTGGGGAAAACCGCCAAGCTAACCTTTAACCTGGTTGATATGTCGATTGATCCGGTGGCAGGCATCGTACCGGTGGATAGCATGAAATTGCCCATGCAAGACCATCCTGAACTTGCGCTCGTCGTTAAGAAACAGGCGGCGGTGACGGGGGATAATTTAACCTCTGCCAGCGCATCATTTTCCCAGGATGGCAAACCATCGGTGGCTTTTGAATTTAATAATCTGGGCGCACGGCGTTTTGCCGAAATTACCAAGGATAATGTCGGCAAACCGTTTGCAATTGTGCTCGACAATAAAATCATTTCCGCGCCAAACATTCGGGAACCGATTACCGGCGGCCGCGGCGAGATTTCTGGCAATTTTACCACCGAACAGGCCAATGATTTGTCATTGCTGTTGCGTGCCGGGGCGCTGCCGGCGCCGCTGAAAGTCATTGAGGAACGTACCGTGGGGCCAACCTTGGGCGCGGACTCCATCGCCAGCGGCCGCAAGGCTTCTATTATCGGCCTCGTCGCGGTGTGCATTTTGGCGATTGTGTCTTATGGCACGTTTGGCCTGATGGCGTCCTTTGCCCTCATGTGCAACATGGTGTTTATTTTTGCGATCATGTCGCTGCTGCAATCAACATTAACATTACCTGGCATTGCCGGTATCGTGCTGACGATCGGGATGGCAGTAGATGCCAATGTGTTAATCTTTGAACGCATCCGTGAGGAATATCTAGCTGGGCGCAGTCCACTGTCGGCGATTGACGCCGGTTATGCGCGGGGTATGTCCGCCGTGATTGATACCAACTTAACCGCGCTAATTTCGGCAATCGTGCTGATGAGTTTTGGCGTTGGACCGGTGCGCGGCTTTGCGGTAACGTTGATTGTTGGCGTTATTACGTCACTGTTTTCCGCCGTATGGCTAACGCGTCTTATCATGATGGCCTGGTATCATTTCGCGCGGCCCAACGGCCTGCCGTTTCAATCGACGGGGGCGACCGATGTTTAAACCGGTTCGCCTGATTCCCGACAATCCCGGTCTGAATTTTCTGGCGCTGCGCAAAGCCGCGTTGATAATTTCTGCGATTATGGTAGTTGGATCGCTGGTCTTATTAGCGACACGCGGTCTCAACTTTGGGATCGATTTTCGCGGTGGGATTTTGATCGAGGCACGTTTTGACGCGGCACCGGATGTAGCCGCGCTGCGACCGGAATTGGAACATTTAAATTTGGGCCAGGTGTCACTGCAAGCCACCGGCAGTGACGGTCATAATATCCTGATTCGCGTGCAACAGCAGACGGACGGTGATACCGGCAACCAGCGCGCGATTCAAACCGTGCGTGATACTTTGGGCAAACGTGTTGCGGAATATCTGCGGATTGAAATGGTGGGTCCGCAGGTAGGAGATGAATTGCGTTCCGCCTCGCTATTCGCGGCATTGCTGTCGGTGGGTGGCATTCTGGTTTATATCTGGTTGCGCTTTGACCGCGCTTTTAGTGTCGCAACGGTATTGGCGCTGCTGCATGATATCATCATCACGCTCGGCTTTTTCTCGCTGTTACACCTGGAATTTGATCTGTCGACTGTGGCGGCGGTGTTGCTGATTTCCGGCTACTCGCTCAATGATACTGTCGTGGTTTTCGACCGTATCCGCGAAAATATGCGTAAATTCAAAACCAAACCGATGGTGGAATTGTCTAATTTCTCGCTCAACGAAACTTTGTTCCGCACCATGATGACCAGCGGCACCACCTTGCTGGTTCTGGTATCGCTGTTTTTATTCGGCGGTGAAGTTATTCGTAATTTCACGATCGCACTTATTTTCGGCATCGTCATCGGTACCTATTCATCCATCTATATGGCGGCACCGGCGTTTTTATTATTTGAAAAACGCAAATAGTTGGTCTAGGTGCCTTCACCCGGATTGGCGGAAAAATGCTCCGGATATTTATTTTTGACATTTTTAAATTCTTCCGCCTCAGGCAAAGCGGCTTTTTTACGGGTGATAACCGGCCATTCTTCGCTGTAGGTGCGGTTCAATTCCAGGAATGGCGCGGCGCGGTTATCGGTATCCGGCACAATCGCCTCAATGGGGCATTCCGGTTCACAGACGCCACAATCGATGCATTCATCGGGGTTAATGACCAGCATGTTTTCACCCTCGTAAAAACAATCGACCGGGCAAACTTCCACGCAATCGGTATATTTGCATTTAATACAGGCGTCGAGGACGACAAAAGTCATCAAAAAGCTCCATTCAGCAATGCTTAACATTTAGCAGGTAAGCTGATAAGTTTCATATATAGGCGGTGCGATTTGTTCAGTAAAGTTTCTTTCGAAGTATTCGTCGAGCGCAAAGGCGAATGGTTTTTGGAAACCCAAGCCGATGAGGAAGAGGTCGCGCTCAGTGTCGCGCGCAACCTGACGCGTAAATCCGGCGATTATACGTCGGTTAAGGTCATGAAAAACACCACGTCCTTTTCCGGCAACCAGCGCGCCGGGGAAATTTTCAAGCAAAAACGCGATGCCAGTGAAGAGGCGATTTTGGTGCTGACGGGCAGCGCGGATAATGCGCCGCTCTGCCATGCAACCGCGGAATGTTATCAGTTGCCGGCGCGGATGGCGCTGGCGCGGCTGCTGCGGCTGTTTTTAGAGCGGTTTCAAATCACGCCAACAGAATTACTGCACGGTTTTAATTATCTTAAAAAATTTGATGATACGACAAGCCTGATCGGGGCTTTTTTCTATCAGGTCAGTGTTGCCCAAGCCAAACGGCTGGAACAGCCGCAACCGCAGCGGCTTCAAGAATTGATGGGTTTTTACAAAGAAATTCATAATGCCGCGCGCAGTTTTAATGCAACCGCGGCGACACGCCCCAAATTCGATGCCGCGAACCCAGAAGGTTTTTTCGCCGGACTGCAGGCGCAAAACCAAAATACCGCCGCGCATAATTTTTTCAGTGTACTCACGCAATATCTGTTGAATGGCGATTTTGGCAATTACCCGGCCAAACTGAATTTTGCGGTGGCTTTGTTGGAAGGTGCCCAGGCACCAACCATGCAGGAATTGATGGATAGTTTCATTGCCGATTGCCTGATGATGGCCGATATGCTCGACAGTTTGGTCGGGCGGCAATACAGCTTTAACGATTATCTGCTGCGCCTCATTGAAATTGTGCGCGGTGATGTGACTTTGACCAAAGGGGAAGATTCCCCGGCGCTGGCCAGGTTGCGGCCATTTTTGAATAAGGGCGTGTTGCCGCAAACCAAAATTGTTTTGACCGAACGTATCGTTCGCGAAGTGCGCAGTGACAATTTGCTCAACAAGCGTGAGCCTGATCAGGAAAATAATTTGTTCAAAAAACTGGAAGGTTTTTTAAAACTGCCGGATGGCAACCTTATCGGCGGCACGGAAATGGCTGAAACGCTGGCTGGCCGCAAACTCCGCGAACGCAAGCGCAAATTGCGCGAGCTGGGGCTTGATGATGTTGCGGATTCACTTCAGTAAAAATCGAACACAAAATTATTCCAGGGAGGCTACCGTGCCTGTGTTAAGCAGCCTTAAACCGCGTATTTAACGCTGCCGTGTTGGTTTTAAGACCGATCAGCAGTTCCAGAAATTCACGCGGGTAAATTGCGGTGGGTTCCGCCAGCGCCTGATGATAAATAACGGTAGAGGGTGTAAGGCCGGGCAGGGAATTCGCCTCGATTACCAGCAGCTGGTCGGTAATTACATTAAAGAAAATATCAATCCGCGCGTAATTGCGGATCGACAGCGCGGCGGCGACGTGTTCAATGCTGCGGCGAATTTGTGCAACCTGCGTGGTGGAGAAAATCTCTGGCGGCGGCGGGGTAATATTGATGCCGGTACCACCCTGGAATTTTTCTTCCAGCGATAGCACGCTGCCCTCGGCAATCGTAATGCTGGGGTTCATGGCATAATAATGACCATTTTGTTCCAAGACGCCGACGGTCAGTTCAACCCAGCCGGTTTGCTGCGTGTAGTTAACGATATTATTTTTGATGACGATATGATCGGTTTCGATAAAGGCCTCGATCAGGAAATCTTCACTGCCTGCGGGCGCTAGCTCAATGATGCTGGTTTGGTTTTGAAAGGTGTTGGCAGGAATATAGGTCGCATCGCTTGACAAAATATCAATATATCGCGCCAGATCCTCAACACTGAACAGGCGAATAACGCCCGCGGAACAACCATCCGCTTGCGGTTTCATAATCAGGCTGTGCGCATTGTAGTTGGTGGTTAGCTGTTGCCATAATGTATTTAATGCCTCAGCAGATAATGATTTCAATTCCGTTAGCGTTGCACGATGCTTGGGCGCAGTGATAATCTTCGCGTCATTAAGACCGTGGATTTTTTCGCCGGTCGCAAATTTATCCATGCATAGCGCGGAACCATCCGCACCAGAACCATTGTAAGACAGGCCTGCGGCATCCAACCGGCGCTGCAGCGTGCCGTCTTCACCCATGCCGCCATGTAACCCTAAAAATACAAATGCAGCTTGGGCTTGGGCAGCTGTGATAAATTCTTCCAGGGTAAGTTTGACGGGCTGTGTCAAAGCCTGTGGGCGTAACACATTGCTGCCTGTCAGACCATTGTGAATTGCTGGCAAAAAAGTCTCCAAACGTGCAGCCAGCTGTGACGCCTGGGCGCAATTATCACGGATTTCTTCCACCGTATGCGATAGCAAATAGCTGTAGGGCAGGGACCATACGTGCATGCCATCGTCATCCAGCAAAAACGCTTGCGGCGCATTGTGCTGTGATTGGCGCAATTTCAAAAAAATGTTGGTGCCGCTCATGAGCGACACCTGGCGCTCGGCGGTATTGCCACCAAATAATGCAAACACCGCTTGGCTGCCCCCTGTGTCGCGCAATTTCGGTTGCGGCAAAGCGTAACGGCGACAGGCATTGTTAACGATATGCAGCAGGACATCGGTATGCGTCATGCCGATGCGTGCCGCTTGTTGAAATAAAAAGCTGTTTTGCTCCATGCCGCTAATTGGGTTTAGATCCGTAAAAAAAATGCGTCCGTCATCGAGTAGCCAGCCATCCAGTCGTACAAAATCCCGCATACCGAATAGTGTAAAAATATCTTCTGCCATCTGACGAATTTTTGAAACCGTGGCATCGGGAAACCGCGGCGGGCAGTGATAGGTTGCTTGGTTAGTGGGCAAATATTTACGGCGAAAATCGAAAATATTATTATCGTCATAACTGATACTGATTTCACTGGGCAGCAAAGCAACCGGTACGCCTTGGGCGTTTTCCAACAATACCACGGTAAATTCACGGCCTTCAATAAATGGCTCCAGTAAAACTTCGGTGCTGTGTGTACGGTTAAATAATTTTTGTGCAGCGTCCAACGCCTCTTGTGGTGACGTGACCGATGACACGCCGATGCTGGAGCCACCCGCCACTGGCTTTACCACCGCGCGGGTTAATTGATGTTGGGGGAAAAAACTGTCAATTTTTGTGGCGGCGTTATTTGTCGTTAGAGTCACCGATGGCATCGTCGCAAAACCGGCCGCCGCCAATTCCACGCTCATTTTATTTTTGAAAAACATTCGCGTACAGGAGGCAGCGGAAGAACCGATGTAGGGAATTTGGTTGGCTTCCAAAAATGCCTGCAGCTCGCCATCCTCGCCATATTCGCCGTGGATGACCGGGAATACCAAATCCACTGTTTTTAGCAATTTGATCAAAGCTGTTTCATCCAGCGCGGTTGCCATCTGCGCCAGTTTGAAATTAAAATCCGCCGGTGTGTTGGAATACAGTTGCGAGGGGGAAATCTGGTAAAAGCGTTTGTGTTCATCCACATACAGCGGCAGAATGCTGATGTCGGTTTGACCCAGATGATCCAGCACAGACCGTGCCGAATTTAATGAGATACCACGTTCCGGTGATGGTCCGCCGCAGATCAGTGCCAATGATAAATACGGTCTGGTCATAACAGGCCTTGCCCCTTGAAACTAACATGATCGGATTTGGCGATGATAATATGGTCGTGCAGCACGATGCCGACGGCTTTGGCGGCATCGCGGATGGCGTTGGTCATGTCGATATCGGCGCGTGATGGCGTCGGGTCGCCGCTTGGGTGATTGTGCACCATGATCAGCGCGGTTGCGCCCAGGTTCAAGGCCCTTTTAATAATTTCGCGCGGGTAGGCAGGCGTGTGATCAATGGTGCCTTCCTGCTGAATTTCATCAGCAATTAGTTTATTTTTTTTGTCCAGAAACAACAGCCGCAATTGTTCAACCTGCACATGCGCCATCGCCACATGACAATAAGAAAGTAACTGCTGCCAATTGGACAGCACCGGCATATTCATGACAGCCTTTTGTGACATGCGTTCGGCGGCGGTTTTGATGGCCTTTAACAATACGATCGAATGCTCTTTGAGCCCGCCGATTTCCGTCAGCGCAGCCCCATCCGCAGAAAACACCCCGCTAATCGAGCCAAATTGTTGGATGAGCTGTTTCGCCAACGGTTTGGTGTCTTTTTGCGGTATGGCATAAAATAATAACAGTTCCAACAATTCGTGGTCGGCAATCGCCGTCGTGCCGCCCTGCAAAAACCGTGTTCGCAAGCGCGCGCGGTGCCCGGCATTGGGGTTATCGGGAGCGGATTTTACTGCCGCCACTGTCATGCCGCATCTCCATAAGGCGGCATCGTATAACCCGCCGGTGACAGTGTAAAAATTTCCACACCGGTTTCAGTAATGCCAATCGAATGTTCAAATTGCGCGGACAGCGAACGGTCGCGCGTCACCGCCGTCCAGCCATCGTTTAAAACTTTGCTATCCTTACGTCCGGCATTGATCATTGGTTCAATCGTAAAAATCATGCCGGGTTTAAGTTCCAGGCCTTCACCGGCATTGCCGAAATGCACCACTGACGGCGGGCAGTGAAAGACCTGGCCCAAACCATGGCCGCAAAAATCCTCCACCACCGAAAAACGGTTGGCATGCGCCAATGTTTCAATCGCATGGCCAATGTCGCCCAAATGCGCGCCGGGTTTACAAACAGCAATGCCCGCCATCAAACATTCATAGGTCACGTCAACCAGCTTGCGCGCACGCAGCGGAATTTTATCGCCCGCACAATACATGCGTGACGTATCACCATACCAGCCGTTTAAAATCGCGGTCACATCGATGTTTAAAATATCGCCATCCGCCAACTGCCGGTCGGATGGAATACCGTGACAGATAACATGGTTGATCGAAATACAGGTCGCTTTGGGATAGCCTTTATAGCCGAGCGGTGCCGGGACGGCGCCATGGTCACGGATAAAACTTTCGCACAATTGATCCAGCCGCTCGGTCGTTGCGCCTGGCATCACATAAGGCGTAATGAAATCCAACGCCGCCGCTGCCAATTGTCCAGCGGCGCGCATTGCGGCAAAGGCCTCCGGCCCATGCAACGGGATTGATTCCGCATGCCGATGCTGGTTGGATGTTTGGGCAAGATTCATGACAATTATAGGTAGCCGCCCCGTGTCCACAAAACAAGCAGAACTGCCCATTTTAACCGCCGCCGTACTGCTGATCGGCAATGAATTATTGTCCGGCCGCACCAAAGACGTGAATTTACCGTGGCTCGCGGAGTATCTGGCGCAACTGGGCATTATTGTGCGTGAGGCACGCGTGGTGGCGGACGACCAGGCGGAGATTGTTGTCGCGGTTAATGCGCTGCGCCAAAAATATACGTATGTCTTCACCACCGGCGGCATCGGCCCCACGCATGATGATATCACGGCGGAAAGCATCGCCGCGGCCTTTGGCATTGATTATGGCTTACACCCGGAAGCCTGGCCGTTACTGCAGCAATATTATTGCGACAAGATGAATGACGCGCGGGCGCGCATGGCCAAAATGCCAGTGACCGCAACACTGATTGATAATCCGGCCAGCATTGCGCCAGGCTTTCAGGTTGAAAATGTGTTTGTCATGGCAGGTGTGCCCAAAATTATGCAGGCGATGATGCTGGGACTGGACAGCCGCCTCGCGCGTGGCCGCGTCATGCATAGCCATTCGATTGTCACGCATCACCGCGAGGGTGAGATCGCGCAAATCCTCATCGACTGCGAAACCGCGCATCCCGGTCTCATGATCGGCAGCTATCCGAAATTTGTCACCGGCGGCACTGAGGTAACGCTGGTTTTGAAAGCATATGATGAAGCGTTATTAAGGAACGCATTGGAACAGCTTAACAATCGATTAGAACAGTTATAGCAAATTATCATGTTGTGAAATTCTAATTGATTTACCGTTAGGCTCTCCAAGCTCATTTTTATTTTTTAATGCTAAAATATTCAATAAAGAGGCATTCTGTTTAATTTCATCTAGCACCCATTCGCCACTAGAATTTTTAATAAAGCCCCACAATTCTTTAAAATTATCAGACTCTTGCCGAGAATTTTTAATAATTCTATTTGTTGCTAGATCAACGATATAATCAAGAAGGCTTGCCTTTATCAAAACCCAAAAATAATCTTTTTGATTGTCTTGAAAATTTTGAACACTGATGATTGAGACATCTTCAAGATTAATGTTCTCTAATACATTTTTCACGCCATTTTTAATCATCATTTCTGTTTGCATTTTATGTAAATCGTATAAGCGGTCACTCATATAGACTTTAGCTAAATCTTGATTTCGTTCCATCCATGCATTTTGTACGGCAAAGAAAGTTGCCGAGACACGTGCATAAAGATCACGAAGCTGCCAGCTGCTGTCGAGTAAAACAAACTTTTCCAAGTTTTTACGAACACGATATTGTTTTGCACTTAGTATAATTATCCACAAAAAGCCGTAAATAGCCAGAAAGGGCAGAAATAATATGGTTATTATAGCGCTACCTGCGCTACCGCCTGATCCGCCACCGCCTCCACCACCTGCACGTGCCCATGCATTAGTTATAGTAAAAATTATCGTCAAAAATAAAATTTTTTTAAATGAAGCTTTTAAGTGAATTAACATAATTAATGTCCTTTTTGTTTCAACCAATTGGGTAATTGTTTATCTGTAAACATATTCTCCATTTTCCAGCTAATGCCGGATTGTGCATATTGCATAGATAAATTCTTTTTTTCAGGTGTTTGAGGCAACTGATTAATCCATTGTGTTGCGCAAGTTTGCATAACTTGTTTAATTTGAGCATTTTCTTCGGTCAATAGTAAATTTGTTGTTTTTAAATATTGACGATAAAGAGATGTTAGCTTGTTAAAACAGACATCTCCATCATCTAAGACTTTTGGTTGTACAGTTGTAAAATGTAACCCTGCCTGTACATATGCGGTTGATCTTGCATCAAACAATAGCGGCTTTATCCCGCCTATATGGGCAGCGGTTGCACGTGGCTTGTTTTGATTGTCTAAAACAACAAGTAACTTATTGTCTGTGCGATCAGGATACGCTAGCAACGTGATAGGTCCAAACTTACCGTTGAGGTCAACGATCGTAGGATATGCCTTAGGGTCAAGAGCAACAACTTTTAAACCGTTGCCACCAATTTCGTTCAAATTAACAGTCCCGTAGTAATTGCGGTATCTTACATGAACACCACCATTATTGTCTGGCATGCACGGATCAAGTTCCGCTTGCCGTTTTTGTATTGCCTGTTGCTGCTGTTGTTTTTATTGTTCTAACTTATTTTCTTGCAATCTTGCGGCAAAATCTTTTTCAAATTGTGTTTCTGGATAATCTTTTTTATGTTCTGGATTTGCGTTGTCTCGCGCCATAAGGACCATCATATCGAAGCCGCCTTGTGCATATTCAATCAAATTGGCTTTTTCAGTATCTGGAATAATTTTAGAATTATTGATCCATGCTTTGAAACATTCAGAAGTCGCGCTCAAAACCTCAGGTGCAGTAATAGCATCTTCGTAATTTAGATTTTTTAATTTAATCCAATATAGATTTACAGTATGAGAAAAGCAACTTTGCTGCTTCAGTTCTTGCATCAAATTATCTTCAGCCAAAACTCCATCTAATGAAAATCGCTCTAAAGTAATTGTTTCTGCATTGAATACGATTTGGGTTGTTGCAGGGTTAACAGTGATTAATCCGCGTAGAATATTTTTACCCTGGTTAAGAATAATTATTTGTGGCGCTTTATTAGAAATTTCTATTGGTCCAAAAGTACCGTTAGCATTGACAATTAAAGGGCTGCGCTTGTCTCTTGCTGAAAGCACATTCAGATTGGTGCCAGGTATTTCGTTAAAATCAACATAACCCGTCACCATTTTGGTTTCTTTGGCCATGACATCGGTTGCAAAAATTATAAATAAAGTAAGAATGATTAAAATTTTGTTTTTCATAATAGATGTCTCCAAGTATCAAAAATTTATCGCTTTTATTGGATGTTAGCAGCAATTCTTAATTATTGCTATAAGGATTTAGCCTGAGTGACAGGCGCTCTGTGCTCCCGCAACATAATCATGCTGATACGGCGGTTTTGCGCATCGTTGGGCGCATCTTTCAATAATGGGTCTTTGTCGGCGCGCCCGACGACATTGGCAATGCGGTTGCCATCCACACCCTGGGCGACCAGCGCGCGGCGGCTGGCATTGGCGCGTTCGGTGGACAGATCCCAATTGTCACGTCCGCCACCTTTAAAAGCCAAGGCATCAGTATGGCCACGCACCGAAATTTTGTTGGGCAGTTTATTGACGACGCCCACTACCATTGACAGAATTTTTTGCATACTGTCCGACATCACCGACCCGCCGGACTGGAACATCGGTTTGCCATCCTGGTCGATGATTTGAATCCGCAGGCCTTCCGGTGTATCATCAACAATCAGATTTTTGGCGAGCGCCGCGAGCTCCGGGTCGTTTTTCACCGCTTCAATAATTTGTTTTTTCGCATCATCAAACGTTTTTTGTTCTGCGGCGGCTTCCTTCTTTTCCTCGGCAGCGGCTTTGGCAGCCTCGGCGGCATCCTTTTTCGCCTCGGCAGCATCTTTTTTACCGTCCGTCGGATTGCCCGGTTCATCCGGTTCGGTTTTGCTGAGGTCGGAGGCTTCTTCAGTTTCACCTACCGGCGCCTTTTCCTCATTACCCTGTACGCCGGGATCGGTCGTGGCGACCGCCTTGGGCGTCGCGTCGGAAATGTTAGAACCTTCCTCGGCCGGCGACTTGCCACCCAGCACTTCGCCCGAACCGCTTTGCGATTGCGAGACAGCAATGGGGTCAAAATAATCAGCGATGCCCTTGCGCTGATCATCGGTGGTCGAGCCCAATAGCCATAACAGCAGGAAAAACGCCATCATCGCGGTTACAAAGTCTGCATAGGCAACCTTCCACGCGCCGCCGTGGTGGCCGCCAACTATCTTTTTGACGCGTTTAATAATAATGGGCCGTTCGGATTTATCTGCCATGATTCAGCAGAATAATGTGTAATAGGCACCAGCGCCAGAGGCTGAACTTTATAAGGTATTATAATACCTTATAATATTTATTGACGTTGGCGTGCGGGCAGGGCTATACCACTGCCAGAATTACTTTTGGAAAGACTAACCTTCATGAAAACATTTTCTGCCAAAGCCGCCGACATTGAAAAAAAATGGTTCGTCATTGATGCGGATGGTTTAGTCCTGGGCCGGCTGGCCACGCTGGTTGCCATACGTTTGCGTGGTAAGCACAAGCCGATTTTTACCCCGCATGTTGATTGCGGTGACAACATTATTGTCATCAATGCTGACAAAGTTAAACTGACCGGCAACAAAGCGCTGCAAAAGGTATTTAACTGGCACACTGGCTATGCTGGTGGTGTTAAAGGCCGCACCCAAGGCGAAATTTTGGCCGGCAAACACCCCGAACGCGTGGTCTACAAGGCGGTAGAACGCATGATTACGCGTAATAATTTGGGCCGCGCTCAAATGGGCAATTTGCGCGTTTATCCGGGCACTGTGCATCCGCATGAAGCGCAACAGCCTGAAGTGCTGGATGTCGCGGCAATGAATCCAAAGAACAAACGTTAAGCGTTAAGGACAAGAATTATGGCTGAAGATACCACAGACGACAAAGCAGTAAAACCGGCGTCAGCGAAAAAGGCTGAGGCAAAAACAGAGGTTAAGACTGAAGGCAAAAAACCGGCCGCGGCAAAGCCTGCCGCCAAGCGCACTGACAAACCTGCCGCGCCAAAGGTAGAAGTAGTTAAAAAACCATCACGTGCGATTAAGAAGGACACGGACACGTCTGATGCTCCGGCTGTTGCACCACGCAATGCCGCGCCAAAGCCTGCCACAGTTAAAGGCCAAAAAGAAATACAGGTAGTGACCGACCGCACTCAGCCGCAGATTGATAAGCTGGGCCGTTCGTACGCTACCGGCAAACGTAAAAATTCCATCGCCCGGGTGTGGATTTCCCAGGGCACCGGCAAGGTTTCAATTAACGGTCGTGAACTTGCGGTTTATTTTGGCCGCCCGACCCAGCAAATGCTGGTTGAACAGCCGTTGAAATTATCCAATCGTTTTGGTCAATACGATATTTTGTGCACCGTTTTGGGAGGCGGATTGTCGGGCCAAGCGGGTGCGATCCGCCACGGGTTGTCAAAGGCATTGGCAGGTTACGAGCCGCCATTACGCGCCATCTTGAAAAAGGCTGGCCTTCTGACGCGCGATCCGCGCGTGGTTGAGCGTAAGAAATACGGTAAGCACGGTGCCCGCCGCTCAACCCAATGGGTTAAGCGTTAAGGTCTGCGGCGCTTATTACAATTATTATTAAAGGCCGCTCTGTGCGGCCTTTATTTTTGGAAGTTTTGAGAGGATGACGATGAAAAACGGTTTTGTGAACACAGCCATTTTGGGCGCCAGCGGTTACACCGGCGCGGAACTCGTGCGTTTATTGTTGTTGCATCCGTTTGTCAAAATTACTGCGCTGACGGCAGACCGGCATGCCGGCAGCAGCATGGCGGACGTGTTTCCGCATCTGTCGCTTTACGATCTGCCGGTATTGCAAAAAATTGATGACGTTGATTTTGGCAAAATTGATTTGGTGTTTTGTGCGCTGCCGCATGGCACGACACAAGCGGTGATTGCCGCGCTGCCACCGCATGTCAAAATTATCGATCTGTCGGCGGACTTTCGCCTGCGTGATTTGGACAGTTATCAGGAGTGGTATGGCCATACGCATGCCGCGCCGGAATTGCAGCGCGAGGCCGTCTATGGCCTCACCGAAATTTATCGCGCACAGGTTAAAAACGCGCGGCTGGTCGCCAATCCCGGTTGTTACCCCACGGCCAGTAGTCTGCCGCTGATCCCATTGTTGGCCAATAAATTAATTGAACCGGACAATATTATCATTGATGCAAAATCCGGTGTCTCCGGTGCCGGGCGCGCGGCCAAGCAAAATATTCTATATTGCGAGGTTGCCGGCGGTATGCAGCCTTATGGCGTGGCCGCGCACCGCCATGCGCCGGAGATTGAACAGATTTTGGGCGATGTCACCGGTACCGCGCCAATGGTAACTTTCACGCCGCATTTGATTCCCATGGATCGCGGCATGCTGGCGACGACTTATGTCAAAATGACAGATGGTGTGACGGCGGACCAACTGCGCGGGGCATTACAGCAAACTTATGACACTGAAAAATTTGTGCATATATTGCCTGAGGGTCAAGTGCCATCCACCCGCGATGTGCTGGGTTCCAACCACTGCAAGATCGCCATTTTTGCTGACCGCACGCCAGGCCGCGCCATTATTTTGTCGGTCATCGATAATCTGGTCAAAGGCGCCTCGGGCCAGGCCATCCAGAATATGAACGTCATGTATAATTGGTTGGAAGAAACGGCATTGAAACAGGCGCCACTATTTCCGTAATTCAGACACAACTCTCTTAGCTGTCATCCTCGGGCGTTACAAATGTCCGCGCTTCTTGTCCGCCAAAGCTTTAGCGAAGGCGGATAGCGCGGCTACATTTGTTAGTTCCCGAGGATCCAGTTGTCTTGATTCTGGATCCCCGACAGCATTGGCTCACCAGAACAAATTTACCCAAAAGTAAATTTGTGTTTGCCTAATGGTCGAGGATGACAACGGAGGAAGTTGTGCTAAACTTTCTAATGCCAATTCACCCTTACAAATTAATCTTCCCACAAATTGCCGCATCAACGTTTGTTGCCGACAATGCCACCGTCATCGGCGATGTACAGATTGGCGAAGACTGTGGCATCTGGTTCAATGCCGTTATCCGCGGTGATGTGAATTACATCCGCATTGGCAATAACACAAATATTCAGGACGGCACGGTCATTCATGTCGCGACGCCGAGCCTTTATGATGATGATAAACGCCGCAGCGGTTTCCCAACCTTGATTGGCAACAATGTCACCATTGGCCACATGGCACTCATCCATGCCTGCACGATCGAAGATGATTGTTTGATTGGTATGAAGTCCTGTCTTATGGACGGTGTGGTAGTTGGACAAGGTAGCATTATTGCCGCCGGATCGCTGGTTACACCCGGCAAGCAAATTCCCGCGCGGCAATTATGGGCCGGCAGCCCCGCGCGTTATATGCGCGATGTCACGGAGCAGGAGTATCAAGATAATTTAACCTCGGCGCGGCATTATATGGCGCTGATGAAGAATTACTTAATAGACTGTTAAGGTCCTTGTGTACCAGGAGGCTGGTATGGACTTGGTTCTTCGCGTAAGGATGATATAAGGCTATCAATAAATAGAGTTTCCCTTTTTGCCGCAATATTTCCTGTCTTTAAATGATGATTAAATCTAACAATCATTGTTTGACGATCAAAAACGGCATCAATGTTTGATAATTCTTCAAATGAAGTTTTAAGTTCATTTGCAAGCGTTCGCGTGGTACATAAACGGAGGTCTTCTTTTGTTTTCAAAAGCGTGCGACCAACTTCACATATTCTTTCGTGAGCAACCAGCATATCAGATTTTTGCATTATGGAGCCACCGGTAAATGCGTCTGTGACTTTTGACCTCATTTCAGCGGTGCGTGTATTTTCTTCACGATCATCTGAACCCTCCACAAACTTTGCTATAACAAAAGCTGGATGCAAGTTGAATTCCCCCAATAATCGTTCTGCAGAAGCCCTGATATCGCGCCGGGAAACTTTTTTACCTGGGAAAGCTGCGGGATTTAAAAGCGCATCAATAGTTTCATCAGATGCAAAATTTGTCCTATTCTCATGGTAAAACTCAAAAACATTAGACATTATTAATTCTCCTATAGTTAATATGCATAATTATTTATAGCATAAAAAGCCCAGCTATTAGGCTTTTTTTACTTTCATAGAAATTTTATATAGAATATATCCCTAACTCAAATTCCGCACTTTCACGAAACTGCCTGGGGCGCCTTCAAGCGCTGTAAGTTTGCCAGTGGCCGGATCGCGTTTATTGACTTTTTTGCCAGCAAATTGGCATTAATGTTTAGGTATATGGTCTGTTTGTCCCAAACCATGGGCTAGTAATGTGGCCGCAAACTGGTTGAGGCTGACGCCTTCCTGTTCAGCACGCTGGGCAAGGCCGCGATGCAGGTATTTCGGCACCCGCATCACCCATTTACCGCTATAATTCATGTTCGGCTGCTGTGGTTCAGGAATAACATCGCCATGCGCTGCGGCGGTTTTTAGCCAGCTCCGCGCGGCATCCTGACCATTCACAATCGCTTCATCAATTGTGGCGCCATCGGAAACACATCCCGGCAAATCGGGATATTCGATTAAATAACCACCGCCATCCGTTACCGTTAAGGGCCGAATGGTAAAAGGATAGTTTTTTGAATTTGGCATTTTTGTTTTAACAGGCATCACATATTCTCCACAAAATTAATGAATAGCTTAATGTAAATTGGTTTAATGGATCGCGCGGCAGGTACAGTCAGTTTGCGGCCATCATTGCTGCGAAATGTCACATGGCTGGT
Organism: Alphaproteobacteria bacterium; assembly: GCA_965246755.1. GTDB lineage: Bacteria > Pseudomonadota > Alphaproteobacteria > UBA11073 > UBA11073. Next base: position 1,153,022 of record OZ251979.1, read on the forward strand.
GCCGGGCTGGCTGTGCGTCAGGCCATAATACAGTGCCAATGATTTCAAATCCGCAATTGTCCAATCGCCTTTGGGATTGTTGCGCATGCGCTCCAAAAGCTTGGTTCGGCTATTCATTTTATAGTACTATATATGATACTATTATTAATGTCAAGTTTAACCCAAATTCCGCACTTTCACAAAACTACCGGGCGCATCTTCCAGGGCTTTCAAGTTGCCATTGGCGGGGTCGCGTTTGGTAACCTGTTTGCCGGCGTATTTCTCAACCCATTTTTCCCAATAGGTCCACCAGGAACCGTCCGTTTTCTTGGCGCCGTCCAGCCATTGGTCCGGGTCGGCGGGCAGGGCCTGGTTCACCATATAATTATATTTTTCGGCGGCAGGCGGGTTTACAACACCGGCAATATGCCCTGAGCCGGACAAGACAAATTCCACCGGCCCGCCGTAAATTTGCGTCGCGGTATAGGTTGATTTCCACGGCGCGATATGGTCCTCAATCGTTGAGATTAAAAAGCTCGGCGTTTTAATGGTGCGCAGATCCAGTTTCACGCCATTCATGGTTAAAGCATTCGGCACAATCAGTTTGTTTTCCAGATACATATTGCGCAGGTAATAGCTATGCATCGCCGCAGGCAGGCAGGTTGAATCCGCATTCCAATACAGGAGATCAAACGGGAAGGGGTCTTTACCCAACAAATAATTGTTAATGACAAACGACCAGATAAGATCATTCGGCCGTAGGTAGTTAAACGTCGTATGCATCGACTGCGCATCGAGGAAGCCGCCGTTATCCGCCATCTTGCGTTCAATACCGCTAATCTGCTCCTCATCGATAAAGACGCCCATATCACCAGGTTCGGAAAAATCCACCAGCGTCACGAAATAAGTGGCTGACGCCACTTTGTCCGCCTTACCCTTCGCCTCCAGCCACGCCAATGTACAGGCCAGCAGCGTGCCGCCAATACAATAACCAATCGCATTCACGCCAACTTCGCCAGTCTGCTGTTCAATGGCATCAATCGCGGCCAGAATGCCTTCATCCATGTAATCTTCGAAATTACGGTCGGCGAGCGCGGCATCGCCATTGCGCCAGGAAATGATAAAGACGGTATGGCCCTGATCGACGCACCATTTGATCAGTGAGTTTTTATCCCGCATATCAAGAATGTAAAATTTATTGATCCATGGCGGAATGATCAAGAGCGGCTTTTGCAACACCGTGTCGGTGGACGGGGTATATTGAATAAGCTCAATCATCTCATTGCGGTAAACGACTTTACCTTTGGACGCCGCGACTGTTTCACCCAGTTTAAATGAATTGGGGTCCGACATTTTAATCAGCAGCGTGCCTTTGCCGCGCTCGATATCGCTGACCATATTTTCGAGGCCTTTAACCAGATTTTCACCGCCGGACTCCAGCGTTGCGCGGATCACCTCAGGGTTGGTCATCGCGTAATTGGTGGGTGACATCGCATCCATTAATTGCCGCATCACGAAATCAATCTTCAGCTGGTCTTTGGTGCCCAACTGTTCCTTGGCCTCGCCCATGGTTGTATAGAGCCAGCGCGAAGTAATCAGATAAGCCTGTTTCAACACATCAAAGCCGGTGCCGTCATTCCACGCCGCATCCTTAAAACGCTTGTCGGTTTTGTCAGCCTCCGCGACCGGCATCGCTGTTTCGCCACGCAACCGGTGATTGGCGTAAGACATCAGTGCCATGTAATCATTGGCGAGTTTTAATTGTGCTTCAAACAACCGCTGTGGGTGCGTCAGCCAATAGTGACCAACCTCCCAAAATGCCTTGCCGACATTCAGCGGGTCCATGCTGTCGCCAGGGCGGTTTTGCCGGTTCATGAATTCTTGAAATAGCAGCCCACTGCGTTCCGCCAGTTGGCCAAGACGCATGCTGAGCGCAACCGGGTCAATCATATGCGGGGCATTATCGGTATTGGGCGGGGTTGGCTCGGCCATGTAATGGTTCCTCTGGGCTTTCTGCGCGGGAATGATTTGCTCTGTTATACCATGCTTCGCCGATTTTCCCACATTGCATTTCACGTGAAATGGATTAGTTTCACTAGCAAGAATGACCAACAATATGAGGCTGTTATGCGCGGTTTAAAATCTGTCTTTTTCGCATCCGTATGCGTGTTGGCGCTGGGCGCCTGTGAAACAATGAGCGATACCTGGGATGCTGTCACCGGCACCGCGCCTTCGGCGGATGATGTGCCGCCAGTCTCGCAAGCCGCCGTACCGCCTGCCAATGTACCATGTCCATGTGCTAATAATGCTGTGGCCCAGCAAACCGTGACCACCACCATGACCACTGCGCCAAACCTGGCAGATGTGCCGCCGCGCCCGACTGCGGCGGAATTGCCAAGTCCGACAGAGGTCCAGGCCACACGCCAAACCCTGGCCGCAAATAATGCTGCCGCCAACGGCGGTTTTATGTCGTCATTATCTACGCCGTCGATGCCATCCGCGCAGCCGGCTGCATCTGGCACTGCCGCAGCAAACACCAGCCATACTTTGCGTGATCCGCATGCGCCTGCGACTGCCACCGTAATGGCAGCGACGACGCAAACGACGACCGTCGCGCAACAATCAGATATTGGCGGCCAATTGCTTGGCTTGCAACCGACAGCGGGCGGACAGTTTCAGCTGATATCAATTCCGCCGGAGGCCACGGTCGGCACCTTTAATCTGCTGACCTCAGTTGTGCAGGTGAATGGCGCGCCGCTGACCATGCCGCAATATCAAAACCTGCAGAATGTCGCCTCATCCTATAAAACCAATCCGGGCCGCGTGCGCGTGGTCGGCTATGGCGATCAGGCAATGGGCTTGCAACAGGCGACTACCATTGCGGCTTATCTGGTGGATTTGGGTGTGGAACCGAAATCAATCCGGCTGAAGGTTGACCCGGCGATCGGCCTCAATGCGCCAACCGATCCCAACGCCAAAAAGATTGATGTCTTTTTAGAAGCAAACCGCTAAGCTTTTTTGCAGATATGACAGTATTGCGCGCCGTTTCGGCGCCATGGAGATATTATGAATAATACCGCTTTAAAACCGGATAGTTATCAGGCCGCGGCAACCCTGGACCGTAACCTTGCTTTGGAAGCCGTGCGGGTGACGGAGGCGGCGGCGATTGCGTCATCACGCCTCATGGGGCGTGGTGATGAAAAGGCCGCCGACCAGGCGGCGGTCGATGCCATGCGCCGTATGCTGGGCAGCATGGCAATTGACGGCACGGTCGTGATCGGTGAGGGCGAACGCGATGAGGCGCCGATGCTGTACATCGGTGAAAAAATCGGCGCGGGCGGGCCCAAGGTTGATATTGCGCTCGATCCTCTCGAGGGAACTACGCTAACAGCGACCGGAGCGCCGAATGCGCTCACAGTCTTGGCGCTGGCGGAGGCAGGCGGATTTTTGTTCGCGCCCGATACATACATGCAAAAAATCGCCGTCGGCGGTGGACTGCCCGCTGATTTGGTTGACCTAGATGAAAGCGTAACCACAAATTTAAAAAACTTGGCTAAAGCAAAACAGGTGCCGGTTAATGAATTGACGCTGTGCGTACTGGAACGGCCGCGGCATCAGGATATTATCGATGAGGCGCGATCCTTGGGTGCGCGCATCATGCTGATCCCGGATGGTGATGTTAGCGCGGTCATGGCGACGTCGGACCCTGACAGTGGCATTGATATTTACATGGGTTTGGGCGGTGCGCCGGAAGGCGTGTTGGCGGCGGCCGCGTTGCGTTGCATCGGCGGACAGATGCAGGGACGTCTGTTGTTCCGCAATGATGATGAAAAAGCGCGCGGCACCAAAATCGGCATCACTGATTTTACGCGCAAATATAAAACCGAAGATCTGGCCAAGGGCGATGTGATGTTTGCCGCGACTGGCGTTACCACTGGTAGCATGCTGCGCGGCGTCAGGTTCAACGCGCATGGCGCGGTTACGCATTCCGTGGTGATGCGTTCCAAAACCGGCACCGTGCGTTATGTGGAAGCCAAGCATAATTTCGCCCGCAAACCATTTTGATATGACTTTGCGTTTAAAATCCAAAATACCAATTTTGCTGACTGTTTTGGGTGCATTGCTTTTTAGCTGCGGATATTCACAAGCAAAACAGCAATCTGCACCGGTTTTTGATTTAGGTGGCGCGCCGCCTCGTGAGCAAGGTAAGTTTCAACTTGGAAAACCTGTTACGTTAGCCGATGAACTCTGGCAGGGCCCTTCTATTGTTATACATAAGCCGGGCCATAGCTTGGATGGTTTGATTATTTCAGATTATTTTAAATTGATGCCTATCGGCGCAAAGATTAAAATTATTGCTGCGCCAATCTTAAGTCACACTTTCCTCAAAATGAGAGGTGTGCCTGTTTCTGATATGATAAGTGTAATTACAAACATTCCTATACGGACGGAATCTGGTGTTCCAGGCAGTCTTTTTGCAGAATTTCCACTAAGGGCAGATAGCTACAAACATATATTCTGTATGACCTATGATTTTGAAGATCATACTTTATTTGTGGCTACTCGAATGGGAGGAGATAAGGTGACCGTATCTTTTTTTCCTGTAGTTGAAAACAAACCCATGGCAGGAGCAGGCTCATTATTTTTAATGAAACCTGATTTATGATTGTTGTCCAACAATCTGCGTCGGGTAAATCATGGATACTGACCCCGTGTGACGAACGGCTGATCGCCGGCATCTGCCAGCGGTATGGCGTTAGCGATATTATGGCGCGGCTGCTGGTCGCGCGCGACATTGATGTTGACGATGTTGAACTATTTTTATCACCATCCCTGCGGCATCAACTGCCGGACCCGCTAAATTTAAAGGATATGGAAAAGGCCAGCCTGCGCCTGGTCACTGCTGTCCAAAACAATGAACAGATTGTGGTGTTCGGCGATTATGATGTGGATGGCGCCACCTCCACCGCGCTGCTGTGCAAATTTTTGAAAAACGTCGGCGCCACGGTTAAGCATTACATCCCCGACCGGATTGATGAAGGCTATGGCCCCAATGTCGCGGCCTTCGAACAATTGATTAAAGACGGCGCGCAAATTATTGTCACGGTTGATTGCGGCACCATGGCCCATGCGCCGGTCGCCGCCGCCAATGCCGCGGGCGCGCAAGTGATCGTGATCGACCATCACGCGGCGGAGGCCGCACTGCCGCCCGCCTATGCAGTGGTTAATCCCAACCGCCTTGATGAAACCGAACAGCATAAACAGCTGGGACATCTGGCTGCTGTCGGCGTTACATTTCTATTTATTGTCGCCATCAACCGCCATTTGCGGGAAGCCGGTTGGTATGCCAATGGCCGTTTCGAACCGGATTTGCGCAACTGGCTAGATCTGGTCGCGCTCGGTACCATCTGCGATGTCGTGCCGCTTAAAGGATTGAACCGCGTCTTCGTATCCCAGGGGCTCAAGGTCATGGCGCATCGCGGTAACGCGGGGCTCGCGGCCTTGGCGGATTGCGCCGGGGTTAATGATGCGCCCAGCACCTATCATGCCAGTTTCGTGTTTGGTCCCCGCATCAATGCCAGCGGCCGTATTGGCCAAGGCGAGATGAGCGCCCGGTTGCTGATGACCGAAGATGCCTTTGAAGCCAGAGAGTTAGCTACCAAACTTTGCGCATTAAATGAAGAACGCAAGGCGCTTGAACAAACAGTTTATGAGGAGACGATCGGCCAGATTGCCGCGATGGTGGAGACCACCGGTCTCTTATTGGTCTGCGGCATGGAATGGCATCAGGGTGTTATTGGCATTGTCGCGGCGCGGCTAAAGGAAAAACTTAATCGCCCTGTCATTATCTGTACCCAAGATAAACATGGGCATGTTAAGGGCTCCGGGCGTTCTGTCACTGGCGTTGATCTGGGCGCGGCGGTCTTGGCGGCGCGCCAGGCAGAACTACTCACATCAGGCGGCGGCCATCCGATGGCTGCTGGCCTAACGACCACCGCCGATAAATTCGCGGCACTTGATGCATTTTTAACCGCGCGCGTTAACAAGCAACTGGAATGTGTTGCCGTGCAACGCGCCATTGATTTTGCCGGGATGATCGCGCTGTCGGCGGCGACCGAACATTTTATCAATCAGGTTGAACAGCTATCGCCCTATGGCTCCGGCAACCCGGAACCAATGTTTATTTTATCTGATGTTCTGGTCAACAAGGCTGAAGTATTCGGCAACGGCCATGTGCGCTGTTTTTTATCCTCGGTTGCCGGCGGTTCGTTAAAGGGCATTGCCTTTCGCCATGCAGATGGCCCGGTCGGGCAATTATTGTTATCGCCAAAACCGGCGCCATTACATTTAGCGGCACGGCTGCGTGTTTCGCGTTGGCAGGGCATCGCGCGCGTTGAAGCGACCATTGAGGATGCGGCGCATGCAATATGATTACTATTGATGCATTTAAAAAAAGCCCGGCAATTGCCGGGCTTTTGGTAATTGATAAAAATTAGGCCGCTTGAGAGGTTGATGATTTCTCATTCCACTCTTTGGCGCCGCCTTTGTAAACGGACACGTTCGTAAAACCGGTCTGTTCCAGTTTGGTGGCCGCTTCATGTGACGCGGGGCATTCGCTGCTCGCGCAATATAATGTAACCGGTTTATCTTTGCCGCCGATTTTGCTTTCAATATCCTGGGCAAAGCTGGCGCTATTGCCAGGAATGTTCTGCGTGCCCTGAATGTTGTTTTGCGCGAATTTTTCAGTTGGCAATACATTGATCAGTGGCGATGCGTTTTGTTTCATCGTCTGGCTGGCTTGGTCGTATGTTACGTCTTGCATGATTATACTCCTTTGGTTGATGGGTTAGGTCTAATTGGCGCCGGCTTCACTATCCGTTTGCGCGGTGGTAGACGAGGCCATGTCACCACGGCCCGCCTGTTCACCGCTCACCGGTTTTTGATTGTTCTGTTGCTGGGCGGCCTGTTCGCGGCGATTGTCATCGCTTTGAAACTTGGCATCCTGCGCAGGATTTTGGCTGGTTGCGGTTGTCATAATTAACGCCCACCGCCGACTGCGCCCGATGCGCCGGTGGAGGCGCCGCCCGCGCCAATTCCGCTGTTAATGCCTGCACCGGCATTGACGCCGCTGCCAGTCCCATTGGTGGTGCCGGTGATAGAGCCGCCCAAGCCGGTGTTAACACCATTATTGGTCGAACCTGAATAACCGCTGGTGCCCAGATTACCGTTTGGTCCAACTGAACCCGTCGCGCTGGTGCCGCCGGTCATGCTGGTGTTGCCTGCGCTGGTATCAACGCCATTGTTGCTGGTGACATTATTGCCAACCGCGCCGGTGACAGGTGCGCCGTTCAAGACGTTAACACCCGCTGTGCCATTCAGGCGCGAGGTGGCGGTTGTGTTATTCGTCGCCGCATTGACAAATGATGTACCGGCATAGGTAACGATGGCCGCCGCCGCAACAGTAAGTAAAAAACGCATGATAGACTCCTTGAGGGTGAATTTGTTTCGAAGCTGAGGCTACGCCGCGCCATATAAAGGCACCATTACTAGTTTCAGGCCACAAACTGCTCGCGCGTGCGCAAGAATTTAATACTGTCGTAGGTATTTTCTGCCTGTTTCAAATCCCACAGTGAACGCACCAGAAATACACTGCGCCCGTCGCGATCCTCGGCCAAATACTGGCGGTTGCGATCTTGAAAGGCTTTTAGCGCCGCGGCGTCATCGCTTTCAATCCAGCGCGCGGTTTCGTACGGCGCGGGGTCGAACCCGGCGGCAATCTGGTATTCGGTTTTAATGCGCTCAATCAGCACATCGAACTGCAATTGCCCGACAACGCCCACCAGCCAGTTGGAGCCCAAAATCGGTTTGAACAATTGCGAAATGCCTTCGTCTGATAAATCTTCCAGCGCCTTGCGCAAATGCTTGACGCGCATCGGGTCATCAATCCGTACTTGCCGTAAAATTTCCGGCGCAAAATTAGGGATGCCTTTGAAATGAATCTCGTCACCTTCGGTCAGCGTATCGCCAATACGCAATGTGCCGTGATTGGGAATGCCGATGATATCACCGGGCAGTGCTTCTTCGGTTAATGACCGTTCGCGCGCCATAAAAAACACCGGATTCTGCACTGCCATCATTTTGCCGGACGGTACATGCTTTACCTTCATGCCGCGTTTAAAGGTGCCGGAACACAACCGCACAAATGCCACCCGATCGCGGTGGTTAGGGTCCATATTGGCCTGGATTTTAAACACAAAGCCGCTGACCTTATTTTGCTGAGGCGTGACGATGCCTTCGTTTGTAGCGCGTGCGCCGGGCGGCGGTGCATACTGCTGCACGCCGGCCAGCAATTGTTTAACGCCGTAATCACGCAGCGCGGTGCCGAAATACACCGGCGTTAGATGGCCTTCCAGATAGCTTTGCAAATCCATCGCCTTACCGGCCACTTCCAACAGTTCCAGATCATCCTGCAGTTTTTGGTGTTCGGCGGCTGACAGGAAATTCTGCAGATCATCTTGCGCGACGCGCTCCGGCAAATGTTCTTTGTTATGCCGGAACGGTAAAAACACTTTGTCATGAATATAATAACAACCTTTGAATTCCTGGCCCATCCCCACCGGCCAGCAAATTGGCGTGACATCCAGCGCCAGGGTTTTTTCAACCTCATCCAACGTGTCAAACGGGTCGCGTGCTTCACGGTCCATTTTATTGACAAAGGTAATAATGGGGATGTCGCGCAACCGGCAGACTTCGAAAAGTTTCAAGGTCTGCGCCTCAATCCCTTTCGCGGCATCCAGCACCATGATCGCGCTATCGACGGCGGATAGTGTGCGATATGTGTCTTCACTGAAATCTTTGTGCCCCGGCGTGTCCAGCAGGTTAAAGGTGACATTATTATGCTCGAAAGTCATGACGGAGGAAGTGACGGAAATCCCGCGTTTGCGTTCCATCTCCATCCAGTCCGATTGCGCATGCCGCCGCGCCCCGCGCGCTTTAACCTCGCCCGCGATATGGATGGCACCGCCGTTCAGCAACAGCTTTTCGGTCAGCGTCGTTTTACCGGCATCCGGGTGCGAAATAATGGCAAAGGTCCGGCGGTCAGAACCGGGAAAGGGCAAGGAAGACATAATGCGATGTCGTAACACAGGGTTTTTACAATGCCAAAGGATTTAAGGCCAAAACTTTCAATTGCGATCCCCGGCTTTATGCCGGGGTCGGCCTTTTTGAATGGCTGCAAATTAATTATTAAGGCAGGCCCCGGCATAAAGCCGGGGATCAGGCCTATATAACTATTACACTTCCATCAAAATTACCATGAAAGTAAAAAATGCTTAGGATAAATACCTGCTAAAATGGTATGACTAAATACAACCTTAATTAATTGGGAAATGCCATGCAATCTAACGACACTGTCAAACGCCTTGCCATCTTTTTCGCTAGTGCTCTCACAAGTGCCTGTTCAAATAATGCTAAGGATTTAAATGATAATATTAATTTGGTATCTGCTAAATCTGCGGTAGGCATAGTTAATCAGCAAGCACCAAAAAATAATCCCCTTATTACTTCTCGGGATACCTTCAAGATTCTTGAAAGAATAAGCAAAATTGAATTTTCCAATATAAATCTTCCTACGGGTTATGATACAGAGGAAGGCGAGAAACTAACTAGTAAAATTAAAAATACGGTCGCTTTGCTTCTAATTAGATTAGATCTGGATGATAAAAATATTAAATTTGATGTGTTATATGACGATTCAAAAGATGGCGTCGTTGAAGTTAATGGTACTAATCCAGATAATCCTGATGCAACAAAACCATTTAACTTTTTTAGAATTCTTATTAAGCCAGAATTAATTGGTCAAGAAATTACACTTGACCAGCTTTCAAAATTAAGTTTTGAAAATGAGAATAATGAGTGGAGTAAGCAAGATCGAGTTAAATATAAAAATACTCTTGCAAGAGTAGCAAGAGCTGAACAGTTAATTAAGCAAGCCGGCTATAAACCCAAAGGACATGATAAAGCAGCTTTTGATCCTACTCCTGTTCCTTAATTAAAACTCGGCCTTGGCCGGGAGTTTTTACTTAAGCTTTTGCCGCTTCGTCATCTTTGAATTCCTGCAAAATCTCGTCGCGGATTTTGTCTTTTTCCACTTCGCGTTCTAGGATGGTTTCCGCATCATCATTTAAATGCAGATCAACATCTTCTTCGGGGGTTAATTTAATATTGGTTGGCATGGGTTATCCTATTCGCTAAAATTATCGTCAAATTTGTTGTTAGGGCCATTGGATGGCTGGTCGGACATCGCGCTCGAGCCATCATTCAGTGAATTATCTTCACCCAAATTTCCTTCGGTGCGCATGCCGTCAAACAGTTGGTCATCGCTGTCTTCCATTTCATCGGCACGGTCGAACACCGGCACATCTTCCACATGGCGGGCGCGAGTATCAGTATTTAATTTTGGTGGCATGGCAGGGCTCCTGAGTTAACAATAGTTTACCAAAAATCGGATAAGTTTTGTGTGTGGAATAAGAGCAGACGGGTAGACGAGCAGATGAGGTGTCCGTGCTTTTCTCGTCTGCTCGTCCGCTCGTCTGCTTGAACCATTAAAACAGTTTAAATCACGTCAACAATTTCTTCGTCCCCTCAATCGTATCCGCCTCGGCCGCCGGTTTGTCCCAGCGGATACGGTGCACGCGCGGGAAACGCATCGCGACACCCGATTTATGGCGGTTGGAGGCATGTATCGAGTCAAATTCGATCTCCAGCACCAGTGACGCCGGCACTTCGCGCACTGGGCCGAACCGGTTGACAGTATTGCCGCGGATCCATTTGTCCAGCTTGTTAAGCTCGGCATCGGTAAAACCGGAATAGGCCTTGCCCACCGGCACCAGTTTATCATCATCCCACACGCCAAAGGTATAGTCGGAATAAAATGACGAGCGTTTGCCGCTGCCGCGCTGCGCATACATTAAGACACAATCCAGCGTCAGCGTATTGCGCTTCCATTTGAACCAATGGCCGCGAAACCGTCCGGCCAGATAGGCGCTGGCCTTATTCTTGACCATCAGGCCTTCAATACCGTCTTGCGGCGCATCGCGCGCGGCACTGCGGATCGCCTCAAAATCAATATGGCTGGGATGCGCAATGACGGGCGAAATATCCATGCGCGCCGGTGTATGTTTGTTGGCCCAGTTTTCCAGATGCCCGCGCCGTTCTGCCAGTGATAGCGGGCGAATATCTTCGCCATTATCCACCAGCATATCATACAGCCGGATATGCGCGGGATATTGCAACAGCGACGTGGCGGAGACTGTTTTACGGTTCAGCCGTTGCTGCAAATCATTAAACGGCAATACCGCGTCGTCTTTGAATGCCAGCAATTCACCATCCAGCACAAACTCATCCTCGGCCACCGCGAGCGCAGCATCAACCAAATCGGGAAAGGTATGGCTGATATCATCACCGGTGCGGGAATAGAGCGCGACAACGTCAAACGAGCGCACCAGCTGCACACGGATGCCATCCCATTTATATTCAATCTGGTAATCATCGAGATTCAGTTTTTGAAATTCGTCATCTTCAATCGGGTGTGACAGCATCATCGGCAGGAAATATGCCCTGCGCACTTGTTCCGGTTTATCAGCGCGGCCCTCCAGCCAATCGAACAATGGAATATAGGGCGGTGACAGGCCATGCCATAATTGTTCGATATCATCGACGGGGATTTGGTAAGCGTCAGCCACTGCCAGCTTGGCCAACCGCGCCGATACGCCAATGCGGATATTGCCGGTAATGAGTTTTAATAATGCCCAACGGCTATTGGTATCCAACGCATCAAGCCAGGCGGTAATGATGTCACGCAATGCGCTGCGGTTAACCGATGAAAATGTTTCAACAACTTCTTCCAGGCTTGGTTCATGCGCCGCGGCATTCGGCAGCGGTGGCCAGATTAGCGACACGGTTTCCGCCATGTCGCCCACATAATCGCGCGACAGATTGAGCAACACCGGGTCAACGCGCGCCGCGACCAGCTCGCGGATCAGGTTTGGTTTCGCAACGGGAAATGACAGAGAGTTGGTCAGCGCCGCGAGCGCCAACCCGCGCTCGGGGTCCGGCCGCGTTTTAAAGAATTCTGCCATCAGGCGCCGCTTGGCCAGCGTGGAGCCGGTATAGCTCAAACGGTCGAGGAGGGTGGCAAAGGCTTGCATCAGTCCGCGTCATCCTCATAACCATGCATGTCGAGTGGCCGCGCCTTCAATCCCTTTTGCGTGGCATAATGTACCAGCGCATCTTCGCGGCCGTGCGTGACCCAGATTTCAGACGCCTGCACATCATCAATCGTTTGCACCAACTCATCCCAATCCGCATGATCGGAGATAATCAGCGGCAGTTCCACCAGCTTTTGCCGCGCGCGGGCGCGCACGGTCATCCAGCCGCTGGCCGCGGCAGGAATAGGGTCGGGCAGGCGGCGCGACCAACGGTCATGCAAGGTTGACGGCGGCGCAAAGATAATGCGGTTTTTTAGGTCGTCTTTGGACGTGTCGCCCACGGGGCGCAGGTCGCCCAGATCAACGCCCAGTTCTTGATACAGATCACATAATGAAATCATGGCGCCATGCAGGTAAATCGGTTCATCGTAATTGGCCTCTCGCAACAGCTTAATCAATCGCTGGCATTTGCCCAGCGCATAGGCGCCGATATGGATGCAGCGTTCCGGTTCCGCCGCGCGTGCATCCAGCAGTTTTTTAATCTGTGAGGCGTCGGACGGGTGATGAAACACCGGCAGGCCAAAGGTCGCCTCGGTAATATAAACATCGCATGGGAAAGCTTGGAATAATTCACAGGTCGGGTCGCGCCGGCGTTTGTAATCGCCCGAGGCGATAATCCGTTGACCCAGATACTCCAAAATAATCTGCGCGGAACCAAGGCAATGGCCGGCGGGAACAAAGGTTGCGCTGACACCATTGATATTAACTGTCTCGCCGTATTGCACGGCCTGGCCTAGCCCGGCGGCATCCCTGTAACGCGCCTTCATGATGGCCAGCGTCTCCGGCGTCGCCAACACCGATCCGTTATTGGGGCGCGCATGGTCAGCATGGCCGTGTGTAATCAACGCACGCTCCGCTGGCCGCATCGGATCAATGACGAATCCACCAGGCAGGCACTCGAGGCCTTTTTCAGTAACGCGTAACCAGCTTTCGGGTGTGATGGGCATTTATTATGTATAGTCTTTAAAAAATAAATTATTGATTGTTTTCATAAAAACGTAATACTTATGTGCTAATCTAAAAAACTCTATGGAGAATTATAATGAATATATTAGATAAATTTTTAAGACGTAAAGGGGTTGATACTAGCAAACCTACCGCGCATTTTGAAGTCGTTCCAAAAGCAGAATTTGAGGTTAATTTTCCACTGCCACCATTCTGGTATGGGGCTCCATTTAAAGCTGCAAAAAACTTTGATGATATTCTAAAAGCCTTAGATATCGTTTGGAAAAACGCTGAAACAATATCTGAAGAACCTTGGAAGGAAGAACAATTTCAAAGAGCGCAAGAATATATTTGGTATTCTTTGGGTGCTCATTATGATACTCCACCAGATAATAGATTTGATGATTTAGATGATACGGCAAATAATTTCAAAGCACACATAGAATATCAAACATCAGATTGGAAATCTTGGTTTGGGACAAAAGGTTATGAGCTTCAATTAGATGGCAGCTATAAAAAAACGGAACAATTTAAGCCCTTAGAATTAAAATTATACAATAGAGCTATGGCTTATGGTATACATGAAGCCAGCCAACATACAGAAAAATATTCTAATGATAAAGAATACGCAGCTGCTATTTATAAAAAACGAGAGGAGTATATAGGATATGTTAAAGCCATGTCCAATGTCATTATAATGCCTCGCGACTATGGAGAAAATTTAAATTTGTATCATTCAAGGGTTGATAGAGAAATAACAGAGGGTAAAACTGTAACTCATGATTTGGTAATATATAATTACGGTTTTTCTGATAAATTAAGAGAAAAAATTGTGGCTGCATATAAAGTTCGTTCTTTCTCTCATCTTCGTTTTACATAATTAGCCTATCAAATTTTTAATTTGCTATTGTATAAATGAATTATGCAGTCGCCGATCCTACCCGTATTACTAAACTGGTTCGCAACCCGTGGCTGGTCACCGCATCCGCATCAGCTGGAAATGCTGGCGGCCGCGCAGGCGGGACAGTCAACCTTGCTGATTGCACCAACCGGCGGCGGTAAAACGCTGGCGGGGTTTTTGCCCAGCCTCGTTGAACTCGCGGATGGCAAATTTACCGGCCTTCATACTTTATATATCTCGCCGCTGAAGGCGCTGGCCGCCGATATTGAACGCAACCTGATGTCGCCGGTGACGGAAGCAAATCTCCCAATTCGCGTTGAAACGCGCACCGGAGATACCAGCAGCGCGCAGCGCACCAAACAGCGCCAGAAACCGCCGCATATCTTGCTGACAACGCCAGAGTCGCTGGAGCTGATGCTGTCTTACCCCGAGGCAACGGAGATGTTTAAAAACCTGCGCCGCGTTATTGTGGATGAAGTGCATGCACTGGCGCCCGGCAAACGCGGCAATCTCGCCGCGCTATGCATCGCGCGGCTGAGAATATTTGCCAAGCAGATGACGGTAACAGGGCTGTCGGCAACCGTCGCCGAACCGGAAAAGCTAGCGGATTGGCTGGGCGATGCGCGCGTTATCTATGCGCCGCAAACTGCCAAGCCCGATATCACGATGCTGGAAACCAATGCGCGCATTCCGTGGAGTGGATATCTGGCCAGCTATGCCGCGCCGGATATTTATGCCGCCGTTAAAACCGCGCAAACCTGCATTGTATTCGTCAATACCCGCGCGCAGGCGGAATGGATGTTTCAGCAGCTGTGGAAATTGAATGACGACAATCTGGAAATCGCACTGCATCACGGCTCGCTCGACCGCGAACACCGCCAGCGGGTGGAGCAGGGCATGGCGTCGGGCAGCCTGCGCGCGATTGTCGCCACCGCGTCATTAGACCTGGGCCTCGATTGGGGCGCGGTTGACCTCGTCATTCAAGTGGGCGCGCCCAAGGGTATCAGCCGTTTGCTACAACGCATCGGCCGCGCCAACCACCGGTATAACACGCCGTCGCGCGCGCTGATTGTCCCCACCAACCGTTTCGAAACGCTGGAATGCATCGCGGTCATGCAGGCAATTGACGAGGGCGCGATGGATGGCGAGCCGTTGTATGATGGCGGCCTCGATGTATTTGCGCAATTCGTCATGAATTGCGCGGCGGCGGGGCCGTTCAATGCCGATGATTTGTATACGGAACTGACGCAGGCCGCGCCGTACCGCAACCTTACGCCCGACACGTTCAACCGTATTATGGGTTTTCTGGTCAATGGCGGTTACGCATTGCGCGCCTATGAACGGTTTCAGCGCCTGCAACAAAATGAGGACGGACTGTGGACCGCATCACCCGCCGCGATTAAACGCCACCGCATGAACAGCGGCACAATTGTTGAATATGAAACGCTCAAGATTGGCATGCGCCGCGCGCGCAGCCATATGTTGCGCGACCTGGGTAAAATTGAAGAATATTTCGTGCAGGGCCTCCGGCCCGGCGACACGTTTTTATTTGCCGGCCAGCTGCTTGCCTATCAGGGCATCCGCAATAATGTGGTGGAGGTGACAAAGGGCACGGGCGCCACACCGCGCATTCCGTCCTTCAAGGGCGGGCGGCTGCCGCTATCGCTAACGCTGGCGTCGCGCGTTTTGGAATTGTTTGAAAACCGCGATGAATGGCGCAATCTGCCGCCGCTGACGCGCGAATGGCTGGATGTGCAGGATGAACGCTCGGTCCTACCCGAACGCGGCAAGCTGCTAATTGAAACCTTTCCGCATGAGGGGCTGGATTACGTTGTGATCTACACTTTCGCCGGGCGCAATGCCAACCAGACACTGGGCCTCTTGATGACGATGGTGATGGAGCGCGAACGGCTGATGCCGCTGGGGTTTGTGGCAAGCGATTATGCCATTGCCATTTGGGGCCTACGTGAGGTTAAGGCGCCGGGCGGCGTATTGGACCTCGCGCTCTCCACCGAAAATGCGGAAGACTGGGTCAACGGCAGCCAGATGGCGAAACGCGCGTTTCGCGATGTCGCGATCATCTCGGGGCTGATCGAACGGCAAACACCGGGCCTCAAGAAAACCGGGCGGCAGCTGACGATTTCAACCGACCTGATTTATGATGTGCTGCGCAAATACGACCCCGAACATATTTTGCTGACTGCCGCCTATGCCGATGTGTCAACGCGCATCGCGGATACCGCGCGGCTGCGTGATTATCTGGCACCGCTGCCGGTCGTGCACCAGCACTTGAAACGCCTGTCACCGCTGGCGGTACCGCTGATCCTGGAAATCGGTATTGAGAAAATTAAGGGCGGCCTGGCCGAAGGCGAGTTGCTGTCCAGTGCGCATGCCGCTGAACTGCGTGAGGATGAAGGCAATAATCTGTTGCGTGAAGCAGCGCGATAAATATGCAAAGAAGTTTGTTTTGATTTAAAAACATGTTATAAAATATCATGCACAAGCAGATTTTTTTCTTACCGTTTTTTTTAGCGCTGTTAATATATCTCTCATTTGACTCACAAATAAATAATTATGTTATGTCAATTTTAATTCCAAAACCAAAATATGATTTTATAATTATTAATGCCTTTGCTGATGGGCGTGTTGTAACTGGTAGATTCAGTAAGATTAGTTTTGAAAACAATAAATTTTATTTAGATTATAATACTAATACGCGTTATTATTTAGAATTTAATCATTTGAGGTTATCCTATGATGATCCGGGTATACTATATTTTAATCATCTTTCAGGAAAATTGAAAATATTATCTTTGCCAAAAAGAGTTCAACAGCAACTTGCAAATCAAATGCGTGATCCTACAATCGAATTTCCTAGCAATTTTTATGATGGTTATGAATCGCCAACAAAAGATGTTAGACCCATTAGAAGAATTGATTACCCTTTGGTTACACCAATAAATTATAAATTTTTAACGAGCTCAGTTTCGCCTGATGGCTACAAATGTCGCCCTTTTATGCCTTACAGCACATTGCATCAAATGGTAACTCACTCTAAAAATTTTCTTTTATGGATCTCAGAATATTTTGATGATCCCGTTTCCGCAATTGAAAAAGATGGTTTTTCTTATGTATTACAATATGACCTTGAAAATAAAGAACATACAATTATCAATGATCAAATTTGTGAAGGGGAATCTCACAATGGAATAATTCTTTGGATTGTGCCAAAAAATTATCAGATGCAATAATTGTTGATGAATCATCCCATAAATTTCGCCGGCAACACACTATGTCTGTGCGGGAACGGCATGCTGTGGTGGCCGGCGCAACGGTTACTGTGCGCGGCGGATATTCATTTTGAAAAGGCCTCGTTCTTTTCGTATTTCGGCAGCTTCCTGCCGCCCTATGACAGCTTGGAAACGCTGGAGCGGTTGCAAGCCGCGATCGTCGAACACGAACCGCACAGCTTTATCGCGCTAGGTGACAGTTTTCATGATGTGCATGCGGCTGCCCGCATGGATGGCAAGGTCCTAACGCTGCTCAATGATTTGATCGCGACCGTGCCAGATTGGCAGTGGGTGACCGGTAATCACGACCCGACGATAGATACGCGCGTTATTGGCCGCCGTATCGCCGAGGTGCAGATCGAAAACATCATCTTCCGCCATGAATATGAATTCGATAGCACACTCGCCGAAATCAGCGGCCATTTTCACCCCAAGGCATCGGTCACCATCAAAGGTACGCGCATCAGCGGCCCGTGTTTTTTATTGGGACACAGCGGGGCAGGCGACAGCGCGGTGGAGCGCCTCATCATGCCCGCCTTCGGCACGCTGACCGGTGGCATGAGCATCAACAGCGTGGAACTCCTGCGCCGCATCCCGCTTGAAACACGCGCGGTGTGCCTAACGCATCAGCAAAATGTTTATGCAATCGATGAAGCAGCCTGATGCCGGCAAAAATTAAAAAAGCGCATCTGCCGCAAAAAATATGCATTGTTTGCAGACGCCCTTTTATCTGGCGCAAAAAATGGGAAAAGGTTTGGGCAGAGGTGAAATATTGTTCAGAACGGTGCCGTAATAAAAAATAATTATTGATTTTGCGTTGTAATTTTTTTGTTTTGTAGGGAAAAGGGACATGAGCCGGAGAGTGATGATTGGCATTAGCAGTGCCTATCTCGCACCACAAACTAAGTAATTCATGCTTTCGCCATCTTTATCTGTTAAACTGTGCCATGTCGATTTCTGGCGTGTCATCTGCCCCGTCATCCGCGTTTACCGTCGTGCGGGGCGCTGCAGTTGGCTCGTTATCCCCGGCGGCAGCGTTACAGGCGCAACAGCAGGACGTCTTAAAAAAGATTGCCGCCGAGCAAGCGTGCCAAACCGATGACGCCAAAACCAAGGCCGACAAAATTACCGCATATAAGGCCAAATTGGCAAAGATAGCCGCGCAAATTACCAAAGCGCAACAGGCTGATACGCAGCAATCCAAATTGACACAGGTCGATAAGGTCACCCGTGATACTGTGACGCGACAACAGCAGGCATCAACCCGGTTGTTGGACGTGTTTGCCTGATCTCAAACCTTACAACTTCTTTATAAGTTCTGCGCTATAGCCTCAGGGTCAGGAGACACATCATGGATTGGCTATACGGTATCCATTGGCACGACGTTTTCGTGCCCGACCTGCCGGTGCTGGAAATTATCTCGCGCGGCAGCGTGATGTGCCTCGCGCTGTTTTTTATGCTGCGGTTTTTGACCCTGCGTCAGGCCGGCAGTATTGGCACCACGGATATTCTATTAATTGCGCTGAGCGCCGGTGCCTCGCAAAATGGCATGGCGGGTGACTGTAGATTTATACACGATGTGCTGATTTTAGTGGGCACGCTAATGTTCTGGAGCCTTGCGCTGGAATGGCTAGGATTTCATTTTCCTGAAATCGCGCGGTCTTTGGAGTCGCCGTCGTTGAATTTGATCGACCACGGTCAGATCAACCACCGCCACATGCAGCGCAAATTAATTACCAAGGATGAATTGCTGTCTCAACTGCGTGAACAGGCAATAGATGACATTGCCAAGGAAAGGCGCTTGTCTGGAAGACGACGGTAAAATCAGCATCATCAAATTCTATGAGTAAGCTTTTTCAACCCAATCACGGAGACGACCTATGAAATATTTAACTTTGAAAGCCAGTCTGCTATTGTTGCCGCTGACACTTGCGGCCTGTGCCGGCGGGCCGGAGCATCCGCCCTGTCCGATGGATGACCGTGCGCCCATGCATGGCATGTCTATGCCCGGTATGGGAATGCCGTTGGTCAAACCAACCGGCGATGCCGATGTTGATTTTGTGCGTGGCATGATTCCGCATCATCAAATGGCGGTTGATGAGTCTGAAAAATACCTGGCGGTGGGGCGTGACGCGGAGATCCGTCGCCTGGCCGGCCATATTAAAACATCACAGCAACATGAAATTGCCATGATGAATGACTGGCTAGATAAGCGCGGCATGGCGGTTGACGATAACACAACCGGCATGCGTAACGATACTGCACCGGATGATATGAAGCCAATGCCGGAGAATTGCGATATGCCACGCCATCATCATATGATGCATCATCACGCCAAAATGGGCGCCGACATGCAGGCGCCAGTTATCGATCCGCGCGCCGCCGCGGCGCCAAATATGGTCGATTAGCACAATATCAATTGAATAAAGCGGCAGGTGCGGTACAATGCGCGCCTGCCGTTCATTTTACAGGAGAAAAGCATGGGCCGTTTTGGTTTAATTATTATAGCGATTGTTGTCATGGTGGGCTTGTTCGCCTTTAAGGGCGTTAATACGATCCCAACGCTGGATGAACAGGTCAATGCGTCCTGGGCGCAGGTGCAAAACCAGTATCAGCGCCGGATGGATTTAATCCCGAATTTGGTCAACACGGTCAAGGGTGCCGCCAATTTTGAAAAATCGACGCTGACGGATGTGATTAACGCGCGCGCCAATGCGACCAAGGTGACCCTGTCGCCAGAGATGCTGAGCGACCCGGCCGCGGTACAAAAATTTGAACAGGCACAGGGCGCCTTGTCGCAAACCCTGTCACGTTTGATGGTGGTGTCTGAACGTTATCCGGAATTGAAAGCAAACCAGCAGTTCATGGCGTTGCAGGCGCAGTTAGAGGGCACGGAAAACCGCATTACTGTCGCGCGCCAGGATTATATCCAGACTGTACAGCAGTATAATACCACGGTGCGGACTTTCCCGGGCCGGTTATGGGCGATGATTTATGGCGCAAAACCCAAGGCGGGTTTTGCCGCCGCAGCTGGTGCCGAAACCCCGCCCGCGGTGAAGTTTGATTAAGCGATTAATGCGTTATATCAAAACTTGTTTTATACTTGTGCTGTTGTGCGGCGTGGCGATGGCTGCGCCGCATTTCCCCGCGCTCACCGGGCGGGTCGTCGATGACGCGCATGTGTTATCTGGCGAGGCGATCCAAGCGCTTACCACAATTTTGGCAGATTATGAAAACGGCACCACCAATCAGGTGATGGTGGTCACTGTGCCGTCGCTGAATGGCGCGGAGATTGAAGACTATGGCTATCAGCTGGGCCGCCAATGGGGAATCGGGCAAAAAGGTAAGAACAACGGCGTTCTGCTGATCGTTGCGCCGACCGAGCGCAAGGTGCGCATCGAAGTCGGCTATGGTCTGGAAGGCCAGCTGACTGACCTGCAATCCAACCAGATTATCCAGGGCATCATTTTGCCGGATTTCCGCCAAGGCCAACTGGAGCAGGGCATTATTGACGGCACCCAGGCCATAGTGGATGTGCTGGGCGGTAAAAGCATCCATCTGGCGCAACAGGCGCAAGTGCAGGGCACGCCGATTCCGCTATGGGTGATTATCGGCATCATCATTTTATTTTTCATGTTCGCGCGGCGACATCCGTTTTTGGCGATGATGTTGATGTCTAATTCCCGTTTTGGTGGCGGTTCGGGCGGCGGTGGTTTTGGCGGCTTCAGCGGCGGCGGCGGCAGTTTCGGCGGCGGGGGATCTTCAGGGTCATGGTAAAGTTAACAACCCAAGATAAAGAAAAATTGTCCGCGACTATCGCGGGTGCAGAGGCCACCACCAGCGCGGAAATTATCTGCGTCGTCGCGCCTGCCAGCGGTACCTATAACAATCAAATTACGCTGCTCGGTTTAATGTTGGGCAGCATTATTGCCACCATATTGTGGGAAACCAGGCAGCTAGTTTATTTCCCGTGGCTATTGTTGGTGCAGCTGGGTATCGTCACTATTATATCATTGCCCTGGTGGCGCCGCGCGTTATTGATGCTGGTGCCCAAACATATTTTGCAAGATACCGCGCGCCGCGCGGCAGGGCAGGAATATCTCAATATCGAGGCGCAGGTGGCACATGACGTGCCATACGTTTTGCTGTATATGTCGCTGGCGGAACGTTATGTGCATATTCTGCCCAACGCGGTGATCCGCGCGCAATTGTCCTCCGACCAGTGGGCTGATATTGTCAAAAACCTTATCACTGAAATCAAGCATAGCAATGCTGCGCAAGGCTGTGCGCTGGCGATCACGCAGATCGGCGCTGTCTTGGCTGCGCATTTCCCCGATGATGGCGGCCCCAATAAAATCGGCAATGCGATTATTGAGATAAATTAACCTGCCTTATCGATTTTTGACGGCT
This sequence comes from Alphaproteobacteria bacterium, assembly GCA_965246755.1. Taxonomy (GTDB): domain Bacteria; phylum Pseudomonadota; class Alphaproteobacteria; order UBA11073; family UBA11073. Next base: position 1,174,816 of record OZ251979.1, read on the forward strand.
ATAGTTTTACCACCAGAGACCTGTTGGAAATTATAATGTTTGTGTTGCCGCGCCTGCTTACTATCGCACTAATGGCGGCCTTGCCGTTTTTGCCGCCCGCCTATGCGCAAGGTTCTGCTGCTGCCGTTGCAGTGACCCAAGGCGCGGAGGCGCCCAAACCTGTTGAGGCGCCAAAGGATGCGTTAGGCCGCGATACACCCGCCGGCCTGATGAACGGATTTCTGGATGCGGTTGCGAAAGAGGATTATCAGCGTGCCGCCGAATATATGGAATTGACCAACTTGCCGCGCGCAATGCGTAAAACGCCAGGGCCGGAACTGGCCAAAAATCTGCAATATATTTTGGACCAGGGCGGTGGAATTCGTACGCGGTTGCTGAGCCAGGATCCGGAAGGCGACCGTAATGACGGTATAGCGGAAAATCTGGAACGTATCGGCCGCATCAAAACGCCGGAAAAAGATGTGGACCTGCTGGCTGCGCGGATGGATGCCGATGCCGGCGACCATGCCAACCTGTGGCTGATTTCGACCCTGTCCGTCGCGCAAATCCCGTCACTGCTGGATGATGTTAAAGTGTCGCCGATTAACAGCGTATTGCCAGAGTATCTGACCGAACACAAATGGCTGGGCATCCCGCTCGGGCATTGGCTGACCTTGCTGATTTTGGCGCCTGCCGGTTATGGCCTGTCGTTCATCATTATCAATGGTATGTTGCTGGCGATACGCCGGACGCGCCGCCTGCTTAAAAAAGATGAGGCGACCCCACTGCTCAGCGCCTTTGCCGCGCCGCTAACATTATTTATTGCAGTGATTATTTTTATCATGGTGTCGCGATATTTGGGCGTCTCCATCGTTGCGCGGCGTTACTTCGGGCGCGGCGCTGTTGTCATTGGCTGGATCGCGCTGGCCTGGCTGTTTTTGGGTGTGGTCGATGTTTTTGCGGCTGCGGCGCGCACGCGCTTGCAACGCCGAGGGCAGATTGATGCCATCTCCATCCTGGTCTTTTTGCGCCGTTCATTGAAAATCGCGATCATTGCGATTGCCGTTATGTTGGCCTTGAATGTGTTGGGGGTTGATGTCACCGCCGGTTTGGCGGCGTTCGGAATTGGCGGTATCGCAATTGCCCTCGGCGCGCAAAAGACCGTGGAAAATCTGGTCGGCAGCCTGTCATTGATTGCCGACCGGCCGATCCGCATTGGTGATTTTTGCAAGATCGGCGATGTGCAGGGTACGATTGAAGATATCGGCATGCGGTCAACGCGGGTGCGTACCTTGGATCGTAACATTATCACTATTCCTAACGGCCAACTGTCCACGTTGCAGATTGACAACCAGAACCGCAAAGACTTTTTTGTGTTCCGGCCGGTGCTGGCGATCCGCCAGGATACCACGCCCGACCAGATGCGGTATCTGCTGGTTGAACTGCGCAGCCTATTGTATGCGCATCCGCGCATTGACAATACGGCGGCCAATGTGCGTTTCACCGGCATTACGGAAAACACGCTGAAGGTGGAAATCACCGGCCGCGTGCTGGCCAAAAACGCCGATGAGTTTACCGAGATTCAAGAGGACCTGTTGCTGCGCGTGATGGATATTGTCGCTAACAGCGGCACCAATCTCGCACATCCGACGCGGTTGATGTATGTCGCGCGGGCGCCCAAAAATGACGACCAGAAGCGCGCGGCGGCAGAGCAGGGTATACGCGATGCGATGGCGCAAGGCACGCTCGGCCTGCCGAAGTTTGATCCGGCGCGCATTCAACAATTGGTAAATAAAATTGATTATCCGCCTCAGGGGACGTTTCTGCGTACGCAGCAGGAGAGGAAAAAGTAGCGGCTGGTAAGAGGATACTGGAAGCTGAAAAGAAACCCAGCCTCCAGCTTTAATGCTTATTTATGGTCGCGGGCAGTGTCTTCAATACCGCGGCCGGTGCTTTTAACATCTTCGCCCATACCTTCAATGGTATTGCAGGCGGACAAGATTGGCAACGCGAGCAGGGCCAGGGCCAGAATAATGCGGTTCATGATGTTCTCCGAAGTGATTGTTATTAAACGCTATGATCAGCGTGCGGTGTTAATAACAAATAACGGATGGCGGTAAAAGAGGGGCGATATAAATTTGCGCAATGTCATCAGGCAGTTAATATAAAATATTCATATTTTACATTTCTGTCGCAAGTAATATGCAACGGATAATGCTGTATATTGAATATGTTATAGTAATGTGAAAATAACGTGAAAGTAATAGGAATGTATGTCTGTTGCGATGACAGGCCTAAATCGATAAAATAGTTTTAAGAATAACCCCGCCCGGAAGGTTGGTTAATATGAACATGCAAAATTTTGTTGAACGCAATGCTGCGAAATTGGTAGCTGGTTTTGCTTTAGCTTCCTTAGGCGGCGCAGTAATTGCTAAAACGCCTGATCTTATATCTGATCAACCTGCTTATGCATTGGCTGGCGGTGGTGACGATGATAATCAAAATACATATTTTGCAAGAAGCAAATATGTACGCGGTCTGGGTCAGGGTGGCGATCTGGAAGCTTTAGCTGACAAGGTACGTTCTGAATATATCAATGATGGTAATAAGGTACGTTTAAGATTTGTCGAGCACATGCTGGTTTTTTGGCAAGCTGCCAATGATGAAGTTGCCCAGCTTGATCATGTGCCTAACTCCACTTTTCCTGGATTAGATAATCCAAGAATTAAAAATTATGCGTTATCTTTGCGTAACAAGCCGCAAGATTTATCAGACTTTTTTTCTGCTGCTAGTTTTGCTGAAATAATTTGGAAAGCGCGTTTTGAAAAAGGTGTTCCCTCTTTTCTGGGTAAAAACAGCTTGCGTGAATATCATGATCGGGTTGAGGTATGTAGTCTTCCTTATGTAATCGATATTATGCAAAAACGTGATGTTTCTGTTACCAAGGATATGCAAGATAATTCTAAAATTTTATTTTCTTATTTTAATAAAGGTAAACAAGATAAATTAATTAACGATGTTGCAAGAATACCTAGCGAAAACCCTTGTTGGGCATTAGCAGCTGATTTTTGTCGAATGATTAAATCTTCGGCATTGGTAAGAACGCAACAACCTATCGTTCCCTAATTAACCACCAGGCATGCTTTGACCACCTGAAGGCTCAGGTATCTTATTATTTGATCCGGCTCCAGTTCCGCTTCCAGCACCACTGCCATGTGATGTATTTGAAGGTGTCCCACCACTATTTTGCTGCATACTATTAGGCGCCAAACCGCCTCCAGTCATCGCCATATTTAAGGCCCCGCCAGCTGCATAAAGACCACTCATTGCCGTCTGCTGTACCATAGAAGAGTCGTCTACGCGACTATCCATACGGCTGCCTAACCAGCCCATCACGTGGTTTGGAATAAGATCAATCGCTTTAAATGACGAGTTAGCTAAGGTAATCAAAAAGCTGGCATAAAGTAGCATATTGATTACTAAGGATGCTAAGTCGCCGCCCTGTGAAATAGTTCCTGACGAATTAGACAGTGGTGAGGTGATAGCATAGGTAAATAAAACGCTTGTCAGTTGCGCAATTGCATTGAAGCAAATTAATCCCACAACAAGCCCGCAAATCATAAGAATGGGACGAATGACCAAGCCTAAAATCATGATGTAACCGCTTTGTGCCATCTGGCTCATAAAGCCTTCGCCATCAGTTTTAAGGTGCGCCAGTGCAAACAATGGCATCGCTAGTAAAGCTTCGAACACTAATAATAACCAACCTAAGACGCCTAATACAAAGCGAAAAAATGGCATCAACGGCAACATATAGCCAAGTAAAAAGCCAAATATCAACAAAGGCATTAAGATATTTTTTAATTCATCATTTTTTAATGTTGAATTTACATGACTGTTTAAAGTTTGTGTCACCATATTCTGATTGTATTGTGGTGCATACTCTTGCATTTTCTTTTCTACGTCTAGTTCCGTGTCTGTCCTTTTTTCTATGTTTAATTTTATCTTAATACCAACATTGATTGCGTAGCGACCCATGGTTGTTAAATATTCCAACGGGTTTTCCATGGGTTTGCCATTATTAAGCAATAGGCTAGTTAGTTGACCGGCATCTAAGTCACTACTGTTGGTCTGTATAAATGCGGCGCTGATATCGTTTGGCGCCAAGTTTTTCATAACATCAATAGCTTGATAATATTTTCCTGCTGGCGTGTCAGGAGTAACCGAAGGCCAATTGGTCGGAGTTGGCAAAGTAAATACTGGAAATGTCCCAGAAGCATTTAAAAAGTAAGCATTTTCACGGGCAATCGCATTAATCCATATAGGTGCAGCGATCCAGCCTGCTTTGCTCATATCCTTTTCAATTTGTTGCGATAATTTATCTGTATATTGTGATTTACGGTAATCAGCAACGGCATTTTGTTGATCCCAATAATAATCCTGCAAACTATGCAGTTCTTTTTTCCAAGTGACTGAAGAAATACTTGCACCGTTAGTAGTCGCATAAACATACCGTTTTGGATTAGCAGAAGTGTATTGACGACCGCTAGCGTCATAATCAGAAACTTGTGTAACAATATCTTCTATTAAGTCGCGATAGGAGGGCTCAAATTTTAGTTTTAAACGGATAGCACGCAAACCATTGTAACGATCTGCATAAATAGCTTCCGAAGCTTGCGCAGGCGTTAGAACATTACTGCCATCAGGTTTCAAGTATGTTTGGACTGTCCCATTTTTAAAAGGCAATGCCTGTTCATTTGTGGTATGTTGGGTAAAACTTCCTGCATTTAAGTTTGGATAGGTGCTAAAATTACCGGTTTGACTAAATTTATTTTCACGTTTTACAGTAATGCTATTAAGATTTTCTCCACTTGCGGTTGTTACTCCGTTAGCTTGGCCTACTTCAGCAGTAATCTGAGCTGCATCCGTTACTAAAGCTGCACGTGCGTTTATTCGTTCGGCAACTTGCGATAAGATTTCTTGAACAACAATATTATTATAAACTGACTTTGTACTTGTGTAACCATTACTAACTACACCCTGTCCCGTATTTATTTTGCTAGCAAATTCTTTCCAAATTTGGGTGGCTTGTCCAGAACCCCATTTGGCGAGGCTTAATACAATATGCTGGCCGGAATTAAGGCCGCTGCCCAGTGGCACGAGCAAAGCGATTGCCACCACCAAACGGATAGGCGCCCACACCGGATTGAAATGCTTGCCGAAAGGCACGCCGGTGCGCGCGGTATCGGCAATCGTTGAAATGATAATCCACAGCAAGATAATACCGGCAAATATCAGCATCGTGGTGCTGTACATTTTTAGCATCAAATTAATGCCGGGCATGACGTTACTAGTATTATCCAGATTAAAGATAGAATTTAAAATATTGCTGCCCATATCTTGGCTACCGGCAAGTACGCTGTTGTCAAACACGCTTGGTGCGGGACCGGTGCCAATACCTTCCGTGCCAGTGGGGGCAGGTTGTGCCAACGCCACACCAAAACCGAATTTGGCCAGCATCAGCATCAGGATGCTCGCGAAGCTGATGATGAAACCGCAGACGCTCGTGAACATCGCCCATTGCGGCAGCGCCGCGCGGGTGAAAGTGAGGTTGCGGCGCGCTTCGCCCAGCAGGTTCAACAGGTGATAACGCTTGGCGCCGTCCAGTGTGCGAGCCGGGTGATCGGCGGGGAGCAGTTTTGCCGCGATCAAAATCACCGCAAAGATTTGCATAATGACAGCCAGTGAAAACCCGACCGATTTTAAGGAATTGCCGATTTGCGGCATGAAGATAAACCGCGCGACATCGCCCTTAGTGACATTCAGCGGCGGCATTTGCACGGAAAAATTGCCGTTATAGGCGGCGGGCGCCTCAGTCGAATTCCAATCGCTAGCGGTGCGCGGCGCTTTGGCACGGGCTGCCTGTTTACTATTAATATCTTGGGCAACGCTTTGTTTTGATGTGAATTTAACCGCCTGACCGGCACGCGCCCGGTTCAATTGGCGGGCAATCTGGCGAGGCGTAGGGGGCGGGGACGGTTCTGTCATGACATATCTCGCGCTGGCACCAGGATGGCGCTAACATCTAAAATTTTAACAAATGAATATTAAAAATGCGTTACAATTGCCGCGCCATTCTCGCTATGGCATGTCACATCCGGCTTAAAACTTATATGCCGCGCCCAGCAAAAACCCATAACGTTCATGATCCCAATTATAGGATTTTTCGGTGGCCACAACAGTCGGATTACCAACGTCCGTATCGGTTTCAGATGACCAAAACCGCCAATAACGCGCGCCGGCATTTACCGTCCAGCGCGGTGTAATATTGATATCAAGTGTGGCTTGTAACTGGGCGCCATAACCGGTGCCGCTGTCCCGGAAGTTAGGCAACTTGCCGCCGCCAATACTACGCAGATAGTGGCTGTCATCGTTCTGAAAATCGGCATAAGGAATGCCAACGACCTCTGTACGCAGTTGCCAATAGCGCGATGGCCGAAAGGTATTTTCAATACCGATGCGGACCGCATTCCAGGTGGCGTTATTTTTGAGGACTTTGGTATCGGCAGCAAACCCCAGGTCATCACCCGGGCCGGTACAGCCAAACACGCTGGCCTGGTTGCAACGGATACCGCGTGCGGTCATCTCATCCTCAAAATATCCATAGCCGCCGATAGCATTGGTTGTAAATGTATGCGTTTTATTGCTGAGCGGGTTGATCAAAAAGCCCATATCGGCCTGGGCGTAATGCAAATGTCCGGTATCTATTTTGGAATTCGTGCTAGAAATTTTGGTGCTGCCGGTAAAATCTTCATCCAGAATGTCACCGTCCAGTTTGCCGCCCAAGCCGACAATGCCTTTTACAAAAAAACTTTCATTGCGGTTGCTGAACCGTGCATAGGCTTCGCCGGCATGTTCGCTGTCAGCATCGTAATTTAAATAGGAGATCCGCGGTTTTTCCACATCGTAGTGAATGTTGCCGGTACTATACCAATAACGTACGCCAAATTCATTTACAAAAACCGATTTTTTAGCAGCCGAGGCCTGCAGCGTTTGCGGCGTGGGCCGCCATGACGTAAAGCTGTTGTCCGGCGCGGCATGGGCAAGCCATGGCAAAAAGCACAAACAAAGAATGATTGAGATACGGTTCATTTTTCTCTCATCGCATAATTTGTCAATTTGGAAAAGAGGCTTATTGAACGATATCAATATTATTGTGAACTATTATGTTTATTTGATATTAGGATCGCTTTAGCAGAAAGACTTTAAATATACAAAAGGGCGACATCATGTCGCCCTTTTGGTAAAAATAACTGCGTTACGTACCTTTCGGACTTGCTTAACTCTGTCCTTCGGACAGGCCATCAATAATCGCGCGGTTAATCGATACCAGAAAGTCGGTATCCAAAGTCTTGTTGATGTTTTCAGAAATTTCGCGGATAACCGTTTGGCCAATTTCAATTAGCTGTTTGCGCAACTCAGGCGGCAAATGGTTTTGATCGCTTTGCAAATCACGGATAAACACCGACCATAACAACTGGTTGTCCGAAGCCGCCTTTGCCAAAGCCGACTGGTCACCCTTGGCAGCCGCGGCTTCGAGCGCGCCGGTTACCTTGGTTAAAATTTCACGCTCCATCGCGCGGCTTTCGCGGGCATTTGGTTGAGCGGCAGTTGCAGTAGACATGGATGTTCTCCCCTAAATCTTTAAGGTCCAAGAACAATCCCCTGGAACCTGACTCTTGATGAAATAGCATTTTTTGTAAATTCTGTAAACCGGCGGTAGTTGTCGCTCACGTAAATCATCTTATAATGATAAAAATTCAGAATCGACCAACCGCAGGAAACCCGCATGTCGCAACAGGCCTATCAGGAAATCATCCACCGTGTGGAACGTTTGCACCGCCGTTTCCTGGATGTGCTGTCGATTGAACTAATGAAGATGGGTATTGAGGATATTAATAACATTCAAGCGCTGATCCTTTATAATATCGGCCAGGATACATTGACGGTAGGTGAGCTGACGGCGCGCGGTTATTATTTGGGCTCTAATGTCTCCTATAATTTAAAAAAACTGGTTGAGTGCGAATATATTACACAGGAGCGTTCTGCACATGACAAACGCTCGGTGCGCATCAAGCTGTCGGATAAAGGCGCAAACCTGCGCAAAAAACTGGGTGAGATGTTCGCGCGGCACCTAACCAAAATGGCCGAAAGTGGCGTTGAGGTGATGGAACTGACCCAGGTGGATGGCAAGTTGTCCAAAATTGAAAATTTCCTCACAGCGCAGCTGGCCTATGCCGGGATCAACGAAGCGCGTGGGTAACCTGTCACGCCGAAGTCTGAACAAAGGCCAATGCCGCAAGAAGTCCTCTTTGAATTCAGACGCATCGGCAATATTGTCCGCGTCGCGGCGCTGGATGTCGCATCAGGTATTGAGGTTGTTGTACAGGCGCCGGTAGTGACGCGTCAGGACGATTTGAAGCAGTTGGCACTGGCAAAGTTAAAACGCGCGTTGGCGCGGAAATAAATCGTTAATGATACAGTTATCATAGTATATTTATCACATTACTCTCCACCGTCATTCCGGCGCAGGCCGGGATCCAGGGGTTATAAAGTGCTGCGCTTTGGACTCTGGATGCCGTGTCATTTCGCTTATGCTATCGCAACGCGGCACGGGATGACAGCTGAGGGGCAATGGCAAAATTTAAGCTGACGATGCTTTCAACATCTATTATATCACATATATGAAAAAATTGGTTATCGCCGCCGATCACGGTGGTTTTGCTGTAAAGCAAATTATCAAGGACTGTGCCAAGCAACTGGGTTGGGATGTTACCGACCTTGGTACTGATAGTGTGGACTCTGTCGATTACCCTGACTTCGCACATCCCGCTGCTGCGCGAATAGAAGAAGGGACTGCCGACCGCGCTATTCTCATCTGCGGGTCCGGCACCGGCATGGCGCTCAGCGCCAATAAACATAAAGGCGTGCGCGCCGCCAATTGCTGGAATGTCGAAAGCGCACAGCTGGCACGTGAACATAATGACATAAACGTCCTGTGCCTTGGCGCGCGTTTAGTCGCCGAACCAGAACTGCTCGCAATTGCTGAAACATTTTTAACTACTGGGTTTGCAGGGGGACGTCATGAAACACGTGTAAATAAAATTGAAAAATGACAAATAAGCATCAAGTTATATTATTTATGTTGTATATGTTAGCTGCATTTACATCGTTTTCATTTATTGTATTTTTAATACTTGGATCAGGCCCTATGGGAGGATTTAATTTTTTTAGAATGCTACCATTCATTATTTTTAGTACATTATGTGCCGCACTAACATTTTTTATATTCAAAACAGTTAAACCAACTTTATCCTTTGACGATATTACAATTATTTCATTCATCGCAACATTTTTGGCATCTTTCATAGGCTTACCTCTTACTTTTTTACCTGCAATCAAAATTGAGCAACCATTTAATTTGCAGACCTATTTGACATGGCAAGCGGGCTGGAGTTTGTTTATACTTCCGTTTGTAATCATTTCCTCGATAAAATTTTTTATAAATGCACAAAATAAAACTTGACCAGTAAAGTTATTTAAGTATATATTCCTATTATGACTGACTTGGTGCACCAGGGAGGTCATGGTCTAAATGCTGAGCCTTGAGGTGGCCCCTCAAGGGTGCAAGAGCAATCCTGCGCCTACGTTTAGATCGCCGCCAAGAAAATCCCGAGGGTGCTTCTTTAATATAACGCGAAAGGAACGCAAAACAAACAACGAAAAACAAAAGAAATTTAGGAGTTATAGAAAGTTAGGAGTTGTAGGAAAGTTTTTCCTTAGCCTCGCATATCTATAACTCCTAAATTCCTACAACTCCTGTTACTCCTTGCTTGCACCATTGGTGCAAGCGGCATATACAATGGCTGATATAAAACCACTTTAGCCATCACCAGATATGTCAGCAGCGCTCAAAATGACCCCTCAGCAAAACCAGTATCATGCGCCGCAAGGTTTCTTTACGGCACATTTAAAAGACAGCGATCTCGAACTTTGGAGCTCAATAAATGCCGAGTTGCATCGCCAGCAAGATTACATAGAATTGATTGCTTCCGAAAATATTGCCTCGTTAGCAGTGTTGGAAGCTAATGGCTGCATTATGACCAATAAATATGCCGAAGGTTATCCCGGCAAGCGTTATTACGGCGGCTGTGAATTTGTAGACGTTGCAGAACAGCTGGCGATTGACCGTTTGTGCAAGTTATTTAATTGTGGTTTTGCCAACGTTCAGCCGCATTCTGGCGCTTCTGCAAATATTGCCGCTTACATGGCACTGGTCGAACCCGGCGATACTGTGCTGGGCATGTCATTGGCCACTGGTGGCCATTTGACACATGGTGCGGCGCCAAATTTTTCCGGTAAATGGTTCAACGCCGTTCAATATGGTATTCGTGAAGATGGCTGGCTTGATTATGATCAGGTGGCGCAATTAGCTCAACAGCATAAACCAAAATTGATCATCGCTGGTGCCTCGGCCTATTCGCGTCAACTAGACTTCAAAAAATTTCGCGACATTGCCGATAGCGTAGGTGCTTATCTAATGGCAGATATCGCGCATTATGCAGGACTGGTCGCTGCTGGTTTGTATCCATCGCCAATTCCACATGCCCATGTTGTTACAACCACAACGCATAAAACATTACGCGGACCGAGTGGCGGCGCGATCATGACAAATTATGAAGACATCGCCAAAAAAATAAATACTGCCGTTTTTCCTGGTATGCAGGGCAAACCATTAAGCCATGTTGTCGCGGCTAAAGCCGTCGCTTTTGGCGAGGCATTAAAACCAGAATTCAAACAATACATTCAAGCGGTATTGGATAATGCCAAGACGCTGGCGGCAACCTTGGTAGATGGCGGCTTGGCTATCATTTCTGGTGGCACCGATAGTCATCTGATGCTGGTCGACTTACGGCCCAAACGCGTGACTGGTAAGTTAGCGGAGGCGAGTTTGCATCGCGCCGGTTTAACCTGTAACAAAAATGCCATTCCAAACGATCCTGAAAAGCCTTTTGTTACTTCAGGTATTCGCTTGGGATCACCAGCGGGCACCACGCGCGGTTTTGGTGTCACCGAATTTCAGTTGATCGGCGAATATATTTTAGAAGTGCTTGATACGTTAGCTGAAAATCCTGACGACAACAGTGTTGCTGAACAGCGTGTTAAACAGAAAACGCAAGATCTTTGTCGTAAATTCCCTATTTATCCAAACCTCGGCTAACCATAAATGCGTTGCCCCTTTTGCGGACATGGCGATACCCAAGTTAAGGACTCGCGGCCCAGCGAGGATAACACCGCCATCCGTCGCCGTCGTAACTGCGATGATTGCGGGGCGCGTTTTACGACCTTCGAACGCGTGCAGATCCGCGATCTGAATGTCATTAAATCCAATGGTGATAAAACGCCGTTCGACCGCGATAAACTAACGCGCTCGCTGTCCATCGCGCTCCGCAAGCGCCCAGTTGAAGGTGAACAGCTCGACCGCGTTATCAATTCTATCGTGCGCCAGCTGGAAACTTCGGGCGAAAGTGATATCCCCACCGCCAAAATAGGGGCGCTGGCTATGGATGCACTGGCCAGCATGGATCAGGTGGCCTATGTGCGTTATGCCTCGGTCTATAAAGACTTCCGCGAAGCGCAGGATTTTAATGAGTTTTTGGATACCCTGCGGCCTGAAGAGGCTTAAAGATTATACTGTTACTGTTTTCGATAGGAATATTTGGCAAAACGCTGAGCCTTTTCAATCAATTTTTGGCATGCGCGTGATGTAATATCTTTATTTATCAATCGTCAGCCTGATCAAGAATTTCAAATTCAGCGGGACATATCTTAAGTAATTTCCGCTACAATACGTATTGGCGAGGCTTCGGCTTTGAGCTTTAGCGGGTAAGCAGATACGGTAAAATCAACATATGGCAGCAAGCCGGCCAAGTTGGTGACGTTTTCGATAATTAAAATTTGCTGCTTCAAAAATATTTTATGCACGGGGAAGGGGTCTTGATCCGGGCTGGGCGTGTCCATGCCGATCAGGCTAATCTGTTTGGCAGCCAGCGCCTCCGCAAAGGCAGGCGTCAGCAGTGGATAATCATTAAAGTATTTGTTATCATCTTTGCCGAAATACTGATCCCAAGCGGTATGAACCAGGATAATATCACCTGCACGAATATCTTTGCCGTTTAACAGGTCAATATCAACTCTGTCATGTCCGCGCGCATCCAGCAGCACGCCGCGGCCCTGAAACTGCGGCAACGGGATATCACATATATAGGCCGCGCCATCGATCATATGCAGCGGCGCATCCATATGCGTGCCGACATGCAGCCCGCTTTCCATTGCAAACATATTGAAGCCGTCTTTTTCGATGTGTGCAGTTTGATACAGCTTCGCGCACGGATCGCCCGGATAAACCGGCATGCCATTGGTAAACGTATGTGTAAGGTCGATCAGCATGCGTTATCAATCTTCATCGGCGTTGAGACATGTTCATGCACCGACAGCCAGCGGCCAGCGATTTTCTGGCAAATCATGGTGACGCGCATCTGCATGCCATCGGCAGGATGTTCTTCCCCCGGCACGCTGAAAACTTGTGTCCAATGCGCATAACCTAATTCGCCCGCGGCATGCACCTGCAAATCCTTAGTCTTAAATTTAAATTTTTCCGGCATCATGGGCAGGCATTGTTGCCATAAAGCATGAATGGCGTTTTTGCCTTGCAGCGCAGCAGGCGGCACCAGATCAAACAATGTTGCCTCGGGCGCATAGTTCGCTATTACGGCGTCCAGATTTTTGGCGGTGATATTGGCGGTCTGCTGCGCGATCAAATCGCGGATTTGCTGTTCTTCAGCCGTCATAGGTTTGCTCCATTTAATTTGTGCTGTGGTATTAACGATATTTCCAAAGGGATCTTCATTACACGTTCAAAATAAAAATTTTCATTAGGGACCGCATAGTCAATACTATCGCACAAAAATTGCCCTCTGCGCAGTGTGTCTTGTAATTCTTCAACATAGGCTGCTGCTTTCTCGTATGGGCAATCTATTTCAGCGATTGTCATATGTGGTTCAATTTTACGTTTAATTTCCACGCCGTCAAAAACTGATGTTGCATGTAAAAGATTGCGCAAATTCCAAAATGGTTCTTTTGGATTAATGTCATAACAAAAACCAGGATGTGGGGAAATGTGCATAATGGCCCATAAGTCACGGTGAAGGGCTGCAAATTTGATAGTACATTCTTAACTTCAGCCAATTGTGAGTCCGTAAGCGGCCCTGATAAGGGCTCTGTTAAACTTAGATGCGCCTGACAATAACTTGCAGACTCTGGATCATATTTAGCACGCAAATCATCAACATATTCGATAATGCCAGCAGGTGGAAAAATGTAAAAGGCGCCATAACGGTATTCGTGCTGCCATTTTTTCCACTGTGCGGTTGGTTCGACATATTTGAACATTCAGTTCCAATCCAAAATGACTTTGCCGGCATTGCCCGATACCATAATGCCAAAGCCTTGCTGAAAATGGTCAATGCCAAATGTATGTGTTAAAATCGGGCTAATATCTAAACCGCTTTGCAACAGGCTGCGCATTTTATACCAGGTTTCGAACATCTCACGGCCATAGATACCCTTGATAAAAAGGCCTTTGAAAATCACCGTTTCCCAATCAATCCCCGCGCCGTTGGGAATGATGCCAAGCAATGCAATCTTGCCGCCATTAACCATATTGTGGATCATGTCGTTAAAGGCGCGTTGGCTCCCCGACATTTCCAAACCGACATCGAACCCTTCGGTCATGCCTAAGCTCGCGATAACGTCGGGCAGTTTTTCTGTGGAGACATTAACGACGCGCGTCGCCGCGCCCATCCGGCGCGCGAGGTCCAGCCGGTAAGGATTCATATCGGTAATCACCACATTGCGTGCGCCGACATGTTTGCAAATTGCGGATGCCATAATACCAATCGGCCCCGCGCCGGTGATCAGCACATCTTCACCGATTAGATCAAATGACAATGCGGTGTGGACAGCATTGCCGAACGGGTCAAAAATGGCAGCCATGTCGTCGCTGATATTATCCGGCAGCACGAACAGGTTTTCCGCTGGCAATGACAGATATTCCGCGAATGACCCCGCGCGGTTGACGCCCACACCTTGTGTATGGGGGCACAGGTGCCGCCGCCCGGCGCGGCAATTGCGGCAGGTGCCGCAGACGATATGCCCTTCGCCTGAAACGCGCTGGCCAACATGATAGCCGGTAACCGCTTTGCCCAATTCAACAATCTCACCGACATACTCATGCCCCACGACCATCGGCACCGGGATGGTCCGCTGCGCCCATTCATCCCATTTATAGATATGGACATCGGTGCCGCAGATAGATGATTTTTTGATTTTGATCAGCACGTCATTGGGGCCGATGACGGGGATTTCAACCTGTTCCATCCATATGCCGGGTTCAGCCTTTGCTTTAACCAGCGCTTTCATCTGATTGTTTTGCATGATTAAATAACTCCCAATTCCAAACCGATTTTACCAAATGCCTTAATCGCCTGGTCCAGCTGTTGTTTGGTATGCGCGGATGATATTTGCGTTCTGATGCGCGCCTTGCCCTGCGGCACCACCGGATAGGCAAAGCCGACGACATAAATACCTTCATCAAGCATGCGCGCCGCCATCTGCTGCGCCAGCACTGCATCACCCAGCAAGACCGGGATAATCGCATGATCCGCGCCCAATAATGTAAAGCCCAGCTTGGTCATCTCAGCGCGGAAATAAACACTATTATCCTGCACCGCCTTGATCCGGCTGTTATCCGCCTCCAACAGGTCGAACACTTTAATCTGCGTCGCGGCAATCACCGGCGCCAGTGAATTAGAAAACAGATAGGGGCGGGAGCGTTGGCGCAGCCATTCAATCAGCTCGCGCCGCCCTGATGTATAACCGCCCGAGGCGCCACCAAGTGCCTTGCCAAAGGTGCCGGTGACCAGATGCACACGGTCCTGCAAGCCGAAATGTTCCGGCGTCCCGCGGCCGTTGGGCCCGACAAATCCCACTGCATGCGAGTCATCCACCATCACCAGCGCATCATATTTTTCCGCTAAATCGCAAATGGCGGGCAGGTTGGCAATCACGCCATCCATCGAAAACACACCGTCGGTGGCGATTAAGCGAAACCGCGCATCCTTGGCCTCAATCAACTGCTGTTCCAGTTCCGCCATATCATTATTGGCGTAACGCAGGCGTTTGGCTTTGCACAGGCGCACGCCGTCAATAATGCTGGCATGGTTTAACGCATCGCTGATAACTGCGTCTTCCGCATCGAGCAGCGTTTCAAACAATCCCGTGTTGGCATCAAAACAGGATGAGTATAAAATTGTGTCTGCGGTATTTAAAAACGCGCTGACGCGCGCCTCTAGCTGTTTATGCAGCGTCTGCGTGCCGCAGATAAACCGCACGCTGGCCATGCCAAAACCATAGTCATCCAGCGCTTGCTGCGCAGCGCTAATCAATTCCGCATTATCGGCCAGGCCCAGATAATTGTTGGCGCAGAAGTTGAGCAGGGGCTGGCCGCCGACGCGGATCGCGGCATTTTGCGGCGTTTCAATCAGGCGCTCGGCCTTAAACAGCCCTTGCGCGCGCAGGGTGTCGGTTTCAGCGGCAAAATGTGCCAGCATTTTTTGTGACATGTACGGGCCTTACTTTATCAGTGCACTACTTATATAATGTCGTGACGATGCCAAAATTACAAGAGACCACGCCAATCACGCCACCTATCATTGAAACGCCGCGCCTCACATTGCGGGCGCTGCAACATGATGATCTAGCGGAATTCGTACTGTTATTAGACAATTGGAATATTTCACGCTGGCTGTCACGCGTGCCCTATCCCTACATGCTGCAGGATGGCGAAAACTGGCTGAAGTTGACGCAGAGCAAATGGCGCCGTCAAAACGAAATGGCGCTGGTAGCGGTCGCGCGCGACAGCGGTAAAATTATTGGGGGCGGCAGCTTGTTCTTCGTCGATGGTGAAATCGGCTATTGGATCGGTGAACCTTATTGGGGTCGCGGTTATGCCACCGAAATTACGCTGGCCTTTATGGATTATGCTTTTACCAAGACACCACTTGTTGAGGTGTTTTCCGCGGTGATGCCTGGGAATGAAAAATCTATTGCAGTGCAACGCAAGGCCGGTATGACAAATATTGGCATGCGCCCATACGATTTTAACCCTACGCGCTGTATAGCGACGGAAGCACTGTGTCATGGAATTACCAAGCAACAATGGTTAGCCAGATAGAGGCGAGAAACGAGATGCTTGCGAAAATCTCATCTCGCGCCTCTAGCTTCTCACCTCTAGATAACCTACATTCGATTCACATATAGGGAGTTACAGCCATGGCTGACATGTACAAAGAATTTGCCGCCGAGATGAGCCAGTTGGTGCCGATTGTGATCGAGCAGACCAGCCGGGGTGAACGGTCGTTTGATATTTATTCGCGTTTGCTCAAGGAGCGCATCATTTTTTTAACGGGTGAAGTGCATGACGGCATTTCAACTTTGGTTTGCGCGCAGCTGCTGTTTTTGGAGTCCGAGAATCCAACCAAGGATATTTCCTTTTACATTAACTCGCCGGGTGGTGTGGTGACGGCGGGTCTTGCTATGTATGACACGATGCAATTTATCAAACCGGATGTTGTAACCCTGTGCATGGGGCAGGCCTGTTCAATGGGGTCACTGCTGCTGGCGGCTGGGACCGCTAACAAACGCTATGCGCTGCCCAACGCGCGCGTCATGGTGCATCAGCCATCCGGCGGCATGCAGGGTAAAGCGTCGGATATCGAAATTCATGCGCGTGAGATTTTGTCATTGCGCAAGCGCTTGAATGAAATCTATGTCAAACACACCGGCCAGGATGTCAAAAAAATTGAAACGGCGCTTGACCGCGACTTTTTTATGTCCGCGGAAGAAGCCAAAAAATTCGGTATCGTCGACCATGTGGTGGAAAGCCGCGCCAAAATTCAGGAAGTGATTGCGGCGGATGCTAAAACCACTGGTGATAAGCCGAAAGAGACTAAAGAGTAACCTTGGCGCAGTTTAGCCTCCCCCTTGTAGGGAGCCACAAATTTTTGAGCTTTGTTTCATGCAATGAAACGAAGTAAGCGATAAAAATTTGGGTGGGGGACTTAAGTTGACTTTATTTCCCCCACCCAAAAATTATGCGGCTACGCTACGCTGTGGCTTTAATTTTTGTGCCTCCCCACAAGGGGGAGGCTAATTGTTCCTAGGATTACGCCAAGCAGTAAGATATTTTAATCACGCATGACTCCATCGCTCCCCATCATCGCGCAATCAATCGGCCTCATCGCCTACGCCATCACCGCTTATGCGGTCTTTCATAAAAACGACCAGAAATTTTTTTCCTTTATGGCATTAGGCAGCATTTTTTGGATTGCGCATTTTGCCTTGCTTGGCAGCCTGGCCGGCGCCGTGGGCAATTTTATCAGCATGACGCGCTGGTGTGGCGCACGCTATGTAAAGCGTAAAAAATATCGTATGATGATATTGGCCACAGTTTTGGTGGCTTATGCAGTAACCGGACTTGTCACGGTGCATCACTGGTATGAAATTCTGCCGCTGGTCGGGTCATCAGTGAATTCAATCGGCGTGTTTCTGTTTGCCGGTATTCCGGTCCGGCTGGCGCTCATGTTTTCATCAGCCTGCTGGCTGACCTATGGCAGCATTATCGGTTCCTGGGGCGGCATTTTGAATGAAACGACGCTGTCCATTATTAATATCATCACCATTATCCGGCAGCGCAAACTGGCCATACCTGCGGCGGCACAGCCATAGCGTCAAAGTCAAAACAAAAATTTGCTGTAATGCAAAATAAAAATATCGCCCTTGAATTCCGGCTTTGCTAGACTGATATATCCATACTGCTTTCTTCTTCGCCCAGGATTTTTATGCTGTTCCAAGCCCGCCGCACCAATCTTTCCGTTTTGCCGCTGCGCGATATTGTGGTGTTTCCCAATATGGTGGTGTCGTTATTCGTGGGGCGTGAAAAGTCGGTTGCGGCGTTGGAATTAGCGATGAAGCAGGATAAAAAGATCCTGTTGGTGACACAAAAAGATTCCGCGTTGGAAGAACCGGTGGTGAAAGATATTTTCACCGTCGGCACGGTGGGCACCATTTTGCAAATGCTGCGCCTGCCCGATGGCACGGTGAAGGTGCTGGTTGAGGGTGGCGAGCGCGCCAAAATTGCCAAGTGGCTGGATAATGATATTGGCGCCGCCGAATACACGCTGATCCCCGATGATAAAATATCTGACAAGGCTGACGATCAGCGCAAATTGGAAACGCTGGTGCGTGTCGTGATGGCGCAGTTTGAACAATACATTAAACTCAATAAAAAAATCCCGACGGAAATTTTTGCGACCATTAGCCAGACCCAGGATGCCGCCAAACTGGCTGATACTATTGCCGCGCATCTAACGCTCAAAATCGCTGAAAAACAGAGTCTGTTGGAATTAACCAATGTCAAAAGCCGTCTGGATAAAATCCATACGCTGATTGAAACCGAAATCGGCGTGATGCAGGTGGAAAAGAAAATCCGCACCAATGTCAAAAAGCAGGTCGAAAAAAACCAGCGCGAGTATTATTTGAACGAACAGTTGAAGGCGATTCATCGCGAACTCGGCGCGGCCGAAGAGTCCGGTGACGAGCTGGTTGAGCTGGAAAAGAAAATCGTCAAATCAAAAATGTCAAAAGAGGCTAAGGAAAAAGTTATTGGCGAGCTGAAAAAACTGCGCGCGATGCCGCCAATGTCCGGTGAAACTTCCATCATCCGCACCTACATCGATACGCTGATTGGGCTGCCATGGAAAAAATACAGCAAGCTGAATAAGGATATTCGTGCCGCCAAGAAAATTCTCGATCATGATCATTACGGTCTCGATAAAGTCAAAGACCGCATCCTGGAACATCTGGCGGTGCAGCAGCGCATGGATAGCGTGAAGGGGCCCATTTTGTGCTTGGTCGGTCCGCCGGGTGTGGGGAAAACCTCGCTCGCGAAATCAATTGCCAAGGCCACCGGCCGCCAATATGTGCGCATGGCGTTGGGCGGCGTGCGCGATGAGGCGGAAATCCGCGGTCATCGCCGTACTTATCTCGGTGCGCTGCCTGGGAAAATTGTCACCGGTATGAAAAAATCCGGCGTGTCCAATCCGCTCTATCTGCTGGATGAAATTGACAAAATGAATGCGGATCATCGCGGTGATCCGACCTCGGCCATGCTGGAGGTGTTGGACCCCGAACAAAACAGTACCTTTAACGATCATTATCTGGATGTGGATTATGATCTGTCCAAGGTGATGTTCGTCTGTACCGCCAATACGCTCAACATGCCGTCGCCATTGCGCGACCGTATGGAAATCATTCGCCTGTCCGGTTACACTGAAGATGAAAAACTGGAAATCGCGCGGCGGCATTTGATTGCGAAAACCATGACCGAAAGTGGCCTGAAAAAGGATGAGTTTTCCATTAGCGATGATGCGGTGCGCGACCTCATCCGTTATTACACGCGCGAGGCTGGGGTTAGAAATCTCGAACGTGAAATTGCCAATATCGCCCGCAAATCCATCAAGGATATTTTGATGAAAAAGGGCAAGACTAGCGTGCGCATCACTGCCGCCAATCTGGCCAAGTATGCCGGCGTCAAAAAACATCGTTTCGGTGAGATAGAGGATGAAGACCGCGTCGGCCTCGTCACTGGTCTCGCCTGGACGGAGGTTGGCGGAGACATTCTGTCCATTGAATCCGTGATGCTGCCTGGCCGGGGCCGCGTCACGATGACCGGTCAGCTGGGCGATGTCATGAAGGAATCCGTGCAGGCGGCGGAGATGCTGGTCAAGGCGCGCGCGCCGTCGCTCGGCATCACGCAAAAAATCTTCCGCCACCGCGATGTGCATGTGCATGTGCCGGAAGGCGCCACACCGAAGGATGGCCCATCCGCGGGTATTGCAATGGTGACGTCTATTGTCTCGGTGCTGACCGGTATTCCGGTTAAAAAGAATGTCGGCATGACGGGTGAAATTGCGCTGCGCGGCCGCGTGCTGCCCATCGGCGGTTTGAAGGAAAAATTATTGGCGGCGCTGCGGGCCGGGCTGACTACAGTTTTGATCCCGATTGATAATGAAAAAGACCTTGCCGAAATTCCCGCCAACGTCAAAAAAGGCCTGAAGATCATTCCGGTAAAAACGATTGAAGAGGTCTTGATGCATGCGCTGGTGACGCAACCGGTGCCGGTCGAATGGCAGGATGATGATGAGGCCGCCGCAGCGCTCGTCGCGCGTGATGACGAGCCGGACAGCTGCAAACCTATTCACCATTGATTTACCGCTATTTTTTAGCTGTAAGCGCAGTTTTGCCTGGTAAAACCGCGCTTTTTGCTTGCCTAAATCGTTTTTCGCGGGAATTCTCTAGTCAGGTAGGCGTCTCACGAGTCGTCCGGCCACATCGATAACAATATTGGATAGGAGATATCCGTTATGAATAAAGCTGATCTGATTGATTATGTTTCTGAACAAACGCAACTGAGCAAGGCGGACGCCACCCGCGCGCTGGACGCCATGGTGGATGGCATCTGCAGCGGCCTCACGCAAAATGGCGAAGTGCGCCTGTCCGGCTTTGGCACCTTTTCCATCAGCAGCCGTGCCGCGCGCACCGGCCGCAACCCGCGCACGGGCGAAGAGATTCAAATCGCCGCCTCCAAAAACGCGAAATTCAAAGCTGCAAAATCGTTACAGGATTCTGTTAATGATAATAAAGCAGGCAGCAAGAAAAAATCTGCTTAATTGATCTGCCGGAATATTGAAAACGCTGTCAGCAATGGCAGCGTTTTTTATGCGTATATTTTTCTTGACGCCATCTAAAAAATAAATCATCTTTTAAAAATGGCAACTAACGTGACATCACGTAATCTTATCGGGCAGGGCGCAACGTCATGCGCTGCCGCTATACCTGTTTGCCCACAACTGTTGATGTGCTGCGCATAAGCGCAGACATATATAATTTCTCCAAATCATATTGTTATTTTTCACTTATCTTCTTCAGGAGCGTACTATGTCATTACAAAACACCAGTCATGATGGAAATACTTACCCCGTGCACGGCCAAATCCGCCCACGTGCCTTTGAGTTTAGGTCGAAAAACGAGATACTACTGACACATAATCAGCAGCAACCAGCGTCACTACCACCTTATCGTCAAGCAAAAGCCGAGGCTGCAAAATTAGAACGCCAATGGCATCGTCAGCCCGGGGATTAGATTTCTCTCGCTTTTTGCGCCACGCACCGCTATAACCGCCGCTTATCTGTGGGAGGCGCAGCCATGCGCCGCACCACGGGCTCTTAAACTTTAACCAAGAGAGACAACATGGCTAAAAAAGTTGAGCGGATCATCAAGCTCAATGTGGCGGCTGGCAAGGCCAACCCGTCACCCCCCATCGGTCCGGCGCTCGGCCAGGCTGGTGTTAATATCATGGAATTCTGCAAATCCTTTAATGCGGCCACGCAAAAGGAAGAGGCTGGCGTTAAACTGCCGACGGTGATTACCGTCTATCAGGACCGCAGTTTTACTTTTGTTTTCAAAAAACCGACCACGACGCATTTCATTATGCAGGCGGCGAAACTCGCCAAGGGTGGCCAAAACCCCGGCAAAGACGTTGCCGGTAAATTGACCACCAAACAGGTGCGCGATATCGCCACCGAAAAGATGGTTGATATGAATGCCAGCTCTGTCGAAGCGGCCATGGAAATGGTCAAGGGCGCCGCGCGCTCAATGGGCATCAATGTGGTGGAGGATTAAGATGGCACTCGCAAAACGTACCAAGGCCTTACAGGCTACAGTTGACCGTGAAAAATTATATACGCTCGCGGATGCAATCGCGCTGGTCAAGAAAAACGCCACCGCGAAATTCGATGAAACGATCGAAATTGTCATGAACCTGGGGATCGACCCCAAACATGCCGACCAGAACCTGCGCACCATGATCACGCTGCCCGCGGGCACCGGTAAGACCAACAGCGTGTTGGTTTTCGCCAAGGGTCCCAAGGCGGATGAAGCCAAGGCGGCGGGTGCGGATTTTGTCGGCGCTGATGAAATGGTAGAAGAAATTTCCAGCGGTAAAATCGATTTAAACAAAATCAACCGCTGTATCGCCACACCGGATATGATGGGCGTCGTCGGCCGTTTGGGTAAGCAGTTGGGTCCCAAGGGCCTGATGCCGAACCCGAAACTCGGCACGGTCACCATGAACCTGGCGGACGCGATCAAGGGCGCCAAGGGCGGCTCGGTCGAAGCGCGTGCGGAAAAGGCCGGCATCGTCCATGCGGGCGTAGGCAAGGCCAGTTTTGATGAAGCGAAACTGATGGATAACATCAAAACCTTTATCGATTCCGTCAGCAAGGCCAAACCCGCCGGCGCCAAAGGCACCTACATCCAGAAAATCACGCTGTCGTCCACCATGGGTGCGGGCGTGAAGGTTGATGTGGCGGATGCGCTGGCCCTGTTGCAGGCGTAATCTATCTACTGTTACGGAAAGGCGCTGAGCAATCAGCGCCTTTTTATTTTGTGCGGCAAGTCCGCGCTGCATAATCCCATGCACCGCTGTGGTCGAGACAGCTATCAATTTTGCTGTAATCAGGATTTAGTCCTGACGTTATCCACATGTAAATATCTGCCGAAAAAATCAGCAAAGTGAATAAAATCATCAGGACAAGGACGAACGTTAGGTAAGTTGCCCAAAGTTCTTTGAAGGTAATTTTAATATTTTGCATCTAATCCATTAGGCCTGAAAATATCACAAGCGTCTGCTGCTGTTTGAGAACTATTTTGTTCAGCAGCAATTCGCCCAACATGATTGGCATTTTGATCACGTATTTCATCTTCTTCCGGATCGCCCTTAATAGCTTGTCCAAAATCTTCTCTCAAGTCACTAAGTTTTTCTGCGGCCCTGCTACCATCCCAACCACGGCTGGCCGCTTGAAAGTTCGCTTTACAATGAAAATATTTGTCTGCACCGATAGTATTTGCTTCCTTCATATCTTCATAATTTTGTGCGAAGTCACCAAAAGCTCCTGCAATTTCTGGTACTTTTTTCAACCGATCAATAATTTTTTCTTGGGTGGGTCCATCCTTATTAACAACGCTATCAACTTCCAAACCATTGTCTTTTTGAAAGGCTTTTATAGAATGAAACAGGTCACTTGTAGGATAGGCTGATAATCCGGCATCCGTATCGTCATGATAACCCAGGGCTGTTAGACCAAATTTAATGTTTGCTACATCATCCAAATTGCTGTTGGCGTCACTGGCAACTTTGCTTCTCATGTTAAACATATCAACTCCTATTATTATAGGAACATTATCCTAAAATAATAGGAGTTGTCAATAATTATTATTGCTTGCTCAGCGTAATATTGACCGGGTTATCATATTTGTTATCGGCGCCGCTTGCCGAGTCAATGGCCCAGCCGATGCCACCGCCGCAGGATGTTGCCCACCGTCGCGCCCGCTGCGCCGGAATGGTTCAGGTAGGTTGCAGTTTCATAACCCGGCTTGTCACAGGTAATCATAATATCGTATTTGGTTTTTTCGATATACATACTGCCCGGCGTCGGCAAAATGCTGCCGAGTGGCGTGCCGTTGCGCGCTAGCTCACAGGTTGCGCCCGGCGGGCTGGTGATGACTGTCACTTCCTGCGAACGGCCTTCAATAATTGTGGAGCAGCCGGATACCGTGAACAATGCGGCTGCCAGAGCAGGTGACATGGTAATAATATTCTGTTTCATGAGCTTTTCCTTTGAAATAAAACCCCCACCCAAAAATTCTATCGTTCACGTTGCTCACTTGAATTTTTGTGCCTCCCCACAAGGGGGAGGCTATATAGCGCTCAAACATCACGACACGTGAAAATGCGACAAAGAATTAGCCTCCCCCTTGTGGGGAGGCACAAATTTGCATTTGCAAATTTGGGTGGGGGTATGATTGGTTGTAATCTAATGCCATGGCATAACTGGTGTGCCCGTTTGCGGTTCGTGAAATTCGGTGCGGCCGGTGGCGCAACTTTCATCAACCTGCCGTGCGAAGGGCGGGCAGGGATGCGATCGTGCTAGTGCCGCCACCGGCTGACCGAGCGCAAGCCCGGCCAGCACTATTAAGACAGTTAATCTAGTGATCATACATGGAGCCAGGCGGTTCATATCCGCCAGGGCGGCGGCTTGCCGCGCGATTACCGCAACGATGCCCCGCACTATCCGTTTGCCATGAATAGTCGCAAGGGCCAGCCAACGCGGCCTCCCACGGTACGGCGGCTAGCAACAAAACTGTTGCCAGACCGCACAGGATTGCGCGCCGCATGCTTAACGTCCGTTATAATTATAATTGTTGGACAGGCTGCTGTCGGGCGAACTGCGGTGATACGGCTCCACATAGGTGCCGTTGTCACGCGTATAGCCATGCACATAAACATCACTGGCCCGGGCTGGTGCGACGGTACCGATGGTGGTTGTCAGCAGCGCCAGCGCCGCCAGAATATGTTTGTAAGATAGAGTGGTGGATGTAGTTGGTAACATAGATTTGTTCTCCCGTTTTCAAGGTGTGAAAAAGCCGCCAGATCGCTCTGGCAGCCGGGGATTCAAATCCGTAACCATAAGGAACGGCGCGATGGCCTTTGCCGGTGAGGGCTGGACATACGCCACCGCTCCCCGGCCATAATGCGCGCCATCGCGCCCTAGCCTTATGGCATAGACGAACGGCGGACAAAGTCCGAGAAGCGGCATCTCATGATGCTGAATGTTTTCAGGAAACAGCATCAATCACGGTTGATGCCAACCGTTATGGTTAGAGGATTTGAAGCCCCATCGCGCAGCCACATGGCTGTGCGACAATGTATATTCACCTAAAAAGATAAAGTTTTCAAGTATTAAAACGGAATCTCATCATCAAAATCATCCATCGGCATCCCAGGTGGCGCTAAAATTTGTTTAAAGATGGGCATTGTCGGTAAATCGTCATCCAAATCAGAAGCACCGATTTCGTGAGCGCGTGAAACCAATGCTAGCCAGTAATCTTCAGGAATCTTTCCATCTTCATGATGTTTTTTCAAAACGTGGTATGGATTTAGTATCAACGCTTGTGAAAATTCGCCAGCTGATCCGGCTTTAGTTAAAATGAACCCTAAGTCTCGCAATCTTTTCATTCTGTCTTTCCACGTCCTTAAACCACGCTGACCTAAAAAACCTGAATTGAAAGCCATATCTTGAGGATTTAGTGTAAGAAAATTTTCATCGAAAAGTCTGCACCACATTTCCAGATATGTAGAACTTACTGGAAATCCTTTACCAGATAGATTGTCTAAAATATTTAAGATTATAGGCATAGTTCGAGGTAGCGTCACAAACCCGTGACGTGCCTTTCTGTCCCATAAGCGATCCTCATTGAGATCAGGCCAAAGCTTGTTTCTCAACGCCAGTCGCTTTTCGACAATCGCCTTTCTTCTACCTTTTTGATATGCCATTGTAATTTCTCCTTAAACCTTTTATTTATAATTAGGGTGGGTTCGGAATGGACCCGAACCCGGCGCTAGTTCCGAGCAGGACAGAATAAGACTTTTTAGATTTGGACACCAAAAGTCTTATTCGCTAGCTCATATACAATCTCACAAGAAACCTTATAAATCAAAGACTTAATAAGTTTTACTTATGGTGAATTCAGCTTATATATGTCATGTCAGAATAATTAATGTATAGATTTTGTCAATGATTATTTGAGTTGACTAACCGAAATTTTCGTTCTTGATAGTTATCAAACACTTAAAATCGTTTTGTGGTGCTCGTCGTGCTCCGGTGCTGCGGTTTCGTGTGCTCGCGGTGCTCCGGTGCTGCCAATTCGCTTATAGGCTGATATACACATATCCACAAACAAGTTAATTCTATTTGTGTGATTATTTTCAGGTTTTAGCTTGCGCATGTGTGAAAAATTCCGCATAACCCACCAACTGATGTGATTTCACATCTGTCCAAGACAGTCAGTGTCCGCCTTCGCCCTTGGGCTACGGCGCGACTTAATCCCTGACCGAGGCAGAAGAACCGCCAGTCCGATGATAATAGGAATAAATGCTTCACGTGAAGCGTTGCTCCCCATCGGCTGATTTCCTCTTTCACTCTTGGGTTTCTAAGGCTTTTCGGTTTTCGAAAGGCCGCACGCACTACTCTTGTCCCGGATGGGCCGGGCAGGGCACACAACAAGGGGAGTGGACTATGAACCGCGAACAAAAAGCAGCGTCGATTGCTGAGCTGAACCAAAGCTTTCAGTCCGCGCAATCGGTCGTTGTCGCGCAATATGCCGGCCTCACCGTCAGTGACATGCAAAACCTGCGCAAACGCGCGGGCGATGCCGGCACGACCGTCCAGGTGGCGAAAAACCGCTTGGTCAATCTAGCGGTCAAAGGCACGCCGTATGAGGGGCTGGCCGCAATGCTCAAAGGCCAGAATGCGTTTGCGTTTGCCAATGATCCGATCTCGGCCGCGAAGGTCGTCGCGGATTATGCCAAGGACAATGCCAAGCTGGTCATCGTCGGCGGCAGCATGGGCGACAAGGTCATGAACAAGGCGGGCGTCGAAGCCTTGGCGAAACTGCCAAGCCTGCACGAACTGCGCGGCAAACTTGCCGGGCTGTTGGTGGCGCCAGCCTCCAAACTCGTCGGCGTATTGCAGGCGCCAGCGGGTCAGCTCGCGCGCGTCATGGGCGCTTATGCGGCCAAAGGCGAGTAACAACATTTAACAATCAACATCTAAAAAACTGGAGTAAATACAATGGCTGATTTGGCAAAAATCGTAGACGATCTGTCCGCCCTGTCCGTAATGGAAGCGGCAGAGTTGAGCAAAATGCTCGAAGAAAAATGGGGCGTGAGCGCGGCAGCGGCACCTGTCATGATGGCGGGCGGCGGTGCAGCGGCGCCAGCGGCAGCGGAAGAAAAAGACAGCTTTGACGTTATCCTGGCTGCAGCCGGCGAGAAAAAAATCGAAGTAATTAAAGAAGTCCGTGCTTTAACCGGCCTCGGTTTGAAAGAAGCGAAGGACCTGGTTGAAGGCGCCCCGAAACCAGTGAAAGAAGGCGCGACCAAAGAAGAAGCCGCCAAAATGAAAGAGACTTTAGAAAAAGTCGGCGCGAAAGTTGAATTGAAGTAATTCAATCTTCACTTGCAAAATTGAAAAGGGCGCTATTGGCGCCCTTTTCTTATGGTGAATTTACATAATTTTGATTTATTCTGTTTTACACATTTTTAGTTTGGATAATTAAATGACATTACGTCGAATTGCTTGTACTGCTATCGCATTAGGTGCGGCAATTTCAGTGCAGGGCGCACCACTTGAGGCGACGATCACTACAGCGCGCGTTAACTCACAATTATTTAAATTAAAACTGGCAGCCGCAGCGCATCCTGTGCCCGAACCCGTGCCCTGGTTTGCATTCACAACAGGCGTGGCTTACATCGCTTATCGGCGCAAGCAAATTAAATTAGGCTTATAAATCGCTTACGTTTTTGAAACAAATTATCACAGCGCCTTTTGCTGTTTTTGCTATACTCTAGCAACTCAGGAGGCACGTTAAGATGTCCAAAATTATCCAGGGCCGGGTAAAGCCCAGTACGCGTGACGGCAAAAAATTCATGCGTGAAGTAAAGGAAGTTGATGCGGATGGCGAGGTCATTCGCAAAAAAACCGTGCATTTCGGCGACCCGAATTTATCGATCAAAAAAACACTGGCCGATCACAAAAAATCTTATTGCGCGCGCAGTGCCGGCATCAAGGGCGCAGATGATCCGTTCAGCGCCAACTATCAATCTCGTAAAATGTGGAAGTGTTAAACATGGCGACGACGAAAAAGACTGCTGTGAAAAAAACCGCCGCCAAAAAGCGCACGGTCGACAAATCTGCAACGAAAAAATCTACCGTTAAGAAAACGGCTACACGCAAAACCGCGGTGAAGAAAACGGCTACCAAGAAATCCACCGCGAAAAAATCGTCAGTGCGTAAAACGTCTGCCCGCCGCGCGGAGAGCCGCCCTGCACCATGGGATAAATCCAATCCCAAGAAAAAAGGCGCGCATAAAAAATTAAGCGGCACGCAAAAATCTGCCGCCAAAGCCCGCGCGAAAAAAGCTGGGCGGCCTTATCCGAATTTGGTGGATAATATGGCTGTGGCGAAGAAGAAATGAATTTTAACCTGACTAAACATGCCAACCAAAATTAAGAAGGCCAATCTGCCGCAAAAAATCTGTGCAGCCTGCGGACGCCTTTTTACCTGGCGCAAAAAATGGGAAAACGTCTGGGTCGAGGTAAAGTATTGTTCGGGTAGATGCCGTCGCGCCAAATAATTTATATCAAGGCTGCGGTGTTTTTCCACGATTTGAAGATGGCTCAAAATAGCTTAACACCAATAATGGATGTGTTTTATGCTTTTCCAAGACTGATTGCCATGCATCTCGAAATGTTGCGGGTGATTTAAGGTTATAGGCTAAAGCAACAATTTCGGCGATGCCGGAAACATTTATGTTAGGCTCTGCATTGGTCACACCATCAATAAATTGTTGTGCGAACTCAGGGCGCGCAAAAATCAATAAGCCGTTTGAATCACGGCGGTTACAATCAGCCAACATTTTATGTAATGCATTAAAGCGGCCGCCCATTTGTTCCCAGCCTTTATTGACGGTCAAATTCTCAAACGGCCAAAACATTCCAGTTTGCAGGGCATCAAATAGCGGATTTTGCATATTCGCTTCAAATGACGTATTAACATCATAAATGACTTTGAATAAGTAGCATAGATGATCAATTCTTCTTGAAAATTGGACATAAATGGTTGTTGACAGAGTACGACAAAAATGCCTGTGCAAGAATTTCATCATTCGCAATAATTGCGAACATAGGACGCAAATTTTCAAACGGAAAGTCACCCTCATTTAAACCATTGCTCATTGAGGCGCAATTTAGATTTATTTCTATATGATTATAAAGACGGGGATCATTCGGCTTATCGGCAATGGCTTTGGTATATAATTTAGCGAAAGCATCATAATCGCCTTCGCGCAAAACGCGGGTCACATCTTGGCCGCCAAAAGATTTTTCTTCGGTACGTTTGGCATCCATTTTGGCGATGAAGCGTTTGTGATCATCTGCAGTGAATGCGGGGAAGTCATCCATAATTATTTACCTTAAGTAATGCTAAAGCTAATTGATTTAAATTGCCTGAGTTTCAAATGTCAAAGAATTTATATAATTAATTAGCGATAACTTTTTCCTTGCATTTCCCCTATCGCGCGCCTACATATCCGTCACCGCGGACGGTTGCATAGTTCGCATACTCCCACAATTAAATAGAAAACAACAGGTTAGCTTGGTACAGCCAGTTTAACACCGCTGATTTTGACGCCGCGAGATTCGCGGCTTTTGGTGTTTTTGGACTGTTGCAGGCACGCCGCTGACAGGATTTTGGACCACACATGGCATCTTCATCTGCACTTATGACGTCTTCCGCGCTGAAACCTTACACCTCGCGCAAACGCATCCGCAGCTATTTCGGGAATATTCCGGAAGTGACGCAGATGCCAAACCTGCTCGAAGTGCAGCGGATTTCATACGAGCAGTTTTTGCAAAAAGAAACGCGCGCGGCGGACCGTCAATTTGTCGGGCTGCAGGAAGTGTTCAAAACCGTTTTCCCCATTCGCGATACCGCGGGCCGCGCGGAGCTGGATTTCGTGTCCTATGAATTTGAAGAGCCGAAGTATGATGTGGAGGAATGCCAACAGCGCGACATGACGTTCAGCGCGCCGCTGAAAGTAACGCTGCGTTTGTCAACATTTGATATTGAAGAGGAAACCGGCCTCCGCATCATCCGCGACATTAAAGAGCAGGATGTTTACGTGGGTGACATTCCACTGATGACATTCAATGGTACGTTTGTTGTTAATGGCACCGAGCGCGTGATCGTCTCGCAAATGCACCGTTCACCCGGCGTATTTTTCGACCATGATAAAGGCAAAACGCATTCATCCGGTAAATATCTGTTTGCCGCGCGCGTTATTCCCTACCGCGGTTCATGGTTGGATTTCGAATTCGATGCCAAAGACCAGTTATTTGTGCGTATCGACCGCCGCCGTAAACTGCCGGTGACGACATTATTATATGCCTTGGACTCCGAAGAGACCGAAGCCTACCGCGCGGCGTGTGAAGCCAAAGGCGTCAAACCCGACCGCATGTTTGTAACCGGCATGTCGAAAGAGGAAATCCTGTCCAATTTCTATGGCAGCACAACCTACAACCTGACCGCCAAGGGTTGGAAAACGCCAGTAGATGCCGAACGTTTAAAAGGCAATAAATCCAATTTTGATATGGTGGATGCCAAAACCGGCAACGTTATTATCGAAGCGGGGACCAAATTGACTGCGCGTCAGCTGGCGAAATTTGACGAGCAAAAAGTCAAAGAATTGCTGGTGCAGAATGAAGAGCTGGTCGGCCGTTATCTGGCGACCGACATTATCAACCTCGAAACGGGTGAAGTGTTGCTCGAGGCCGGTAATGAGATGACCGATGATGAGTTGAAATCCATTGCGGCATCGGGTGTGGAGACAATTGAACTGTTGGCCATCGATCATGTTAATGTCGGCAGCTATCTGCGCGACACTTTGGCAATTGACCGTAACGCGACGCGCGAAGAGGCATTGATTGATATTTACCGCGTGATGCGTCCGGGTGAGCCGCCAACATTGGAGCCGGCTGAGACATTGTTTAGCAGTCTGTTTTTCGATGCCGAGCGTTATGATTTATCACCGGTCGGCCGTGTGAAAATGAATGCGCGTTTGGGCATTGATACTGACGACCAGATGCGCGTGTTGCGCAAGCAGGATATTCTGGCGATTTTGAAAATCTTGCACGAGCTGAAAGACGGCCGCGGCGAGATTGACGATATCGACAACCTGGGCAACCGCCGGGTGCGTTCGGTGGGCGAGCTAATGGAAAACCAGTTCCGCATCGGTTTGATGCGGATGGAGCGCGCCATCCGTGAACGCATGGGTGCGATCGACCTTGATACCGTCATGCCATATGACTTGATCAATGCGAAGCCGGTGGCGGCCGCGGTACGTGAATTTTTCGGTTCATCGCAGTTGTCACAATTTATGGACCAGACCAATCCATTGTCTGAGATTACACATAAACGCCGCGTCTCTGCGCTTGGGCCGGGCGGTTTGACGCGGGAGCGCGCGGGTTTTGAAGTGCGTGACGTACATCCCACCCATTACGGCCGTATCTGCCCGATTGAAACGCCGGAAGGGCCGAACATTGGTTTGATTAACTCGTTGGCGACTTATGCGCGCGTCAATAAATACGGCTTTATCGAAAGCCCGTATCGCCGCGTGACCAACGGTAAAGTTGCCAATGACGTTGTTTACATGTCGGCAATGGAAGAAAGCCGTTATACGATTGCGCAGGCGAATGCCGATATTGATGACCGCGGCCGTTTAACGTCTGAGCTGGTATCATGCCGGATGAAGGGTGATTACGTGTTCGCCGCGCCGGCCGATATTGAATATATCGATGTCTCGCCAAAACAGATCGTCTCAGTTGCCGCGGCGCTTATTCCATTTTTGGAAAACGATGATGCGAACCGCGCGCTGATGGGCTCCAACATGCAACGCCAGGGCGTGCCATTGCTGCAATCCGATGCGCCGTTGGTGGGCACCGGAATGGAAGCCGCGGTTGCACGTGACTCAGGCGCCGCGATTACCGCGCGTCGTACCGGCGTCGTCGATCAGATTGACGGTATCCGTATCGTTATTCGCGCGACGGAGGATACCGATCCTGCCGCGCCGGGTGTGGATATTTACAAATTGCGTAAGTTCCAGCGTTCGAACCAGAATACCTGTATCAATCAAAAGCCGCTAGTGCGCGTGGGCGACATGGTGACGAAGGGCGACATCATCGCCGATGGTCCATCGACACAATATGGTGAATTGGCGCTGGGCCGTAATGTGCTGTGTGCATTTATGCCATGGAATGGTTACAACTTTGAGGATTCCATCCTGATTTCCGAACGTATCGTGCGCGATGACGTTTACACCTCGATCCATATCGAGGAATTCGAAGTGATGGCGCGCGATACCAAGCTGGGCCAGGAAGAAATCACGCGTGATATTTCCAACGTCGGCGAAGAGGCGCTGAAAAACCTCGATGAGGCGGGCATCGCCTTTATCGGCGCGGAAGTAAAACCGGGCGACATTCTGGTCGGGAAAGTGACGCCAAAAGGCGAAACGCCGATGACGCCGGAGGAAAAACTGTTGCGCGCGATCTTTGGTGAAAAAGCAGCTGATGTAAAAGACAGCTCGCTGCGTGTGCCACCGGGCGTGCAGGGAACAGTTGTGGAGGTGCGCGTCTTTAACCGCCGCGGCGTTGATAAAGATCAGCGTGCAATGGCGATTGAACGTGAAGAAATCGAACAGCTGGCAAAAGACCGTGACGATGAGCGCCGCATTTTGGAGCGCAGTTTCGGCAACCGTTTGCGCGAAGTGTTGACCGGCCAGAAATTCGTGTCCGGCCCCAAAGGTTTCAAGGCCGAAGCGGTGAAGCTGAAAGCGGTTGAGCTGGAAGAGATGACCTCCGCCAATATGCGTAAGATCGTTGTCGAGTCTGACGCGACGATGAGCGCGATTGAGCAGATGTCAAAAACTTTTGACAATGCCGTCGCCGACCTTAACGCACGTTTCGAAAACAAGGTTGAGAAACTGCAGCGTGGTGATGAGCTGTCACCGGGCGTCATGAAAATGGTCAAGGTTTTTGTGGCGGTAAAACGTAAATTGCAGCCGGGTGATAAAATGGCCGGCCGCCACGGTAATAAAGGGGTGATTTCAAAAATCGTTCCAATTGAAGACATGCCGTATCTGGAAGACGGTACGCAGGTCGATGTCGTGCTGAACCCGCTGGGCGTACCATCACGGATGAACGTCGGGCAAATTCTGGAGACGCATCTGGGTTGGGCTGCACGCTCGCTTGGCCAGCAGATCGGCGCCCTTGTTGACCAATACCGCAAAGCGGAAACGCAAAGCGCGCGCGGCACTGAGTTGAAGGCGCTAAAAACGAAACTGAAAGCGGTCTATTCCGAGCGCACGTACCGTGAAGATGTCGGCACGCTGGAAGAAGATCAGCTGATCGACATGTGCGAAAACCTGCGCGGCGGCGTACCGTTTGCAACGCCGGTGTTTGACGGCGCGGCGCCATCCGATATTGAACGCATGCTGGAAGAGGCGGGTTTGAACAAATCCGGCCAGGTGCGTTTGACGGACGGCCGGACCGGTGAGGAATTCGCGCGCGATGTGACGGTAGGTTACATCTACATCATGAAATTGCATCACCTGGTGGATGACAAAATCCATGCGCGTTCGATTGGACCGTATTCACTGGTCACACAACAGCCACTGGGCGGAAAGGCGCAGTTCGGCGGTCAGCGTTTCGGTGAGATGGAAGTCTGGGCACTCGAGGCTTACGGCGCGGCCTATACGCTGCAGGAAATGCTGACTGTGAAGTCGGATGACGTTTCCGGCCGGACCAAGGTGTATGAATCCATCGTGCGCGGAGATGACGCCTTTGAAGTCGGTATCCCTGAATCCTTTAACGTGTTGGTGAAAGAGCTGAAATCGCTCGCACTGAATGTTGAATTGAAACAGAGCGCGTAGGGAGAATTTATGTCTGAAACTTTGAATTTTAAATGGCGTAAACCAGAAAACATACCACTAATATTACGTGTGGCAGATGATATTATTGCTTTGTTTGAAGCAGCAACATCAGTTCCTGATCCATCGCATCATGAACTTTTTCGTTTTGCTGATTGTATGTTGGAGAATGAAAGTAAAGATGTTGTGCCATTTACGCCTGGTGTCATACTAAAAAATCGTGACGTCAAAGAATACGAACAAATGCGTGGTTCTCTAGGTATGGCTGTTACCAATCGAGAGCAACTTGAAGCCGTGCTTATGGGTTTTTTCTCTATTTGTAAAATGCTTACAGAAGTTGGCAGAGGCGACGATCAATTATCGCAAACCGTTTTAGAAAACACTCCAACATTGCTGAGACTTCAAATAAGACATCTTAAAGATGTTCGCGCAACATTACAGCCACTATAAGGATTACTAAAAATGGCAACTGAACTCATGCAACTTTTTGGGCAAACGCAAGGCTCGCAGAATTTTGATCAGATCAAAATCGGCATCGCGTCGCCGGAGGAAATCCGCAGCTGGTCTTACGGCGAAATTCGCAAGCCGGAAACAATCAACTATCGGACATTTAAACCAGAGCGTGACGGCCTGTTCTGCGCGCGGATCTTTGGCCCGGTCAAGGATTACGAATGCCTGTGCGGTAAATATAAACGCATGAAATATAAAGGCATCATCTGTGAAAAATGCGGCGTGGAAGTTACGCTGTCGAAAGTGCGCCGTGAGCGCATGGGCCATATCGAACTAGTCTCGCCGGTGGCGCACATCTGGTTCATGAAATCACTGCCATCGCGCATCGCCATCATCATGGATATGATGCTGAAGGATCTGGAAAAGATTTTGTATTTCGAAAGTTATGTGGTGGTGGAGCCGGGTTTGACGGACATGAAAATGTTCCAGACGCTGACCGAAGACCAATTCTATGAAGCGCAGGATACATATGGCGAAGACAACTTCCGCGCCATGATTGGGGCCGAGGCGCTCCGCGAAATGCTGATGTCGCTGAACCTGGAAGAACTGAAGGTTGACCTGCGCGTTGAGTTGAAAGAAACCAACAGCGAAGCCAAACGCAAAAAGCTCGCCAAACGGATCAAGATTATTGAAAGCTTTGTGCAATCCGGCGCTAAACCGGAATGGATGGTCATGGATATCCTGCCGGTTATTCCGCCCGACTTGCGTCCACTCGTGCCACTCGATGGCGGCCGTTTCGCAACGTCTGATCTCAATGACCTCTATCGCCGCGTCATCAATCGGAACAACCGTTTGAAACGTTTGATGGAGCTCGGCGCGCCGGACATTATCGTGCGCAACGAAAAACGCATGCTGCAGGAATCGGTTGATGCCTTGTTCGACAACGGCCGCCGCGGCCGCGTGATCACCGGCGCCAACAAGCGTCCGCTTAAATCACTGTCTGACATGTTGAAAGGTAAACAAGGTCGTTTCCGTCAGAATCTGCTTGGTAAACGTGTCGATTATTCCGGCCGTTCGGTCATTGTGGTTGGCCCGACCTTGAAATTGCATCAGTGCGGTATTCCAAAGAAAATGGCGCTCGAGCTATTCAAGCCGTTTATCTATCACAAACTTGAAATTTATGGCCTCGCGACTACGATCAAGGCCGCCAAGAAAATGGTGGAGAAGGAGCGTCCGGAAGTGTGGGATATTCTGGAAGAAGTTATCCGCGAACATCCAGTATTGCTGAACCGTGCGCCGACGCTGCACCGCTTGGGCATTCAGGCGTTTGAGCCAGTTTTGATTGAAGGTAAAGCGATCCAGCTGCATCCGCTTGTCTGTACCGCATTCAACGCCGACTTTGACGGCGACCAGATGGCAGTGCACGTGCCGCTGTCATTGGAAGCGCAGGTGGAATGCCGCGTCCTGATGATGTCGACCAACAACATCTTGTCGCCATCAAACGGCAAGCCGATTATCGTGCCGACGCAGGATATGATTTTGGGCCTGTATTACATTACGATGGAGTTGGACGACCAGGTGGGCGAGGGCATGGCCTTTGTCGATATGGGTGAATTGCAACATGCGCTGGATGCGAAAGCGGTCTCGTTGCATGCGAAAATCAAAATGCGTTTCCACACCGTTGACGAAAACAACAAACCGGTGACCCAAGTTGTGCAATCCACGCCGGGCCGCATGTTGTTGGCAGAATTGATGCCGCGGCATCCGCAGGTGCCGTTCAGCACCATTAATAAGCTGATGACCAAAAAAGAAATCACCAACGTGATTGACACCATCTATCGCTTTGCGGGCCAAAAAGAGACGGTTATTTTCTGCGACCGGATCATGGGCCTGGGCTTTAACCATGCGTGCAAAGCCGGCATTTCGTTCGGTAAGGATGATATGATTATCCCGCAGGCAAAAGACCGTTTGATCAATGACGCGCGCGGCAAGGTCAAAGAGTTCGAGCAGCAATACCAAGACGGTTTGATCACCAAAGGTGAGAAATACAACAAGGTCGTTGACGTCTGGTCATCCTGCACCGAAAAAGTTGCCGATGAGATGATGAAGGGCGTTCAAAAAATTGAGAAGGGCAAGCCCGTTAACTCAATTTACATGATGGCGCATTCAGGCGCCCGTGGCTCGCCCGCGCAAATCCGTCAGCTGGCGGGGATGCGTGGTTTGATGGCGAAACCATCAGGCGAAATTATTGAAACGCCGATCCTGTCCAACTTTAAAGAAGGCCTCTCGGTCCTTGAATACTTTAACTCGACGCATGGCGCGCGTAAGGGCCTTGCCGATACTGCGCTCAAAACCGCGAATTCCGGTTATCTGACGCGCCGTCTGGTTGACGTGGCGCAAGATGCCGTGGTTTTGGAAAATGATTGCGGCACCAAAGAGGGTCTGACAGTACGCGCGGTCATTGATGGCGGCGATATTGTTGTGCCGTTGGCAGAACGTATTTTGGGCCGGACGTTGAACGAAGATATCAAACATCCGGTCTCTGGTGAAAAATTGTTCAAACGCGGACAATTGCTGGATGAGGAAATGTCTGAACGGGTTGAAAAATCCGGCATTGATGCCGTCTTCGTGCGCTCACCGCTGATTTGCCAAAGCAAATTTGGTGTCTGCGCGCAATGCTATGGCCGTGATCTGGCGCGCGGGACACCGGTCAACATTGGTGAGGCGGTCGGCGTGATAGCGGCGCAGTCAATTGGTGAGCCGGGTACGCAGCTAACGATGCGGACCTTCCACATTGGCGGTGCAGCGCAACGTGGCGCAGAACAATCCTCTATCGAGGCATCGATTGAAGGCACTATTCAATTGCGGAACCGCAATGCGGTGACCAACAGTCTGGGCCAGGCGATTATCATGGGCCGTAACGTGGAGCTCGCGGTGCTTGACGCCAATGGCGTAGAGCGCGCGCGGCACCGTTTGCAACATGGGGCACGCTTGCTCGTGGAAGAAGGCGCCAAGGTTAAGCCGGCACAAAAACTGGTGGATTGGGATCCTTACACTACGCCGATCATCAATGAAAAAGAAGGTACGGTTAATTATATCGACATGGTTGAAGGCGTCTCCGTCCGTGAAGTCATGGATGAAGCCACCGGTATCGCCAGCAAGGTCGTGATTGACTTCCGCCAATTGGCGCGGGGTGCGGATTTAAAACCACGGATCGAAATCCGCGATGCCAAAGGCAAGGTGGTGAAATTGCCGAACGGTGTTGATGCGGTTTACTATCTGGCGGTTGATACCATTCTGTCGGTTGAAAACGGCGTGCAGGCAGCAGCGGGTGAAATCCTGGCGCGGATCCCGCGCGAAAGTTCCAAAACGCGCGATATTACCGGTGGTTTGCCGCGCGTGGCCGAACTGTTTGAAGCGCGCCGTCCGAAGGAAGCGGCAATCATCTCTGAAATCGACGGTCGCGTTGAATTCGGCAAGGATTACAAAATGAAGCGCCGCGTGATGGTGGTGCCAACCGATAGTGCGCAAGAGTCACGTGAATATATGATCCCCAAGGGCAAACATTTGATCGTCCAGGAGGGTGATTTTGTCCAGCGTGGTGAGGCGCTCATCGGTGGTTCGCCGGTGCCGCATGACATTCTGAATGTGATGGGGATTGAGGCGCTGGCCGAATATCTCGTCAACGAAGTGCAGGATGTCTACCGCCTGCAGGGTGTGAAGATCAACGATAAACACATTGAAGTGATCGTGCGGCAGATGCTGCAAAAATCGGAAGTGCGTGAAGTGGGCGACAGCCTGCTGATTGCCGGTGAACAGGTTGACCGTCAGGAACTGGAGGAGGCCAACGCCTCGGCTGTGGCTGAAAAAGGCAAACTGGCCACCGCCACGCCGGTCTTGCAGGGGATTACGAAGGCGTCACTCTTGACGCGTTCCTTCATCTCCGCGGCATCATTCCAGGAAACTACCCGCGTCCTGACCGAAGCAGCTGTCTCCAGCAAAACCGATACGCTGGAAGGCCTTAAGGAAAACGTTATCGTGGGCCGCCTGATCCCGGCTGGGACCGGTTCGGTCGTCAACCGCCTGAAGCGGATTGCCGCGACGCGTGATGCCGACCGCATGTCCGAGATTGCCGCGTCACAGCAGGCAATTGAAGACCAGCGGATGCAGGATGAGAAGGAAGTGGCGTAGGCTATTTTCGATTAAAATCTAGGAGAGCGGCGTATCAAAAATGGTATGCCGCTCATCGGCTTGCGGGCTTTATTATATTACTTGCTTTTAATTATTCGCATAAGTTATTCTGTTTTGCTTGTTTAAAGGAGAACATATGATAAAATTTAAAGATATTTTTAAAAGTGTCCGACGCAGATTGGCAAATCAGGCAATTCCGATTTTGCAGCTTGGCGATGAGATACCCCACATGCGTGGTTGGTGCTTTGCGGGTCATGATGCGGAATTTCATTATTGTTGGGAAGATAACGGCATTGAAGATAGAGGATATGATTTTGTCGTCGCCGCGACAGATTACATAGCGGTTGATGGGTGTGAGACGTTTACCTATAACGAGGCGATTAAAATTGCTGAGAAAAAAGGCGCGCGTTTAATTGATCAGCGTATTTGTCAGCGAACCCGCTTATTCAGTGCTAAAGATAAAAGTGTTTTGACAGGATCATTCAAGGATGGCGAAGCATATTGGCTTGGTGAAAAATTTAGTGGGCCATTAAGCGGAATAGGTTGTAGAACAATCAATTTTAATTCAACAACTCGGGTAATGTATTCTGCTGTTAATTTCAATGAATCTCGGTTTTCGCATCAAGTAAAAAAACGTGTGCGTTTATATAAACGCGTTCCCAGATTGCCAAACATTGGTCAGCCTAAGGTCGGTAAAATTCCTTGTTTTAATAGGCCATGTCGGCACCCTAGTGAGATAGCCTCTCGTGAATATTATCTTTAACCTATACTTGTTTTGTTAAATAAAAGTTGTCTCCCGCCATAAATTTATTATGGTTTCGATTGTTTCGCTTATCAACAAATTGATTTGTGCAAGCGTTGATAATCCTGTATGGAAAGCCGGCCCCGCCGTGCCAAGCTGCCATCCGGATATAGTTAGTAAGGCAGTTGAAATAACAGTGATCATTAATTTTGCTATGACATTAGCTAGTCTTAAAATTCAAGTTTTTTCAAGAAACAGGCGCCTAATTAAGTTATATTTTTTTCTATAAATTTTCGTTGACAGGGTTGGGCAAATCGCTATATGGTCCGCGTCTCTGTTGAAGGGACCTGGTCGTAGGCGGGATGAAAATCCAAGACTAAACACAGCTTTCTTCGCACATTTTGTTGGTTTGCACACTGCGGGTTCGCCCATTTATAGTGTGCCTTAGCCGCCCTTTGGTGCGAGGTTGACTGTTAATGTCATAATACCTGCCGCCAAGCTTTCCCAAAATAGACCAAATTTAACGCTAAGCCCCAAAGGTTTTGGATGCCTACAGTTTCCCAATTGGTTCGTAAGGGCCGTGGTTTTAAGAAAGAGCGTGACAAGGTTCCCGCCATGGCGCTGCGCAAGCAGGAGCCGGGCAAGGCCAAAGTCGGCGCCCCGCAAAAACGCGGCGTGTGCACGCGCGTTTATACCACGACACCGAAGAAGCCGAACTCGGCCCTGCGTAAGGTTGCCAAAGTGCGCCTGACCAATGGTTACGAGGTGGTGAGCTATATCGGTGGTGAAGGCCATAACTTGCAGGAGCACTCAGTCGTGCTGATCCGCGGCGGTCGTGTGAAAGATTTACCGGGTGTGCGTTACCACATCATTCGCGGCGCGCTGGACACCCAGGGTGTGGCGAAACGCCGCAAGCGTCGTTCACTGTATGGCGCAAAGCGTCCGAAATAATTGAGGAGTTTATAAATGTCTCGTCGTCACGCCGCAGAAAAACGCGAAATTTTACCGGATCCAAAATTCGGTTCCGTTGTGGTTACTAAATTCGTTAATTATGTTATGTTGGACGGTAAGCGTTCGATTGCCGAAAGTATTTTTTACGGCGCGCTGGATATCATTTCCGCCAAGGCCAAAACCGATCCGTTGCAAGTTTTTGAAACCGCGATGGACAATGTTAAGCCGTTTATGGAAGTGCGTTCACGCCGCGTGGGTGGTGCGACTTATCAGGTGCCGATGGAGGTGCGTCCCGAGCGCGCCCTGGCGCTTGCGATCCGCTGGCTCGTGACAGCAGCGCGTAAACGCGGTGAGCGCACCATGGAAGAACGTTTGGCGGCTGAAATTTTAGACGCGGCCAACGGTCGCGGCGCGGCAGTCAAAAAACGCGAAGACACCACCAAAATGGCCGAAGCCAACAAAGCTTTCGCGCATTTCCGCTGGTAACATAGAGAGATATAGAACATGCCTCGCAGTATTCCACTCGTCAATTATCGTAACATCGGCATCATGGCGCATATTGACGCCGGTAAAACCACGACGACAGAGCGCATTCTTTACTATACCGGTAAATCCCACAAAATCGGCGAAGTGCATGAAGGCACTGCGACCATGGACTGGATGGAGCAGGAGCAAGAGCGTGGTATCACGATCACCTCTGCGGCAACGACCTGTATGTGGAAAAACCTGGCCGGTGAAGTTATCCGCATTAATATTATCGATACACCGGGTCACGTTGACTTTACCATTGAAGTTGAGCGTTCACTTCGCGTGCTGGATGGTGCGGTTGCAGTCTTTGACTCGGTCGCTGGTGTGGAACCGCAGTCCGAGACAGTCTGGCGTCAGGCGGATAAATATCACGTGCCGCGCATTTGTTTCGTTAACAAAATGGACCGTATCGGTGCCAATTTTGACCGCTGCGTTGACATGATGAAAACCCGCCTCGGCGCGCGTCCGATGGTGATGAACCTGCCGGTCGGCATTGAAAACGACTACAAAGGCATCATCGATATTTTGAAAAACAAAGCCATCTTCTGGGAAGGTGAGGCTTTGGGTGCGAATTACGCCGAGTTCGACGTGCCGGATGAATTCAAAGAGCGCGTGGCCGCCCTTCGCCATGACATGATTGAAATGGCCGTTGAGATGGATGACGCGGCGATGGAAGCATATCTGGGCGGTGAAGAGCCATCGTTTGAAGTTTTGCAAAAATGTATCCGTAAAGGCGCTCTGACCAGCACGTTTGTTCCAGTCTTCTGTGGCTCTGCTTTTAAAAACAAGGGCGTACAGACTTTACTTGATGCAGTGGTTGCATATTTGCCATCACCGGTTGATGTGAAATCCGTTACCGGTATCCACCCGGAAACAGGTGAGCCGGAGCCGCGCGATACCAGCGATGAAGCGCCGTTTTCCGCCTTGGCGTTTAAAATTATGGCTGACCCGTTTGTCGGTTCACTGACCTTTGCGCGGATTTATTCTGGTAAAATTGAAACTGGTTCCAACATTATGAACTCCAGCAAGGACAAGCGCGAGCGCGTGGGCCGGATGCTGCTCATGCATGCGAACAACCGTGAAGATATTAAAGAGGCCTATGCCGGTGATATCGTTGCCTTCGCATCCCTCAAAGAAACGCTGACCGGTGACACGCTGTGCGACACGATCAAGCCCGTTATCCTTGAGAAAATGGAATTTCCGCAGCCGGTGATTGAAGTTGCGGTAGAGCCAAAAACCAAAGCCGACCAAGAAAAAATGGGCCTTGCGCTCAATCGCTTGGCACAGGAAGATCCGTCGTTCCGCGTGTCATCCGACAATGAAAGCGGCCAAACTATTATTAAAGGTATGGGCGAGCTGCATTTGGAAATCATTGTCGACCGCATGCGCCGCGAGTTCAAGGTTGAAGCCAATGTCGGCGCACCCCAGGTTGCCTACCGCGAGACCATTACCAAAAAAGCCGATGTTGATTATACGCATAAAAAGCAATCAGGCGGTGCGGGTCAGTTCGCGCGTATTAAGCTAACCTTTGAACCGCAGGAACCTGGCGCTGGTTATGAATTTGTCAGCGAAATTTCCGGTGGTGCGATTCCGAAAGAATTCATTCCAGGTGTAGAAAAAGGTCTCGTCCAGGCGCAATCAACTGGTACGATGGCGGGCTTCCCGGTCATCGACTTTAAAGTGCGTTTGACTGACGGAAACTACCATGATGTTGACTCGAGCGTCCTTGCATTTGAGATCGCCGCGCGTGCTGCCTTCAAAGAAGGCATGCAAAAAGCGAGCCCAGCATTGCTGGAGCCGATCATGAAAGTGGAAGTGGTGACGCCCGACGAATATATGGGCGACATTATCGGTGACTTGAACAGCCGCCGTGGTCAGGTGCAGGGCATGGACAGCCGCGGTAACGCGCAGGTTATTAATGCGATTGTACCACTGGCCAACATGTTTGGTTATGTGAACAACCTGCGTTCCATGTCGCAGGGCCGCGCGCAATACACTATGCAATTCAGTCATTACGATCAGGTGCCGGCCAACGTCGCGCAGCAGGTTCGTGAGAAGTTAGCGAGTTAGTGTTATGGCATTCTTAAGAAGAAATACTTTTGCAGCTTTGCAATCCGGACTTTTAAGTAGCGAATCTGCGGATAAGATAGCCCTATTGGGAATGGGTGCTGTTGTTGGGTCTTTAGCAACTTACATCAATACGCTTGTTTCAATTTCTAATTCGATTGATGAAAAAGATCCTAATCGTTATGCCGCTGGTATTCATACTTTTAGTAATGCAATGACCAATGGTTTAATTCCCACTGGCGCATTTGCTTTAATAGTCTTAGCAGGCACAATTGTTAGTGCTGCCGCTGAGCTGAGAACAAATAGAGTTGTTAACGCAACTCATCTAGAAATTAAATAGGAGAATAAAAAATGTCCAAGGAAAAGTTTGACCGTAGTAAGCCGCATGTGAACATTGGGACGATTGGCCATGTGGATCACGGTAAGACGTCTTTGACGGCGGCGATCACGAAGTTTTTTTCGAAGGAGTTCAAGGCGTACGACCAGATTGATAAGGCGCCGGAGGAGAAGGCGCGCGGGATTACGATTTCGACGTCGCATGTGGAGTATGAATCGGCGACGCGGCATTACGCGCATGTGGATTGCCCGGGTCACGCGGATTATGTGAAGAACATGATCACGGGCGCGGCGCAGATGGATGGCGCGATTTTGGTGGTTAGTGCCGCGGACGGCCCGATGCCGCAGACGCGCGAGCACATCCTGTTGGCGCGCCAGGTGGGGGTACCGTCACTGGTGGTGTTTTTGAACAAATGCGACATGGTCGATGATGAAGAGCTGCTGGAATTGGTGGAGATGGAAGTACGTGAGCTGCTCTCCTCATACCAGTTCCCGGGCGACACGATCCCGATCGTGCGCGGCTCAGCCCTGGTGGCTTTGGAAGATGGCGATAAAAAGCTGGGTGAAGAGGCGGTGCGGGCGCTGATCGCCGCGGTGGATGAATTTATCCCAATCCCCGAGCGCGCGATTGACAAGCCGTTCCTGATGCCGGTGGAGGATGTGTTCTCGATCTCTGGCCGTGGGACTGTGGTGACCGGCCGGATCGAGCGCGGTATCATCAAGGTGAATGAAGAGATTGAGATTGTGGGCGTGCGGCCGACGGTAAAATCGACCGTGACCGGTGTGGAGATGTTCCGTAAATTGCTTGACC
The DNA here is from genome assembly GCA_965246755.1 of Alphaproteobacteria bacterium. Lineage (GTDB taxonomy): Bacteria > Pseudomonadota > Alphaproteobacteria > UBA11073 > UBA11073. The sequence continues at coordinate 1,218,711 of OZ251979.1, forward strand.
AGGGTCAGGCGGGCGATAACGTCGGTTGCCTCTTGCGCGGCACCAAGCGCGAGGATGTGGAGCGCGGCCAGGTTTTGGCGGCGCCAGGTTCGATCAAGCCGCATACCAAGTTCAAGGCCGAGGCCTATATCCTGACCAAGGAAGAGGGGGGCCGTCATACGCCGTTCTTTGGCAATTACCGGCCGCAGTTCTACTTCCGCACGACGGATGTCACCGGTGTGGTGACCTTGCCGGAAGGCACCGAGATGGTGATGCCGGGCGACAATATCGCGATGGACGTGGAACTCATCGCGCCCATCGCCATGGATGAAGGCCTGCGTTTCGCCATCCGTGAGGGTGGCAGAACCGTCGGTGCGGGCGTCGTCTCCAAGATTACGGCTTAACGAGACATAGGGAATAAGGGAACTTCGCAAGAAATTCGGAAAAATAGATTATGATAGATAACCAAAACATTCGGATCATCCTGTTGGCATTTGATCACCGCGTTTTAGACAGCGTCGTGGGCGAGATTGTTAGCACTGCTCGCCGTACCGGCGCGCGGGTTAAAGGTCCCATTCCTATTCCCACCAAAATCGAGCGTTTTACGGTTAACCGTTCACCGCACGTTGACAAAAAATCACGTGAGCAATTCGAAATGCGCACGCACAAGCGTTTGATCGATATCGAAGAGCCAACCCCACAAACCATTGATGCGCTGACCAAGCTTGATGTGGCGGCAGGCGTTGATGTCCAAATTAAATTGCGGGAGGCTGCATAATGGCTGCGGTTCGTAAAATGAGAACTGGCCTGATTGGTAAAAAATTGGGCATGACGCGTATTTTTGACGCGACCGGTGCGCATATTGCCGCGACTGCTTTCCTATTGGATGGCAATCAGGTGATCGCGCAACGGACTGCCGACCGTGATGGTTATGTGGCAGTGCAGGTGGGTGCCGGCGTGCGTAAAGCCAGCCGGACGACTGCGCCACAGCGCGGCCACTTTGCCAAAGCCAAAGTTGAACCGAAACAGGTTGTCACTGAATTCCGCGTCAATGAAGACGGTTTGATTGATGTGGGCGCTGAAATCGGCGTTGATCATTTCGTTGAAGGCCAGTTTGTCGATGTTACCGGTATTACGGTTGGCCGCGGCATGCAGGGACCGATGAAGCGTTGGGGCTTTAAAGGTTTGCGCGCATCACACGGGGTTTCCGCATCACACCGTTCACACGGTTCAACCGGTCAACGCCAGGATCCGGGTAAAGTTTTCAAGAATAAGAAAATGGCCGGCCATATGGGTGTCAAGCAACGTACGCAACAGAGCCTGCGCGTTCTCGCAGTTGATACTGATGCCAATGTGCTGTTCGTTAAAGGCTCCGTACCCGGTTTTGACGGCGCCTGGGTCACCATCAAAGACTCCATCAAAAAGAAGCCGTTCGAGAATTTACCGTTCCCGGCAGCAGTTAAGCAGACGGGTGGACGAGTAGACGAACAGATGAGTGTAGCGCCAGAGATTGCCGAAGATGCAACTCCTCAGCTCGTCAATTCTTCAGCTGAAACAAATGAAGGAGAGCAAGCATGAAGCTCGCCGTTAAAAATTTAGCCAACGCTGAGGTTGGTTCGGTTGAACTGAACGAAAGCGTGTTCGGCGTGCCAGTGCGTGCTGATATCCTGCACCGTGTCGTTAACTGGCAACGTGCCAAGGCGCGCGCGGGTACGCACAAAACCAAGGGTATCTCGGATATTGCCGGTACGACGCGTAAGCCGTGGAAGCAAAAGGGTACGGGCCGCGCGCGTGCCGGTTCATTACGCGCGCCGCAAATGCGCGGCGGGGCAATTATTTTTGGACCAGTTGTGCGTAGCCACGCCTATGACCTGCCGAAAAAGGTGCGGACGCTAGGTTTGAAAATTGCGCTGTCGTCTAAAGTTGCTGATGGCAAGGTTATTGTTTTAGATGAAGCGAAACAGACCAATCCGAAAACCAAAGATCTGGTTAAGGCATTTGGCGCCATGGGTTTGCAATCCGTCCTTATTATTGATGGCAGTGAAATTGATACCAACTTTGCGCTAGCATCACGTAATATTCGCAACGTCGATATTTTGCCGGTGGAAGGCGCCAATGTATATGACATTTTACGTCACGACATTTTGGTGCTGACCAAAGGCGCAATCACGCAACTGGAAGCGCGTCTCGGCGATACAGCAGCGACGAAGGCGGGAGAATAAATATGGCCCTGTTAGACAAAGTTAAAAAGCCGAAAAAAGCCAAACCTGAAGCGGCAGTTGTGACCGAGGCAATGTATCAGACCATCTTGCGTCCGGTTATTACCGAGAAGGCCACCATGGGCAGCCAGTACAGCCAGGTGTCCTTTTGGGTCTGTCCGAATTCAACCAAGCCACAGATTAAGGCGGCAGTGGAAGCCTTATTCAATGTCACGGTTGAAAAGGTCAATACTGTCAATCACAAGGGCAAAAGCAAAGTCTTTAAAGGCCGCAAAGGCATCCGCAGCGACAAGAAAAAAGCTGTTGTGCGTTTGGCTGCAGGGCAAATGATTGACGTTTCAACCGGTTTGGCGAAGTAATATGCATAACAGACCTAATCCATTTCATGTTGAAACTTTGGAAACGCCAAAGCTTAATGAAGCACGTGTGAGAAAACTTTTCCCCCGTTTGCGGAAAAGATTTTTTTCCCATCTTATCAGAACTGTTGAGCTCAAAGGCATCACAGAAGAGAGACATTTACTTATGTATGCTTTTCAGGACAACAAAGATTTAAGAAAAACATTGAAAACAAAGGGTGTCGATCTTTTAGGAGATTACACAAAAGCACAACAAGCCGGTTGGAGATCTGGGGAAAGCCTAGAGCATACGTCAGCAATGCTTGAATATCTTCAAACTCGTTTTCCAACGTTAGGAGCCGCATAATATGGCACTTCGTAAATATAGTCCGATTAACAATTCATCGCGTCAGCTGGTATTGGTTGACCGTTCGGAATTGCATAAAGGCGACCCGGTTAAGGAACTAACTGAAGGCTTGAAACGCAATGGCGGCCGTAACAATACCGGCCGGATTACTGTGCGTCATCACGGCGGCGGTCACAAAAAGCGTTACCGTATCATCGACTTTAAACGCAAAAAATATGACATGACGGCGACGGTGGAGCGTTTGGAATATGATCCGAACCGTACCGCTTGGCTGGCGCTGATCAAATATGAAGATGGCGAAATTTCCTATATTTTGGCACCACAGCGTTTGGCGATTGGTGATGCCGTCGTTGCCGGGGACAAGGTTGATGTGAAACCGGGCAATGCGATGCCATTGCGCAGCATGCCAGTGGGCACAATCGTCCACAACGTTGAGTTAAAGCCAGGCAAGGGCGGCCAGATGGCACGTTCGGCTGGGACCTATGCCCAATTGGTGGCGCGTTCCGCCGGTTACGCACAATTGAAATTAACCTCGGGCGAAATTCGTCTGGTACTTGGTGATTGCATGGCGACAATTGGCGCGGTGTCCAACCCCGACCACATGAACCAAAGCTTTTCCAAAGCCGGCCGTAACCGTTGGCGCGGGATTCGCCCGACCGTTCGCGGTGTGGTCATGAACCCGGTCGATCACCCGCATGGTGGTGGTGAAGGTAAAACCTCTGGCGGCCGTCATCCGGTCAGCCCGTGGGGTAAGCCGACTAAAGGTAAGAAAACACGTCATAACAAGCGTACGGATGGCATGATTGTCCGCCGCCGCAACGCAGCCAAATAAGGTAGGGGAATATGCCACGTTCAGTTTGGAAAGGTCCGTTCGTTGACAGTCATGTGATGAAAAAAGCAGAGACTGTTAAAGGATCCGGCCGTAATGAAATTATTAAAACCTGGTCGCGTCGTTCGACCATCCTGCCGGATTGGGTTGGTTTGACGTTTGGTGTTTACAACGGCCAGAAATTTATTCCGGTTGTCGTGAATGAAAACATGGTTGGCCATAAATTGGGTGAGTTTTCGCCAACGCGCAACTTCCCTGGCCACAGCGGCGGCGACAAGAAAGCGAAGAAATAAGATGGGCCAGGCAGCTAATCCAAAACGCACCAATGATAATGAAGCACGTGCTTATTTGCGGACCGTGCGTATATCCCCACGTAAACTGAACTTGGTGGCAGGTTTGATCCGCGGGAAAAGCGCATCGAAAGCCCTGACCGATTTGACATTCTCCAAACGCCGTATTGCGGAAGATGTTAAAAAATTATTAATGTCCGCGATTGCGAATGCCGAGAATAACCATAATCTCGATATCGACCGTCTGTTCGTGGCCGAAGCGACTGTTGGTAAAGCCATTGTCATGAAACGTTTTCATGCGCGCGGCCGCGGTAAGGCTGCTAGTATTGAAAAATTCTTCAGCAATATGACAATTATTGTCCGTGAGCGCAGCGAAGCCGCGGTAAAACCAACGGCAAAAGCAAAAAAAGATTCTAAACCGGCGGCCAAAGCTGGTACAACCACACAAAAGCCGGCAGCGAAGAAAACCGCTGCTAAAAAGCCTGCTGAAACTGCAGATGCGGCAACAGGGGAGAATGTATAATGGGTCAGAAGGTTAATCCAGTCGGCTTACGCCTTGGTATCAATCGCACATGGGACAGCCGCTGGTTTGCGGGCCGTGACTATGCGAACGTTCTGCATCAGGATTTCCGCATCCGCGATTTTGTCAAAACGTCGCTGAAACAGGCAGGTGTGGCAAAGGTGGTTATCTCACGCGCGACGAAAAACGTCGTTGTCAATATTCATACCGCGCGCCCCGGCGTTATTATTGGTAAAAAAGGCGCGGATATTGAAAAATTGCGCACGGATTTAAAAAAATTCGCGCCGGATCATGACATTGCCGTTAACCTGGTTGAAGTGCGTAAGCCGGAATTGGATGCACAACTAACCGCGGAAAACGTGGCTGGCCAGCTGGAGCGCCGCGTGACCTTCCGCCGCGCGATGAAACGCGCCGTGCAAACCGTGATGCGCATGGGCGGTAAAGGTATTCGTATCAATGTGTCCGGCCGTTTGGGTGGCGCCGAGATTGCCCGGATGGAATGGTATCGCGAAGGCCGCGTACCATTGCATACCCTGCGTTCCGATATCGACTACGGTTTTGCGGAAGCTAAAACCACCTATGGTATCATTGGCGTTAAAGTCTGGATCTTCAAAGGCGAAATAATTGCGCATGACCCGATGGCGCAGGACAAAAAGCTGAAAGACCAGCGGTAATACAAGAGAGTTAGGACAGGACACCCACCATCATGATGTCACCAAAAAAGACCAAATTCCGCAAAGCCTTCAAAGGCCGCGTGAAAGGCATTACCGAAGCGGGTTCCACGCTGAACTTTGGCGCCTATGGTTTGAAGGCGCTGGAGCCGGAACGGATTACCGCGCGCCAGATTGAAGCCTCGCGCCGCGCAATTTCACGCGCGATGAAACGTGTGGGCCGTTTATGGATTCGCGTGTTTCCAGATTTACCAGTCACATCAAAGCCGGCCGAAGTCCGCATGGGTTCCGGTAAGGGCGCGCCTGATTATTGGGCCGTGCGTGTACACCCGGGCCGCATCCTATTTGAACTGGATGGCGTGCCGGAAAATATCGCGCGCGAAGCGTTCGCTTTGGCTGCGGCGAAATTGCCGATTAAAACCAAATTCGTGACCCGTTTGCCGGATGCGCCGACCCCGAAAAAAGTGCCGGTGTCGACTGACACCACGAAAAAAGCGGCGGCGTAAGGAGAATTAGATGAGTGGTAAAGTTACAAAAATTGCTGACATCCGCGCCAAAAGCGCCGATCAATTGGCGGAGCAGGTGTTAACCCTGCGCCGCGAGCAATTCAATTTGCGTTTTCAGCGTGCCAACGGCACCGAAACCAATACATCTCGCAACAAAGCGGTGCGCCGTGAGCTTGCCAAAATTAAAACCGTGCAGGGCGAAGTTGCCCGTGCCGCAGCAAAGGGGAAATAAGCCATGCCACGTCGCGTCATGGAAGGTCAGGTTGTCAGCGATAAGGGTGATAAAACCGTTATCGTCAAGGTTGAACGCCGCATCCTGCATCCGATTTACAAAAAGTTTATCAAGCGGTCCAAACGTTATGCGGCGCATGATGAAACCAATGCCTACAAAGTTGGGGACAAAGTTTCAATTGAAGAATGTCGTCCGCTGTCCAAAACCAAAACCTGGCGCGTGTTAGACGCGGCGGCGGCTGGTACGGGCGCGACCGCCTAGTATTAGTATAGAAAGAGTATAAACCATGATACAAATGCAAACTGTCCTTGATGTCGCGGATAACAGTGGCGCACTCCAGGTTATGTGCATTAAGGTGCTGAAAGGTTCCAAAACCAATTCCAATGGGAAAATTGGTGATGTCATCCGCGCCAGCGTTAAAAAAGCCACACCGAAGGCGCGCGTAAAAAAAGGCCAGGTCGTGAAATGCGTTATCGTACGTCAGCGCCAGAACTTCCAGCGCGAGGATGGCACGGCCTTCCGTTGCGACAATAACGCGGCTGTTTTGATCAATCAGGCCAACGAGCCGATCGGCACCCGCATCTTTGGCCCAATTCCCCGCGAATTGCGCGCTAAATTCATGAAAATCGTGTCGCTGGCGCAAGAGGTATTTTAATGACACCGAAGTTCAAAATTAAAAAAGACGATACCGTCGTCATCCGCACCGGCCGCGACAAGGGCAAAACTGGCAAAGTGTTGCAAGTTATGCCGAAGGAAGAGCGTGTGCTGGTGCAAGGCGTTAATATGGTGACCAAACACACCAAACCATCCGCAGGCGGGCCCGGCGGCATCGAGCGTAAAGAAATGTCATTGCACATTTCCAATGTTGGTTTGGCCGACCCCAAAACCGGCAAGGCAACCCGCGTTGCCTATAAAATGGATGGCGATAAAAAAACACGTGTGGCGGCGAAATCCGGCAACGTGATTGAAACCGCGAAGGCAAAATAACATGGCAAATGCACGTTTAAAAGACGTTTACGAACAAACCATGAAGCCAAAATTGAAAACAGATTTTGGTTATCAAAATGATCTGGCAATTCCGCGTCTCGACAAAATCGTCGTTAACGTCGGCATGGGCCGTGAGGCCGTAACCGATGCGCGCCGGATCCAGGATGCGGTTAAGCAGTTGACGCTGATTACCGGTCAAAAACCGGTGGTGACTAAGGCGCGTCAATCCAATGCGGTGTTCAAAACCCGTGAAGGCATGCCGCTGGGTGTAAAGGTTACGCTGCGCGGTGCGCGCATGTATGAATTCATGGATCGCCTGATCAATATCGCGATGCCGCGCGTGCGCGACTTCCGCGGTGTATCACCGAAAAGTTTCGATGGCCGTGGCAATTACGCGATGGGCTTGAAAGAACAGATCATCTTCCCGGAAATCAACTATGACGATGTTGAACACATCCGCGGCATGGATATCATTATCTGCACCACCGCCAAGACTGACAAGGAAGCCAAAGCGCTTTTGGAAGGTTTCAACATGCCCTTTACGGATCGGAAATAAACGATGGCAAAATTGAGCAGAATTAACCGCAATAACAAAGTTGCCGCGATTGGCAAACGTTATGCCGCAAAACGCAACAAGCTGAAGGCGATCACCGCGAATAAAGCACTGTCGCTGGACGAGCGTTTTGCCGCCACGCAAAAACTGGCGGATATGCCGCGCAATTCGTCCGCGACGCGTTACCGCAACCGCTGCGAATTAACCGGCCGCCCGAACGGCGTGTACCGCAAATTCAAATTGTCACGGAATATGTTACGTCAACTTGCAAACGACGGGATGTTGCCCGGCGTCACTAAAGCATCCTGGTAAGAAAGGGGATATCGGATAATGTCACTCAGTGATCCCATCGGCGATTTGTTCACCCGCATTCGAAATGGTCAAGCGGCCCGCCTCACCGCGGTTAGCGCACCATTTTCGAATTATGCTGAAAGCATCCTCGATGTTTTAAAACGCGAAGGTTATATTCGCGCTTACACAAAATCAGCCAATGACCGCGGCCATAATCAGCTGGACGTTGAATTGAAATATGACAGCGGCCTGCCAGTCATTCGTGAAATTCAGCGCGTGTCCAAGCCAGGCCGCCGTGTTTACACGCCGGTTAAAAAGCTGGAAAAATTTTATAATGGTTTGGGTGTTTTCATCCTGTCCACGCCGCGTGGTGTCTTGTCTGACCGCGAAGCGCGTGAACAGAATGTCGGCGGCGAAATCGTCGGGAAGGTATTCTAATGTCACGGATTGGTAAACATGCGGTGGCGTTGCCGTCTGGCGTTGACGCCAAGATTGACGGCAACACGATTACTGCCAAAGGTAAACTGGGTTCACTGGTTGTGCGTTTGGACCCGGAGGTCAATGTGTCCATGGTGGATGGCAAAATTTCCGTGCAGCCACGTGATAAATCACGCGAGGCGCGTTCCAAATGGGGTATGTCGCGTACGCTGGTTAACAACCTGGTGACGGGTGTTGCGACCGGTTACACACGCAAACTGATTATTACTGGCGTTGGTTATCGTGCAGCCTTGCAAGGTAAAGAGTTGGTTTTGTCGCTTGGCTACAGTCATGAGGTGCGGTTCCGTATTCCGGATGGGATTACCATTGCGGTTGAAAAACAGACGGAAGTCACTATCACCGGTGCCGACCGCCAAAAGGTTGGCCAGGTTGCCGCAGATATCCGTTCCTACCGCGAGCCGGAGCCGTACAAAGGCAAGGGTATTCGTTACGATGACGAAGTTATCCTGCGCAAAGAAGGTAAAAAGAAATAAGCCATGAGAAAAATAGCTCTTAAAATCGATAAAGCCAATAAACGCGCGACCCGTACCAGGGTGCGTTTAAAAGGCCAAGACAATGGTCGCCTGCGTCTGTCAGTGCATCGCACCGGCCAGCATATTTATGCGCAGGTCATTGATGATACCAAAGGCGTTACTGTTGCGGCTGCTTCAACCCAGGAAAAAGAAACCAAGGGTAAAGGCAAAAGCGGCGGCAACACCGGCGCGGCGGCAATTGTCGGCAAGGCAGTTGCAGAACGCGCACTCAAGGCTGGTGTCACTGAAGTTGCCTTTGACAAAGGATCATTCCGTTTTCACGGACGGGTTAAAGCATTAGCGGATGCGGCGCGCGAAGCCGGTCTGAAATTTTAAGGAGCATTTATGGCTGAACCACAACGTAATAATAACCGCCGCCGCGAACGCAGCAATAATGAGGAAGAGCAATCTGACCTGGTTGAAAAATTGGTGTCGATCAATCGCGTTTCCAAAACCGTTAAAGGTGGCCGGACCATGCGTTTCTCCGCGCTTGTCATCGTGGGCGACCGCAAGGGCAAGGTTGGCATGGGGCATGGTAAAGCGCGTGAGGTTCCGGAAGCGATTGACAAGGCGACCAAAGCCGCCAAACGTCAGCTATTCCGCGTGCCAATGCGTGAAGGCCGTACCTTGCATCATGATCTACTGGGCCGTTTTGGCGCGGGTAAAGTTGTGTTGCGTGCGGCACCTCCGGGTACCGGGATCATTGCCGGTGGTCCAATGCGTGCTTTATTTGAAGCCCTGGGCATTGGCGATGTGGTTGCCAAGTCAATCGGCACCTCTAACCCGCACAATATGGTGCGCGCGACCATGGATGCATTAAAACAGGCCAACAGCCCGCGTCAGATTGCCACCCGCCGTGGTATTAAAATCAATACGCTGATGTCATCCGGCACCAAGGCGAAAGCCGGTACGGAAAGTGCGGATGCGGCAGCTGAAACAGCGGCAGAAAGCAGTGAGGTTGACAATGTCTAGTAAGAATGCGGCTAAAACCACAACGCAGACAAAAACGGCGGCTACAGGCAGCACTGTCACATTGAAACAGATCGGCAGCCCGATTGGCCGCGAGAAATATCAGCGCGCGACTTTGATCGGTTTGGGCCTTAACAAATTACACAAAATCAGCACGCTGGAAGATACGCCATCCGTGCGCGGTATGATCCGCGCAGTACATCATCTAGTGCAAGAAATAAAGGGATAAGCTGTGACGCAGTCCAAACATATGACTGAAGCTCAGTTGCGTATGTTTGAGCGTATTTGTGATGACATTAAACGCGGCCAGCCTACAACATTTAAAGAGTTGCGTTGTTATTTGGGATCGACTTGCCTTCCTAAAATATATCAAGCGGGTTGGCTAAAAATTGTTCGCAAAGATTTACATGATCATTACGAACCGACTGAAGAAGGTCAGAACGAAGCAACAAAAGCGCGGCAACACTTAGCAAGACAAGTTCAACGTCGAAGAAATAAACTAATGGGACTAGGGTTATGAAACTAAATGAAATTAAAGATAATGATGGCGCGCGCAAATCACGCATGCGCATCGGCCGTGGTATCGGTTCGGGCAAGGGTAAAACCGGCGGCCGGGGCGGTAAGGGTCAAACCGCCCGGACCGGTGTCGCCATCAATGGTTTTGAAGGTGGGCAAACACCGCTGCACCGCCGCTTGCCGAAAATCGGTTTTAACAATACCAAATTCGCCGGCAAATTTGCTGAACTGAATATTGGCAAACTGCAGGCGGCAATCGACTCCGGTAAACTTGATGCTGCCCAAGCTATGGATGGCGCAAGCTTGAAGGCCGCTAAAGTCTTGCGTCAAATTCATGATGGCGTACGTTTGCTTGGCCATGGTACGTTGACTGCCAAGGTTAATGTGACTGTCGCTGGCGCCACACCCGGTGCGATCAAAGCGATTGAAGCCGCTGGTGGCACCGTCACCATCAAGGCACCGCGCCAGCCGAAAGTTGAAAAAGCTGATAAGGCGCCGAAGGCTGCAAAAGGCAAAGCAGCTTAACATTACTGCGACTAAAATATTCAAAGTCCGGCTCGCGCTGGGTTTTTTATGGCAGAATTTTATTGCAAAGATATTACAAAACAGAGTGTTGCAAAAACTGGTATCGCTGCTTAAAACAGATGTCACAGTAGGGGCGTAATTTTTTAGTATGGCATCGGCGGCGGAACAATTAGCACAGAATTTCAACCTTGGTACCTTTAGCAAGGCCAAGGAATTGCAACAACGAATCTGGTTTACGCTGGGCGCGCTTGTCATCTATCGCCTTGGCACTTACTTGCCATTGCCAGGCATTGACCCCACCGTGCTGCAATCGGTGTTCAGCCGTAATGCCAGCGGTATCTTGGGCATCTTCGATATGTTCGCGGGCGGCGCGGTCCAGCGCATGGCGATTTTTGCGCTGAACGTCATGCCGTATATCTCAGCCTCAATTATCATTCAACTGATCAGCGCGCTGGTGCCGTCACTCGATCAGTTGCGCAAAGAAGGCGGTGATTCCGGCCGCCGTAAGATCAATCAATATACGCGTTACTTGACCGTCGCGATTGCGGTGTTCCAGGCCTATGGTATCGCCATGGGCCTGCAGCATATGAACCAGGATGGTGTGAGCGCAGTCGTAAACCCCGGCCTCAGTTTTATATTTACAACTGTCGTAACATTAGTGGGCGGCACGGTGTTCCTCATGTGGCTGGGCGAGCAAATTACGTCACGCGGTATCGGCAATGGCGTGTCGCTGCTGATCTTTGCCGGTATCGTTACACGCCTGCCACAGGCAACGTTACAAGCCCTCGAACTGGGTAAAAACGGTGCGTTAAATCCGCTGGTGCTGATTTTGTTTTTGGTTGGTGCTTTGGCGGTCTTGGCCTTTATCGTGTTTATGGAGCGCGCGCACCGCAAGGTGGTGGTACAATATCCCAAACGCCAGGTCGGCAATAAAATGTTTGGCGGCGAGAGCAGCCATATGCCGCTTAAAATCAACACCTCAGGTGTCATGGGGCCGATCTTTGCCTCGTCAATCCTGGCACTGCCGCTGACGCTGGTTAATCTCGCCGGGCCAGAGTCGCCGGAATGGATCCAATGGATCGGCCGTAACCTGATGCATGGCAAGCCGCTGTATATGCTGACCTATGGTTTGCTGATCATCTTCTTTTGTTTCTTCTACACGTCGATCCAGTTCAACCCGGCGGAGACCGCAGAAAATTTGCGTAAAAATAGCGGTTTTATTCCCGGTATTCGCCCTGGGAAAAATACTGCTGATTATTTTGATTTTGTGTTGACGCGCCTTACTGTCATCGGCGCTGCCTACATTGTGGCAGTATGTTTATTGCCGGAATATTTGATTGGGCATTTCAACATTCCATTTTACTTTGGCGGTACGTCATTATTGATTATCGTGTCCGTCACGATGGATACCGTCGCGCAAATTCATTCGCACTTATTGGCGCACCAATATGAAGGCCTCATCCGCAAATCCCGTGGGCATAAAGAGCGCCGCGCCGCTGTGGGGCGCCGATGAAGCTGATCCTGCTCGGACCACCCGGCGCGGGTAAAGGCACGCAAGCGCGCCGGTTGATGAAAGAACATAATATTGTGCAGCTTTCGACCGGTGATATTTTGCGTTTGCATATTGCGGCACAGGACGAGCTGGGGCTGAAGGTTAAAGAAATCATGGCCGCCGGACAGCTGGTGCCGGATGATATTATGGTCGAGATGATCTCGCACCGTATTGATGCTGAAGATTGCAAAAATGGTTTTATCCTGGATGGGTTTCCGCGCACGGTACCCCAAGCGCAGGCGCTGGATGCCATGCTGGAAGACAAAGGGCTAAAGCTGGACGCCGTTATCCAGCTCACCGTGGATGATGCAGCCCTCGTTAAACGCGTGGTGGGCCGCTACACCTGCAAAATCTGCGGTGCCGGTTACCATGATGAATTCCAAAAACCACAGGTGGCAGGCGTCTGTGACGAATGCGGCGGCACGGAATTTTCGCGTCGCCCGGATGATACCGCCGCAACAGTGACCACGCGCCTGAATGCTTTTCATGAGCAGACTAAACCGATCTTGCCATATTATGCCGGTAAGCAACTGTTGATGGCAGTGGACGGCATGAAAGATATTGAGGATGTCACACGGCAAATCGATGAATTATTGCCTAAAACGGCTTAGGACTATAGTCACAAATGATAATTTATGGAATGTCAATATATTTTTTAAATTATATTTGACAAGGCAGTATATTTCGTTAATATCCGCAACCTTATCATAGGAGTCTTCGAGTGGCGCGTATAGCCGGTGTAAACATTCCCACGCAAAAACGCGTTGAAATTGCGTTGCGTTACATTCAGGGCATCGGCCCGAATAACGCCAAAATTATCTGCGATCAGATTGGTATTCCAGCGGAGCGCCGTGTCAATCAGCTGACCGAACAAGAAGTTTTGCGCATTCGCGAAATGATTGATGCCAATTACACGGTAGAGGGTGACCTGCGCCGTGAAGTTGCGATGAATATAAAACGCATGAATGACATGGCGTCTTACCGTGGCCTGCGTCACCGTAAGGGCTTGCCGGTGCATGGTCAGCGTACGCATACCAACGCGCGCACGCGCAAAGGTCCGGCTAAGGCAATCGCCGGTAAAAAACAGGCAACGAAGAAATAATTAGGACAGGTTAATGGCGAAAGCAGATGCAAAAGGCGCGGGTCGCGCGGTCAAGAAAAAAGAACGCCGCAATGTTCCGGTAGGACGCGCGCACATTAATTCTACCTTCAATAATACACTGGTTACGATTACCGATCCGCAAGGCAATGTTTTGGCTTGGTCAACCTCTGGTCACCAGGGTTTTAAAGGTTCGCGTAAATCCACGCCCTATGCCGCGCAGGTTGCAGCCGATGTAGCGGGCCGCAAGGCGATGGAAGCCGGTTTGCGGACTGTGGATGTTGAAGTCAAAGGTCCCGGTTCAGGCCGCGAGTCCGCGTTGCGCGCGCTGCAGGCGATTGGTTTAGTGGTGACGTCAATCCGTGACATTACGCCAGTGCCGCACAATGGTGTTCGCCCGCCGAAAAGCGCCGCGTTTAAGTTTATGTTTACGGCGCGCCGCTGCGCTGTGGGTTCAGTTTAGGGAAGCAAGGGGAAGCAATGTTACAACGTAACTGGCAAGAATTAATCAAACCAAACAAACTTGATGTACAAATCAGTGATGACAAGCAGCGTAAAAGCACGGTCGTCGTTGAACCTTTGGAGCGCGGTTTCGGCCTGACGCTCGGCAACGCCCTGCGCCGTGTATTATTGTCATCATTGCAGGGTGCGGCGGTGACCGGCATTCGTTTTGACGGTGTCCTGCATGAATTCTCGTCCGTGCCAGGCGTGCGGGAAGATGTCACCGATATTATTCTGAACATCAAATTGATGGCGATCCGCATGAGCGGCGACGGCGTTAAAAAATTGCATTTAAAAGCGCAGGGTCCCGGTGAAATTACCGCCGGTATGATTGAGCAAACTGCGAATGTCGAAATCCTCAATCCAAATCTGGTGATTTGCACGCTGGATAAAGGCGCCTCGATCAATCTGGAGCTGACTGTCCAACATGGCAAGGGTTACCGCCAAGCCTCGCAAAACCGTGATGAAGATTCACCAATCGGTATCATTCCGATTGACAGTATTTTCAGCCCGGTGCGCAAGGTGTCTTACAAGGTTGAAAACAGCCGTGTCGGGCAAATTACCGACTATGACAAATTGTCGATGGATATTGAAACCAACGGTACGGTATCCCCGGAAGATGCTGTGGCGCTGGCCGCGCGTATCTTACAAGATCAGTTGGCCGTCTTCATTAATTTTGAAGAGCCGAAAGACCATACCGGCGAAGGCCGCAAGGAAGACCTTGGCTTTAACCGCAATCTGTTGCGCAAAGTTGAAGAGCTGGAATTGTCGGTGCGTTCCGCCAATTGCCTCAAAAACGATAATATCGTTTATATTGGTGATCTGGTCCAGAAAACTGAAGGTGAAATGCTACGCACGCCAAACTTCGGCCGTAAATCGCTGAATGAGATTAAGGAAGTCCTGGTCAACCTTGGCCTGCATCTCGGGATGGATGTGCCAAACTGGCCACCGGAAAATATTGAAGATATGATCCGCCGGTTGGACGAGCCGTTTTAATAATAGATTACCTGGCCGTGCAGAAATCTGGCGGCCAGTTTTAACAAGCCGTAGCGTATCGCGCTGCACAACCATAGAAGGAAACAAACATGCGCCATGCATTAAAAGGCCGTAAACTTAACCGCACCAGCGAACACCGCACCGCCATGTTTGCCAATATGGCGGCGGCATTGATTGAGCACGAACAGATTAAAACGACGTTGCCGAAGGCGAAAGACCTGCGTTCGGTGGCCGAAAAATTGATTACGCTAGGTAAAAAGGGCGGCTTGGCTAACCGTCGTCTTGCCATGGGGCGCCTGCGCGATGAAGAGATGGTGCGTAAATTGTTTTCCGTGATTGCTGAGCGTTACAAAGACCGCAATGGCGGCTATACGCGCGTATTAAAGGCCGGCTTCCGCTATGGCGATGCCGCGCCAATGGCGATCATCGAATTGGTTGACCGTGATAAAGATGCCAAAGGTAAGGGCGACCGTGAACGCACTGCTGCCGAGGCTGCGGAAGAGCAAGAATAATTATTGATTTATACTAATCTAAAGAGGGCACTCAAGCGCCCTCTTTATTTGTTAATCGTATTTATAATAACCATGATTATACCGACTCTGGTCACTTGCCAAATATTGGTACGTTTTTGCCTCGTAGGCTTTTCCAAGCTCAATTAATTGTTGATGTTGAACTTCAGAAGCGCTTCTATAGCTGACACGAAATTCTATATTTTTTTCTGTACTGTTGTCATGTTCGATAATATTTCTAACATTTAGTGCTTGTAATTCTGCTGATGTCATAAACGCAGCGCGCCGCTCTTTATTTGGAAATTTTAAATATCCATGCATATTTCTATCCTTTCATTAATATGCCCCAATTTAAAACAACATTGGATATATTATCAACATAAAAGTACCGCAACGCCGGGCAAAGTTTTACCTTCTAGCCACTCTAAAAACGCGCCACCGGCAACTGAAATATAGGTTAGATCATCTGATACTTTGGCATGGTTCATCGCCGCGGCGGTATCGCCGCCACCAGCGACCGATAGCAGTTTGCCGGCTTTGGTCAGCGCGGCGGCATACTGCGCGATTTCGACTGTCCCATGGTCAAAGGGGGGCACTTCGAATACGCCCAACGGACCATTCCATAGTAAAGTCTTGCAGCTATCTAGATGCTGTTTTAAGGCGGTCATAGACTGCGGCCCGATATCCAACAACATTTCATCTGGCTTTACGTCAGCAGTATCGCAGGTGCGATGTGGTGCATCCGGCTTTACCATAGTTGCGACGACAGCATCTGTCGGCAAAATAATCTCACAACCTTTTTCCTTGGCCAGCGCCATGATGCGGCGCGCTTCATCAGCCATATCGGCTTCATGCATTGATGCGCCGACATTAACACCTTGTGCGTGCAAGAACGTATTGGCCATGGCGCCGCCCAGAACTAGCTTATCCACCCGAGGTACAAGATTACCGAGTAACGCCAGTTTGGTGGAAATTTTGGAACCACCGGCAATGGCCATGACCGGATGCTGGGGATGCTCGAGCGCATTGTCCAACGCAGTTAATTCCGCCTGCACAATTGGTCCAGCCACCGCGAGCAATAATGTCGGCAATAATGCCATCGACGCATGCGGGCGATGCGAATTGGCAAAGGCGTCATTGACATAGATATCGCCCAGCTTGGCAAGCCCTGCGGCAAAGGCGTGATCGTTGGCCTCTTCACCCGGATAATAGCGCAAGTTTTCCAGAGCCACAATTTGGCCATTTTGCATTTTTTCTACAGCGGCTTCTGCTGCCTCGCCAATTGCCATAGGAACAAACTCAATATTTTGTTTAAGCATGCCGCTCAGCGTTTTGACGATCGGCGCCAACGTAAATTCCGGCAAAGCTTTGCCCTTAGGACGCCCGGAATGACCGATGAGAATAACTTTAGCACCTTTGCTGACAAGCCGTTGTACAGTTGGTATGATATTATTCAAACGTAAAAAGTCGGTAACAATGCCATCTTTAATGGGTACGTCAAAATCAACACGCACTATTACGCGTTTGCCCTGCACATCAACATCATCCAGCGTTTTGAATTTCATCATATCCTCGGGAAAACCTTAAGCCGTTTTTAACCGCTCGGTCGCGGCGAGTAAAGCGCGGCGCACCGGCGGGTCATTTTGCGAATGACCGCCATCGGGAACGATAACGTAATCCGCCTCCGGCCAGGCCTGATGCAGCCGGTCGGCGGTGATAATAGGGCAAATCATGTCATAACGGCCCTGGATGATGCAGGCAGGGATGTGGCGGATACGGTCGATGCGCGATAACAGCAGATCATCCGGCTCAAACAAATTGTGCAAAAAATAATGGCATTCAATGCGCGCGCGGGCGACCCCGGCGGCATCGTCGTCGATAATGCTATAGGTCGGGTCGGGGATCAGTAGCGAACAGGTATTTTCGAAATGGTTCCAGTGATCAGCAGCGGGTTTATGGATGGCCGGATCCGGGTTTAACAGCCGCGCATAATAGTTGGGCAGGGGGGTGACCTGTTCTGCGGCAGGCAGGAAATTGATAAAGCGGTCCCAGTTTTCCGGGAAGACATGCCGCATGTGCTGGAACATCCAGTCAATTTCATAGCGCTGCATTAAAAAAATACCGCGCAAAATCAGACTGCGGCAAACCGCGGGGTGTTCTTCGGCATAGGCAATCGCCAGCGTCGAACCCCAGGAGCCGCCAAACACATGCCAGCTGTCAATATTCAAATGCGTGCGCAGCCGTTCGATGTCGGCCACCAGATCCCAGATGGTGTTGTTATTAAGCGCGCCCGACGGGCGCGATTTCCCGGCGCCGCGCTGGTCAAACAGAATGATACGGTAATAATCGGGATCAAAGAATTGGCGATGAATGGGACTGAAGCCTGAACCCGGCCCGCCATGCAACACCACCACTGGCACGCCAGAGGCGCGGCCGCATTCCTCGTAATAAATGTCATGCCCGTCACCGACCGGCAGATAGCCGGACATATAGGGGGCGATCTCTTCAAACAATGTGGCGCGGGTCATACCATTTACGTGGTGGCTTTGCCCTTGCGGGCCACAAAATTCTGCGCGTAATTTTTGGGCGGGATATGTTTGCTATGCGGTTCTTCCACATCATAGTCCCAGCCTTTTTTGACGGCGAATTCAACCGCGGCGGCCTGGGTCGGGAAATGCATTTTAACCTGGTTAAGCGTATCGCCGGATTGGGTCCAACCCATCAGCGGCTCCGGCCGCCGCGGTGTTTCCGGCACATATTCCAACACCCAGGCGTGGGTAAGGGCGGTGCCAGATTGCATGGCAGATTTCGAAGGGCGATAGATGCGCGTTTTCATGTGATTATAATAGTTTGCTAAATATGATGAGGCAAGATGGCCTGCTATCTGAAGCTAGACGATGAAAGATTAGAGTCGTCATTACTGAAGATTGGACATAACTCAAATGGTCGGGACGAGAGGATTCGAACCTCCGGCCTCCTGTACCCAAAACAGGCGCGCTACCAAACTGCGCCACGTCCCGACGATGATACGTATGGCCAAAGTGTTACAAGAAGTTTCGCGACCATGCAAGAAGTGTTTATGTGGCAAATCCCTGCAAAAACAAAGCGTTTTGCATGACTATTCAGTAATTTGTAAGCATTTTGTGCGACACTGATGATAGGGGGAAAAGAATTTTCCCACGACAGGCTCCGAAAGGAGGTGCAACATGCTTAGACGGACACTGCTCACCTTGGGACTGATTTGCGCTATCATCAGTCCGGCCCTCGCTGAAGAACAAGCGGCCGCGCAAGACAAAACCCTCTGTAACAAACGCACAGAGGTTATGAAAAACCTCGCTGAAAACTACAGCGAGAACACGGTTGGCATCGGGATGTCATCCAATGGCGGCGTTCTGGAAATCCTGACCAGCAAGGACGGTAAAACCTGGACTGCGCTGCTTACCACACCGGATGGCAAAAGCTGCCTGGTCGCAATGGGTAACGCCTGGGAAAGCCTGAAACTGGCCTCAACCGGCCCGATTTCATAAAGGGCTTTATATTTACTATGCCATGAGGCATAGCATTGGGGCATGAACCGCAGGTCACATGCCCCTCAGTTTGTGGAAACTGTTTTACCCCGCAACCAGATTTTGAATGGCGATTGTGTTATGCTAATGGCGGCGCTGCCGGCCAATTCAATCGATTGTATCTTTGCCGACCCGCCGTATAATTTACAGCTACAACAAGAGTTAAAACGCCCGGATTTATCGGTCGTGGATGCGGTGGATGATGC
This sequence comes from Alphaproteobacteria bacterium, assembly GCA_965246755.1. Classification (GTDB taxonomy): domain Bacteria; phylum Pseudomonadota; class Alphaproteobacteria; order UBA11073; family UBA11073. The sequence goes on from OZ251979.1 coordinate 1,237,939, forward strand.
CTGGGATCAGTTTGATAATAATGATGCTTACACCGCGTTTTCACGTGCCTGGTTGACAGAGGCGCGGCGGGTTTTAAAGCCGACCGGGACGCTGTGGGTCATTGGTTCCTATCATAATATCTATCGCCTGGGCGCTTTGCTGATGGACCTCAGCTTTTGGATGCTCAATGACGTGGTGTGGCACAAGACCAACCCGATGCCAAATTTCCGCGGCACGCGCTTTCAGAATGCGACCGAGACGATGTTGTGGGTGCAGAAAGAGCAGGGGGCCAAATACACCTTTAACTATCACGCGCTTAAAAATCTGAATGACGGCACGCAAATGCAAAATGTGTGGAATATCCCATTATGCACTGGCACCGAGCGGTTGAAGGAAGACGGCAAAAAAGCGCATTCGACACAGAAGCCGGAGGCGCTGCTGTACCGTGTGATTGCATCATCGACCAACCCTGGTGACGTTATTTTGGACCCGTTCTTTGGCACCGGCACCACCGGTGCGGTCGCTAAAAAATTGGGGCGTGATTTTATCGGCCTTGAGCGTGATGAAAATTATGTGCGGCTGGCGCAGGCGCGCATCGATGCCATTCAACCGGCGTTGTTGGATGAAGGTTTGTTGTACACACCCAACCGCCGTACTGATGTGAAGGTTAAGTTCGCTGAATTACTGGAAAGCGGATTAATAAATGTCGGACAAACACTCTATTCCGCCAACCAGAAATTCATTGCTGATATTACTGCGGATGGCCGCTTGCGCTGGAATGATAATTCGGGATCCATTCATCAAATTGGTGCATTGGTGCAAAATGCCGCCGCCTGCAACGGCTGGGATTTTTGGTTTATTGAAGAAAATGGCAGATTGCTGTCTATTGACCTGTTGCGGCAACGGTACCGCAATGTTTCACGTGAAACATTACAATAGGGTCTCTTAGCCTTTACAATAGCGCTTGTTAGCCTTGACAATTAACGCTTATTTTCATCAATCGCATATTCTAGCATGTCACCAGGCCTAATATGTTGCACCGCAGCCTGACCGCCGTTAATTTCCAGCACATACATGGAATTTTCATTGGGGCCGACAGGCGCATCATCATGCGGTTTGGCATTTTCGACGATATAAATCAGTTTTTTGTCAGCATTAAAAAACAGCATATCAAGCGGGATAAATGTGTTATGCATCCAGAATTTCAACGGCTGCAGTTTGTCAAAGATAAACAGCATGCCGATGTCGTCCGACATTTGCTTGACATACATTAAACCACGTTGTTGCTGGGCGCCAGTTTCGGCAAAGGCGGTGCGGAACGTAATTTGGCTATGGTCGGCGCATTCAATTGTAGTGGTACCGAGCTTTAATGGCGCCGGATTACAGCCTGCGATGCATAAAATAAACGCCAGCACCCATGTTTTTTTAATCATGTCAGCTGTGTACCATAAAGACGTTGATACACCGTACTGCGTGTAACCAGGTCGGCATGCGTGCCGGCGTCCGCCACCCGGCCGTCCTCCATCACATAAATCATATCGGCATCAATCACGGTGGACAGGCGATGCGCGATGACAATGGTGGTACGGTTATGTTCCAGTTGTTTCAACGCCGCATTAATCGCCTTTTCACTTTCATTATCAAGCGCGGACGTCGCCTCATCTAACAGCAGGATTGGCGCGTTGCGTAACACGGCGCGGGCAATAGCGAGCCGCTGGCGTTGCCCGCCGGACAGTGACGTGCCTTGCTCGCCCAAGACAGTGTTATAACCCTTGGGTAGCGCCATAATAAAATCATGTGCCGCCGCGGTTTGCGCAGCGGCCATAATTTCCTCCTGGCTCGCGTCCGGCGTGCCATAGGCAATATTGGCGGCCACCGTATCATCAAAGATCACCACATCCTGGGACACCAGCGCCAGATTTTTGCGTAAAGATGTTAATGTCACATCGGCATTGTTTTGCCCGTCAATTAAAATCTGCCCGGCCTGCACATCATAGAAACGCGGGATGAGATTAAGGATAGTCGATTTACCGGCACCACTGGGCCCGACGATGGCGGTTTTTTGCCCGGCGCGACATAGCATTGACACGTCATTCAGTGCCAGCTCATCGCCATAGGCGAATGACACATGCTGCAGTTCAACCGTGGGCAAGGTGGCCTGCAAAATTTGTGCGTCTGGCTTTTCAACAATTGTTGATTGCAAATCCAATACCGCGAAAACACGTTCTGCTGAGGCCAGGCCCTGCTGCAAATTGGAATTAATGCTGGACAGCCGCCGCATCGGATCATAAGCCAACGTAAAAGCAGTAATAAATGAAAAAAATTCACCTGGCGTTGATTGCCCGATGATGACCTGATGCCCGCCATACATAATGATGGCGGCAACCGCGAGGCCGGAAAAAACTTCACTGAGCGGATTGGACAGCGATGAAAATTTAACCGCTTTCATCGACAGGCGAAATAGCTGGTCGATCAAACCGCGCAGGCGCGCCTTTTCCGCATCCTCCATACCATAGGCCTTGACCTGGCGGATGCCTTGAAAGGTTTGGGTCAATAATGACGTGACCTGCGCCCACTGGTTTTGTGACTTTTTGGCATTGGTGCGCATTTTTTTGCCAAGTTTATTGATGGCAATGCCCATCAACGGAAAAGCGATAAAGGTAATTAGCGTCAGTCGCCATTCCTGATACAGCATGACGCCAAATAGAAAGACTAACGTCAGCATGTTTTTGCCGAGATCGGTTGCACTGTCTGACACCACTTGGCGCATGATGCCGATGTCAGTCGTCAAGCGCGTAATAATCTGGCCAATCGGATTGGCATGGAAAAAGGCGAGATCCGCATGCAGTAAATTGGCATGCACGGATTTTTGCAGGTCTGACACGATGCGTTGGCCGGTATTGGCCATACTATATTTCTGGATATAGGTCATGGCCCCGCGCACGACAAAACATACTAAAACCCCTAGCGCAACCGGCACCAGCATGGCGGCTTCCTTGGCAATGAACAGGCGGTTAATGACCGGCTCCATCAGCCAGGCCAGAACTCCCGTCATGGCCGAGGCAATGCCCATGCAGATTAACGCCACGATAAAACGCCGGCGGTGTGGATATAAATGCTCCATCAGCAAACGGCGGAACAGCGGCGTATCGGAGGCGGGCAGGGCGGACAGTTGCATTATGGGAGAGGTATAAACAGGTTGGCACAGCCGCGCAAATCCTGAATATTTTGTTGCATTATGTCTTGAAAATTCCTATAAACGCGCCAACTCACACGCGAGGGGCGGCGGCCAGCTTTATGGTTTTGCCACTCCGGTGCCTGGCTCGCCAGGTGTCAAGACCTCTTGCGGCGGATAACAACTGGAGAAAGGTCCTTAGACATCATGACGATGCCTACATTTAACTTGCGTCAATTAATCGAAGCCGGTGTGCATTTCGGCCACCACACGCGCCGCTGGAACCCGAAAATGGGCCCCTATATTTACGGCATTCGTAATAATATTCACATTATCGATCTGGAGCAAACGGCGCCAATGCTGCATCGTGCATTGCAAGCGCTGCGCGATGTCGCGGCCAAGGGCGGCCGCGTCCTGTTCGTTGGCACCAAACGCCAGGCGCAACAGACCATTATGGAGTCCGCGCAACGTTGCGGCCAGTATTACGTAAACCACCGTTGGCTGGGTGGTATGATGACCAATTGGCAAACCATCTCGAACTCCATCAAACGTTTGGCGGAATTTGAAGAACAGCTAAGTTCGGAGGAAGCCGGCGGTTTGACCAAGAAAGAGCGCCTGAAACTGCAGCTGGAAGTTGATAAACTGAACCGCTCTATCGGCGGTATTCGCGAAATGGGTGCGGCGCCGGACATTCTGTTCGTGATTGATACCAATAAAGATGACATTGCGGTGCAGGAAGCGCGCAAACTGGGCATTCCGGTTGTCGCAGTCATTGACAGCAATTCCGACCCGGACGGTGTAACCTATCCAATTCCTGGCAATGATGATGCGCTCCGCGCAATTCATTTATATTGCGACTTGGCGGTTCAGGCTGTTTTAGACGGTTTGAAAGAGGAAGTGAAACGTAGCAATGTTGACACCGGCGCTTTTGCTGAAGTTGAGCAGGAAGCCATCCTTAAGGATGCTGACGCTGCCGCTGAACTCGACGCGCCTGTGCAGGCCGCGCCTGTCGCCGCCGCATAAAAATTTAGGAGAGTAACATGGCTGAAATTACAGCAATTAGCGTAAAAGAACTGCGCGAAAAAACCGGCGCGGGCATGATGGACTGCAAAAAAGCGCTGGGTGAAACCAATGGTGATATTGAAGCCGCCATTGACTGGCTGCGTAAAAAGGGTCTGTCGCAAGCGGCGAAAAAAGCGGGCCGCGTTGCGGCGGAAGGCTTGGTCGCAGTCGCCACGACCGGCACCACTGCCGCGATTGTAGAAGTGAATGCGGAAACCGATTTCGTGGCGCGTAATGATAAATTCCAGGCCTTTGCAGCGGAGGCGGCCCAAGGCGCGCTGAAGGCCAATGGCGATGTGGAAGGCCTGAAGGCAGCGCAAGCGGCTGGCGGCAAAACATATCAGGAAACCATGACTGACCTGATCGCCACGATTGGCGAAAATATGAACCTGCGCCGCGCAACCCATTTGTCGGTTGGCGATGGCGTTGTTGCTGCCTATGTGCATAACGCAGTTGCGCCAAACTTGGGTAAAATTGGTGTCTTAGTGGCGCTGGAGTCGATTGGTGACAAAGTGGCTCTAAATGCACTCGGCAAACAAATTGCCATGCACATTGCCGCCACCAAACCAGAGTCACTGGATGTTGCCTCGATTGACCCGAAAGCCTTGGACCGCGAACGAGATGTCTTGCGTGAACAGGCAAAGGCCAGCGGCAAACCCGAAGCCGTGGTCGAAAAAATGGTCGAAGGCCGCGTCCGTAAATATTACGAGGAAGTTGTCTTGCTGGAGCAGCCTTATGTCATTACCGGCGAAGGTACTGTACAGCAGGCGGTGGAAGCCGCCGCCAAACAACTTGGCGCACCGGTTAAAGTTACCGGTTTTATCCGTTATGCGTTAGGTGAAGGTATCGAAAAACAGGAAACTGATTTCGCGGCGGAAGTGCAGGCGGCTTTGGCAGGTTAACTGCCAACTTAGCAGTTGCAAGTTTGAAACCGGGGTGACATTATCACCCCGGTTTTAATTTGCAGGAACGACTTTTTAGATGCCCGAACCCCGCTTTAAACGCGTTTTGTTAAAACTGTCTGGCGAAGTATTGATGGGCGGGCGCGACTATGGCATTGATCCCAAGGTGGTCGCTGATATCGCCGCCGATATTCGGGACGTGGTCGTTAACCAAAAAATTGAAGTTTGTATCGTCATCGGCGGCGGCAACATCTTTCGTGGCGTCTCGGGCGCGGCGGCGGGTATGGATCGTTCCGCGGCGGATTACATGGGTATGCTGGCAACCGTCATTAATGCGCTGGCATTGCAAAGTGCGCTTGAAACCCTGGAAGTGCCAACACGGGTGCAAAGCGCGATTCCCATGGCCTCAGTCGCTGAACCCTATATCCGTCGCAAGGCGATCCGCCACATGGAAAAGGGCAGGGCGGTTATCTTCGCCGCTGGAACCGGCAACCCGTTTTTTACGACTGATACCGCGGCTGCACTCCGCGCCTCTGAAATGGGTTGTCACGCGCTGATCAAGGGCACCAAGGTCGATGGTATTTATTCCGCCGACCCCAAAACCAATCCGAAGGCGGAGCGATATGACAAACTGACCTATATGGATGTGCTATCGAAAGATCTAAAAGTTATGGATGCATCGGCTATTTCATTGGCGCGGCAAAGCAATATTCCGGTGATTGTGTTTTCCATTCACGAAACCGGCGCCTTTCCCAAGTTAATGCGCGGTGAAGGCAAATATACCATTGTTGAAGAAGCAGCCTAGAGGACGTAATGAGTTTAGACCTGAGTGAATTTAAGAAAAAGATGGATAGCGCGATTGATGTCGTCAAACGCGAATTTGTCGGTCTACGCACCGGCCGCGCCTCTACCAACATGCTCGACCATATTTTGGTTGAGGCCTATGGGTCGCAAGTGCCATTGAATACTGTCGGCGCGGTGTCGGTGCCCGAGGCGCGTTTGCTCGCGGTCACGGTATGGGATAACAGCCAGATTAAAGCCGTGGAAAAAGCGATCCGCGAATCCAACCTGGGTTTAAACCCGATGACTGACGGCAATACTATTCGTGTGCCGTTGCCGTCTTTGACCGCAGAACGCCGGACCGAGCTTGCCAAGGTCGCCGGTAAACATGCCGAGGCGGGTAAAATCGCCATTCGCAACGTGCGCCGTGACGCGATGGATTTTGTCAAAAAACAGGAAAAAGACAAGAAGATTGCTGAAGATGCCGTCAAAGGCGAGAATGATAAAATCCAGAAGCTGACTGATGAGCATATCAAACTGGTTGATGATCTGCTCGCCGCCAAAGAAGTTGAAATCAAGCAAGTTTAAGTATGGACGAAGCGCGCGCCATCCCCCAGCATGTTGCCATCATCATGGATGGTAACGGGCGTTGGGCGCGCGCGCGGGCGTTGCCACGTATCGCAGGGCATAAGCAGGGCGTCGATGCGTTGCGACGTATTTTACGCGCGACGCATGAGCGCGGTATAAAGTATCTAACACTCTTCGCCTTTTCATCTGAAAACTGGCAACGGCCGCAGGATGAAGTCTCTGAACTGATGAATATGCTGCGTTTTTATCTGCGCGGTGAAATTGCCAATCTGCATAAGGATGGTGTCAAAATAAAAATCATCGGCGACCGCGCGCAGCTGTCTGCGGATATTCAGCAGATGATCAAAACGGCGGAAGATTTAACAACCAACAATGATAAGCTGGTGCTGACGATTGCGCTCAGTTACGGCGGCCGTGACGAGATTGTCCGCGCGGCGCAAAAACTGGCGGCGGCGGTAGCGGCAGGTAATCTGTCACCACAAGTTATTACGCCAGAATTGTTTAGTGCAGCTTTGGATACTGCGGGTATGCCGGACCCAGATTTGATCATTCGCACCAGCGGTGAAAAACGTATTTCAAATTTCTTGTTATGGCAGTCGGCTTATACAGAATTTGTATTTACCGATACGCTGTGGCCGGAATTCACCGCACAGGATTTGGAGCTTGCCTTATCAGAATATGCAGCGCGGGAGCGTCGTTATGGCAAGCTTAAGCAGTCACGCTAACATACTGCCGCAAAATAATTTTGTGCAGCGCGCGCTGATGTGCGCCATTATGCTGCCGCTGTTTCTGGCCGCGATTTGGTATACCGATCGTATCTTTCAATTTATCTTATGGTCGATTGCGTTACTCGGCGCGCGCGAATGGTTACGTATGACGCAAGGTAAGATACTTTCTGCGCGAGGCTATATTTTTCTAACGGGGATCGTTTTGATTGCTGTCATAAATAGCGTGCAAGGTTCACATGTTGCATGGCTGTTCATTGCATTGTGGGCTGTGATATTAAAATTAACCCACCTTTTATACAGCAACAAAGATACAGCTTGGTACGTAGGTGGTTTTCTTTATCTGACTGTGCCCACGCTATCACTACTCGCGATGTTTGATAACAACACGATTGGCCGCGCGATTATTACCTACTTTTTTGCGATTATTTGGGCGGCGGACATCGGTGCTTATCTGATAGGACGTCAAATCGGTGGTGCCAAATTGGCGCCTGGTATTTCACCTAAAAAAACCTGGTCGGGCTTCCTCGGCGGTATTATCACGAGTGTGTTAACCGGTGCGTTAATTTTTTGGTATTTTCATCATCCTTTGATAGAAACAATTTCTGCCGCGCTCATCGCCTTTGTCGTTTCTGTCGCTGCGCAAATGTCGGATCTGCTTGAATCCTGGATCAAGCGCGTACATAATGTCAAAGACAGTGGCACCATGATCATGGGGCATGGCGGCGTGCTGGACCGCGTCGATAGCCTGATTTTGGCGGCGCCGTTACTGGCCCTCATTCAATATTGCGCGGGTCATCCGTTGCCATGGTAAAACGTGTCACCGTCTTGGGCGCGACCGGTTCTATCGGCCGCCAGACGTTGGAGATTGTGCAAAAATTTCCCGAGCAATTTAAAGTTGTGGCGCTGACAGCATATCAAAATATCGAGAAACTGGCGGCGGTGGCCCGTACTGTAAATGCGGAATATGCCGTGATTGCGGATGAGGCGCAATATGCACAGCTTAAAACTTTATTGGCTGGTACTGCTGTGAAAGCGGCGGCGGGCGCCGCGGCGATCAATGATGCCGCTGCGATGCCGGCCGATCTTATCATGTGTGCCATCATCGGCATCGCCGGACTCGCGCCGACCTTGCGCGCTATTGAATCAGGTGCGACGATTACGCTGGCGAATAAAGAGGCCATGGTTTGTGCCGGTGATCTCATCAATCAAAAAATTAGGCAACATGGTAATCAGCTGCTGCCGGTGGACAGTGAACATAATGCTATTTTTCAAATTCATCAGGTAAAACATGATAAATTTTTGCGCCGTGTCATCCTGACGGCTTCCGGTGGGCCGTTCCGTAATTATACGCTAGAACAGATGCGCGACGTGACACCCGCACAGGCACTAAAGCATCCCAATTGGGACATGGGCGCCAAAATCACCATCGACAGCGCGACCATGATGAATAAGGCGCTGGAGATGATTGAGGCACATTACTTGTTTAACCTGCCGTCATCACAAATTGATGTTGTGGTGCATCCTGAACAGATTATTCATAGCCTGGTTGAATATCACGATGGCTCAACCCTCGCGCAGCTGGGCTATCCGGATATGAAAACCCCGATCAGTTATTGTCTGGGCTGGCCGGACCGGCTGGATATGCAAACCAAGCCGTTAAACCTCGCCGAAATCGGCAAATTTAGCTTTGCAGTGCCAGATACCACACGTTTTCCTGCATTGGATTTGGCACGGCAGGCGATGGCACAGAGCGCAACCGCGCCTATCTGGCTCAATGCCGCCAATGAGGTCGCGGTCGCAGCGTTTTTAGCCGGCAAAATAGGCTTTCTTAACATTGCGGAAATAGTTGACCGCACGCTGCAAGCCATAGAGAATGTTGGCGGAGTCGCCAGCCTGGACGAAATTATGGTGGCGGACCGGGCGGCACGCCACATCGCCGCACAAGGATTGGGATAGATTTTATTATGCAATGGCTGTCAACTGCGCTTCATTATCCGTTTTATTTTATATTGCTCATTTCAATTCTGGTGTTTGTGCATGAATTTGGCCATTTCATTATCGCGCGCTGGTGCGGCATAAGAGTTGAAACGTTTTCGATTGGTTTTGGCCCCGAATTGTTTGGCTGGAATGATCGCTATAATACACGATGGCGTTTTGCGCTGGTGCCGATGGGCGGCTATGTCAAAATGTTTGGCGATGCCGATCCATCTAGCGCGCCGGATGCCGACAAAGCCGCCCAAATGACTGAAGACGAAAAACGCTGGTCGTTTTTTCATAAACCGGTCAGCAAACGTATGGCGGTGGTGGTCGCGGGTCCGGCTATGAATTATATTTTTGCGTGGCTGGTCCTGTCGGTATTATTTGTGACGGTCGGCCAGCCGTTTACGGTTCCCAAAGTTTACGGTATCGTGGAAAATTCACCCGCCGCCCGCGCTGGGGTTTTAAATGATGATACAATTACCGCGATTGACAGCACACCAGTCGAGCGTTTTGAGGAGCTGCAGCAATATGTACGGCTGCGGCCCGACCAAGCGGTTACGCTGCATGTCAAACGGGCTGATGCGGCATTGAATCTGCCGACAACACTCGCCAACAGTACGCTGACTGACCGTTTTGGTGGCGTACATAAAATTGGCTTGTTAGGCATCAAAGCCAAAGGTATGGCCTTTGTTAAACATGGGCCGCTCACAGCATTGCGCCAGGCAATGCGTGAAATTTACAACATGACGGCCTCGACGTTAAAGGCAGTGGGGCAGATCATTACCGGCGAACGCGGTACCGAGGATTTAGGCGGCCCCCTGCGGATTGCGCAAATGTCTGGCGAGATGGCGTCGGAAGGTATTGCCCCCTGGTTTATGCTATTGGCGATTATTTCGGTGAACCTAGGTCTCGTTAATCTGTTTCCCATTCCGGTATTGGATGGCGGTCATTTGGTATTTTACACGATTGAAGCGGTCATCGGCCGTCCTATTCCAACCAAGGCGATTACGGTCTGCTATAAAGTAGGCCTCGCGCTGGTGATGACCATGATGGTATTTGCCCTGTGGAATGATATAACGCAGTTGCATGTGGTAAATTGGGTTAAAGGCAAATTCATTCAAAGCTGATGCGCTATCTTATTTTTTTTCTTATCTGTTTCTTGCTGATGCAACCCGGTTGGGCGGCATCGGTTTCGACTATAAAAATCGATGGCAATGAACGTGTCGAACCTACCACCATCCAAACTTACTTGACCGTCAAACAGGGCGAAACCGCGACCGCTGCCGAGCTGGATAATTCATTGCGGGCGTTATTTCAAACCGGTTTATTTACCGATGTCGCGTTAGATCAGCGGGGCGATACGCTAACAGTACATGTCAGTGAAAACCCGATTATCAACCGCATCGCCTTTGAAGGTAACGATAATATTGTCGAAGACAAATTGACCCCGGAAATCCAATTAAAATCGCGGGCGATTTTTACCCGCGCCAAGGTGCAGGCCGATGTTGAACGCCTGCAAACCCTATATAATCGCAAGGGATATTTTGGCACCGTTATCACGCCTAAAATTATCAAAAAAGACCAAAACCGTGTTGACCTGGTATTTGTTATTAATGAAGGTCAGATTAGTTACATTCAGCGCATCAACTTTGTTGGTAACCAAGCTTTTACGGCCGGTGAGCTACGTGATCAATTATTTTCCACCGAAAATGCCTGGTTCAATTTTTTAACTGACAGCGATGTATATGACCCAGACCGCTTGAATGCTGATCAGGATAAGCTGCGCCGCTTCTATAACCAAAACGGCTATGCAGATTTTAAAACCATTCAGGCCATGGCTGAACTGGCGCCTAATCGCAGCGGCTTTTACATGACCTTCACACTTGATGAAGGACCGCGTTACAAATTTGGCGATATTAAAATCATCAGTGAGAAAAAGGGCTTGGACGAAAAAAATCTGCGTCAGTACTTAACCACCAAACCTGGTAATTGGTACAATAATGACAAAGTAGAGGACAGTATCAACCGTGTGACCTCTGCGCTAAATAAACAAAATTACGCGTTTGTGCAGGTGGACCCGGATGTACGGCGTAATGCTGAAAAATGCACTATTGATATCGTCTATAAATTGCATGACGGTCCGCAGATTTACGTACAGAAAATTGATATTCACGGTAATTCGCGCACTGAAGATCGCGTTGTACGGCGGCAGATCATCTTGGCCGAAGGTGATCCGCTAAATCCGGCTAAACTCAAACAGTCGGAGCAGAAAATTAAAGACCTTAATTACTTTAAAACTGTTGAGGTTAAAGTCCTGCCGGGGGACGCGCCGGACCGTAAAGTGATTGACATTAATCTGATCGAGCAATCCACAGGAGACTTACAAGTAGGGGCGGGTTATTCCACAACTGATGGTCCGCTGGTTAATTTCAGCATTAAGGAACGTAATTTTTTGGGGCGCGGTCAGGAACTGAAATTTGCGACAATCGTCTCGCAACGTCGGCAAAATTACGACGTCAGCTTTACCGAGCCCTATTTTCTGGAACGGAATATGAGTGCCGGTGTGGACGTTTTTAACACGCGTACAAATTCCAGCCAACAAAGTTCCTATGTCAGCCAACAAACCGGCGCCGGTTTGCGTTTGGGTTATCCCTTATCGGACAATTTGCGGCAGACATTAGGGTATCGTATCTCTCAAAATACAGTGTCCGATGTCGAAAGCGATGCTTCCATTTATATTAAGGCACAGCGTGGCGACAGGCTGGTCTCGCTGGTCTCGCAAGAGCTAACCTATGACCGGCGCGACAGCCGACTGGCGCCAACCAGTGGTTACATTGTTAACCTGGCAACAGACGTTGCCGGTCTGGGTGGTGATGCCAAATACATGCGCAATGTTCTGACTGCGGCAAATTATTGGGCATTAAATGATGACTATATTTTAAAAGCTTTGGTTGAAGGCGGTAATATCTTTGAATTTGAAGATAAAGGTATCAACATCAATGATCGCTTCTTTTTGGGTGGTGAAACCATGCGCGGTTTTGAAATTGCCGGAATTGGTCCGCGCGATGTCTCTACCAGCAGCCGCGATGCTCTGGGCGGCCAACATTATTTGCGCGGCACGGTTGAATTGACAGTACCGCTCGGTTTGGATGATTTGGGCGTTAAAGGCGCGTTGTTTACCGACGCGGCAACTCTGGGTGATGCCGGCACCAATGGATTCGGTGTGCGCGATAATGATGCGTTACGCGTCGCCGCCGGTGGCGGCTTTTCATGGAAGTCGCCATTCGGACCAATTCGTGTTGACATCGCCCAGGCAATTGTGAAAGAAGATTACGATAAGACACAATTATTCCGCATCAGTTTCGGCACGAGGTTCTAAAACAATGATGACTATCGTTTCACGCATTGCAGTAGCTATTACAACTGTCGTTTTTATGACATCGTCAATGGGCGCCATGGCCGCGGAAGCGAAAACGCCAGTGGCGATTGTCATTGATGTTAATAGAATTATGACTGAGTCTTTGGCAGCCAAAAATTTGCGCGATCAGGTGAATAGCCTGCGTACGCAACTGAAAAATGATGTTGATGGCAAGGAAAAATCTTTGCGCGCGGCCCAGGAAGACTTAGTTAAACAAAAAGACAGTATGAAGCCGGAAGAATTTAGCGCCAAACAAAAAGACTTTGAAAATCGCGTTATTACGTCGCGCAAAGAGATTGACAGCCGCGTAGCTGGTTTGGACCGTGCGGTCGCGCAGGCGCAAGGCGCCATTCAAAAACAGTTGGAAACTGTGCTGATCGCTATGGCAGGCGAGCAAAAAGCCAATTTAGTATTACCCAAAAATATGATATTGGTGGCTGCGCAGGAAATGGATTTTACCGCCGAGGCGCTGGACCGTGTTAATAAAGCTATGCCATCCGTCAAGGTCGATACCAGCGCGGCAACATCGGCTATGCCTAAAACCGCCACGCCCAAATAGTTAGCGCACGGGCCGTTTAAATGGCTGATAGCCGTTTCCATGATAACGCCGGCCCTTTTACCCTGGCTCACTTGGCTAGGCATATCGGTGCGGAAATTAATCAAGATGTCGCGTCACGTGTTATAGCTGATGTCGGTAATTTGGCCACTGCGCAGCGCACGGAAATTTCCTATGTCGATCACAGGAAACATTTAGCTGCCCTGCAAACAACTCAGGCTGGTGCTGTTTGTATTACCGCAGATTTGGCTGATGCGGTGCCGAATGGTATTATCGCGCTGATTACACCAAATCCGCATCTCAGCTTTGTGCGGGTTATGGAATTGTTTTACCCTTCTAAGACATCAGGACAAATTCATGCAACCGCATTGATTGATCCTACTGCGCAGCTGGGTAAATATTGTACAATCAACGCTTACAGTATTATTGGTGCCGGGGTAATTTTAGGCGACCACTGTCAAATTGCCGCGCATGTGACCATTTCCCATACTATCATGGGCAATAATGTGCGCGTCTTGCCTGGTGCGCGCTTGGGCCAGGAAGGGTTTGGCTTTGTGCTGGATCCGGCTAGCGGCAGGCATATTCAGGTGCCGCAACTGGGCCGCGTTATTATCGAAGATAACGTTGTAATTGGCGCAAATGTCGCAATTGACCGTGGTGCGCTAAGTGACACGATTATTCATCAGGGTGCGATTATCGATAACCTGGTGCAGATCGGTCATAATTGCGAGATTGGCGAGGGCGCAATCCTTATCGCCCAGTCTGGGTTGGCGGGCTCGGCGCGCATGGGCAAATATGCGATTTTGGCGGCCCAGGCCGGTGTAGCCGATCATATTACCATTGGTGACTATGCGCAAGTTGGAGCAAAATCCGGTATCATGCGGGATGTTGCGCCGAAGGATAAAATCCTCGGCTCACCAGGATTGCCGGTTCGTGAGTTTTTTCGTCAGCAAACAGTCCTTGCGAAACTTGCAAAAAGCGGTAAGTAATAATCGGCAAGGTTGCATCATATGACGGACCATACAGCTTTAGAAACACTTGATATAATGCGGATAATGGAACTTATTCCGCACCGCTACCCTATGTTGCTGGTAGACCGCATTATCAATATTATAAAAGGCGAATCCGCGGTCGGCATCAAAAATGTCAGCGCCAATGAACAATTTTTCCAAGGCCATTTCCCGCAAAAGCCGGTTTTTCCAGGCGTGTTGATTGTTGAGGCCATGGCGCAAACTGCCGGCGCGCTGGTTGTTTATTCGATGGGCGCAGCGGCGACTGGTAAGCTGGTTTACTTTATGTCGATCGATGAGGCGCGTTTTAGAAAGCCTATCGGTCCCGGCGACCAGGTGCATTTACATGTACAAAAGGAACGCGCCCGCGGCATGGTTTGGCGCTTCCGCGGTGAGGCCAAGGTTAATGGTGTGCTATGCGCGGAAGCCATTTATACGGCTATGATTGCAGACAGCTAAGTGTTTGATAGCATTTCCATTCATCCGACCGCTGTTATCGAAAGTGGCGCCCAACTGGATCAAGGCGTGATCGTTGGACCCTATTGCCATATCGGTGCTAAAGCTGTTTTGCAGAGTAACGTAAAGCTGCATAGCCACGTGGTAGTTGCTGGTCGCACCACGGTTGGCGCCAACAGTAATATTTATCCATTTGCAATGCTGGGCGGCCCGCCGCAGGACACAAAATATAAAGGTGAAGATACTGCCCTTGTAATAGGTAATAACACGCTGATCCGTGAATATGCTACAATGCATATTGCCTCGGTGAGCGGTGACGGGGTGACCAGGATCGGTAATAATTGCATGTTTATGGTGGGCGCACATGTTGCGCATGACTGCCAAGTTGGCAATCATGTCTTGCTAACCAATAATGCCACACTCGGCGGCCATGTGCAGGTGGGTAACTATGTGGTGATTGGCGGCCTGTCGGCTGTGCATCAACATGCGCGGGTAGGTGCTTATGCGATGGTGGGCGGCATGACTGGCGTCGAGGGCGATGTCATTCCCTATGCGATGGCTAAGGGTGACCGCGCCCAGTTGAACGGACTAAATGTTATTGGTTTGGAACGCCGTGGTTTTAGTAAGCATGACATCATGCTGATCCGCCGTGTTTATCAATACCTATTTGAAAATAAAAGTGCCACCTTTGCGGAACGTTTAGCGCAAGTTAAAGAAGAGCAGGGGCAAAATGTGCGGATCGCCTATTTATTGGAATTCATTGAAACACGTGACCGCCGCAGCTTGGTTATGGCGGCATAATATGTCGTTATGAAGAAAGTCTTTATCATTGCCGGCGAACCGTCGGGCGATGCACTTGGAGCGTCACTACTTCGTGATTTACGCACAAAATTCGGTACTGATTTAAGCGTTAAGGGCATTGGTGGTCCAGGCATGGCACAGCAGGGGCTAGTGTCCCAGTTTTCCATGCAGGATTTAACATTGATGGGCGTGGCGGAAGTTTTGCCAAAAATACCCCATATTTTGAAGCGATTACGTGAAACAGTTCAAGCAATTGTTGAATTTGAACCGCACGTAATTATTACGATTGATATTCCTGATTTTGCGTCCCGGCTGGCAAAACGTTTACAATCGCAACGGCGACACGGTTTGAAACTGGTACATTACGTCGCACCCACGGTTTGGGCCTGGCGGCCCGAACGCGCCAAAAAAATTGCCAAACTTTATGACTTGCTGTTATGCCTATTTCCGTTTGAACCATCATATTTTACGCATGAAGGCTTGGCGGCAAAATTTGTCGGCCATCCGGTAGTATATCGTGCCGCGCGCGGCGATGGCGCAAGATTGCGCGCATCACTGAAGCTTAGCGCTGACAATATGTTGCTGTGCCTATTACCCGGCAGCCGTCGCAGTGAAATAGAACGGCTCTTACCTGTATTTTTACAAACTATTGCTGCGTTGCGCACGCGCTGTGTTTGTAAAGTTATTTTGCCAACCTTGCCGCATCTAGTGCCTTCGGTGCAAAATATTATCAGGGACATGCCGAATATTACTATCGTCACTGGCGATCAGCAAAAGTGGGATGCGATGGAGGCAGCTGACATCGCGCTGGCAGCATCCGGCACTGTGACGTTGGAACTCGCTATGGCCGATTGCCCTCATATCATCGCCTATCAGGTCAGTTGGCTAACACATCAGATTGTCCGGCATATCATTACAACGCCCTATGCTAATTTGGTTAATGTCGCACTTAACCAATTGGTTATACCGGAATTTATCCAACATGATGTAGTGCCAGAACAAATGGCTGATTGCCTTCATAACATCTTAACCAAACCAGAGTTGCAGCATCAGCAACGTCAAGCGTTTGCTTTACTCAAAAAGCAACTCACTGCGCCGCAATCGGCAGCAGATGTGATTGAAAAGCTTATTCAATAAAGAAACCCCCGGCTAATAAAGCCGGAGGATTTACATTCAAAGTTTTGATTATCGCGTGCCGTTTTTGACTTCTTTAATCTGGGCGCCGCGTTTATTGACTGAAACATAGGCGCGTTGCTGTTCGCCCACATAAACCTGACGGGGGCGGCCGATGCGCTGTTCGCTATCCTCAATCATTTCTTTCCATTGTGCGACCCAACCGGCAGTACGTGCCATGGCGAACAGCATTGTGAACATTTCAACCGGGAAGCCCATCGCCTTCAAAATAATGCCGGAATAAAAATCAACATTCGGATACAGTTTTTTATCAATGAAATACTGGTCGGACAGCGCCAGGCGCTCCAGCTCCATCGCCATTTCCAGCATCGGGTCGTTAATGCCTAACTCATCCAACACTTCTACACAGGTTTGGCGCATCACTTTCGCACGCGGGTCGAAGTTTTTATAAACACGGTGACCGAAACCCATCAAGCGATAGCTGTCGTTTTTGTCTTTAGCGCGCTTGATGATATTCGGCAGATTTGATTTATCACCGATCTCTTCCAGCATTTTCAAGACCGCTTCATTGGCGCCGCCATGCAATGGACCCCACAATGTTGCAATACCCGCCGCTATACAGGCGTAGGTATTAGCACCTGAAGAGCCCGCCAAACGCACCGTAGAAGTAGAGGCGTTTTGTTCATGGTCAGCATGTAAAATCATAATGCGGTCGAGCGCGCGGGCCAGAACCGGATTTACAATATATGGTTCCGCCGGTACCGAAAACGTCATTGATAAAAAGTTTTCCGCATAAGACAGGTGATTTTGTGGATACACGTACGGCTGACCGATAGAATATTTGTGCGACAGCGCGGCAATTGTCGGCATTTTAGCAATCAAGCGGTGTGAAGCCAGCATACGCTGCGCAGGGTCTGCTATATCCAAACTATCGTGGTAAAACGCTGATAGGCCGCCGACCACACCCACCATTACTGCCATAGGATGCGCGTCACGACGGTAACCT
This sequence comes from Alphaproteobacteria bacterium, assembly GCA_965246755.1. Taxonomy (GTDB): domain Bacteria; phylum Pseudomonadota; class Alphaproteobacteria; order UBA11073; family UBA11073. The sequence goes on from OZ251979.1 coordinate 1,255,515, forward strand.
TCCAGCATCGGATAGATTTGCTCATGCAGCATGGTGTGGTAGCAAATGGTTTGATTGAATTCGGCTTTTTCCTGCGCGTTCGGCAGTTCGCCATGTAACAACAGGTAGCACACTTCCATGAAATCGCCTTTTTCAGCGAGATCGGCAATGTCATAACCGCGGTGCCGCAAAATTCCGGCCTCTCCATCAATATAGGTAATCGCCGAACGGCAATTGGCCGTGGCGCCAAAACCCGGGTCATAGGTAAAAAGACCGGTTTCCTGATACAGGTTGCGGATATCGATTGCGTCGGGTGCCTCGGTACCTTTTAAAACTTTTAACTCTATGCTTTTGCCGGACTTATTATCAGTCAGCGTTATAGTATGGTCTACGGCCACTTTATCCAATTTTGCCAATGGCGCAGGTTTGCTTGGTAATGGTCCTTTTACTGGCGCTGACGCAGGATTTTTACTTTTGTTGCTATTGGCAGGGGGCGTGTTCTTAGCCATGGACGAAGTCTCCGGTTGATGATTCTATCGGTTGCCATAATAGCGCTTCATTTATGAATAAGACATTAACAGAATAAGTTTTAGCCACAGATTCTGGTCGCCTGACGCTGGCTAATTTGCTACTGACATCACATCTGCATACCTATACCTTTTAAGGACTAATCTAATGATCCCCCGTTACAGCCGCCCGGAAATGTCTGCCATTTGGGAACCGGAAAACCGTTTTCATATCTGGATGGAGATTGAGGCTTATGCGTCAGAGGCCCAGGAACAATTAGGCGTGGTGCCCGTTGGCACAGCGCAGGTGATATGGGACAAGGGCACCTTTGACATTGCGCGGATTGATGAAATTGAACGCGAGGTTAAACATGATGTCATCGCCTTTTTAACCAATCTTGCGGAATCGGTAGGCGAACCGTCACGTTTTGTGCATCAGGGCATGACATCGAGTGATGTTGTGGATACCGCTTTTTCGGTGCAGCTGACCCAAGCGGCGGATTTGCTGTTAGCAGGTGTGGACCGGGTACGTGCTGCCCTTAAAAACCGCGCGCTGGAACATAAACATACAGTTACGATTGGGCGCAGCCATGGGGTACATGCCGAACCGACGACCTTTGGTTTAAAACTACTCGGTCATTACACGGCATTTGACCGTGCCTACACGCGCTTGCAAAATGCCAAGGCAGAAATCGCCATTTGTAAATTATCTGGTGCGGTCGGTAACTATGCCAGCATCGATCCATTTGTGGAAAGCTATGTGGCGGATAAACTTGGTCTGCAGCCGGAATTATTGGCCACCCAAGTCATCCCGCGTGACCGGCATGCGATGTTTTTTGCGACCTTGGGTGTGATCGCCGGCAGCATTGAAAACCTGGCGGTTGAAATTCGTCATTTACAACGCAGTGAATTGCGCGAAGCGGAAGAATATTTTGAGGTAGGGCAAAAAGGTTCATCGGCCATGCCGCATAAACGCAACCCGATTGGTTCCGAAAACCTGACCGGCCTGTCGCGCGTTATTCGTGCCGCGATCACGCCGGCTTTGGAAAACATTACGCTATGGCATGAGCGCGATATTTCGCATTCCAGCGTGGAACGCGTGTTCGGCCCTGATGCTACCATTACGCTGGATTTCGCGCTGCATCGTTTGGCCGGTCTAATTGAAAAATTGCTGATTTACCCTGATACCATGCGACACAATATGAATCGCTATGAGGGACTGTATGCATCGCAGAAAATTCTGTTGGCCTTGACTCAAGCTGGTGTAACGCGTGAAGACGCCTATCGCATGGTGCAACGCTGTGCGATGCCGGTATGGTTGGCGGGTAAAAACTATCGTGACCTGTTGAATGCTGATCCTGATATCAGCAAATTATTAACTGCAACACAGCTAGATGAGTTATTAAGTGTTGCACCTTATATTCAACATGTCGATAAGATCTTTGAACGTATTTTAAAATAGGCTGCATACTCGCGCGCGACTCCTTACCGAAAGTTTTGCGCTATGATTTATCCCTTGACCGGGGAGTGCTGATAATCAGCGTTAAGTAACATGAATTTTATTCAGATGTTTCTCGACGAAACCAGAGGCCAATTGAAAGCCTTGAATGTAGCACTGCTGGCATTATCCCAAGATTATTTTAATCATGACAAGATCAACGCGGCGTTTCGTATTCTACATACCATGAAGGGTGCTGCGAGTTTAGTTAAGCAAAACCGTATTGAAGCATTAGTACATGACGCGGAAACCTATTTAGATGATTTGCGCGCTGAAAATCTAAAGGAAGCCAAGTTTTTTGTATTGGCAATTTTAAAATTGAATAACCAGTTGCGGCTTGCCATGCAAGCCTTGGAACAACAGCATGGACTAAGTGCTCAAACTAATGCGGCGGCAACAGAAAACGAATTGCGCCCATTACAGGATATGTTAAAAATTGTTCCTATATTTGTCAAAGATCTGTCGTTAAATCTTGGCAAACAAATTGATATTGAAATTCGCGCCGATGATTTTTTGCTAACGGCAGCGGCCTCTGAAAAGATTAACACTTTTATCGTGCAACTTATCAATAATGCCGCCGACCACGGTATTGAAAATGTGGCGCAGCGTTTGCGTCAGCACAAACCGGCCACAGGTCTCATTAAATTGGTCATCGCACATAATAATCATGCAAAAATGTTAACATTAACTGTGACCGATGATGGGCAGGGCATTGATTTTAATCGTTTACGCGTGTTGGCTGCTGAACGCAGTCTTTATAATGACAATATTAATGCGTTATCGGATGCTAAACTGGTTGATTATATTTTTCGGCCAGGCCTATCCACCATGCGCGAAGTCAGCAAAATCTCTGGGCGCGGTGTGGGATTGGATATCATCAAAACAACTTTGGCGCAGATGCAGGGCACAATAGAAGTGGCATCCTGGCCGGGACGGGGCACTATGTTCACACTTAAAATTCCTTATTTGTTAACCGACGCCAGTCAATCATCGCAACAGCAGCTAATCCTATGACCAGCTGCCTTATCGTTGATGACAGCAACCTGGTGCGTAAAGTCGCGCGTTACATGATTGAAGGCTTGGGCTTCAACTGTCGCGAGGCGGAAGACGGTGATGATGCTTTAACCGCCTGTGTTGCGGATATGCCGGATGCTGTATTATTAGACTGGAACATGCCGCGTGTATCAGGCCTCAATTTTGCCTGCCAGTTAAAACAGGAAACCGCCGGCATTTTTCCTAAAATCGTGTTTTGCACCACTGAAAACTTTGTGCCGGATATCGAGTCCGCAATTCAACAAGGTCTCGCGCACGGTTACATCATGAAACCATTTGACGAAGAAATTATTGCTGACAAATTTAAAGAATTGAAATTAATGAACTGAATTCGCCTTGGCTTTTTTAACCCGCAGCCAACTGTTGATATTTTGCGCATGCATGTCAAAGGTTTCGGCAAAGTTATGGCCGCCGTTGCCAGTTGCCACAAAGTACAAAAATTTGTGTGTTTCAGGATGCAGCACGGCTTCAATTGCGGCGCGGCCGGGATTGGCAATCGGTGTCGGTGGCAAACCCTTATTGATATAAGAATTATAAGCGCTTTTTATCGCTATATCCTCATGCGTCAGCGTGCGTCCCAAAACACCGCTGCCGCTGCTTAAGCCATAGATAATTGTGGGATCAGCTTGAAGTGGCATCCCAATGGCAAGCCGGTTCAGGAACACGCCGGCAATGCGCGGCCGTTCTGCGGCAATACCGCTTTCTTTTTCAACAATGGATGCCAAAACCAATGCCGATTGCGAATTAGGATAAGGCGCCTGTGGATCGCGTTTGGTCCATAATTTTTGCAAAGTTTCATCCATCGCCCGTTGCATGCGACGCAAAATATCCGCACGTGTATCGCCATAACGATAATAATAGGTATCGGGCAGCAGCATACCTTCCGGCGGCAGGTGTTGAATATCGCCTTTTAATCTTGGCGCGGCCAATAGTGCGGTAAGAACCTGTTTAACGGTCCAGCCTTCCGGCATGGTAAAAGCGTGTTGCACCACTTGGCCTTCCGCAATTTTAGAAAGCGCACGCCGCACCGAACAACCGGCCGGAAAACTATATTCTCCGACCTGGAGTTTAGAATATTTGCCGGTTAAAACAGCCTCGGCTAAAAAAACGGTTTTATTATATATAACATGGTTAGCTTTAAGCGTGGCGGCAATAACGCGCGCACTGCTACCTTGCTCGATAACAATCGTTGTTTCATGCGCGAGTGGGCCAGACCCATAATAACTATTGACTGCAAAACGCGCGGTCAAACCCAATATTAAGCCAAGAACAACGGCGAGAGTAAGCGCGGTCAATAATAACCGCGTCACACCACCGCCTTAAAAACGAGAGATGCATTGGTGCCACCAAAGCCGAAGGAATTCGACATGACGGCGTGAATTTTTTTCTCTTTCGCCACCAACGGTGTGAGATCGATATTTGCACAACTTTCAGATGGATTATGCAAATTGAGCGTCGGCGGAATAATGCCATCCCGCATCGCTAGCGTGGCAAAAATTGCCTCGACTGCACCGGCAGCGCCCAGCAAATGACCGATAGCTGATTTCGTCGAGGATACTGTGACCGTATCCTTCGCTGCGCCAAACAACCGTTTCACGGCGCCAATTTCAATTTCATCGCCCAGCGGGGTCGAAGTACCATGCGCATTTATATAACCAATGTTTTCAGGATTTAGTCCGGCGCGCTTGAGGGCCGCTTGCATTGCGCGGAAACCGCCATTGCCATCGGGTGCCGGGGCGGTAATGTGATAGGCATCACCCGACATGCCGTAACCGACAACTTCCGCTAAAATAGTGGCACCGCGTTTTTTGGCGTGTTCGTATTCTTCCAACACGACGACCCCAGCGCCTTCACCCATGACAAAACCATCACGGTCTTTATCGTAAGGACGACTAGCCTCAGTTGGGCGGTCGTTAAAGCTGGTCGACAACGCACGGGCCGCCGCGAAGCCCGCCATGCCCAAACGATTGAGCGCAGATTCTGTACCGCCAGCGATCATCACATCGGCGTCATCCCACATAATGATGCGCGCGGCATCGCCAATTGCATGCGCACCGGTTGAGCAAGCGGTTACCACCGCATGATTGGGTCCGCGGAAATCATGTTTAATCGATACCTGGCCAGAAGCGAGGTTAATCAAGCTGGCTGGGATAAAGAATGGCGACACGCGCCGCGGACCTTTTTCACCCAAAACCAATGAAGTCTCATAAATTTCCGGCAGACCGCCAATGCCGGAGCCGATCATGACGCCAGTACGTTCTTTTTCAAAATCATTCGCGGGACTATAGCCGCTATGTTTAATCGCCTCATCCGCCGCGCCCATGGCGAAAATGATAAAGGCATCATTTTTGCGCTGGTCTTTGGGCGGCATCGTGGCATCGGCATCAAACCCACCGGCCACCGGATTTTCTGCTGTCGTGCGCGGCACGGTACCGGCAACCTGCGCCGGCAGGTCACTGACATCGAAGTGACTAATTTTGCTGAGGCCGGATTTACCGGCAATCAACTGCGACCAGACATGGTCCACGCCAGCGCCTAGCGGCGTGACCAGCCCCATGCCAGTAATAACAACACGTCTCATAGTGTTCATATGGGTTTTGATTTAAAACGGCAAGCTTAGGCAGCTTGGGCATTTTTATTGATAAAGCCGATGGCATCTTGCACGGTTTGAATTTTTTCCGCGGCATCATCAGGAATTTCCACGCCAAACTCTTCTTCGAATGCCATCACCAGTTCAACGGTGTCCAGGCTGTCGGCGCCCAAGTCGTCAACGAAGCTGGCATTGTCGGTTACTTTGGCTTCTTCAACGCCCAAATGGTCGACAACGATTTTCTTAACGCGGGCTGCAACATCACTCATGTGTATTCCTTCCTTATTGCTTTGATGCGGGTTATTAACATACATCATCGCTTTTTGCTACATATCTAAGATTAAGCAATTTCTGCTTGAATCAGCCGCCGAAAATAGGGGACATTGCCGGGTATGACAAGCATTTTAGCCACATACACAGGCATGAAAGATATGCAACCTTAAGTTGTTAACATTAATTAAACACAATTTGTGTTAGTTTGGTAAATGTCACTTACCGGTTTAGATCTTATTTCTCAAGCAGCATTGCTGGCAACCACCAAACGCTATCAAGATGTGTCGGCACAGGCCGAGACGGCGCGGAAAATCGCTGAACAGGCCAGCAATGCCAAGTCATTGTTCCTGGCCATGATGAGTCACGAATTACGCACGCCGTTGACCGGCATTATCGGCATGGTTGATCTGTTATTGGACAGCGTCTTGGATAACGAACAAACGCGGCATATCGGTTTGCTACGCAAATCAGCGGATCATTTATTGACCATCCTCAATGACATCCTGGATTTTTCAAAGATTGAAGCCGCCCAGTTAAAACTGGAACAGATTGCGTTTAACCTTGGTGAATTATTGACAGATTGTTTTGGCCATTTTGTGCTGGCGATCAACAGCGCCGATGTTGCTTATGTTAAAAAATTTTCTGCTGAGATTGAAAACTTGCCAATAGTAATAGGTGATCCGCTGCGATTACGGCAGATAATTATCAATTTGCTATCCAATGCCCTGAAATTCACGACGGCGGGTGAAGTATTATTATCAGCGATAGTGCTGGAACGGTACAACCATGAATATCTGGTTGAAATCACCGTGCAGGATAGCGGTATTGGCCTTTCGCTACAGCAACAGGCAAATTTGTTTCAGGCCTTTGTACAAGCGGACAACAGCATTGCGCGCAAGTTCGGTGGCACCGGTCTGGGGTTGGCTATTGTTAAACGCCTGCTGGATTTGATGGGTGGCACCATCGGCGTAAATAGCAGTGAAGGTGCTGGCAGCTGCTTTTCCGTTATTTTGCCGCTATCAGTCAAACAGGAATTTTAGGCGCCAATCAGACAACATTTTTATCGGTGGCATATGTGGAGATGCAGCAATTAGTTAAGCCAAACGTTTCCGCGCTGTAACCGGCGTTCTGTCTGCAACAATCGTCAAATCTTCAATTGTTACAGTCATGGTTGTTGCGTTGGCATGCAGCAGACTTTTATCATCGTGCATGATACCGACATGACCATCAAAAAAAATCAAATCGCCGCGTTGCAGTGATGCATTGTCATTCAATAAATTTCCTAAGCTAACTTTTTGCATATCACTATCGCGTGGGCACTCCTGGCCCAACGCCTGCAGGCCCAACTGCACCAACCCTGAACAGTCAATGCCGAGCGCGGTTTTACCGCCCCATAGATATGGCGCATGCAGGAAACGCAACGCAACATCCACCAAATTCTTTTCCACAGTCAGCAATGTTGTCAAAGTATTCACCTTAACGTAACCGCCACGTGACAGTTCGCACCATTTACCATCAACGCTGGTGCTAACAACTGTAACTTGTGCCTGAAATGGTAGCACATCCAACGGCATCGTTTTAATATCCGGCTGCGGATAAATATGCGCCAGCATACCATATATTTTATGCGTAGGCACGGTGACAGCAGTGGTAACACATGCCTCCATGACGTAACCGACATAGCCATCCGTCTCAAGCTGTATCCACAGCCAGCCATCTTTATTTTCAAAGATCAAAATGTTTTCACCCAGCAAAGCTTGGGTCAGCACGGGCGATTGCGCACCCGGTGTTTTATGCACAGTGACAATTGGCGAAAAAATTTGCGCGGGCTGGCCAGTTACGTAACGCTTAGCTTCATAGTCACTACTACAGCGTATATCCGCCAGATCAGGGCGGCAGGCGTTAATCCTGAGATCTAGCATAACGCTGTTCCAGCCAATGAAACACTGCACGCATACCCAGCACATCGCCGCCAGCCGGTTTACCGGCACGGTTCGACTGGTTCCAGGCAAAAGTATCAATATGGATCCAGTTACGGTCTGGCGCGACAAATTTTTGCAGGAATAGCGCGGCGATGATGGCGCCGCCAAGCCCGCCGGAGGCAACATTGTTGGTATCGGCAATATTGCTATTAAGGTCTTTTATATAGCCCGGCCACAGTGGCAGCCGCCATAATGGATCAGATATCGCAACAGATGCTTGATACAATTCATCCGCAATCTTATCATTCGTGCAAAACACCGCCGGCAAGTCTGGTCCCAATGCCACCCGCGCCGCGCCGGTCAGGGTTGCAAAATCAATGATGATATCAGGATTTTCGCTATCAGCGTCAGCCAAGGCATCCGCCAGCATTAAACGCCCTTCGGCATCAGTGTTGCCAATTTCAACAGTCAGGCCTTTGCGTGTATTGATGACGTCAGATGGCCGAAATGCACTCCCCGAAATGCTGTTTTCTGCGGTCGGAATAAGCAACCGTAGTCTTACTGGCAGTTGCGCCGCCATAATCAGTTGCGCGAGCGCCAACGCGTGCGCCGCGCCGCCCATATCCTTTTTCATGGTGATCATGCCGCTGCTAAGCTTAATATCGTAACCGCCGGTATCAAACACAACACCTTTGCCAATGACCGTTACGCGCGGTGCGGTTGCGTCGCCCCAAGCGACATCAATATAGACGGGTGGTCGCGCGCTGCCTTTACCTACCGCGTAAACAGCGGGGTATTCACTTATCAATTCATCGCCAGTCACGATGCGCGTCACTGCGCCCAATTCATCCGCCACGGTTTTAACTGCCACAGCCAGTTCCGCCGGACCCAGGTCATTGGCGGGCATGTTAATCAAATCACGTGCAATATAAATTGCCTGCAATTCAGCATAGAGGCGCTTATTGATATTTTTGTCTAACTGAAGTTGCGGAACGTTGTCTTTTTTGCGTGATACGGTTTTGTATTGATCAAACCGGTAATAATGCAGTCCCCAGGCGAGCGCAAAACGATAAGTGATAGCCATATCAAATGCGACATCTAAAATATAAATACCCGCCGGAATTTTTGCGGCAATTTCAGCCAGCGCCCATACATCATCCTGATCATAACAAGCGACTACCTTTTTAAGATTGCCGGTGACATCCGGCAGCATGACCACATCAGCAGCCATGCCCTTAATATCACGTGTTTTTATCCAATTGGTGGTAAATTTATTTTGCCGTTTTAACCAACCAGGCCAGGCGCTTTTGGCGACGAGCTCAATAGGCATGGCCTTGTTAGTTTTACGGGTAATGAAACAATCGAATTGTGCAGTCATACACTGATTATAGTTGGCAATCTTAAAAAGTCACGCCGCCCGTGTATCCAGCAATCCATCTACAGTTTCAATCAATTCAACCTGTTCAAATGGTTTCATCAACACGGCATCGGCCTTGGTACGCGCCACCAGCAGTGCGATATCCGCCGGCAGATTTGCACCGCCGCCTGACATCGCCAGCACCGGTGGTGCCTCTGTCATGCGTTGCAAATGCATGATAACCTCAGTACCATCCTTGTTCGGCATCAAGATATCGGTAATCACGAGGTTAAATTTTTCATATTCTAAAAGATTGATGGCAATTTGGCCGTCTTCCGCCTCAACAATTGTATGACCGGCATTTGCTAGCATGGCACCTACGGCCTTGCGGACGGTAAACAAATCTTCAATCAACAATATCTTCGCCATAATGTATCTCCAGATACATTATTACACTAATAGATTGCAATTTGGTAGCTACACCAGTAGGCCAACGAGTTCCTTGGCCTTACGGCAAGTAATGTCCGCCACCGCGCGCGCCCGTTCAGCGCCGTTGGCCAACAATTCATCCAACGCAGCCTTATCCTGCATTAATTCATGCAACCGTATGCTGATGGGGGATAATACTGATACGGTCAATTCGGCCAGCGCCGGCTTAAACACACCAAACCCTTTACCGGCATAATCATGTAATACCGCGGCTTTGGTGGTGCCGGATAATGCCGCAAAAATCGCGACCAGATTATCTGCCTCCGGCCGCGCCTTCAAATCATCCAGATTATCGGGCAATACCTCGGTATCCGATTTAGCCTTTTTAATTTTTTGTGAAATCGTTTCAGCATCATCAGTCAAATTAATACGGCTGGCATCGGACGGGTCAGATTTGGACATTTTTTTGGTGCCGTCACGTAATGACATGATGCGCGTGGCCTCTCCCAAAATCAGCGGTTCCGGCACTGTAAAAAAGTCACCAAAGCGGCTGTTGAATGACATCGCAATGTCACGCGCCAATTCCAGATGCTGCTTTTGATCATGTCCCACCGGCACATGCGTGGCTTGATACAATAAAATATCCGCCGCCATTAGTACCGGATAGGCATAAAGGCCAAGATTGGCCTGTTCCTTGTCTTTGCCCGCTTTTTCCTTGAACTGCGTCATGCGGTTAAGCCAGCCCATCGGCGTCTGACATGATAATATCCAGGCTAGCTCCGCATGCGCTGGCACATGTGATTGCGGAAAAATTGCACAATTTTGCGGGTCGATACCGCAGGCGATATAGGTTGCCGCCAATTCACGAATATTATGGTGCAACACACCAGGTGCGGGTGGTACCGTCAGTGAATGCAGGTCCGCAATAAATAAAAACGTTTCATATTCATGCTGCAGCGTAACCCAGTTTTTGACCGCGCCCAGGTAATTGCCAAGGTTTAACGTGTTGGTCGGTTGGATGCCGGAGAGGATGCGTTTCATTCGTGCAACGTTTCTGCTTGTAATTCTGCCGCCGGTTTGGGCGGACGTTTCATAAAGGTTTTTATATCAGACACTGTCAGCGTTTTCAGCAAAAATGATAGACTCAGATAGGTCGCGCCGCCGGCGCTGAGCATCGCCAGTAATGCTAGCGCGCGGCCGCCTTCATGATTGGCGTCAAATATCGGCGCCAGAAAGTAATAGGCAACGCCAAGTACGGCCGCCATGCCCGCGCCGCAGATAACAATTTTTTTCCAGTTGGTTTTAAATTTGTCATCCAGCCATAGCTTATCTTGCTTATGCAAAAAATAGCCGAGCAAAACGACTTGCAGCCAGCCAGTTACGCCGGTCGCCAGTGCAATCCCCACATGGCCGTAACCACGTGACGCCCAATGCTGGCTCAGCAAGTAACCGATGATGGAATTGGCAATAGTCACCACCACACCAACCTTGACCGGCGTTTTGGTATCATGATGAGCGAAAAATACAGTTGCGAAAGATTTTGCCAACACATAGGCGGGCACGCCAACTGCGACCGCCATTAACGCCAACGCGCTGGCATGGGCATCTTCTACCGTAAAAGCGCCGCGTTGAAACAGTACCATTTGAATTGGTTCCGCCGCGATGATAAGTACGACCGCGCAAGGCAGCCCCAGCCATAAACAAAATTCCAGACAACGCGACAGGTAATAACGCGATTTTTCCGTATCATGATCCTTTACCGCCATTGACAGCATGGGAAGGAGGGCAGTGCCCGCCGCCACACCTAGAATACCGATCGGCAACTGGTTCAACCGCTCCGCATAATAGAGATAAGATACCGCACTGTTTGGCAAAAATGATGCGATGGTTTGGTCAACCAGCAGATTAATCTGCGTGACGCTGCCCGCAAAAATTCCCGGTAGCATGATGATGAACAGGCGCTTAATTTCTGGTGATATTGTTGGCAGCCGTAACATCAAATTAAACCCAGCGCGGCGGCACGCCCAATACAGCCAGAAAAACTGCACAATGCCGGAGGCGATAAGACCCCATGACATGGCATGCCCGGCGGATTTGAATAAGTCGGGGTTGATATAGATGAAACCCAAAAACATCGTCATGACAACATTAAAGGCAATCGGCGCCGCAGCGAACGGAATAAATACGCCCAGACTATTAAGAACACCGCCCATCAGCGCCACCGCCGATATCATGATGAGGTAAGGAAAAGTGACGCGCGTCATCTCCACTGCCATGGCATAACGTGCCGTGCCCGGCGCGTAAGTATCGCCCGGCAACACGGTTTGAATTACATGCGGCATGAAGATGATGGCCAGAATTGTAAACGGCACCAGAATGGCGATGAGCCAGCTTAGCGTCTGTTCGGCAAATAGTTTGGCATGCGCATGACCGTTATCTTCACTGTTAAATTTAGTGAACATCGGCACGAAGGATACGCTGAGCGCGCCTTCCGCAAAAATTTGCCGGAAAAAATTGGGCAGCCGCAATGCGACAAAAAAAGCATCCGCGGCGGGTGTCGCGCCCAGCACGGCGGCGGTAATTGTCTCGCGCGCAAAACCCAACAAGCGGGACACCAGGGTTAAACTGCCAACGGTGGCAAATGCGCGTGAAATTGAGGACATTAAATGGAGTTATAGCATGTCGTGGAGTCGGTAAAGCATATCCAATGCCTCTTTCGGTGATAATGCATCTGGGTTCATCTGTTCCAATATTGTTAAAGCTGTTGACAGTGGCGCGGTATAAACCGCCTGCGGGCGTTCAGCCAGACCAGCCGTCGGCGTCGTGGTTTCCAACTGATGCAGCAATTCTGTTGCGCGCGAAATGACTGGTTTCGGCAGTCCCGCCAGTTTGGCAACATGAATACCATAGGACCGGTCGGCACCGCCCGGCGCAACCGCGTGTAAAAAAATAATCTCGCCCTGCCATTCGCGCACCCGCATCGTATAACAGGCTAAGGCATCAAGTTTATCCGCTAGTTGTGTTAATTCATGATAATGCGTGGCAAACAAGGTGCGGCATTTCAGTTGTTCGTGTAAATATTCAATGACTGCCCAGGCGATGGAAAGGCCGTCATAGGTTGCCGTACCTCGACCAATTTCATCAAGAATAACCAATGACCGCGCGGTGGCTTGCGACAGGATGGCGGCAGTCTCGGTCATCTCCACCATAAAGGTTGAACGTCCACGCGCCAGATCATCCGCAGCGCCGACCCGGCTGAACACTTTATCGACAACGCCAATCTGGGCGGATTCGGCAGGGACAAAACTGCCCAGCTGCGCCATGATTGCAATCAAGGCATTTTGCCGCAGAAATGTCGATTTACCCGCCATATTCGGCCCAGTCAGTAACCACAGTTTTTGCGCATCATTAAGCGTACAATTATTGGGCGTGAAATTGCCACGCGGCATCAGTGTGGCCACAACCGGATGACGGCCAGCTTCGATATTAAACACATCACTGTCATCAATTTGGGGCCGTGTATAATTTTGCTGAGCGGCCAACTCCGCCAACGCGGTCGACACATCGAACACTGCCACAGCATCGGCGGTATCGCGCAGCCGGGGCAAATCCCGCGTGACTTTATCAACCAGGGTTTGGAAAATTTCTAGTTCAAGCGCCAGGGCGCGATCGGCCGCGCTATTTAATCTCTGTTCAAGTTCGATCAATTCCTGCGTGGTGAAGCGCGCGGCGTTGAGCATGGTCTGGCGATGAATAAAAGTTTCGCGCATTTTCGGTTGCTGCAGCCGGTCGGCATGTTGCGCAGTCACCTCCACATGATAACCGATCAGATTGTTATGCCGGATTTTGAGCGTATTAACGCCAGTCTCTTGCTGATAGCGCAGCTGCAATTGTGCAATTAGCTGCTTGCTGTTAGACGCTAAACTGCGCAGTTCATCCAGCGGCGGCGCATAATGCATTTGAATGAAATGCCCATTCCGCGCATGAAACGGCAAAGTATCTTGCAACGCGCGGCTCAAGTCATCATGCAGCGCGCTGAAATCATGTAAATCATCATGCGCGTCCCGCAATTCAGTTGGCAGGCTTGCCGCCGCCAGCTGGGCGCGCAGTCCGGCCACCACCATCAGCGCATCGCGCGCCATACCCAAATCGCGCGGGCTGCCGCGCCCAGCTGACAAGCGGGTTAGCGCCCGCGGCAGGTCAGGATATTCGCGCAATTGTTCACGTATTTGCGCACGCAGCCGTTGGGTTTCGTGAAAAAAACCTACGCTATCCAACCGCATGGTAACCGTGTCAGCCTTGGCCAAGGGCGCCGCCAATCGTTCCGCGAGCAACCGCGCGCCGGATGACGTCACGGTTTCATCCATGATGGACAGTAAACTGCCTCGCCGTTCGCCCTGCATCGTGCAATGCAATTCCAAATTGCGTCGCGTCGCGGCGTCTATATGCATGATTGTACCGTCACGCTGCGCGGCGGGCGGACGAATTTGCGGCAGCTGCTGTTTTTGCGTCAGCTCAAGATAGTCTAACAACACGCCGCAGGCGATGACCTGTGCCGCATGAAACTGACCGAAACCATCCAGGACTGCGACGCCATAATAACGGCACAGCCGGTCATGATTGTTTTTGTAATTAAACTTGCTGATCGGTTGCAGCCGATGATGAATTTGATTGTCATTGACATGTTGCAAAATCTCCGGCCCCGCGGCATCCCACAGCAAAATCTCTTTCGGCGCGCATTGGCCCAGCCAACCCGGCAATGTTTCAATGCTTACTAGCCGCGTTTGCAAATGCCCGGTCGACATATCAATCCAAGCAACGGCATGCTGCGCGCCATCCTTAGCTAGGCAGGCCAAATAGTTCGACAGCCGCGCTTCCAGTAGATTATCTTCCAACAACGTGCCGGGCGTGATAACACGGATGACATCACGTTTAACAACTGACTTTGCGCCCCGTAATTTTGCCGCGGCGGGGTCTTCCAACTGTTCAGCAATCGCGACACGGAAACCTGCCTTGATCAGGCGCTGCAGATACACCTCGTGGCTGTGCGCCGGGACACCGCACATGGGAATACTCTCCCCATTATGTGTGCCGCGTTTGGTCAGCGCGATGTCGAGTGCGGCGGCGGCGTGTACTGCGTCCTCAAAAAACAGTTCATAAAAATCCCCCATTCGGAAAAACAGCAGGCAATCAGGATATTGCTCCTTCAACGCCAAAAATTGCACCATCATGGGGGTCGTCGGCGCAGGTGCTACCGCGGGGTTCTCACACAATAACAGCGGTAATGATGGTTGTTTCATGGCAGCGGGGGACATGAAAAGGGTGTAGCAGGCAGGATGGCTGATTGCCAAGTATAAGTTACCCGTCTAAAACATTGAAATGTATGACGGCAATCCGCCACAGCGTTTCCGTGCCATTTGGGTCTCCGATGTGCATATGGGCGCGCGTACCACCCAGGCGGCGCGGCTGGCGACATTCTTGCAGTCCATTGACACGGAATATCTGTATCTGGTGGGTGATATTCTGGATGCTTGGAAACTACGCAAACGTTGGTACTGGCCCCAAAGCCATTCTGACATGGTGCAAACGGTATTGCACAAGGCGCAAGGCGGCACCAAGGTATGGTTGATGCCCGGCAATCACGACGAAGTACTGCGCGATTTTTTGGGCCTCAAGTTTGGTGAGATCGAATTGGTTGATGAATGTGTGCACACTTTGCGCGACGGCCGCCGCCTGTTAGTCATCCATGGCGACCAATTTGACTCGGTCGTTATCGATGCCAAGTGGTTGGCGTTTGTGGGTGACAAGGCCTATAGCATCGCCATTGTGGTCAATGCCGCTTTTAATTTTGTGCGCCGTAAATTGGGTTTCGAATATTGGTCACTGTCTGCTTATTTAAAGCATAAGGTAAAAAGCACCGCGGTTAAAGATTTTAAGGACATGGCTTTACTGGCGGTCCGCGACCGTAAGCTGGATGGCATTGTCTGCGGTCATACGCATTTTGCCGAGATAACCGATTGCAATGGTATTCTCTATTGTAATGACGGGGATTGGATGGAAAGCGGCACCGCGCTAGTCGAACATTTGGATGGACGGCTGGAAATTATCAAACCTGTTATTGCCGAAGCCGACATATGAAAAAGATTTGCATCATTAGCGATGCTTGGCACCCGCAAATTAACGGTGTAGTGCGCACGCTACAGGCAACCGTTTTGGAACTTGAAAAACTGAACTATCAGGTCACTGTTATTGGCTCCGACAGGTTTAAAAATATTGCCATGCCGGGCTATTCGGAAATCTGCCTGGCACTGCGGCCCCGCAAAAAATTATGGCTGATGTTAACTGATTTGCAGCCGGATTACATCCATATCGCAACTGAAGGGCCGCTCGGGTTTGCCGCGCGGCGCTATTGCCTCAAACATAAGCTGGTTTTTACAACGTCTTATCATACGCGTTTTCCTGAATATGTGGCCGAACGGCTGCCCTTGCCACTTTCGCCGCTTTATAGATTTTTGCGGCGTTTCCATAATACAGCAGCGGCAGTCATGGTGCCAACCAAAACAATTTATGAATTATTGAATAAACAGGGGTTTAAAAATCTGTTTATTTGGAGCCGCGGTGTCGATACTAATCTATTCCAACCTGATGCAAAAAAAAATTTAGACTATCCGCGCCCCATTTATCTATACGTGGGACGTCTCGCGCCCGAAAAAAATCTTGAAGATTTTTTGAAACTCAAGCTGCCAGGCACAAAATTGATTGTGGGGCAGGGACCACAACAGGCGCAATTACAACAAGCCTATCCGGATGCAGTTTTTGTCGGGTTAAAATCTGGCGCGGAACTTGCGCAATATTATGCGGGCGCGAATGTATTTGTCTTTCCGTCTAAAACCGATACGTTTGGATTGGTGATTTTAGAGGCGTTGGCCGCAGGAGTGCCGGTGGCCGCCTATCCAGTGCCGGGGCCGTTGGATATCATGGGCGGTACACCAGTTGATAGTTTGAACGCTGATTTACAGGCATCAATTGTGGCGGCATTACAAATTTCATCTGCCGCTTGCCGTAACTTTGCCCTAACCTATTCCTGGCCTGCGGCAACGCAACAGTTCTTAAAACATTTATTACCGGTATCATAATGGGATCATTGTTTTTATGTGTTTATCGTTTAATGCTATGGTTATTAATGCCATGGTTATATTGGCATCTACACGCGCGCGTTAAAATCGGCAAGGAAGACGCTGCACGGTTGATCGAACGTCAAGGCATTGCAACCCGCATCCGCTTTGACGGTAAACTTATCTGGCTGCATGCCGCCAGCGTCGGCGAGGCATTGTCGTTATTGCCGGTTATCGAAGCACTGACCCAGTTGAAGGCGCAGATTTTATTAACCACTGGCACCGTAACCTCGGCGCACCTCTTGGCAACACGGCTGCCGACAGAAGCCGTCCACCAATATGTGCCACTTGATCATCAGGTGTGGGTGCGGCGGTTTTTGAATTACTGGCGACCGGATTTTGCGATATTTGTGGAAAGTGAAATCTGGCCGAATATCTTGCGCGGTCTTTATAAACGCCATATCCCCACCGTGATTTTAAACGCCCATATGTCGGCCAAATCAGCCCGCCGTTGGCGCTGGGCTAAGCCCGTGTTTGGTTACTTTTATAAAACTTTCACGACGTGTTTGGCCGCCAGTGCTGAAGATGCCGCGCGACTGCATGGCCTTGGCATCAAACATATCAAAACAATTGGTTATCTAAAATTTTCCGCGGACTCGCTGCCGGTTGATTTTGCCAAGCTGGCCGATCTAAAATCCGTCATCCGCGCCCGCACTGTTTGGTGCGCTACCAGCACGCATGACGGTGAAGATGAACATATTCTTGCCGCACATCAAAACCTCAAAAAGACTTTTCCAAACCTATTGACGATTTTGGTGCCACGGCATCTCGACCGCTTGAAAGATATCGTGACGTTGATCAAGCAACAGGATTTGTATTATGCGCTGCGCAGCAGTGATATGCTGCCCATGGCCAACACTGATATTTTTGTCATTGATACTATGGGGGAACTCGGCTTGTTTTACCGTCTGGCACCGGTATCATTTATTGGTGGTTCATTGGTGCCAATTGGCGGCCATAATATTATCGAAGCCGCACAGCTGGAAAGCGCGATTGTCACCGGGCCACATACCGAAAATATCGCCAGCATCATGGCACGCTTTGTCGCCGCGCGTGCCGCCTGGCAAATCGGCAATGAACATGAATTGCCTAATGCGGTGGCGACCCTGTTAAACGACAAAGCGCGCCGACATATGCAAATTACCGCCGCCAATGCAATTTTGACAGACGAGCGGCAAACCTTGCCGCGTATTATGGCGCATTTACTGCCGGCGCTCGAACGCGCTGGAATTATCCCCCGTGATTAAAACGCCGCGGTTCTGGCAGCAACCCTATCATCCGCTCGGTATAATATTAGGGCCGCTGGGATTATTTTATGCGTTTGGCACCCAGCTGCGCTTAAAATTATGCAAACCATATCGTGTCAGCATACCGGTGATTTGTGTTGGCAATGTGACCGCCGGTGGCACCGGCAAAACGCCAGTGGTTAAATCATTGGTCAATTTGCTTAAACATGAATTTGGCCTTACACCGCATATCATCATGCGTGGTTACGGCGGTCAGGCCAGCACAACCCGGCGTGTGGATAATACAATCCATGATGCCAACATAGTAGGTGATGAAGCGCTTGAGCTGGCAGATGTCGCGCCGGTGTGGGTGGGGCGGGACCGCAAAGCTTTAGCTTTGGCGGCCATCGCTGCGGGCGCAACTATTATTGTAATGGATGACGGCCTCCAAAACCCTGCCTTGCACAAAGATATCAGTTTTATCGTAGTCGACCGCAAAATAGGCTTGGGTAATCAGCGTATCATTCCTGCGGGCCCACTGCGTGAACCGCTTGCAGCAGCGATACAACGCAGTGATGCATTTATTCTGATTGGTGACGGTACATATACGCCGCCGGCCGCATTGCCATATTTTGCCGCTTCTATGATGGCCCATGCTGACACGCTGCAAAATTGGCGCCATCAGGCTATTTTTGCTTTTGCCGGTATTGGCCGGCCAGAGAAATTAAAAGAAACTTTAATTAATGCCGGTTTGATTGTGTTAGGATTTAGAGCATTTCCTGATCACTATAAATATTCACCCCGCGATATTGCTGACTTGCAACAGCGCGCGGACAAGGCTGGCGCGATTTTGGTTACCACGAAAAAAGATTGGCTGCGCCTGTCGCCCGCTTTGCGAAAGGGCATATTTTATTTGGATGTTAATCTGGCGTTTGTGGAACCCGCCGCTTGGCAGGCTTTCCTACATCAGCGTCTGACGGCATTTTCACAAACATAAAACCAATACCGATCGTGTAAGCGATCATCAACAGCGTTAGCCAAATGTAAAATCCGCCATTGGCTGCAGACGGAATATAATCGGCAGGCGGCAACTTTACGGCGGCATCAAAGGCCGCAGTTACGCCAAACTTGGTTTGCTGCACAATATTGCCATAAGAATCAATAACCGCGGAAATGCCGGTATTGGCAGCGCGCACCATGGGCAGGCCTTCTTCAATGGCGCGCATTTGCGCTTGAGCCAAATGCTGGTAAGGACCCAGCGTGTTGCCGTACCAAGCATCATTGGTGATGTTAACAAGCAATTGCGGACGGTTGGTATGGTCGGTTACGGCACCCGGAAAAATAACTTCATAACAAATGAGTGGGCTAATTTTTAATGTGCCAAGTGATGTCAGGGTAATAGTTTGCGGACCGGTGCCTTCGCCGATGCCGCCAAACATATTGGCAAGCGCCGGGAAGGGCAGCCATTTTTTAAGCGGCATAAATTCACCAAACGGCACCAAATGAAACTTGTCGTAACGGCCGCTAATCATACCAGCCGAGTCTATTATCTCTGCACTGTTAAAGTATGCGTTATCTTGATGTCTTATTGTCCCCGCGATAAGCGCTTTATCAACCCCAGTTTCAGATTGCAAAATTCTGCTGATCGCTAGTCTAGCTTGATGCACATCATCCAAAATATAAGGCGACGCGGTTTCCGGCCAGACAATCAAACTGCCCGCTGTATCAGTTGCTGACAGTGCCAATAGTTTTTGAAAATTATCCGCACGGCGCGCCGCATCCCATTTTTGGCCTTGCGGGATATTCGGTTGTACAATGCGGACTGGCACTGTTACAGCGCTATCATTATGCCGATTTTGCGCGTCAATCACACGCTGATAACCCGCTGCGTATAGTAGGCACATAATGCCAATGCCGACGCATAACCATGCCTGGCGGTGATGGCTGGGTTGGCGTGTCAATAAAAACATGCCAAAGGCGCTGGCGGCAATACAGGTTAAAAAACCTACACCGTAAACGCCAAAGATCGCCGCCAATTGCCCAATCGGGTAGTTAGTCCAGATATAACCTAAGCTGTTCCACGGAAAACCGGTAAATAAATGTCCGCGCAATAATTCGCCCAGCGTCCAGGCCAGCGGTAATACCAGCGGGATGGCCCATTCCGGGTTGCGCGTGCGCAGCGCCACCACATGCACCAGGCAACCGATAATGCCGGTGTAAATTGCAAACAGTGCCGGCAGCACAATTAGAGACAGCGGCAGGTAGACGCCAAATTTATCCAAATCCACGGCGAGCGCGAAACTCATCCAATACAAACCGCAGATAAAAAACCCACACCCAAATAGCCAGCCGCGCAAAAACGCATTGCGCGCGGTTTTGGCATACATCAGCGACCACATGAAAATAATCAAGCTGATGAACGCGGTGGGAAAAATATTGAGCGGCGGTAGCGCCAGTACCATGAGCGCGCCGCCAATAAAATTAAATAAAAACATTAACATGATTAGCCGGTTACCGGCGGCGTAACCTCTGGCAGTGGCGCGAGGCGGCGAATACGCAGGCGTTTCACGCGTCGCTTGTCAGCCTCCAACACGTCAAAGGCAATGCCATTGTCATGCGTGATGGTTTCGCCGCGCTGTAATACCCGATCCGCCAGATAGGTGACCAGCCCGCCCAGCGTATCCGCCTCTTCCTTTTCTTCATCGGTTAAAGCTTCACCATAAATTTTCTCGAATTGATCTAGGGTCAGGCGCGCATCGGTAATCCAGATGCCATTCGCCAGCTCGATCATTTGCGTTGGCGCATAATCGCGTTCGTCTTCGATATCGCCAACAATCTGCTCCAGCAAATCTTCAATCGTCACGACGCCATCGACGCCGCCATATTCGTCGACGACAATCGCCATATGCACGCGGGTTTGGCGCATCTCCAGCAGCAGATCTAAAACCCGCATCGACGGCACGACAAACTTGGTGTTGCGGATCAGGCGGCCCATGTCAAAACCGGCTTCGCTAACCAAACTATCCAGAATATCTTTAATATGGATAATGCCGATCACATCATCCAGTTCTTTGCGGTAAACCGGCAGGCGGCTGAACGGATTGCACACAATTGTTTTCAACGCTTCTTCCAACGTCATGCTGAATTCAACGCTGATGATATCGGCGCGCGGCGTCATGACATCAGCCACTGTTAAATCATGCACTTCCATCAGGTTTTTGCTGATCACCGCCTGATGCTCAATACTGCTGGCATTTTGTGCGACTGGTACTGCCAACGTGGCTTCCGCCTCATTGGGAAAATATTTGGTTAGCCATTTTTTAGCGCGCGCATGCAGCGAGTGCGATTTTACGGGCTTTATTTCAGAAGGGTCGAGCGTGTCGTTCATGTCGGATGCCAGGATATTATCGTATCATGATACAGATGTCATGAGTTTATACGGATTGGCCACACCCATTCCCGACAGAATTTTTATTTCAGTGCGCAGCATGCGGCGGTGGGCGGCATCCGTCTCATGGTCATAACCCAACAAATGCAACATGGCATGTACAGTTAGATGCGCCAGATGCGCCGGGAGCGTTTTACCCTGAATTTGGGCAGTCTTGGCGCAGTAATCATGGGCCAGAATAATATCTCCTAACGGCAATGGCGCCTGTGGTGGATATGATTTTAAATCCTGCAATGCTCCGGTCGGGAACGACAATACATCGGTTGGCTTATCTATCGCGCGCCATTGTAGGTTTAAATTTTGTATGGCGCGGTTATTGGTCAGCGTAACATCAACATTTAACTTGCGAACGTTGTTTGGCTCACAATAGCTAAGTGTGGCACGCACCGCTTTGCGGATGGCTGGTAAAGCATTCTGCGGCCATTTTTTGCTGTCGATAAAAAAATTTATGTTAAGCGGCATTTTGCAAAGTCTGGTCAGCGACCAATGCCGCTTCCAGGCTGCTGGGCCGGCCTGCCGTCACGCGCACATCCACGATCTGGTTCATCAAATGCGCTGGGCCCATCACATGTACCGATTGCATCCAGGGCGAGCGGCCATGTAACTGCCCATCAATTTTGCCGATGCGGTCGAACAGCACAGGCATGATTTGCCCCGCCATCTGCTGGTTGAAGGCCAGCTGATGGTCGCGCATGCGGTTTTGCAACACTGCCAGCCGCTCTTCTTTTATTTTTTCATCGATCTGACGAATATTTTTGGCAGCCGGCGTGCCGGGGCGGATGCTGTATTTAAATGAATAGGCAGAGGCATATTTAACGTAATCAATAATTTCCATGGTCGCCGCAAAATCCTTATCGCTTTCGCCGGGGAAACCGACGATAAAATCTGAACTAAAAGCAATGTCAGGGCGCAGATCGCGCAGCCGGTCGATGATGCGGCGGTAGTCGTCCTGGCTATGTTTGCGGTTCATCGCCCCCAGAATTTTGTCACTGCCACTTTGAATTGGCAGATGCAAATACGGCATCAATTGCGGCACCTTGGCATGCGCTTCATACAGGCTGTCATGCATATCGCGCGGGTGCGAGGTCATGTAACGAATGCGTTCCAACCCATCCAGTTCCGCCAGCGCCAAAATCAACCGGCCCAAACTCCAGGTGGTGCCATCCGGCGCGGTACCGTGCCAAGCATTTACATTTTGGCCCAACAAACTGATCTCGCGGATACCACTGGCCACTAACCGCTGCGCTTCAGCAATAATACTGGCACCATCACGTGAATATTCCGCGCCGCGCGTATAGGGCACCACGCAAAAGGTGCAAAACTTGTCACAGCCTTCTTGGATCGATAAAAATGCGGAAATACCATTTACATGCCGCACCTCCGGCAACAGATCGAACTTGGCTTCAGTCGGAAACTCTGTATTAACCAGCCGGGCAATTCCTTGCGATTTTTCCACCTGTGCCACCATTTCGGGCAGCGTATGATAAGTTTGCGGACCAAACACCATATCCACATATTTGGCACGGTTGATAATCTCCACACCTTCGGCTTGGGCAACGCAACCACCCACTGCAATAATCATCTTTTCACCGGCGTCAGCCATCTGCTGTTTCAAGGGGCGCATCCGCCCCAATTCGGAATATAGTTTTTCGCTGGCTTTTTCACGAATGTGGCAGGTGTTTAATATCACCATATCCGCGCCTTGGGCCTCATCTACCATTTGATAGCCCATGGGTGCCAGCGCATCGGCCATGCGCTCGCTGTCATAGACATTCATCTGGCAGCCCCAGGTTTTGATATGCAACTTTTTAGTCATTATGCGACCTAAGATATTACAATTCGGCGCTGGAAAGAAAGTAAAATCAACGCGGCTTATCGGCTTATTTGTGCCTCCAGCGCGGTGCGCATCACGTCTTCAATTGTCTGCGTAATAGCTTTGCGGTCTTTAAAATCGGCAAAGCGCAGTGGTACGCCGAATTCCAGTGTCATCTGCAAGCACCGCTGGCGCATTATTTCCGTGAAATGTGGCGCCAGCGTCATGTCGCCAAACCAGGCGTACAGCTGCCGAAAACTGCGCCCAACTGAAAAACCGTTAAGGCCGGTAAAACTAATTGTGACCGGCTGAATAATTTCGGCAGCACTGCCGGTGCTGATCAATGATGATTTCAGCGGCAGAATGCGCAAGCCGTCCGACGTCGTGCCTTCAGCAAACAAAATCAGCGCATCACCTTCACTCAAACGCTCTGTCAATGCGTTGCCTTGTTGCTTGGCCTGCGTACGTTCACGCTTAACGTAGGCGACATGTTGCAATCTGCCCAAAAAACCGATAATCGGCCAGCCGGAGATATCCGCTTTGGCAATAAAAGCCGCGCGCAACGTCGCACCTAACGCAATTATATCCAAGTAAGATGCATGGTTGGAAACATATAAAACGGATTTTGCCGCTGCCGGTGTGCCAACAATTCGTATTTCTAAACCCAAGATCCAACAGGCGAGGCGATACCAATATTGGGGCAGAACATACGGGACTGGCGCTTTAAAAAACGAGGCAACCCATTGCAGTGGGAAAAACAATAGCATGCTGAACAACAAAGCAAATGCCTTAACAAAAACCTTGCAAAAATCCAGCATTATACTTGAGCGCTTGCGGTGCGTTCAAAATTTTTCATATATTTATCAGTAATCATATCAGTTTTAACAATGATGCAAATATCAATTGATCCCCATTGCTCATCGATCACTGCGCCATCACCAATAAATCCGCCCAGGCGAATATAACCTTTAATCAATGGCGGCAGCTTGTTCATCGCCGCCCGTGGATTGATTTTTGCCACTGGCAGACGTTCCATAGCGATACAACGCTCTGGCAAAGCTATGGCACGCAATCCGGGTGGTGCCAAATGATGCGCATGCAGATAACTCAATTCTTCCGCTACCGCGTCGGGATCGGTATTGGGCAAGCTGGCGCAGCCAAATATCAACTGCACATCATGCTGGAAAATGTAAGACGCGATGCCGCGCCACAATAATTGTAAAGTGGGCCGGGTGCGATAGGCCGCATCCACACAGCTGCGGCCAACTTCCAGCAATTCGCCTGGATGTGCCAACAGGTTTTTAATGTCATATTCCTGGGCGGTGTAAAATCCCAGATTGTGTTTATCGGCCACACTGCGGCGCAGCATGCGATAGGTGCCGACGATTGAATCGGCGCCGGTTTTATTATGATCCACCACCAGCATATGGTCACAGATTTCATCAAATTTATCAAAATCGCGCCCTGCGGCGGTCATGTCGCTATCTGCCTTGGCAGACATCTCCTCATAGAAAACGCGGAACCGCAGCCGTTGTGCGGCTTCAATCTCACCAGTATTTTGCGCCAGGCGTACTTCCAGATTATTGATACGCAAATCGCCTTTAAGCGGCATCGATGGTACCAACTGTTCAAAAAAGTCGCTGACCACCGAGGATTCAGCAAAGACGCGTAACCAATTCATGGGATAGTCTTAGCCTGTTTTGCGCTGGCGTCCAAGCCCATGCGTGCGCGCCAGGCTGCTGCGCTTTTCGGCATAATTCGGCGCGACCATCGGATAATCCGGCGGCAGGTTCCACCTGTTGCGATATTGTTCGACACTCATATTAAAATTGGTTTTTAAATAACGCTTGAGCATCTTCAGTTTTTTACCATCTTCGAGGCACACCAGATAATCCGGAAAAATCGACTGTTCAACGGGCACTGCCGGCTGCTGATCAGTGTTATGCGCTGCATGAGACGGGCCCAATTGGGCAACAGCGTTGTAAATACTTTGTAATAGCGCTGGCAGTTGTTCAACTGGCGTATTGTGACTGCTAACATAGGCACTGGCAATTTCCGCCGTTAATCCTACCAAATCATCATGACCTAATTTTACAGTCATTAAAAACCTCTATCTAATTTGCTGGCAACAGATAGAAGATTTACTATCTAAAATAAAGACCCTTTTTATTACAATGACTTAATCATTAATATTGCATCCTCAAAATGATCCTTAACGTAATAATAGTCAGGCCGTCGCGTTACTGCGGCAAACCCATGTTGCTGATAAAGTGAAATGGCGGGCAGATTGTTTTCGTTCACTTCCAGAATAATACGCTTTGCACTATCCAATTGTTGCACAAATGTATTTAAAAGTTGTGCGGCATGTCCTTGGCGGCGCGCGGCAGACAACACGCCTATAGTGATGATCTCCGCGTCATCGCCAACAATGCGCCCGACAATAAAACCGGTCTGGCTCACAAAACTGATTGTCGCGGCATTTGCCAACAAGACTGTGAAATCTTTGGCCTGCCACGGCATTACAAAACATTGGGCATAAAGGTCGGCTAGCCTTTGACTGTCTACCAC
This sequence comes from Alphaproteobacteria bacterium, assembly GCA_965246755.1. GTDB lineage: Bacteria > Pseudomonadota > Alphaproteobacteria > UBA11073 > UBA11073. Next base: position 1,281,352 of record OZ251979.1, read on the forward strand.
AGCTGCGCGACGCATCAGACGCCAGTAGTTTTTGGAAAATTTGGCTTGGCATCCGGCGGGCGAACATAGGTGGGCAGCAAGGATACAGGTGATACATTTTGCTGCATGCACCGAACGGCGTGTTGCGCCGCCGCTACTGCCATATCGGAGGCCGTACGCCTGGTATAAGTGTGAATACCCGGCACATCATCTAAATTTATATTACTGATAATCACATCAGAGGTTGGCAATTGTTTTAGACAAGCCATAAAGGGCGCATGTCCTGAGTCTGTATCGTTTATATAGATGAACTGACTGTAAACTTCTTTGCGTTTAGATTCTAGGACGACCAATGCATAACCGTCGGCTGGCCGATATGCGGCCCGGAACGAGGTAAGACCATAAATAGGAATGTTACTGGCCAGCGCCAAACCTTCCGCAAACGCCAAACCAATCCTGATGCCGGTAAATGACCCTGGGCCGGTGGTAACGCCAATCGCATCCAGTGTGCCGATGATCTGCAGCATATCATATAATTTAAAAACCGCGTTGGCCTGTTGCAGGTCGGTACTCACTTTGACTGTAACATTGCCATCTGTAATCAAGGCCAGCGCGGCCGCATTGCCGGAACAATCAATGCCAAGGATATGAGTCATTATAAAATACCCCCACCCAAAAATTCTGCAGCTTGCTGCGCGGTGCCTTGAATTTTTGTGTCTCCCCACACTTGTCGTGCCGCCGCAATGCACGCGTTGCCAAGACGGAAGGGGAAGACTATTCGTGACAAACATCTCTGATTTGTGATGTACGAAGAATTAACCTCCCCCTTGTGGGGAGGTCTAAATTTTCCAGCGTAGCGATGAAAATTTAGGGTGGGGGTCAACTTATTACTCTAAACAATCTGACACGCCTCATAAAATTCCAAACGCGGGCTGCGTGGGAAGAGTTTCGAGGCCTCGCCATAACCAAGATTGCACAGCCAGTTACTTTTAACCGCCGTGCCCTGAAAAAATTCTTCATCAACCTTAGCGTTGTTAAAACCAGACATGCCCCCGCAATCGAGGCCATAGGCGCGCGCGGTCAGCATGAAGTACGCGCTTTGCAGCGTGCCGTTGCGAAAAGCCGTCGTTTTAATATTGTCCGGCTTGCCAACAAACCAGCTGCGCGCATCCGCATGTGGAAACAGTTTCGGCAGCTTTTCATAAAATTCATGATCGTCGGCAAAAATTGCGGTAACCGGCGCCGTCATGGTCTTTTCAACATTGCCTTTATCCAGGCACGGCTTCAAACGCTCCTTCGCCTCCGGTGTCGTCACAAAGACGATCCGCAGTGGGCAGCAATTCGCCGAGGTGGGACCCCAACGCATGTCATTATAGATCGCCTGCAAGATTTCCGGATCAACCAGCTTATTCTGCCACACATTATGTGTGTGCGCCTTACGGAGTAAAATATCTAAAGCGTCAGCGGGGATTTTTGCTTGCATTGTTTTTTTCCTTAGTTAATTTGTTATAAACCTATCTAGTACTGTAACAACTGCAAAGTCAAAAAATGAAGCCTATAATATCATTTATAATAGTTTTATTCATAATATCTTTCGCTTTTGCAAATGCGGAATCTACGCGAAATAGATTTAAAGAAATGCCAGCCAAATACAGTGCTTGGGGAAAACAAACCGGTTGTAGCGTGATCGGTAGCCCAGGAGGAACAACACAACCACACTTTTTTACCAAAGATCTTGTTAGAGAGTATGTTAACCTAATATGTCAGGGTAAAGCGTGGGTAGGTTTTTCAGAGAATGGGAATATTACACAAAAGCGACTTTGCAATTCACCTACAGAAATGGTCTATTTTATGGACTCTGAAGGAAATAAATCGGGCAGTAATGCAGGTTGTCTTCATATGAATGTTAATAATTCACCGCCACCACCTCGGTAACCTCAGGAATATAATGCTTCAACATATTTTCAATGCCTGATTTTAGGGTGAGGGAGGAGGAGGGGCAACCGGCGCAGGCACCCTGCAGTTCCAAAAACACCACACCCTGGTCAAAATCATGAAACACGATATCGCCGCCATCCTGCGCCACGGCGGGGCGCACCTTAGTTTCGATCAGTTCTTTAATCTCAATTACAATCGGATCGTTATCATTTGATTTGCGCGCGGCAGCAACTGCCAGCGGCGCATCTACCAGTAACGGCGTGCCGCTGGTAAAGTGATCCATAATTTTGCCCATGATAAACGGTTTCAGGACCGCCCAGTCTTTGTCATCCACTTTAGTGACCGAAACAAAATCACTGCCGAAAAAAACCGCCGCCGCGCCAGGGATCTGTAATAATGCCTGCGCCAATGGCGAGCGCGCTGCGGTTGCGGCATCACGGAAATCCGCTGTACCGCTGTCCATCACCGGCAGGCCGGGAATGAATTTTAGCGTATTAGGATTGGGCGTGGTTTCGGTTTGGATAAACATAAAGTCTATGTAATCACCCATGGTTCAAAAAACTACCTTGTGATCTAAAACTATTGAATTTTAATATTAAATTCCTATTTTAACTGCCATGGAAGTCTTCAACCCGCTCAAAAATATTATCATTAAACAGCGTGAAGTTGTGCCGCTGACGCGCAAGTTTGAAATGGTGTCCGATTATACCCCATCGGGTGACCAGCCAACTGCGATTGCTGAATTGTCACAGATGATAGCTGAAGGCGGCCGGGACCAGGTTTTGCTTGGCGTTACCGGTTCCGGTAAAACTTTCACCATGGCGCAATTGATTGCGCATTTTAACCGCCCCACATTGATTATGGCGCCAAATAAAACGCTGGCTGCGCAATTGTTCGGCGAGATGAAGGGATTTTTCCCCAACAACGCGGTTGAATATTTCGTCTCATACTATGACTATTTCCAGCCCGAGGCCTATGTGCCGCGCACCGATACTTATGTGGAAAAAGAGTCGCAGATCAACGAACAGTTGGACCGCATGCGCCATTCCGCGACGCGCGCGCTGTTTGAACGCAATGACGTGGTGGTCGTGGCCTCGGTCTCTTGCCTTTATGGTATTGGTGATGCCGAAACCTATCAAAAGATGACGCTGCCGCTGACAGTCGGGCAACGTATCAATACCACTGACCTCATCGGCAAACTGGTTGAACTGCAATATAAACGCAACGACATCGGCTTCGCGCGCGGCATGTTCCGCGTTCGCGGTGATATTATCGAAGTGTTCCCGGCGCACCTGGATGATGCCGCTTGGCGCCTATCCATGTTTGGCGATGAGATTGAAGCGATCTATGAAATGGATCCGCTGACCGGTGAAAAGCGCGATACGCTGAAAGAAATTCGTCTCTATGCCAACAGCCATTATGTCACGCCCAAACCAACGATGAAGCAGGCGACGCGCATGATCCGCGCTGATCTTGAGGCACAGTTAGAAGTGTTCAAGGCTGAAGGTAAACTGCTGGAGGCGCAGCGCTTGGAACAACGCACCCAATTTGACTTGGAGATGATCGAGGCGACCGGCGCCTGCGCCGGGATTGAAAACTATTCACGGTATTTGACTGGCCGCAAACCCGGCGAGCCGCCGCCGACCTTGTTCGAATATCTGCCGCAAAACGGTTTGCTGTTTGTCGATGAAAGCCATGCCGGCGTGCCGCAAATCCATGCGATGGCGCGCGGCGATTTCGCGCGTAAATCGGTATTATCTACGCATGGTTTCCGTCTGCCATCCGCGGTGGATAACCGTCCGCTGACATTTGAAGAATGGAATGCCTATCGCCCGCAATCCATCTATGTGTCCGCCACGCCCGGCCAGTGGGAACTGGAGCAAACCGGCGGCGTCTTTGCGGAGCAGGTGGTGCGCCCCACCGGCCTCATTGATCCGCCGGTTGAAATCCGCCCCACGACGCATCAGGTAGATGACCTGCTCGCCGAATGCAAAACCTGCGCGGCAAAGGGTCAGCGCGTGCTGGTGACCACACTTACCAAAAAAATGGCGGAGGCGCTGACCGATTACATGGGCGATGTCGGGCTTAAGGTGCGTTATATGCATTCCGACATTGACACCATTGAACGGATCGAAATCATCCGCGATCTGCGGATTGGCGTGTTTGATATATTGGTTGGCATTAATCTGCTGCGTGAAGGCCTCGATATCCCGGAATGCGCGCTGGTCGCGGTGCTGGATGCCGATAAGGAAGGTTACTTGCGTTCGCGCACCTCGCTCATTCAAACCATTGGCCGTGCGGCACGGAATGTGGAAGGCCGCGCGATTTTATATGGCGACAGCATTACCAAAAGCATGCAGGCGGCGATTGATGAAACCTCACGCCGCCGCGCTAAGCAGGTAGAATACAATACTGCGCATGGTATCACGCCCGAAGGCATCAAAAAATCTATGCATTCCATTTTGGATACTATTTTCGAACGTGGCGACCATGTGAATATTGAGGCCGCCATCGGTGGCCAAACCTTTGACGGCATGGACCTGCCGCGCTATATTAAAGATGTTGAACGCCGCATGCAAACCGCCGCCGCTGATTTGGAATTTGAGGAAGCCGCGCGCCTGCGCGATGAATTAAAACGCGTCGAAAACTTCCAGCTCGGCCTCGCCGAAGGCGCCCAGGCCCCCTATATGGCGCAAAAACCCAAAGCCAGCGGTAAAAAACGCTGGAAAAAGAAAGCGCGTTAGGTTGAAAGTAATAAAAAGTTTGACAGGCTTTGCTATAATAATGTTTATTATCATAATAACATTTGCAGGTTAATATGAATTTTAATGAAAATGATATAATTCCAACAGTCATTGCGATGGCACATCCTGTGATACGTGTTGGCAACACATTGTTAATCGCTAATCCAATTTCATCAGAGAATTGTCGTATGGTTACATGGAATGACTCTGTATTTCAATATTTTAGCGCTTATATTGGTCTGATCTGCAAAAGACTGCAAAAAAAATTATATAAGCGTAGCTCCTCAAAAGACCCTATAAAATTTGATGAAAAAAAAGTCCATCAAGCAATTTTTGAAAAATACAAAATTGATTTGATCTCTAAGCAACATTTAGATGAAGTCTCGTCTGTTTGTGCAGAATTTTACACAGCTTTAGCAAGAATTAAAGCTGGCAAAATGCCCGCTAATCATGTCGATAGCTGGCGCTTGATCGTTGAAGTTTTAAAAGTGAATGCACAGCTGACGATGGATTGGGAGGAGATTGTTGAAAGCTTGTTTGTAAAAGAATCTTTACCGCAAATCGATCTTTTCAGATGAACATCAACCTTATGTGAAAATTCAATCTGTAAAAACCTACATTGAAGACTTAAGTCAGCCTATTATACCTCGTGTAGCAAAAAAAGAGCATAAAGCGGTTAAGGACTCTAAGTCTGGTAAACGGCTAACCGGAAATGCCAAGCGTCGTTATGAACGTAACAATTATCCAGCTTGGTAAACCTACTTTGTTATTTTAGCAATTTCGTCTAATTATATAAAATGACAATTTATCATCGTATATTAATTACTGGTGGAACCAAACGCATTGGCGCGGCAATCGCGCGACGGCTGGCGGCGTTGCCGAATGTTGAATTGATTTTACATTACAATAAGGCGTCTAACGATGCGCAGGCGCTCGCGCAGGAATTACAAAACGTGAGCCATATTAAAGTTAACATTATCCAGTGTGATCTGGTTGATGCAGCGGCGGTGAGCGGCCTTATCGCAAAAGCCGCGCGGCAGTTTGGCCCGATTACGATACTTATTAACAATGCTGCTGTTTTTGAACCGCAGCAGGATAATCCAGCCACGCTGACCAAAGAACTGTGGGACAAACATCTCACCATTAACACCTGGGCGCCATTGCGGCTGGCGCTGGATTTTGCCAAACAGCTGCCGGATGACATAACAGGTAATATCGTTAACATTCTTGACCAGCGCGTTGTAAATATCTCCGGCGCATTTTTATCTTACACGGTCAGCAAAGCGGCGTTGGCCACCCTGACACAAAGCCTGGCTATCGCGCTGGCACCACGCATTCGCGTGAATGGCGTCGCGCCGGGTATGACGCTCCCCGCGCCAAATCAGGACCTCACGCATTTTCATGAGCGCCAAGCCGCGACACCGCTCGGCACCGGCGGTGATCCGGCGGAGATTGCCAATACTGTGGCGTTTCTGATCGACAATAAAACTATCACCGGCCAGATCATTGCCGTCGACGGTGGTGAGCATTTGGTGAAAAAGGCAAAGGTTTAATTGTCATCCTCGAGAGCATCGCAGCGTGAGCCAACGGCGAGCGCGAGAAGCGCAATCGGGGATCCAGATTATAATGTAAGGTTCAACTGGATCCCCCTTCACTTCCGCTGCGCTACAGCGACGAGGATGACAACTGAAAGCGCGCACTACTCCGGCAATTGCCGCGGTGCATGCCCGTTATAAGCTGACAAAGGCCGAATGAGTTTATTATCCGCTAGCTGTTCCATGATATGCGCGGTCCAGCCGGTGATGCGTGACATCACAAAAATTGGCGTAAAGATTTCACGCGGCAGGCCCATCAGCGCATAGCTTGGCCCGGCCGGAAAATCCAGATTGGGATAGAGGTTTTTCTGCCGCGCCATCACCGCCTTTAATCGTTCAGTAATCTCAATCAGTTGCAGCTGATTATAAAAACGCGTTAGGGCATGAAATCCTTCTGTCATGGCCGGGACGCGGCTGTCACCATGCTTGTAGACGCGGTGGCCGAAGCCGGTGACTTTCTGTTTGCGTTTCATCGCATCCGCAACCCAGACGTCGACATTATCCGTTGTGCCGATATCCTGCAGTACATCCATAATCGCTTCGTTGGCGCCGCCATGCAGCGGCCCCTTCAGCGCGCCAATCGCGCCCGTGACCGCACTGTAAATATCAGACAATGTTGAGGCAATCACCCGCGCCGCAAAGGTGGAAGCATTGAAACTATGTTCGGCATACAGCGTCATTGACATGTCAAATACGCGCACCACCAGCGGGTCCGGTACCGCGCCAAAGCACATATATAAAAAGTTTTCCGTAAAATTCAAATTGGGCTTAGGCGGCAGCACCATCTTACGATGATCCAGCCGGTATAATGCCGCAACAATTGTTGGTAATTTGGAAAATAAAGTAACAGATTTTTGTTGCAAGGCTTCCGGCGCAATGTCTGACGCGCTTAAATCTTCAACACCCAGATAACTAATCGCGGTACGCAAACGGTCCATCGGGTGCGCCGATTGCGGCAGCTTGCGCAACAGTTCAAACAGCGCTGGGGAGATCTGCCGCTGACTGCGTTCCAGCGCTTGAAACGCCGCCAACTGCGCTGCATTAGGCAACTCGCCATACCACAACAGATAAGCCACCTCTTCAAAATGGCAGTTATGCGCCAGCTGATCGACTGCATACCCGCGATAGGTCAGGCTTTGCGCGGCCTCGTTAACCTCGGAAATCGCAGTGGTATCGGCAACGATGCCATCAAGGCCTTTATGAATTTTTTCGCTTAACATACGACCTATCTCCGATGTTTCCCTCTCCCGCCAGGGGAGAGAGAATGCCGCCAGCAATTGTGTTATCTAGTATTTGATACTCTTCGTATTTCAGCAACTTATATAATTCATTGCGTGTCTGCATCTGCGAGATCAGCACGTCATCCTGTTTATGATGAGTAGCCAAACTGTCTAAACCATCGGCAATTACCTTCATTGCCAAACGCAATGTTGTCACCGGATAAATCACCAAGTTATAACCCAATGCCTGCAATTCATTCGTAGTCAATAACGGCGATTTACCAAACTCCGTCATATTGGCCAGCAACGGCACGTTAATTGTGACGCGGAATTTTTGAAAATCATCACGCGTGGTCAGCGCTTCCGGGAAAATCATCTCCGCACCCGCATCCACATAGGCTTGCGCACGCGTAATCGCGGCATCAATGCCTTCTACCGCCACGGCATCGGTGCGCGCCATAATGACAAGGTTAGGGTCACGTCGGGCCGCCACCGCAGCGCGGATACGCTGACACATGGTTTCAACATCCACCAATTCCTTGCCGTCCAAATGGCCGCAACGTTTGCTCGCGACCTGATCCTCAAAATGAATGGCGCTGGCGCTGGCGGCCTCCAGCTTTTGCACCGTGCGTGCGACATTGAGCGGCCCACCAAAGCCGGTATCGGCATCGACTATCAGCGGCAAGTTGGTAACTGCGGCGATACTGGCGGTATGCGCGGCAACCTCATCCAGCGTAGTTAAACCAATATCCGGCAGCCCCTTCATCGCCGCAAAGGCGCCACCCGAGACATAGACCGCTTCAAACCCCGCACTTTCAATCGCCATTGCCGCCAGCGGCATAAAGGCGCCTGGCGCACGTTGAATTACACCGCCTTGCAAAGCGATTTTAAAACAACGCCGGATGTTGGCAACGGATTTGCTACATGTAATCAAAGATACCTCGCAACGTTGCGCGTTTTAAATAATCAGGCGGCACCACCGGTTGTAGACGTAGCACATCATGCATGGTCAGTTGCGGTAATTGTTTAACCAGCTCAAAAAAACGTGCCTGCTCCGCCATACCGACAATATCACCGGCCAATTCATTAAATTTACGTTGGTAATCTGCACGCACAAACGGTCGCGCGCCATTGGGGTGTGCATCCGCCAGTTTTAATTCATCGGCAAGAATGTGCCCATCATTGAAGATAATTTCGAGCCGTCCGCCAAAGGCCTTTTCTGATGGACTCGCCGCATGATAGCGCTGCGTCCATACGTCATCTTCCACAGTGCGGATTTTATGCCACAGCGCAACCGTGTCTGCCCGCTGCGCGCGTTCCGGTGCATAAGATTTTTCGTGATGCCATGCGCCGTCTTGCAGCGCGACCGCCAGAATATACATGATGGAATGGTCGAGTGTTTCGCGGGATGCGGCAGGATCCATCTTTTGCGGATCATTGGCACCGGTGCCAATTACGTGATGCGTATGATGACTGGTATATAAAACAACCTCTTTAACCGCGTCAAAATCACCAATCAACGGCCGCAATTTGCGCGCCAGATCAATGATTGCCTGCGCTTGGTATTCGGCGGAATGTTCCTTGGTATAAGTTTCCAAAATCGCGCGTTTGGGTGCGCCGCGCGCGGGCAGGGGCACCTGATAGTCCGCGCCGAAACCACCCAGTAGCCAGGCGATAAAACCATCCTCGCCTTCATAAATCGGCGAGGGCGAGGTTTCACCGCGCATGGCGCGATCAATTGCTTCAATCGCCATCTTGCCGGCAAAGCCCGGTGCGCAGGCTTTCCAATTTGATATCTCACCTTTGCGCGATTGGCGCGTTTGCGTCGTCGTATGCAACACCTGCTGGATCGCCTGATAAATTATCTCACGTGGTAAATCCAGTAACGTGCCAATCCCCGCCGCCGCAGCCACGCCCAAATGCGCGATATGGTCGATCTTATGTTCGTGCAGGCAAATGCCTTTGACCAATGCCACATGAATTTCATAGGCGGTGGCAATCGCCTGCAGTAATTCCGCGCCGGTCTTGGCACAGGTCTGCGCCACCGCTAATATGGGAGGAATATTATCCGCCGGATGTGAATAATCCGCCGCCAGAAACGTATCATGGAAATCCAGTTCGCGTACCGCCACGCCATTGGCCCAGGCGGCCCATTCCACATTAACGCGCACATCATGCGGCAGGCCGAACAGCGCCGCGCCGCCGATGCGCAAATTGGCTAGCGCCTGCGTGCGCGCCGCCACAATTGGCGCGCGATTCAATGACGCCACAGCCACCGCCGCATTATCGATGATGCGGTTGCCGATCATATCTATAACATCCGCGTCCAACGGCGTTTTTTCCGTGGCAATCCCGGCCAGCTGCCAGGCCAGCTGTTGCGCGTGGGGCAGGTTTTCCGCTGATTTAAAAGCGCGAACGCGGTGCAGAATCATGGCATGATTTTAACGTGGTGTTCGCAATAAGGGCAGGGCATGTTTTTTAACGCATCCAAAATTTTATGGGCATTGCTTAACCCAGTTACGGTCATGTTTATTTTATTGGTCATAGCAGGCTGGCTATTATGGCGGCAACCGCGGGTGGGCCGCAAAGTCGCGCTGTGGGTAATTTCAATTGTCGTATTTTTAAGCGTATTTCCCTGCGGTGAGATTGCGCTGCAAGGATTAGAAAACCGCTATGCACCGCCAACCTTACCCACGCATGTGGATGGCATCATATTGCTCGGCGGTTTTATTGAAACCCAACAGTCCATGGCGCATAATCAAGTACAAATGAATGATAGCGGTGACCGTTTCACAGCGTTTGAAATGCTGGCCGCGCATTACCCTGCCGCGCAATTGGTCTTTACTGGCGGCAGTGGCGATCTGTTTGATCCCAATACCAAAGAATCCGATCTATTTATAAAGCTATGGCATGATACCGGGCATAGCGATAAAAATTTATTGCTGGAAAACAAATCACGTAATACGTTTGAAAATGCGGTTTTGAGCAAACAATTGGCCAAGCCAAAGACCAATGCCATCTGGCTTTTGGTAACCTCGGCGTCGCATATGCCGCGCGCGGTGGCGATCTTTCATAATATCGATTGGCCGGTCACCGCCTATCCGTGCGATTATCAAACCAACGGCGATCCGTTGTTTTCGCCACTGAATATGAGCCCGCTGCGCAATTGGAAAAAACTGACCGTGGCGGTTAAGGAATATCTGGGTCTTATTGTGTATCATTGGTCCGGACGGGCATAGCAATTAAAGCGGCGGTTTTGGATAAACAGAAATTGGCATGCGCCTAAGCGCGGCGTCGTCGCCGATTGATCCATCGGACGAAGCGCGTCGCATTCAGGGCGATGCCGCGCCAATATTAGAATTTGTGCCAGCTGCCTTGAGCTTCAATTTGTCTAAAGTGATAGATAGAACAGAAGTTATCGAAAACAATCGAATAGCAGCGGCAAAGCTCGTTGTTGGATTCATGGGTTCCAACCGGGACGTTCCGCTTCGTCCCATGTTGGGGGAGCTCTCAGCGAAACTATCTGAAGGCGGTTTGACTACTGGCCGAACTGAGGTCACCGTCAAAAAGAACCTTTGCGAATTGTTTGAGGCGCAAAATGTTGAGTGTAAATTCCAGGGAATTGACGGCTACTTAACGTTACAAAAAACCGGCAACGGTCCGACAGATCCGTACTATTTTCGCTGGCGTACCGAGCCGATGTGACGTGTGATAAAGGTATTAAGCTTTTATCAACCTATTAAGCTTTGTTTTTACACAACAATTTGGCCGTGTGAGGTGTGCTTAAAAATTATACAGCCTCCCGCATTAACAAGCCACGAAAAAACCTTTTTAAAACAATGGTTATCACTTGGAAACTTGGTGTCCCTTAAGGGCGCGCGTTGCTATTATGCGCATACGCGCCCTAAGGGAATATTTACATATTTGGATACCCTATGGAGTTAGAGTGAATATGAGCGGATTGAGCCATCAAAAGATAATTCGTCTACAAAAAGCCGCGCACTGTGCACGCATAGCAAAGCGGGCCAAACCGCAATGCGGGGCAAAAACGAAACAAGGCGGTGTGCCATGCGTCAACGTAGCAATGGCAAATGGTCGCTGCAGCATGCACGGGGGCCTGACCCCCAAGGGTGATCAATGGCATGTTGTGCAGTACAGGCGAGGCATCTCGATGGCCAAGTTGGAGCGTAAATTGCAAAAAAATCAAAGAGACCAAGAGGAACGCCAATTACGCCGCGTTCGTATGACGCCTGATGAACGCCAGGATTATGACGAGTGGCTAAGCACACACCAACCAGGAAGCTCGGCAGTGCGGGCGCGGCGCCGACAGGATCGCGAGGCCGGCAAATGGTTAGCGTCTTTGGGCCGCTGCAAAAGCAAAAAGACGTTGACGCCAAGCTAAAACTTACGCATTTTAATTGCGGGACAAGACAACTTGTCTCGGGGCTTGATAACCTCTGACTTCTAGCGGTTTGTGTACCGTGATTGCACTCCTCGACCACTGGTCGGGGAGGTATAGGTTATGTTCAGGGCCTCACGGTCTAAAGACTTATACGACCTCTCTAGAAGCAGGTTTATCAACTCCCCGGCCACCATCGGCCTATCGTTTGTCGGGGAACCATAATGTCAAAGCTAAATGGATTTGTTATTAGCGCGATGTTAGCGCTATGCGTCTGCGTCTGCGGCTGCGCAAGTCAAAGTCAGCAAAATTTAGATACGGTTCAACAATCCTTTGACGACATGACGCATGTGGAACAACATTTGGATTATTTTTTAATTGATACGAATGGCCTTACCGCTAATCAAATTGCAGAGCAAGAAGAACGACGTTATCAGCAGATTAAACCGTGCATCGAAGAATACGATAAACAAAGTGGTCGTCTTCTAGGAACACTTGCTTCGAAAGAACAAGCGTATGAATTGCCCGGTAAGCTTCAGACGGTGGATGACCAATATTCGAAGTGCGTCCATCTGTTTGGCCTTACAAGCAAAATTTATATAGTTACGTCGGATGGGCAACAATATGATGTACCAACTTATTGGGCACGCATTGTGTCGCTCGCCCAAGCTCGTGGCAATGCAATGTCGCATGTCTTCGCAGAGGATGCACAACGACAGACATCACGACAAAATATGTGGACCGGGCTTGCGGCTGGCTTCGGAGCGGCGGCCGCAGCTTATCCGTCTCAAAACACGACAATAATCCAAAACGGTGTTTCGGATGATCTATACAGAAAATCTTTGTTGTTCCCGGATCCATATCACCGGTAGTAAGTCTAAATAAGGATTTTTTGTTTGATTCTTTGTATGGTTGATGCATTCCACCGACCAACACCCGAAGGTGTTGGTATTGAATCGTCATTAAATTTAGCAGCGATCTGATTTAATGATAAACCCTGCATGCCTTTTAACAAAGCGCCTAGAGATTTAGCATGCTCGATAGATTTGTTAGCACGCGCTGCGCGTGCTTTGGCAGTATCGGCGCTCGTACCACTTCGTCCCCGAAATCCACCCAGTTTTTTACCACGTGCTTTAGCCGCGCTAAGCGCAACCTTTGTTCGTACAGATATCATTTCCCTTTCATATTCAGCCATGGCGGCGATTATATGTATCGTTAGTTTATTAGCCTCAGGCATATCAACCGCTAAGAAGTCCACGCCGCTTTCCATTAGATTTGAAATAAAGGCCACATTGCGCGCCAATCGATCTATTTTGGCAATGATTAGCCTGGCGCGGTGCACCTTACACAATGCCAGTGCCTCCGCCAGTTTGGGCCTATCGCTAAGCTTACCGCTTTCAACCTCTAAAACCTCACTGATTAACTGCGCGTTGCCAGACGCGATATAATCTGTAACAGCCTTACGCTGAGCTTCTAAACCTAAGCCAGATTTTCCTTGTCGATCTGTAGATACGCGCAGATACGAAATGTATTTAGTTTTTGTCATTATATTCCTGGCTTCTCATTGTGTGCTACGGTCGTTGCACACAATGATACACATATAATTGTCGTGTAGATAGTTTTGTTCGTTACCATCATTAGATCATATTCTGTAGCTGATTTTGAGATCGCGCCATGAACCGACCCCTGGGTTATAGTCTAATCGGCCACATAAAAACGACGCCTAACATCTATACAAATTTATTGACCAAAAACAAATCGGGACAATTTGTCCCTATGCCTATTGCATAACCTAATACAGATTATTTATAAGTTTGTATCCTTAACGTTTTCTAAAACTTTAAGTATCCAATCTGCCGATCCTTCATTAGGGTCTACATTGTCAATTAATTCGGCTACAATTTGCCGGTCATGTTTATTTTCTGTTTGTGCAATAAATGAGTTTAAAATATCGTTAAAATCCTGTGCCGTTCCCACCTCTTTAACGGCCCTTATTGCTGAGATTTTTGTATATTTTTCAGTATTTTTATTTTGAGCGTAACTTTTAGCCTCAGGCAGGGCCTCCCTTGTACGTCCCTGCCAAATCATGCGTAGCAAGTAAGAAAGAGTATCGTCATTATCTTTATATCTTAAGATAAGCTGTCTTATATCACTGGCAAGGTCCGCAGAAGCAAAGCGTTGTATTGCGGCGCGATCCTCAACAGACCGGCTGGCTGTGCCTAAAGATATCTTTTCACATACAGACCAAAGAATGTTTTTTCTTTTTTCAAGCGGGAGTCTTGTTGGATCACCGCCTTCCAAAATGATTTCGGGTTCAAGCAAATAAATTTTATCCATTATAGTGGCATCGAATAAAACCAGCCATGATAATACAGGTTTCATGGATGGAAGTACCACTTTCATCCCATACTGATTACGGAAGAATATATTTTCAATTTTTTGCCGAGATGCATGCTTTTTTAAAAGCTCATAGAACCATTCTGCTGTCAAATATTCTCTTACAGACCTATGATGAAATCTGACCGACCCATAAATAGCCTCATCAAAAATGGGACGATTTAACAAAATTTGTAATTCGTGATCACTCCAGTCAGGCAACACAGAACGCGCATCAAGTCCTTCAGAATCATGTGTTCCATCTAAAACATTGATTGTGGATTTATGCGTTAATGTACAAGCAGCGGCCAGAAGACAAGTTCCTTGCCTAATTTTGCTTAAATCCATAGGCTTGGCATCAGCTCTATCTTGATCTCGTTCCCTTAACCTCCTTTCCACACTATTTTGCATTAGTTCGAAACGAGTTCCAATTCTACCTTTACCATTCCAAAAATCTACAATTTCTTCCAAATCTTGAGGCCGGGTAGTAAATACCGATGCATCTTGCCGATCAATTTCTTCTAAAAATTTTTGGTGATCTCTTATTCCCTTCTCTTGTACAAATTTAGATACTTGCTCTGTAGAAAGGTTTGTTAATGAATATATTCTAAATCCTATAGCTTCAGTCTTTACAGCAATTTTTTTGTTTTTAGAAGATATCTTTTTGTCAGTGGGGAATTCATCTTCTTTCTCAATATCGTCGTCTTCACTTTTAATTTCGGGAACAGGCGGGAAATATTTATTGCAGTTTGCTAAGTCTGTTTTTGGCCGCCAGGCTGTCACTCTAGAAGTAATAATAATATGGGCTCTGGTCAAAGCTGGTGAGATTGCGTGAGCAAGTTTCCTAATAGCGTTTTCAAAATCTTTTGGATCTTTTAGCCGAGCTTCATCGACAGAATCTAACAAAATCCATCCATCCTCATTCGAAGCCAACCATCCTTGAAACTCGCGGTAACTTCCTTCTTCAAAAGAAGTTTCAAGATCATGGACAATGTGTTCAAGTCTTAAGAAAAAAGCGTTCTTACCTTTAGCTCTCAGCTTTTGGCTTGTATGACGAATCTCATGCGTTTTTCCAGCTCCGGCTTCTGCAAGCAGTATAACGCGATACAACTTTAGTAGGTCGTCCCATCCGATATCATTGCCTATGCGAAGACCAAGAGCTTCACTTACATCAATATTGTCACTTTTAGCTGCATCACTGTAATCAACAGATAACTGATAAAACTTTCGATTAAGTTCTATAAATTTCTCCAAGGCAAACTCCTAAATTAAAGATGCGAATTATCTTGCATGATATCTAAGTCAATAAACCTCTAACTCCTATTTTTGTTTCGAAAATGTTTAAAAGAACTTAATAATATTTTCCAATATGAGAAATATATGTGGGAAAACTATGTGGGAAAACTAGAAATTTTTGAATTCGACACATTTATCCTTTAAATACTTGGCGCGCCCGGGAGGATTCGAACCACCGGCCTCTGCCTCCGGAGGGCAGCGCTCTATCCACTGAGCTACGGGCGCATCTGGCCAGGACTATAAGGGCTCACCATATGGGAGAAAAGCCTTTTGTTTGGCTTTAAAAAAATGTTATTGGATGGCCATGAAAACAGTTTCCCTCAAAAACGTTGAAATTTCTAATAACTTGCCCATGGTGCTCATCGCTGGACCCTGCGTAATTGAAAGCCGCGCGCATGTGCGCGAGATCGCCGAAGTCCTGGTTGAGATGTGCAAAAAAATCGGCATGCCACTGATTTTTAAAAGCTCGTTTGACAAGGCGAACCGTACTGCGCTTGCCGGCATCCGCGGTATGGGTATGAAGGAGGGATTAGATATTCTCGCCGAAATTAAGCAGGATTTTAACGTGCCGGTGCTGACAGACGTGCATGAACCTTGGCATTGCGCAGAGGCGGGTAAATTTGTCGATGTGTTGCAGATCCCGGCGTTCCTGTGCCGTCAGACTGACTTGCTGATTGCCGCCGCCAAAACCGGTAAAGTCGTTAATGTGAAAAAAGGGCAGTTTTTGGCGCCTTGGGATATGCGCAATGTCGTTGCCAAAATCAGCCAGTCGGGCAATGAAAATATTCTGCTGTGCGAGCGCGGCGCCTCGTTCGGTTATAATACGCTTGTTTCAGATTTTCGTGCGCTGCCGATTATGGCAGCCACCGGTTATCCGGTTATTTTTGACGCGACGCATTCGGTGCAACAGCCGGGCGGACAGGGCAGTTCCAGCGGCGGCCAGCGTGAATTTGTACCGGTCCTGGCGCGCGCGGCTTTGGCGGTTGGCTGCGCCGGTATCTTTATGGAAACCCATCCCGACCCCGATCGCGCGCCATCCGACGGTCCTAATATGATTCCGCTTAACGCGATGCCGGCATTATTGAAACAACTGAAAGACATTGATGATTTGGTAAAGCATCAGCAGATGTTCAATGTGGCTTAAATTTTAGGCATGGGAAATTTATAGCACGCGGCGTCTACTGATATAGCAATCAGAATAATCTGATTGTTTAAATTTTGGAGTTACCATGCCTGCACAAGCCCATAAAAAAGCCGCTGAATCGCATACCAAAGCCGCGCAACACCATACTAAAGCCGCCGAACATCATAGCAAAGGCGAACATGAAAAAGGCGCGCACCATGCCCAGGCTGCACGTGGTCACGAAACTGAAGCCAAAGAAAGTTCACGTGAAGCCAGCAAAAAACATGCTGCGACAAACGGCAATAAATAATTACAATTTAAATCCTCGCCAAGTTTGGCGGGGATTTTTCTAATTCTCCAATATTTCAAGTTGGACTGCCTCCAACCCTTTTTCCGCTTTGCGGACCAACATTTTTACGCGCTGGCCTGGCTGCAAATCATGCAGATTGCTGCGCATCAGACAGCTACGATGGATAAAAATATCTTGGCTGCCGTCATCAGATGATGCAAAGCCATAACCGCCTTTGTCCTTAAACCATTTTACCGCGCCGGTATGCGAAACCTCTGAACCGTCAGGGAAATAAGGCTGTACAGCTTGCGGCGCCGGACGGCGCGCACGATCACCATATCCACCGCCATCACGATCACCATAGTTGTTGCGTGGCTGACGGTCGCCATAATTGCCGCGCTCACCACCGCCGTATTCATGGGTGCCATGTTCCCGGGCGCCTCTGTCACCAAAATCACGATTTTGACGGGGACGGTCATTACGGAAACCACTGCCAGCACCATCCCGCTGACCGCCGCCGCCCTGGCCAACTGCATCGGGATCACCGGCTGAGATGACTTCCACAATGCGCATGACCTGTTTGCCGCGAGGCCCATCGCCAACCTCACATTTTAATTCCGCGCCGGGATAAAGCGCCGGGGCGCCGGCACGTTGTACAACTGAAGAATGTAGAAAGACATCCTGTTGACCGCCACTCGTTGCAAAACCGAAGCCGCGCACCGGATCAAACCATTTCAAATTAACAGTAGAAGTTTCACCGACACCCGGTGACATAGTATAACGATCATCAAAACGTGACAAGAAAACAAACCCTTGTAAAATCTAACTAAACGAATGTAACAGGTTTGTGTGGGCGAAAAAAGTGAATTTTATGCAGAACTTACAATACGCAATAAAATTACAGTATTATATGGGGCTAAATACACCACCATTTTGGGCTGGCTCACGTCGTGCAGTACGCCGCATATATTCAGTCAACGGGCGGACGATAGAGCGTGCCTGTACAGCCACTGACGGATGCTGATTTCTGTTAGAAACAGCGTTGTATGCTAATTCAGCACTCAAATGATTACTGCGATCGAGGTATGCCAACACTGGTTGAGTAATTTCATCGGCACGGTTAACGATTTCTTTTATTGTTTCGGTGCGCCGCGCAGAGATAGATTTAATATGGCCGTCAGCAATGAAATTACGAATTTGGCCCTGGATATCACCAGAATTTAGCTGCGTTGCCAGTGGCGCTGCATAAGCGCTAAACATAGCTATATCTGCAAGTCTATGGCGGGTTGCAGGATTGTTGGTGCCCTCAAACAATAGCTGGCTAGCAGTTTCGCCAATCCAATTACCAAATTTTTGGGTTGCAAGATCATTACCCAAAATCGCCTTCGGCATTGCAACCTCAGTTACAGATAGAGCCTGGCGAAATTGTGTGGCCATATTTGGATTAGGGCGATTATATTCTGCTGCGATAGTGCGCAAAGCACTAGGATTATTTTGAGCAACAGTTAAAACTGCTTCAATAACGGCCAGCATGCGTTCCTGATCAGATGTGAAAGCCGCATCTGGTATATTGTAAAAATCAGCAGCAATTTCGCTTTGTCGTTGCAACACCAGCGTAACATAACTTTGTGCGCTTGGCACAGTAGTTTGAGCGACGACGGGTGTTGCCTTAAAAACTGGTTCAGCTATGCGCGCATTGCTGGTAGCCGGAGCCATTGCTGTAAATGCAGCAACTCCAATCCCAAAGTTAAGAAAGCGACGCGTTACCATATTTAGTCAGTTTCTTTCAGTTCTCTACTATGTAATGGTATGTTACACCATTAGTTGCGAATTTTGGATTAATTATTACAACAATTTTAATGAAATTGCAACGTTTTTGACACTGAAATGTCACAGATGCATCACATAACACACTATGCCTTCTTAAACTTTTGAAATTGCTCATAAATATTCTTCATAGATTTAGCATTTTTACCAAAAGATTTTGCCTGGGCGATAGTTTTACCGAGTTTTAATACGTTATCGATGCGTGCCGCCAAAAATTCACGGGTCTTTTCATAAGAATCACTATCGTCATTTAACCAAAACATGACTGTGGTGGAGACAACACCGGAGAGCAACAAACGCTTGGTGTAATAGTTAAAATCCGTCGCATTGTCGCCGGCCTCATACCAAATTGCGCTGCTGAGGTTATGCAGGCTGCGCGCGGCTTGGCCCGCGTGTAGCGGATGCGCGCCATATTTCAGGGCGGCGCGGACGGCCTCGCGGTGCGGGGTCATGATATCCAGCCAGGCCTCAACGCCAGCGAACACGCGGTCGCGTACCTTCATATTGATAAGACGCTTTTTACCCATGCGCGTCTGAACCTGGCGAATGCCCCAATCTGAAAAATGCACCAGCACATCTTTAACGCCGTTAGGGAAGGCCTGCATAACGTCAATCAGTTTGATATTTTTGCCGCCAATAGCTTTGTCGAACACATTATCCGTCCAGCCGTCGAACGCCACGTGGGGCAAGACGGCCAGCAAAATCCGGTCTTTTTGGTCATTTAAATCGCGCATATCGCAAAGTATCAGGCTATTTTTTACTTCACAAGGCTTTTTGGCTCTGTTACACCATGCGCGCTGCGTCCGGCCCAAGCCGCGCAGACGTGAATTGGAAACGGGGTGATTACCATAGTAGAAGTCGTTGTACGCGATAACAATGTCGAACAAGCACTGCGCGCCTTGAAAAAGAAAATGCAGCGCGAGGGGATATTCCGCGAAATGAAACTACGCCGCCATTTTGAAAAACCGTCTGAAAAACGCCTCCGTGAAAAAGAGGAAGCTGTCCGCCGCACGCGCAAACTCATGCGCAAGCGGAAGGAACGCGAAGGTTATTAATCCGGCCAAGTTCTTCTTAGCTATAAGAAGCTCACCTTTGAGATCCCGGCTTGCGCCGGGATAACTGTTTTTAGGAATAAAGGTTTCACGTGCAACATTGTGAATAGGGTGCCTTAGCCTTGTGAATGGCGGCCAAAAATCGGCCATTAGGACGTTATTGCCTGCAAACGTATGTTATAAGCCTGAAGCCAATCACGTTCGGCATCATTCAATAAATCATCCGCAATTAGTTTATCATCGTATGGCGCGAGCGTCAGTGTTTCAAATTTCAAAAAGCCGTTGCCAGCCTCCACCACATAGATCAGATTTTCGATGCGGATGCCGAATTCGCCGGCGCGGTAATAGCCAGGCTCATTGGATAAGATCATCCCGGGTTGCAGCGCGACCGTGTCAGGCTTGCTGCTCATGCGTTGCGGGCCTTCATGCACCGACAAATAGCTGCCGACACCGTGACCGGTGCCATGTTCGAAGTCGAGACCGACCTCCCACAGCGCCTGCCGTGCCAACACATCTAGCTGGCCGCCGGTGGTGCCGACCGGAAACCGCGCGCGCGAGATGGCGATATGACCCTTAAGCACGCGCGTGTAGATTTCACGCTGCTCAGCAGTTGGTGTGCCAATGGCAATGGTGCGGGTAATATCCGTCGTACCGTTCTGATATTGCGCGCCGCTGTCCACCAGCAGCAGTCCATTGCCGGTGATCGTCGCATTGGTGTCCGGCAACGGCCGGTAATGAATGATGGCGCCATGGGCTGCCCAACCGACGATGGCGGGGAAACTGTCGTCCCGATACAGCGGATGTTGGCGGCGCAGGTGCTGTAATTTTGCCACGCAGTCAAGTTCGGTCAGCGTGCTGGATGGTACATGCTCGTGTAGCCAGGCTATGAATTGGCTGAGCGCAACGCCGTCATGATGGTGCGCGTCATGTGCGCCTTTGAGCTCTGCCGCATTTTTGCACGCACGTGCGTTTAAAATAAGGTCGGCGCCATGTTCCAGTGTAATCCGAGCATCGCGCAACTGCTGCACAATCCAGCTGTTGGTATTGGATTTAGTGACGCGCATGGTTTTGCCAGAAAATTCCTGAAGGGCCGTGGGCAGGTTTTGCGGTGAGCAAAACGTGATATCGCAACCCAGATGCGCCTTTAACGTATCGGTATATCTGATGGCATCAATAATCAAAATGCCGCTAGCGTCATTACGCAAAATGGCCTGACATTGCGTAATTGGCGTATGCGGCACATCACTGCCACGGATGTTGAACAGCCAGGCGATCAGTGTGGGGTCGTTAATATAAAGCGCATCACAATTATCCTTGGCCAGTGCGGCGGCGATCTCCGCACATTTAACGCGGCCGGTTTTGCCCGCATATTTTAACGGCTGCGTGGTGACCGGCGCTGTGGGCGGGGCAGGGCGATCCAGCCAGATTGCATCAATAGGATTGGTGAATAGCGGCACCGGTTTTACATTTATAGTATTAAGTGCTGTTTCGGTGTGTTCGCGCCAGGCCTCGCTATGCAACTTCGGGTCATAGCCAATGGCGCCGGTGACGTTTTTTTCTTTGAGCCAGTCTTCCAGTTTTTCCTTGACGCTGCTGCGCGTTTCATAATCCTGGGACAGTTGTTGTTGCGCCTGCAATGTATAGCGGCCATCCGTGAACAGCGCGGCGCCGTCGTTGAGGATTACCGCATAACCGGCAGAACCAGTGAAGCCGGTCAGCCAGGCGAGGCGCTCATCCGCCGGGGCGACATATTCGCCCAAATATTCATCACCGCGCGGCAGGATAAAGCCGATAACGTTAAGGGCGGGAAATTGTGCGCGAAGGGCGGAGAGTTTTTGGGGATGATTCATACGTAGAGCGTAGCGTATTTGTTGTTAGTCCCCCACCCAAATTTGCAAGGGCAAATTTGTGCCTCCCCACCAGGGGGAGGCTAATTTTTTGTCGCCTTTCACCTGCACAGACAATTTTGCGCCGTACAGCCTCACCCTGGTGGGAAGGCACAAAAATTTAAGGCGAAGTGACACGAAGCTGCAAAATTTTTGGGTGGGGGAATATTAACTAAACAATTGCTTATCAACAAACCCACGCAACATATCTTTATCAGTCTCTGGTATTGGCGTGTGCCAATGCGGAATTGTATTTTCCAGCCAATCGCGGAATGGTTTAATAACCGGGTGTGGCAGCGCCATCGCCAGCTGGTTTTGGATGCGCGGCATGAATTGCAGATAACGTGTTTTATCATCACGTAACCACGAACGGATAAAATTACCCAGGATGCGCGCGTGGCGCAGCATGCCCATCACGGCATAGTGGATGGCGAAATCATCGGGTGCGATATCATAGCGTTGCGCCAGGTAGCGCGCGTATAATTCATCCGCCAATGCAGGATCAAGATCACGCCGCGCATCCTGCAAAATGGAAATCAGATCATAAGCGGCGGAACCCCATTTGGCATCCTGGAAGTCAAGGATGCCGCAAGCCTTGATCCCATTGCGATCTTTTAGCCACATGAAGTTATCAACATGAAAATCACGCAGCAGCAAGGTTGGCTCGAGCTTCGGCACGCCATCAAAAATATTGCGGACGATGCTGTAAAATTCAGCCTGCTCCTCGGGTGTTATGGCGCGGCCCATGTAAACTGGCGCATACCATTCAATAAACCAGCCAATCTCACCAGCCATGGCAGCAGTATCGTAATGTGGCAGGGACAAGGATTTTTCATACGCTTGAGCCTGCAAATAGGCAGCGGCATCAATGGCAGTTTGATACAGCGGCGCGGGACTGGCGCCGGCATTCAACAAACGTGTATAGGTGTCATCGCCAAAATCTTCGAGCAGCGCGAATTGATGGTCATGGTCGATGGCGTAAATTTCCGGCGCGCTGAGCCCCAATTGCCGCAGGTAATTATCGATCACAATAAATTCCTGAAAGCGTTCTTCTGGATGAATTGGCATATCCATAACAAGACAGCTGTCGCCATTGTCGCGTTGCAGCCGGAAATAACGGCGACGTGAAGCGTCGGCCGCAAAAGGGATACAGGCGGCGTCCGCCCATTTGTGTATCGCTATAAAATCCTGGCGGGCGGCGTTGCGCATGGCGCAAATCATATTGTGAACAGGGCGGGATGACAATCATATTGATTTGATGCTAAAAACCTGGCCCAATGAGATTGCATTGGCTGGCGATAGTGGCGTTATGTTTATCGCCGTCATATATATGGGCGTCGGATAATCTGAGCGCGCCCCCCGTTTCTCTTAATCAAAACGGTCAAACCGGCTTTATTCATTTGCCATCGGCACGGCGGTTGGAGGCCGGAACCGCCTATGCCGGTTTCGCGCTTGGCCAACCATACGATAATATTTATGTAGGAATGCAGCCGTTGCCCGCCTTGCGTTTAGTAATCCGTCAAGACGTGGAAACCAAAACCGGCGTTCCCTATTATGGTTTCGATACCCAGGTACAGTTATGGCGTGAGAAGGAGTGGCGGCCCCAGGCCGCGGTTGGCTATACACATATGTTCGGGCAAAACCGCCTGGCTGGAGAATATCTGATTTTTAACAAACGCGTGTGGGATGTTGATGTTATGGGCGGCGTGGGGTGGGGCCGGTATGCCAATGCAGGTTTGACGTTGCGCAATCCACTGGATGCCGTGTCCGACCATTTTGATAGCCCCGGCCGCGATGACGGCAGCGGCAAATATGGACCCAACGCCTGGTTTAAGGGGCATGACATCGGCCTGTTCGCGGGCGTGAATTACCAGACCGGTTGGCAGCCGTTGTCGTTACAATTAGAATACGACCCCGATAATTATGTGGATGAACGGCGGCTGTATGATGTGAAGCGCACAGCGCCACTTAACATTGGTGCGCGTTATATAGTGCCAGATGACAGCCCGATCCTGCCGGGATTTGCAGTGCAGGCGGCCCTAGAATCCCTGGCGCGTTTTACCATTAATGTGAATTACAGTTTTAATTACGCGGCAGAGGACAGCGCCACGCTGCAAACACTTAAAGATAAAACCGATGCTGACAAAGTGCAACTGTCATTGCTGCATGACCGCAACCTGCCGCTAGAAGAAACCGTGACACTCGCGCGGCGCGACCAGCTGGATATTTATGCGACGTCGCAAAACGATGCCGATACATCGTTGTGGGTGCGCATGCCGGTTGACGCCTATGCACCGGCGGCGGCCATTGGCCGGACGGCGTATATTGCCGCGGCGCATAGTGATGATGACAATAATTCAATTACGGTAGTACCGGAGGCCAGCGGCCTCATGGTCGGCGGTTACCGTTTTCTGCAAAGCGATTTGGACCAAGCCGACAATTATAACGGCAGCCGTGAGGAAATTCTGCAAGACATGCAGGTACTGCCCGCGCAGGAAATTGTTGAACCCACAGCGCCGCGCCCTATTTTGCAACCGTGGTTGCTAAAAGCTGAATTGCTCAACCAGTTTTCGTTTTTTGATTTTGGCGAGACGATTACCGCGCGGGAACGCGCGCTGTTTGGCGGCCGTTATGAACCGGCGCGCGGCATTATTTTTGATGGCGCGCTGGCGCTGCAGACCGACCAGAATACCGATGCGATTATACCGTCCGACCGCCCGGTACGCAGTTTGATAAATCAATACGGTAAAAATCTGGTGGGGCTGGAACGCGCCTATGGCGCATGGTTGTTTAACCCAATGCCGGAGGTATCGGCACGTTTGTCCGGCGGTTATTTCGAAGATATGTATGGTGGCGTAGCTGGTGAAATATTATACCAACCGCTGACCGCGCGGTGGGCTTTGGGGCTGGACGTAATTTATTTAATGCAACGTAATCCGCATGATGAGTTTGTTTTTCTGGATTATCGCACGGTGACCGGCGCGCTTAGCTTCTACTACGAAATGCCGCGTTATGATTTAACCACCATCATCCGGCTGGAACAGTTTCTGGCGCGCGATCACGGCGTGGAGCTCGCCATGGAGCACCGGTTTAATAACGGTACGCAACTTGGTTTTAATAGCACGTATAGCAATGACAAAGATGTTTCGGGCCCGGCGGATTTCGACCGGCTGGATGTCAGCATGTATCTGCGCGTACCGTTTTATAGCGACCCCGATACGTATCACGCGCCGATTGAGGCGGTGGTGACCAATCAGCTGAAATCATTCGGCCGCGACAAGGGCCAGGCGACAGTGATCCCGGACCGGTTATACAATGTCTCGCGCCCGGTATCCTATGGCGCGATTGAAAACAGCTGGGATCATTTACTGGATGACGTCGCTGATTAGATCGGCGTCTTTAAACTTATAAGACGAATTACAAAACTCACAGGTAATGACCATCTCGCCATCGATTTTAAGGGCATCGCGTTCACCGGGCGGAATGGTCTGCGCAACCATCTGCGCGCGCGTGTAGGAACAGCGGCATTGGTGCCGCAATGGCAGCATGTCATAGACCCTGACGCCATCTTCATGAAACAGGCGGAACAGCACATCATGCGCATGCAGTCCGGCGTCGAGCATTTCGTCGGCGGTGATGGTTTGCAGCAGCGCCACCGCATCCTCCCAGCCATGCGGCAAAACGTCTAAATCATGCTCGCCCTTGCTTTCATCCGCCGGCATCGCCTGAATGACAATCGCCGCGGCCTGCCAGTTTGGCCCGTTTTGCCGCACAAAGAATTTCAGCGCGGTGCGCAATTGTTCCGACTGCATGAAATAATGCTGCGCGCTGTCGGACAGGCTGTTGCCCTGAATATCGACAATGCCTTGATAGCGTTCGAACTCCGCGCCCTGGTCAACCGTAAAGGCCAGATAACCAGTGCCGAGCAGGGCCGCGAACTCATCCGGCACCGCGCTCAACTGTTCACTCGAAAAATGCGCATAGGCGCGCACTGCGCCTTCGGATGTGTAATCGGCAACCAGCAAACTGACCGGGCCATCACCCTTGGCCTGCAGCGTGAAAATGCCATCAAGCTTGAGCATGCTGCCGATCAGGACTGACAATGTTGCAGCCTCCGCCGTCAAACGCGCCACCGGCGGCGGGTAATGATGCTTGATTAAAATTTCATCGAGCACAGTCGACAGGCGGATGATGCGCCCGCGCAGCCGCGAATTTTCTAATTGAAACGGCAACAGAATATCCGCCGCCGGGGTAAGGGTGATTTCCATGTGCTAAGCGGTTAGCAGGGAATGTAAGAAGGGGCAATTATTTCCTTGACCCCCTTGGCCGGGGGTCTTATGACGTCTCTTTTACTGTGCGATGCGCGGGGGATGGTAACGGATCCGCAGCGCTGCGAAAACCGCACGGGAGGTTGGTCAATCACGGCCAGCTTTACGAAAGGACGTTCCACCATGGCGCAAGCAGCCACTGCACAAGTAATTTCCCTTAATTCAAACCAGGCCCAATCGATGCAACAATTGCAACTGCAATCCTATGTCTTCACCAGCGAGTCGGTGTCGGAAGGTCATCCGGATAAGGTATGCGACCGCGTGTCTGACGCGATTTTGGATGCGATGCTGACCCAGGACCCTGAGGCGCGGGCCGGTGTGGAATGTTTTGCGACCACGAACCTCATGGTCATTGGCGGCGAGATCCGCGTTGCGGGCGGTTTCGGCAAACAGAAAATGGAAGAGATTGCACGTCAGTGCGTAAAAGAGATTGGGTACGAACAGGAGGGGTTTTCCTGGGACAAAATGGCCGTCAATGTTGTCGTGCATGAGCAGTCTGCCGATATCGCTGTCGGCGTCGATAGCGCGGGCAGCAAGGATGAAGGCGCGGGCGACCAGGGCATCATGTTCGGTTATGCCTGCCGCGAAACACCGGAATTGATGCCGGCACCGGTGTTTTATTCACATGAAATTCTGCGTTCACTGGCGGAAGCGCGCCATTCGGGCGCGGCACCGCAGTTGGAGCCGGATGCGAAAAGCCAGGTGACGCTGCAATATGAAAACGGCGTGCCGGTACGTGCGACCTCGGTTCTCGTTTCAACACAACATGCCGAAGGCCTCAGCGCCGCGGATGTGCGCGAAATCGTCCGCCCGCATGTGATCAATGTATTGCCGCAGGGCTGGATGCCAGGTGAGGCGGAATTTTATGTCAATCCAACCGGACGTTTTGTCATCGGCGGACCGGATGGTGATGCGGGTTTGACTGGCCGTAAAATTATTGTCGATACCTATGGCGGTGCGGCCCCGCACGGCGGCGGCGCCTTTTCAGGCAAAGACCCCACCAAGGTTGACCGTTCGGCGGCCTATGCGGCGCGCTATCTTGCCAAAAATGTGGTGGCGGCGGGCCTTGCTGACCGTTGCACGATCCAGCTGGCCTATGCGATTGGCATATCCAAGCCACTTTCAGTTTATGTTAACAATCATGGCACCGGCGAAGTGGATGAACAGCAAATTTCTGCCGCGCTGCAGGAGCTGATGGATTTGTCACCGCGCGGGATCCGCACGCATCTGGCGCTGAACAAGCCAATCTATGCGCGCACGGCAGCCTATGGCCATTTCGGCCGCCAGCCGGATGCCGACGGCGGTTTCAGTTGGGAAAAACTGGATCTGGTTGATAAGTTGAAAACAAAGTTCGGCGGATAAGTATGTTGGGGAAACGTTTTTTCTTGCGAAAAGTGTTTCTCATTCTTGTGATTTTACTGACCGGTTTGATGCTGTATGCATTTTGGTGGGAACCGTCTAGTCTGCTTATCAAGCATTATGACATTACTTTAAATCAGACTGACCCTCCGGAATGGCGCGGGTTAAAAATTGCAATCATCAGTGATTTACATGCCGGGTCACCGTATATTGATGCGGCTAAAATTAAAAAAATTGTTAACGAAACGAATAACGCACATCCGGATATCATTTTGCTGCTGGGTGATTTTATGATTCAAGGCGTGATTGGTGGTAAGCATATGCCAGCCGCCGAAATTGCTGGTTATTTAAAAAATTTACAGGTACCGCTTGGCGTTTATGCTGTTTTAGGCAATCATGACTGGTGGGATAATTCCCAAACTGTTCTGAATGGTTTTATCAATAGCGGTATTCCCGTTCTCGAAGACCGGTCAGTTCATCTGACGAATGCCAACCACAATTTATGGATCACTGGCATCACCGATTTTTATGAGGGCCCGCACAATATCTTAGCGGCACTTTCCATCGTGCCAAAGACCCGTAAAACATTATGCCTGACGCATACGCCGGATATTTTTCCAATCTTGCCCAATAGATGTTTTTTGACAATCGCCGGACACACGCATGGTGGCCAAGTTAAGTTGCCAATTTTAGGGCGTTTGGTAGTGCCATCAAAATATGGGCCAAAATATGCTGCGGGTTATGTTTTTGAAGGCGACAAACATCTGTTTATCAGCACCGGGATTGGCACCAGTATCCTACCGGTGCGTTTTGGCGTGCCGCCGGAGATTAGCATATTATATTTAAATTAAGTTGCGAGTTTCAAACCAAACTTGGTGAATTTTTTAAAATCAGTGTCATTTGCAATTAGCTGCACATCATGATCAATACAGGATTGGGCAATTAATGTATCCGGCAAGCGTGCTTTTAAACCTTGCCGGATAATTTTTTCACGCATAATACCAGCGCGCTGCCAATAACCTCCGGTAATTTCCAAAATTTTTATCTGGTCTTGCAACAAAATAAACTTTTCTGCTGAAATCACGTTGCTAAGAATTTCAGTAATCACCACTGGCGGCAACACTAATTTATTATCTAATAGCGCAGCTTCAATTTTTTGGCAGTCCACGCGTTTCATACTATTTAGATAATCGATTAATGAACTGCTATCAGCGGCAAACATTAATCATCTTCCCAACTGCGCATTTCTTGCCAACTGACATGAAAATCAACCTTACCCTTCAATTTCAACAACTCTTGGCAAGCCCAACGGTGGTTCATCTCTCGCAAGGCTTTTTCAATAGTAGCAGTCGTAGATAGGCCCGTGACCCGCTTGGCGCCAGCCAACACATCAGGCAATACGTGCACGGTAATTTTTTGTTTAGGGGAACCAATATCCAAAGGCATATTTTATGATACCATAAATATTTGCCATAATCAATTACCATACAATATGTATGTCAGTATAATCTGTTTGACAAAACTTACTTTTCAGAATATATTCCTAGGTATGGGATGTCCGGTCGACAGGATATGTCATCGTTGCGGCAAGGTGCGTACGGTCCTGGTTCGGATTCGGCGCCACTGCGCTGTACGCTATGTGCCAAACACATTGACGTACATCAGTATAGCCAAGACGGACGGGCCAGACTGACCCCGGGGATAGTTTTTTTGATTAGAAGGAAAAACAACAGAAACGAAAAAGATTGCTTTCATCACCTAAAATTCATTAATTAGGATATGAATTCACTGGGCTTCGATAAATCTCCTGAACAGACGCGCGTCGTCGTCGCGATGTCGGGCGGTGTGGACTCATCGGTGGTCGCCGCGCAATTGAAAAGTGAGGGTTACGAGGTGATCGGTATTACGCTGCAGCTGTACGATCATGGCGTTGCGGTGCAGAAAAAGGGCAGCTGTTGCGCGGGCCAGGATATTTATGATGCGCGCAATGTCGCGGATAAAATCGGCATCGCGCATTATGTGCTGGATTATGAAAATAAGTTCAAAGACGCCGTTATCGACAAATTTGTGGAAAGCTATATGGCGGGCGAAACGCCCATTCCCTGCGTGGAATGCAACCAGACGGTAAAGTTTAAAGATTTGCTGGCAACGGCGCGTGACCTCGGCGCGGATTGTTTGGCCACCGGGCATTATGTGCAGCGGCGCGGCGGTTTGATTGGTGCGACGCTGCATCGCGCGGCGGATGTTATTAAAGATCAGACCTATTTCCTGTTTGCCACCACGCAAGCGCAGTTGGACTTTCTGCGCTTTCCATTAGGCGGATTGCCGAAAAGTGAAACCCGCGCCTTGGCTGAAAAATTTAATCTGCCGGTAGCGGCGAAACCCGACAGCCAAAATATTTGTTTTGTGCCGGATGACGATTACGCGGGTCTTGTCAAACGCCGCCGCCCAGACGCCGCGCGTGCCGGCAATATTGTTGACCTGTCCGGCGCGGTAGTGGGCAAGCATAGCGGCACGGTAGATTTCACCATCGGGCAACGGCGTGGCTTGCAATTTGGCGGCCAGAAGGACCGTAATTATGTGGTCGCCGTGCGCCCGTTGCAAAACGAAGTGGTGGTCGGCCCGCGTGAGGCACTGGCGCGTGATGTGGTTTATTTACGCGATCTCAACTGGCTGGGTAAATTTACAGACGGCATGCAGATGCAGGTCAAACTGCGTTCAATGCAACCGCTAATCACCGCACGCATTTTTGATAATGGTACACGTGTCGAATTGGAAACACCGCACTATGGTGTGGCGCCCGGCCAGGCCTGCGTATTTTACGATGGCGACCGCACGCTCGGCGGCGGCTGGATTACAAAAGCAGAAAATCGGCAGATGCCGGTATTACAGGCGGCATGAAATTATTTTGCCAATTAAACATGAAAAAATATTATGCCCGCTAAAAATAACTCTAATATAAAAAATGCCAAATTAACAGTTTGGGTGGGCTTGGCTCTGCCTGTTAAGGCAACATTGGATTTTTCCAATATTCGCAGTATTTCCACTGCTGCAGGGGTTATGAGAGCTTTAAATGCTAACTCTCGCATTCGTATTGAAGAAAATATTAAACAGCCGGGCACATCAATATGCCATCCGTTAGAAATAGATTCGGAAAGTAGCCTCGCAAAATTTGAAGCGATGTTATTGCGGACAGATCGTAAAAATATATTTTCCAAAGAAAACCCAGATTTTCATAGCATTTATTATGAAAACTTTGCCTGCGGTAGGACTGGCATGATTGTTAGGATGTCACACGATGACTTGATGGAAGCTTGTATGCAAACAATCGAAACTAACGCTCATGTAGATTGTACCTTAGAATCTATACCACCAGATTTAGTAAGTGCTGAAGTCCTACAAAATGTTCGGGAGCTTTTAAATGCTAGTGCTTTTTTAAAAACCTTAGAAATCATGGTTAATCATCCTAACTTTTTTGCTATCCTGGCATCATTGTCAGATGAAAAAACAGAGGTATTGCAACGGCTTCATGCAGCCACTGTAGCTGCATTAAATTTATAATCGCGTCATTGCCGTTATAAGCAAATGTCCTTAAATAGGTACTATGAACCACCCCGTCTGCATCCTGACCGCCGGGCAGGGGCGCCGCATGGGGCCCTTTGCCGATGTTATTAACAAGTCGCTGTTGCCGTATCAGGGTAAGGCGATCATCAGCCATATCATTGACGGTTTTACCGCCACGACGCCGTTCGTGATTGCGGTCGGTTACAAAGCTAAACAGGTTGAAGATTATATCCGCGCCGCGCATCCGCAACTGAACGTGACCTTTGTCACCGTGGAAAATTATAATGAACCCGGGTCCGGGCCCGGACATTCGCTCGACTGCTGTCGCGCGCATTTACAACAGCCGTTTTATTTTATCGCCGCGGATACGGTGGCCAGTTTTGATACTATGTCCGGCAATGGCGACAGCTGGGCGGGCGTGTCGCCAATACCGGCTGCGGACGCCGCGCGCTTTTGCAATTTCACGACCCATGAAAATGGTTTCATTGACAAAATTTATGACAAGCAGGTGCCGCCAGATACAGATCCCGTATCGGCGTTTATTGGCCTCATGTTCATTAAGGACTACGAATTATTTTGGCAGTCATTATCGAACCCCGAGATTGTCGCGGGCGAAGTGCAGATTTCAGCGGGGTTGAAGGCCTTGGTGGATGCCGGTTTACTAAAGGCGCGCACCTGCGGTTGGCTGGATTTCGGCGCATATGATGATTACCATGAACATGCGATAAAACCGCAGCCATATGATTTCAGCAAAACGGATGAGTTTATTTATTTTTCTGGCGACCGCGTTATTAAGTTTTTTGCCAATGCCGACATCGCGCAAAAACGCGTGGAGAAGGCCAAATTACGGCCCGATATTTTCCCAGCGCCGGAATTATACGGCCCGCAATTTTATGCCTATGACAGAATTTCCGGTGACACGGTTTATAACCAACTGACCCCGGCACTGTTTGAAAAGCTGCTGGCCTGGCTGAATGACACGGTATGGCAAGTGCCGGACAGTTACGAGGCCAATATCTTTGCGCGCGGCTGTGAAGTTTTCTATCAGGATAAAACGATGGAACGGCTGGCCAGGTTTCAGCAGAAACATCCTGATTTTAGCGAGCCGCAAACCATTAACGGTGTGCCGGTTAGACCCATGCAAGAGTTGTTGGGCAAAGTGAATTTTGGCGGCCTATCCATCGGTCTGCCGCGCTTTATCCATGGCGATCTGCAGTTTGATAATATCATTTATGATGGCACGAAATTTACACTCATTGATTGGCGGCAAGAGTTTGCGGGACGCACTGACTATGGCGACTGGTATTATGACCTCGCCAAACTGTTGGGCGGTATTTATCTAAATTATGATTACATCAAACTGGGGTTAATGTCGGTGCAGCATGATGATACTGTGCTGGATTTTGATTTTGCACGCCGCGCGCAGACGTTTGCCTATCAGGAAATTCTGCGCCTCTATGTTTTAAAAATGGGATTGGATTGGACGCGCATTCAAACCATAACCGGGTTAATTTATCTGAACATGGCGCCGCTGCATGTCGCGCCGTTTGACAAATTATTATACGGCCTGGCCCAGCAGATTTTGACGGAAGTTTTAACATGAATGGGCCAAGTGCCGATGCCACACTGTGCGTATCACTGTCGGCGCGGCCGGGTAAATTTGGTTTTACCGTGCATAACGCCGGTTATGCGGCACTAGGTTTGAATTATTTTTACAAGCCCATGACTTGCCGTAATCTGGAAGAAGCTTTTACCGGCATTCGCGCACTGAATATCCGCGGTTGTTCGCTGAGCATGCCGTACAAGGTGCAGGCGATGGCACTGCTGGATAAAATTGACAGCGCGGCGCAGGCGATTGGCGCGGTAAACACCGTCGTTAATGACGATGGATTTTTGGTCGGTTATAATACTGACCTGTTGGGTGTACAAACACTTGTCTCCGCTATTGATTATAAAACACCATGGCTGGTGCTGGGCGCCGGCGGCATGGCGCGGGCGATATTGCAAGCCGCAAATTTGTTAGGCCAGACCGAGGTTTTCATCAGCGCGCGGGAAAGCAATCTGGCGGCCAGCCTGGCCGCCGAATTCGGCGTCTCTGCGATGCCGTGGGCGGAACGCAACAGCCTGCGCGGTGTCATTCTTATCAATGCGACACCGGTTGGCATGGTGCCCAAGGTCGATGAAATGCCGGTTGACCCCGGCACAGTGGCGGAGGCATATACGGTATTTGACGTCATCGCCTCGCCATCCGAAACCATGCTGATCAATGCCGCGCGGCTGGCGGGCGTGCCGGTCATTACCGGCCAGCAGCTGGCCTTTGAACAGGCCTGCGCGCAGTTCAAATTATACACGGGCCATGACGCGCCCCGCGCGGCGATGCAGGCCGCTGCCGAAAATTTATGAGGAGATAATCAGATGGCTGATAAAATTCTGGTGTTCATCCCCATGTATAATTGCGCGCCGCAAATTCCGCGTGCGCTGGCGCAATTTGTGCCGGAGCTGGCCGGGCTATTTCAGGAAATTTTAATCGTCGATAACCGCAGCACCGACGGCGGATTGATTGCAGCGCAGGCCGCGGCGACCAAACTGGCCAATTATAATGTCACCATTATACAAAATAATGACAATGTGAATCTGGGCGGCAGTCACAAAGTGGCGTTTAATTATGCGATCAATAACGGTTTCGATTATGTCGTTATCATGCATGGCGATGACCAGGGCCGCATTATGGATGTGGTGCCGCAATTGCGTGTGGGCGAGCATCATAAATATGATTATCTGCTCGGCGCGCGGTTTATGAAAGGCTCGTCACTGCCGGGTTATTCGTTAATGCGCATTGCCGGCAATGTCGTGTTTAATACTTTGTTTTCCATTATCACATTGCGCAAACTGAATGACCTGGGCGCGGGGCTGAATGTGTTTTCCGTTAAAACACTATCTCAAAAATATTATTTAAAATTTCCTGACCGGCTGACCTTTAATTATTACCTGCTGCTGCATGCCTGCGCCTTTGGCCTGAAGTTCAAATATTTCCCGCATCAGTGGAGCGAGCTGGACCAGATCAGCAATGTTAAAATGCTGCGGCAGGTCAAGGAACTGTTTAAAATTCTGGGCAAATGGCTGACCCAGGGCAAACGCATGTTCGCGGAGCTGCCACCGCCTGAACATGCCTATGATTACACGGTGATTGCACAACATAGAAATATGCGAGAGGCCGCGTAATGGATATCACACCAAAAGTTTTTATTCTGGATGTTGACGGTGTGATGACCGATGGTGGGTTTTATTACACCACCGAAGGCAAGGTCATGAAATATTTCGGGTCCGACGATCATGACGGCCTGTCATTGCTAAAGCCCTATATGGAAATCCGGTTTGTGACTGGCGATCATCGCGGTTTTGCCATTTCAGAAAAGCGCATCGTGGGTGATATGAAGATGCAGCTGGATCTGGTCAGCACGACGCAGCGCCTGGGCTGGATTAAAAATATGTATGATCCCAAAACAGTGATTTATATGGGGGATGGCATCTTTGACCATTATGTGATGCAGGGCGTGGGCTACAGCATCGCACCCGCCAATGCCGACCGCAATGCCAAATTATTTGCCAATTATATAACTGAACGCCGCGGCGGTGACCGCGCCGTGTCCGAAGCCGCGCTGCACATCCTCGAAAAGTTTTTTGAACCTTATAATCCGCAGGCGCCGCTACCGGACAAAGTCAGTTTTTCCGGGGCGTGGACGGCGAAGCAAGAAACTGGTGTTTAATACGACAAACGGTTGCAATCTTTTTAAATTTCTGCTTTTTAACGCTTCGAGCGGCTCGGTAGCTCAGCGGTAGAGCAGGGGAATCATAATCCCTTGGTCGGGGGTTCAAATCCCTCTCGAGCCACCATTAACCTGTTCCCTAAAATTCGCCACCGTTTCAGAAAGCTTGCCAAGCCAAGCATTCACGGTGTTTTGTGTTCATGGTTGTACCGCCTTATTCCTTTACATCCCAAATAGCTGGGGGTATTCTTGGGGGTATTTTCAAACTAGCCTAAGACGATACCCCCAATGGCATTAACTGACCTTGCTTGTAAAAATGCAAAATCCGCCGCAAAGCCAAGGAAAATGGCTGATAGTGGCGGACTGTACCTGTATCTGTCTGCCAGCGGTGTTAAACTGTGGCGCGTTAAATACCGCTTCTCGGGAAAAGAAAAAACATTATCCTTAGGCGAATATCCCAAAGTGTCGCTAACCGAGGCCCGTAAACAGCGCGATGAAGCCAAAGAATTACTAACCCAGCATATCGACCCGTCACTTGCAAAAAATCAGCGTAAGCAGCAAGCTAGGCTTGACCACGGCAATAATTTTGAGGCTGTGGCACGGGAATGGGTAGAGCAAGGCAAAGAAAAATGGGCCGCCAACACCACCAGCGATAAATTGACCCGATTGGAACGCGATATGTTCCCGCAGATCGGTAAGATGGCGATGAAGGACATCACGCCCAAGACCTTGCTAGCGGCATTACGTAAAGTTGAAACACGCGGCGCGTATGAGGTTGCCAAACGGCTACTGCAAACTTGTGCTCAAGTATTCTATTATGCTGTACGGACAGAGGTTTGTACCAATAACCCTGCCTTAGCCTTAAAGGGTGTCCTAAAAACGCGCCCCGTTAAGCATTTCGCGGCACTCGATGCTAAGGAGCTCCCCGAATTTCTAAGCATTCTTGAACAAAATCGCGCCCGGCTGTTTCCGCAAACCAGTCTGGCTATCCGCTTTATGTTGCTAACCTTCGCCCGTACCGGCGAAACCATCAATGCCAAATGGTCAGAAATCAACTGGGAGGCCAAGGAGTGGCATATCCCAGCTGAGCGCATGAAGATGCGCCGACCCCATATCGTGCCTCTGTCACGGCAATCTCTGGCTATTTTAAAGGAACTTAAAGAGCTAGCCCGTAAAGATGACGGCTGGATATTCCCAAGCGTCACCGATCCGCAAAAACCTATATCTAATAACACCATCCTGCAGGGCATTAAGCGTATGGGCTATAATGGCCGCATGACCGGGCATGGCTTTCGTGCACTGGCACGCACGATATTGGACGAAGTATTAAATGTCCGGCCTGATTACATAGAGCATCAACTAGCGCATGCGGTGCGCGACCCCAATGGCCGCGCTTATAACCGCACTGAGCATTTAGACAAGCGCCGCAAGATGATGCAGACATGGGCGGACTACATAGATGGAGTCTCCGCTGAACGTGGTAAAGTTATTCATGGGCATTTTGGTTCTTTTTAGTGTTAATAGCAATTCATGGCATTACCAAATCTCGTACAGGTTGTTTGGAAGCGCTGACTTTGTGCGATTGCATCGTTTTGACGCTGAGCCATGTCGACCTGCAACTGTAAGTTTTGCTGATAATCTTGACGCTGCTGCAAATCAGCACCTATCTGTTGTAGAATGGCCGCGCGGCGTTGGTTTTCTGCCGCCTGTTGCTGTGCAGCAAGCGCTTGCTGGCGTTGCTGATCAGCCTGCACATCTAAAGTTTTTGCGGCAGTAATTTGCTGCAATCGCGTTAAAAATTCTTCTTTGTCAATTTTTTTCTTGTCATAAGCTGAAGCAACCTGCAGCGCCATGGTGCGTGCCGTACGTTCTATGCCTATATAGGGATAGCCATAGCGAGACTGTATATTATCCACCATTTCATTTTGGCATTTTATAATCGGATAAGCCTTATTTTTACGCGATACATCCTCAATATTACCGCAGACTTGGATTTGGGTTTGTGGCAATTGGGCCATTTCAGTATTATAAGCGTCAGCCTACCGTTGGGCCTCCATTTGACGGGCAATACCGCAGCCACTAACAGAAGTTACAAGGATAACCACGCCAATTTTATTTAATAGATATTTCATATGTCCCCCATGCGTGAATAGCCGCCAGCAGAGAATCTGCTGGTAGCTGGGAGTTTGTGAACCGCTATGTAACGATTGCAGAGGCCTTTAGCCGCAAAGCCTGAACATACGCCATCTGCCTCCCCATAGCTGGAGGCAGCGTTCGTGTCGGCAACGCCGTTCCGTACATAGTAGGGTCACAACACCCAATTGGATAACCAATCTAGGTAAAACTAAAGCAACATTTTTTGTAAATCAACAGGAATACGCTGGTATAATCGGGCACAGTTTAATAAAATCTTGGTATGAGCAAAATTAATGACCTTAACCTAAGTGATATTACGCATTTAACTGATGTATCTATTGGCTATGTCGTGATGATGGCGGCCTTCGGAAAACCAATAGATTTTAATGCATATTGTAGAGAAATTAACCTTATTGAGGGATTTAAAACTAATGCCGTTTGGCAAAACGGCAAATTATATTCCTTAAATGAACTACTATATTACATGGAAAATGGCGCGGATGTGCTAAATGAATTTCATTTCAATGAAAGCGACCTGCCAGATTTTGATTTAATTATCCAGCAACTCTGCGATGAATTTTCTTTGTCAGTCGATCAGCTATGCAATAAGCTAATTAATGTTAGGACAAAAACAGGAAAAGTGGAGAATAAATTACAAGCCGTTATTGACCAATTAAAATTAGCAGCGGGATGTGATGAAATCCGTATTTTTGGTGAAGACCAAAAACAAATTTGCAGAGCAGTGCCAGCTGAAACTTTTAAATCAAAGCACTTAAAAATAGATATACAGAATA
Source organism: Alphaproteobacteria bacterium (assembly GCA_965246755.1). Lineage (GTDB taxonomy): Bacteria > Pseudomonadota > Alphaproteobacteria > UBA11073 > UBA11073. The sequence continues at coordinate 1,319,024 of OZ251979.1, forward strand.
ATCAGCTATTTTTGGATGGATCGGTTGTAAATCTTGATATTATTGCATATGATGTTGTGTGCGATAAGGCTCAGGCCATAAATTTTATACAAAAATTTTACATTTCAGAAACCGCCATTACGACCAGCCAAAAAGAGCAGCAGCTTAACGATACTTTTGCCATGCTCGATGCGGCGGGTGTCAAGGTTAATAGAACTTATGTGCGCACAATGACGAATACGGAACGCTTAGGATTATCTGCTCAAGCGGTAGAGGGCCTTTTACCCAAAATAAATCAAAATTTAGGGAAAAAACGCGGGCGGCCAAAAAAAATCCAATAATTGGCTGAAACGCAAATTATACTCGCCATTTTTGTTCTGTTAATTTTTTAAATACACAGGGACGCTGTGGAATCAACAGGAGCAAATAATGGAACCAGTATTATTAACAATTCCTCAATTTCTAAGCAAATACTCTATCAGTCGGACTGCCTTTTATCGCGAGATAAATGAAAAACGGCTATCGATTATTAAGCGCGGTAAGCGCAGCTTGGTGGATGCGACGGTTGCAACAAAATGGGTTGAAGAACTGAAGGCCGCTACCGCAAAAAACAAAATCTAATCATTAATAAAATGCCTGCCACTTGTGATGGCAGGGCATAAGGAAGTAATCACATGTTAATATTTTTTAAACGGCAGCGCAATGCCGCACGGCGAATCTTTGCCTTTGCAATAAAATTGCTTTGGTTATGGCTAATGGTTGTTATCTGTTTGGCGACAATTGTCTTTTGCCAATCGCGACAGACGCAACAATATATTTCATATTCAATGGCCAGTCAGGATTAGGGGGACACATGCAAAACGGTTCCTTTATCCTTACTGTCCAGCTTGAAAATGACAGTGGTACAACGATAGCACAGTTTGCCGGGCGGGAAGCTTGGGCCTTATTTCAGCTTATCAAAGCTGGCAATAATGGTTGCACACCTATAGATCAGCCTGCGCCACGCTGGTCAGCATACATCCATTTGCTGCGTAAACGCGGTATTGCCATTGAAACTATTTACGAACTGCATGGTGGCCCTTTCGCGGGCTGTCATGCGCGCTATGTACTGCGAGACTCAGTTCAAGTTATCGATTTAAACGGTGCTGGGGAGGCAGACCATGGATAGCCCTTATTTCATTGATAGTTTCCGAAAAAACAACCGCGAACATGTTTTTGTGCATTTACTGGGTAATGGGGGCATCTATCATGCCGATATACGCAGTTATCGATTAAACCATGATGCTGATTGGAAGGCCACGGATAATGGTTTGGTATTAACCATTGAACAACTGCCAAACCTTATAGCGGCCTTACAAAAAGCGATAAGTATCGCGATGACTGGTTCTAATGAGATTTGCGATGATTAAAAAACCACGTTACAACAAGCCAAACCAAACAGGCCGCAATGACACTGAGCACTTTGTAAAGCTGACAAAAAATATCTATCAAAGCGCAGCGTGGCGGGATTTAAGACCAGTGGCTAGATGTATTTATATCGAAATCCGGCAGCGATATAAGGGCTTTAATAATGGTGAAATTGCGTTGTCTTGCCGTGACGCGGCTACGGCAACGCATTGCAGCACCAATACTGCACGGCGGGCGTTTCAAGAACTGGTGGAACACGGTTTTATCAAGATGATAACCAAAGGCCGTTTCACCTATCGCAATGCGACTGAATGGGCGCTGACAGATGCACGATTAAATAATGAACTGCCAACAAAGGACTGGTATCAGTGGCAGCCAAAAACAAAAGATAGTGCGCGTGGTGACGTGGCAAGAGTTCCTGGTCGCACAGTGAGCAATCTTAGCGGTCTTTATAGTGGCAGCAATACGCCATCACAGACACTGTGAAGCCTGTTTTGGGTATCCTCACTGTACCATGACAGATACACATATATATACCAGAATGGAAGATTAGCTTACTATAGTCTATTGGCGGTATGTCACGGGCAGTTTATTGGAATGGGACTATGAAAATAAAAGTACGGTATCGATGGCTGTTATATAAAAATTATATTTTCGATCAAATGTTAAGCATATTGAGTTTACAGCAATGCTTTACTTTAATTTGTGCGTTTACACTTGCGGTATGGATAAATGGAAATTTTGTAGGTGGAGCAAGAGAACTAATTTCTACATTACATTCAATTATTATGGCGGCGCCGATCTGGTTAGCACTTAATGCAATTTTGGGATGCATAAATATTTTTAAAAAAGAAAAGGAATTAGGACAATGGCAAAATGAAAAATTTATTTTTTCGGCCCCTCAGCATATATTTACTCTAAATATTGAACCTTCTTGGAACACAAGGCATATCCCATTCCGAATTAAACAAGTTCCTAGCAAATCATTTGTTTCCTTTGATATCTCTTACCTAGGCGGTCTGGGCTACATAAAAATAGTGCCCCATGAAAGACAATTAGCAACTTTTGGTAGTCGCACTGCCAGATATAGTATGCGGATTGGTAAGAAAGGCAAGGTTGTTGCACTCTGCTGCATTCCGCCATATTCGGATGATGTGCAATGTCGTATATCTATATTAAATTTTGAGGCATAGCTTTGTTGAAATTAACAATAAAATAGCACAAGATAGCAGCATGACATTTAAAAGCGGCGCTGCAAAACTTTCCCAATCGGGTCGCAAGGCTGGCACTCCCAATAAGTTCACTGCGTCTGTTAAAGATGCTTTTGAATTTGCATTTGATGAGATTGGCGGAGCGGCCGCGCTTGCGGCGTGGGCGAAAGATAACCAAACCGCGTTCTATAAAATTTATTCCAAAATGCTGCCGACGGACGCGGCATTATCTATTGCTGCTCCAGAAATTGAGAAAGAAGTAGCTAGTCATGTCGATGAATGGCTGGCAAATTTATTAAAACAAATTGAAAATAAGAAAGACGGTCTTCCATCTATTACTGGTTAATTAATAATCTTTTGATTAAGGATAACCTATGTCAGGTGGCGAATTACCGGGCCTAGATTTTCCGTAAACTTTCGGCCAAATTTCTGCAGTGAATATATTTCGGATAAATTGTTTTTTACCTTTGGGCCAATCAGCAAGTGGCATATAGCCAGCTCTTAACAAGGCTTCTGCGGATGCTCTAGGTTTCCCGTCCAGCAAAAACTCTATCTGGTCATGAAGTAAAATTGTTTCTGTTTCATAAACGCTACCTTCAGCAATATGCGAAACAATAACGGGCATGGACTCTAGTAAATCCACATAAACACGCTTTCTATCCGATGAAACCAACGCATTTTGAACCACTAGCTCATATGTGTAATCCTGAAGAAGTGCATCAAGTCCTTTGATATCTTCTAAAGATTTACCTTCAATAAAATTAACCAATTTACGCCTGAAGGCCCAAATTGTAGCGGTTCTAAATGCGATGGCAAAATCAATTAAATCCACATAGCCGCCGTCGTTAGGCCCTATACTGGTCCAACCCTCTGTATTGTTATTAGCCCTGAAAATTACGTTAGGTGGGGCAAGGGCGGGTTCAAGCGTAACTGGTAAAGGTGGTGCTTCGATTGTTGGCATTATGCGGCCTCTGATATTGAAGATTTGAACCTACACTATGATTATTACATAGCTAAAACGCCATTTGTTGCAGGCGCTTTGACGCCATTTGCAGCCGGCATCGCTTTTAAAGCTTGAGGATCGATTTTTTCGGCCCAATGCGGGTCAGCCTGAAGATACTGGTAATCTGTAAGTGCGGTAAACCAGTCAGATTGTAAAAGACGCTGTTGAAGTTGAACATTCTGCATTTCCGTTAAATCAACCGTACAAGCCTTAGCATCTATACCGGCGGGGTCCGCCAGCGCCACGCTAACGTAAGTCGAAATAAACTCTACAGATGCACCGGCTATTAATTTACCCAATTTAGAGAGTGGGTCACGGGACTGCAGTGTTTCAAGTGCAACTCTAACCACTGGTTCTGGTAAAAAAATGTTTCGGATGTCACTAAGCAGACCGGCATTTTCGCCATCCTCTTCAAAGAAATCTACAAACTGATTGAGGTTATGACAAATTAACAGGCCAATCATTTCTGGATTAAAAATGGTGTCAGCAAGATTTTGGCCTGCTTTCTCTAACCGTTCTTTAGCTGAATTATAACGGTTGCGTAGGCTATCACGATTGAACTCTGGACAAAGCACTTCTAGTTCATCGTCATAAAAAAGGCGCATAAGACGCTGAAATGTCATTGTATCGGTTCCAGTGACTTTCACAGAACCGCGTTGATTGGTAAATTTTATTTTGTCTTCTTCATCTTCCAGCTTTTTTTCCGCGTTTGGACTGCACAAGGAGGCCACAACAATAATTCGATGCCACTCACCGGCAGATAGACTTGCTTTACCGTCTTTAAAGGCACGTAATAATTTACTACGTTCAATATCGACTGTATCGCAAAAGGCGTTAAATAGTTTATTTGCGGAAACGCCTACCAAGGCCGGGACGTGCCAAGAACTCATGGGGTCAGCAACTGCGTTAATAACTTTAGCGAAGCCCACTCTATCCCATTGGCCATGCCGTGGATGAGAAAATACGATTTCAGCAGGATTAATTACATCTTTGATATATTGCATTTAGCACTCCCTAAATATTTCTTTGTATTTAAACTAATCAAAGAATAGTATTTTTCGCAAGAAATTATTTACTTTCAAAAAGGCAGTCTAAGCGATGGTTTCCCCCTAGAAGCCATATTTGGGGGTATTATTGGGGGTATTTTCGGATTGTCGAATCGTGATATGCTCAATACATTGGTGTTAAGAGATGAGTTCAAATCCCTCTCGACCACCTGCGCTAAGGCTTCGGGCGGCATGCCATGCAGATTGGCAATTATCATGACAACTGACTACGATGTTATTATCATTGGCGCTGGTGCTGCTGGCCTCATGTGCGCGATAGAGGCGGGCCGGCGCGGCCGGCGCGTGTGGCTCATTGACCATGCCAAAAAGACGGCGGAGAAGATCCGCATTTCCGGCGGCGGGCGGTGCAACTTTACCAATGTTCACACCAGCCCGGCGAATTTCCTGTCACAAAATCCGGATTTTTGCCGCGCCGCGTTAAGCGCCTATACACCACAGGACTTTGTGACGCGTATCGAACAACATGGCATCGCCTGGCATGAGAAAAAATTGGGGCAATTGTTTTGCGATGACTCCGCGCAACAGATTATCGATATGCTGGTGGATGATTGCCGTGCGGCCGAAGTATTGTTGCAAATGGACACTGCCGTTCAGGCGGTAGAAAAAACCACTGCTGGTTTTGCGGTAGAGACCAATCGTGGACGTAAGACAGCAAAGTCATTAGTCATTGCGACTGGCGGCCTTTCCATTCCCAAAATCGGTGCGACCAAATTTGGTTATGAGATCGCACAACAATTTGGACTACACATTATATCGCCGCGCGCGGGGCTGGTGCCGCTGACCTTTCAAAATGATTTGCTGGCGCGCTGCAAGGAATTAAGCGGCCTGTCGGTTGAAGCAACGGTGAGCTGTGGCAAAACAAATTTTGCGGAAGGTTTGCTGTTTACGCATCGCGGATTATCCGGTCCATCGATTTTGCAAATTTCGTCTTATTGGCAAGACGGGCAGGAGATATTGGTTAATTTATCACCTGCGGTAAAAGGCGCAGCGTTTTTGAAAGATAAGAAACAGTATCAATCCAAACAGGATGTACACAACGCGCTGGCAGAAATTGTGCCACGGCGGCTGGCGATCAGTATTTGCGACAACCTGCAATGCAACGGCCGCATGGCCGAACGGTCGGACAAACAATTGAATATTTTGGCAGCGGCAGTGAATGCCTGGCGTATCGTGCCATCCGGCAGTGAAGGGTATCGCACGGCGGAGGTAACTTTGGGCGGGGTGGATACCAGGCATTTGTCATCCAAGACGATGGCGGCCAATGATGTGCCTGGCCTTTATTTTATCGGCGAAGTCATGGATATCACGGGGCACTTAGGCGGTTTCAATTTTCAGTGGGCCTGGGCGTCCGGTTATGCAGCGGGACAAGCAGTGTAATTACTTCTGCAAAACAAGTATCGCCCAATTGCCTTTGATAAATTTTTTGTGCAAATGCAAACCTTGGCCGCGATAGGCGGATAGCACATAATTGATTTGGCTGACCATAAGCCCCGACAGTATCAGATAACCATTATGGTTCAATGTTGTGGCGCAATCTTTGGCAAGGCTGACCAATGGGCGCGCCAGGATGTTGGCGACAATCAGGTCGTAGGGTTTGGTGCGGCGGGTAAGCCGGTTTTGAAAGTTATGCCCGACCGCGGCGGCGATATATGTGGCAACCTCATTACGGCGGGCGTTATCCTGGGTGACGCGCACGGACTCGGGGTCGATATCAATCGCGGTGACCGGCCTGTGCCAAACCTTGGCAATGGCGAGCGCCAGGATGCCGGAGCCGCAGCCCATATCCAGTGCGCGGGTGATTTTGTGATGCCGCGATAGTTCGCTGAGCGCCTCGAGGCACCCGGCAGTCGTGGGATGATGCCCGCTGCCAAAGGCGGTCGCGGCATCGACCAGGAGGCCATAGGTGCTGGCTGGCACACGGCCGTCATAATGCGAACCATAGACAAAAAACTGCCCGAGCGGCAGGGGCGGCAGGTCAACATACACCTGTTGCAGCCAATCCTGATTTTCAACCTTGGTGAGAGTAAACACGGGTGGGGTGATGCCCAGCACTGCCGCTGTGAGTTGCAGTTGAATTTCCAGCGCCAGCGCATCAGGTTTAGCTGCATAATAAGCGTCCACGCCCTGTTCCGGCACGTCATCATCGATGCGTAGCGTAACGGCCGTGGCGGTTTCACCAACGATATGGGCGAATTGTTCCACGAATTGAGGTGGGCAGTTGAAAGTGAGGAGGTACATTTTACGATTTTTGTTGCATAAGACAAAATATATAAACTATGTATAACGAATTAATCAATTAAGGAGTATTTGATGGATTTATCACCTAAGGGAGATTTGATAATATCGCCTACAGATTTAATACGCAAAATTGAACCGTTATTCGTTGCTTTTGCTACAATTGCCTGGAGTCATTTCTCTCTTTTTCGACTAAAAGATGAAGATGATGTAACGAAAGTTAAAAATTTTGCATTATTCGCAGAAGAAATCAGTTCGTCTTTATTTGATGTTTTGCACTTGTTAACGTTAGATGGCACAATACCCGTTTATGCGAAATCCAGAGTTAATTATGATAAAACTCAATATCCTCTTAAAACGGGGGACAATCCCGAATTTTTCTATGCTGCGTCAAACATCAGACTGGCTTTAAAAAGTCTTCTTGAAGTTGAGATAAAAAATTCTCAAATATTAAATTCATTTGCTGTCGATGAAGTTACTCAAACCGTTTTACTGACCCTTAGTGTGGCCATACAACAGTGTTTTCCAATTTTGGCGGAGGATTTGATAATTTGTAATGAATACGAACCTGAAGGCGGAACTGGACCAACAAAACCAAACGATGGCGGCAAACCCCGCAGCCGAGTTATGACAAACTGGCAATGTGACATTGTGGCTGGTTGGATACCTGATGAAAATCTTATTGGACGGCAATCATACAAAAATCGCGGCCCCTTAATTTAACGTCCCGCAGCCAACCCCACAAAACTGGCCATCACGCGTTTTTTGCCGGCATGGTCGAACTGGATATCCAACTTGTCATGGTCAATGCCGGTCACTGTGCCCATGCCGAATTTCTGGTGAAAGACGCGGCTGCCACGTGTAAAAATACCATCTTCGGTTTCAACGCCCGGTTCATAATCACTAAAATCACGCGCCGGGCGTTGCAGATAGGACAGCTGCGGCGGAATGCCAAGCGTGGGCGCATAACCGGAAATGCTGAGCGTGGTTTCCGCCTCAATATTTTCCTTTGGCAGTTCGCCGACAAAACGCGACGGCAATGAGTTTTGCCAATTGCCGAAAATGCGGCGGCGCGCAGCGTGGCTGATCATGGCGCGTTCGCGCGCGCGGGTGATGCCGACATAGGCAAGGCGGCGTTCTTCCTCCAGCCCCGCGGTGCCCTTTTCATCCATGGATTTCTGGCTAGGGAACAGACCTTCCTCCCACCCCGGCAAAAACACGTTTTTGAATTCCAGGCCCTTGGCGCTATGCAGCGTCATCATCGTCACCTGGTCGGCGTTGCTGTCCTGCATGTTATCCATGACCAGTGAGACATGTTCCAAAAACGCGGTAATGGTATCAAATTCACCCATCGCGGAGACAAACTCTTTCAAGTTTTCCAGCCGCCCGGCGGCATCGGGTGATTTATCCGCCTGCAACATGCCAATATAGCCGGATTCCTCCAAAATAATCTGCGCGACTTCGGTATGATGCTGCGTTTCGAGTTCACGCCGCCAGCGCGTGAAATTCAGCATCAGTTCGCGCAAGGCACCGCGCGTTTTAGGGCGCAGCTCATCCGACTCGACAATGCGCAGCGCCGCTTCGCCAATCGAGATTTTCTGCGCGCGGGCGAGGGTGTGCAACGTTTGCACCGAACTGTCGCCGATACCGCGTTTGGGCGTATTGACGATGCGTTCAAAGGCCAGGTCGTCATTTAACGAGTGCACAAACCGCATATAGGCGAGCGCATCGCGGATTTCGGCGCGTTCATAAAAGCGTAAGCCACCGTAGACGCGGTAGGGAATGCCGAGCTGTAAAAACCGTTCCTCAAATTCACGGGTTTGGAAACCGGCGCGCACCAAAATAGCCGTGTCGGAAAGCGACGTGCCGCGGCGCTGCAGGCTTTCAATTTCATCGGCGACCCAACGCGCCTCTTCCTCGGCATCCCACAGGCTTTTGACTTTCACTTTTTCGCCGCCATCGGCATCGGTCCACAGGGTTTTACCCAACCGGTCGGCATTGTTGGCGATGACGCCGGACGCTGCGGCCAGAATATGCGAGGTCGAGCGGTAATTTTGTTCGAGGCGCACCACCTTTGCCTCCGGAAAATCGCGGTCGAAACGCAAAATGTTTTCAACCTCGGCACCGCGCCAGCCATAGATGGATTGATCGTCATCACCCACCACGCAGATATTCTTGTGCGCCTGCGCCAGCAGCCGCAGCCAGAGGTATTGCGCGACGTTGGCATCCTGATATTCATCTACCATCAGGTAACGGAACTGATTGTGGTAATGCGCCAAGACATGCGCATGGTCCTGGAAAATGGTGATATTATGCATCAAGAGATCGCCAAAATCGGCGGCGTTCAAGGTGCGCAACCGTTCCTGATAGTCACCGTAGATTTCAACCAGCTTGCCGCCGGCGATATCGCCCGCCTCGGCATAGGTAATTTTATCGGGGCGCAGCGCCTTGTCCTTCCAGCGTGAGATGACCGATAGCAGCAGACGCGCCGGCCATTTTTTGTCATCAATGCCATGCACGGCAAGCAGCTGTTTGATCAGCCGTAGCTGATCATCATCATCCAAAATGGTGAAGGAGGGGGTGAGGCCGACAAGTTCGGCATGCCGCCGCAAAATGCGCGCGGCGAGCGCATGAAAGGTGCCGAGCCACCAGCCTTCCACCGGGCGGCCCAGCATCTGGCCGATGCGCTCTTTCATCTCGCGCGCAGCCTTGTTGGTAAAAGTTACCGCCAGAATTTGCCCGGGATGCGCGCGGCCGGTGGTCAGCATATGGACCAGGCGGGTGGTAAGAACACGTGTCTTGCCAGTGCCCGCACCAGCGAGGACCAGCACGGGGCCGTCAATCGCCTCCACCGCCTCCTGCTGCGCAGGATTAAGGCCGGACATGTAGGGGGGTAAAATAGCGGGAGATGCGGCGGCGGGCAGATTCATGATGGCGCAAACATAGTGAGTCTGCGCCGCAGTTTCACTATAATTATATACTAGCCAAACGTATTATCGGTTTTTGCTTTAGCCTTTACAGCGGTTTCATCGGTTGAAGCCGTTTGGGGATTTTTTAGAAACGCCGCCATATTGGCAATGAATTTAGGGTCATTACCAAAAATACCGCGCTCTTCCAAAGCTTGCCGTACTTCTTTGATAAGTTCGGTGCGGTTAGGACCGGTTAATTCCGTCATAATATCTGTATGGCGTTCGCGCAATAGCTTGATGACTTCATTTTGAACCAGTGTCGCGTAGTTAATATCTGCGCCAAGTTGATTGGCGGCAAAGCCGACGGTACCATCTGCACACACATGCAATTTAGTGCCGCCCGGCAATTCAAATTTCCAAGCCAACGCGGGCAGTGTTTCCAATATATCACGCATATCCAACCGGGCGCGCGGTGCCGGGGCATAGTCTTTAACAAATTCGACAGGCTGATAGCCAGACCGCAAAGCGGCAGCACGCGCCGCCGCCATGTCATTCTGTTTTGAAACTGTTTTGGATGTGAGTGCGACCATGATTATTCCTGCATCTAATGTCATCATACATTACGCAACAAAAGTAACCGATTTATGGCCGGTTATTACAATTTAGCTAAAATTGTTTATGTTTGCTCTTTAACGACTTGGTTGCGGCCGGCTTGCTTCGCACGGTACAGCGCGCTGTCGGCGCGTTCGATCAGGTCTTCCAGCGATTCATTGGTGCGATATTCGCTGACCCCGACTGAAATCGTGATCTGGCCCAGTTTGATATTATTGCTGCGGTTGACGACTTCCTTGCTGGCAACGGCCAGGCGTAAAACATCGGCCACCCGGGCTGCATTATCAGCAGTAGTGCCGGGCAGGATGATCGCAAACTCCTCACCACCAAAACGGGCGGCAGTATCTTTGCCCTTGATGCTGCGTTTAAAAGTTTGCGCAACCAAGCGTAATACCTGGTCGCCGGCCTGGTGGCCGTAAGTATCATTGAACTTTTTAAAATGGTCGATATCGATGAGGAGGAGGGCCAGCGGTTCTTCATCCTGAGACGCTTCCACCGCGGCCTGCAGCAACCGCGCGTCAAACGCCTTGCGGTTGGAGATGCCGGTCAGGGCATCGGTCATGGCCTCCTCACGCACGCTGAACAAATCCTGGCGCATTTCGTTAAGCTCGCGCGAATTATCAGCCAAGCGCAGATGCATGCTTTCGTTTTGCAGCATCAGCGCTTTGGAATCATCAACCAGCTGCTGGATGATGCGCTGGATATCCTGAACCGACAACGGCGTTTTGCTGACGAATTCAACCAATTCGCCATTGGCATTGTCCAGGCGGCTATTGAACTGATGAGAGCTTTTGCTAGCCTCGACCACCAATTGCTGAACCTGTGCCAGAGTATTTTGCAGGCGGTTATTGATATTTTGTACGGCCTGTTCATGTTCAATGACTTCATGCAGGTAATTGTCATATAATTGGTAATACTGTTCGGGCGAGGCAGATTCTTTATTTCTGGCCAGAATATCTATCGCGCGGTTCAGTTCCGGATTTAAATTGGCATAATAAGCATACCACACCGAAAAATTCTTGGGGATGGGCGGAATGCCATCTGCTTCCATACGCGCCATAGCCTCCAACGCGGTACGGTAGGTCGTGGTAAAATCGTTGGCGTCGGTGGGCGTATCTGACATTTAGATTTGGGGCAGGTTGCGATTGAATAGTATCTACCATCATATCTTACAAAAACAATAACGTCTGACAAATGCCCGGTGTTTTTTAACGACTTAACCTTAACTAATTTTTAATGTATGGCTGACTATGTTATCCCATGGATTATAAACGCAAATCTGTTATATAAAGGGGCAAGAGAGTCTTACATGAAGCACATATTGAAAATATCCTTAGCGGCGGCCGCAATTTTGTTTGGCTTGGCTGGTGCCGCCATGGCCGATGAGTTTGATGATGCTGACCCGTTTGAGCCGGTCAACCGCGCAATCTTTGCCTTTAATGAAGGTGCAGACTATATTATACTGACGCCAGCGGCTGAAGTTTACAATTATGTGCTGCCACAATATGTGCGTAACCGTTTGCATAATGCCTTTACCAATTTGCGGGAGCCGTGGTCGGCGGTGAATTATGTGTTACAGGGCGATCTGGACAATGCGGGTGAGGCGTTTTTGCGCTTCCTGGGGAATTCCAGTTTTGGCTTGCTGGGTTTTTATGATGCTGTGGGCGGCCAGAATGAAGAAAATATTGCTGATTTTGGCCAAACCCTGGGGGTGTGGGGTGTCGGCAACGGACCTTATCTGGTCTTGCCGTTTTTGGGGCCTAGCGTTGTGCGTGACTCGGTCGGCTTGGTCGCCCAAGCCTATGGCGACCCTGTGGCAATCGGCCTGCGCAGCACTAACTTTGATGAAGACGGCAATACCTATTTCGGTCTTAAAATTGCCACTGCGTTAGATGCCCGCGCGCGTTTAATCGACCAGATTGAAGACCTGCGCAAAAACTCGCTGGATTTTTATGCCGCTACCCGCAGCATCTATTTGCAGCGCCGCTTGGCCAAGGTAAGTGGCAATGAAAATGGTGCCTCGTCGCCGGAAATTCCGGTCTATGGCACTGATGAAAATTAACTAACCACCTGTTGATAAGGAAAATAAACGCATGATCCGTGTGTTGTGTCTATTGGCTTTGCTGATTGCAGCGCCATACAATGTGTCTGTCGCGGCGCCTGCCAATGGCGCTGAACAGTTTATTGACGGTCTAGGCCAAAAAGCCATTGCGCTATTGGCCGACCAGTCAGTTACCAAACCGCAGCGCGAGGCGCAATTTGCCGATATGCTTAAAACCAATTTTGATCTGAAAACCATCGGCCGGTTTGCGTTGGGCCGTCATTGGCAAGAAGCTACTGATCAGCAGAAAACCGATTATCAGCGGTTATTCGAAAACATGGTATCCACGGTTTATATTCAGCGGTTCGACGCCTATGCCGGGCAAAAATTTGAAGTATTAAACAGTGTGCCGGCGGGTAGCGATACCAGCGTGCGGTCGCGTATCAATATCCAGGGCACCTCGCCAATTGCGGTTGAATGGCGCGTGCGCGGCAAAGAAGGCAATTATAAAATTGTTGATGTCGTGGTGGAAAATGTCAGCATGAGCCTGACCCAGCGTAATGATTTTGACGCCGTCATTCAAAAGGCTGGTGGCAATGTCCAGGCGCTGATTACCAACCTGCAAGATCGGATTTCCAATCCAACTGTGGCACCGGTGGCAGTTCCAGCCGGAAAGTAGATCAATCCAGTTTTTCAAAAAATAAACCCCGCCTTAAGCGGGGTTTATTTTTGACTATTATTTTTCTTGTTTATTCTTCCTTTAATGTCCCGTTGACATCTAATGCATAGCCAGCCGAACGCACGGTGCGGATAACATCGACCTCGCCGCCTTCATTGAGCGCAACGCGCAGGCGACGAATATGCACGTCCACGGTGCGCACCTCAACATAAACATCCTGGCCCCAAATCTGGTTAAGCAGCTGTTCGCGGCTGAACACTTTGGCCGGGTTTTGCATTAAGAGCCGCAGGATTTTAAACTCGGTTGGCCCCAGCTGCACTTCACGCACGCCGCGATGGACGCGGAAGGCGCCAGTATCCATCACGATATCGCCAACCTCCAGTTTCTTATCAATCCGCAGATTTCCCACGCGACGCAACACCGCACCAATGCGCGCAATCAATTCCGCGGGTGAAAACGGTTTAGTGATATAATCATCAGCGCCGACATCGAGCGCGCGGACCTTGTCCGCTTCCTCACCACGGGCGGTGACCATGATAACGGGAATACTGCGCGTACGTTCGTTACGGCGCAACATACGGCACACTTCAACCCCGGACAACATCGGCATCATCCAGTCGAGCAAAATCAAATCCGGCAAATGCTCTTTGGCAACCAGCACGCCTTCTTCACCATCGCGCGCGATTAACGTCTTATAATGCGCGGCTTCCAGATTGTAACGCAGCAGCGTGATGATGTCTTCTTCATCCTCAACAATCAGGATAGTGTGCTGGGTGTCGGCTTTTTGTTTGTCCATGGCTCGTCTTTAAGGATTCGTACTAAATTGCAGTTTAGAGGAGGGGCAAAAGTCAGGCAACCCCAACCGCAACCGGCCGAACCTCTTCCACGATTTCATCATCCGCGGCGGGCAGATACACTGTAAACGTCGTGCCGCGGCCAATTTCGCTGGACACCGTTAGGCGCCCACGGTGCCGGTTAATAATATGTTTAACAATGGCCAGCCCCAGGCCGGTGCCGGGAATGCGTTTGGCCTTGACCGCATCGGTCCGGTAAAAGCGTTCGGTAAGTCGGGTCAGATGCTCTTTAGGAATGCCTTCGCCCTGGTCGGCGACCGCGATTGAAACAACTTCCCGCGGCGCGCCGATCTGATGGTTAATACCGTCATGGGTGATTTGCGCGGTCACGGTAATTTCCGTGTTCTCCGGCGCATATTTGATGGCGTTTTCAACGAGATTGGTCATGGCCTGGATCAGCTGGTCCCAATCGCCCAAAATGTCCGGCAGCTCACGCGGCGCTTCGACATTAATCGTCATATTGCGTTCGGCGGCGCGCAATTCCAAGGACGCCCACAGATTGCTCAACAGCTTGATCAAATTGATGCGGTCGGTCGGCGTATTGTGCTCTTGTAATTCCACACGCGATAATTGCAGCAGGTCGGATACAAGACGTGACATGCGGCTGGCCTGATCCTGCATAATGCCTAAAAAACGATCCTTCGCCTCGGTATCGTTTTTGGCTGGACCGCGAATAGTTTCAATAAAGCCGATCAGGGACGCCAACGGCGTGCGCAATTCATGGCTGATATTGGCAATAAAATCGATGCGCGACTCTTCAGACCGTTTGACGGTGGTGATGTCGTTCATCATCAGCATTGCCGCCGGCCAGTTAGGGTCTTCGTCAGTGACATCATCACGCAACCGCAGCCCAAACGGTCCATCCCAGAAACGGCGAAACGGCGCGATACGTACCTGATAGGTGCGGATGATGGGGCCGTTCCACACCAATTCAATCACTTGTGGCGGCTCACCCTCCAAAATATCGTTGATGGCTTCATTAAGCATTTTATCATGCACCAGCACATTGATATGCTGGCCGATTAATTTGGCGCCGAACACATCAAAAGCCGCGCGGTTGGCGCGGATAATATTGCTGTGGGCATCCAGCAATAACAAGGGGTCCGGCAGCGAGTCCAAAATTGTCTGTTCAATTTCCAGCTGGCTGATCAAGCTGTCAACATTGCCTTGCCATTTGCTTTCCATAAAACCGATGGCGCTATACAGCTGTTGCACTGAAGGCGCGACGCGCAGCGGCAATTTAATATTGGCGGTATTTTCCTGTTCAGCGGTTTTTTGAATGTAGGTCGCAATGCGATGAATATCTTTTTCATAACGGCGCAACGCATAGAGAATAAACAATAGCAGCACGCCCAAAGTACCCAAGGCAATTGCGACCATGCGTTCCTGGGACAACAGCGCAAAGGTTAGCAGCGCGAGCGTCGCCACGCTGCCGAAAAACAGGCTGGCGACAAACAGGCGATTGGGGCGGATGGCGTGCATAAGCTATCCATAACAAATAGTGGCGGCGGGGCAAAGGTGTCCCGGATAATAAGTGCAGCCAACTTAGGTTATTCCAGGGAGAATAGCCTTCCCCTTGTGGGGAGGCACAAAAATTCAAGGCGATGCGCGGCAAGCTGCAGAATTTTTGGTGGGGGACTTAACTTAAATATTATAACCCCCACCCAAAGAATTTCGCTATTTTTAGCATTTTATAAAATGCTAAACCTCAATTTTTTGTGCCTCCCCACAAGGGGGAGGCTAATCGTGCTTAAATTTTAATTTTACGCATGATTTTTATGTAAAATGCTTATACAACATGTCATGACGAATACCACCAGTTCTGATGCAGATCCCGGCCTGTTTTTAATCGATGCCTCCGGCTTTATTTTTCGCGCCTTTCACGCGCTGCCGATGATGACACGCAAGGATGGCACGCCCGTTAATGCCGTCTATGGTTTCGTCAATATTCTGCATCGCTTGCTCAAAGAATTTCACGCCGCCGATATTGCCGTCATTTTCGACGCCACGCGCAAAAATTTCCGCAATGATATTTATCCACTGTATAAAGCCAACCGGTCGGAACCGCCGTCGGAACTGGTGCCGCAATTTGCTTTGATCCGTGAGGCGACGGAAGCCTTTTGCATGCCGGGCATTGAACTGGACGGCTTTGAGGCCGACGACCTGATTGCCACCTATGTGCGTATGGCGGTAGCGGCGGGGCGCAAGGCAACGATTGTGTCAGCCGATAAGGATTTGTTGCAGTTGTTGCAACCGGGTGTCACGATGCTCGACCCTATTAAATATAACCTCGCAGGGCCCGAGGCAGCGTTTGATAAATTCGGTGTAACGCCCGATAAGGTGGTGGAAGTACAGGCGCTGGCGGGCGACAGCACTGACAATGTGCCAGGCGTGCCGGGAATTGGCGTCAAGACAGCCGCGGAGCTGATCAATGAATACGGCGATCTAGAAAACCTGCTCGCCAATGCTGACAAAATCAAACAGCCCAAACGCCGCCAGTTGTTAATTGACTATGCCGACCAGGCGCGGCTCTCCAGACGATTGGTGCAACTGGATGCGTATGCGCCGGTCACCGTGCCGCTGTCCGACCTGCATCGTTGTGATACAGATCCGGCCAAGATGGTGGCCTTTTTGGAAGTGCAGGGTTTCAAATCGCTGGTGGCCAAATTCGGCGGCGCCTCCGCGCAACGCATGGCGCAGGACAGTGGCGCACCGTTGCAGCAATCGCTGTTTCCCGAAATGCGGCCAACCATTGAGCCGTCCAAATTGTTTGAAAACATCAACGTCAATTACCGCATGGTTCAAAATGAGGCCGTATTACGTGAATTTATCGTGCAGGTCCAAGACGAGGGTGTGTTGTGTTTCGATGCTGAAACGGACTCGCTTATTCCCGCCTCTGCTAATTTGATCGGCCTGGCCGTCACCGCGCAGACGGGGGAGGGAATTTACATTCCGCTTAAACACAACACTGACCAGCCGCAATTGACGGTTGAGCTGGTCATGGAAATTTTGAAACCGGTGATGGAAGACGCGAGCATTTTAAAGGTCGCGCACAATGCCAAGTTCGACCTGCAATTTTTTATGCGGCACGGCGTTAATGTCACCAGCGTCGATGACACGATGCTGATGTCCTATATCCTGGATGGCACCGCGCATAACCATGGCATGGATGAATTGGCGCGGCTATTTTTAAATACGACGACGATCAGTTATGATGATTTAACCGGCAAGGGCAAACAGCGCATTGCGCTGGCCGATGTGCCGTTGGAGCAAGTGTGCCAATATGCGGCGGAGGATGTTGATATTACGTTGCGTCTGCACAAGGTGCTAAAGCCACGCATCGCCGCCGAAAAAATGGCGCGGATCTATGAGGAAGCTGAACGTCCGTTGATTGATGCGATTGCGCGCATGGAATTAACCGGCATTCTGATTGACCGCGACCGGCTGGCGGTGATGTCAAAACGTTTCGCGGACAAACTGGTTGATTTGCAAGCAGAGATTTTCAAACTGACGGGGGCAGATTTTAATATTGGTTCACCCAAACAATTAGGTGAAGTTCTTTTTGGCAATCTCGGCCTGCCCGGCGGACGCAAAAGTAAAACGGGGGAATGGTCGACGGCGGTCGATGTGTTGGAGCCACTGGCGGCCCAAGGGCATACTGTGGTGGAACAGGTGCTGGAATGGCGGCAACTATCCAAACTCAAGGGCACCTATACCGATGCCTTGCCGCTGCAGATTCAACCCAATACGGGCCGCGTGCATACATCATACGCAATGGCGGTGGTCAGCACCGGGCGCCTGTCATCCTCCGATCCCAATTTGCAAAATATTCCCATACGGACTGAAGAGGGCAAAGCCATCCGTACCGCCTTTATCGCCGACCAGGGCTATTCACTGATCGCGGTGGATTATTCGCAAATTGAACTGCGGCTGTTGGCATCAATGGCGGATATTCCGGCGTTGAAACAGGCGTATCTGGATGGCGTAGACGTTCATGCGCTGACCGCGAGCGAAGTGTTGGGCGTGCCACTGGACGCGGTTACCAGCGACCTGCGGCGCAGCGCGAAGGCGGTTAATTTCGGCATCATCTATGGCATTTCCAACTGGGGCCTGGCGAAACAATTGGGCATCAGCGCGCAGGAAGCCGGGGATTATATTAAACGTTATTTCGTGCGTTTCCCCGAACTACGCGATTACATGGAGGCGACCAAGCAGGAGGCGCGCCAGCATGGATATGTGCGGACGCTGATGGGCCGTAAATGTGTGATCCCGGGCATTCGCGATAACAACCCGGCGCGCCGCGCGGGTGCGGAACGCCAGGCCATTAATGCGCCATTGCAGGGTACCGCCGCCGACATCATGAAACTGGCCATGATCGATGTGCATAACTGGATTATCGAAACCAACAGCCCGGCGCGGTTAATGTTGCAGGTGCATGATGAACTGGTGCTGGAAGCACCGGTGGTGGACGCCCCCGGCATCGCCCAACGCGTTTCCGATATTATGGAAGCGCAGGGCGCCAAGCTGGGTCTGGCGGTGCCGCTGACGGCTGAAGTTGATATCGCGGAGAGTTGGAGTTAAAATTCATGAAAGTAATTAATTTCTTTTTTACTTGCATGATTTTGGTGTAAATTGGATTATCACTTTCAAGGAGATTAACATGGTTAAAGAATCTGATTTGTTTGACGCATTTGCCGAATATTGCGCAGAAAATGGTATTGGAAATCCTTATACAAAACCTTCACCTATGCTTTTTAAAAACCTTTTTTTGAAACAAAAATTTGAGAAACCGCCTTTGTTCGACAACCTCTATGTTATAGAAAAATATCTTCCCGACGCTCCCATGCCAAGCGCATATCAAGTTTACCTAGAACAGGAGCTCCAACGTCTTGAGTCAGAACGTGTGACGCGCGAACAAAAAGCCCAACATGAGTTGGAAACACAGCTGGCACGCGCGGCGGAAAAAAGACGCAGAGATTATCCTAAAACATATCTCAACCATTTCATCGAGGAGCAAATTTTTCCATCGCCTTCGCCTTTTCTGACATCTGAACCGGTTGACCTGCTTGCCACTGTTGATCGTTCACAACCACCTATCCAAACATTATTTGAAAGTTTGCAAGCAATCATGGCTAAATCTGATCATGAGCGGCTACAACCATTTTGGCGTGACCACCATCGTAATGCTCCACCACGCGCACGTCCGGCAGCAGTTATGCCGAGTGATGATTTAACGCAACTTTTGCTGATTGATACCAAAAGATTTATTCAAAGTATTTTGGATAGACATGATAAAATCAATGAAACACCATTGCCTAAAAAACCTGGGCGGGAATTTATTTAAGATTATGCTTACACTCTCCGCTGTCATCCTCGACCATTAGGCGAATACAAATTGCTTTTGGGCAATTTGTTCTGGTGAGCCTTATGCTGTCGGGGATCCACGGTTAAACTGGCTACAATGTCTAAAAATTAATGCACTTACATCATCACCAATCGGGATCATGGCACTTTATATACCGGCGTTACCGGCGATTTAGAAACCCGCATCCGCGAACATCGTAATCATATTTATCAGACAGCTTTCAGCAGTAAACATAAATTATACAAGCTGGTCTTCTATCAAGAATTTGGCGATATTGAAGACGCCATTTGCCGTGAAAAACAACTTAAAAAATGGCCGCGCCAATATAAAGTTAATTCAATTGAACGTGATAATCCCCATTGGCAGGATTATGCCGCTAACGGCGGAGGTGGATATTACGGAGAGTTGGAGTTAAAAAGTTTTTATTTGCAAGAATTTGTGCTAATTTAAAGGGGTGCTATTAGACAATAAAGAAATTTTGCCCGCAAAGCTTTTGAAGTGGATTGAAAAAATCGGTTTAGATGCCGATCGGCTTATAAACTTAATTCAAAAACCATCATTAAACAGCCTCAATTACATCAATAATATTGATATCATCAAAAGATTTTATTTGGTTGCGGCAATACATACAGTTGATACTTTGGAAGAGCGCTCTGTTGATCAAGATGGATTAATCAATGGTCAAACAGAAAATTTAATAAAATTAAGAAATCTTGTTTTAAAGACAATACAACCGGCGCCGGAATTTCAAAATCTTCAACAGCTTTATTTACAAAAACTTATAAAGTCACTTCATAAAAATTTGCGTTTCAAATTATTGAATAAGCTTTGGTATTATCTTTCCGACAAACAACGTATAGCTGGACTTAAATATGTTCAAAATTTTCACAATAAAGCTTTTTCGAATGAAAATATTATATTTACAGATGTGCCAGTCGAGTTTGTAGAAATAGATCCAAGAACAGGAACTTTAGGTAGATATGATTTAAAAGATCAAAAAATTCTTTTAACTGACAGATCTGGCTACAGGCCCTTTTCTGAAGTGATTGGTAGTTTAATACATGAGAATAGTCATGCTCAACAGCATCAAGTTGCATTAGCGTTACAAAATCATAAAATACATCAAGAAAGTCCTTTATACACACAATCCCTCATTTTTTATATGCAAATGATCTCCGGTATTTATTTTAATTCAAACCTATTTTGCACAGAAGACTACATCGCTTATCGGTTGCAACCCGTCGAACAGCATGCAAATCTAGTGGGAGAAACAACGACATCAGTGTTATTTGCCATCAATCCAAGGATCGCGGAACGCTTTACAAAAGGATATTTGAAAGTAATGAGCAACATCGATGGACATCCAGTCAAACAACGTCGCCAGTTAGTAAGATCTTTAACACTTCCTTAACATTTTCCCCTTAAACTATAATTGACTTAACAGGTCTGGGGGACGTTTACGGCCCCCGAATCTGGCATAATAGAACCCGAAACAGCAGGAGCAGAAAGCGAATGGCGGGCGAAGACACCGAAAAGACCGACGGCGCAGCCGAGGGCGAAGCGGCCGCAGAAGAAGGCGGTAAAAAGAAAAAAGGCCTTAAAAAAATCCTGCTGATCGTGGGACCCATTTTGCTGATTATCATTATTGTCGCGGTGCTGTTTCTAACCGGCATCCTCGGCGGTAAGAAAAAAGAGGCCGCCAAGGAAGGTGAACCCGGTCAGGAATTGACCGAGGAGCACGGCGAAGAGGGCGGCAAGGATAAGAAAAAAGACGGTAAAGAGGGTGCGGAAAAACCCACTTATTACGATTTGCCCGAGATGCTGGTTAATATGGACAGCAAAGGCAAGAAACAGCATTTCCTTAAAATTTCCGTTAGCATCGAGCTCGCCAAGGCGGAGGATGTGCATGCGGTAGAAGGCATTGTGCCTAAGGTAATTGATCAGTTCCAGATTTTCCTGCGCGAGATGCGGATTGAAGATTTGCGCGGCTCGGCTGGTATTTACCGGCTGCGGCAGGAGCTGCTGGCGCGCCTCAAACCCGCCGTCGCACCGATTGAAGTAAAAGACGTGTTGTTCCGCCAGCTGCTGATTCAATAAGGTTTATATATGGCCGACGCCGCCGAAAACATTGACAATATTGGCAGCCCCGAGACGGCAGACGGCAGCGCGCGTATCCTAAATCAGGATGAAATTGACAGCCTGCTGGGCGGCGGCGATGACACTGACGAAATAAAAGGTGTGCAGGCGCTGGTCAACAGCGGCCTCATTAATTATGAGCGCCTGCCGATGTTGGAAATCGTCTTTGACCGCATGGTGCGCGTCATGTCGACGAGCTTGCGTAACCTGACCTCAGATAACGTCGAGGCCTCAATCGACCAGATTTCCAGCGTGCGTTTTGGCGATTACCTGAATTCGGTGCCGCTGCCGGCGATGATTTCCGTATTTAAAGCGGAAGAATGGGATAATTACGGTTTATTAGTTGTCGATTCCGCACTGATTTATTCGATTGTCGATGTGTTGCTGGGCGGCCGCCGTGGTACTGCGGCGATGCGGATTGAAGGGCGGCCGTATACCACAATCGAACGCTCGCTGGTCGAGCGGCTGGTGCATGTGGTACTGTCCGATATGTCAGCGGCGTTTGACCCGCTGTCACCGGTTGGGTTTAAATTCGACCGGCTGGAAACCAACCCGCGTTTTGCGACCATCGCGCGGCCCGGCAATGCCGCGGTATTGATCAAAATCCGCGTTGACATGGAAGACCGCGGCGGCCGTTTGGAAATTATCATTCCTTACGCGACATTAGAGCCGGTGCGTGAATTGTTGCTGCAAATGTTTATGGGGGAAAAATTCGGCCGCGATACGATTTGGGAAACGCATTTGGCCAATGAATTGTTCCATACGGATGTGGAATTGCAAGCGGTGCTGGGCGAGGCCAATCTGAAACTGTCCGAAACGCTGGCGTGGGAGAAGGGCAGTACCCTGTTGCTAAACACCCACCCCGATGATTTGATTTTGATGAGCTGCGGGGACAAGCCGATGTATGTGGGCCGCATGGGCCGCAAATCCGGCCAGATTGCCGTGCAGATCGAAGGCGATGCGCCGGTTGAAGATGAGGCAAGACCATGACTTTAAATCTTATTCTCGATATCGTCATGATCATTTTTCTTGGTTTTACAATGTCTTTTGCCTTTGTGTTAAACCGCAACCTCGTAAATCTGCGCGCGACCAAGGGTGAGTTTGAAGACCTGGTTAAAAAGCTAACCGGCGCGATGACGGCGGCGGAAACTTCGATCCGCAATTTGAAGCTGGCGGCGCAGGAAGTTGGCGGCGAGCTGGACGACCAGATTCAAAAGGGTCTCGGCCTATCGCACGAACTGCAGTTCATGGTGGAAAGCGGAGACTCGCTGGCACGGCGGTTGGAAGGCGCGGCAGTCGCCACGCCAAAACCGAAACATGCCAGCACCAATGATATTATTGATGAGCACGCGCCACGTGCCATGGCTGAACCAGCGGCGCGGCCAACCCGGTCGATTGAAGATGTCGCGGTTCGGGCATTGATGGATAAAGCGAGTACCGCAGCAGCAGAGCCGCCACTGGCCAAAACCGGCGGCCTGTCACAGCCGCGCGCGGCGGCCAATCCGTTCGCGGCCAAACCGCGTTCACGCGCGGAATCACAATTGATGGCGGATTTTGCGCGCATAGAAGCCGCGCGCCATGACCAAGATCATGACCAGGATAAGGCGGCGGGGTAAAACGTATGGACATGCTGGTGCGCCTGTACAATCGGCTGAAGTTATTGCCGCTGACAATTTTGATCATCCTAATCGCATTTTTCCTGCGACTGCAGGATGCGCGGCAACAGCTGGTGATGGTGGGCGCCGCCGCGCAAGCCGAAGCCAAAAAAGACGAAACGCATAAAGACGACACCGCCAAAGACGAGAAAGACGCGAAGAAGGACGAAAAGGCTGATGATAAAAAGGGTGGCGCGGTTGCAGAAAAAACCACACCTACGCCAGCCGAAGAATCTGATGCTGCTGAATTGGATAAACCCAATGGCGATGACATGCGGCCCAACCGCGAAATCCAGATTTTGCAGGATATGGCGGAGCGCCGCAAACAGCTGGATGCGCGTGCGGCGGCTTTGGATGAGCGGGAAGCATTATTAAAGGCTAGTGAAGCGCAATTCGGCCAGAAAGCCGCAGAATTGAATGCGCTGCGCGATGAGATTAAAAATTTGCTGGCATCCATCCAGACCCGTGAAGACGACCAAACCAAAAGCCTGGTCGCACTTTATGAAAAAATGAAACCGAAAGAGGCTGCGGTTATTTTTAACACGATGGATCCCGCCGTATTAATGACCATTGCCGGCAATATGAAAGAAACTAAATTATCGCCGGTGATGGCGGTGATGGACGCCAAAAAAGCGCAGCTGATTACCGCCAAACTGGCCGAACGCACCAAGGTTTTGCCGAAAGAAGATGCCGCCGCGGCCAAGGCGGCGTTAGGCAATACAGCGCCAGCCGGCGCGATGCCGCCAGCGCCGGTAACGGATCCGAATGTGAAAACGCTGCCATCGGTTGCAGCGGAGGCAGCCGCGGCGAATAACGCCACTGCTGCCGCGACCAAAGCCGTTGCCGCGCAGCCGGCCGCGCCGGCGCAAAGCAGTGTGGCGCCAGCAGCGGGGGCCGTCAAAACTGAAACTGCACCAGTAGCTATCAAAGATACCAAAGCGCCATAACCAGCAAGCAAGCAAACAGGCTAAATAGAAGCAAACCCAGCCTATAATAAGTCTGATAATATATATTATGTCAAATTATGTTATAGGTAGGTCTGGTAACTTAGGCCTCCAGAACAAGCCCGTCATAGGCCGGCCGAATATGTAGGGGCAATTGGCGGCATAGCGTGTCATAATCACTATTAGGATTAAGGTGGATCAGAAAAACCTGCTCAGGCTGGATGATATCGATCCAAGCCAAAACCTCAGACATGATGGCATGTGACGGATGTGTTGAATTCCAGTCCGCGACCGACACCGCCCAGATTTTGATACCTTTGAGCAATTCCAGGCCATTACGCGTGAAACGTTTAAAGTCCGTCGAATAACCGATATTGCCGAAACGATAGCCCAATGACATGACATCGCCATGATCCTGTTCGACAATAGTGATTGTCGCACCGGCAAGCGACTGATAGCCCTCGCTAATAATATGCGGTGCCAAAGCCGCTTTATATAGACCCGTTTCGCCGGAACCTTTGAACAAATAGGAAAAATGCTGTGACACTTTATCATACATTTCCTGGGATAGGTAAATCGGCACTTTTTGCTGGTCATGCGCCCAGAAATAGGCGCGCAATTCATCAATGCCATGCACATGGTCAGCATGGGCATGGGTATAGAACACAGCGTCCGGACGTTGGCCCAGCAAGTCATTTTGAATGATCTGTGTGCGCAAATCCGGCGACGTATCGATCAGGAATTTTTTACCCTGGTATTCGACCCAGGCCGAGGTCCGCATGCGCCGGTTTTTAGGATTGGTGGGATCGCATTGCCCCCAGCGCCCCGCGATATTGGGGACGCCCAAGGAGCCGCCGCAGCCGAGCATGGTTAGGCGTGTTGGTTCAGACATTATCTAATGTCCTTATTGAATAGGCTCATGACGGATATAGAAAGCTGAGCAAACATTTTAAAAATTTCCTTGTATCTCACTTCTTGGCCTTTTTAAACAACCGGAAAAAATTGTCAGTGGTTTGCGCGGCGATTTTTTCCGGCGTGGTTTCAAAAATTTCCGCCAGTTTTTCCGCGATGTGCACGACATAAGCCGGTTCATTACGTTTGCCGCGATAGGGCGGCGGCGCTAGAAATGGCGCATCTGTTTCCACCAGAATGCGTTCCAACGGCACCTGCTTGACAATTTCACGCAGCTCAACAGATTTGGGAAACGTAATAATGCCGGAAAAAGAAAAATAATAACCAAGGTCTATGGCACGATTGGCCATGCCAGGCGATGACGTAAAACAATGTAGCAGAATGTTAAGCGGCTGGCCGGCGCGCTCTTCCTCTAAAATGCGCAGCGTATCTTCTTCCGCTTCGCGCGTATGAACGATGACTGGCAAGTTGGTTTCTAAACATGCGCGCAGCTGTTTGCGGAAGACATCGGCCTGCACCTCACGCGGCGCATAATCATAATGATAATCCAGCCCGCATTCACCGATACCGATAACTTTAGGATGCTGTGATAATTCAACGATTTGTGCGGTGGTAAATTGCTCTGCGGGCTCTGCCGCATGATGTGGATGTACGCCAACCGAACAAAACACATTGGGAAATTTTTCAGCAATACTGCGCACGGAATTAAATTTGCTGATATGCGTGGAAATAGTTTGCAGATAACCAACACCCCTGTCTTTCGCGCGCTGGACAAATATCTCTACCCCCTCCTCCGCATAGTCGGGGAAGTCGAGATGGCAATGGGAGTCGACTAGCATTTAAACCCCCATCCAGTTAACTTCGCACGATATGCTTCGGCGCACTGACATCCCCCACCCGATATTTTCTGCATGCGCCTCTTGGCTTATTTGAAAATATCGACCTCCCCGCAACGGGGAGGTTGCTTTCTCCGTAACGTCAATATTTGTATCAGAAGCGCTGTAACCACCTCCCCCTTGCGAGGAGGTCAGAAATTCTAGCGAGTTTACGCGCGTCAGAATTTCTGGGTGGGGGACATATAGCATACTAATTTTTTTCATATCTTGGAAAAATTCCCGATGGTATTGGTAAAGTATTATTTGGCTTTAACTGATTTTGTTTTCCATACGACATGAAACAACGCTGATCGTCGGCAATCGCAAGCTGGTTTAATATTTTACCTGCCGACTCTGGCATAAAGGGCAACAGTAATAAGCCAAGGTTACGGATAGTTTCCAGCAGCACATACAACACCGTTTGCATCCGTGCGGGATCGGTTTTTTTCAAACTCCACGGCGCTTCGGTGTCAATATAGGCATTGGCGGCGGCGGACAGTTGCCAGATGACTTCCAGTGCTTTGTTAAACTCCTGTTTATCCAAATGTGCGCGAACTGCTGGCAGCGTGGTTTCAATCTGTGCCAATAGTATATTATCGGCATTGGTGTAAGCGCCCGGCTGCGGCACGGCGGCACCGGCATTTTTTTGGATAAACGACAGCGTGCGTTGTGCGAGGTTGCCTAAATTATTCGCCAGATCGGCATTGATACGGTTGATCATCTGCTGCGCGGAAAAATCACCGTCATTACCGAACGGCACTTCACGCAACAAAAAGTAACGCGTGGCATCAAGGCCATATTTGTCGATCAAAGCCTGGGGTGCTATCACATTACCCAACGACTTTGACATTTTTTCGCCTTCAGCCGTCCACCAGCCGTGCGCGAAGATACGTTGTGGCGGCGCAAGGCCTGCCGCCATCAAAAAAGCCGGCCAATAAACCGCATGAAAGCGCAAAATATCCTTGCCCACGATATGGACCGCCGTCGGCCAGAATTTCGCATAGTCACCACCAGTGTCTGGATAACCGAGCGCGGTGATATAGTTGGTCAGCGCATCCAGCCATACATACATGATGTGTTTGTCATCGCCCGGCACCGGCACGCCCCAGTTAAATGTGGTGCGCGAGACTGACAAATCCTTGAGGCCGGATTTCACAAAACTGATGACTTCATTGCGGCGCGAGGTGGGCGCAATAAAATCGGGATGTTCTGTATAATATTTCAGCAGTGGCTCCTGCCATTTCGATAGGCGGAAGAAATAAGACGGTTCCTCCACCCACTCCACTGGCGCGCCGAAAGGACCATATTTAATGCCATCTTTTTCGGTCAGTTCATCTTCGTTATAAAATGCCTCGTCACGTACGGCATACCAGCCGCCATAACTGTCCTCATAAATGTCACCGGCGGCGAGCAATTTATTCCACACTGCTTGCACGGCAGCGTAGTGACGCGGCTCTGTCGTGCGGATGAAATCATCATTGGAAAAGTTCATCACCTGGCACAGGTCGCGGAAATTTTGCGACACCTGGTCGGTAAAGCTTTGTGGGTCCATGCCGGCGGTGGCGGCGGCCTTGGCCACCTTTTGCCCGTGCTCATCCGTGCCGGTTAAAAATTTAACGTCATAACCGTCCAGCCGTTTGAACCGCGCCAACACGTCGCAAGCCAGCGTTGGGTAAGCGCTGCCGATATGCGGCACGTCATTCACATAATAAATAGGCGTTGTGATATAAAATGGCGGTTTGGTCATTAAGCGTCTTGTCTATTTTACCGGCATAATTGCCTTGGGTAATTGCCACAAAATTTGTCGCAATAGCTGTGCTTTGTCCAGATATAATGCATCGGCATCACGGAATTGCTGGGCGGCGCTGTCATACAGCGCCAAAAGTTGCGGCAAATTGACGGTGTAATTGGTGAAAATCAGCGGCTGTTCGCCCTGCCCGCATACAATTGCCAGATATGATAATAACCACAATAGGCTTTGTACCGCGGTGGGGTAAAGCGCGTCATTGGTAAAGGCCCGCGCCAAATTATCCGCCGCGGCGCGCGATGGTGCGCGCGCATAACCATCCAATTGCGCCAAAATATCCAAGGCGCCGCTGCGCGACAATTGCAAGGCACGGCCCAGCGCATCGCCCGCCATATTCAACAGCACTGCCCTGCCCTGTGGTGACAGTTCTGGCAATTCCTCGGCCAGAATAGTTTCACTATGCGCGGTCTGGTCGGCATCCATACGCAGCAAGCGGCAGCGTGAACGAATGGTCGGCAGCAAACTACCGGCGTTTTCCGCGAGCAGCATGATCAGGCTGTTGGGCGTCGGCTCTTCCAGAATTTTCAACAACGCATTTTGCGCGGCACGGTTCATATTATCCGCGCCATCAATGATGACAATGCGCCAGCCATTTTCCAATGCTGTCATCGTGAGGAACGGCATGATTTTGCGCACCTCATCCACTGTAATGGCTTTGCCTGCCTCGGGCCGGTCAATCACCAGCAGATCGGGCTGTGAACCCGCGGCGATGCGCTGCGCGGCCGGATGCGTCAGCGGAATATGGAGATTGGCGACAATTGCAGGTTCTGCTTTTGGCGCATCGGCAAACAATCCAAAACTGCTGTTATTGTTTTGATTTTGCGCCAGCAGAAACCGCGCAAAACGAAACGCCAGCGTTGCCTTGCCGATCCCTGCCGAACCTGCGAATAGCCAGCCATGCGGCAGGCGGTCGGCGTTATATGCAGTCAATAGTAACTGTTCGGCATCGGCATGGCCGAACAATTGATCATTGGCCTGGGGTTGGCGTTCGGCCCAGCGCGTCGTCATTATGTTTAAGCCTGTGCGCTGCGCGGCGCAGATATCAACAGCCGTTCGACAACCATTTTTAAAATCGTCTTATGGATTTCCTCAGCACTCGCGGTGGCATCAATCACGACGCAACGGTTTGGTTCACGGCGCGCGATATCGAGGAAACCGTCACGCAGGGCCTGATGAAAGCCCATATCCATCTGTTCAAACCGGCTTTTGCCGGCATTGCGATTATCAGCACGCTGTAAACCGGCATCCGGCGCGATATCCAAAATGAAGGTCAAATTAGGCGCAAAATTTTGCAGCGTAGCCTCATGAATTTTTTCAACCACACTGCGGCCCATGCCATGGCCGTACCCCTGATAAGCCATAGTGGAGTCGGCGAACCGGTCAGAGATGACCCAACTCCCCGCCTCCAGCGCCGGCCAAATCGTGTGGCGGCAATGTTCACGCCGCGCGGCATAGAGTAATAAGATTTCCGACACCGGATCCCATTTGTCCGTTGCGCCGCTGACCAGCATATCGCGGATGACCTCCGCCTGGGGCGCGCCGCCGGGTTCACGCGTGGTGACGACGGCTACACCCTCATCACGCAAGGCGGCGGCCAGCATTTTGACCTGGGTCGATTTGCCCGCGCCGTCGCCGCCTTCAAAACTGATAAAGCAAGCGGGGCGCAGCGTCACTATTGCCCCATGAACAGATAGCTAAACGCATGACCGATGCGCGCCAATGGGCCTGCCTTGGCAACATCCGCACCTGCCACAATTGGAAAGCTCGCGGGTGCCTTGCCGGGAACGGAGACTTCAATCGTGCCGACCTGGGTGCCCTTGGTAATCGGCGCGGCGATCGGTTCATTATATTTAACGACCGCTTTCAATTTACTTTGGTCAGCGCGTGCGATGAGCAGGCTGGCATCCGCACCCGCCACCAATGGCACTTCCTTATCCTTGCCCAGCCAGACCGGTACGCTGGCGACCGTATCACCAGCTTTGAAAATTTTGGCAACGCTGAATTCGCGGAACGCCCAGCGGATGAGTTTGTCCGACTCTTCAGCGCGCTCTTTCATAGAGACCATGCCGGAAATCACCATCACGATACGGTGGCCGCGCTGTACGGCGGAACCGATAACACCAAAACCAGCCTCGTCTGTATGACCAGTTTTGACACCATCGGCACCAACATCGGTATACAGCAACGGGTTGCGGTTGCCCTGTTTGATGCCGTGGTAGGTGAATTCCTTTTCGGCGTTTAATTTATAATCTTCTGGAAAATCGCGGATGTAAGCAACTGCGAGGTTTGCCAGATCACGCACTGTCGAATAATGATTAGGATCCGGCAGGCCGGTCGCATTGGCGAAGTGACTGTCTTTTAAACCCAGCTTTGCGGCATCCTGATTCATTAAATCTGCAAAATGTTCTTCACTACCGGCGATGCCTTCTGCCAATACAATACAGGCATCATTGCCGGATTGAATGATAACACCCTTTAACAGATCAGATACTTTAATGCTGTTGTTAAGTTCGACAAACATTTTGGAGCCCTGGGTCGACCAGGCCTTTTGTGAGACCGGCAACATATCATCCGGTTTCAATTTGCCTTGTTTCATCACGTCATGCACGACGTAGGCAGTCATGACCTTGCTCATTGACGCGGTCGGGATGCGCGCATCAGGATCTTTTTCATACAGTACCGTGCCAGTGGCCTGATCGATAACAATCGCGTTTTTGGCAGCGGTTTGAATCAGCGGCGCATCAGCCCACACCGGCGGCGCGCCCAATAAAATAACTAAAAATAAACCTAAACCGCGGCGCGGCATCCTAATGTCCTTTGTTAGTGGCGTGTTTGATTCTGACCTTACTCGTTAATAATCTTCGCGCCAACCAGGCCTGTTTGCTGCATACGATCCAGCAAATTTGGCGCGCTGTCAGCGGTTGCGGGCATCCGCACGCGATACAAAGTGGCGCCATTACGCTCCAGCGGCACAATCTCAACGCGGCCTAACCCGCGCAGTTTGGCAGCGGCGGCATCAGCATTCTGTTGTTTGGCAAAAGCGCCCGCCTGCACATAAAGGCTGCCTTTGGTCATTGTTGTTTGTGTAGTGGTTACTACCGTAGTGGTTGGAGTTGGCGCAACTGGAACAGTATAATTGACCTGTTGAATGTTCGCGCTGGGCATTGACGGGGTGGTAACGACGATGCTGTTATCCGGCAATGGTTCGGTGTCAATTTGTCCGGCTGGCAGGGGTGCCGCCTGTTGGATAATGGTTTCCGCGATAATGATAGGTGGGGCAGTTGCCTGTTGTACTGCTGGTCCCACCACTGCATCCGCCAGCGTCATGTTGGTGCCGCGTTTGGCAGCCTCGGCCATGCGTTTGCTTTCCATTGGCATGAATTCAACCCGCACGCGACCAGTGCCGTTGCCGTGAAAGCCCAATTGTTTGGCGGCGGCCATCGACACATCAATGATGCGATCCTTGCGGAAGGGACCACGGTCATTTACCTTCGCCAAAATAGATTTGTCATTATCAAGATTGGTGACTTTAACCACCGACGGCATGGGCAGTGTGCGATGCGCGGCCGTCACATCTTCGCGTCCCATGATGTCGCCATTCGCGGTGCGCTTGCCATAAAAACCGGGCCCGTACCAGGAGGCCATGCCTTCTTCGGCATAGTTGGTGACCTCGGTGGGATAGTAAGTGCGGCCCTCAACTTCATAGGGTTTGCCGACTTTATAATAGCCCTGTGGTTGCGGTGAGACCGGCGTGTCGGCGCAGGCGTTGAGCAATAGACATATAAGTAAACAAAGATAAACGCGTTTCATTATTATCCCCTAATTGTTGTCAGGTTGGGCAGAGTTCAATGTCACAGCAATCTGTGCAATCGCCAAACCGAAATAGGTGGAGCGATTCCATTTCATCAGCGTGCGGAAATTGTTATAGGCCAAATAGGCGGGCGTGCCGGGGCCATCCGGCTGCACGACCGAGGCCGGCACGCCGGATAAATATAGTGGCATGCCGTTATCCCGCCGCAGGCCCAGCGCATGCCATTCCGTAACCGGTTTAACAATTTTAAGGTCGATGAGGCTGGCATCAAATTCATCCGGCAAAGTCACCGGCTGCGCAATACCGGTGAGATAGGTCCAGCCGCTATTGTGCAGATAATTGGCAATAGAGGCAAAAACATCCGCCTCATTGCCCCAAATATCGGCGCGATTATCGCCATCACCATCCGCGGCGAATTTCAAATAGCTTGACGGCATGAACTGGCATTGGCCCATCGCCCCGGCCCAGGAGCCGGTAAGCGTTTCGGGCGTAGCCGCATTCTGGTCAATCATCTGCAGCGCGGCCAGCAGCTCGCTGGAAAAAAACGTAGCGCGGCGGCCTTCATAGGCCAAGGTCGCCAGCGATGACAGGATATTATACTTGCCCTGGTTCTGGCCGAACGAACTTTCCTTCGCCCAGAGGGCCATAATCACTTCCGCCGGCACCTGATACTTCTGCTCAATCTCCCGCAATTGATCGTGATATTGGTCGAAATATTGCTTGGCTTGCGCCAGGCGTTGCGGCGTCATGGTTTGCGACAGATATTGCGCAAAGCTTTGCGTTTTTTCGGGCTGGCGCTGATCAAATTCAATGACTTTTGGGAGGAATTTTAGATAGGGCGCGGCTTGTTTTAATGTGGCGCTGCTGACCCCTTTTTGCGCAGCGCTGGCCAGGAAATTCTGTTTCCAGCCGGCAAAGCCGCTGTCGTCCTGGGCCAATGCCGGTGTTGCCAATAGTAAGCCCAACAGAAGGCACTGTATAATATACATTATATTTGACATCGCTGGTTAACTTAAGGGAAAATTAATACCGAAACTAGAGCGAAACGAAGTTATTACGCAGGATTTTCCTTCTCCTTTTTAGGGAGAAGGTGGTTGAGCGAAGCGAAAAACGCAGATTATAACTACCTTTCACCCGCCCCTAAAGGGGCACCCTCTCTCTAGAAGGGAGAAGGGAAATTCGCGGCATTAACAAAACTGTTTTCAAATGATTTTTTTATAGCTATGGATACTGCCTGGTTAGAGGAGAGGTGGCCGAGCGGTTGATGGCTCCAGTCTTGAAAACTGGCGTAGGTGTAAGCCTACCGTGGGTTCGAATCCCACCCTCTCCGCCAACCTATGCAAGCGCAGCGGCGCGTAGGTTGATCTCCTGAAACCTTGGCGTAGGGAGGCACCCATGTTCGCTTGCTTCGGTTGGCAGGCCATGAAATAATCATATGCCATTAAACGAGGCAAGAATGCTCTTCAAAAGTTTTTTGATTATTTTGTTTGCGATCATAATGAGCACAGAAGCTTGTGCGTTTGACTATGACTCAAATCATACGCCTTATACAATTCAAGAAGGTTTTTGTAAAAACGCGTTCATCGAAAACCAAACACCAGATTGCAAGAAATATTTGTTAGCGCCAGAAGATATTTCACAAGCAATCGATAATGAATTAGAATGTAAATGGTTAGGAGTTTTAATTAATGAGCGTGGGGAAGTTGATGATCAAAAGGGCAAAGCTGGTTGGCAATTTGAATTTGACCAAAAATGTTCCAGTGTAGATTGGGAGAGAATCCAGCTTTTACAAAAATATTGGTCACGTACAGATCTTTCACTCGAAGGAAAATCCGAGTTTTTAGACTCGCTTATTCGCCTGCCAGAAGCGTTATTTTGGGGAAGAAAATAGTAAGATTAACCTATTATGTGTCACATAAATATTAAGTTTGCAGAAGATAATGATATTTATCATTTATCTGCCGTGGAACGCTCTGCTGCGCAAGCATTTCACGTTTTGAAGGACTATGAATCGAGTGACCGCACAGTATCGCCTGAACAGCTTTTGGCAATGCAAGCGACAAATTTATTATGGGTTGCACAAAATGCGCAACAGTTAGTTGGCTTCATCGGCTGCCGCGGTATGGGTGCTTTGCTGTATATTCATGAAGTTTCAGTCGCCTATGATTATCAGCAACAGGGTATTGGACGGCAATTAATGCAAACAGCTATTCATGCAGCTGAAGAACAAGGTTATACGGCGGTCGGTTTGACAACACGCCGCGATGCGCCGTGGAACATGCCGTTCTATCAAAGTTTGGGATTTACAGAATTGCCACACCACAACGCTTATCCACAATTAACCGCGCAACTCGCGCGAGAAATTATTGAAGGCGCTGATCCAGCGATACGGTGTGCCATGGTGCAAGAGCTAAAATAATTTAGCCTTAATTAAATTTACAACATGTTCTGTTTTTAATGAGTGGTACTCCCAACTCTCAATCCTCCCTTCAAACACCCGCGCCATATTATTTTGATATAAATAATCAAAAAACGGTGTGAAGCGGCTACCGCGGTCGACCTCATGAATATAAACCGGTTTGCCAGTGCTGCAGGCCTCCGACACCATCGAGATAGAGTCGCCGGTGACGATAATTGCATCCGCCTGTGCCAGCATATTGAGATACGGGTTATCGCCCTGCCCGTCCCAGATATAGGCAGGCAAACCTGCCAACCCGTCGCGCAAGATTTGCTCATTAGCGGCGCCGGTACGGCGCGAGATAGTCACCGCCAAACCAACCCCATCTTGCGCGACTGCCTGTTTCAGTTTGGTGGTTAAATCTGTAATGACCGGCGCAAAATCTTTCTGGCGTTTGGTTGGGCCGCCAACCAGCACCGCGACCAGCGGGCGCGGCAGATGTGCAAAACGCGGCTCAGGCACCGCGGCGGCAGCGGCTAGCTTTTCTGGCGTGATGCGATGGATGGCGCCCTGCATGGTGATGACATTCGGCCCGCGCAACCGGTCATGTTCCGGCACAATGACCAGATCAAACAGCTTGGGATTTACCTGCGGCTGTTGAATATGAATGGCGAAGGTTTTGCCACCGCTCGCGCGTTTGATGGCAAGCGCGCTGGCGACGCTGCGGCGACCGCAGGAAATCAACACATCCGGCCAGGGCGGTGCAAATGTGCCGCCATCCGCATTTAGTTGTAATGGCAGCGGCCATAAAGTCGCGGGCAGCCATCCCCACGGCACATTCGACCGCACGGTTTTAATGTCATAGGGCAAACCAAGTGCTTCTGCGAGGCCAATCGCCTGGTTGCGCATCCCTGCATGGCTTTCTGATAAAACCCAACACGATTTAGTCATTGGCATATAATTGAAACGGTTGGCGCGGATAACCTTTTCCTTGTGGGGAGGCTGTTCTTCCTGGAATGACATCATTTTTTATAGGCAAAACTATTGCATATACCATCCGTGGCTGACCACCATCGATTGGCCTGAGATAGAACGGCTGCCCTTGCCGCCATTACCAAACAGCGCATTCCAGGCCATGAACAGGCACATGTCAGCGACTTCATCAACCGTCGTGAATTCGCCATCAAACGTTTCTTTCAACATCACATTTTTAACTACATCAGCCTCGCTGATACCGAGTTCTTTAGCTTGCTCCGGAATTTGTTTATCAACCAGCGGTGTACGGACGAAACCGGGACAAACCACGTTGTAGGACACGCCGTGTTTGCCGCCTTCCTTCGCG
This sequence comes from Alphaproteobacteria bacterium, assembly GCA_965246755.1. GTDB lineage: Bacteria > Pseudomonadota > Alphaproteobacteria > UBA11073 > UBA11073. The sequence goes on from OZ251979.1 coordinate 1,354,266, forward strand.
CCGACTTTCGCCAAACCGCTCAACGCATGTTTCGCCGCGACATATGCGGATTTGAGCGGCGAGCCTTCATGCGAATGCACCGAGCCGGTATAGATGATCGACCCTGGCTGACCCGATTTATACATATATTTAAGCGCAGCTTTGGTGGTTAAAAACGCGCCGCCGACATGGATATTGAGCATCTTTTGAAAATCCGCATAGGGAAATTCTTCAATCGGATGCACAATTTGAATACCGGCGTTGGAGACCAAAATATCAATGCTGCCCAAATCTTTGACGCACTTGTCAACTCCGGCATTCACCTGATCTTCGCTGGTGACATCCATCACAATGCCAGTCGCCTTGAAGCCCTGTTTGGTAAATTCATCAACGGCGGTTTTGATGCCCGCCTCATTCAAATCGGCGATTGCGACTGCCGCTCCCGCGCGCGCATAGGTGAGGGCAATCTCCTTGCCGATGCCGCTGGCGGAACCAGTGACCAGGGCAACCTTGCCATTTAAATTCATATCCATCTTCGTCTCCTATTTTGCCAAGTAATCATGCACGACCTCGCCCATGCTGAGCGTAAGGTCGGCAATAAAATGTGTGCCTCCGATAATTTCGCGGATCGGCAATTCCGCCACCGGCGCCATGATGTGTGAGACCAGATCCAACGCGGCGGGGCCCGACCAGGCCTCCTTCAATTCCATATCGATCAAATAATATTTGACGAGTTCCAGAATGCGCGGCGTGTTATCCACATGCGGGATCGCCTTTAACATGAAATTCGGCTGTTTCAAACTGGCCAGCAGTTTGTCTTTATCCATCGCGTAATATTTGTATGGCATGGTGCCGGTCGCGACGCGCACATCGCCGTGGTCCAACGTCCCCTGGAGCACATCATTACGCACTGTCAAAACCGGGCTGCCCATTTTTTTGGGAAAACCCCATAATTCGCGCCCGCCAGCGGTGGCGGGAAAATTATCCAAAAACATGCAATGCACGTAACCGCCGGGTTCGCCCTTATATGTTACGGGAATAACCTGGCCACTTTCGGTGTAATTGCCAAAGCTGTAGCCATCAGACATGCGGATGAATTCGTATTTAACGATGGGTTCCGGAATCTCAAATTCATCCGGCACCACGCGGCGCAGGGCCGCCATATCCGTTTTATAACTGATAATGAAAAATTCACGATTGATAAAACGGTACGGTCCCGGCCCATAACTAGGCGAGGTCAGCGGCATCACGCATTGTTTGAAATCGAGCGGGTTCATTTCAGTCTGGCGTCTTTCGTAATATTTTTGCGTTTGATGTCGTGGGTCACAATGCCGACCTCTGCGGACGGACGATTGAGGCGGCTCGGCTGTGATAGCGTCTCACGCGTGTCATCCAACCCCGCCTGCCAATGGTCCTGCATCGCCTGACGGCTGAATTCATAATCCTTGGCCTGACTTTCAAAGGCGCGGCTTTGATAGATAAGATGAATGATGTTCATGACCTTGGTGCAGGAAAATTCGCGCAAGATTTTCAGTTCGGCATCGCTGGAAAAATCTTTCGGCAGTTTTTCAAGCAGTTTATAAACCGTCTGGCGCAGTTTTTGTTCCTGAATTGCCTTGTCGGTGCCGTGCCGTGTTTTGCTGGAATAACGGATGTCTTTTTCACGCAGATTCACCTCCAGCAAATTATGCGGCAGGCGACCCTTCGCGCTCCATAAATCGATCTGAAAGGCTAACGTATCCTGCCGCTTGTCCTGATCGAACAGATATTCCAAGGGCGTGTTGGACACTACGCCGCCATCCCAATAATAATCATGGCCGATTTTGACCGGTGCAAAGGCGGGCGGCAGCGCGCCCGAGGCCATGACATGTTCCACACAAATACGCTCGGTCATATTATCGAAATAACGAAAATTGCCATTCGCAACATTGACCGCGCCGACGCTGAAATGCATTTTTTTGGCATTGATCAAATCAAAATCAACAAAATATTCCAGTGATGCCTTGAGCGGCGCGGTATCATACCAGCTGCTGCCCGCAGTATCGCGCTTCATCTGCGATGATGGCGGCAACGGACGCGGCGTGAAAAAGCCGGTCTGGCCGAATATCAGGGTTTGCCAGGCATTGATGCTGTGGTGAAAGGCGCGTTGCAATTCATCAAAGTTGGTAAAATCCTGCGGCCAGAACGGATGCTCGAATAACTTCACCTGCGGCACCACATCATCATGCGTAATCAAATTCCAAAAGCCGCGCAATTTTTCGAGCCGCGTCGCGGGCGGATTGCCGGCAATGATGGCGGCATTGATGGCGCCGATCGACACACCCGAAATCCAGGTGGGTTCAATCCCCGCCTCCATCAAACCTTCGACGACACCGGCCTGATAAGCACCGAGCGCGCCGCCGCCTTGCAGCACCAGCGCCACGGTTTCATAATCCTTGGCCAAGCGATGCTGAATATCAATATGGTAGGGTTTGTTAACAGGCATGATGTTGATTATCAGAGTCTATCTGTGCCAACAACGCGGCACCCGTAAGGTTACCGATAATTCACGCCTGCATGCGTTCAGCCCAGCCGCCATAGACGCGCCCGTCAATTTCAGTTGCATTATGCAGATTACCGGGTTTATTCGCAGCCGGTTTGGCCTGCTCCATCTGCACCACTTGCACTTCCTTACCCATGATTTTTTCAACCACGCCAGGCATAATGCCGTGCATAAATGCCGCAATATCGCCGGCCACGCCAACGATGGTTTCAGCTTTAGGATTTTGGACCAAATCGATAAAGGTATCGATCACTTTTTGTGGATCATACATTGGCGGGATTGGCACCGCCTCATGCCCACTGTAATTCGCGGCATGTTGGAAAAACGGTGTGTCCATCGCCATGGGCATCACGGTACAGACATGAATGTGATCAGTTTTGGTTTGTTCAATTTCCTGGCGCAAGGTTGCGCTTAATCCAACGATGGCATGTTTGGACGCATTATAACTGGCGTAAAACGGTCCTGGCACTTTGCCGAGCGCGGAGGCGGTATTGATTAAAATGCCACTGCCTTGCTTTCTAAACAGTGTCATCGCCAGATAGCTGCCGTAGAGCGTGCCCATCAAATCAGTTTGAATAACCTGCACATGGTCGGCCAGTGGAATATCTTCAAACCGGCCAATCGCCGCCGCGCCGGCATTATTGATCCACACGTCAATGCGGCCGTGCGCGGCCATCACGCTGTCATACAGGTTTTGCACCTCATCCTGTTTGGAAACGTCCGTCGCCACCGCCATAATCTGGCCGCTGCTATTGGTGCCGTTGGCTTCCGTTACCAAGCTGTTAAGCAGTTCGGCCCGGCGCGCCGCGACCACCACCTTGGCGCCGCGTTTGACGAATTCCAACGCCGCGCCACGACCAAACCCGCTGGACGCCCCCGTAATGACGATAACCTTGCCCGCGATATTTTCACTGTCCGTCATGCGAAATCCTTTGATTCTGTTGGCAAAACGGTAAAGGTGAATTCATAAGAAAGCCGTATGATATCGGTCTTTAGCAGCTGTTTATATCCAAGCCGCTGGGCCGTAAGGTATTTTTATAAACAAAGCGTTACATGGATTACATCAACAACAATATTACGGACAACATTATGACCAGTTCTGCCATTACTCTACCCGCCGAAATTACCCTGACCGACCGCAGCATGGCCGGCCCGGGCCGCCCTGCCAAACGCTAAGGCTTATTTATGTTTTAAAAAAGGTCGCGACAGCGGCCTTTTTTTATTTTCGAAATTAACGGCGACTCGCGTTAACTGCGCGGGTGACATCGTCCACCACCCTTTCCCCATCAAGCCCGCCGGTCGCCACTGATTATTTCGTCAATGACTTTTGGTATGTGATCAACTATGTCGAGCGGCATTACGCGGGCATGCTGACCCTGGCGGAGCAAGGTTTCCTGGCCGCCCTGCACAGTCTCTCCACCCCCGCCCTCACACTCTATATCCGTTTGGCCAATCGCAAGGGGCCGTATTTTCGCGTTGCCAAACTGGATTATTTGGCAGCCGATGTTTTGCAGGATGCCATCACCGAATTGCAGCATAAAAATATTGTGACACGCTTCACGTTGAATTCCAAACAGCATACGGCTTTCCTCAATTGCTTTACGCATAGCGAACTATGTACCGCGCTCGCACAATTCAGCGCGCCGCGTTTTGCACAAAAATCTCAGTTACTGGCGTGGCTGCCCAGCTGGCCGCAATATGGCGATTTCATGACCTATTTATGTGAACAGCATCCTGCGATCACGTTGTCATGCCAAAATTGCTGGCCGTTTTTCAAATTCCTGTTTTTTGGCGAGCTGCGCGATAATTTGGCGGACTTTGTCATACATGCGATCGGCCATATTCAAGGCGAGGCGATTTGCCAAACGACACTGGCGCCGCGTTTCACAGACCGCCAGGCTGCGCATGACAGCTATCGCCTGGCATGTCTGTATGCGGAATTTCGTATTCGGCGTGAAGCTGACACAGCGATAGTTGTCCACCGCTGGTGGCAAGCGCAAAACATCAATCGCATGCAACTGCACCTGACAGCACATGATTTGTACGATCGCTTGATTGCGCGCCTAGGGCGGCGATTGGAACGTGATCAGCACTATGCCGCGGCAATGCAATTATACCAGCAAAGTCCGGTGGCCCCCGCGCGCGAACGGTTGGCGCGCCTCTACATCAAATTTGGTGAGAAGGCCGTGGCATTGGCACTCTGTGTAGAGATGTTGCACACGCCCAGCCATGCTGAAGAGGCCTATGCCGCGCAGCAGCTTTACAACCGCCTCACCAAAACCGCCAAGCGCAGCGCCGCCGCAAACTTGTTAAAGGACAGTGACACATTGGTATTGGATTACCAGGATGTCAATGTTGAAGCCGCGCTGTTACAGCATTATGCTGCACAAGGCTGGTATGGCGTGCATAGCGAAAACTGGTTATGGAATTGCCTGTTCGGATTGGTGTTTTGGGACATTATTTACGATGCCTCATACGGTATGTTTAACCAGCCAATGCAATTGGCGCCACATGATTTGTACACAGCCGCTTTTTATCCCCGCCGCGCGGACGCCATCGAAAAGCGCCTGCAACATATTAATCATGCGGCTGCGTTATTGGAATTATTAAACGCTAATTATGCGGCCAAACAGGGCACGCATAATCCGTTTGTCGGTTGGCATGATGGCCTGTTGGGATTGCTGGAAACTATGGCACAAAAGCTACCGTGGCCAGGATTGACCGCGATCCTGCGTTTTAAGGCCCAAGACATCAAACGCCGCCGCCGTGGCTTTCCCGATTTATTTATCTGGCATGAGACCGCTTATGCTTTCGTCGAAGTGAAATCGGCCAATGATCATCTGCTGCCGCAGCAGTATAATTGGCTGAATTTCTTTAACGATAATAATGTTACGTCCTATATTCAGCGCGTAGTAAAGCCCGGCACGTAAATATTAACCACATACATTTTTTATGCAGGTTAAGTCATCTTGCATAAACATTGAAAATCAGAGGTCTTGTTATCCAACCTGACAATGCCTATTTCGTTTTCATAACCAATAACCAAAGGATCATACCATGGCTGATACAGCAAAAACTCCACAACCCAACCAACAAAACCCCCAAGAAAAGCCTGCTGTTGCCCAAGGCGCTATGCCTGCCGACGCAGAAAGTACAACTGAAGGTACCAAAAAACATCAGGGTGGCAGCTGCGGTTGTTAATCAATCGACGTATCAATGACAAAGGCCGCATATGCGGCCGTTGTTTTTTATGAAAGGATTTGTGATGGCTACTACGGACACCTCGGCTATTGATAAACAAGACAAGATAATTATCAGGCCTCCGGAAGATATGCAGTCGAAGGCAAAACCGGACAGCGGCGGCGATCAGCAAAATGCCGCCTTAAGTCAATTGCATAGCGATAACCCTGATCTCATTAAAAACAACGCCACCAAAAAATAAAAGAGTCGCACTAGCGGCCCTTTTATGTGTGCGTATATATTACGATTAGGCAGCTTGTTACTTTTATTCCAGCAGTTGCGCCATTATATCCACAATCTATGACCGGTGACGGCCTTCATAATTGTTCGTTAAGCGCGATGAACGTACATGTTTTCTTTACGGCTAAAGCTTAGTTTATGGTCTTACGCGTTATGGAGATGACCATGACCAATATGCCCAATACCCCGAAAAGCCAGCAAAGCACTAAAGGCCTCGCCGGTTAGAATTCATACATCACATTTGCATTTCACATCTAGTTAAGCAGGATTAAAGTCGGCAATTATTTTTAATATGCACCCTTCATAATAATCATCTCCAAACGATAAACTACGTAAAAGACGTGGATGGCTTGATATTAGCTCAGCATTGTCTGTAAGTAAGCCAATTTCATGCCAATTAGAATGGTTAAATCCACTCGCAATTTGAGCCTTTAATTTAATTATTTTATTACATGATTTTGCATCCATATTAAACTGCTATCTCCGCCAACTGCCCGGCGATTTTGGACAGGCCTTTGAGGCGTGCTATCGGGTCATCCCAAGTTAATGTCACCACCAGCCGCTGGTCAGGGCGCAGTTTGATATTGCCGGCGTGTTTTTGCACATATTGCAACAGCGCGGGCACATTATGAAACGTGTCCTGATGAAACTGGATCACCGCGCCTTTGGGCCCGGCGTCCAGCTTGCCGATATTGGCGCGGCGGCAGATTTGCTTGAGGCGCATGACAGCCAGTAAATTCTGCACCTCTTCCGGCGTGGGGCCGAAACGGTCCACCAGCTCGGCAGCAAAACTTTCCAGTTCCTCATTACTTTGCATCGCCGCCAAACGCCGATAAAGGTTCATGCGCTGGTCAAGCTCGGTCACGTAATTTTCCGGAATTAGTACTGGCATACCCAGATTTATGTTGGGCGACCAGCTTTCGCCCAGGCTACGGCTCGGCAAGCCAATCGCTTTGGCTGGTGCCTGACTATGCGCCTCCTGCACCGCCTCCTCCAGCATTTGCTGAAACAGTTCGATACCAACCTCTTTAATATGCCCCGACTGTTCTTCACCCAACAGGTTACCGGAACCGCGCAAGTCCATGTCATGACTGGCCAATTGGAAACCGGCGCCCAGTGTATCGAGCGAGCCGATAACCTCCAGCCGCGCCTGTGCCGATTTGGGTAGCGGCACTTCGGGCCGCCAGGTCAAATACGCATAGCCGCGCAGCTTGCCGCGACCAATGCGCCCGCGCAGCTGATACAATTGCGCCAGACCAAACAGGTCGGCGCGGTGCAAAATGATGGTATTGGCGCGCGGAATATCAAGACCGGATTCAATGATATTGGTCGCCAGCAGCACGTCGTACTCGCCATCAGTAAAGGCCTGCATGCGGTTTTCAAGTTCGGTCGCGCTTAATTGGCCGTGCGCGGAAATCACGCGCAATTCCGGCACCAGCGTTTTAAGATTTTCAGCGAGATCGGCAATATCAGAGACGCGTGGGCAAACCACAAAGCTTTGCCCGCCGCGGTAATGTTCGCGCATCATGGCCTCGCGCACCACCAGCGGGTCAAATGGCATGACAAAGGTCCGCACCGCGAGACGGTCGACCGGTGGCGTTGTGATCATGCTCATCTCGCGCACGCCGGTCAGCGCCATTTGCAGTGTGCGCGGGATGGGTGTTGCGGTCAGCGTCAGCACATGGATGTTGGATGCCAGCTGTTTCAGCGCCTCCTTTTGCTTGACGCCGAAACGCTGTTCTTCATCGATAATCAGCAAGCCTAGATTTTTAAAACTGATACCCTTGGCAAGCAGCGCATGCGTGCCAATGACAATATCCATTTTGCCATCCGCCATTTCGGCCTTGGTCTGTTTGACATCCTTGGGCGACGCCAGGCGCGACAGCTGCGCGATTTTAAGCGGAAAACCCTTAAAGCGGTTGGTGAAGTTGATAAAATGCTGACGCGCCAGCAGCGTGGTGGGTGCCACCATTGCGACCTGCACGCCGTTCATGGCGGCGGCAAAGGCGGCGCGCAAGGCAACCTCCGTCTTGCCAAAGCCGACGTCCCCCACCACCAAACGATCTGTCGGGCGGCCGCTGGCAAGGTCTTCAATCACCGCGTCAATGGCGCGGATCTGGTCATCCGTTTCGGCATAGGGAAAGCGCGCGCAAAAGTCATCATAACTGCCGTCCGGCAGGTGAATTTCATCGGCGGTATGCAGCGCGCGCGCGGCGGCGATTTTAATCAGTTCCGCCGCCATGTCCTTCAGGCGTTTTTTGACGGTAGCCTTGCGCGCCTGCCAATGCGCGCCGCCGAGGCGGTCGAGGCTGGCGGTATCCTCCACACTGCCATAACGCGTCAGCACATCCAGGTTTTCAACCGGCACATAGAGTTTGTCATCGCCATGATAAATCAGCTGCAAACAATCATGCGCCGCACCGCCGACGGTAAGCGTCTCCAGCCCCACAAAACGCCCCACCCCATGGTCGGCGTGCACAACGAGATCACCCGGTGAAAGGGACGACAATTCCTGAATGAATTTGGCATTGCTGCGCTTGGGTGCGGCGCGCGCAATGCGGTCGCCCAGAATATCTTCTTCAGTCAACAGCACAAAATCCGGCGCGCTAAAGCCATGGTCGAGCGGCAGCGCGGTAACTGCGATAGTTGTCTTCGGCATCGGCAGCATATCGGGCCAATGTTCGATAGCCTTAAAGTGTTTGAGATGCGTACCGTGCTCGGTGAATAGTTTGGTAAGACGGTCGAGGCTGCCCGCGCTATGCCCCGCGATCAAGACGCGCTTGCCGGCGGTCTGCCACGTTTTAATCGCGCTCTCAACTTCCAAAAATAAATGATTGCCGCGCTGTCCGCGCGCATGCGCAAAGGATGGAATGGGCGCGGTTTCCGCTGCTTCAGCATTAAAGGGTGAAAATTCGAACGTCGCGTATTTGGTAAAGGCAGCCTTTAATTCATCCGCTGACAGATACATCCGGTCGGGTTTGAGCGGTTTATAAATCGGCGCATTTGGTGCCTGTTGAAAATCCTTGCGCGCCTTGTAAAAATCTTCGATATGCGTAATCTGTGTGGTGATTGACGGCCACAGTTGATAATCAAAACTGATGGTGGCATCATTCGGCAGATAGTCGAACAATGTATCCAGGTGATTGTAAAACAGCGGCAGCCAATGTTCCATTCCGGCATGCGGGCGGTTATCGCTGATAGTGGCATAGAGGCTGTCATTCGCGGCGGGCATACCAAATAGTTCACGGTAACCGCTGCGGAAATTCGCCACCGTTTCATCATTTAACAAAACTTCACGCGCGGGCAGCAATTGCAGCTGGTCGATTTTGTTCGTGCTGCGCTGGGTTAAGGGATCGAATTCTGACAGGCTTTCCAATTGTGTACCTAACAGATCCAGCCGCACCGGCATGGCTGCGCCGCTGGGGAAAATGTCGATGATACCGCCGCGAATGGCAAATTCACCAGATTCGCGCACCGTGCCGCTACGCACATAACCATTATGGACCAAAAAATGTTGCAGTTTATCGGCATCCACCGCGCCGCCACTTTTAGCAATGAAACTGCCATGCGCCAGCGCATCTTTCGGCATCAACCGCTGCACGATGGCGGCGACAGTGGTTACAATCACTTGCTGTTGTTTGGCAGGCTTGTTCAAAATGTGATACAGCGTTTCAACGCGTTCGCCGGTGACATCGGGCTTCGGCGACGCGCGGTCATAGGGCAGGCAATCCCACGCCGGGAATGATAATATGTCCGTTCCGCCAGCCACAAATTTTAACAATGCAATCAGTTTTGCCGCTGCGTCATCGCTGGTCGCAATATGCAAATGCGTCGATTTGCCCGGCTGGCCTTTCAGCCACCAGGGGAGATAAATATCGGCGACACCTGCAAGTTTTTGTAAATTCATTGAGAGACTGTAAATTCCGTAGATTTAGTTTTTCTATGCAAGAAACGTTCCCGACCATTTTCAACAACAATGACGTCGCCATCTTGCATTTTTTTATAGGGCCTGCGCTCCCGCTCCATATATTCCACAACGGCAGGCATCAAATATGATTCAGGGTGATTAGATTGATAGTGCGGGACGATTGAATATGAAACTAAATTCAAACAATCCCAGCTATATCCAGGCTGATAACCAGCCGGAACTGTTACAGGGTCATCGCAAAGATCAACGCCTTTAAGAGTGGGTGAAGCAATGATGGCACCTGCACTGAAACCGCCAAATACAATCGCATCTGATTCAAGTATAGGTAAAATAACTTTATCAAAACCACTTTGTTCGATAGCTCGTTTTAAAATAAACGTGTTACCGCCTTTTAGCCAAACTAAACCAAACTCTGCTAATTTTTTTTCTAATCCGTTTGGCTTGCCAAAATATTTACGCAAATCAACTTCTTCGGACTCAAAGCCTAATCTATCAAAATTATGGATCTGTTTCTTTAATTGTATGTTGCGTCCTTCTTCAGTCCCCCAATCGCTGGCATTAACGATATGAGCAACCTTTCTATTTGATCCAACTAAACGAACCAATTCCGCTGCATGGTCGCCAATGTGATATGATGACAGATAAAGCCTCATGCGCCCACAAAACGGAACTGGCAGAAAAGAGTCAATATGGCTGGTTCAACTTCAACCGGCGGCGTGGCGCGCTGCATATACCAGTCATAAATATCGGGGTCGTTTTCTTCCATGAAACGTGCAAAGGCGTTTAATTGTGCTTCGTTAAAAGCGGGCAGGTATTTTTCCGCAAAGCTGCCCATCAGCAAATCCATCTCGCGCGTGCCGCGATGCCAGGCGCGGAACAGCAGTTTGCGGCGAAGGGGTTCGAGACAATTCATATCAATGGCGTAGCTGATAAACCCTTACTTGTCAGCAAATTAAGTCGTTGTGATCCCCGGCCCGCTGGAGCGCAGCGAAAGCGAGCTGTGCCGGGCCACCGTGGCAGCGGGTCTGGTAGGTTCGGAAATTACTGATTATGTTGTTTTCTATAATGCCTAAGAGACATCCCATAACAGTTTACCAGACCCCGGCACATCTCGCCGCCTGCCTTAGCGTTATCGCGCTTAGGCATAGCGGCGGGCCGGGGATCACAACGTTCTAGTTATGCGCCCAGAATTTTTAAACCAATTATTTAGCAATATTGGTATCATTTCTGGTATCGGCGAGGCGCGCGCAAAGTTGCTGGGCACATTGGGTATTCGCCGTGTCATCGATCTGCTGTTTCATGTGCCGGGCGCAATTATTATGCGCAAGCCATTGGTAAATCTATTGGGCGCACGTGAGAATGATATCGTGACGCTAAAAATCACCGTTAATGAATTCGCGCTGCCGAAAAAGCGCGGTATGCCGCTAACTATTTCCTGTACCGATGATGCCAATATCCCTATTGATTTGGTATTCTTTAATATGAAACCGGATTGGCTGAAAAAATCATATTCGCTGGGTGAAACACGTTACATTTCCGGCAAGCTGGAGATGGGCACCCGTTGGAAAATTCTGCATCCGGATTATGTGGCGATGACGGCCTTTGCGATCCCGGAAATCGAACCGATTTATCCGCTGACAGCGGGCCTTACCAACCGCAGCCTGTATCAGGTCATATTAAAGGCGCTGCCGCGCGTGCCGGACCTGCCGGAATGGCAGGATGCCGCGCTGTTGCAACAGCGCGGCTGGCCAAGTTTTGCCGCCGCACTGAAGGCTATCCATCAGCCTATGATGACTGACAAAGATGCAGACAAACAAAACCGCGAGCGGCTGGCCTATGATGAGATTTTAGCGGGGCAGCTGGCCTTGCAAATCGTGCGGCAAAAGGAAATCACGCCCAAGGGCCGCCCGCTGCCGGTGGATAAAGAACTGCGCGCCGCGACGTTGAAAGAATTTCCCTATCCGCTGACCCCGGCGCAACAGCGTGTATTAAACGAAATCGATACCGACATGGCAGCGCCATTACGCATGCTGCGGCTGCTACAGGGCGATGTCGGCAGCGGCAAAACCATTGTCGCGTTTCTGGCGATGTTGAATGCGATTGGCGCCGGCATGCAGGCAGCCATCATGGCGCCCACCGAAATTCTGGCGCGGCAGCATGCTGAAACCATTGGCCCCTTGGCCGCAAAGCTGGGCATCCCAATTGCACTATTGACCGGACGCGACAAGGGCGCCGCGCGCAATGAAACACTGGCCGCGATTGCCGATGGCCGCGCCAAACTTATCATCGGCACGCATGCATTATTTCAAGACAGTGTTTCATTCAATAATCTTGGTTTTATCACGATTGATGAACAGCATAAATTCGGCGTACATCAGCGCATGGATTTCACCAATAAGGGCAAGGTGATTGATACGTTGGTCATGACGGCAACGCCCATTCCGCGTACGCTGACGCTGACCATGTATGGCGATATGGCAAGCTCACGTTTGGATGAAAAGCCGCCGGGGCGCATCCCGACGCAAACCAGTCTTATCAACATGGCGCGTATGGCGGATGTGATTTCCGCCATTCAACGCAAGCTTGCTACTGGCGGCCAGATTTATTGGGTGTGTCCGCTGGTAGCGGAAAATGAAATACTGGATGTCGCGGCGGCGGAAGAGCGTTACCGCGACCTCACGCATATTTTTGGCGACAAAGTCGCGCTGATTCATGGCAAGCTGAAACCGGCTGGAAAAGATATTGCCATGGCGCGTTTCACGCGCGGTGATGCAAAAATTCTTGTGGCAACCACAGTTATTGAAGTTGGCGTCAATGTGCCAAATGCCACAGTGATGGTGATTGAACATGCCGAGCGGTTTGGTTTGGCGCAGCTGCATCAATTGCGCGGCCGCGTGGGGCGCGGCAGTCAGGGCGGCACCTGCCTTTTAATTTATAAAAAGCCGCTGTCGGATAATGCCGAGGCGCGGTTAGAGATCATGCGTCGAACGAATGACGGCTTTGTGATTGCCGAAGAGGATTTACGGCTGCGCGGCGCGGGTGAATTGCTCGGCGCGCGCCAAAGTGGCTTGCCGGAATTTCGCCTCTGCGATCTCGACACGGCCAATAAATTTATGGAGATGGCGCACCAGGAGGCTAAACTGATTTTGGAACGCGACCCGGAACTGCAATCCCCGCGCGGTCAAGCGCTGCGCACATTATTATATTTGTTTGAAAAGGATCAGGGCGTACGGCTACTCCGTGGCGGATAATGATACTGGCTTGTGCACTAAACCCATCGTTACCACGAGCTTGATACCATCTTCTACCGTGATGCCGCTGATTTGGGTCGCAGCGCGTGCGACGACCACCATAATGCCGGTGGTGGGAATGGGTACAAACGGCACAAACACGCGCAGCATGCTGGCGCCATTCATGACGATATCATCGGCGATAACAAAACCCAGGCTCCATTGGCCGGGGCGAAAGGCCTCAATATAAACAACTTCTTTAAAACTGCGGCCTTTTTCGGAAAACAGCGCTTCCAGAACTTGTTTGCTGGGGCCGTATATCGCGCGTACCACCGGCAAGCGGTTCAGCACCTTATCCCACGCCTGCAAAAAGATTTGCCCGGCATAGTTGGACACAATAATGCCAATGATGGTCAAAATAGTCAGTGTGACAACCAGGCCAATGCCCGGCACCTGCCGCACATACCGCCAGCTGTTCGGCATCAAATCGACTACCAGAACATCGGTGGTATGGACGGCGAGCCAGATGAGATAAATCGTAATGACAACCGGCGCCGCCACGACCAAACCGGTCAGCATCCATTTGCGTAAATGGCGCACGGTTACGTCGCGGTGGGCAGTTATCGTCATGTCCTTGATATTTGACAGAAAGCATTGATTCTGTAAAGAAAATGCACCGGTTAGACCAAGAAAAGAGTTGACCCATCAAAATAATTTAATTACTTAACAGCCCTTGTCGCCACAGCGTCAGACTGCGTAGCTCAGCCGGTAGAGCAACTGACTTTTAATCAGTAGGTCGTGGGTTCGGATCCCACCGCAGTCACCAACCTACGCCAGCGCAGCGGCGCGTAGGTTGATCTCCCGAAGCCTTGGCGTAGGGAGGCACTAATGTCGGCTGGCTTCGGTCAGCAGCCAACGAGATAACGCAATGCTCATCCTCATCGATAATTACGACAGTTTTACCTACAATCTCGTACATTATTTTGGCGAGCTGGGCACAGAATGCCGCGTCATTCGCAATGATGACATGAGTGTTATTGATGTGTTGGCGTTACAGCCGTCCGGCATCGTACTATCCCCTGGCCCTAGCAGTCCTAATGAAGCGGGTATCTGTCTCGAGCTGGTGACGGCGGCTGCCAGCGCCAGCCTACCGCTGCTCGGTGTGTGTTTGGGACATCAGGCGATCGGCCAAGCCTTTGGCGGTACGGTATTGCGCGCGCCCGCCGTTATGCATGGTAAAACCGACGTCGTGACACACCGCGCTACCGGGATCAGCGCCGATATCCCCTCGCCTTTCACGGTGATGCGCTATCATTCACTGATGGTGGCCCGCGAGGATTTTCCGGCCGTGCTGGATATTATGGGAGAGAGCGATGACGGCGTCGTGCAAATTTTACAACATAAGCAGCAGCCCATTTTCGGTGTGCAATTTCACCCGGAAAGTATCGGCACCGACCACGGCCATCAATTGCTCAAAAACTTCTTAAGCTATGTCAGCGCATAAAATTCTCGGCCATTCTTTTACGGATGTATTTAACATCATGCTGGATAGCCACAGCGATGCCGACCGCATTACGAAATTATTGCTCGCGATTAATGAATTACCAATCACTGCGGACCTATTGGTCACTGCCGCGCACGCCTTGCGCAGCCGCATGACAAAAATTACTGCGCCACCCAACACTATCGATATTGTCGGCACCGGCGGTGATGGGTTGAATACTTTGAATGTTTCAACCGCCACAGCATTGGTGGTCGCGGCCTGCGGTGTGGCGGTCGCCAAACACGGCAATCGCGCGGCGTCAAGCCAGTCCGGCGCGGCGGATGTGTTGGTGGCGCTGGGCGTTAATATAAATGCTGCGCCACAGGTATTGGCACACGCGCTGCAGGAAACCAATTTTGCCTTTCTACTTGCGCCAACCTTTCACCCCGCCCTGACGCATTTGGCGCCAATCCGCAAGGCACTGGGCGTGCGGACAATTTTCAATTTGCTGGGACCTTTGGTCAACCCCGCCGGTATTACCAATATGTTATTGGGCGTTGCAGATAAAAAACTGTTACCTGTCTATGCTGAAGCTTTACCGCAACTCGACATTACCAACGCCTGGATTGTCAGCGGCCACGACGGCATGGATGAGCTAAGCCCCTGCGGCGAGAATGATGTGATCAGCCTTAAAAATGGCATAATATCACAGTTTATTATTACGCCCGAAGATGCCGGCCTGCCACGCTGCACGCCGCAAGACATCACCGGCGGCGATGCCGCGTATAATGCCACCGCTTTGACAAATTTACTGGACAGCAAACCGTCTGCCTATCGCAATGCGGTGCTGTATAATGCCGGTGCAGCTTTAGTCATTGCTGAACGTGCCAACAGTTTATTAGATGGCGTAAATTTCGCCGCAACAATCATCGATAGCGGACAAGCCAAGCAAAAATTGCAACAATACACACAGAATATAAAATCATGAGCCAAGATATCTTAGTTGAAATTTGCAATGCGAAACGCCTGCATGTCACCGAACGTAAAACAGTTACACCCTTAACGGAGTTACAAAAAATATGTGTAACACTGCCGCCGACACGCTGTTTTCAAAACGCGTTGTTTGCAAAAACGACTGCCGGATATATCGGCTTAATTGCTGAAATTAAAAAGGCGTCACCGAGTGCGGGGCTGATCCGTGCGGATTTTGATGTGGCACAATTGGCGCGGGCGTATGCGGCAGGCGGCGCGGCGTGCCTGTCCGTCCTGACCGATGCGCCTTATTTTCAGGGACATGATGATTATGTGCAACAGGCCAAAGATGCCTGTGCCCTGCCCGTGCTGCGCAAGGATTTTATGATTGATACGTATCAGGTATATGAGGCGCGCGCGATTGGCGCCGACTGCATCCTCATCATCATGGCGGCGGTGGATGATGCACTCGCCGCCGAACTTTATCAGACCGCGACCGCACTCGGCATGGACAGTTTGTTTGAAGTGCACGATGCGGATGAAATGGAACGTGCCTTCGCCCTGCAGCCGAAACTGCTCGGCATCAATAATCGTAATTTGAAAACGCTGGCGATTGATCTCAATACCAGTATCGAACTAGCACGCTTGGTACCATCAAATACTATATTGGTATCGGAAAGCGGCATTTACAGCCACACAGATATTCAGCGTATTCAACAGTCAAACATCGATTGTTTTCTGATTGGTGAAAGCCTGATGAAGCAAACCGATGTAACCGCCGCCACACATAAACTATTAAACGTCTGAATAAGCCTTGTCGAAATATGCACCGACCAAACCATTCAGCATTTTTGCTATCAACGTAGGTTTTAGCATGGAAAGTTCATGATATTGATTAGCGTTTAAGAAAACACTTCTTTTTCGCAAAATCGTGTTATCTTTTTTATCCGCTTCAGTAATTTGAAAAATATATCTTTCGCCAATTATTTTTTTAGAACGCGTTAAAAACGTTCCTTTTTCAAACCTTACAAAATCGATTTGCACAGCATTTTTAAAACGTTGCCAAGATTTTAAATTTTTTGCCATGTCTAGTCTTAAAGTTTTTTAAAGTAGACAACAATTTATTTTTTGTTTATGATTTGTTCTAGTTATTGATTCTAGAGGCAAATGCGATGCTGACCAAAAAACAAAAAGAATTGCTGGGTTTCCTGTCCGCCCGGGCCGCCTTGGGCAATACGCCATCGTTTGAAGAAATGAAGGATGCCGTTGGGCTTAAATCCAAATCCGGCATTCACCGTTTGATTTTGGCCTTAGAAGAGCGCGGTTACATTAAACGCCTGCCCAATCGCGCCCGCGCCATTGATATTTTGCGCCCGCTGGTTGAGGCCGCCAAAACCGCCGTTGCCAACGCCGTGCAGGTGCCGGTCTACGGCTATATCGCGGCCGGTACGCCGATCGAGGCGATTAATCATGTACAGCAAACCATGGAAATCCCCGCCTCGATGCTAGGCAATGGCCAATATTATGGCCTCGTTGTTAAGGGTGACTCGATGATTGACGCTGGCATTATGGATGGCGATATTGCCGTGATTGAAAAAACCGACGTCGCGCAAACCGGGCAGATTGTCGTGGCGCTGGTTAAAAACGAGGAAGCCACGCTTAAATACTTCCGTAAAAAGGGTGACAATGTGTTGTTAGAACCTGCCAATGTCGATTACCAAACACAAACCTGGCATGCTAGCGATGTGAAAGTGCAAGGCAAACTCAAAACTATTTTGCGAAATTACTGATACCCATCGCCACCCATGGCCGCGTCCCGCGGTGGGCATTAACAGTGTCTATTTTAAAACCGTTTGGGTTTGCGTAAAAAGCATAGGTGCCATTATCGGCAGTATCCCAATAACGGATGGTCTGGCTATGTTTGCAGTGGCCTTTGAACCCCGGCAAGCGGACTATAGTAATAACAATGTTACTGTCGGCACAACTGGTATCAAATATTTCTGCGGTTTTAATAAGGATAATCTGTTGGTTATTTTTCTTATAAATACAACGCGCGTCATCACAGCTAAAATTATCTGATGCCGCTTCCGACACATCTGGCATATCCGCCGCTCCCAACCATTGCTGCCAGCTGTCGCGATAATAATGTTCACGCGTTGAGCCGGCCAACACATAATCGCCACCATCGCGTCGCGCGGCAATCATCTTGCCCAACGGTGCAACCAACAGATCCGGCTGCTGTGCGTCAAATGACATGATGACAAAACCAGCCAACAGCGGTAACAATCCCCATAACCGCCAACGCGTTTGCCACAGGCACAACCATAAAAAACCTACTGTGAATAACAATAGTGACAAATTTGTAGGCGCCGGGAAATGAACTATTGCGCCAGGCCAGGCAGCAACTGTCTCAGCGATTTTAACCAGCCAATTGACGCCTTCCGCCATTAGCCGCATCGGGCCGCCGTCCAGATGCAACGGCATCAGCAGAAATGATAAACAGCCCAGCGGCATGATCCAAAAGCCAGTTAGCGGCACGCCCAGCATATTGGCAAACACGCCGTAAAATTGTGAGTTCTGGAACGCGTAGATAATAAACGGCAATGTTGCCAGGGTTGCAACCAGTGATGTACTTAACAATTCTGCAGGAACTTTTAACAGCCTTATCAACCAGTGCTGGTTCAAAAACCAAGCATTTAGATTTGGCACGATGGTCTCATAAGCAGCAATCAGCCCCATCACCGCAGCGAATGACAATTGGAAGCTGATCGAATAAATTTGTTCGGGCTGCAGTATCAAAATCAACGTTGCTGCCACGGCAACCAGCCGCATCGATAGCGCTGTCCTGTCTAGCATCACCGCACATAATACGATGCTGGTCATCAACACTGAACGTTGTGTTGGCGTCGGCGCACCGACCAATAGACCATAAGCGGTAATGGCCACGATTGCACCGCAAGCGGCAATTTTCTTGAGCGGCCAATGCAACGCCAAACCCGGTATAAATACTAAACACCGCCGCACTACAAAAAATACCAGCATCGCAACATAGGCGATATGCAAACCGGAAATTGAAATGATATGAAACAGGCCGGAAGCACGTAAATCGTCGGTTATTGATTCTGGGATAGAATTTTGTTCACCGGTTAATAATGCCGTGACAATCGCCCGGCTGGGACCGTAACGGTCAGCGGCCAAATTGTCTGCAACGCGCGTGGCAATATGCTGACGTGTGGTTTCCATAAACAAACTGTCAGTTGGTGATGTAATAGTGTCTGCATGTTCAGGTTTGCCAAACGCAAAGCCCAATGCGCCTAACTGTTTAAAATATTGCAATACCGCAAAATCATAACCACCAGGCACCACGGGCGCAGTCAGCGGCAGCAACTTTGCCTGCAAGCGTAACCGGTCGCCAATGTGAAAACTATCATCAAGCGGTTTTTTGAGGCTGAGCCGTATCTTAACCGGCGTTTTGGCGGTGGGGAAATCCGCAACCGTTACATTTTCCAGCGTGACGCGCTGCCCCTTCTCACGCAGGTCAAGATCATCAATGGTGCCTTCCACCATCACCGGGCCCAGTGGCCGTTGCAAAATGGGTGTTGCAATAATTGCCGCCCGCAATTGAATGAGCGCAAAACCGGCCATGATTAAAAACAAGATCACACAAACAATCCACAACCGGCCGCGCCGCATGGCAATTACCGTGCCTAACATTATCATGGCCGCCATAGGGCCCAGCCACAGCGGCGGTTCCCTCTCCAAACTAAAATACATGGTAATACCAATGATGAGTGCGATTGGCAGCCAGTTGAGCCATTGCGTCCGCTCGGCCTGGAACGCGGCGGCGATAGCCGTGGCACTTGACTTTAGGAAGCCGGCAAAGGCAGATTGCAGCATGACTGTAATTACTCGTTTTGCCCCGTCCCCCACCGGTTTTTTGCATATTGGTGGTGCGCGAACCGCTTTGTTTAACTGGTTATTGGCGCGAAAGTTAGGGGGTAAATTCCTGTTGCGGATTGAAGATACCGACCGCGCGCGTTCCACCCAAGCAGCAGTGGATGCTATTCTGGATGGCATGCAATGGCTCGGCCTCAATCATGATGGCGAGGTCATCTATCAGTTTGCACGGCAACAGCGCCATGCCGCAGTCGCCCACACATTATTGGCGCAAGGCAAAGCCTATTATTGCTACGCATCTGCAGCAGAATTGGAAGAGATGCGCGCCCAACAAAAGGCCCAAGGCCTGCCACAGCGGTATGACGGACGTTGGCGGGATGATGGCGCAACGCCGCCCAGTGATATCAAGCCCACCATTCGTTTAAAGGCACCGCAAACCGGCGAAACGGTGATTGACGATATCGTACAGGGCACCGTCACGGTCCAGAACAGCCAGCTGGATGATATGGTGCTATTGCGTGGCGACGGCACACCAACCTACATGCTATCCGTCGTGGTGGACGACTATGATATGAATATTACGCATGTGGTGCGCGGTGACGATCATTTTACCAATACCTTTCGCCAAAAGCAAATTTATGACGCGATGGGTTGGGTGACGCCGATCTTCGCGCATGTGCCGATGATCCATGGCGATGACGGGCACAAACTGTCCAAACGCCACGGCGCGGTCAGCGTGCAGGCCTATCGTGATGATGGCTTCTTGCCGGAGGCGATGCGTAATTATCTGCTACGGCTCGGCTGGGGGCATGGCGATGCCGAAATTTTATCAACTGATGAGATGCTAGCCCTGTTTTCACTGGACGGCATCGGCCGCGCGCCGTCACGGTTTGATATTGCTAAGCTTACCAATCTTAATGCGCATTACCTGCATTTGAAAAACGACGATGAATTAGCGGCAATGTTACAGCCACAGTTTGCAAAATTGGATAAAATAAAATTAATTGCTGCGATCGCGCTTTATAAATCACGCTGCAAAACATTGGTTGAATTGCATGACGCTATTCAAAACTTATTTGCACCAATAAAAGCTGATATTGACGCCGCTGCTAAACCACATGTGCAAAAACTGGTTGAATTATTAGCCGCGCAAAATGATACCACACCCGCCGCCATTGAAGACCTGCTCAAACGCTATGTCGCTGACAACGGCCTCAAATTTAAAGATGTCGGTATGCCCATGCGGCTGGCACTTGTTGGCACAACCAATGCACCCGCGATTGGCGAGATCATAAATGTGTTGGGAATGGATGAAACGTTAATTCGTTTAAAGTCTTAAAACACTTTTTACCCGATCCCAAACTGTCGGTTTATTAATCCAAACACTCGATCAACCATTTCCTGTTCGATAGGAGATAAGCTATCTCTATCCACTAATTCTTCAGTAAAAATATATTTTCCAGTATCATCCACTTGGTGCTCTACAACAAGAACGTTGTTTTTAGGATTTTGATGTTCTCTTCTAAACATGTCTTCTCCTGACGATTATTTATTATCTTTATACGGATTATCGCCTTTGCGCAATAACAACCGCACCGGCACACCGGGCAGGTCAAAATCCTTGCGCAGGTTATTGATCAGATAACGTTCATACGACATTGGCAATTCTTCTGGGCGCGAGACCCAGATGGCAAATGATGGCGGGCGCGATTTAACCTGTGTCATGTAACGCAGACGGATCGGACGCCCGGCAACCAGTGGCGGCGGATGATGCGCCAAAATACCATCTAGCCATTTGTTGAGTTTGGCGGTTGAAATCCGCCTATTCCAAATCTGATAGGTTTCCAGCACGCTATCCATCAGCCGGGTCAGCGCCTTGCCGCCGTTCAGCGCGGACATAGTAATCATGGTGACGCCTTTGGCATCGCTCAAATTTTTACCGAGCAGATATTCAATCTCATCAAGCATTTTATATTTGTCGACAACCAAATCCCATTTGTTGATTGCCAGGATAAAAGCGCGCCCTTCGTCAACAATCAACTGTGCGATCGTCAAATCCTGCCTGTCGAGCAGTGCGGTGGCATCCACCACTAGCACAACAACTTCCGCCAGGCGAATGATACGCAGCGTATCATCCACCGCCATTTTTTCGACTTTATCCTGAACGCGTGAACGGCGGCGCAGACCGGCGGTATCCACCAAGCGGATGAGTGTGTCATTATACTGCCAGTCCACCGCAATCGCGTCGCGCGTGAGGCCCGGTTCGGCACCAGTAATCACCCGCGGTTCACCCAACAAGGCATTGACCAAAGTTGATTTACCGACATTCGGCCGCCCGACAATGGCAAGGCGCAGCGGCTTGTTTGCCTCTAGCGTTTCATCTTCATCAATTTCTGTGTCTTCAGTGATCGGGAGTTGCGGCAGCGTTTGCAATAATGTACCGATGAGGTCAGCCACACCATCGCCATGTGACGCGGAAATTGCATGCGGTGTGCCAAAGCCCAAGCGATAGGCCTCGGCAACTACCTCTGGCGGCACTTTGTTATCAATTTTATTGACCGCCAGCACCACCGGCTTTTTCTGGCGCCGCAGGATTTGCGCAAGGTTGCGGTCCTCGGCAGTAATGCCTGCCCGCCCGTCAATTACAAACAAAATGACTGTCGCGGCATCCGCTGCGCGTTTGGTCTGTTCGCGCATGCGCTGGGCAAAGACATGTTCATCATCCGTGTCGTAGCCGGCGGTATCGTATAAAGTGATCTGGCGGTTATCCCATTCAAGCGGCGCCGCGCGATAATCGCGCGTAATACCAGGCTGATCATTTACAATCGCCAGCTGTTTACCGGCCAGCCGGTTGAACAAGGTTGATTTGCCGACATTGGGGCGGCCGACAATGGCGATGATTGGTTGTTGGGATTGCATAGCTGCTTGTTTCATACGGAATAAGCTTGCTATTTACCATCACAATATTTAATTACTTAAACATGGGATTAAAGTATGCCACCATTAATTTACGCAGTCCGCTGCAAAGCGATCTTAAACCGATGGCGGTAAATGCGTTGGTAGACACCGGTGCCCTACATTTGTGCCTACCGCAACATATTGCCTTGCAACTCAAGTTAAATCAGCTTGAAGAGCGCGAAGTTACCTTGGCTGATGGCAGTAAATCGCTGGTTCCTTATGTTGGCCCCATTGAAATTGAATTTGCCAACCGGCGTTGTTTTGTTGGCGCCATGGTCTTGGGTGATGAAGTATTATTGGGCGCGATCCCCATGGAAGATATGGATTTGGTTATCCATCCGGCGACCCAACAATTATCCGCTAATCCAAATAGTCCGAATATCCCAACCTCCGTTGCCAAAGGTTTAAAAATTCATCGGTAAGCGGACAATTGTCCGTCTTTACTGATAATATACAAAGTGCCGCCGGCGATTACCGGTGTTAGCGCCGAAATTGGATAATTACTTTGCTTGGACAGCGTGGCGCCATTGGCGGGGTCCAGCCGCCATAATTCACCACGCGAATTAATCAACAAAATATTGTTATCGGCCAGCAACGGCCCATGCCATTCAATGGCATTATCTTTGTCATCCGGATTCTCATAAACCGGCAATTTTATTTTCCAGCGGATGCCGCCCGATTTGCGGTCCAGCGCCATCATTTCGGAGTTTAGCGTCAGTGCGAACAAAGCGTTATCTGTCACCTGCAGGGCATTAATAGAGCCAAAGTCCTGCGACCAGATGCGTTCGCCCAAGCGGCGGTCGATGCCAACCGCGCTGTTCGCATAATTGGCAGCGATTACCATATCTGGAAACAACACTGGCGGCGCGCGCAAATCATTGAGGCTGGCGAGGCCACCCTTTGCATCGCGCGCGGTGACGCCTTCCGCCCACACGATACTGCCAGTATCGGGGCGCAGCGCATAAATTTCCCCCGATGAATAGGCGGTGATCACCAAGTCGGCATCTGCCGCGGGGCTGGGTGAACCGACTACACCCATCACTTCCGGCAGGCCGTTATGTTGCCAACGGGTTTCACCATTGGCAGCATT
Source organism: Alphaproteobacteria bacterium (assembly GCA_965246755.1). Classification (GTDB taxonomy): domain Bacteria; phylum Pseudomonadota; class Alphaproteobacteria; order UBA11073; family UBA11073. Next base: position 1,377,825 of record OZ251979.1, read on the forward strand.
GATAGCCAGCAGTTGGTTGGCGCGCGTTACGATATATAGATTATTTTCAAACACCGTGGGCGCCGCACGTGCCAGCGCCGGCATAATAACCTTCCAAATTTTGCCGCCATTTTTGGCATCCAGTGCCCACAATTCGCGCGTGCCGTTCGTCACGTAGATTTTGCCAGCGCCAAAAGCGATGCCGCCATCAAGCGCCTGGCTAAACCGCCGCGCCGGCGCAGTTGAAACTTGCCAGATTTTATGGCCAGTTTTGGCATCAAAGGCAGATACTGCTGCATCAGTATCCATCGTAAAAATGCGGCCTTGCGCGATAACGGGTTCCGCAGTCAACAACCGGCGACCGGTTTCGCCGCGGCCGATTGATACCGACCAGGCCTCGGTAATAATTTTTTCCAATGTAGAATTAATAGAAATATGCCGTGCGGTTTGTGCCATTTGCGGCCAATCACTCACCTTGGCCATCACGGGCAAAGTAAACGGCTGTTTGGCGAGATCAGCGTCAATTTTGGGCGCGCCACCGCTATACGTTAAAACATCCAAACGCTCGCCAACCAATGGCGGATTTTTGTCTGATGATGAAAACAGGCTGCACCCTGTTAACAGCGCACAAAAAATAAAAAATAACAAAAAACGCATAATTATGGCGCAATCGTTGGTTCGGCGTCTTTCGTTACCGTGCCAGCGAATTGTTCCGCACGCTGCCGCATGGCAAGCGGCGTATCTGGCGCCGCAGCAATTTGAGCATAAAGTTTTTTCATGTCATCCGGCGTTTTGGCCTGCAATGCCTGCAATTCCAATTGCGCCAAATGCCATGGGCTATTTTTATCAAAGCTTGGCAGCTTGGCATCTGGCAAATGTTGCACCGCCGCCAGTTGTGCATAGGCATCCAGTTCACGCGCGCCGGAATTTAATGTGGCAACATGCGCATAAATTTTATTGGCCTCATCCATTTTGCCAACCTCACTATATTTGGCAGCCGCCAGCAGATAGCCCAGTGATTTACGCTTGCCAGTCGCGAAACGCGACGCATAGTCACGCAAGGCATCGGCATTGGCAATGGCGGCAGGTTGGTTATTCAAACGGATAATCTCGGCGCTTTCCCGCCCGGCAACCCGATCCTGCCAATTGTGATAGATGGAAAAACCGGCAGTGGCGGCAATCATAAAAACAACCAAACCTACAAAAAACGGCAGATTTTTGCGGAAATATTCGGCCATCTGTTCGTGCCGTACATCGGCGGCAATCTCATCAAATGAATTATCTAATGCCATAACAATCTCCAGTTTGCGATGCAGGATATCGGGTTACACGCCGCGCGACAATAGCGCTTCCAACTGACTTATCGCCTGCGCCGCATCCTGGCCATTGGGCCCGCCCGCCTGCGCCATGTCGGCACGGCCGCCGCCGCCCTGCCCGCCCAGCGCCACTGCGGCGGTTTTAACAAGGTCAACGGCACTGTAGCGCGCGGTCAAATCATTAGTAACACCAACGACGACGGATGCCTTGCCATCATCAACCGCGATCAGCGCAACAATACCGCTGCCTAAATTTTTCTTTAACTGGTCGGCCATTGGTTTTAAATCCTTGGCCGGCACACCATCCAGCACGCGGCCCATGAACTTCACGCCATTAATGATTTTTACATCATCATGGCTGGCCGCACTGCCGGACAACAATTGCTGGCGCAATTTGACAATCTCTTTTTCCAGGTTTTTGCGGTCATCCAACAGCGCGCTGACCCGTTTGGGTACGTCATTTGTGGTGGCCTTTAACAATGTTGCAGTCTGTTCAAGCAAGTCCCCCTGCGCGGCAAAGTAATCAAGCGCGGCTTGACCGGTTACCGCTTCAATCCGCCGCACGCCGGCCGAGACTGCGCTATCGCTCAAAATTTTGAAGGTGCCGATATCACCAGTGCGTTTGACATGCGTGCCGCCACAGAGCTCAACTGAGTAATCTTTGACAGCAGCGGCATCACGCCCGCCCATCGAAATGACGCGCACTTCATCACCATATTTCTCGCCGAACAGCGCCATGGCGCCCATCTCAACTGCGGCCTCCGGCGTCATCAGACCCGTGGTAACATCAGAGCTATTTTGGATGCGCGCATTTACGGCCTGTTCAGCTGTTGTGATCTCATCAGCGCGCAAGGCTTTTGGATGCGAAATATCAAAGCGCAACCGGTCCGGCGCGACCAGTGAACCCTTTTGCGCGACATGCGTACCCAATTGCTGACGCAACGCCTCATGCAACAGATGCGTTGCGGAATGGTGACCACGAATTGCATTGCGCCGTGCATGGTCCACACTCATTTCCACCTGGTCGCCGACCTTTAATGTGCCTTGCTCAACAATCGCTTCATGCAAAAATAATTTGCCAAGTTTCTTTTTGGTATCGATAACGCGGGCCGTGGCCGTAACACTTTTGATAATACCGGTATCGCCAACCTGGCCGCCGGACTCTGCATAAAATGGCGTCTGATTGGTGATGATAAAAACTCTGCTGCCTGTTTCGGCTTCTGCAGCCTCGGCACCGTTACTGATGATGGCGCGGATTTCGCCTTCCGCCTGTTCGGTATCATAGCCTAAAAATTCCGTGGCGCCAAATTTGCCATCCAGCTCGAACCAGATTTTATCATCTGCCGTTTCGCCGCTGCCCGCCCAGGCTTTACGCGCCTCGGCCCGCTGCCGCGCCATGGCGGTTTCAAAACCGGCCTCATCAACGCTGATCTGCCGCGACTTTAAAATATCGCGCGTTAAATCTATTGGGAAACCAAACGTATCGTATAGCTTAAATGCGGTGTCGCCCTGCAATAGGCCGCCCGCGGACAGGCCAGCCGTTTCTTCATCCAATAGTTTAAGTCCACGCTCCAAGGTCAGCTTAAACCGCGTTTCTTCCAAATAGAGTGTTTCTGTGATGAGCGCCTGGGACTGCACCAATTCGGGATAGGCGGCACCCATAGTTTGCACCAGCGCTGGCACCAATTTGGCCAACAACGGTTCACGGCAACCCAGCAGGTGGGCATGGCGCATCGCGCGGCGCATGATCCGGCGCAAGACATAACCGCGCCCTTCATTGGACGGCAGCACGCCATCGGCAATCAGAAAACATGATGAGCGCAGATGGTCGGCAATGACGCGGTGGGAGGTTTTAAACGGACCGTCAGCATCAGTATTCGAAAAATGCGCGGAGGCCTCAATCAGGGCACGCATAAGATCAATATCATAATTATCGTGTACACCCTGCAGGATGGCCGAGATACGTTCCAGCCCCATGCCGGTATCGATTGACGGGCGCGGCAAGCTGGTGCGGGTGCCGCTAGCTTGCTGTTCAAACTGCATGAAAACAAGATTCCAGATTTCGATAAACCGGTCGCCGTCTTCATCAGGTGAACCTGGCGGACCCCCGGAAATTTTATCGCCATGATCAAAAAAGATTTCGGAGCATGGTCCGCAGGGACCAGTATCGCCCATCGACCAGAAGTTGTCAGCAGTCGCAATGCGAATGATTTTATCATCACGCAGACCAGCGATTTTTTTCCAATAGTCTGTCGCCTCCTTATCTTCGGCATAGACCGTGACAAGAAGTTTATCTTTTGGCAGTGCGTATTCTTTGGTGATCAATTCCCAAGCGTAGCTGATCGCCTGTTCCTTGAAATAATCACCAAAAGAAAAATTACCCAGCATTTCAAAGAACGTATGATGCCGCGCGGTGTAACCAACGTTTTCAAGATCATTATGCTTACCCCCGGCCCGCACGCATTTTTGCGCGGTGGTCGCGCGTTTGTAAGGGCGCGCTTCCGCGCCGGTAAAAACATTTTTAAATTGCACCATGCCGGAGTTGGCAAACATAAGGGTTGGGTCATTACGCGGCACCAACGACGAGGATGCGACCTGGGTATGGCCCTGACGTTCAAAATAATTCAGAAAAGTGGCGCGAATATCGGCAACGGAGGTCATAAGGGTCCTGTTTTGTTTTAAAGATTATTAAACAGGATTTGGTAATCATCACAATAGAAAACGCCTGCCATTGGGAAAATGGCAGGCGCGGAGTCTTCAGGAGAAGCTTAAAAAGTTATTCGTCGTCGTTGGCGGAAGCCTGTTCACCAGTGATCATGCCATTGGCAACCGTGTTGGAATTATCACGAATGCGTGCTTCAATCGCCGCCGTAATGGTCGGGTTATCTTTCAAAAACTGCTTGGCATTTTCACGGCCCTGGCCAATCCGCTGGCTGTCATAGGAGAACCAGGCACCGGATTTTTCAACCACACCGGCTGCCACGCCCAAATCCAAGATTTCGCCGTTTTTGGAGACGCCTTCGCCATACATAATGTCAAAATCAACCACACGGAACGGCGGCGCCAGTTTGTTTTTGACAACCTTTACCCGCGTCTGGTTACCGGTGACATTCTCGCGGTCCTTGATCTGGCCGACGCGGCGAATATCCAAACGCACCGACGCATAGAATTTGAGCGCGTTACCGCCAGTGGTAGTTTCCGGGTTACCAAACATCACACCGATTTTAAGGCGAATCTGGTTAATAAAGATGACCGTGCAGTTTGATTTGGAAATGGACGAGGTCAATTTACGCAAGGCCTGGCTCATCAAACGTGCCTGAAGACCCATGTGGCTGTCGCCCATCTCGCCTTCCAGCTCAGCGCGCGGCACCAGGGCCGCTACCGAATCCACCACCAACACATCGAGCGCACCGGAACGCACCAGCGTGTCCGTAATCTCCAGCGCCTGCTCACCGGCATCCGGCTGGGAAATTAACAGGTCGTCAATATTGACGCCCAGTTTGCGCGCATAGCTGGGGTCCAGCGCATGTTCCGCATCAATAAAGGCGCAAGTACCACCGGCTTTCTGCGCCTCAGCGATTACATGTAGTGCCAAAGTTGTTTTACCCGAACTCTCTGGGCCATAAATTTCCACAATGCGCCCACGCGGTAACCCGCCGATACCAAGCGCAATGTCTAAACCTAGAGAGCCGGTCGAAATCACATCAATATCGATGTTCTCACGCGAGCCGAGCTTCATAATCGAACCCTTGCCGAATGACCGGTCGATCTGGGCCAAGGCGGCTTCTAACGCTTTATTTTTAGTAGCGCCGGATAGGCTGCTTTCGCTGATTTTGGGTTCGGTGCTTTTTGCCATTTTTTCTTTCAACTGTATAACTGAACTTGCCATTATTAGCTGCCTTCCGTGGGATTGTTAATCGTAAAAACAATATAGGTGAATCGCCATTACCTGACAAGAACAAAAATAGAACAAAATTTGTTTAGTGTGATGCCAAGACGTCTTTTACCTTTTCTGCCAGTTCCTGCAGGCTGAAGGGCTTGGCCAGGAAATGCACATTATGATTGTCGCCGGACAGATGGTCTTTGAGCCGCTCTTCGGTATAGCCGGATACAAAAATCACCCTTAAATCCGGATTTTGTTTGAGCAGTTCAGTATATAACGTTGGGCCATCCATTTCGGGCATGACGACATCGCTGATGAGGAGATTAATATGGCCGCCTTCCTTAGCAAACACCTCCAACGCGGCGCGACCGCAGTCTGCCTCAAGGACTTTATATCCTTTATGCTTAAGCGCGCGCGCGGCAAAGCTGCGCACGGCATCCTCATCTTCAGTTAATAAGATCGTGCCGGCGCCTGTGGTATCGGCTTTTTTAGGCGCTTCGGTTTTTTGTTCTACGGCTTGCGCTTCACTGGCATCATGTTGCGGCAAGAAAATGCGAAAGGCCGTCCCTTTGCCAAGTTCACTTTTAACAGCGATATATCCGCCGGATTGTTTGACAATGCCGAAGACAGTGGCAAGCCCAAGGCCAGTCCCCTTACCGATTTCTTTGGTTGAAAAAAACGGGTCGAAAATGCGCACCAAATTTCCAGGGTCAATTCCAGTGCCGGTATCACATACCGCAATTTCGACCCAATCGCCGGGCGGCATCGCCTCACCTACGCAATGCAACTCCTTGGTATTATGAAAAGCGCTGCTGTGAATCGAAACCTCACCGCCCTGGGGCATAGCATCGCGCGCATTAACCGCCAGATTAATCATGACCTGTTCCATCTGGTTCAAATCAATGAGGATCAGACCAAGCTCGCGACCATGTTGCTGGGTCAATTTAATATTTTCACCAATCAGGCGGCGCAGCAGATGCGACAGGTCAGTCAGGACATCAACCGGATCGTGCAATTTGGGTTTCAAGGTCTGTTGGCGTGAAAAAGCCAACAGTTGCCGCACCAGATTAGCGCCGCGATTGGTGTTCTGGCGGATTTGCATAATATCGGCAAAGGATGGGTCACCTGGTTTGTGACGCAGCAACAGCAAATCACAATAGCCCAAAATCGCTGTTAGCAGATTGTTAAAATCATGCGCAATACCGCCGGCCAGTTGCCCTACCGCATGCATCTTTTGCGATTGCGCCATTTGTTCATCGCTTTGCTGCGGGATGGCCAGTCGTGCCGGCGCAGCAGCATCAGCTGGCGGTTGTAGTATATCTTTTTGGCGGACCATATCGCGCGGCGCTGCCAGCCAGATTAATCGTGCACCAATACTTAAAACAATGACAATCAGTACCAAGCCGTAGATTGGATGAGGGTAAAACATTTAACGGCGCGCCTTTTGCTTTAATTTGAAAATGTATGAGATAACTTCCGCGACCGCCTGGTAATGGGCAAGTGGAATATCACTGTCAATCTCGGCGCTGTCATGCAGCGCGCGTGCCAGCGGCGGGTTGGAAACTAGTGGCACTTTATTCTCTTCGGCAATTTCGCGGATGCGTTGAGCAATTAAATCCATGCCCTTTGCCACGACCTTAGGCGCATTCATACTGTCTGGCTTATACTCTAAAGCGACGGCAAAATGTGTTGGATTAGTTATGATAACATCGGCGTTCGGCACCGCCTGCATCATCCGCTGGCGGGCACGCTGCATGCGCAACTGGCGGATGCGGCCTTTAATTTTAGGGTCGCCGTCTGACTGTTTCATCTCCTCTTTGACTTCTTCTTTACTCATACGCATGCTTTTCATAAATTGCTGGCGTTGATAAAGATAATCCAAAACAGCAATCAAACCCAAAATGGCTACTACGCCGCCCATCACACGCAAGACAAAGTAACGCGTGTCTTTAATCAATTCGGGGATCGGCATGTTGGGATAAATTTCCAACCGTTGCAGTACTGGGGTAATCATTACATAAACGACACTGCCAATAATCGCCAATTTCAAAATATTTTTAACCATCTCCACCAGCGAACGGGGTGAAAGTAATTTTTTTAAACCCGACCAAGGATTTAGTTTTTTAAAATCAAATTTTAGAACTTCGCTCGCAATCATCGGACCGTGTTGAATAAAGCCACCAGCGATACCGAATATCATCAGCATCAAAAAACCCGGTAGGAATGCGACCAATACCACACCAACCGTTTTGCCAACCATAGCGGCGTTTGATGCATAATCCAGACCCACCTGATGCGGGGTAGCCAGATAGCGCTTCAGTTCCTGCATCATGGTTTGCGCCGCGTTGGGCAGCATAACGCTGATAAAAATCATGCCCCCCAACAGCATGAACCAGTTTTTAACTTCCTGCGAGACGACGGTTTGCCCTTTATTGCGGGCGTCGCTAAGCCGTTTCGAAGTGGGGTCTTCGGTTTTATCTTCAGCGTCCGACATCTATTGAAAAAATCCGAAATAGGTGTTGGAAAAATTGGTCAGCCATACCTGTAGCATAGTTGATAATACGAGCCCGAAAATCAGCAGGCCGAAGATAATTTGCAGCGGCATCGCCACCATAAAGACTTGCATTTGCGGCATCAGGCGCGCCAACAAGCCAAGGCCCAGGTTAAAGACCGTCCCCAGCAAAATAAACGGCGCCGCCATTTGAATGCCGATGATAAAGACCTGTCCTACCATTTGGATCAGACTTTGCGACATATCCATAACCATAAGGTCACTGCCGGGCTTAAACAGCTGATAACTGCCGACGATCGCTTCTATCAGCATGTGATGCAGATTGGTCACGAATAATAACGCTAGAGCGCTCATGGTTAAAAAAGTAGTGACAATTGGGCCGGCGGTGCTCATTTGCGGATTATAGGCGGTGGCGGCAGACAGGCCAGTTTCAGTCGCGATGATAAACCCTGCCAGATCAAGCGCCGCCAATAAGAATCGCGCCAAGAGACCAATGAACACTCCAGTGATTACTTCTTGGGCAATAAGGCGCGCAAAACCGGCGGGACTTTCCGGCATTGCCGGCAACAATGGCGACAATACCGGCAATAACACAAAGCTGATGCCGAGACTTAAAAATAATCGTTTATCAGGTGTGACATAGGTATCGCCAAAGCCCGGCATAAATGAAAAGGCCCCACCAATACGGCACAGGATTAAAAACACCCCATAAATACCGCCCGACAGCAAATCATCCAGCGACGTCATGGCAAGTGTGCAATACGATCAAAAATACTATTAGTGAATGTGGTCAGCTCATGAATTATAAATGGTAGTGTCAAAACGATCACGCCAAAAATCGCCAATAGTTTCGGCACAAAGGTCAGCGTCATTTCTTGGATTTGCGTGAGTGCCTGTAACAACGAGATGGCGATACCAATAATAAGGCCGGTCAGCACAGGTGCCGCGGCGATCAGGACCATGACCCCGATGCCCTCGCGGATGATATCGACAACTTCACCTTGATTCATGGCAAAAGATTAGCAGAAACCTAAACTGCTGTCCGGAATATATCCTGTACCGCGGACACAAATTTATCACGGATGGTACTGATCGTTTGCAATGTCACATCAGCATTATTCACAGCCGTCATCACATCAATCAAATTGGCTTTACCGACTGCCGCCTGCTGCGAGACTTGTTCGGCCTTGGCCTGGCTTTTCATAAAGTCCGCGCCGGCGGCATCCATAAATGCCTTGAAGCTTTGCCCATCTTTACTGCCGATATCTAAGCCGCTTTGCGGCAGGCCGGCGGCCTTGGTGTAACTGGAAACGGCACCGGCGATGTTGGCAACCATGGTGATTCCTTTTGTTATGTACGAATAGCGTTGATAGTTTGTAACAGCATTGATTTGGCCATGTCGAGTGCAGCCAGATTAGCTTCGTAAGCGCGCCCCGCTTCACGCGAGTCCATAACTTCTACCAGCGTGTTTACGTTGGGTTTTAACACATAACCATCTTTATCGGCAGCTGGATGACTGGGATCAAATTTGCGCTGAAATTCTGACTGGTCCTGAATGACTTTATCAACCTTAACTACCGTAGCACCCAAAGCGCGATCAAAGACATTTTTAAAGGTCACAATCTGGCGGCGATATGGATCTTCACCGAGCGCGGTTGGCAAACTATCGGCATTAGCAATATTTTGCGCGGCAACTTTGCTGCGGGCGCTTTCCGCCTTCATACCCATGGCGGCGATTGTTAGTGCATTATTGATTTCCATCACCTAATCCCCTTATTTGCCGCGGCCGATGGCTGTCATCAGCAGGCCAACCTGTTTTTTATAAAGATTGGTGACGAGCTGATAATCCATGTTATTTTCCGCGGCTTTGCGCGTTTCATCTTCAATCGACACCGTGTTGCCTGTGTTACTAATCTCGGTTGGATTTCTGACATTTTCGACCTTAGCTGTCCTTTCTGCCGTTGCAGATACACCCGCTAAATGCGCGGCGTTGGTTGAAACCATCTGCAATGACCCGCTGCTGCCAGCGCCTGTCATCATATCTTTAAAGCTTAGCGGTTTAACATCCTTAGCCAAGTAGCCTGGAGTGTCAGCATTGGCAATATTCTGCGTTAAAACCTGCTGGCGTTCAGACAACCAGCGCATACGCTGACTAAACTGCTGAAAAAGTTGAAGTTTGCCGAGACTCATAAACTAATGCCGCCAATGTCCTGCTGTATGTGTTTACCGATGCAAAAGCTGTGCCAATCACATTACATTTTGAGTAACACATTATAATAGATTCTATTAGAACGCCTATTAATTGTGTCAGAAATATATTGCAGATTAGTTACGGCATGACCCCCATTGCTATTTTGGTACGGCGTGCGTAAATAGCCGCCAAGTCATTGATGGATTTACGGCTTGTCTTGAATAAAAGCACGTGTAAAATTGTCAGGGATTCGGGGACCAAGGAGAAAATTTAATGGCCAACCTTATTATTACGGTAATTTCAATTGCATTGGTTGCTGTTGCGGCACTGATGGGCGCCTACTACGGCGGTACGGCATTTTTAAGCGGTCAGGCAAAATCGTTTGCCAATACCCTAGTAACTCAAGGCGATCAGATAACCTCTTCCTGGGCACTTAAGGCGGCCGATAACGGTGGTTCCTGGACTATCACAAACTTAACTGACCTGACGGGTTCTACACCGCCTTACCTGTCATCAGCACCGGTTGCACCAACCCAAGCAATCGCATCCAGCTCAGTTTCCCCTTATGCTACTTTAACAAGTGCCTGGACCTTTGCGGATATCAGCAGCTTGCCCGGTTCAACTACCACTTTTAATGGGGTTTATGTTCAAATTAAAAATGATGATACTGGTTTGAGTATCTGTAAGCAGGTTGCACAAATCATTGGTGGTTCAACGGCTGTACCTACCCAGGTTACTGTTTCAACGGCTTTAGTCTTATCGCCATCACGTAAATTCGACTGTACTTATTACAACTCAACTCCATCTACTGCAGTCACTTCTACTAATCCGATGTTTATGTATTATCGCGCACGTTAATTTGTCTTTTGAAATTATGAATTTACAGGCCCGCCACTTGGCGGGCTTTTTCTTTGGCGCTATGGTGAGGATAGATGTCTGAGTCCGATCACGAAGTTTCATCCTCGCTTAAAGCGGTTGCGTTGGCATTTGATCCGGCTATCGACAGCGGTCCCCGCGTTATTGCCAGCGGCAAGGGCGCGATTGCCGAGCATATTTTACGGCTGGCGTTTGATAATGGGGTCAAGGTCAGACAGGATCAAACGCTGACTGAAATGTTATCTCTGGTGGAAATTGACCGTGAAATACCGGTTGAGGCGATTGTTGCGGTTGCTGAGATACTGTCTTATGTTTACCGTGAAAATGGCAAGATGAAAGCCATCAAAGATGCAGCAGCCTGGAAAAACAAATGACGGACATTGACCCTCATACATTAGAAACTGATCTCGACCAGCTGTATCAGCGTATTGTGGATGCCGAACAGCAAATTAACAGCGGTGTGACTGTTGATCTGGCCGATGTTCCAGCGCAGGTGGAGGATATCTGCCGCGTATTGCTGAATATGCCGCCGGCACAAAGCCTGGCGGCCGTACCACGACTGGAAAAAATGATTGCCGATCTTGATGCGCTGGGCATCAAAATTAAACAGTTAGATAACTAGACATGTTAAATCTGGCCATTATTGGTAAATTTGCGGGTGTGCTGCTGTTTGTCGTCGCGCTGATTTTGCTTACCGGCCGTATTTTGCGAACCACGCATTTCCAAAAACAAAGCGGGCGCTGGTTCGCGCCGGAAAGACCGCGTCACTTAAAATTGCTGGAAGTGTTGCCAGTGGATTTTAAGCGCAAACTGGTATTAATAGAACATGGTGGTGAACAGCATTTGTTACTGTGCGGGCCAGAACGCGACATTATTATTCAATCCAAGCCAAGTACGGCAACCGCGCCCAGCGCCGATACGGTCATGCCTGTCGCTGCCCTGTATTAAGTCAATTCCGCGCCTGTGGGAATCTCTTTACAGTAAAGCCAGTTCCCGCAGTTAAGGGACAAATTTGGAGATGCCTGTGCGATATGCGAATTGCCGAATATTACTGACGCTCAGCGCCGTGACGTTGTTGGGCCTGCTGTTATGCACTCCTGCCATGGCGCAAAGCCTGACACTCGATATGGGCGGTGATAGTGCGGGTAACGGTTCGGTTGCCAATCGCATTGTGCAGATTCTGGCGCTGACCACAGTTTTGTCGCTCGCGCCCTCAATTTTTATGATGGTCACATCATTCACGCGTATTGTTGTCGTATTATCACTGTTGCGGAATGCCATGGGGTTGCAACAGACCCCGCCAAATGCGGTCATTGTCGGCCTGGCGATGTTTCTGACATTTTTTATCATGACGCCGACTTTTGAAGCCGCCTGGACGGATGGTATCCAACCGATGATCAATGAAAAATTGGACACGCCGACTGCACTTATGCGCACGGCCAATCACTTTAAGACCTTTATGATCGCGCATACGTATGAAGATGATTTAAAACTGTTTACCGACATGTCAAAATCCGGCCCCTATGCCAAGGCTGAAGACGTACCATTACAGGTCGTCACGCCCGCTTTCATGATTTCAGAATTAAAACGCGCTTTTGAAATTGGCTTTCTTATTTTTATTCCATTTTTGATCATCGATATGGTCGTCGCTTCCATTCTGATGTCGATGGGAATGATGATGTTGCCGCCGATCATGATTTCAATGCCGTTTAAGCTAATCTTTTTTGTGCTCGTCGATGGCTGGAAATTGGTTTGTAGCAGTCTTGTGCAAAGTTACGCCACCGGCGGTGGTTGATTAAGGCTTTTTATCAGTTGCAGAAAGTTTTTCATCTACTGTCGTAGCGGCTACCGGAGGCGCGGTTTCTTTGCCTGGCGCCGTTGATTTTGGCGGCGCTAGAAAATCCTTAAACATATCGATTTCACCCAGACGGCTTTGGATGGCGGACAAGCTTTGCAGTTCAGAGCCTTTGGGCGGCCGTGTTATCAAACGAAACGACGGTGCCAACTCACTGGTTTCCATCTTGGCGCCATAGGTTGTGCGCAACGCTTCCAGATTGACAGTATCCTGCAACATGCTAATCGCAATTGCCTGTTGTAAAATTAACCGTGCCTGTATGGGCGTCAAAGTACCATCGGCAGGCGTTTCACCCATTAAACTGGGCGCCAGTTTAGCAAAGCCATCCCAGTTTTGCGATTTCCAAAAAATATCTGCGCGCAGCCGGCGCGCAGTATCATTGTCAAGCGCACCTATCTGTTGCAACGCGCTGTCATATTTTTTATCCTGAAAATCCGCGCGCGCCTGCAGTATATGATACATTACCTGATCAGTTGTATTTAAAACGGCTGGATCGACAGTTGCCAGCACATCGCGCATGGCTTGGGGCTGATCATCCAATAACAAAAATTTTGCCATTTGCAGCGCGGCCTGCGGCTGACCTAGGCCGGGCGGTTGATTAAAGACTGTTTCATGTAAAATATCTGCTGCCTCTTTATACATTTCAAGACTGGCCAAGCGGTTAATCAAATTTTGCGTAATCTGCTGGCCCTGATCATTTTTTGGGGCATAGCCGATGAAATCTTTGTACAGTCCCAACGTCTCTACTGGCGGCAAGCTTGCCTGTTTATTGTCTGCAAACAGCGCAACGAAATTCTGAGCGATGGATTGACGAGCTGCCTCAGCCTGGGGCTTGGTTTCAAAATAACGCATTACTGTTTGCCAGGCTTCGAAAGCGGCCCGCGGCTGATTGTTCTTCATCTGCAAATCTGCTAGCAGCATCAAGGCGTTTAATTCTAGATTATCACCGCGCCAGTCAACACACAAATCAGCCAGGGTTTTAACCGCGTCCTTGGGTTCCAGCGTTTTTTTGGCCAACCCATCAAGAACCATTTTATAACGCGCCTTGTTGGCATACAGCTGATCACCGCCTTTGATCGCACGTTGCCAATAACGCATGGCATCTTCATTTTCATTATTTAATGCCGCATGTAATCCTGCCAGATAATCCAGCTGGCCCTTTTCTTGTTTATTCAAATCTTTTTCCGCGCGCACATGGGTAATAAGCGATTGTGCGGTGATGCTATCTCCTGTCTCTAGCGCGGTTTCCGCGGCGCTAAGCGCAAACATACGACCATAGGGGATCGGGTAATCATATAATAATGGTCCGGCCAAATGATAAAAATAACGAGCCCGTGTATAATCACCGCGCTCCGCCGCAATGTAACCGCGCCAAATTGCGACTTCAGGTTCAGTCGCATAACCGTCCAGTCCTAAATCTTGATCACCAGATAAAAACTCCCGTTTCAAAACATGAGTGGCGCCATGCAGCAAAATATATTGCGGGACGTCAGCCACTGCCGGAAATTCCTGTGCCGCCAGGTCCAGCCACCCCTGGGCCTCACGGCCATGATTGGTAGCGAACATGAACTGCGCCAGCACCATCATTTTACCTAAGCGGTCTGCGCCCCGCGTTTCGGCCAGTTGTGTTTCATATTCATAATTAAGGTGACGGAAATCCTCCGGCTTGCCCCGCGCCCAATGCTTGAAATCAAAAATTTGTTCCGCAGCCTGGTCTTTATTGTTATCATTATCCGCCGGCGTCATCGCCAGGTTTTCCGGGGCGCGTGTGATATCGACGCCTTTAGCATCACTCTTAATATCAATGCCGTCTACCAAGAGTTTTATCGCCGTGCCGTTCAAAGTAGACAATATCTCAAATTGCGGAAAATGTGCGCCCAGGGTCGTGCCGCCGGTCGTGGCGTCAGTCGGGACGATCACCAACTCATCACCTACATCAGGGTCTTTAATTTTTAATGTCATACCAGCATCACGCATTTTTATATGTACCGCGTGCTTGCCGTCTTTGGCTGTCACCCGCGTGATTGGTAATGACAAGGGCAGCAGGATCGGTTCTTTGCTATAAACAGAAAAACTCAGGGTCTTGTCATCGCGATGTGTCAATGCGGCAAACTGACCGGGCGCCAGGCCGATACGGTAGATAACCCCTTCGCCATTATTAACCGGATAGCGGCTGATAGGACCAAAGGTTGTTGGCGTGCTGTCATCCTTTTCGGTTGGCATGGTTTCGATCTTTTTATCAAAGGCCAGCCAGAATTTGTTGCCGCGCATAAAGGCCGCAAATTTTGCCTCCGTCGGCGCAGCCAGTTTAATGGTAGTGACAATCGGCGGTGCCTCGGGTTCGGCAGGTACCGGAGTCAGCTGTCCTTCGTCCTCGGCTTCCTTGCTATCAACGGGCGTATCTTTGGGTTTGGCGGCATCCGCCTTTTCCTGCTCCGCCAATTCCGCGATCGTTAAGGGGCGGCCGCCCGGGCCAAGTTTTTCTGCGCCAGGTTTGTCAGCCACCGCTTTAGCGGGCGCGGGCTTGGCATCTTTGGCATCTGTTTTTATATCAGTTGTTTTTTTATCATCAGACTTGGCAGGCAGCGGTTTATCTGACAATTCCTGATTTTCAGACCAGTCATCCATTTTGACAGGGTCTTTTTTGCCTACCGCGAGGTCTAATGTTTTCACGTCAGGTTTATTATCTTGCGATGCCAGAGCATTAGGAATATTTCTGCTGCTGCCCGCCTGGATATCTGCGACCACTTTATTGCCAGCACGTGACATTTTAAGCGTATTACCGAGTTTGACTGTCAGCGTGATGGTGAGTGAATCATTCGAAGTCTGTGTAATACTGCCCAGGCGTTTTAATTTTACGAGATTCTTTGGCAAAGCCGCTTGTGCCGCTGCATTAAAGCTTAATGTGAATTGGGTCTCACTGGTTTTGGCTAATACCGGTGCCGTGGCGCTGGTCCAGTCGAAAACCAGCCGGTCAAATGTTTCGTGCTCGCCACCGCGTACCGTAATGGTCGGGGCTGCCCGCACGACGCTGGGCGATACCAATAGCGCGCAAAGCACTACGTAAAACCATGAGTGGCGGGCAAAACTTCGAATCACAGTTTAAATTGTAGTCGGTCACTGATGCACCGCCAACAATAAGATTAATCAAGCTTAGGGCCGAAACCAACGCGTCTTTCAGCTTTTGTAACAATACCAAAACCTGATTTACAATATGTGACATCTTCGCTCGTGATATAATATTTCTCATTCCCCGATGCTGTTAACATTTCACTTTTGGCGTATCTAGCGGCACCTAACTTGACCATATTACCAGCAAGCTTGTTCATGGTGCGACCATTACCAAATCCTTTACCAAGTTGAACCTTAATTTCCGAGATTAAACTCTTTGCTTCATTGACCGTAGCGTCATTCGCAAACTGAAACCCATCATTTTCAATTTGCTGTTTTAAAATTTCAAATAGCTGTTCATCAGAAAAGCTTGGAAAAGTAAATTGTCTTGAAAAACGCGATCTCAAACCAATATTACTCTCTAAAAATTCTTTCATTTCATCTTCATAACCAGAAATAATTACCATGACATCAGATGCATCATCCATATTTCTCAGCAAAGATTGTATGCTCACTTGGGATGTTAATAAATACGCCTCATCAATAAACAACACGCCATTTCTTGCTTGAAAAAATGCTTTATCTAAAGCCTCGGTATCTTGCATAATATTTGTTAACGTTACCTTAATACAACGCGGTCTCTTTAAAATGCTCATTTCGAACAGAAGCTGTGAGAAAAGATCCCCGCAAGTGGTTTTTCCTGTGCCTGGCTCTCCTAAAAAAATTAAATGATCTAAAGAGTCACTAGCTGTCTTTTTTTTACGATTATTACTATTTGCCACTTTTTTAAGTTGAGCAAGAAATTTATGACTACCCGTCACTTCCTCAACGTATTTTTTAATTTCATCTAGACCCACTAAGCTGTGTAATTTCTGAACAGCATCTTGTTTTCTTTCTCTAGTAACAACATTTTTTTCACTAGCAAATATATTGTGCATGCTTAATAAAGTTTTTGAGTCGTCCTCATTATAAAATTCTAAATATGTAATCGGCTCATCAGAGATGTCTTCATCATCTTCTAAAAAGTTTCTATAACTACTTTTTTTAGCTCTTTTCTCGCTCAATGGACCAGCTATTACTGCTGCTAATGACAGCGCAACATAAATAATCTGGGTAAAATAAATGCCTGAAAGCGCTTGTACAGAAGATTGACAAAAATAAAAAATTTTTCCAATTTCTTTAATTTTATCAACTGTTTCCTGTGGTATATCAAATGAAATTCTTTGAATATTGTCTCTGCCTTCTGCAATATTAACGCGGTAAGGCCCCGCATAAATTTTAGGAAATTCAACAGGTGCAGTTGTTGAACCGGATATTTGTGCCATAGTCATTGAAGACTCGGTAAGCATAGAAATTCCTAAATTGCTTATGCGCGTATGAATTGAATATTCTTGCTGTTTACCGTTTATATCGTATTTAAGCTCATCTTTTTGAAAGTAAGGCAATAGGGTATGCAAAGCGTTAATCGCACCGACAGTTGCCGTCTGCATTGCATCTAACTCTTCATTGCCGCAATATTTTGCCAAACGTCGTCCCATTAAACTCAAAAAGCTATAAAACATAGACGAGTCCGTTCCCGGCCGGTTACTCTGAATTCCATCATGGGTGACAAAATTTATTTGCATTGGATATCTCCTAAATAATTAGGT
The DNA here is from genome assembly GCA_965246755.1 of Alphaproteobacteria bacterium. Lineage (GTDB taxonomy): Bacteria > Pseudomonadota > Alphaproteobacteria > UBA11073 > UBA11073. The sequence goes on from OZ251979.1 coordinate 1,395,197, forward strand.
AAAAACCTACAATCAAATGGAAACTAAGTGCAAGGAATTAATAAAGCTATTTCTCAGACATCTTGCTGTTCCCATTTGCCAGCCGCGCTTTGCGCCCAATAGCTTAAAACATAATCATCATCTTTAAATGTTTTCCACTGTTTGCGCGCGGCTTTTAAAGCAGGCTCATCGTTACCATCAATCATAACGCAGCACATATCGTAATGATTAAGGGATGCCGGTGCCGCCGTGCCATCTGTCAACACCAGTAATTTGGCCCCATTGGGATTATCATCGGCATCAGTGGTTAACCACACCGGCTGGTGTTCGGCATCGCCATCTTTGGGGCCGCCATGCGGAATAAAAGCCGCCTGCTCTACTGTCCACAATCTGGCATTCAAATCATCCAGCCGTTCACTGGAACTGCACAGCACCACCGCATGAAAATCACGTTCCAGTGCTTTACCCAGAATACCCACCAGTGCTTTCGCTAAAGGGGTTTGCCCCAGTTGATAAAAGCGGATTTCAGTTAAGAGCTTGCTCATAATTCCGTTCAATCATGTCATTTAGCAAACGCACGCCAAAACCGGAGGCGCCTTCCGGACATATTGGCTGCGCCTTTTTCGTCCAGGCGACACCAGCGATGTCCATATGCACCCACGGCTGATCTTTTTTAATAAAGCGCTGCAAGAATTGCCCGCCGTTGCTAGATCCCGCGCCACGTTCATTGGAGATATTTTGTACATCCGCAATTTTGCTGTTGATATGTTCGTCAAACGCCTCACACAAAGGTAGCGGCCAGCATTTCTCACCAACCGCGTCACCAGCAGCACGCACCTTGCTGAGCAGATCGTCATTATTACCCATAATCCCGGCATATTCACTGCCAAGGGCAATAATAACCGCGCCGGTCAGGGTTGCCAAATCAATGATAGCGGCAGGTTTAAACCGTTCCTGGCAATACCATAAGACATCCGCCAATACCAAACGGCCTTCAGCATCCGTGTTAAGGACTTCAATCGTTTGGCCGGACATTGATATCACCACATCGCCTGGGCGCTGCGCATTGCCATCCGGCATATTCTCCACAATGCCGAGCAGGCCAACCACATTAACCGGCGCCCGGCGCTTGGCGAGCGCCATAAACAGGCCCGCTACTACCCCAGCGCCGGCCATGTCCCATTTCATGTCTTCCATGCCCTGGGCCGGCTTGATCGAAATACCGCCTGTGTCAAACGTCACGCCCTTGCCGCAAATTGCCAGCGGTGCGCTTTTATCATTAGGTTTGCCATGCCATTGCAAAACGACGACCCGCGCGGGTTTGCGACTGCCCTGGGCAACCCCCAATAGCGAACCCATGCCCAGTTTTTGCAGCTGCTTTTCATCCAATATTTCAACTTTAACACCGAGCGGTATCAGGTTGTCCCTGACCAATGTCGCAAAACTATCCGGATACAGTACATTTGGTGGTTCGCTAGCCAAATCTCTGGTAAAATAAACCCCATCAGCAACCGCGCTCAACCGCGCATATTTTTGTTTGGCGACAGCCGGATCAGCTGACATTATGCTGATTGTATTTAGCGTCGGTTTTTGTTCCGATTTTTGCTTGGTAAAATATTTGTCAAAGCGATAGGCCCGCAACCGCGCACCATAGGCCATATGTGCGGCTATTTCACCGGCGGAAAATCCCCCAGTGCCTTCCGCCAAAAATGTTGCGCTTTTAACCCCCGCCGCATTCAGCGCCGCGCAAGCCGCACCGCCCAACTGTGTCGCCAAACTCAGTGTAAAGATTTTTGCATCGCCAGCGCCAACCAGAATAACCTGGGCATAAGCCGCGCCGTTCGGCAGCACAACATTCAAAACCTGTTTGGCCTTACCGTTAAAGCGGCTATTGGCAATCGCGGTAGTAATATGACCTTTAGCCAGCTTATCCAGCGCTTGACCGCCGCTGCTGAAAACTTTATTTTGAAAAACCAGTGCCACCACTGCTTTATTCGTGGTATTGCCGCCCGCTGTTTTGTGCGCGGCGTCTGGCGTAAAGGTGACTTTCATAACTTAAATCCTTTCAAAACAGAGCCTGTGGCCCGAGTCGGCTTGCGCCCATGTTGTTCTGGGATTATGTTCGGCGCAAGAGTATATCCTATAGATGACAACAATTTTCCGCTACCTTCTGAAACATCAGTTCGCCGCTTTTGTAACCATTACATTGGTTTTAGCCACGGCAATCTGGTTCAGCCAATCATTAAAACTGCTGGAAACCGTCATCAATGGCGGGGCGCCAATCTACTTGTTTTTTGAATTAATGGGTCTGGTGCTGCCGGGATTTTTACCATCCATTTTGCCCATCGCACTATTTATTGCCTTGTTGTTTTCGTATCAACGCCTATTGGCGGACAGCGAGCTAGTCGTCATGACCTCAGCCGGTTACAGCCCCTGGCAATTAACAAAACCCGCATTGTGCCTCGCCATTGTGGCGACATTGTTTCACTTGGCCCTTAATGTGGATCTAGTGCCACGCGCCTTTCGCGAAATGCGCGTTGAACGCAATTTTATCAAAACGCAGTATGCCGGGGCAATTTTGCGGGACGGCAGTTTTAATACTGTTAACGCACATTTGACAATTTATGTAAAAGAGCGTGAAGGCCGCAATTTTTTGCGCGGCATTCTGATCCATGATACCCGCAACGCTGCAACCGCAATAACCTTGACCGCGGAACAAGGATATCTGATTGACGATGCACAAGGCCCGCGGCTGATAATTCAGAACGGTACCCGTCAGGAACGCGACATCGCCACCGGCCACATTAACTGGCTGCAATTCAAGCAATATGTTGTCGATTTAATGTTTTATAATAATGGTGACAACACCAACGATACTATAAAATCTAATGAACGGCCAATGTCTGAATTGTTTCATCCTCCGCCTGAAATGCAAACGCCAAAATTATTGGCGGCATTCCGTGCTGAGGCACACAACCGGTTGGCCTCTCCATTATACAATATCGCTTTTGCACTTGCCGCAATATTAACCATCATTGGCGGCGATTTTAATCGGCGGGGTCGTTTACAGCGCACGTTAAGCGCGGTTGGCCTGATGGTGTTGATTCAAATCAGCGCCATGAGTCTTGCCAAATTGGCTGATAAAAATAGTAATCTGCTACCGGTCCTTTATATTTTTCCATTATTGATTGTTGCAGTAACGATATTTGGCATTCATCAACAAACCGGTTTTAAGTTATGGCGAGCGCGGTCATGAACAGTCACGCAGCAAAATATAAAGGCTTGCCAATAACATTATGGCGTTATATCGCCAAACATTTTTTCCTAACCTTTTTATCAGTTTTAGGTTTGCTACTGGCATTGGTTTATATGTTCGATACTGTGGAATTGCTTAACCGCATTTCACACCGCGAAATGGTTGCCTCAGTTACCGCTCTGCAAATGGGCTTTTATAAGCTGCCTGACGTTGGCCAACGCATTTTTCCATTTGCAATCCTGTTTGCCGGCCTCATCACCTTTTGGCGCCTCACCCGCACCAGTGAATTGGTGGTGGCGCGCGCCGCCGGCGTATCAGCCTGGCAGTTTACACTGCCTTGTATTGCAGTCGCCTTGGCAATTGCCCTTTTTAAGGTTACAGCAATTAATCCTACCGGTACGCTGCTGTTGGCACGTTACGAAGATTGGGAAAATCGTGCGTTGCACGGCCAAAAAGATATGATTGCCTTTTCTGATTCCGGACTGTGGTTGCGTGAGATAAATGATGATGACACCGAAGTAGTTATTCATGCCGACACAATTGATCCCAACAGCTGGCAATTACAAAATTTAATGATTTTATACTTCGATACAAAAGGGGGGTTTTTAAAACGTATTGATGCCAGTAATGCGCATCTGATCAGTGGCAAGGTTTGGGATATCTATAATGCCGTGGGCAGTATCGTAGATCAACCAAACACCGAACCTGCGCATTTAATGTTACCCACCAAATTAACCCCCAAACGCATCGAAGAGCGCTTTGTCAGCACTGAGACAATTTCATTTTGGGATTTGCCGCACTTTATCAAACGTATTGAAAAAACTGGTTTGTCCGTTAAACGTTTACAATTGGAGTACCAGAGTTTGATTGCTGAGCCGCTGTTATTCATGAGCCTTGTGGTTTTGGCGGCTGGTTTTGCGTTACGTTATCAACGCACCGGCGCCGTCATGCCGCTTATTACGCTAGGACTAGTGACTGGTTTTGGCACCTTTTTCTTGCGTGATCTTATGCATGCGTTGGCAGCGGCAAATATTTTACCTATTTTACTTGCCGCATGGACACCAGCGGTACTGGCCTTTATGCTGGCAGTTTCAATGTTGCTTTATCTGGAAGACGGCTGATGCTGAAATATATTATCTGGCTATTTTTGCTGATGTTACCTTTTACTGGTTACGCCCAAGACAGTAAAATTGCGGCGGTGGTCAATGATATGGTTATCACCAGTAATGATGTTGCTGACCGCCTTAATTTAACGATCAAGGCTAGCAGCTTGCCTGATACCACGCCGGCGCGGCAACAATTGGCGCCTAGCGTTTTACGTAGCCTCATTGATGATCAACTGAAATTACAGGCTGCGCAAAAAAATAAGGTTACGGTCAGTAACAACGAAATTGCCGTTGCTTTCGAACAAATTGCCAAACAAAACGATATGACTGCTGATCAATTTAGTCAGGTAATTGAAAGCACCGGTGTTTCACGCAGTAGTATGGATGCACAGTTACGCGCCGATGTGGCGTGGCATAAATATATTGAACAACGCGTGGTGCCGCGCATTGAAATTCCCGACGCCGAAATTGACCGTACCTTTATAAAACTACAGCAAGATGCCGGTAAAACAGAATACTTGGTTGCGGAGATTTTTTTACCAGTCGAAAATGCGGCTGACGCTGATAAAACGCAAGCCTTTGGCAAGAATCTCATCAGCCAGCTTGGCAATGGTGCCAAATTTCCACAACTGGCGCGCAATTTTTCTGGCAATGCCGCTGCCTCGCGCGGCGGTGATCTCGGTTGGGTCATGACGGGTCAATTGGCGCTAGAATTAGAACGTGCGCTGCGTGTCATGCAGCCGGGACAAATTAGTGTGCCGCTGCGCACTCTCCGTGGTTACCATATTTTGTATTTACGTGACAAACGCACGCTGGCCAAGGAAAAGGTGCCTGACCGCGTTGGCGTTAAAAATATTTTATTGAATCAAAAAACCGACCTTATGCAACGCGCCGAACTGCGCGATTTGAAACGGCAGGCATTTATAGAAATACGTGGTTAATTGTTAAACGCCGGCACCCTGCCCCCCTTGCGCGAAATTATCGCTACGCATGATTTGGGCGCGCGTAAGGAGCTTGGGCAAAACTATCTGCTTGATCTTAATCTTACGCGCAAAATCGTGCGCGCTGCGGGTGACGTTACCGGCTTTACGGTAATGGAAATTGGCCCTGGTCCTGGCGGTCTGACCCGCGCGTTGCTAGAAAGCCCCGCTGCGCAAGTTATTGTTATTGAAAAAGATGCCCGGTTTTTAACTGCGCTGCATGATTTGGAACAGTGGAGCGGCGGCAAGCTTTCCATTATTCAAGATGATGCTTTGAAAATAGATTATAAAGAAATCGTGCCGCAAGGCGCCGCCATCATCGCCAACCTGCCCTATAATATCGCCACACCGCTGCTGCTCGGCTGGCTCAAAAATATTGATTACTACACCAGCTTGACCCTGATGTTTCAAAAGGAAGTCGCGCAACGGCTGGTGGCGCAACCGCGTTCCAAGGAATATGGCCGCCTGTCTATTCTAACCCAGTGGCTTGCGGTGCCACGCATTGCCTTTGACGTGCTGGCGCAGGCCTTTACCCCGCCGCCCAAGGTTACGTCATCAATCGTGCATTTAACCCCACGCCCGCGCACAGATGCGGTGCCGATTGCGACAATGGAGCAGATCACGGCGCTCGCCTTCGGCCAGCGCCGCAAAATGCTGCGCAGCAGCTTAAAACCTCTCGTACCTGACATAGAAAGTTTTTTATTATCAGTTAATATCCAACCTACTGCGCGGGCGGAAGAATTAAGCGTTGATGATTTTGTAAGAATTGCTGATGCGTTTCAAAAACTATAATTGTAATTTCTGCTCTTCAAATTTCTCAGCATGTCTTACTGCAGTTAAAGAATTCATCGCTTCAAATAACTTATTATTTGCTTTATTTAAATATTCCTGCTGTTTCCCATTTTGGGAGATACTTTTTATAAATAACATTGCACTAGCAAAACTGCTTGTAATTGCAAAATACTCTTGTGCGCTATTCAGTGGCATTCCCATTTTATGAAATACAGCTAAAACTGTCATAAAACCGATTGAAAATCCAGAAGTTGTTACAGCAGCCGCTTCAATATTGACAGCTTTTTTACCAATTTCACGCGCTAATACTAAATTTTCTTTGGCGGCATTCTTGCAATCTTGTGCGTGTGCATCAAAAAGCGGCACATCATTTTGATCTAGAATAACCAATTGAGCCTCGACAGCATCGTGGGCATCGGAAAAATTCTGTGCTTTACGCTCTAAAGCTGAAAATGGGTTTAAGTTCATAATTTATCTCCTATCTGCCAAAATTTAACACAAAACCAATTCAATAAACAAGCAATTTTAAGTTAATTCACCCACCGGGTATTTCGCGCCGACCTGTTGCTGCAAATCACGCACAAATTGTGCAAGGCCGATATAACGGATACGTTTCAACCGTTCCGCCTGCAAAATGCTCATCACTTGTGCAACACTGGTTTCTAAATCACGGTTGATAATGACATATTCATATTCGGGATAATGCGACATTTCACTGGGGGCCTTACCCATGCGTTGGACAATTGTCTCCCGCGCATCCTGCGCGCGGTTTAGCAACCGTTGTTCCAAATCATCCGCTTCGGGCGGCAAGACAAATATTGTGACCAGATCATCGCGGGCATTTTCCGTCAATTGCCGCGCGCCCTGCCAGTCGATATCAAAAATCAAATCCTGGCCGTCGTGCAACGCAGCCTGCACCGGTTCTCGCGGCGTGCCATAAGAATGACCGAATACTTGCGCATTTTCGAGCAGCGCATTTGCCTTAACCATCTTGGCGAAGGTGGCATCATCGGTAAAATGATAATCACGCCCGTCAATCTCGCCGGGGCGCATGGTACGCGTTGTCACCGATACTGATGGCTTTATATTAGTATCCAGCCGCAAGATTTCTCGCGCAATAGAGGTTTTTCCTGCGCCCGATGGCGAAGATAGCACCAGCATAATCCCGCGACGTTTCAAGTCATGACTTCCAATATATGGCATCTGTAATGCTATAGCAGAAAGTCCGGCGCCAAGTAAACTGCGGCACCGTCCAGCACTTTGATATTCCAACCTCTACCGACTCCTTTATAATATGGCACGTTTATAGCCGTTTCATCAGTATTAGGTGGTCATGACCATTTCCCTGCCTCAATCGCACCTCATTGCACTTGCTAATAGTTATCTGGAAGATGAAAACACTGTGCTGGCACGCTTGCTGCCGCAAGCGAAGCTGACGTCCGCGCAATTGCAACAGGCGCAAACGCTGGCCCGCATTTTGATTCAAGATGTCCGTAACAAAAAGCTACAGCCGTTTGACATCAACCAACTGCTACAAACTTATCAGTTGAATACCGAGGAAGGCGTGGCCCTGATGTGCGTGGCGGAGGCGTTATTGCGTATCCCGGATGCCGCGACCAAGGATGCCTTGATCCGCGACAAGATTACCATGGCCGATTGGCACGAACTGCCGCAAACAGATTCCTCTTTCAGCAATTTTACCAACTGGGCGCTGCGTACCACCGGCAAGGTGTTGGATACCAAGGATAAAGGCTGGAATATCTTTGCTCGTCTAGTCTCCAAACTGGGTGAACCGGTCATTCGCCTCGCGCTGGCACAGGCCATGAAGCTGCTCGGTGATCAGTTTGTGTTGGCTGAAGATATTGAGAGCGCTATTCGCCGGGGCGCCCGTTGGCCGGGCTATTACTTTTCTTATGACATGCTGGGCGAAGGCGCGCGCACCGCGCACGATGCCGCCAAATACATGGATGCCTATCGTCATGCCATTCACGTGACTGGCGCTAACACACCCAAGCAAGATAATATTTTCCTACAGCCAAGCGTGTCGGTAAAATTATCCGCGCTGCATCCGCGTTATGATTGGCGCAAAAAAGAACGCATCGACCGCGAGTTATTTGCGCGCATTCTCGAACTCTGTGAGCTAGCCAAATCCTACAATATCGGCATTACGATTGATGCCGAAGAATCTTATCGCCTTATCGTGTCATTGGAAATTTTTCAACAATTGTTACGAGCCACCTCGCTTAAAGATTATAATGGGATCGGCCTTGCGGTACAGGCTTACAGCAAACGCGCGCTGCCAACGCTGCAATTCCTGGCTGATGAAGCACGCATTTTAAAAAAGCGTGTTCCCATCCGTCTGGTCAAAGGCGCTTATTGGGATACTGAAATTAAATATGCGCAGATTGAAGGCCATGCGGATTACCCGGTTTTCACGCGCAAGGCGGCGACCGATGTTTCATATCAGGCCTGCGCTGCCTTCATGCTCGATAACGCGGCCACCATCTATCCGCAATTTGCGACGCATAATGCGCTGACCATCACAACTATTTTAACACTTGCCGGCACACGTGAATTTGAACTACAGCGCCTGCATGGCATGGGTGATGATTTGTATGACACGCTGCCCGCCGCCGGCTTCCCCAATCTGCGCCGCCGCATTTATGCGCCGGTGGGGCCGCATGAAAACCTGTTGGCTTATTTGGTACGCCGTCTCCTCGAAAACGGCGCCAACAGTTCATTTGTTTACCAGATTGCGGATAAGGACGTGCCGATCACCAAACTCGCCGCAGATCCGGTTACCAAAATCACCATGCTGTCTGACAAACGCCATCCGCATATCCCATTGCCGCCGGATATTTACGGCGCGCGGAAAAACGCGCGCGGCATGTTACTTAGCGAACCGTTGCATTACCATGATTTAATGCGCGATATCCATCAAACGCTGGGCATGACGGTCAATGCCGCGGCGATTATTGACGGTTATGATGTGCGCGGTAAAAAACAGGAAATCCGTAATCCCGCCAATCATTACCAGGTGATTGGCACGGTCATAACAGCCACGGAACGCGACATTAAAATCGCGCTGAAAAAAGGCGCCGATGCGCAACCAGATTGGGACTGGCGCGGCGGCGCAGCACGTGCAGCGATATTGGAGAAGGCCGCCGATCTGTTTGAACAAAACGCTGCCAAACTCATCGGCCTCGTTTGTATCGAAGGCGGCCGCACCATTCCCAATGCAATTTCCGAACTGCGCGAGGCGATTGATTTCCTGCGCTATTACGCGGATCACGCGCGGTGCGAATTTTCGCATGGCCTACCCCTGCCAGGCCCCACCGGCGAACGCAATGAATTGTGGCTGCGCGGACGCGGTGTATTTGCTTGCATCGCACCGTGGAATTTTCCCTTGGCAATTTTTGTGGGCCAGGTCGCCGCAGCGCTGGCGGCCGGTAATGCCGTCCTTGCCAAACCCGCCGGGCAAACGCCGCTTATCGGTCATACGGCGATCAGCCTATTACATGAGGCAGGCGTGCCGAAAAACATTTTGCATTTTGTGCCCGGTTCCGGCCGCATGATTGGTGACATTGTAACCGCCAGTGAATATACTGCCGGCATCGCCTTTACGGGCTCCACACAAACCGCGCAGGGTATTTATCAGGCGCTCGCCCAACGCGGCGGGCCGATCGTACCGCTAATTGCGGAAACCGGCGGCCAGAATGCCATGCTGGTGGATAGTTCCGCATTATTGGAACAGGCCTGTGATGACATCATCGCCTCTGCCTTTGACAGTTCGGGGCAGCGTTGTTCCGCGCTGCGCGTATTATTCGTGCAGCATGAAATTGCCGATGATTTGATTGCAATGTTAAAGGGCGCCACCGCCGAACTTACCATTGGCGATCCACTGGATATTGCAACCGATGTGGGGCCGGTGATTGACGCCGCCGCGCGCGATCAGCTGGAAAAACATATCGTCCGCATGAAACGCGAGGCAAAATTTATCGACAGCCTGCCACTGCCCGATGCTTGTGCAAACGGCAGTTTCGTCGCGCCGCATATTTTTGAAATCAAGCGCCTGTCACAATTGCCGGAAGAAGTGTTCGGCCCCATCCTTCACATCATCCGCTATAAACGTAGTCATCTGAAACATGTCGCGAAGGCCATTAACCTTACCGGCTTTGGCCTTACATTTGGTGTGCACAGCCGTATCGATGAAACGCATGAAATTTTGCGACGCTACACCAAGGCTGGTAACTTCTACATCAATCGCAATATGATCGGCGCTGTCGTCGGCACACAACCTTTCGGCGGTGAAGGTCTGTCCGGCACCGGCCCCAAAGCCGGCGGCCCGCATTACCTGCACCATTTTGCGCTCGAACGCACCGTCACCATCAACATCACCGCCGCCGGTGGCAATGCGCGATTGTTGGATCTAAGTGAGGATTAATTAAGGTGCCATTCTATCTTGCTTAGGCACAAAAAATTTAACACCACGCGCCGATATACAACCATCTTTAATTTTGCAAGGATGTGTCCAATTGTAATGTGCAACTTCAATAGAGTGCGGCAAATAGGCTATAAAGCAAGCAAATGGGAACCCGAAAAGAATTGCCTTGTCTATAAAAGAGTTTTTATCTGTTTCATAAGCCGTTTTAATGCAGTTGCTTGCACTGTTTATGTTATATGATAATCTTCGGATAAAATTTGTTTTCATAACCATCTCCCATTTGTTATTCTAGAATGACAATGGGCAATATTAAATAACAGAAGTTTTTTGTTTAACGATGAAAGAGATTTAAAATCAATCTCTTTAGGTTGTGAAACTTTCTAAGGAGGCTGCTTTGCCGCAAATTATTAGTATTGAACAATTACGCGCCGCACGCGGTTTGCTGGGTTGGACTCAGGCCAAACTGGCGCAAATGTCCAAACTCTCTGTTCCAGCCATTGCCAGACTAGAACGTAGCGAGGTTGATCCACGTGTTAATACGTTAGAGCGTCTGCAAAATTGTTTTGAAGCCGCCGGCGTTGAATTTACCGATAACAGCGGTGTGCGTAAGCGCGGTGAACAGGTTAAAATCGAGCTTTGGGATGGCGCGGATTGTATTGCCAAATTCATGGATGATTATTTTGCAACGTTAGTCGCCACGAAAACTGAAGGTTTGTTTAGCGGCATTGATGAGCAAGCCTTTGCGCTTCAGAATAAAAAACAGCTGGCGCATAATTTACAACGCATGGCAAAGCTTGGCCTTACTGAACGCATTTTGCTGAAACAGGGCGATACGTTTATCGCCGGTCCGCCCCATGTCACTACATATCATTGGATATGCGCGGATTTATGGGGTCAGGTTCCTTATATTCTTTATGGCGATAAACTTGCCGTTATCTTTCAAGGGCCGCCGCAACGTGTACTGGTCATTGACAATCCATCTCTGGCACAAACCTATCGGCAGCAATTTGAAGTTATTTGGCAAAAATCGTCGCCAGTGCCCTATTCGCCTAAGGAGTTACAAGAAAAATCCGCCAAAAACTTAAAGTAATTATGTCAGGTACGTAAACTTGTATTTAAAGGTGCCTATAACCAATTAAAACACATGAAATTCCGTATCCCCAAATTCAGTTCTGCTTATGCCACCAAAACCGTGGCGCAAAATATGCGCAATATGGAGAAATTATGGGGTAAGGACGGCATGCAAAATGCTGGCGCCATGATGGATATGATGAAGAATGCCACCGCGTTTAGCCAGCAAAATTATACGCAATCCCCGTTTCAACAAACTAAACAGTCAGCGCATGTTTATAAAGGCCAGTTTACTGCCGGGTCATTCAGCAATGCCGACGGCGCCCGAAATTACAAGCTTTACATTCCGACTGTTTACAACGGCCAGGCGCTGCCGCTGCTGGTTATGCTGCATGGCTGCACGCAAAACCCGGATGATTTTGCCGCCGGCACGCGTATGAATGATTTGGCTGAGGAATATGGTTGCCTCGTGCTATACCCCGCGCAAAATGCCGCGGACAACAGCCGCCAATGCTGGAATTGGTTCAAGCCGAAACATCAGGCCACCGGCGCCGGTGAACCCGCCATCATCGCCGGTATGGTGCAGCAGATTACCCGGCACTATAATTGTGATGTCGCGCGTGTTTGCGTGGCAGGCCTGTCCGCCGGTGGCGCCATGGCGGCAATTATGGCCGCGACCTATCCGGATATGTTTGCAGCGGCGGGCGTTCATTCCGGCCTACCCTATAAGGCTGCGCGCAGCCTGACTGCTGCCTTCAAAACCATGGCCGATGGCGGCAAACCGGCCTACAAAAAAATGCGCGTCTCGCGCTTTGTACCTTTTATTGTTTTTCATGGTGACAAGGATTCTGTGGTGCATTTCAATAATGGCGACAATATTATTATGCAAAAAACCGCCGGATTGGCATCATTGGTTATGCAACAGGAGACCGGCAAAATAGCGAACGGGCATATTTACACCAAAACCTTTTATAGTGATGATTCCGGTAAAACATTGATTGAAGATTGGCGCATCCATGGCCTTGATCATGCCTGGTCAGGCGGCGACAAACGCGGCACCTATACCGATGCCAAAGGCCCCGATGCCTCCCGCACGATGTTAGATTTCTTTTTTAACACTATCTAAATCAAGCTAACCGCCGCGATATCGTTACAGCATATGAAATATATCATAGCGTACCTAAAGCCTAATGCGTAAATAATATTTGCTACCCAGCGCCGACGCCGATATATAGAATTATCTAAATGTCGGAATATAGCGCAGTTTGGTAGCGCGCTTGCCTGGGGGGCAAGAGGTCGTGGGTTCGAATCCCGCTATTCCGACCATTTATCTTTTTAGTTTAGCTGGTTGCGGTGTCATAACCACGATTTCATCGGCAGCAGTGTAATTTAACACATCACGCGCACGTTCATCCAGCAAATCGGCATCCAGCGCATTAGGTCGCAAATGCTGGACTTTTTTTAATAAAGCATCATGCTCGGTATCCAATGCGTCCGCTTTGTTTTGCGTCACGGCAATCTGCTTTTCCAAATGCATCAACCGCGTCAGCGACCGTTCACCAAACATGGTATAAAAGGCAAAATATCCAACTAACAGGCAACCCAATATTGGCACTAACACCGTGTGCTTGAATTTTTTAATTAGTGATTGTGCCTGTAGCATGAATTATTGTGCTTCAGACAACTGATTCAGTAAAGAGTAATCCTAGCCAGGAAATCCAATACCATATTTAAGACATTTAACCGCTTTAACGGGATTTTTCCGATTTTTAATAGCGTCTGCAGCTACATAAACGCAAACTAAAGCAGCAACAGGTAAATATGCTGTACAAATTAGCCCAATCTTTATTTTGTCTTTAAGGCCAATATCTGATGCCAGAATAAAATTTGTATTTGCATTATATTTTGCGCGTCTTTTTCTCATAATGTTTCGTCAATTTATTTTAACTTGCCATAGTCTTATTAAAATATTTTGACAATAAAATGCTTCGCCCCGCATAAACCGCTGTCGCCCCCAGCTCTTCTTCAATGCGCAACAGTTGATTGTATTTGGCGGTGCGGTCAGCACGGCACAGTGAGCCGGTTTTGATCTGGCCGCAGTTAGTAGCCACCGCTAAATCCGCGATTGTCGTATCTTCGGTCTCGCCAGAGCGGTGCGACATCACGGCGCGATAGCCCGCGGCATGTGCCATGCGCACGGCTTCCAGTGTTTCGCTTAAAGTGCCAATCTGATTAACCTTGACCAAGATCGCATTAGCGATTTTGCTGTCGATGCCCTGTTTCAAACGCATGGGATTGGTCACAAATAGATCATCACCAACCAGTTGCACAGTATCGCCAATACGTTCGGTAAGCAGTTTCCAGCCCGCCCAGTCATCTTCACCCATGCCATCTTCAATGGAAATAATGGGATAACGGCTGACTAGGTTTTGCCAATAATCCACCATTTGCGCACTAGATAAAACCTTGCCCTCGCCTTCCAGATGATAGCTACCGTCTTGGTAAAATTCGGTTGCTGCAGCATCGAGCGCTAGCATGATATCGGTGCCTGGCCTATAGCCTGCCATTTCGATTGCACGCATAACGAAATCGAGTGCTATTTCGGTTGATTTGAGATTGGGCGCAAAACCGCCCTCGTCACCAACATTCGTTGCATAACCGGCCTGTTTCAAACCAGCCTTAAGTGCATGAAAAATTTCGGCGCCCCAGCGTAATGCATCTTTAAACGTTGGCGCTCCCACTGGCATAATCATAAATTCTTGGATGTCGATCGGGTTATCCGCATGCGCGCCGCCGTTGACAATATTCATCATTGGCACTGGCAAAATGTTGGCCTGCGCACCGCCCAAATAAGCATATAATGGCTGTTTGGTTTCCGCCGCCGCCGCCTTGGCAACTGCGAGACTTACGCCCAAAATTGCATTCGCGCCAAGCTTTGCCTTGTTAGGCGTGCCATCGAGTTTCAGCATCGCCTCATCAATAGCTTGCTGATTTAACGCATTTTGCCCAACTAAGGCTTTCTGTAATTCATTTTTTACTGCTGTAACTACTAGCTGCACGCCTTTGCCCGCGTAACGCGTTTTGTCGCCATCACGGCGCTCAATCGCCTCATGTGCACCGGTTGAAGCGCCCGAAGGCACTGCAGCGCGGCCAAATGCGCCACTATTCAATGTCACATCAACCTCAATAGTTGGATTACCGCGGCTGTCTAAAATTTCACGGGCTGCGATGGTCTTAATGGCTGACATTTCAAACTCTTTACAGGATTTATTAAGATATTGGATAAAACGCGAAATTTACGCGGTCAAGTAAATTGACAATAAAATATTTGTACAAAATGTTAGATAGGATGGCCTGCCGAGCCGTAGCAAGCGAATACCAGTCCGTCTTTGCCCAAATGGGCTTCGACGCGATCAGCCTTCACTGCACTAAGCTTGTGAAGGCTGGTGGGCGGTGAGGGGATCGAACCCCCGACCCTTTCGGTGTAAACGAAACGCTCTACCGCTGAGCTAACCGCCCTTTAAAAAGGAGCTGGAGTGATAATGCGGCCATGACGTATTGTCAACAACTTCCCCAATTATTTCCCAACCGCATCCTTCACCAGCTCGGTAATCCCCGAAATGCTGCCGATCACACCGCTGGCATCGATTGGCATCATAAGGACTTTTTGATTGGGCGCCGACGCCAATGCCTTTAATGAATCAATATATTTTAGTGCAACGAAGTAATTAAGCGCATTTACATTCCCGCTGGTAATGGCATCTGACACCACTTTGGTCGCCTGGGCTTCAGCCTCAGCAGAGCGTTCACGGGCTTCAGCATCGCGGAAAGCCGCTTCCTTACGGCCTTCCGACTCCAGAATAGCGCCCTGCTTTTGCCCTTCCGCGCGCAAGATTGCGCCCTGTTTGTCACCCTCAGCCATCAAAATTTCAGCGCGTTTTTCACGTTCAGCCTTCATCTGGCGCGCCATGGCATCGATGATATTCTGCGGCGGGCTCAAGTCTTTAATCTCAATCCGCGTGACTTTGACGCCCCAGCTGGCGGTTGCGGCGTCAATGACCTGCAACAAACGCTCGTTAATAAAATCGCGTTTGGATAAGACTTCATCCAAATCCATAGAACCGATGACCGTCCGCAAATTGGTTTGCGATAAATTGGTTATGGCATAACGCAGGTTTTGAACTTCATAGGCCGCCGCCGGGGCGTTAATGACTTGATAGTAGACAACGCCATCCGCCGTTACCATGGTGTTATCACGTGTGATCACTTGCTGTGACGGCACATCTAAGACGATTTCCTGTAGTGACACTTTGCGCGCCACTTTTTCGATAAATGGCGCGATAATATGCAACCCCGGCGCCAGCGTTTTGGTGTATTTACCGAACTTTTCGACCAGCCAGGTTTGGCCCTGTGGCACTGTTTTAACGCTCGCATAAACAATATAAATGCCGACCGCCAATAATATTAAAACAAAAATTGTGTTGCTATCCATGATTAAATCCCCCCTGTCGTAATCTATCAGGCTTTAACCTGGCGTAAAGCCTCTAATACCACTTTGCTTGATGCTTGTGGCAAATGCGCATGTTCCGACAAATAACGCCGCCAGGCGCGGCCGCCGCGCTGATGCTGAAACAGGCCCAAAATATGCCGGGTCATCGCAGACAGTTTGACGCCTTCCGCCAGATGCGCGTCAACATAATTCATAAACTGGTAAATGATGTCATGCCGTGACAATTGCCGCGCCATGCCGAAGATTTCCGTTTCCACGTCATACAAAAACCACGGGTTTTGATAGGCCTCGCGGCCGATCATCACACCATCTACATGCTGCAGATGCTCTTTGATATCCGTCACGGTTTTAACCCCGCCATTGAGGCTGATTGTCAGGTGGGGAAAATCTTGTTTCAGCTGATAGACGCGCGCATAATCCAGCGGCGGCACCTCACGGTTTTCCCGCGGCGACAAGCCATTGAGCCATGCCTTGCGCGCGTGAATAATAAAATGCGTGACGCCCGCCGCGGCATTTTGCCCGACAAAGTCGCACAGGAATTGATAACTGTCCTGATCGTCAATGCCGATGCGCGTTTTGATGGTGAGCGGCACTTCTACCGCCTCACGCATGGCACGCACACAATCCGCGACGCGCGCCGGTGCCGCCATCAAACAAGCGCCAAATTGCCCCTCCTGCACGCGATCAGATGGACAGCCGCAATTTAGGTTAAGCTCAGAATAACCATAATTAATGCCAATTTTTGCCGCCGCTGCCAACTGCACGGGATTGCTGCCACCCAGCTGCAATACAACTGGCTGTTCCGCGGCATCAAAGCCCAGCAGCCGGTCACGGTCGCCATGCAGGATCGCTGCCGCTGTGACCATCTCAGTGTAAAGAATAACCTGCGGCGCAATCAGCCGTAGGAAATACCGGTCATGCCGGTCGGTCCATTCCATCATTGGCGCCACTGAAATAAGCGGCGTTGGCTTAAGTGACAGCACGGGCATAATTCTGGATTTTCTCGACCATCGCGAAAAAACCATTGCGGCGATTGGGGCTCAAATGCTCATGCATGCCCAGCGTTTCAAAAATAGCGGCAATGTCGGTTTTAATAACGTCTGTCGCGCTTCGACCATTGTAAATAATTAACAAAATGGCAATCAGTCCTTTGACAATATGCGCATCACTGTCAGCTGTGAATTGCATGTCATTAGCTGTAAATTTTACAGGCTTTAACCATACTTGTGACATGCAACCCACCACGCGAGTGTGTTCGTTTTTATCGGCATCCGGCATAGGCATTAATGCTTTGCCCAACTCGATCACAAAGCTGTAACGCTCCTGCCAATCGTCTAAAGCTGCAAATTCTGCCAATAATTCATCTTGGGTCATGACTTTTTGTAACCAAATTGATAGAATTCGTCATTAAAAATACCTTTGGCAGGCTGAAATAATGGACGATACCGCATCCTCAGGCAATTATGCGCATTTACAGCAACTGACACCTGAGCAGCTGAAAGACATTTTCAAAAAACACCGTGATTATTTAAATGGTGTCCGCGGCGGGTTGCGCGCCAATCTAAAACTGGTCAATCTGTCAAATTATGATCTGTCAGGTATCAATTTGACCAATGCGGATTTGACCGGCGCCTGTTTTAACAATGCGCGCCTGACAGGCGCCAGTTTTGCTGCCGCCTCATTGTACGGCGCGGATATGGTTGCAGCCAACATGACCCGTGCTGATTTTAATCGTGCTGACATGCGTGGCACCGCGTTGCGCCAAGCCTTGTTAAATAGCGCTAAACTGGATGAGGCTGATTTGCGCGAAGCTACCATCATGCTGCATAAAAAAGACGGTACATTTAGCCGTCTGAATACCGAAACTGGTGATCCGTCACAAACAGTTGATAATATTCGCGCCGCAGATTTCAGCAACGCCCAATTGGTTGGCGCCAGCCTGGAACGCGCCATGATGCAGAACTGCAATCTGTCATCCGTGGATTTAACTGATGCCAATTTAAATTATGCGAATTTGCATAATGCGGTGTTGCGCGGCAGTGTCATGGTAAATTGTAAAATCAACAAAACCAATCTCAGTAACGCTGACCTTTCGGGCGCGATTATCGATGGTCTTAACTTCAGCGCCAGCACGATGACGAATGCCATTTTGCCACAAACCATTTTTAACGAAACCCTGGCATTGCCTGAAGCCCTGCAATTGCATGCACAATGGATCAATAGCGAGGGCCAAAATGGTCAGCGATTGACCCTGGCCAATGTCGGCGCACGCAATCTGCAACTGGCTCATCAGAATTTTAGCGCGGCGGAGTTACCTTATTTCGCCGCACCGGGCAGCCTGTTTTCCAAGGCCAATTTCACGTTGGCCAATTTGATCTTTGCGGATCTACGTAACAGTGATTTACGCGATGCCATATTTTCCGGCGCCAAACTGGAACGCGCGCATTTTAGCAAAGCTGATTTATCCGGCGCGGAATTTGCCCCAGCCATCATCAGCGGCCGTAGTATCGCTACTACACTGCCTTTTGCACGCTTTGATTATGCCAAGCTTTCCGGCGCAAATTTGTCATCAGTTACCGCGCCACATAGTAATTTTTTCAAGGCCAATCTGCGCAATGCGGTTTTAACCGGCAGTGATCTGACTCAAGCCGATTTGCGGGAGGCTGATTTAACCAGTGCTGACCTGACCGGCGCCAATTTGCTAGGCGCTAATTTACAGCGGGCAATTCTGACTGGCGCCAAAATCGCGCAAACGGACCTGACCCGCGCCTTGCGTTAACATTATTTCTTGCCCGACCATGCGACACGCGCCTCAGACTCGCGCATCAATTTATCCACATAACGCCCCTGAAATAAACCAATTCCCATTTTGAGACCACTGTCGACAGCAAGGTCATCATCACAGCGGCATAAAATGATTCTCGAAATTGCTTGTTCATCACCTTTATCTTGCATTTCAGAGGTAACGCGCGCGAGGTCGGCATCCGCCATATCAGGCGTCCAGTAAATTTTAACAAAATCAAAGCCCAGCTTGCGGCGATCCACGAACGGCGCGGTAAAATGCGTTAGGCCATCCAAGCATACCCGGTAGCCGCGCCCCACTACGAAGTCGCGCGCAAACAGATAGGCGGCCATATCGGAAAATACATCAATGGTCTGCAATTCAATAACTAATCTGCCGCGTAATCCTGTTGACACCCGCTGATCGAATTTTTGAAATTCCGGCGATAACAGCGTGCCGACATTCATATTAAAACTAAAGGCCCGGCTGCTCCGTTCACCCTCTTCTGCCAAATGCACCAGCATGCGTTTGTCCAGCGTTTCGGTCAGATATTGAAACAGCCAACGGTTGCCAGTCAAATCAACGCCGGGCACTACCGTTGCTTCCAAATCCGCAATCGACACATACAGTTCGTGAAACACCGCCGCCGGTTTACCGCCGGTTATAGTGCAGACCGGTTGATTACGCACCATGTTGGAAACATCAGCACGGCCTAACGCATCTTCCAGCCAACCTAATTGATCAGGGTTAATTATGATGCGTTCACCCTTAATCTTTTCACCGAAGTGCGCAGGCTGCCCGGTTTGCACGCTTTGATGCAACTTGCGCGCGTAATCCACAAGGGCTGGATAATCACGGTCGAGCGTCAGCCAAGATGCAAACCCGCCATCATTATTTTGGCCCACCAGGGGGTCCATATTGAACAGGTAACGCAGTTTAGTGATAACTTCATCCAGTTTGGCATGCGCCTCAACCGGACCGATAAATATTAGGTCATTATTACGCAAATTAAAAGTATAGCCCTCAAATTGCCCCAATAACATATCAAAGGTATTGAGCGCGATACGAATGTGATGTGGACGGCGGTTATAAGGTTGTAGCCGCGACAGATGACAAATCACCGCCAACTTGCCGGCTTTACGCGGCTCCAGCCGTTGCACATATTCCATCAGCGCATGTTCGCTGTTATTTGGTGCAGGTGCTGACACGGGGGCAAGGCCTCTTTGCGGACGATGGATTCTAGTATAATGAATAACAATTCAATGACTGACTGGCAATCCAAGGTTTCCATTCTATGATCGCGCCGACGCTTTCACAACTTCACGATTTGCTGGAAAGATTGCCCGGCATAAATATATTGTGTGTGGGAGACGTGATATTAGATCACTTTACCCAAGGCACCGTGGAGCGCATTTCACCCGAGGCGCCTATTCCAGTGTTTCATATCCGGCACAATCTTGAAATGCTGGGCGGTACCGGCAATACGGCTGCCAATGTTAACGCAGCTGGCGGTACTGCGCATTTATTGTCTGTGGTTGGCCAAGATACTGCAGGTGATAAAATAACGGCGTTAAGCCTGCAAAAGTTTGGTGCGCATAGCGCACTAATTGTTGAAACTGCTCGGCAAACTTCGGTCAAGCAGCGTTTTGTTGCCGGCACGCAACAACTGCTGCGTGCTGACACGGAAACCATCGCGCCCATTCGTGCTGATAGCGCTACCGCATTGCTGGCAGCTTTTGATAAAGCACTGCCTCACATGCAAGCAGTGTTGATTTCTGATTATGGCAAGGGTGTCTTAACCGCTCCTATTTTGGCTTCTATTATCAAAATCGCGACCGCTGCCGGTATACCGGTATTGGTTGACCCTAAAGGCAGCGATTATAAAATTTATCATGGCGCGACATTAATTACACCGAACCGCAAGGAACTGACGGAGGCCAGCGGTCTTAGTATTAAAGATGACGACGAAATAACTACCGCCGCCCGCGCCTTGCTGGATCGCGCGGCTTTGACCGCAGTCGTTTCGACACGCGGGCCAGAAGGCATGTCGGTTATAACCGCACAAGAGGCGACGCATATTCCGACCCGCGCGCGTGAAGTGTGGGATGTCTCCGGCGCTGGCGACACAGTTATCGCATTATTGGCGTTGGGCCTTGGTGCAGGCGCTGATTTGGTCACCGCCGCACATCTCGCCAATACCGCCGCCGGCATTGTGGTGGGTAAAGTTGGGACCGCGACCGCGAGCGCGCATGAAATTCAACAAGCCTTGGATGAGCAAAACTATCAGCTAGTGCATCAAAAACATGTTAATTTAAACCAGGCTAAAGAACAAGTTATCCGCTGGCGGCGCCAGGACAAAAAAATTGGTTTTACCAACGGCGTGTTTGACCTGCTGCATCCGGGGCATTTGGCCTCGCTGCGCCAGGCCAAACAGTATTGCGATAAACTTATCGTCGGCATTAACAGCGATGCTTCCGTCAAACGACTTAAAGGCCCGACGCGCCCTATTCAATCAGATGACACGCGCGCGACGATTATCGCCGCGCTGGATATCGCTGATTTGGTAATAGTATTTGAAGAGGATACGCCCCTGATATTAATCGAAACGCTGCTGCCTGACGTGCTGGTTAAAGGCGGCGACTACACGGTTGAACAAGTCGTTGGCGCCGATATTGTGCAGCATAATGGTGGCAAGGTCGTTATTGCATCAATTATAGAGGGCTTAAGTACTACGAATACCATCAAGCGCTTGCATAAAGCGCACAAATAAATATATTATTTCACAATAATGTCACACATTATCTATAAGATAAGGAATGTTTAAGTCTGACCTACAGCATCGTATTATCGATATATTGGCGCAACAGGCCAAAATCAACATAGCACGCATTCACCCGCATACCACCGTTGCCGAACTTGCTTTCAATGACCAAGATGTTTTACTGGCGACATTTAAATTATGTGAACGATTTAAAATTGAAATGGATATACGTGATGAATATCGCTGTTTCGGTGCCAATAGGACGGTGGCTTATATTGCCAATTTTGTTAATAAAAAAATTGATGAGCGGGATCGATTGACCCCTGTTCAACGCCATGCCGCTGCCGGATTGCGAAATCCGCTGCATAAAATTTTACAATATCGCGGCAAAAAAGTAAAACAAGGCCTGCGTATTCAGCGGCAAGATGCTAATCCCAACTGATCTGTAAATCTGGCAACTCATTCATTGCGCTGCCTGCTGCGCCAACGCCGCCGCAATAAAACTGACAAACAGCGGATGCGGGTCGAACGGACGTGATTTAAGTTCGGGATGGAATTGCACGCCGATAAACCAGGGGTGGTCGGCGCGTTCGATGATTTCTGGCAGGCGTCCGTCAGGTGACAGGCCGGAAAAGCACAAGCCAACTTCTTCCAGCTGTTTCATATAATTGACGTTAACTTCGTAACGGTGGCGGTGACGTTCCTCAATCAATGCGGCACCGCCGTAAATCTTGCTGACGAGGCTATCCGGCGCCAATTTACATGCATAGGCACCAAGCCGCATGGAGCCGCCAAGGTCGGCCTCCGCCGTACGTGCCTCAATCGAATTTTCGCGCAGCCATTCGGTCATCAGCGCCACCACCGGCACCTGGGTTGCGCCGAATTCGGTTGAGCTTGCCTCGCTCATGCCAGCCAGGTTTTGTGCGGTTTCGATTACAGCCATCTGCATGCCGAAACAAATGCCAAAATAAGGCACCTTGTTTTCCCGCGCGTAACGGATGGCGGAAATTTTGCCGCCTGTCCCCCGCTCGCCGAAGCCGCCCGGCACCAGAATACCGTGACAATGATGTAGCGCCCCAGCAGCTGTCTCATCCGTCAAACTGTCCGCATCGACCCATTCCAACTGCACACGCGTATCATTGGCGATACCGCCATGCGTCAGCGCCTCTATCAGCGATTTATAGCTGTCCATCAGCGACACATATTTACCAACCACGCCGATTTTGACGGCATATTGTGGTTCGCGCACACGTTTAACAATCGCCTGCCATTTGCTGAGATCAGGTGCAGGTGCATCAATATCAAAATAATTGAGGACTTCGTCATCAAACCCTTCGGCGTGATAGGCAATGGATACTGCGTAAATCGTATCAACGTCGCGCGCGGCGATCACCCGTTCGGGCTGCACGTTGCAAAACAACGCCAGCTTTTTGCGCTGGTCATCGGGAATCGGCTGTTCCGAACGGCATAGCAGAATATCCGGTTGAATCCCGACCGATAGTAATTCTTTCACGGAATGTTGCGTTGGTTTGGTTTTCAGCTCACCCGCCGCGCCGATGTAGGGCAGCAGCGTTACGTGTACAAACAGCGCGCGCTTATCACCGACCTCATTACCGAACTGGCGGATGGCTTCCAAAAACGGCAGGCTTTCGATATCGCCGACCGTGCCGCCGATTTCGCAAATAACAAAATCTGCCTCGCCATCACCGGTACGGATAAAATCCTTAATCTCATCGGTAATATGTGGAATGACTTGCACCGTCGCGCCCAGGTAATCGCCGCGGCGTTCACGCGCAATAACATTGGAATAAATCCGGCCCGTCGTGATATTATCGCTTTGCCGCGCCGCAACGCCGGTGAAACGCTCGTAATGTCCAAGGTCTAAATCCGTTTCCGCACCATCATCGGTCACGAACACTTCGCCATGCTGAAATGGTGACATCGTGCCGGGATCGACATTTAAATAGGGATCAAGTTTACGAATACGTACGGTAAAACCGCGGCTTTGCAGCAATGAGCCCAGAGCCGCAGCACCCAAACCCTTACCAAGCGAAGAAACCACGCCACCGGTGATGAAAATATACCGTGTCATGGAAGGATTTTGTAGAGCAGACTATAGAATGGCGCAAGTGATTATGAAAGATTATTCTGTTCTAAGCATCTTTGAGCAATTTTTTCTCTGTTGGATTTTGATATTCTATAGCCGCTCAAATACAATATACTGATTACTTGCTGACCGGCGATCATACCATTTTTTGTTAATAGTTGACCTTTTTCAGTAATAAAATCGACTTCAGGCGAGCCAATAAATCTAATGTTTTTAAGCCAACAGCAATAATTCGTTTAGGCTTTACGATTTTAACGATTTTTTTACGCGTGGCATGCAAAATTTTCTAATTTTCAAACGATTACTAAGACTAACTTCCTTTTCATAATCTACTACGCTTTTTGTTCGCATAAAAATTGCATTGAGGCCCATGCAATTTTTAAGATTAATTCCTAAAAACATCTGACGAATTTGTTTTGCTAGCAGCCAATTAGCGACAGCGTATTCACATAATGGAGGCCATGTTTTGTCAGATCCGAGTTCAATATCGCTTGCGTGGCTCGCAATGTCACCACCGGGTTTATATCCAATAAACAAAATCTCTGGATTTAAAATGGGCGGCCCATACAATATTTTAAAGCCGTACATCAAAATGGGCGTTATTGCATCATAAAATCTTTGCGTATCAGTATATATTATGACACACAAGTTCTATTGAAGTTTCACTAACCATATGTTTACGGCTTATTTTTCTTACCTACCGGAACTGCGGGTGCCTCGGTTGCTGCATTATCATGCTTGGCAATCGGTGCGTTTTTCAGTGGGGGGCTAAAGGCTGCGGGTGGTAACGGCAGGCCACCGGTCGGTACGGTCGGTTCGGTGGATTGTTGCTCCAGCTGATCGACCACGCTGCCATGTTTGGTGGCAGTGCCGGACAATACAACCAAAGTCAAGCTGGTGACCATAAAACAGACCGCCAAAATCCCGGTGGTACGCGTCAGCAAATTGGCCGTGCCGCGTGGCGACATGAATGACCCCATGCCACCGCCCGAACTGCCCAATCCGCCGCCTTCGGACTGCTGCACTAAAATAAGCGCGATCATCGCCATCGCAATTATTAGATGAAGTACCAACACCACTGAAAACATAAGAAATTCCTCTTGTTAATCTCTTTAAAGCAAACTTCCTGTCGCTTTGGCAATCGCTAAAAACGATTGCGGTTGCAAACTCGCCCCGCCAATCAAAAACCCGTCCACATTATCAATCGCACCAATCTGGGCCGCATTGTCCGATTTAACTGAACCACCGTAAATCAGCGCATGCTTTGCCGGCAATTGCGCGCGGATCAGCGCATGCATGCCGGCAATATCATGTGCTTGGGCTGGCTGGCCATTTTTGCCGTCTGAAATCGCCCATACCGGCTCATAGGCGATGATATAATCGCCATTATCCGGTACCGATTGCATGAACTGCTCCATCACCGCGCGCTCAGCAATTTCCTGCTGTTTTTGCGCCAATGTATCGCCAAGGCAAATAATAGGCACCAAGCCCACTGCCTGGGCTGCCGCCGCCTTCTTTTTAACATCAGTATTGGTTTCGCAGTAGCGCTGTCGCCGCTCTGAATGGCCGACAATCACATAACGGCACTGCAAATCCGCCAATTGCGCGGGGCAAATATCACCAGTGGCTGGTTGTCCTGGCGCTGCCGCCGCACAATTTTGCGCGCCTAGCGCGATATTAGGCAATGCCGTAAGCGGAGTGAAAGCAGATAATAACGTAAATGGTGGGCAGATAACCAGCTTCGAACCATCTGCGACCCGTGCCGCGTTCAACGTCGCCAAAAACGGCGCGACATCCGCGGTTTTACCGTTCATTTTCCAGTTGCCGATAATCAGCATGCCTTGCCTCGCTCCCCGGGGTCTTTTATAGCTTTAGCCATCATAAGCATAGGCAGAAAAAGAAACCCCGCATGTTGCAAAAAATTGGTCCCCGCACTCAAAAAGTTATTGGTATTGTTATTTTTCTGCCACTCATCGCCAGTTTTGTATTTTGGGGCGCGGGGGATGTGTTTAAGGGGCGCAGCAACGCAAATTATGCCGCTACTGTTGGCAACCACACCATCACTACGCGTGATTTGGATTATGCCTATAAACAACAGATCAACCAGCTGCAGCGCCGGGGCGTTAACTTGCCGCCCGAGACGGCCAAATCAATGGGTATCGGCAACAGCGTGTTAAAATCAATGATTGAACGCGAACTGATGCTGCAAACCGCCCACGATTACGGCGTCAAAATTCCAGACGAAGTTATTGTGTCTGAGATGCGCCAGGAAAGCGCCTTCAAAAATAAGGACGGCAAATTTGATCGTGCGCGTTTTGAACAGCTGATGCAAAATGCCGGTATTACTGAACAGCAGTTTACCGACGGTTTGCGCAGTGATTTATCCATTCGCCTAATGCTGGATGCTTTGCAAAAAAACACCGTCGCGCCCACCGCGTTGGTGCGCGCGATGTATGCCCATGATGAGGAGCGCCGCTCGGCGGATATTTATTTTCTGCCGTTTAAAAATGTTACCGATGTTCCATTACCTAAAATCGAACAGCTGCAGGCCTTTTTTGACGGACAACGCAGCCGTTACCAACGTCCGGAATATCGCAAGGTTACAGTTGCGACGTTAGACAGCGCACAATTTAAAAAAGGCATTGCTGTGCCGGATGCTGAACTGCACACCTATTATGACGCGCACAAGGCCGCCTACAGTGTACCGGAAGAGCGCAAGATCAATTACATCATGGCCGATGATGAAGCGACGGCGCACAAAATTGCCGAACGCGCGCGCAGCGGTGAAAAACTGGACGCGGTGGGCGTGGAATTGACCAACGGAAAAAGCAAACTTCAGCAGATGGATTGGGTCAAACCAGGTATTCTGCCCACAGAATTGGATAAAGCCGTTTTTAAATTAGCCAAGGCTGAAACCAGTGAGCCGGTTAAAACGCCGCTGGGCTGGTATGTCGTGCAGATTGGCCAGATCAAGGCAGGCTTCGTGCAACCGTTTGCAATTGTTAAAGATAAAATTGCCACACAGTTGAGAGCTGAACGCACGACCCAACAATTGCCGGATGTGCTTAGCAAGATTGATGATGATATTGCCGGTGGCGCCAGCCTGGAAGACATTGCCAAAGAACAACATTTGACATTGCAAAGCCTGCCGCTGCTCAGCAAAGACGGTAAAACATCAGACAAAACAAAATCGGATATTGCGGATCTTAAACTTATTTTGGATGAAGCCGCCAAACTGCACAAAGGCGATACCAGCAATATTGTTGAAGGCACCAATGGCAATTATATCATTGCCCGCCTGGACGATGTTACAGTAACCGCACAGCCGCAGCTTAATGAAGTTAAGGCCGATGTGATTACGGATTGGCAAAATCAGGAACGCCACCGGATTGCAGAAAAAAAAGTGCGCGATTTTGGCAACCAGTTGCGGGCTGGAACCATCAACAAATCTGCGTTTCTGCAAAATTCAACGCTGACTGATATCAAGCGCGATGCCAAAGAAAGCAAACAACCAGAAAATCTGGTCAATGCCATTTTCCGCGCGGATGCCCTGAAAGATGTGGTCACCGCCTCCACGGCCGAGGGCGAATATCTGGCGCGCGTCACCGCGATTACCCCTCCCGATATGAACAAGCTTGACCAGGCGGAATTTGCCACGCTGCAAAAAACCGCCGATCAGCAATTGCGCCAAGATTACATCGGTTTATATCTCGCCGCGCTTGAAAAAAAGTATAGCGTTGAGATTAATGATAAAGCCGTGAATAGTTTGTATCATGTCAGTGAATAATTTTATCAACGCTGACAATTCTTTGTAATGATTCTTCGTCACACACTTGCAGCCGATCTAGAAACACCACTATCGGTATTTTTGAAACTCGCGGGCAATGATCCTTATGCCTGTTTATTGGAGTCGGTTGAGGGCGGCACGACGCTCGGGCGCTATTCCATTATCGCGGCTAAGCCTGATCTACTGTGGCGCTGTATCGGTAATGAGGCTTCACTATCACCCGGCAATAACGGTGTGTTCAAAGATTTCAAAAATGACCCACTGCCGCCGCTAAGCTCGTTACGCGCCCTGATCAAACAACATCAGTTACCACCCCAAGATGGGTTACCGCCAGCGGCTGGCGGGCTGTTCGGTTACATGGGCTTTGACATGGTGCGGCATGCGGAGCCGAAACTTGGTGCGCTCAGGCCGCATCCGTTCGGCCTACCGCATAGCATCTTCATGCGCCCCACCATCATGGGTATTTTTGATAATGTGCAGCAGACACTGACATTGACCACACCGGTCTGGCCCGAAACAGACACGGCGACTGCACAGCAACGGCTGGATAGTGCCATTGCCCTGTTGCAACAACCATTGCAGCATGAAGCGGCGCTGACCATTAATAAAAATCAGGTGGCATCCACCGTTGTACCGCAATCTAACACCACCCGCGCCGCTTATCATGCGATAGTAGCGCGCGCCAAAGACTACATTGCCGCGGGCGATATTTTTCAGGTTGTGCCGTCACAGCGGTTTACGGTGCCATACGCGCCGCCACCGCTGCAGTTTTACCGCAATCTGCGCCGTCTCAATCCATCCCCATTTCTGGTTTATATGGCACTGGGTGATCATCATATTGCGGCTTCATCGCCAGAAATTCTAGTGCGCGTGCGCGATGGTGAAGTCACTATTCGCCCGATTGCCGGCACGCGCAAGCGTGGCAAAGATCCAGCAGAAGATTTGGCATTGGCGGAAGATCTATTGGCGGATGACAAAGAGCGCGCCGAACATTTCATGCTGCTCGATTTGGGCCGCAATGATGTTGGGCGCAGCGCCAAGCTGGGCAGTGTGAAAGTCACCCAACAGATGATTATCGAACATTATTCGCATGTCATGCATATGGTCTCAAACGTTACTGGACAATTACGTGCGGATAAAGACGCACTGGATGCGCTGTTGGCGGGCTTTCCCGCCGGTACCGTCAGCGGCGCGCCCAAAATCCGCGCGATTGAAATCATCGATGAGTTGGAACCGGAAGCGCGCGGCCATTACGGCGGCTGCATGGGCTATTTCAGCGCCTTTGGCGATCTGGACAGCTGCATCGCACTGCGCACTGCTGTCATCAAAGACGGTGTCGCCTACGTGCAGGCCGGTGGCGGCGTCGTGGCAGACAGCGACTTTGAAGCCGAATATCAAGAAAGCTGTAATAAGGCGGCGGCGTTAATTAAGGCAGCGTTAACTTAGGCCGGATGCTGCGTCACGGCCTGCACCAAAATTTCCTTGAATTTATCTGCGCCTAGGACACGGGTAGACACTTTGGTCAGGCGTTCCTTGATATGCGTCACATCAAGCAAGCCGTTTTTCATATTTTCGCGGCGGTCGAGCGAGCCATATAGATCGGCCATAAAGGCATCATTCAGGCGCGGCGAGACTTCGATAATCTTATCGCCGGCTTCCTTATTTGGCACTTCAATTGCAACGATGAGGCTGATGATTTGTTCGACGCCATTATCGCCAATCAGCGGCAAGATCAGCGGTGAGATTTTGACATATTGCGGGCGGTTAGGATCGGCGCCAGAATCAACCGGTTTAGCCTTGCCATTCGCGAGCGCGGGCGATGCCATACCCATGTTGGCAACAACCAGAATTAAAGCAAATAATATGAACAATAATGGCGCGCGCATGTAAGACTGACCTTTAACAGATGTCCGGTATTATTCATTTTACGCCGCGCCGCCTTACAGAAACCTAACGGTTACCGCCAATTTACATTAAATTTTAATGAATTATGCCGGGCTGCTGGCTTTGGCAGCTTTGTCTAAAATTGCATTGATCAATTTAGGTTCATGTCCGTCGTAAAAGGCATGCGCGACATTGACATAGTCATTAATAATAATGCCACTATCCGCGCCGCCTGGCATGCCTAATTCCCATAATCCTGCCTGCAAGATCAGCCGCAGCAGCTTTTCCACTCGCGCTGGATTATCGGCCGGAATGGCGGCATCGATGACAACATCCAAATCTTTAAACGCGGCGATCGCGCCATAACAAATTTTGGTAAACAGCTCCAACTCCGGTTTGACCAATTCCACACCATCCTGGCTTTTACCGGCATAATCGTCGAGGTAATCACCCACGGGCGTCCCGGCATTGGTATAGGCATACAGCGCCTGCACTGCGGCCATACGCGCCGCGGTCAGCCGCGCCTTGCGCGAAGGCCGGGCGGTTTTATTGGGCGGCTTAGGCGCCATTTGAAAATTTTACCTAGCTGCGTGGAAAGAGGGCAAACTTGCCTTTATGCTTCAACATTTCAATGGTGGTTTCTGCAGTATAGCCACCAATGTTGCGGCCATGCACATCGGCGCGCTCCAGCGCCTGGTCCCAGTTATTGACTGTCAACACGCCATTGCCGAGTGCGATAGTGTAACGTGTGGATAATTCCATCAAGCCCATCGTCACCGCCTGGGTAATCAGGTCAAAATGCGGTGTATCGCCCTTAATTACGCAGCCAAGGCCAATGTAGCCGGAAAACCGGCGGCGCGCTTTAGCAAATTCCATACCCTTGATTGCGGTTTGGATGGCGGCAGGAATTTCAAACGCCCCCGGCACCAAATAATGTTCATAGGTCGCCTTGGCTTTTTCCAAAACCGCGACCGCGCCATCAAACAGCTTGTCGGTGATATCCCGGTTAAAGGTGGATTGCACCAGCATCATGTGCATGTCTAACATTGTAAGGCTCCTAAAACTGCTTTTCATTTACGCCGTACAGCGCATCGATTCTGCGGTTTTTATAACGGTTCTGTTGATTCTGGTATAGGCTGCCAGCCCGAAATAGTGAGGCCGTAACCATCCAGCCCAGCAATTGGCCGGTTATGATTGGATAACAGACACATATTGCAAATTCCTAAATCAAGCAGAATTTGTGCGCCGATGCCGTAATCGCGCAGTTCATTGGCTGGCACTAGCGCGGCAGCGCCCAGTTTACGTGACAGATGTGCCGGGTCCCATTCACGGATTAGGACAATTACGCCCCTGCCCGCCTGCTCAATCATCCGCATAGCGGCATGCAGTTCGCTGTGCGGTGCCCCGGTATCGCCCAACACATCACGCAGGATGGACAGCGCATGCATACGTACCAATACCGGTGCATCGGTGGCGGTAATGTCACCTTTCACCAGCGCGATATGTTCGGTGCCGGTTAATAAACTTTGATACAGCACTAGATTATAATCACCGCCAAACTGGCTGGTAAAGGGTTTTTCCAAAATGCGCGTGACCAATTTTTCACTGCGGCGGCGATGCGCGATCAGGTCGGCAATCGTGCCGACTTTCAAACCATGCAATTGCGCGAAGGAAACCAGATCCGGCAACTGCGCCATCGTGCCGTCATCATTCATAATCTCGCAAATGACGCCGGCGGGATTAAGCCCGGCCAGCCGCGCCAAATCCACTGCGCATTCAGTATGGCCCGCCCGCACCAACACACCGCCATCACGCGCCTGCAGCGGAAAGACATGGCCGGGTGTATTAATAGCTTGTGGTGTGGCGGCGGTGTTGATGGCAACGGCAACCGTCGTCGCGCGGTCGGCGGCAGAGATGCCGGTGGTAATGCCATCGCGCGCCTCGATCGATACGGTAAAGGCGGTGCTGCGACCGGTGCCCTGCGTTTCACTAACCACCAGCGGCAAACCCAGTTTGCGCACTTGCGCGGACTCCAGCGCGAGACAGATGAGGCCGCGGCCATGCTTGGCCATAAAATTGATCATGTCAGCGCTGGCAAATTCCGCCGCGCAAATAAGGTCGCCTTCATTTTCGCGGTCCTCATCATCGACGATGATAACCATTTTGCCGCGCGCGATATCCGCCAAAATTTCATCAATCGGCGAGATCGCCGGCAGATCGTTTAGATGCGCGCTTGCATGATGCGTTGTAGGTATCGCGCGATCTGGTCCACCTCGATATTGAGCGAGGCTCCGGGGGCTAATTGATGAAGATTGGTGCATGTGTATGTGTGCGGAATGATGGTAACGGTAAAACAGTCTGCCATAACATCATTCACAGTTAAAGAGATACCGTCGAGGCAAATCGACCCTTTTGGCGGAATAAGCGGAATAAGTGCGGGTGGTGGAGCAATGGTAAAAACCCAGGAGTTCTGTTTTTGTGTAAGATCACGGATAGTGGCGACGCCGTCAATATGGCCTGACACCAAATGCCCGCCCAGCTCATCGCCCATTTTGAGTGCGCGTTCGAGGTTGATACGGGTGCCGGTCTGCCAATTATTGAGTGTAGTTTTTGTGCGCGTTTCTTCGGAAACATTAACCGCAAACCAGTTCGCCCCAGTTTCCACGACCGTCAGGCAACAGCCATTACAGGAAATAGAGGCACCTAATGCAATTGACGCCGTGTCATATGTCGTTTGAATTTGAATCCGCCAATTGGCTGACTTATCGATATCAGTAACGGTGCCGAGGTTAGAGATGATGCCGGTGAACATTAATTTTATGAAAAGCACAAAAACGGCAGCATTGTCCACAGAACAATCTTGCGAATAATCTTAACTTTAGAAGTTTGAAATTCTGGGTTTTGTTGAGTAACTAGAAAATATAAGCTGAAAAAATTGGTGCAGTAAAAAGTTAGTGCGGTAACAATATAAATAATGATACTAGTAACAGTTTCATTAAATAACAAAGGCAAATACATATTCAAAATTTCAACAGCACTCCATGTTAAAACAAATGCCAAGATTTCTATCAGCCAAGCATGAACAAATTTAATTTTCCAACCCTCGTTGTTTGCATTTCCTTTCAGAAGCAATGCGGGAATGGTGCCTAAAAGTGCGGCCGCTATAATTGCAATGCAATAAAACAATAAATTATCATTCATCTTGGTCTGCCTTATTAAAAACAGCTTTTTTATAATAAGGATTAGTAATACGGCTAATAAAGGGAACACAGACCATAAAAATTGCCGCACTATAAGCAGAATGCGTAAATGCTAAAGGCAAGAACATAATTACGGGTACCGCAATCGTATGTAAAACAATTTTGCGCAAGACCAGCACAGGAATTTGATCATGCTTATTATTTAGAGTTGAAAGGTAAAGGCCAAAGAAATGCACACTGTAATAGGTTAGCGCTGCAACGGATAATTTTATAATAGTACACATAAATTCGTCAGGAATAACCAAGGGCAAACGTGAGCGTAATATATAAACCGTAACCCATGTTAGGATGACCGCGAAAATCTCTATCAGCAACGCATAAAAGAAAGACAATTGCCAACCCACGCGTTCTGCATTTATGCGCAGCATAACCGCCGGCGCCACAGTCAAGCCAAGAATAATTCCAAAAAATAAAAACCCAAACAATAAATCTTCGTTCATGGATTTCCCCATTAACTGCCAATATACATCTTAAGTGTATCCTTGTCCAGTTTTATATGTTTCGTAAGGTTTAAGTGCGGTAATCGCGGCGCAGGCAAACCTCGTTCACCGATATCATGGGATGCTTGATAAAGCGCAATCTCATCCGCGCAGCTGGCATCTAAAAATGCCTGCGCGGTTTGCGCGCCGCCTTCGACAAGGAGGCGCGTGATGCCGCGCTCAGAAATTTGCTGAAGTATGGTGCGAATATTTTTGCAGTCATTCACATGAATCAATTGAACTTTCTGCGCGCATAATTGTTGTGCTGCTTCACTATTTTCATTTTTTTCGGTGACGATCCACAGCGGATAATCGCGCGCGGTTTGCACCAGTTGACTGTCCAGCGGTATGCGCAATTGGCTGTCTAACACAATACGCACTGGGCTGCGTGCTTGCAAACCCGGCAGGCGGCAATCAAGACGCGGATTGTCGGTCAGCACTGTATTGATGCCGACCAATATTGCGTCGTGTGTGGCGCGCAGCCAGTGCGCATGACGGCGCGCTTCGGCGCTGGTGATCCACGGGTTAGCCGGATCGCCGGTCGTCATCTTCATGTTTTGGGAGACCGCCAATTTTAATGTTGCCATGGGGCGTTGTTCTGTGATGTGCAGAAAGAAACCTTTATTAACAGTCAAAGCTTCATTAGCTACTAAACCAATTTCAATATCTATTCCCGCATCTTGTAATTTCTGTATTCCCTGCCCTGCCACACGCGGATCAGGGTCGCCAATCGCAATGACGACTTTCGCAATGCCAGCCTTGATAATCTCATCCGTACAAGCGGGACCGCGGCCGGGTTGGCAGCAGGGTTCTAGTGTTACATACAATGTCGCGCCACACGCAGCCTCACCTGCCTGTGCCAAAGCTATGGCTTCCGCATGCGGGCGGCCGCCAGAGGCGGTAGACCCTCTTCCAACAATCTGATTGTCTTTAACAATGATACAGCCAACAGCAGGATTGGGCCAAACCATGCCCAAACCACGTTTTGCAAGCCTTAGGGCATGCATCATGTGAAAATGAGGCGACACGCTATCTGTCATAGCATCACTTTAACTTATAACAGAAAATTGTCATTCTATATTAATATGGCGACTAGGCCTGATAGTCTGCCAGACCTTACAAATGATTGTTAAGCACATAAGCAAACGTAAAAGTCATTTGCAGATCCCAACCAAAATCAGTTGCGCCACACGTGGCAAAGACAGCAAGCACGGCGCCGAATTTTCATAATCTAGCAATCGCAATTGCGGCCCCCATTGTTGGCCATAAGTTAACTGCCATGATGACTTAGGCTGTTAATTCATCCGCGGCTTTACCCAGTTCTTCAGCGGTGACAGTTTTTTCAGTTACCTTCGCTTGCGCCAAAATATGATCAACTACGCGCTCTTCCAGCAGTGGTGCACGTAAGGATTCCAAGGCGCCTGGCGTTTTCTGATAATATTCCATGACCTCTTTTGACTGTTGAGGATAACGGCGCATTTCATTCAACAACGCGTTGCGCATGTCATCTTCCGGCACCTGGATATCCTGTTTTTGCGCGACATCGGCCATCAGCAAACCCAAACGCACGCGGCGCTCCGCAATTTTGCGGTAATCCGCTTTCATCTCATCATCAGATTTGTCGGCGTCCTCTAGGCTTTTACCCTGTTGCGCGATTTCCTGTTGCAGGCGTTGCCAGATTTGATTGAATTCAGCCTCAACCATGCCTTGCGGTATGTCGAAACTATGTTTTTCCGCCAGAATATCCAACAGTTTGCGTTTGGTCACCAACCGGGCGCTTTGGTCATATTCATCCTGCAAACGCTCGGTAATTTTGGTGCGCAGTTCCGCAGCATCCGCCATGCCAAACTGTTTGGCGAATTCGTCATCAATTGCCGGAGCTGATAATTGGCCGATCTCGTTTACCTTAACATGAAACTCCGCCGGTTGGCCGGCCAAATCTTTGGCGTGATAATTTTCAGGGAACGTGACCTTAATGGTTTTTTCGTCGCCGATCTTCATGCCGACCATCTGATCTTCAAACGTGTCGATCAACTGGCGTTTGCCCAATTGCACGCGCATGTTTTCGCCCTGCATGCCGTCTTTGGCGACACCGTTAATAGTGCCGGCAAAATCAATTGACAGCATGTCACCCATCTGGGCGGCGGCGCCATCGGCGCGCGGTTCAGATTTCGCCATCGATTCCGCCAGATTTTTGATAGCTTCGTCAATTTCAGCATCCGCTGGTTTGGTTGACAAACGCTCCAACGCAATGGTGGAGAAATCCATCGGCGTCATCTCGGGGATGACTTCCACATCAACTTTAATTTCCAAATCCTTGCCGTCTTCATAGCTGGCAATTTCAACCTTTGGCTGCAATGCGGGGCGCAACTTATTGTCATTTAACGCTTTATGAATACCGGCATCAGCCATATGTTCAATAACTTCACGCATCACGGCGGGGCGGAATTTCTGTTGCAAGACCGGCATTGGCACCTTACCGGGGCGAAAGCCGGGAATTTTGGCGCGATTGCCGTACTCTTTCAGATGTTCAACCACATGGTCCTCGACCGCCTGCGCCGGAATTGTAATGGCAAAGAAGTGTTTCAAGCCGGTATGGCCGGTTGATTTAACAATAATATCCGCATCATGCGCGTGCGCGTGTCCCATAAGTTTAGTACCCTTTCAAAGTGGGGCGGAAATTATGGGGAAGCGCTCGAAATGTCTAGAGAAAACTGCCAGATTTGATGAAAGTAAAAAATTATTTGCAAAATAGATTTAAATTAAAGAATAGTCAGCATTATGAAAAAGACGCGTGATACTGAAAAAACTGACAAGTCCAAAACAGAACCAACCAAGCCGGTATCTGATGGTCAATCTAGCCGCCGTGCCACATATGCCGTCAAACATGGTCGGGACAGGCGACCGTCTCAGTATAGTGCGCAACAGACAGATAATATGCCGCACTTTGATCCTGGCTTAGGCTGATTATCTAACCAGCTTTACCTCTGTCACCTGCCCGGTTTTTAGATCGGCCTTTTTGATCACATGATGGTTGGTATCGGCAATCCAGGCGATGTCATTCTTGATGAACACGTCACCTGGCTCGGACAGATTGGCGCCGCGCAGCAATATAGTGGAAAGCATTTTGGTCTCGCGGTTATAGATACGCAGCGCATTATTATAAGTGTCTGCGATGATGATGCGTCCGGCCTCGGCATAAAGCCCCTGCGCATGCTGCAGGCGCGCGGCAGGATAAGCACCATCCACCTGGCCAAAATCAAACAGGCCGGTGCCGATCAGGGTTTTAACTTTGCCGCCGGTCAATTCGCGCAACGCGGAACTTTCGGCATCGACGAAAAATAAACTGCCGCCGGATTGCGATAACCCGCTGGGCTGTGCGAGCGCGGCATCATTCGCTGTGCCATCCTTGATATCTTCAGCGCCACTGCCCGCCAATACTGATAGGATTTTATCCCCCGTATCATAGGCCCATAACTGATGCGTGCCTGCCATGGCGATGGCGAGCGTATGGCCGTCGCCCATATCCTCCACATCCCAGGGTGAGGTCAGCGAAGTTGTTGCAGCTTTCAAATTTTCACCGCGGCGCAAGTTGCCCTGTTGGCCGGTACCGGCAACGGTTTCGACAGTTTGCTTGGCGAGATCCACGCGGCGCAATTCATGATTACCGGTATCTGCGACATACAGCGCGTCTTTAAAATAAGTCAGACCGCGCGGATGATTAAATTGCGCGGCGGTAAAACTACCATCCGCGCGGCCC
Organism: Alphaproteobacteria bacterium; assembly: GCA_965246755.1. Taxonomy (GTDB): domain Bacteria; phylum Pseudomonadota; class Alphaproteobacteria; order UBA11073; family UBA11073. The sequence goes on from OZ251979.1 coordinate 1,432,155, forward strand.
GCCGTGCCGCTGCCAATAATGGTTTTAACCGCACCTGTTTCGGTGAAGCCGATAATACGGTCATGCCCGGTATCGGTGACAAAAAACAACGCGCCGGATGGCGTGTTAGGCGCATAGGCGAGCCGCGCCGGGAAAGACAGCAGGTCCATATTCATATCAGCCGCGATAATATCCATCGCCTTCACCGTTTTGGTCGCCGGCGTTTTTTTAAGTGCGGCGGCAATGTCATTTTCCAAATCTGCGCGGTGACCTTCCCCGGCATAGCGGGTGATTTCCTGGCCGGCGCTATCAAGCAAAATTAACGTTGGCCAGGCGTTAACCTTGTAACTGTTCCATATTTTGAAATCAGAATCATTAATGACGGGATGTTTAAGGCCAAAGCGTTTTGCAGCAGCGAGGATACGGTCACTGCCCTGCTCGCCTTTGAACTTGGCGGAATGCACGCCGATGATCAGCAGCTGGTCGCCGAATTTTTGTTCGAGCGCGTCAAGGTCCGGCACAATCTGCATGCAATTGATGCAGCCATAGGTCCAAAAATCCAATAACACTGGATGATCTTTAAGGTCCGCCGCCGTCAGTGGTCGCACCGTGTTGAGCCAACCGCCGGTGCCGCTCTTGGCTAGCAATTCATGCGGTGTGGTTTGGGCGAAGGATCCGGTTATCGCTGAAACAGTAAGCAATAAAATAATAAGAATAGTGCGCATGTTTTTCATACGTAGCAGTGTACAGACTTTATATAAGTTTACCAATATGCTCATGATCAAGCATGGTGCGGCTAGAGGGACTCGAACCCCCACGATTTGCACCACTGGTACCTAAAACCAGCGCGTCTACCAATTCCGCCATAGCCGCAGGTTTGGATCTACATATATCTATACGTCCCTAATCTAGCTGACAAGTTAGATTAAGGAGTAAATGCATGTGACAGACCTCGATTAAAACTTCTTGTTAAATCTGGGGCATCTTCCAATCCTGCATGCAGCCTTACGGCTTGTTTGCCATCAACTTTTAGTGGCACGGCCAATGTAACATGACCGCCCCAGCTGGCTGCTGGAATACAAAGTGGTGACTCATCGACAAAACGGTTTCTTTGCTCTTCGGTAACCGTTTCATTAAAGACGACAGTAAACAACCCGTTGCCACGTTTGTACTGCTCTCGTGTTTTTGCATTGCCTGATGAGTTGCGATCATAGGCCATAATTTGGTCAACTTTATCGCCAAGCAATGGATCGAAACATGTATCCATCAAGTAAATAGCAGTTGCAGATGATTGCGCCATGCGAACATCAGCGGTTTGTAACCGATATAGTGCCAGTTCTGCCAGAGCTGGCGCAATTGTCCCTTGACCATGCACCCGGACGAACCACGAGATTTCTTCTGCCCAATCTTGCCTTTTGCAAACAATCACTCCATAGGGACAATCTGCATAACCGCCTAGATATTTTGTGCCCGCATCAATGACAATATCCACGCTATGATTTGATATGGGCTGGCATCCAAAAACCGTATTAAATGTATTATCCATTAAAGTAACAGCACCTAAAAATGCGGCGCGATATGTTAAAAAATCCAAATCATAAACATCAAAATAATTACTAAACAGGGCTTTCAATGTAAATAACTCTTACTGGTTTATTACTTTTATCTGCAGTAACAACAGCGGCTTCAAAATTTTCTTCACCTGGTCCATAACTAATAACATGTTCTTGCCTAAAAAAGCTGCCGTAATTAATCAAACGCTCCACAGGCCCGTAAACGTGTTCCGGTACTAAAATTGAAAAATTGTCGTCAGGAAATAAAGTTTTCAATTTGGTATATAAAGTTCCTAATGCCGTCTCAATCGCCGCCATACCACTAGGTACGATGATGGCGCCTTTACCATGGTAAAGCTTGTTGAGCTCTGCCGCCAATGCGACAGATTGATTAGTGCCAACAACACCATACTCGGCGCGCCCCAAAGATGGCCCCTCGTTTGCAGCAATATATTCGGCCATCGTACCGAAACCTACCGACGACTGACCTAAACATTGGCTAACCGGCGTTAACATCGTTGATGCATTTAAAAGACATTTTAACTGCTTTTTGCCGGGGAAACCAAGATAAGACGGATTTAATCGACCGCTGTTTGAACTTAACAAAGGCTTGTGAGTCATCAGGGTGTTCGGGCCACAACCGTTTTGCAAAAAAGCCAGTCTTTTTTCATAGTCAAGCACGAGTATCCTTTAGGTTAATAGTTTAAAGTGTTAATTATTATTTATAGAAAGCCAAACAGCAAGACAAGTAAATTATAAATGGGGCGACTGACGGGGATCGAACCCGCGACAACTCGGACCACAACCGAGGGCTCTACCACTGAGCTACAGCCGCCATAAATCAGCTGACAGTAATCAGGATCCAGGAGCCAGATTAGTATCCGCCGAAAGTAACGATTTGAGGGTTTATGATAGCTGAGGCCGCTATACAAGGCAAATTTTTTTGCCAAAATGCAAAAAAACTGCTGACAAGCTTGATTAAGTTGGTAAACCCTTAAGTCCAGCAAGTGACTGTGGCTTTAAATCATAGTTTTATAATCGTTGTAACAGCCTTCTGGAGCACCCCTTTAATGTCTAATCACGCCAAGTTCTCGGACCTCGTCAAAGAACATAGTATCGAATTTGTCGACCTGCGCTTTACCGACCCGCGCGGCGTTCTGCATCACCTGACCCAGCATATCCGCACCTGTGATGCCGATGCGATGAGCGAAGGCTTCCTGTTTGACGGTTCATCGATTGCCGGTTGGAAAGCGATCAATGAATCCGACATGCTGCTAATGCCGGACTCCGACACGGCGGTGTTGGACCCGTTTGCCGCGCATCCGACATTAAATGTTTACTGCGATATTTTGGAGCCGACCAGCAAAAAGCCATATGACCGCGACCCGCGCTCTATCGCGAAAAAGGCTGAGGCTTATATTCAAACCTCTGGTCTGGCGGATGTCGCCTATTTCGGACCGGAGGCTGAATTCTTTCTGTTCGACAGCGTGCAATTTAAGTCATCGCCTTATTCCACTTTCTTCTCGCTGGAAGATGGTGAATTGCCATACCAATCGGGTCTGGAAATGAACGAAGGTAACAAGGGCCATCGCCCGCGTACTAAGGGCGGTTACTTCCCGGTTGCGCCGGTGGATAGCACGGTTGACCTGCGCGGTGAAATGCTGCGCGCGATGGCCAACATGGGTATCAAGGTTGAAAAACATCACCATGAGGTTGCCTCGGCGCAGTCTGAGCTTGGCATGGAATTCGATCGTTTGGTGACGTGCGGCGATAATATGCAAATTTACAAATATGTTGTGCATAACGTGGCCATGGCCTATGGCAAAACCGCAACCTTCATGCCGAAACCAGTGTTTGGCGATAACGGTTCGGGCATGCACGTCCACCAGTCATTGTGGAAAGGCAAAACACCGCTATTCGCCGGTGACAAATATGCTAACCTGTCCGAGATGTGCCTCTACTACATCGGCGGTATCCTGAAACATGCCCAGGCGCTGAATGCCTTTACCAACCCAACCACCAACAGCTATAAACGTCTGGTACCGGGTTATGAGGCGCCGGTGCTGCTGGCTTACTCCGCACGTAACCGTTCCGCCTCCTGCCGGATCCCGACCACGGAAAATCCGAAGGCAAAACGCGTTGAGGTTCGCTTCCCCGATCCAATGGCCAATCCTTACCTGTCTTTCAGCGCGATGCTGATGGCCGGTATTGACGGCATCAATAACAAAATCAATCCGGGCGACGCGATGGACCAGGATCTGTACCATTTGCCAAAAGATGAACTGGCAAAAATCCCGACCGTGTGCCGCACCCTGCGTGACGCGATTGAGGCGCTCAAAGCAGATCACGAATTCCTCTTAACCGGCGGCGTATTCACTAAAGATGCGATTGATGCCTACATCGAATTGTTGATGGAAGACACCATTGCCTATGAGATGATGCCGCACCCGATTGAGTTTGAGCGTTACTACTCGCGTTAATTCAATTACTGTATTACGGAGAAGGCGGCCTTGTGCCGCCTTCTTTTATATAAATAAATTTTGAAAATTCATGACCACAGAAACGACAAGCCACCGCCGCCGCCTTAACTTTTTCCGCACATTTTGGACAGGTTTTTTCTTCTGAATGTATGCGCAGCTCATAATTGACTGATAATGTGCCTGCAGGCTTAACAACCAGCATATAAATAAAAACTAAAAATCCAATTAAGACAAAACAAAGCAAAAGTGCCAGAAAAAATGCTCCAAAGCCCCAGGTGCCTGCTGCCCAACTCTGTGAAATTGGAAAATAACCTTGCTTAGCCATTTTAATTGTATCAGCTTGATAGCGTTTATTCGCTAAAGTTTGATTTCCAGTGTATGTTTTGATAATTGTTTGTTTTTGAGAACTCATTTTCAATCAACTTTCTTCAATCTGTCTATTTAACGTGCACAAATGATTTTGTTTCAAGCCTTGCCAAAGCATTTTGTAATTGCGGTAACAATATAAGCATTTCGGGCATAGTGCCATGGAATGTATCCAGCAATACGATACTTAATGGCAGTGTCGTTAAATTTTGCTCATGTGGCATGGCTTTGTCAGTTGTGAGCAGACAATCATAACCAGCTTCAGCGGCAGCACGTAACAATTTGCCATTTTTCATGCCGGCGAATTCAGTACGTGTTACATGCTCAATTAAATAATCATTCTTCAAATAAGCGAGTAGTTTAACCGGCGTGCATTCGTCGGCAAGAATTTTCATTAATGCATAACCGGCGCGGTAAACTGATGTTGCATATCGCCTAAAATGCTAAAAACATGCTCGGATTTGACGCTCGGATAATTTTCAAAAAATTCTGACAATGGTTCACCCGCAGCCAAATAACCAAACAAAATAGACACTGGGATACGCGTGCCAGTAAAAACTGGTTGGCCCGCCATTATCTCTGGGTCTTGTTGGATATACTGGTTATGAAATTGCATATTCATTTTATTATAATAGTATTTCTGCGTAAAATTTTCAATGCGTTTATGCCTAAGACCGAATCTTTGCTAATCCACATTATGGCCGATCTGTTCTCCACCGCTCCCAAGCAATCCAAAAAACCGGAATATAATGCCGCGTCGATTGAGGTACTGGAAGGGTTGGAACCTGTTCGCAAGCGCCCCGGCATGTATATTGGCGGCACTGATGACCGCGCACTGCATCACTTGGTTGCGGAGGTGCTCGACAATTCCATGGATGAGGCGGTGGCGGGCCATGCCAGCCAAATTGACGTCAGCCTCAATGCCGACGGTTCAGTCACGGTATCCGACAATGGCCGCGGCATCCCGATCGACCCGCATCCAAAGTTTCCCAAACAATCCGCGCTTGAAGTCATCCTGACCACCCTCCACTCCGGCGGCAAGTTCAGTGACAAGGCCTATGAAACCTCGGGCGGGTTGCACGGCGTCGGCGTGTCGGTGGTGAATGCTCTGTCCTCCGCCCTTACGGTACAGGTCATGCGTGACAAGCAACTGTACGAACAAAAATATGCGCAAGGCAAACCAGTCACAAAACTGAAAGTGGTTGGTCCCACCAAACAGCGCGGCACCACGATTACCTTTTACCCCGATGAAGAAATCTTCGGCAAAAACATTATTTTCACGCCCGCCCGCCTCTATCGCATGGCGCGCTCCAAGGCCTATTTGCATCGCGGTGTTACCATCAACTGGGCCTGCGCACCCAACTGGATTAAGCCTGGTGACATGACGCCTGCGACCGACACATTTCACTTCGCCGGCGGCATTCATGATTATCTGCAAAGCGAGATAAAAGACCGCCCCATCATTGGCAGCATCTTCGCGGGCCAGGCGCCACTGTCCGGCAATATGGGCCGTGTTGAATGGGCGATTGCCTGGCCAGATGATAATGACGATGGCTTTACCTCCACCTATTGCAACACGGTCGCTACAGTTGAAGGTGGCACGCATGAGGCTGGCCTGCGGCAAGCATTAAGCCGCGGCATCAAGGCGTACGGCGAACGCATCGGCAATAAAAAGGCCGGCGGCATTACGGCGGAAGACGTCATGGGTGGCAGCTGCACCATGTTGTCATTATTTTTGAAAAACCCGCAGTTCCAGGGCCAGACCAAGGAAAAACTGGCCAGTGCCGAGGCCACACGTTTGGTTGATAATGCAGTCAAAGATCATTTGGACCATTGGCTGACCAATAATCCAACCGCCTCCAACATGCTGCTTGAATATTTCATTGAGCGTGTTGACGACCGTAACCGCAAAAAGGCTGACAAGGAACAGGGCCGTAAACAGGCGTCACGCCGCATGCGCCTGCCCGGCAAACTGGCGGATTGTTCGCGCGCCGAGCCCGCTGGCACGGAACTGTTTATCGTTGAGGGCGACTCCGCGGGCGGCTCCGCCAAACAGGCGCGCCGCCGCGAAACCCAGGCCATTCTGCCGCTGCGCGGAAAAATTCTCAATGTCGCCAATGCCACGGGTGAAAAACTGGAGGGCAATAAAGAACTGGCGGATTTGATCACCGCGCTCGGTTCCGGTGCCGGGCGGCAATTCAATGCCGAAAAGCTGCGTTATGAACGTATTATTATTATGACGGATGCCGATGTGGATGGCGCGCATATCGCCTCCCTCCTCATCACATTTTTCTTTTTACAGATGCGCGGCATGATTGAAGACGGCCGCCTGTTCCTGGCGCTGCCGCCGCTGTACCGCATCTCCGCTGGTGGCAAAAGCATCTATGCGCGCGATGATAAACACCGCCTCGAAATCCTGGAAAAAGATTTTAAAAACCGCAAGGTGGAGGTCAGCCGTTTTAAAGGCCTGGGCGAGATGATGCCCGCGCAATTGAAAGAAACCACGATGGACCCTGACAAGCGCACCCTCGTGCGCGTCATGATGCCGGGCGATATCGCCGACATTGCGAGCCTCGTCGAACGCCTGATGGGCAAATCCGCCGAAAGCCGCTTTCAGTTCATTCAGGAAAACGCGCAGTTTGTGGATAAAGCGGCGTTGGATGTTTAAACGGGATGTGATTGGGTGGCCACATCCCTAATAGTTACTGTGTTAAAGTCCAAATCAGAACTTCATTATAGAGCTGCTTCCAAAGATTTGTGTCTTTACCTAAGCTATTAGGTGAAAGCTTTTTACCAGCTTCAAAAACATTATTAACAAGTTCTGGTCCCTTTTTTTCGAACACTTCAATAGGGTCATACTTAAAGAAAGCTTTTCCTTTCTTATCATAATCAACTAATGCACGGAAAGCAGCAACGACAGGAATCCAATAAGGACGCAACACATCATATCGTTGCTCCGATGATTGTAGATCTTTACGAAAAACAAATTCAGGTGAGCTTTTTTTGGCAGCAGTGTGTGAACCAAATCGGCCACCATTATCATTATGAATAGCAGGCATTCGATACCTAACATAATCAGCAAAATCTAAAATTTCAGGCAATATAGAAACCAAAGGCCTAAAATGTTCTCGCTTTGCCTCACCAGTGTCAGGTTTTTCATCTTGCTTAAATAATTTCACACATTGCTCCAAGCCAGCATAAGCCGTGACGGGTTGTGATTTTCCATCGTTATAACGTTTTTTATCAAAACAAACCATTAATGCTAAAATTTCTCTAATATCAACATCACCGGCTTGGTTTTGCTTCCAAGAAATTTTATCAAAGTATGGTTTATCATTTAGCGCATCTTGAATAAATTTAAAGCTGTCTGACAATTCTAATAAAGATTTATCATCAACTGAAACAGAAGTGTTTCTTGCTTCTGCAAATTCTACAATACGGTCATCTAATCCCGTAAAAAATTCAACTGAAACATACCGTGTTTCTGGAACAATTTGACTATCTTGCGTGGCTTGTTGGATGATTGCATAAGTATGACCACCATCAACAACGCCGTAATTTTGCGCATCCGCAATTCCACCAAAATCGACAGTAAGTTCTCCAGTTTCGTTATCATAATGAATAGTTTTTGCAGAAATCATGATCCCACGATTTAAAACATGAAAATCTTCATTTATAGTAAGAGATTGTCTGATTTTTTTTGCAACTAAAGTTTTATCGTTAACATCGCGAGGGTTTGTTCCAGTTGGAAAATCTCCAGGCAGGTTTACTACATCGACGATAGCTACAGATCGCTCAACATAAAAACTTTCAGACGACGAGTTTTTTGAAAATAATGGGATACGACGAAATGATAAAACTTTGAAGGAATCCTTCATGATTTTTTCTCCTGTTTAAGATACCGAAGCATGCTTGTTGGTTTACACTGAATGAGAACATCCCATTAGTTATCTTAAGATGACAGGGCGGTAAAAGTTTGTCAATAAAGTTTTATCAAAAAATTTTCCACCAACCCCGCACAAACCTCCGGCTCCCTCATTGGTACCAGATGTCCGCATTAAGTGAAATTTTTCCTCTCCCTTATAGGGAGAGGATAGAAATTCTTAGCGAATGCGCAGCAGAGCTTTAGAATTTCTTGGTGAGGGGTACAGATGTTGTTATGCATTCACCCCTCACCCGGATTGCTAAAGCTCACGAAGATGTTCGCTAAGCAATCCGACCTCTCCCTGCTAGGGAGAGGAAAAGTTCCGCATAATTTACAAATTATTAGTAAGAAACCTCTCCACCAACCCCGCACACACCTCCGGCTCCTCAAGTGGCGCCAGATGCCCGCATTGCTCCAGAATGTGCAATTCCGCGCCAGGTATCAGCGCGGCCATCTCCGCGCTATAGAGCGGCGGGGTGCGTTCATCGCTGTCACCGCCGATGATAAGCGTCGGCACTTTAATGTGCGGCAGCACATCACGCGCATCGCGGCGGGCCATCACCGCTTCCTGCTGGCGCAAAAAGGCTTCTTGGCCGACGCGTTGCGACATCTGCACAATCGTCTCCCCCAAATGCGGGCGGTCCTTCATGTGCCGCGGGTGGATGATCGACGGCAGCAACCGGTTGGTTACGCCCTGAAACCGGCCATGTTGCGACGCGCGCATGATCCGTTCGCGCTCCACCAATTTGTCATCGTCATCCGCACGCGCGGACGTGTTAAATAATACGAGCGCCGTCACCCGCTGCGGCGATTGCCGCATGATCTCGAGTGCAACATAACCGCCCATCGACAGGCCGACCAAAACAAATTGCGGCGGCGCGTATGATAAAATCTGCCGCGCGAATTCTTCGATACTGTTGCCGCGTGCGTAATCGGCATAACAGGGCGTAATAAAATGCGCCGGTAATGCCGCCAGCATCGGTTGCCACAGCGCATCGTCATTCAGCTGCCCGGGCAGAAACAGCGCAGGAATTGTCATGCGCCTAGCATTGCCAAGATTTTAGTATATTTTCTAGCCACTTTTGCTTATAAGCGGTTCACCACCTTTTGCCATGCTGGCGAAAGCGCCGCGCAACGTTCGGCGAGGGTGCAAAATTTGGCACCAGCTATTACAGGATAATTGATAGCTGCTTTCAAATTTAGGCTTACCCTCCAGGTCACGTTGTGATGCTATGAGGGCCACGTTTACGTGTTCCCATGTGGTCAACATCAACTTATTTGGACCACATGACTGACGACATCACGCCACCAACCGAACCCCAAATTACCTTTGCCGATCTTGACCTGTCTGACCCGGTGTTAAATGCGCTGTCAGACGCCGGTTATGTGTATCCAACACCAATCCAGGCGGGCGTGATCCCCATTATTCTGCAGGGCCGCGATGTCATTGGCGTTGCGCAAACCGGCACCGGTAAAACCGGGTCCTTCGTGTTGCCGATGATTGAAATTTTGGCCAACTCCCGCGCGCGGGCGCGCATGCCGCGTTCACTCATTTTGGCGCCAACGCGCGAACTAGCGGCGCAGATTGCCGATAACTTTACCAAATATACCAAATACCAGGCGCTGAACGTCGCGCTTTTAGTTGGTGGTGAATCGATGGGTGAACAGATTAAATTGCTTGACCGCGGTGTGGATGTGTTGATCGCAACACCGGGCCGTATGCTTGACCTGTTCAAGCAGGGCAAAATTATTTTGTCTGATGTTAAAGTTTTCATTGTTGATGAATGTGACCGTATGCTCGACATGGGCTTTATCCCGGATATTGAAGAAATTGCCGGCGCGTTGCCCGGCCTGCGCCAGACGCTGATGTTTTCCGCCACGATGGCACCAGAAATTCGCAAACTTGCGCAAAAGTTTTTAAGTAATCCAAAGGAGATCGCAGTCGCGGCCCCTGCTTCTACTGCCAAAAATGTCACGCAGTCCGTTGTTTTTACGCAGGAAAACGACAAGCGTAAAGTGTTGCGCGCGTTACTTAAAAATAACGCAGTCGCCAACGCATTTATCTTTTGCAACCGCAAGATTGACGCTGACACCGTTGCACAATCACTTAAAAAACATGGTTTTCCGGCGGCGGCACTGCATGGCGATATGACACAATCGGCGCGTACCGATACCTTGAATGATTTCAAAGCTGATAAAGTGTCATTGCTGGTTTGTTCAGATGTCGCGGCGCGCGGTTTAGATATTCCCGCCGTCGCCTATGTGTTTAACTTTGGCATCCCGCGCACCTCGGAAGATTACGTCCACCGCATCGGCCGCACCGGCCGCGCCGGGCAAAGCGGGATTGCAATTTCGATTGCGACACCTGCCGACATGAAAAAGCTGGCTGATGTGGAAACATTGATCCAGCAAACATTACCGGAATTGAATGTGGTCGGGTTTAGCATGACGCGCGCCGCCGCCCAGGAGGAGTTTGAAGCCGAGGCGCCGCGCGGTCGCGGCCAACGTGGCAGCGGCCAACGTGGCGACGGCAAGCGCACCGGTAATGCCAGTAGTAAACCGGCAGCACCATGCCCGGAACGCACAATACAGCCTGCTCACCAACCATCGCCATCATCTGCGCCAGCTGAAATCGCCGTGCTGGGACCACGTTTGGTGCGTCCGGCGTCCATTGAAGAGCGGCCACGGCAACCCATCGAACAGAACAATACAGTGGGCTTTGGTGATGATATGCCAGCTTTTTTACGGTAAATCGCCGGCAACACTGGCAAAATATTTGTTTTTCCCTTATGCTGAATCATCAGGGGACATATTATGACGTATTCAAAAAGTTGCGCCGGGCTTAGCATACTGGAAACCATCATGGTGCTCGTAATCGCGGGGCTTATTATTGGCGCCATCTGGATAAATTATGGCCAGGTCACTATGAATGATAAAGTCCAGCGCACGGTGGGGGGCATCTATAAAACTTTGGAAAATGCCCGGGATTTTCTTCAAACGCATGACGATGTTCCAAAAGGTACGCCGTCTTTTGGCACACAACTCCTGACTGCTAATGCTTATCCAGCGGATTTTTTAGTACTTAATGAGAGTACGAGTGAAGATCCGCCAACTCTCGCACCGCCATTAGGCGCACAATTTACAGCAACACCTAATAATAGTGATGCTAAACGTTTTGATTTTAATCTGACACTCACCAATGACACTGAATGCAAAAAACTGGCGCTGGCGTTATTCAGTAACAATCGCGCCTTGAAAGAAAAGGGTGTCGTTAATTATGCGGTAAATGGTGTAGCGGCAACTTTTGATAATGGCAGTATTAACAGCTTGGATACCACGGCTATCAACGCTAATTGCCCTATTGGTAAGTCCATTCCAATCGTCATGACTTTTTCTATCCGCAATTAACCTAGACAGTGCCGGCGCTTAATAGATTATTGCGGGCCTGTTATGGGTTGTTATTATGTTGCAGCTTGTATACGCAACCTGCAGTTGCCGCCGTAACAGGCGCCAAATTTCCCAAAACCACCGTTAAAATTCAGAAACGCGAACGTGATGATTTTATTTTGATCGCGGATGAAGTGCGTACCGATAAATCTAGCAGCGCTACCATTGCCTTAGGCAAAGTACAAATTGTCAGCGACCCATATACATTACTGGCTGATGAGGTTGTTTATTATAAAGATCGGCAATTTATGACCGCCAAAGGTCATGTAAGCCTGATCGAAAACAGCGGCGAAACTGTTTTTGGCGATTACATGGAATTCAATACGGATGCCAGTCAGGGTAACATCATCAATTTTAAAATGCTTTTTGCGGACAATGCACGGCTGATCGCACGGACCCTGACGCGAGATACGGATGAAACAACGGACGATACAAAAACGACCTTGGAAAATGTGATTTTTTCACCGTGTAATTTATGTGAAAAAGATCCGCGCCGGGCTCCGATCTGGCAAATGCGCGCCAGCGATGCGGTGCACAGCACACTTGATCAGGAAATTGTCTATCATAACGCCAAGTTAGACATCTGGGGCGTACCGGTTTTTTATGCGCCTTACTTGTCGTTTCCCGATCCCTCGGTAAAACAAAAAGCCGGTTTTTTAACGCCGTCCCTATTAACCGGCAAAGATCTGGGCACTTTCCTGCGGACATCTTATTATTACCCACTTTCGGGTGATGAAGATGTTACGGCCGAACTTGGCTATGCCACTGCCCAAGGGCCGTTGCTGGGGCTGGAATGGCGCAAACGCTGGAACAAAGCAGCTGTAAAATTTTGGGGTGTTACTGCTGACAGCGCACCGACTGAACCAAATAACGCCGCGGTTAAAGCCGGTATTCTGGCCAACAACCCCGAAAAGTTTGACCAGCGGTGGCGCGGCTTTTTACGTGGTAACGGCATTTATGACATCAACAACCGCTGGCGCAGCGGTTTTGACTTAGCCTATGCTGGCGATAAGACATTTATCCGCCAATTTAAATATAGTACCGAAGATATTTTACGCAACCGCGTCTACACGGAACGCTTTGTCGGCCGCAGTTACAGCGCCATCAACGCCTATGCGTTTCAGGACTTGCGGCCCAATAGCACATTAGACCAACCGAATTTGTTGCCATTGGCGACTTACAATGATTATGGCAATCCGGCGCGTACTTTTGGCGGCCGCTGGTCATTGAACAGTAATATTTTAGGCGTCGCGCGCCCGGAAGGCGGTAAAAATTCTGAACAGATGGAGCGTTTTTCCACGACTGCCGGTTGGCAACGCCAATGGCTAGGCGATATCGGTTTGAAAACAGTGGTAGATGCACAAGCGCGCGGTGATATTTATTATGTGCAAAGCGCCGCGCCCGGTTTTGTTGATGCATCGCATACGGGTGATACCTATAGCATTGGGCGCCTGTTTCCGGCATTCAATATCGAAACCAGTTATCCCTTGGTCAAACAGGGCGATTATTTGCAATATATTATGGAACCCGTGGTGCAACTGACTGCAACCTCACGGCTTAAAAACGGCGGCATTCCCAATGAAGATAGCCAGGACATCGAGTTGGATGCAACTAACTTATTCAAAATTTCGCGTTACACTGGTATAGATCGTGCCGAAGACGGCGTGCATATCACTTATGGCGGCCGCGCCGGCTATTATAATCCGACCGGAGGTTATTCAAATATTTTTTTAGGCCAAAGTTACCGGCTAACCGGCAACCGCATCTTTCCGGACAATTCAGGTTTGGAAAATGACAGTTCCGATTATGTAGCCCAGATTATTGCCGCGCCCAGCAAGTATTTTAATGGCGATTACCGCGTACGTTTCAGCCATCGGGATTTTAGCCCGGAACGGCACGAGCTGACCTTCACTACCGGTACCGATCGCCTACGCCTTACCACCAATTATGCCTATCTAAATAATGTGCAAAATACCAATCTGGCCGCAGTGCGCGAACAGATTGTAAATTCTGTTGAAAGCAAACTAACCAAATATTGGAATCTCCGTTTGTCGGAAACGCGAAATTTAGGCAATCAAGATGATGTGGCAGCCTCTGCTATACAGCAAAAAGATGTATTAAACCGTACTTTTGGCCTTGAATATCTGGATGAATGTTTTGGCATGCTGATCAGCGCGCAACGTGACTATACGGTACGCCAAAATGTAGACACCGGTGATACCATTTTTGTGCAATTCAGCTTTAAAAATTTGGGCGCGGTGACCAGTCCCACCATTTCCCCAGATTTTCTTACTGGCAACCGCACTTCAACACCATAGGTTGTTGAAACGCTGCCAAAATCTTGTTAAGCCAATCTTATGGTTTTAACATTGCATGACCCCGCTGAACGCCGCCGCAAACAGGCGCTAACTAGCAATTTGCGGATTATCATGCTGCTTGGCTTATTGGGCGGCATTTGTTATGCGGTATATCAGCTGGGACGCGATAATGCGCAAGCCCAAGAAATCTCGTTACATGCCGAACGCGACACTTTAAAAACCGCTAAAGCCAAATTGGAAGAGGATATTGTCGCATTGAAAGCGACCGCCCTCACCTCAGACACGAGATTAAAAGAGCTGGAGAACCAATACAGCCGCGATATCGGCAACGCTGAATTGCGCCAGCTGTTGCGCCTTGTGCAGGAGCGTTTGAATGCCGGTGTTAAACCAGAACGGTTACAGCAAGTAATCACAGCGACTGAAAATACGCGCAATTGCAGCGCACCGGATAAAAAACGCTTTGCCATAAAAACGGTGCTGTCAAAAGATAAAGCCAGCAGTGTCAGTTTCGGCGGCGGCGCGATTACCATCACCGGCGACGGCGAGCCGGCTCAAGGGCCCAATGGCGCCAAGGAAGCCTGGTACGACCCGGCCAAGCCGGTCACGCTTAATTTTAAATTGCGTGACGGCGATGCAAAACAGGTACAGGGCACGCTGCCATTGGTACAATCTATTATCCGCGCCAATACGGAATTTAAATTCACCATTAACAAAAGCGCGCAATCCTATGTCGAGGTAACGGGCGATCAATGCGCATATCCTTAAAAAGAAATTTAGGAATAGTGGGAACTAATAATTATAGGGAAAAATTTGGCTGTTATATCCTATTATTTTTATTACCCTAAAATCCTCCAACTCCTAATTAACTGGTTTATAATCGCCATTGTGCCATTCATAAATAGTATATTTCATCCCCGACACGTCGCCTTTGGCATCGAATGAAATCTTGCCAATCGGTGTTTCGAAGATATTGCCGCGCAATGCGGCTGCAACTGCGGTAGGTTTTGCATCACCGATTTTATTAACCGCATCGGCCCAAGCCTTGAGCGCTGTATAAGCATACATTGTATAACCATCGGCTGGAATATTTTTAGCCTTGAAACGTTTGACCAGTGCCGCGTTATTTGGATTTGTTGATGGATCCGGCGAATAGCTCATCAGCATGCCTTCACCTGCTGGGCCGGTAATGGCCCATAATTCCCTGGTCGCCCAGCCGTTACCACCCATGACAGCAGTCTTCATGCCCTGCTCACGCATCTGGCGCACGATTAAACCTGCCTCATTGTAATAACCGCCATAAAACAGCATCTCGATATTTTGATTTTTTAGTTTAGTGATAAAGGCGGAGTAATCACGTTCGCCTGGATTTACGGTATCACGCAGCGTGATTTTAATATTACGCTTGTCCAATTGCGCGGCCACGGCATCGGCAATGCCCTTGGAATAGGTTTGCTTGTCATGGACAATAGCAATTTTTTTATCCTTGAAATGATCCGCAATATAATCACCGGCGACTGCGCCTTCTGCATCATCGCGGCCGATGCTGCGAAAAATCGTTTTATAACCGGCGTCAGTCAGTTGCGGATTGCTGGAGCCTGGCGAGATCATCAGCACACCCTCCTCTGCATAAACGCTAGACGCCGGGATGGAGGAGCCAGAACAGAAATGCCCGATCACAACGGGCAGGCTTGCCGCGACGATTTTATTGGCTACGACAACTGCCTGCTTCGGGTCACACACATCGTCGAACAGCTTAACTTGCAGTTTTTGCTTTAATACACCGCCCGCAGCGTTGATGTCGTCAAGGGCCATAGCAACGCCGTTTTTCATCTGATCGCCATAAGTCGCTTGTGGCCCGGTCATCGGTCCTGCGAGCGCAATAGTAACATCGGCATGGGCCGGAACAACCATACAAATAAGTAACGCTGCTAACAATAATGGTGTTTTACGAAAAGTCATGCAACTGCTCCTTCAAGATAAGCGGCCTGTACCGCTGGGTTTGATAATAATTCATGCCCAGAACCAGACAAGGTAATTTTGCCATTAACCATCACATAACCGCGCGCGGCGAGTTTGAGCGCGTGATGCGCATTTTGTTCGACCAGAAAAATCGTCATGCCGCGCGCGCGGTTAATATCGGCAATCGCCGTAAAAATCTGTTTAACTAACAGTGGCGCCAGGCCCAATGATGGTTCATCAAGCAACAACAGTTGTGGTTCTGTCATTAGCGCGCGGGCGATCGCTAGCATTTGTTGTTCGCCGCCGGACAGCGTGCCGCCGCGTTGTGTTAGACGCTCTTTGAGACGTGGAAACAGATTACAAACATAATCCAGATTTTGCGTGAATTGTTTCGGCAGCGCTAATTGTGCGCCTAATTGCAGATTTTCCAGCACTGTCATCGCCGCGAAAATGCGGCGGCCTTCCGGTACATGCGCAATATGCAATTGTGCAATTTCATAGGGTTTAAGCTTTGCAAGGTCACGGCCCTGATAAGTAATGGTGCCACTGGTTGGTTTAGGCTGACCCGACAGCGTCATCAACAACGTAGATTTACCAGCACCATTCGCGCCAATCAGACTGACAATTTCTCCGGCATTAATGTGTAACGACACACCAGACAGCGCCTCTATCGCACCATAATGTGCCACCAGATTGTCAATTTTCAACATCAGGCGGCCTCCTCTTCCGGCTCGCCCAAATAGGCGCAGATAACGGCAGCATTACTTTTAATTTGCGCTGGGTTGCCTGCAGCAATTTTTTTGCCGTAATCAATCACCACAATATGCTGTGAAATATTCATCACCACACTCATATCATGTTCGATCAGTAAAATCGCTTTACCATATTCATGACAAATCATTTGCAACAACTCATTCAGTTGCGCGGATTCAGTAGGGTTTAATCCGGCGGCAGGTTCATCAAGACACACTAACACCGGATCGGTGCACAGCGCGCGCAAAATTTCACATTTGCGCTGTAAACCATATGGCAAGGTACCGGCACGTGCATCTGCCACTTGTTCCAGCCCCGCACGGGCCAACCAAAATTGCGCGCGGTCACGCGCCGCGCGTAACGCCTGTTGATATGTGCCGGTGCCCAACAGCGCACCCATCGTAAATAACGAGGCTGACATTAGTGGCCGATGCTGCGCGACCAGCAGATTTTCGAGTACCGTCATATCGGGAAACAGCCGAATGTTTTGGAAGGTGCGCGCTAACCTCGCCTCCCGCACGATTTGATGCCCAGCCATTTTGTGTAATGAAAATACCTGGTCGTGTTGCTGCACCGTCATCGTGCCGGCGGTCGGTTTGTAAAAACCGGTCAGACAATTAAATAATGTTGTTTTTCCAGCGCCGTTAGGACCGATGATCGCGGTAATTTCCTTATCCATCGCCGTAAAAGAAACATTATCGATGGCGGTTAAACCGCCGAAACGCATCGTCACGTTTTCAACCAACAGGATTGGCATAGTCAACCGCCCTGCCCTGTTAGTCTAATGGTCGGTTGGCGGTTGGCTAGCAACCCTTGCGGTCGCCACAACATAATAATGACCAGACCGGCGCCAAAGGCCAACATGCGGTATTCCGCAAGTTCGCGAAATAATTCGGGCAGACCAATTAAGAATAATGTTGCAATCGCAACGCCTAGGCGGCTGCCCATGCCGCCGAGCACGACGATTGCCAAAATCGTCACCGACTCCATAACATTGAAACTTTCCGGACTGATAAATTGTTGCCGTGTCGCGAAAAATGCGCCTGCCAACCCCGCAATAATTGCGGCAGTGATATAAGCGGCGAGCTTGGTCAACATCAGGTTAATGCCCAGCGCTTGCGCGGCAATTTCATCTTCGCGGATCGCCTCCCAGGCGCGGCCAATTGGCAAACGGCGCAGCCGCCCCACCAGCCATAAGACAAGGAGTGCGAACGCTAATAACAAATAATAAGTGAAGGTGATTTTTTGCAGCGGGTCAAAGGCAATGCCAAACCTATCTGCCACAGTTGGCAGACTACCAGCACTATTGGCGCTGAATGTTGCCAAGCCAAACAGCGATGGGCGTGGGATACCGGAAATACCGTCCGGTCCCTGGGTTACGCTTTGCCAATTGATTAAAATGATGCGCGTGATTTCGGCAAAGCCTAAAGTGACAATGGCAAAATAATCTCCGCGCAAGCGCAAGATGGGCAAACCAATTATCGCGGCAGCAATTGCCGCAGTGATACCGGATAGTGGCAGCGCCTGCCAAAACGAAAACCCAAATTTTACCGCCAGTAAAGCATAGGTATAGGCGCCAATCGCATAAAAAGCGACATAACCTAAATCCAGCAAACCGGTCAAACCAACAACAATCGATAGTCCCCACCCCAGCATCAAATAGGTTAAAATGAGACTGCTAACATCTAAAATGCCACGATCCGCAAATGGCATCAATGGCAACATTGCAGCTAATATAATCAACGCCCCACCGAGCCAGCGCGGCCAATAGAGTTGCGATGGCAAGCCCAAGGCAAAATTTTGCACTGTCATTTTTTTACGCAACACCGGCAATAGCATTACCGTCAGATAACGCGCGATGATGAGAGCCGCCACGGCATATGACGCTAGCCATGGTCGCAAAGATAGTGACACGGCGCCACCCTCACTGTCCAAACGAAACAGCGTCAGTGGCACAATTAGTAACAGTGTAATGATGCAGGTGATAAGAATGTCCTTTATCTTATATTTCATGGCTGCATTACACCTTTTCAATCTGCGGGCTGCCCAGCAAACCGGACGGCCGGAACAATAAAATTAAAATCAGCACGATGAAGGCAGCGATATCTTTATATTCACCGGGGAATTGTGCGGACCAAAAACTTTCAATCAGGCCGATTAGAAGGCCGCCTAGAATTGCGCCAGGTAGCGAGCCAATACCACCCAAGACCGCCGCCGTGAAGGCCTTGATGCCCGCTAGAAACCCCATATAAAAATCCGCAACGCCATAGTACAGCACCACCATCATACCGGCAACTGCAGCCAGACTTGCGGCAATGATAAAGGTCAGCGATATCACCCGGTCGCTATTGATGCCGAGCAGCTGTGCCATCAGCCGGTCTTGCGCCACCGCGCGTTGCGCACGGCCTAATGAGGTTTTCGTCAAAAATAACGTAAAACCCGTAACCAGCATGATGGTCAATAAAATTATAATTATCTGCAGATAACTGATATTGACGGCAAACCCATCCGCACGTGTCATAACGGTGATGCCGCCCGTCAATAGAGGCTGCAAAGTTTTGGGCCGCGCGCCCTGCAACAGCTGCACCAAATTTTGTAAAAAAATTGAGACGCCAATCGCGGAAATTAATGGCGCCAGCCGCGTTGATTGCCGCAGCGGGCGATAAGCTATCCGCTCCATCACCCCGCCCCACACACTGGTCAACACGATAGCAAACAATAACACCAAGGCGATTGCCAGCCATACCGGCAAACCTAAACAGGCTACCAACGTAAAACCGATCAACGACAAAAACGCACCGATCATGTAAATTTCACCATGCGCGAAATTAATGATGCCCAACACACCAAACACCAGCGTATAGCCAATTGCCATCAGCCCATAAACCGCACCGAGCGTGACGCCGTTAATCAGCTGTTGAAGGAAATATGCCATGCCCGTAGTTAACATTTTTTCCAATCATATCATAGCCTTCACTATAGGAAATTTATGACGGTTCAGAAAAATTGGCAGCAACCTAAGGACTTAAATATGACCACCGCCATCGGCTATGCCGCTAAATCCGCCAGCAGCGATTTGAAACCCTTTGAATTTGAACGCCGTACACCTGCGGCCACTGATGTCGCGATTGACATTCTTTATTGCGGCGTGTGCCATTCCGATGTGCATCAGGCACGCAACGAATGGAAAAATACCGTTTATCCCTGTCTGCCTGGCCATGAAATTGTTGGTCGCGTAAAAAGCGTCGGCAACGCGGTGACAAAATTTAAAATTGGAGATTTGGTTGGGGTCGGTTGTATGGTTGACTCCTGTCACGATTGCGAGTCTTGCCAGGAAGGTTTGGAAAATTATTGTAGCGATGCTGAGGGCTTTTTGGCCACTTATAACGGCAAAATGCGCAAACCGTCTAAGGATAATTTAACTTATGGCGGTTATTCAGATCACATTGTCGTGCGCGAGGATTTTGTGCTGCGCATTCCGGATAACCTGGATGTAACCAAAGTTGCGCCTTTGTTATGTGCCGGTATCACCACCTATTCACCGTTGAAACATTGGAAAGTTGGTACAGGCAGCAAAGTAGGTGTTATTGGCATGGGCGGTCTCGGACATACCGCCATCAAAATTGCGGCGGCCATGGGTGCAACAGTAACCTTGATTACTCGTTCACCGGAAAAAGCCGATGATGCGCGCAAGATTGGCGCTAATAATGTGATCATTTCGACCGATGCCAAAACCATGCAGGCACATGCCAGCCACTTTGATTTTATTTTGAGCACGATCCCGCAACCGCATGATATCAATCTCTATCTGCCACTTTTAAAACGTGATGGCACCATTACCGTCGTGGGCTGTATCGCGCCGCTGACCAAGCCGGTTAACCTGGCGCTGATGGTGCCAGACCGTAAAAGCATCGGCACCTCGCTGATTGGCGGTATTGCTGAAACCCAGGAGATGCTTGATTTTTGTAGCCAGCATAATATTGTGCCGTTAACCAAAACCATTCCCATTGATGATGTTAATATGGTCTTTGATAAACTGAATGAAGGGGCCGTTGATTTCCGCTATGTAATCGATATTGCGACCATCAAGGGCAAAACCGAAGATAAATCCCTGCTTGAAAAAATTGGGCTGTAATCAACCACAAGGACAAAAAACATGGCAAAACTAACGTTAAATGACATCAGCGAAGCAATGCGCGACATTGACATCTGCATGATGACAACCCGTGCTGATAACAGCACGCTGGATGGCCGCCCGATGAGCAATAACCGTCAGGTTGAATATCAGGGTGACAGCTATTTTTTCGCACATGCTTCGGCGCCCGTCGTCAAAGAAATTGACATGGAACCTCAGGTCAACCTGTCCTATATCGGTAAAAACCAATTATATATCTCAGTTAGCGGTATTGGCAGTATTATCCGCGATAAAAAACAAATGGCACAGCATTGGGTGCCGGATTTGGACCAATGGTTTGAAGATGGCATCAACACACCAGATCTGGCGATGATAAAAGTCAAAGCCACGCGCATCAAATATTGGAATAAGATGGAAGAAGGCGAAGTGAAGGTTTAGACATTATCGTCATCCCGGCGCAGGCCGGGATCCAGAATTAAACTTACAAAGCTTTGGACGCTTGGATCCCGGCCTGCGCCGGGATGACGCATTTAAATTTATCGCTTGATTAAGTTTGACACTAACCATTTGGCAAACTAAGCCCCTACCATGTCCCACACACACAAAAATTATCTTGTAATTATCCTGATCCTCGGCGCGCTGGAAACAATCAGCCCTTTTGCAATTGATATGTATTTGCCCGCTTTTACCCAGCTGGCACAGGAATTTCACAGCTCAGTCGCACAGATTTCATTATCGGTCTCCAGCTATTTTATCGGCCTGGCGCTGGGGCAGATTTTTTACGGTCCACTGCTGGACCGTTTTGGCCGTAAGCGCCCCGTCTATGCCGGCTTATTGATTTTCATCATTGCCTCTATCGGCTGCATGACCGCACCGACTATTGAGGCGCTTATCGTTTGGCGGTTTTTCCAAGCACTTGGTGGCTGCTCTGCCAGCGTTGCGGCAATGGCGATGGTACGTGACCTGTTTCCGGTTGAGGACGGTGCCAAAATATTTTCACTGCTTATTCTTATCTTGGGTGTATCGCCCCTGCTCGCACCCACTTTTGGCGGTTTTATAACAACCACTTTCGGTTGGCATGCGGTGTTCGCGATGTTAGCGGCCATCACCGCCGCTATTCTTTTAGTAGCATATCTCTATCTACCGTCTGGTCACATGCCGGATAAAAACGTGTCGCTACATCCTGGGCCGATCGCACGCGGTTTTTGGGACATTCTCAAACATCCGCAGTTTTACACCTATGCGGTGTCGAGCGCTTTTTCTTTTGCCGGTATTTTTGTTTATGTTGCAGGATCGCCAGTGATATTTATGGAAGTATTCCATTTAGATCCGCAGATTTATGGCGGCGTGTTTGCGCTGCTGTCGATCGGCTTTATTGGCAGCAGCCAGGTTAATGTCATATTAATTCGTTACTTTAACAGTGATATTATCTATCGTGCTGGCATCGTTTGCCAAACGGCGCTTGGCATTATTTTTGTCATCGGTATCTGGTGCGACTGGTATGGCTTATATGCGACCATTGGGCTGCTGTTTTTAATATTATGCTGTATTGGTATTACCATCCCTAATGCCACGGCATTGGCCATGGCGCCATTTAGTGAGGAAGCGGGCCGTGCCGCCGCCATGCTCGGCTTTTTGCAAATGGGGGTGGGCGCTTTGGCATCGACCGGCGTTGGCTTGCTCAATTCACACCGCGCGCTGCCTGCCATTGCGGTGCTGGCCGCAACGTCACTGATCGGGCTCGCCATTTATCTGCTTGGCAAACGCAATATCAGCGAACTGACCGAAACAACTGCTGGCGCACCGGCTGTCGCGCATTAGACAATAATGTGGATAATGGCGGAGACGGAGGGATTCGAACCCTCGATACACCTTTACAGTGTATAACGGTTTAGCAAACCGCCGCCTTCAGCCTCTCGGCCACGTCTCCATCCCAGAAACCAGTAATCAGAAACCGGTAATCAGGCAAGTTAAATTAGTAATCTGATCATGATTTAATACTTTCCGCCGTGCGTGTGCATATAGATCAAGACTGGCGCAATACTACCGGGGTCGGGCATACCTTTAGGCCCCGATGAAATCACTGAATAAGCCACCTCGCCGTCTTTATCGATGATGATCAGCGCCGGTTCCGCGAAAACATGCCCGCCGCGCTCAACAATATAGGCGCCATATCGTGTGGCGACCGCCGCGCCGGGATCTGACAGCAACGGATAATGTAAGGACATTTGCTCGACCAGCGTTTTGCTGGTGGCGACATCGTCTGTACTGATCAGTAACAACTGCGCGCCCAGTTCCTGCATCCGCAAATAGAAATCCTGCCAGGCAGTCGTGAAACGATACGTGGTAGGGCAAAATTTGCCACGCACAAAACACAGCACCACCACTTTGCTTGCATAATCGGCGAGGCTGACAGTTTTGCCAGTTGTATCAGTTAATGAAAAGCCGGGTGCGGTGGTGCCATTTTGCAGCATAAAATTCTCCGTTGTTGTATGCTCTATGTAAGGTGCCTAAATGATTTTTTCAATGCGGCGGTCCGGCACCAGCCAAATGGCGGCCACCACCGCATACAATACCAGTGCGACAACCGGTTGCCAAAAAGCTACCGGTATCGCCACCGCATAAATCAGCAACGAGATTTTTTCCTTACGGTCGGAATTCAGCGCCGTGGATAAACATGAATCTACCCCATGCAAAGCTAGCAACGCTTTTGATAAAATATAAAAGGCGCAAGCCGCGCAAAACAGCAGCACACCATATAATGCCACCGGCGCCTGGGCGAATTGATGCTCACCCATCCAGGCAGTCGCGAACGGAATTAGCGATAGCCAAAATAACAAATGTGCATTAGCCCATAATACACGCCCATCCACCTTTTCTACCAGCTGCAATAGGTGATGATGATTATTCCAATAGATGCCAATAAAAATAAAACTTAACACATAGCTAAAAAACACCGGCGCCAGTGGTTGCAATGCCGTAAAATCCACGGCTGCTGGCACCTTTAATCCTAGCACCATGATGGTGATGATGATGGCTAGCACACCATCGCTAAACGCTTCCAAACGTGTCTTTGACATTCAATCCTGCCTTTAAATTCGGCAAATTTTAACAGAACGTCATAAAAGCACAACAAACTTGTGCTACATTAAATTATAGATTTAGAGGTAATTAAAATGATGACATTACTAAAATTAACCACTGCCAACGGTTTTTGCAGTACCAAAGACATTTATATCAATGCCGCCCAGATTAAACTTTTAGACCCGTGTTACAGCGCAAATTTAACTACGGCCAGCATTACGCCAAAAACCAACCTGCACTTGACGGATGGCACGCGTATCCGTGTGCATGAAAGTCCGGATGACGTTATTGCCATGATCAGGCAAATGAACCTATCTGATGATAACGTACAGATTTTAGGGCATGCCGACGTCAACAATCGTTACCAGCATAACCGTGTCATTCATTAACAGCTTTACCGGCTGGATTGTTTGATTGGCTTTTTACTGATAAATATAACTCGGACACAGTTGTGTTGGGGGTTTTGGTATGTCTTTTTTAAAGCGTTTTCATCTGTTACCGCGCGAGGACAAATTTTTTACGCTGCTGGAACAACTGTCGGCCCAGGCTGCGTTATGTGTAGAGCACTTAAAAGATTTCAGCGATAATACCGATCCTGCTCACCGTCTGCAGCTCGCATTAGAGATCAATCAACGCCGCGTCACCTCCAAAAATATATTCACCAAGGTTATGCGTGAATTATGGCGCAGCTATATCACGCCGTTCGACCGCGAGGATATCCAGGAATTTGCCGCTGCACTATACAAAATTCCCAAAATTATCGACAAGGTGAAGGACCGCTTGGTTTTGCCCGGTCTCGAAAGCCATAAAGACGATTACGCGCAACAGATTGATGTGATTGTGGAGGAAGCCAAGGCGGTAGAAAGCATGGTCGGCGCGCTGGTGCACAAGGATAATGAAGATTTGCAACATAAAATCGCTTTGGTTTATGATCTGGAAGTTAAAGGTGATTTAATCTTGGGACAATTGTTGAAAGCGCTATTTGAAAACACGCGCGATCCGCGCGACCTGATTTTACGCAAAGATATCTATGATTTTCTCGAAAAAATTATCGACCGTTACCGCGACATTGCCGCCGTCGCGCTGCGTATTACGTTGAAGTATAGCTAAGCAAAACATGATTTATTTTTGCAAAATGGTTCAAGGCGCGTCCCTCCCTCTGAAGGGGGAGTATAAACCTGAAAGCTTTACGCTTAAGCAAAGTTATAATAGCGCCTAGATGGATATTAGCGTCTTACTCATCACAGTCATTATTCTCGCGCTGGTGTTTGATTTTATCAACGGCTTTCACGATTCCGCGAATGCGATTGCAACTGTCGTTTCAACGCGGGCTATGAAACCGCTGCACGCCCTGGTTTATGCCGGCATCTTGAATTTATTGGGCGCTATGCTGGGCACAAAGGTTGCCGCCACTATCGGCAGCGGCCTGGTCGAGGTCACGTCAATTACGCTGACCACACTTTTATTCACGATGCTTGGAGCGATCTGCTGGAACTTGTTAACATGGTATCAAGGCTTGCCGACCAGTTCATCACATGCGCTGGTCGGCTCCCTGCTCGGCGCTAGTTATTTTTCAAAGGCGGCAGCGGGCCACGACATTTATTGGCACTCCGTCATCAATAAAGTCGTCTTGCCAATGGTAACATCACCCGTGTTGGGTATTGCGCTTGGCATCGCAATCATGACTGGCCTCACTTGGCTGATTTGGCGCATGAACCCGGCACGTATCAACCGCCTGTTTGGTAAATTGCAAATTGTCTCGGCAGGTTTCATGGCGCTCAATCACGGTTTGAATGACGCGCAAAAATCTATGGGCATCATTGCGCTGGCATTGCTGTTGGCCTTTCCGCAAACAGCCTTTACCGTGCCGCTGTGGGTCAAGGTTGCCTGCGCGGTTACCATGGCTCTGGGCACGCTGGTGGGCGGCAAACGCATCATCCGCACACTAGGCAGCAAGATCACGCATCTGCAACCGCCGCAGGGTTTTGCCGCGGAAACCAGCGCCTCCATCATCATCGCCGGCGCGTCTTATTTGGGTATTCCGGTATCCACAACCCAGGTTATTTCAACCTCCATCCTCGGCGTCGGCGCGACCAAACGCTTTTCCGCGGTGCGCTGGGGCATCGTTGGGCATATCATCTGGGCCTGGGTGTTAACACTGCCGCTGACATTTTTGTTTTCGGGAGTGCTAGTCGTAGTTTATGAATGGCTAACGCATTAAACTACTTTGCGCGTTCAACGTAACTCAAATCTTCGGTTTTGATCACCACGCGTTCACCGGCCTCCACGAACGGCGGCACCAGGATTTTCACGCCATTGGATAAAACCGCTGGTTTGTAAGATGACGAAGCCGTCTGACCCTTCACCACCGGATCGGCCTCAACCACTTCATACGTCACCTGCGCGGGCAGACGCATTGATAATGGCACGCCTTCGTGTGTTTCAACTTCAATTTGCATGCCATCTTGCAGAAACGGCGCCATGTCGCCGACAATTTCTTTAGAAACCACGATTTGCTCGTAATTATCCTGGTTCATAAACGTATAACCGTCATCATCACCATACAGGAATGTGCATTTGGTTTGTTCTAGCTGCGCGCGCTCTACAACTTCCTGCGTACGGTAACGAATGTCAATTTTATTGCCAGACCGCACATCCCGCATCGACACCTGGATGACCGAGGCCCCCTTGCCCGGCTGGTTAATTTCGCTTTTCAGTACTACGCATAATTTACCCTCATGTTCCACAACATGGCCGGCGCGCAGGGTAATGGCATTGACTTTCATGGGCTACTCTTGTCTTTTAAAGCGTAATGTAACCAAGGTTTTAGCAAGCCCCATGCCCCCCTGGCAACCCGCCAAATTCGCCGCCCGCCTGCCGCTGTTGCAACAGCGCGGGCGCATGACTGCCGCCATCCGCGACTTTTTTACCGACAGCGGTTTTATGGAGGTTGAGACGCCGCTGTTGCAGATCAGCCCGGGGCTGGAGCCGCATATCATGGCCTTTGGCGCCATGCTGGAGGATCACGCGGGCAACCCGTACCAGCAAATGTATCTGCATACCTCGCCGGAATTCAGCATGAAAAAACTGCTAGTTGCAGGCGCCGGCAACATCTTCACGATTTGCAAAACCTTTCGCAACCGTGAACGCGCGACCACGCATTCGCCGGAATTTACCATGATGGAATGGTATCGGTCCAACGCCAGTTACTGGGCGGTGATGGATGATTGCGTGCAGCTGCTGCGGCATGTGGCGACCGCCTGCGACATTCCGCATTATAGTTTCCGCGGCAAAAACTCGAACCCGCATGCGGTATGGCAGGTGATTTCGGTCGCCGATGCTTTTTGGCAATATTGCAAAATTGATCTGTTGGCCATGACCGCGCCTGATATCAAAAATCCGCCGCCGGATTTACTCGCGGCCGAAGCGCGCCGCCTCGGCGTGCGCGTTACTGATGGTGATAATTTTGATGACGTCTTTTACCGTATTTTCCCTGAACATATTGAACCGCATTTGGGTACGCCCGCCCCTACCCTGCTTTATGATTATCCCATTCATATGGCGGCACTGTCGCGCCCCAAGGCGGCCGACCCGCGGCTGGCTGAGCGGTTTGAATTATATGTGTGCGGGCTGGAACTGGCCAATGCGTTTGGTGAATTAACGGATGCCGCGGTACAGAATGCGCGTTTTAAAAAAGATATGGATTTAAAAGAGCAGCTGTATGGCTTCCGCTATCCCATCGATCGCGATTTTATTGCGGCCTTGGAACACGGCATGCCAGAATCGTCAGGCATCGCACTTGGCATCGACCGGTTGGCGATGCTAACCGCCGGCGCCGATGACATCAACGATGTGTTGTGGCTGCCAGTCGCAGGTTGAACCATGCTACAACTTGCCGCAACTGAAACTGCCAAATTCGCCTGTGAAGCCGCACCGCTGTTTAACATTATTGCTAATATCGAAACCTGGCCGCTGTGGTGGCCGGCCAACTACAAATTCGGCCAGCTAGCCATCACGCCAGACTGGGTTGGCAGCATTGTGCAGGTCACACCGCCCAAAGGAAAAGCTTACTACTGCGAAATCTCCCGCCTCGCGGCGTTTTCGGAAATTGACATACGTTATTTTGCAGATCAGAAAAAACTGGGCAGCGGCATTTGGCGTTTTAAATCGAGCATGACGGATATTATTGTCAGCCACACCATTAATCTGCAGCTGTTTCCATCAACCCTGACGCTGCCGATGATGGCGCGCAAAAAACATCATGCTTTTATGAATCAGGTGTTTCGTGGGCTGGCGCGCTATGGCGATCAGCGGCTTGTTGTATAGCCCGTCGCATAAAATACAGCCAACTCACCAACAAACCCAGCAATAAAAACGCGCCTGCCTGATGCGCGACAGCAACATGAATTTGCACTTGGGTCAAAATTGTCATAATGCCTAATGATGCCTGCAGCAACACCATACCGCCAATTGCCGCAGCTAGTTTTTTGAGCATATGCGTGGGCGCCTTGCGCCACCCCTGTACCGCCAGAGCCAGCCCCATCAGCGCGGTGAGATAAGCCAGATTGCGATGGATGAATTGCACCGCCGCATGATTTTCAAAAACGTTGCGCCACGCCGGTTGCAGATACCAAAAATCCGGCGGCACATAACTGCCGCCCATAAGCGGCCAACTGTTGTAAACCAAACCCGCGCGCAGACCGGCAACAAAAGCACCATAGGTGATTGTCACCATAAGAATACATAAGGTTGCGACACCATGTTTGTATAAAGGCGTGAGGCGTGAGGTGCGACGTATAACTCCTGTGTCATCTTTTATACCTAACGTCTCACGCCTCATGCCTGTCGCAGACAACGCTAGCCAAATCAAACACACATACAATGCCGCTGCTAATAGCAAATGCGCCGCCAAACGATAATGGCTGACCGCGGGATCATTGATTAAACCGCTTTTAACCATATACCAACCAACCGCACCTTGCAGCCCACCCAAACACAACACACCAAACAGTTTGAGTTTAAGGTTATTTTTGAGCATAAAACTCTCGGGTCGTCCCTTTTCCTGCAGGGAGAGGGACAAACTTTGATTGCGCGCCTTATTACTTAAATTGCCACGCAGCCAAAACCATATCAATCCCGCCGCATAAACCAATCCAATCAACCTGCCCCATTGGCGGTGCACCCATTCCCACCAAAAAATATGTCTAAATTCACCCAGCGCCATGCCCTGGTTTACCTTTTGAAACTGCGGGCTGGCTTGATAACGGTCGAATTCACGCGTCCAATCGGCATCCGACAGCGGCGGCACGGCGCCCTTTACCGGTTCCCAATAGGTAATCGACAGGCCGGATTCGGTCAGCCGTGTCACCGCACCGATATTCGCCATGAAAAATACCATGGCCGCACATAGCCATAACCAAATAATCAAAAAACGCGGCAAAGTTCTCACGACTAAATTTTAACGCCAGTGCCATCCATGACATAGACTGCCAAGGTGCCGTCATGCAGTGATGGCCGCATCGTCACCGCGCGATTGCGTCCGCCCGCTTTGGCTTGTCGCATTAAATCCACCACACTGCGGAACAGGTCATTGGTATTATGTTCGCTGGATTTAACAAATTCATTCCAGCCCAGAATTTTATAACTGATCGAGGCGGTAATCGGCAGCACCAGTTTTTTGTCCAGCGTGTCGTTGTCCACCAACAGCCGCGCCGCGCCATAATAATGATCTTTATGATCGATCACATTTTGGCGCAGGTGATTAAAAGTATTATTACCGATTTGCACGACCAGCGGTTTTTCCCGAATGGCATGCAACAAACGTGCGGCAATTTTATCAGCATTTTCTTCCACCGCCGCGGGTGAAATCTGCTGCGCATAACACAAAGGCAACAGGCAGAAAAACTCCGAACCGCCCCAGCGGGACAACAGATCCATGCCTTCCAAGCCATAACGCAACATGTAACCTTCAATTAATGGTCCTGGCAGCTGACGCATGCATTGCGGGCCGGTCGCCGCCTCACGCCCAAATTCGCTTTTGGCACGGATGACACCAGCCAGCCGGGCGGTGAATTGCCGCAGCACATCATCACCGCCGAATTGGGTCACCATGTTATTAATATCTTTAAAATGGTCGATATCGATATGAACAACCAACAGACCCCCATTTTTGCCATGGTATGTGCTGTCTTGAAAGGCCGGCTTATGCGACAGGATTTGCAACGCCTGGATATAGCGTTCAAAACCATGTCGGTTGGGAATGCTGGTCAGCGCATCATAATAGGCCACGCGCTCAGAATCGGTCAGCGCGGATTGCAGCCGCTCCAACTCATCACGCAACACCCGCACCTCTTTTTCAAGTTGCAGGGCATAAGCAACAAGATCTTCTGGGCTCAGCGCAATCAAATCTTTAGGGGGTTTTTGAACCATACTGATTCAATGATAACGTAGATGGTATAGGTTAGGCCAGTACTATTAGGAGGGTGGCGGTTAATCGCCAGCATTTTGCTGATCGATTAAAAATGCGGTCGGCATTTTGGTTTGCGAGGTGCCTTGCAGCGTATGAATAAACGGCGTGCCGCTGTTGGCAGAGGCGCGCACGGTAATTGCGCGGTTGCGCCCGCTGTCTTTGGCACGGCGCAACAGGTCAGCCACATTGCGGAACAGATGAGTAGCATCTTGGGATTTTACCGCCATAAATTCTTCCCAGCTGATCAGCGTGTAGCCCATAGATGCCGTAATCGGCAAAATCAGTTTTTGTCCGTCGCTGCCTGCCATCAACCGTGCTGCACCATAATAATGATCGGGCCGTCCAATGACATTTTGGCGTAGCGACTGATAGGTTTTGTCACTGATCGGCACGGTCAGCGGCCGTGACCGGATGGCATTTAACAAACGGTTAATAACTTTATCGGCATTGTCGTAGACTGTTTGACTGGTTGGCACATGCGCATAACATTGCGGCAGCAGGCAAAAAAATTCCTCGCCGCCCCAGCGTGATACCAAATCCATCCCCTGCAGCCCGTGGTGCAGCATATGATGTTCCAGCATCAGGTTCGGCAATTGCCGCAGTGATTGCGCGGACGCATTGCCGCCATCCTTGTCAGCATTGGCGCGCAGCGTGCTGGCCAGCCGCGCCGCGAATTCCTTCAAGACAACATCGCCACCGAAATGTGTGACCATGGAATTGACCGATTTGAAATAATCGATATCGACCTCAACCACCAGCAAACCGCCCTTACGCCCGCCATGCGTGGTTTCGATAAATTCCGGCTTTTGCACCAGCTTTTGTAGTTCGGAGACATATTTGTCATAGCCGTGCCGGTTGGGCAGGCTGGTCAGGGCATCATAATAAGCAATGCGTTCAGCCTGTTTCAGTTCGCCTTCAACCTGGGCCAATTGGCTGCGGAGACTGTTAACCTCTTGCTGCAGCAGTTCAGCGCGTTCCAACAGTGATGGCGGGTTAAGGCTTTTCAAATCGGTTTGTTGTAATGCATTAATCATGACAATAATATAACAGCTTGGAAAAGTTTTAGCTACTTTTTTAAGAGAACTTAACGGCCCGGTACATACTTATCAACACCATAAGCATCTTCCCGCTTAACAATAAAACCGGTTTGGGCATCCACGACTGCACAATTCCTGCCACGCTCCTTAGCTTGATAAAGTTGTTTATCAGTAATCGGAATAACAGATTTTTCAATATCATTTTGATGAAAGGTGGCTCCTGGCCACAACGTCAAACCAAATGAAGCTGTTATTTGTGGGCCGCGCCTGCCAGCGTAATCTGCAACCGCATCAACATAGCGTTGGCCGATTTTTTCAAGATTTAGCCGATCCGCAACAAGAATGATAATAGCCTCTTCACCACCATAGCGCCCTAAAACGTCACCTTCTTTTAAGACTTCGCGCAATGCTTGGAAATAATCCTGCAAGGCAATGTCGCCTTCAGGATGTCCGTGTTGATCATTATATTTTTTAAAATGATCCAAATCAGCTAAAACAATGCCCACAACTTTTCCATCAAGCGCACCAGCCGCAGATTGCTCTTTAAGATCATCCAGTTTTTCTTGCCAACCATGCCTGTTAAGGGCCCTTGTTAAATGATCTGTCGTGCTCTTATCTACCAGTTTCTTATTTTCTTCAGCTTGTCTGTTCGTTTCACGCTGATGAATAGACGCTGTTTGCTTTTGGAGTGCGGCTGTAATATTAAGCTCACGCTTTCTTAATGCAAGTTCAGCTTTTAATGCGTTAATCTCATCTGTTTGCACAGAAAAAGTTGTTATTGATATGGCCTCTTCAAGACCGCCTCTTCTAAAACTTTTACCGCGCCGCTTTGACATAATAATTTC
Organism: Alphaproteobacteria bacterium; assembly: GCA_965246755.1. Classification (GTDB taxonomy): domain Bacteria; phylum Pseudomonadota; class Alphaproteobacteria; order UBA11073; family UBA11073. Next base: position 1,464,505 of record OZ251979.1, read on the forward strand.
ATAATATCAAAACTTTGCGACAAAATGATGAATACAATTTTTATGAAAATATTCCTTGACACTGCCCTTAATTATAGATTATATTCCTAAATGTCTGACCTTTGCGGCCGCAAGTGTCAGATCAGGTGAAGACAGTCAGTGCGCGAATAAGACGGTCGCGCTTAATTTCTGACCAAGCCTGAGGATCCACCCGTCACAAAAAGCTCCGGAGTATTTTTTAAAATGACAAAAGAATTAAAAGAAAAGTTTAGATTAAACAAAGCGCTTATATAGCATTCGAATAAGGTATATTTATGCGGCTAGAGGTGACAATAAGAATTTGCGCCTATTCATCTCCCATTTTCAGCGCCGCGATGAAGGCCGACTGCGGGATATCGACATTGCCGATCTGACGCATGCGTTTTTTGCCCTCTTTTTGCTTATCGAGCAGTTTTTTCTTGCGTGAAATATCGCCGCCATAGCATTTGGCGGTGACATCCTTGCGCATCGCGGAAATAGTTTCACGTGCAATCACGCGGCCACCAATCGCCGCCTGAATGGCAATCTTGAACAGCTGCTTGGGAATAAGGTCTTTCAAACGTTCGCACATCTGCCGCCCCCGCCGCTCCGCGCGCTCCTGATGCACAATCATTGCCAGCGCATCAACCGGATCGGCATTGACGAGAATGTTCATTTTAACCAGGTCGCCTTCCCGATATTCATCCAGCACATAATCAAAACTGGCATAGCCGCGCGAAATGGATTTCAGCCGGTCATAAAAATCAAATACGACTTCGTTGAGCGGCAATTTGTAGATCAACATCATACGATTGCCGACAAAAGTCATCTCTACCTGTTCGCCGCGCTTGTCCTCACACAATTGCAATACACTGCCCAGATAATCTTGGGGGCAAAAAATCGTTGCGCGGATCCACGGCTCTTCAATATGTTTGATATGGCCGACATCGGGAAAATCTGCCGGATTATATAATTCGATATTCTTGCCATCATTCATACTGATGCGGTAAACCACGGATGGTGCAGTCGCAATGAGGTCAAGGTCAAACTCACGTTCCAGCCGTTCCTGGATAATTTCCATGTGTAGCAGACCAAGAAAACCGCAACGGAAACCCATGCCTAACGCGGCACTGCCCTCCTGCTCATAATGAAAGCTGCTGTCATTTAGTTTCAGTTTGCCCAAACTCTCCCGCAGTTTTTCAAAATCGCTGCTGTCGGTTGGGAACAGTGAACAAAACACCACCGGCACCGACGGTTTAAAACCGGGTAGTGTGACGTCAGTTGGCGCACGGTCCAGCGTAATGGTATCACCCACCTTGGTTTGTGAAATGTCCTTCATGCCCGCCGTGAAGAAACCCATTTCACCGGGACTGAGGACACCCGTCACCACCGGTTTGGGCGTAAAAATACCGACGCGGTCAACGTCATAATTCGCGCCAGTTGACATAAAGCGGATTTTTTGGCCGTTCTTCAATTCGCCATCCACCACGCGCACCAAAATCATTACGCCCAGATAGGCGTCATACCAGCTGTCCACTAGTAATGCTTTTAACGTGGCATCCCTGTCACCCACAGGCGGCGGCAATAGCTGCACCAGTTTTTCTAGCAGCTCGTCAATGCCTAAACCGCTTTTAGCGGAAACCAACGCCGCCGTGGACGCATCGATGCCAATGACATCTTCAATCTGCTGTTTAATACGGTCGGGTTCGGCAGCCGGCAGATCGATTTTATTGAGGACCGGCAAGATTTCCAAATTATTGTCGATCGCCTGATAAACGTTGGCAAGCGTTTGCGCCTCCACGCCTTGGCTGGCATCCACCACGAGCAAAGCACCTTCACAGGCCGCGAGCGAGCGCGACACTTCATAGGCAAAATCCACATGCCCCGGCGTATCCATCAAATTCAATTGATAGGCGACACCATCTTGGGCCTTATACTGCAAGCGCACAGTTTGGGCCTTGATGGTAATGCCACGTTCCCGCTCAATATCCATGCTGTCCAGCACCTGGGATTTCATTTCCCGCGACTCCAACCCGCCACAGCGTTCAATCAGCCGGTCGGCCAGCGTCGATTTGCCATGGTCGATATGCGCGATAATAGCGAAATTGCGAATATGCTTGAGGTCAGTCATGCTGACTGAGATAGCGGATTTTTGGATGGACGCAAGGAAATTAGTCGTACTGAATCTTTTTTAGCATTACCTCAATAATCCATAACAGCGCAGTCGATTGATAACGGGCGGCATCCTGGCCCGCGCGCTGGCTAACCATAAATCGTACATTATCGGCAAAATGTTGTGCCAGTATGTTTAACATTTCGGTCATCTGCAAAAATGTTGCCCGCTCCGCCACATCATTATTATTGGCAGCTTCAATACGATGTACGGATACAGCAGCTAAGGCGATTTCAAGTTTACCTCCTGCTTGATACGCGTCCGCTAGTGAATACTCCTTACCATCCATGTTACCAATATGGATGATATTACCAATTTGTCAATGCATATTTTAGCGCGCCTGGCCAATTATAAAAGCCATTACCATAACCACATCATTTTTATGCGGGCTGGCGGTGCGCAACTTGGCAAGCTTGGCATCTGGCACCGGCTGCAGCGCCACCGTAGGTGCCTCATGTAGCATCAGGTAATCAGCGGTTGGCTTTAATATAAACGGCGCCGTCAATTTGGCGTTATTGGAACGTGGATGCAGGTTAATGCTGCCATTAGCGGCAACTGCCACCTGACGCGCGGTAAGTTCAACACCGGCAGCATTGTACCGTTCGACGATAACCACATCATCTTCTTCCAGCTGAAAATTTTTCATATCTGCCAACCGTACTGCAAGTAGATAGCTGCCACGCGGATATAGCTGATTCATACTATCATCTGCGACCAGCACCGCAAAAACGTTATGTTTGGCGTAATCGGACGGCACTGGGGCCTCAATCTGGTTATCCGCCGCCCAATCATACACATCATGCGGTTGGGAATAAAATTTTCCGCTTTGCACATTGGCCACGACGTGCAGCGCGCGCATAGCCTGCTTGCGCGCGCCTTTGGGCTGGTGTTCGACGATTAAATCACTTTGTGCGCAGCTAAAAGCAATCGCAAACCGTTCCAGCCAACGCAGCGTGATTTGCCGCTGGCTGGTTTCCAACCGTTGTACCTGGGGTGCGCTGGTACCAATAAGATCGGCCAATTGCTGCAGGCTCCATTTTCTGGCTTGCCGCAACTCACGAATTCTATTTTTCTGCATAACCAGTGTGGTATCTTAGCCAAAATATGAATTCTATTGACAAGATGGTAAGACGCCGGTGTCTTAATGACTTGAACTTGTCGCAACCTTACGCGAATCATAATTTTATCCAGGCATGTTTAGACTTTATAAATCTTTACGTAAAAGATCGCCATAATGATGTTAAGCATTTGATTATTAAACAAAATAATAAATTACTGGTCTTGTTTCTGCCTTTACGGTTGACATAGCGGGGAGTGTGGCATAAATATCATATCAATTATCCGTAAGAGCGCAGGCGCTCTGCGGCTCACTTCAGGGGATTAACTCCAACTCAGTGTTTGCAAGGCTTGCGGCGCTGGAGCAAAGCCAACATCTTGCAAGGAATGCCAGTTTGCGCCTTAACGTTTTTGTGTTACCAGCTTTAACGGCTATTTTTCTCGCTTTATCAAATCTGTCGCATCAGATGCCGTGGCTTGAGGCTTGGCTGCATCCCGCTGATGATACGGCCGTGGCGCAAAACCAGCTGGTACCGGTGGCACCAATTGAGCCCACTTATGAAGAGCGTAAAATTACGCTGAAAAGCGGCCAGCAGTTTACGGCCGCACTTCAGGCCAACGGCATTACCGCCGATGACACTGCGCAAATTGTTGATGCTGTTAGTGATGTTTTCAATATCCGTAAGCTGAAATCCGGCCAGGATGTAAACCTGTCTTTGATGCATGATGAAAACGGTACGAACCTGCAGGCCTTAAATTTTATCCCCGACAGCTCACAAAAAATTGAAGTTGTCATCAATTCCGACCAGGAATTTGAAGCACACCGGATTGCCCGTCTGATTGAAAAGCGCGTTATTGCGGTTGTTGGTGAAGTTAAAGGTTCTTTTAACACTGCGGCGCGCCAGGCCGGCATGCCACGCAGCATTGTCAATAACTTTACCAAAGTCATGTCATATGACATGGATTTGCAGCGCGATTTGCACGCCGGTGATGACTTTAACGCGATGTTTGAGGCCTTTGTGGATGAAGACGGCCAGATCGTGCGGACCGGTGACCTCTTATACGCATCGCTGCAGGGCAAAAGCGCGCAAAACAACATCTATAAATATAATGATAATTATTATCATGCTGATGGCCGTAATATCCGTAAAGCGCTGTTAAAAACACCGGTTGATGGCGCGCGGATGAGTTCCGGTTTTGGTTTCCGTATGCATCCGGTGTTGGGATACAGCGCTATGCACAAAGGCGTGGATTTTGCGGCGCCGGAAGGCACCCCCATTTATGCCGCTGGCAATGGCATAATTGAAAAGGCGGCCATTTTTTCCAGCTTTGGCAACTATGTGCTTATCAAGCATAACAATACGTTTGAGACCGCTTATGCGCATCTCAGTCGTTATGGCAAAGGCATTCATCCCGGTGTAAAAGTCGCACAAGGTCAGATCATCGGTTATGTGGGCCAAACCGGCCGCGCGACCGGCACGCATTTGCATTTTGAAGTGCATCAGGGCGGCGTACAGGTGAACCCGACCAAGGTGGCCTCGTTTGGTGACGACCGTTTGCTAGGCGTGGATTTGAAAAAATTCCAGACCGCGCTTAACCAGCAACGCCAGACTTTCGCTAGCCTGATGAACAAGGCGCCTACCGCTGTCGCGCAGAATACCAAAGGCCCGACTGCCATTCGCTAAGCTTGTCGCCATCAGAATCTGTGGGTAACTGTCATATAACATGACTAACCCGTTTATAAATGCTTATTTAAAATCCGCGTATGATTTGAAAGTTGCCTGTGATTATGATCAGGCAACTACACTTTATCGCAGCATTTTAAACGCTGCGCCTTACCATTGGGAGGCGCTGTACGGATTGGCTGATACGTATTATATTAATGGCCAGTCTGAACAGGCTATTGCGCTGCTGACAGATGCCACAACCCATCATCAAGAAGCAATTTTTTATTGCTGGCTGGGCAGATTTCAACGCCTGCACCAACAATATCCCGCCGCAGTGGTCGCTTTGGAAAAAGCTTACAGTTTAAATCCCGCGCATCTGGAAATTCGTTATGAATATGGTCTGGCTTTGGCACATGTCTTGCCGCTGCGGCAGGGTAATAATTTCGATAAGTTGTCGGTGATTATTCCATCACGTTTTGCGCGCAATCCCGTCAGCGGTGACTATTGGTTGGCCCGCTGCATTCAATCTATTCGCGCACAAACCGCGGCTCAAAACCTTCCTATTGAAATTTGCGTGGGGATTGATCCTGGTCTTGTCATACCACCGGAATTTCAAAATCAGCCGGATATGGCGTTTGCTGAACTGCCATCGGATGGCCCGCAATGCCAGGCTGCCGCGGTCAATGCTGCCGCGCGCCTAGCGACGGGCAACGTTTATGCCTTGCTGGAAGATGATGATTATTGGCATCCCGCCCGCCTGGCGGAAGGCCTGGAACGCCTGCATTATTATGATTTTATATCTTGCAGCCAGACTGCTATCACCAACGATGGCATCGCTTTGGCCACGATTTTTGACTATGCCAATCCATCCACCTGGCTGATGCGTAAAAGCCAGTGGGACAAGGCCGGTCCTATGGATGAAACATTCCGGTTTCATCTGGATGCCGAATGGCTGGGCCGTCTTAACAAGACCGGCGCCATCCGTTGTCATCAGGTCGACCATGCGCTGCCTGAATTATGGGCAGATATCGCGGCGACCCGCGCCTTCTTCATGTATTATTTAAGCGTTGCCAATAAGGGCAGCACGGTGCATCGAACGGTCAATCCTGCCCCGCTATCTTTCAAAACGGTACATGCCGACAGTACCACCGAAATTACCGCCGTTAATGATGACTGGAAACAGCAAAGCGACGCCGAGCATCACCGGATGGAAACCATGTATGACGGGCGGCCGTTTTAAAAATTTTATAGCAAACATCGCTTGCAATTTATCGCGTGCGCGCTATAAAACTGCTTCGCGCTAGCCGCGGGTGTAGCTCAGGGGTAGAGCGATTCCTTGCCAAGGAATAGGTCGAGGGTTCGAATCCCTTCACCCGCTCCAGCCTTGCTTATGGTTTATGCAAGAGTTAGGTGCAATACTACGTATCTTGTAATTTGTTATGTCTATTTAAGACGCATTATATTATGCTACGGCAATGCGAAAAATACTCCTTTTTTTAATCTTGTTATTTCTAAGCTTTTCACCGGCACAAGCGGCCAATAATAAAGTCGGCATTGTTTTGGTCGCCGAACAGACCACGATTGTTCCCGGTCAGGCTTTTTGGGTCGGTATCAAACAAGATATACCGCCGCATTGGCATACCTATTGGCGCAACCCGGGTGACAGCGGTTTGGCAACCACGGTGGAATGGACGTTGCCTGCCGGTTTTACCGCCGATGATATCAGCTGGCCCACGCCCCAACGCCTGAATTACGAAAAAGCGGTTAATTTCGGTTACGAAAATCAGGTGATATTGCCAGTTAAAATTACGCCGCCTGCCGATATCAAAACTGGCGAAAATATTAATTTAACCGCCGATATAAATTGGTTGGTTTGCGCGGATGTCTGTATTCCAGAACAGGCCACGGTTAGTTTAAAATTGCCGGTGGCGGCAACTGCTAGCGTTAACAATGCAGCGTTGCAAAAAACCATGGCTGCCTTGCCGGCAAAATTTGACGGTGTAATCACAGCACAGGTCAGCAATAAAAATTTAGTGTTGCAGGTTACTAATTCAGCTGACAATAAAATTAGCGCCGCCGCATTTTTTCCAGACGAACCATTAATTATCCAAAATGCCGCACGGCAAGTATTGACTCAAAATGGCCGTGCGTTGACGCTAACCATCCCGCTGGATGTCACTACAGTTGATTTGCCAAACACGATTGCGGGTACTTTGTCTTTAACCACACCAGCTGGCGCGACAGCGTATGTTATCGACAGTTCTGTTGAAACCTCGGCGCCGGCTGCTGCTATTAGGTCACTATGGCTGGCTGTTGCGCTGGCCTTTTGCGGTGGGCTTATTTTAAATTTAATGCCGTGTGTGTTTCCAGTCTTGTCGATCAAAGCGCTGTCATTAGTACGCGACGCGCATCATGACAATCGCCGTCATATTGTCACCGGCGGTTTGGTTTATACCGCAGGCGTCGTGTTGAGTTTTTTGGTGCTGGCGGCAATATTGCTCAGCCTCAAAACCGCCGGGCATGAGATCGGCTGGGGCATTCAATTGCAATCACCTTTGGCAGTGGCAGTCTTGGCGCTTGTACTGTTTATCATTGGATTGTTGCTGGCGGGTATTGCGACCGTGGGCGGTAGTTTCGTCAATGCCGGCAGCCGGTTGGCTGCACAAACGGGACACAGCGGTACCTTTTTTACCGGCGTCCTTGCCGTACTGGTCGCCACCCCCTGCACTGCCCCCTTCATGGGTGGCGCGATTTTTTATGCCCTGACGCAACCGTGGTATATTTCATTTATGGTGTTTACCGCCCTCGGCCTCGGGTTGGCGGCACCATATTTGTTGCTAACGCTCTATCCGCCTGTATTGAAATTTTTACCCAAGCCCGGCCCGTGGATGGAAAGCTTTAAACAATTCTTGGCGTTCCCGATGTTTGCCGCCGCAATGTGGCTGGTGTGGGTTCTGTCGCAACAAATTGGCCCATCTGGTGTGCTGCTGATTTTATCCAGCATGCTGCTCGCGGCCTTTGGCTTATGGCTATGGCAAAACACTGCGGCAGATATTAAGCGCGGCACCTGGTTTATCATTAAACGTGTTATCGCGATTGCCGCATTCATTTTAGCGTTGGATGCCGTCGTGCAAATGTCAAAGGCGCCGATGGTTATGCCTACCGGTCAATCAACCAAAGTTTCCGGCGCGGAACCCTACTCCGCCGCACGTTTGGCGGAACTGCGCGCGGAACATCAGCCGGTGTTTATTGATATGGGCGCGGCCTGGTGCCTGACCTGTCTGGTCAATGAAAATGGTGCTCTGGCCAGTGCAAATGTCACGGCGCAATTTGCCAAACAAAATATTACTTTGCTGAAAGGCGATTGGACCAACCATGATGCGGCGATTACCGATTTCCTAAGTCAATTTAACCGCAATGGGGTGCCGCTGTATGTGTATTATCCTGTCAGTGGCGCACCGGTGGTGTTGCCACAAATTCTAACCCCTGACATTATTATTAACACCCTGACCGGAGCCCGCCCATGAAACATTTTGTTCTCAGCCTTATCGTCAGTTTCTTTTTAACGCTGCCAGCCTTTGCGCTGCCAACCGGCACCACCATGCCGGATGCATCATTTACGGGCAGTGATGGCGAAACGCATAGCTTGAAAGATTACACAGGCAAGATTGTGGTGCTGGAATGGCATAACCCTGGCTGTCCGTTTGTCGGCAAATTTTACAACAGCGGCACGATGCAAAAACTGCAAGCGGCCGCGACCGCGGATGGCGTTATCTGGATTACCATCAATTCAGGCGCGGTGGGCAAGGAAGGTTATCTGGCGGATGACCAGGCGGCTCAGCAATATATGGCTGACAAGAAAATGGCCGCGACACTCTATGTGCGTGACGTGGATGGCAAACTGGGCCAGCTATTCGGCGCCAAAACCACGCCACATATGTTCGTGATTAACAAAGACGGTAAATTGGCTTATCAGGGCGCGATAGATGACAAGCCATCCGCCAATCAGGCTGATCTGGTCACCGCGCATAATTATGTTAGCGCGGCGTTAGTGGCTTTAGCAGCAGGTCAGCCGGTTAAAACCGCGACAACACCAGCCTATGGCTGCAGCGTTAAGTATTAACAATGTGTGACTGGTAGCGGTCACACATTTTCACGCCATATTTATAAAACTGTAATCTTTTTGCGCCACACTAAAGTTATCAAAAAACCAGTTTTGCAGAAAGCAACGTTATGGCTGAAATCCGCGCTTTTAAAAACCCCGCTTATCACGATGCGCTGGATTTATTGTCTGAAGCGCACACTTATGTGTCTTACCGCCAGGCTTTAGATGAAAGCAAAATGACCCCCCGCCAACGCATGCTGATCAGCTATGAAACGATGCGCTTGACCGCGCGCCTCACGCAAATCATGGCCTGGCTAATCATGCAGCGCGCGGTACAGAATGGCGAAGGCGACAAGGATGAGTTAGATTTCGACCGCGCCGATCTGGTCAGCGCCAATATTTTAAATCTTGACGATCACGATACCGATGAAGCAACTATGCCAGCCGGTTTGCGCAACCTCCTCGATCGTTCACAAAATCTCTATGTACGCATTCAGCGGTTGGAACATCAGCCTACGCAGCAAGAGCATTAACAAGCTTCTTTACTGTTATTAATGCTGCGCCGGACAAGACGCAGTTAAACCTTCCTAAAGTTTACATGACAAATTAGGCGCACTATGCCATGGTCGCCACATCATGAGCGCCACTGTCCAGAACATTGAGATTACCCCTGACGATGTCGGCGTGCGGCTGGATCGCTATTTACGCAAAAAATTCCCGCAGTTGACCCAGGGCTGGATTGAAATGAAATTGCGTAAGGGCGATATCCGCCTGGACGGCAAACGTATCAAAGCCAATGAGCGTCTGGCCGCCGGTCAAACCATCAAATTGCCGCCCTTACCCGCGGATGATAAACCGCCGTTGGTGCCGCGCGCGGCGACCGCCGCTGAGATCAAGCAGATTAAATCTTACGTCATTTATGAAGATGATGAATTGATCGTGTTGAACAAACCGGCGGGCCTGGCTGTCCAGGGTGGCAGTAAGATCACGACGCATGTTGATGCATTATCAGCGGCACTGGTACCGCCAGGCGCCGAGATTCCAAAGCTCGGTCACCGGCTGGACAAGGATACCAGTGGTGTGCTGGTCATGGCAAAATCTGCCAAGGTTGCGCGCTGGCTGACCTATGCGTTTCAACAGCGCGATGTTAAAAAATATTATCTGGCAATTACCGAACAGGTGCCGGAGCCGCGCCAGGGCCGCATTACCGCGCCACTCACCAAAAAACCGGTGTTGCAGGATGGCGAGATGGTGGTGGTTGATGAAGCAAACGGCAAAACCGCCCTTACCGATTATGCGGTATTGGATACAACCGGTAAAAAATTCGCGCTGGTCGCGCTGTGGCCGCGCACCGGCCGCACGCATCAGTTGCGCGTGCATTTGACATGTGTCGGCGCGCCGATTGTTGGTGACGACCGCTATAACCGCAACGAACCGGTTGCAGAAGATATTCCGGATAATTTGTATTTACATGCCTATAAATTGGAAATTGAACACCCTAAAGGCAAGCTACTGACATTTACCGCGCCCTTACCGCCGCATTTCCTGAGCGCCATGGATACCTTAGGGCTCGCGTTCGATACTGCGGCAGATCCGTTTGAGGCCTTAACAAAATGAAAAAAATATTACTTGGAATTGGCGTTTTACTAGCGATTGTCGTTTTGGCCGCTGGTTATATCGCGTTAACCTTCGATAGTAATGATTACAAGGATCGTGTGGCAGCGGCGCTCAGTAAATCGTTAAACCGTACGGTAACTTTCAAAGGCGACACGCATCTGTCGTTTTTCCCGGCGTTAACACTGACCGCCAATAATGTTGAGATTGCCAATCCGGACTGGGCTGGTAAGGAGCCGATGGCGCGCATTGAAAATCTGGCGCTAAAGCTGGCCTGGGTGCCGTTACTGCAAAAGCGTATTAAAATCAGCGGCATCGTTATTAAGGACGCTGCAGTGCATTTTATCAGCAAAAAAGATCAGCAGAACTGGGTGTTTGCCGCAGATGCTTCAACGGATACCAAGGCAGCGCAACCGCAGGCATCGCACCAGCCAGTCATGATCGACATTGCGGATGTGGCGATTGAAAACGCTATTATCGCCTGGCAAAAAGATGGGGATACCACCACGCTGCAATTGGATAAGGCGACAATTGGCGCGGCGCGCGCGGCGCCGCTGACTCTCACCGCGCAGGGTATTTATCTGCAACAGGCATTTAAAATTGACGTTACAGGCGGCTTGGTCGCGGCACTGTTTGCCAATGACAAAAACTGGCCGCTGCAGGCGGACATACAGCTCGGCGATAATAAATTAACCGCACAAGGCAGCATCAATGAACCGGTGCAATTGACAGCCGTTGATATGACCATCACCGCCAATGGCACCGGTACTGCATTGAATAACGCGTTTAAAACCAGCCTGCCGCTTAGCAAAGATTACAAGTTTTCAACGCAGGCGACGCTCAAAAACCGTGCCATACTCACTTTAAAAAATTATTATTTTGAAATCGGCGCCACCAAGGCGGCAGGTGATCTGGCGATTGAGCTGGCCGCCAAACCCCTTGTCAAAGGTACAGTTAATTTTGCGCCACTTGATCTCGCTGATTTCAAAACGGTTCCGTCATCAGCTGTTGCCGATACGGCGGTTCCACAGACCGCCGCACCGCATACAGCACAAAAATCCGATCAAACCGATAATTCTTTGATACCGGCTATTGAGTTACCGACCGCCGCCTTAAAAACTGCCAATGCCAATCTTAAAATCACAGTGGCGCCACTGGTTAACGGTACTGACAAAATCGGTAGCATTGAAACCATGGCAGCCCTTAAAGATGGCACACTTGCACTTAACCCATTTCACATCATTTATAATAATTATATTGCCGAAGGCTCGCTTGCTGTCACAGCGCGCCCCGATGGGCTGGCGGCAGTAAACACTGACTTGCGCATGAATAAATTTGATTATGGCGCTTGGTTTAAAGCTTTAAAACTAGGCGCGCAGGCGACCGGTACTGCAGATATCGCGCTGCAATTTAATGGCGTGGGTCGCACCCTGCGTGACATCGTCACACATAGCAACGGCAGTATGACAGCGGTCGGCAGCAGTGGCAGTTTTGATACCGGCGCGCTGTTGGGTGTGGTTGGCAATGTCGCCCTGGCCAGTATTGCGCCTGGGATAACGCTGCCCACACGGACAGATATTCGATGCGGCTATCTGGATTTTCGCGGCGTTGACGGTATCTGGCAGACCACGCAAAGCGCCATCAACAGTTCCAACCTGTCATTTACGATGCGCGGCAATGTGAATTTAGCCAGCGAAACAATAGCTATGGTGCTATATCCACATTTAAAGGACAGCAAGTTTAAAGGATTGTTACCGGCCGTAAAAATATCCGGGCCGTTGTTGGCACCAACGTTTGCGCCTGATAAAAGCACGCTGGCTCAAACAGCCGCCAGCGCCGTTGATGTGTTGGGCGGCAGTAAACTACCAGGCGCGTTATTGCAAATTTTAAATGGCGGCAAATTAAAAGCCGCCGGCGCGGATGTGGTGCCAACCAACGCCTGTCTGGCATCGGTACTTAATGATTTACGTGACACGGAACCAAAGGCGACAACACCAGCCGCGGATAACAGTGATATAGCTATCGTGCCGAAAGCAGACCAACTGCAAAAGCGATTGAACAAAGGCCTGCTAAAATTATTCGGGCAATAAATTTAATTAGCAATTGTGTGACGCAACCGTACCAAGGCATCCAACAGATTTTGTAAATCTGTTTTCTTAACCTGCATAACATCTATAGTTGATGAAACGGACATAGCTGTCTCAACATGTGATTCATCCACGGGCAGTTTGATCAAACCCAAAGTGGTCTTTTTCGGCGTGGCATGTTCAGCCAAATATTTTTGCGCGCCTTTAATCGTATAACCGTCTTTATACAATAAATCGTGGATCTGCGTAACGATGGCGACATCTTGGGGACGGTAATAACGACGCGCGCCGGCGCGTTTGAGCGGCTGGATTTGCGGGAATTTTGCCTCCCAAAAGCGCAGCACATGCTGTTCAATATGTAATTGTTCGGCAACCTCACCAATGGTTAGAAACGCGCCAGGCGCCTTTTGCACAACACGCCGCGCGCGTTTGGCATGCTCAGCATGATGCGCCGGGAAAATGGCTAGCGCGTCTTCAAACAGACTAGATTCCATTGCCGGTTCGCTCATCAATGATCATCCTCTCCGCTATGGTCGGCCAAGGTAATTTTTTCGCCATTGACGACCTTTTTCAAAATCTGGCTGGGACGGAAGACAACCACCTTGCGTGGCGTAATGGTCGCCGGTTCGCCGGTTTTCGGATTACGCCCCTCACGTTCATTTTTTTGGCGCACCAGCCAGCTGCCGAATGACGATATCTTCACCGCCTCGCCACGTGTCAGGGTTTTGGTAATTTCACTGAGGATTACTTCAACCAGTTGCGCAGATTCATTCCGCGATAGACCAACCTGTTGATACACCGCCTCGGCCAGGGCCGCGCGGGTTAAGGCATCTTGCGCCATAAGTCAGCCTCCATTCGTTACAAGATACTATATTATGTTTGATTTGCAATAAGTTCAATAGCTTAAAAGACGTTCTTCACATAAGCAGCCGGTAAGGCTACCATTTCACCAAGGCCGCGCCCCATGTAAAGCCGCCACCCAGCGCTTCCATCAAAATGACATCGCCGCGCTGGATGCGGCCGTCTTTGACTGCGGTATCGAGCGCCAGCGGAATGGATGCCGCCGAAGTATTGCCATGTTCGGCAATGGTCAACACGACCTGGGACAGCGGCAGATTCAGTTTTTTGGCGACACTTTCGATGATGCGGACATTGGCCTGATGCGGCACCAGCCATTTAATGTCCGAGGCATGTAGATTGTTATGTGCCAGTGTTTCATCAACGATGGACGATAATTTTTCCACCGCGAAACGGTAGACATCCTGGCCTTGCATCCTGAGCAGTCCCACCGTTTTAGTGGTGGACGCCCCGCCATCGGTGTAAAGTTTATCTGCATAGCGACCGTCGGCATGCAGATGTGTGGATAATATCCCAGTGTCGTCTGTGGTTGCCTCCAGCACCACCGCCCCTGCCCCGTCGCCAAACAACACACAGGTGGTGCGATCAGTCCAATCCAAAATACGGCTGAGCGTTTCGGCGCCGATGACCAGCGCGCATTTCGCCTGGCCTGCGCGAATGAAATTATCCGCCGTCGATAATGCATAGATAAAGCCGGAGCAGACCGCCTGCACGTCAAACGCCGGAATGCCGTGGGCGCCCAGAGCGGCCTGTACCTTTACCGCTGTGGCCGGAAAGGTGTTATCCGGCGTGGTGGTGGCAACAATAATCAGATCAAGATCGGCCGCTGTTTTGCCCGCATGTGCCAATGCAGCCTGCGCGGCCTTGATCGCGAGGTCGGAGGTATATTCACCATCGGCGGCAATGTAACGCGCCTTAATCCCGGTGCGGCTGACAATCCAGTCATCCGTCGTATCGACAATTTTTTCGAGGTCCGCGTTGGTAACGCGTTTGGCCGGCAAATAACTGCCGACGCCAGAAATACGCGCGCGGATCATGTGGCTTTTTTTGGCACGCGGATCATGTGCCGGTTGCAACCGTAAGCGGTGCTGCAAGGCCGACGCGGGTTTCCTGAACGCGGTCTGAAATCTGCTGATTAAATTTGTATTTGACCAGATCATAAGCCACGCCAATTGCATTGGCAAAACCAATCGCATCCGTGCCACCATGGCTTTTGACGCACACGCCTTTAAGGCCGACAAACATCGCGCCATTATACATGCGCGGATCAACGCGTTTGCGAAACTTGGTAAAAGCCGAGCGCGCCAGCATGTAACCCATTTGTGCCATTAGTGAAGAGCGGAAAGTTTGTTTTAAAAATGTTGTCAGTAATTTAGAGGTGCCTTCAATTGTTTTTAATGCGACGTTGCCAGTAAAACCGTCGGTGACAATAACGTCAACATCGCCTTTGGCAATATCATCGCCTTCGACAAAACCGATGTAGGTGCCGGGCAGCCTGACATTGCGTAATTGTTCAGCAGCAGCGCGCACTTCATCGCGGCCCTTGATCTCTTCTGAACCGACATTGAGCAAGCCAATGCGCGGTTTCGAAATGCCAAAGATGATGTTGGCAAAAATTGCGCCCATCAATGCAAAGTCCAGCAAATTATTTACATCACATTCCAGGTTCGCACCCAGGTCCAGCATGACTGTTTCACCCTTCATAGTTGGGAAAAACGCGCAAATGGCGGGACGATCAATGCCGGGCAATGTTTTTAAAACAAATTTCGCGGTGGCCATCAGCGCGCCGGTATTGCCGCTGGATACGACAGCATGAGCGCGGCCGTCGGCAACGGCATTAATGGCGAGGCGCATGCTGCTGTCCCGCCCGCTGCGCAACGCGACCCCAGCCGTGGTATCATTGCTGATAACGTCTGTCGTATGCACAATGGTGCTGCAATCAGCCAGGTTTTTATGACGGCGCAACAGTGTGGCAACTTGGGTTTCATCGCCGCAAAAGATAAATTTTACATTAGGGTAACGTGTGCGGGCGATGGCGGCCCCATTGATGACGCAACGCGGCGCGCGATCGCCGCCCATAGCATCAAGGGCGATAACGATGCCCGTTGTGGATGACTGCGACATGCGGTCTGTTTAGCGGAGCGCCGTCGCCTTTTCAACCTCACGCTCATCATACTGACCGCAGGCCGGACAAACATGATGTGGACGCTTTTGCTCACCGCAACCTTTGCATTCATGAACACCGACTGGTTTCAGGGCATCATGCGAACGGCGCATACCGCGCCGCGAAGGTGATTGTTTACGTTTTGGAACAGCCATTTAGAAAGCTCTGGTTAAATTGGTGAGGCGGTTTTTAGCGGAAAATTATGAGGAATGCAAGCAATTAACGGGCCTGCATTTGCTTCAAATAACGGAAAAAAGCGCTGTCAGTGGCGGACTCAGAAGCTACGACCGATAGATTGAGCGTTTTTTCAATCACCTCCTGAGTCAGCAATTCAGTTTTCGGGGCGGATGGGTTGGCCGGTACAGCATTGGCGATATCACGCGCCGCCTGTGCGGTTTCCGCCGCCAGCCTGGCCAACTGCTCTTCCGCCGTACGCACCGGATAAGGATCCAGCGCCAGATAAAAATACTGGGCAATAATTTCGCCAATATCGATAAAATCATCGGTCAGCACTTCGGCTTGGTCGATATCGAATTCGGAATATTTTTCCCAGGCTGACAAAGTATATTCGGTGGAAAACGCTTCCTCGCTCAAGGCGCGCGGCATTCTTTCCAGTGTAGCGCCGCAAATTTGCGTAAAGCGCGCATTGATAATACCATCAATGCGAATGCCGTTACCACTTTTGGTGCGGCGGCAAGTGACTTCGACACTGAGAGATTTTACCGCTGGCACTTCAAAACGTGCCGCCAGCGCAGCACATTCCATAGCAGTGGCCTTTATACATATTTCAAGTGGTGCCTGGGTAATATCTTCGAGGCGAATGATATGCGATAGTTCCGCCGCTGTCAGCATGGAAAATTTCGGCGATGACACAGCCGAATATGTCATGCAGCCAGTTCAGCCGATGGCGCGAAATATGCCGCGCCAGTCAAAAGTTTATCTACCCCGGCGGTCTGCAAAGCCGCGTATTGCGTGAAAACATACCGCGTCAGCCGCGCGGCATCTTCAGTAACATTGTCGGCGGATTTGCGGAAGATATTGCGTGCCACCGCGTCTTGCATTAATGCAGCATCCTGTGCGGCCAAGGCAGCGCTGTACGCAATACGGCGGCCGTTAAACCCCTGTGACATACGGCGAAAATGCCGCGCGATTGACATATCGCTGACCCCAATTTCCCTGACACCATTTTCCAGATCGCGGAACATGATGTCAAAAATCCCCTGTCCCAATTTTTGCCCCGATTCTGCTGCGCCCTGCAACAAATCAATTACAACAATGGCGTGTAGCAAGATAAGGTCATACCGGCCGTCGACCGTATCAGGCACGTTATAGCCGGTATAAAGAATAGGTTGGCGTGCCTGGGCAAGAATAGTTTGGTAAAGTTGGCGAGCGGTGGCAAGACGCGCCGCACGGGCGGCCTTGGCTTTATTGTTAAATAATCCAAACATTCTGTTACGCCGACTCGCTTGCCAAATGTGCAACATCTGTCATATCAGTTAGCCATGAAACTGTCACTGTATCGCTTGACCATCGCGGGAGCCACCCTGCTCCTTGTTTTGCCGCTTGCCGATTGTGCGCCAACTTTGGCCCAGCGCGGGCAGCTGGTGCCGCCAGAGCAGCTGGCGCAATTGAAAACCGGCACGATGACACGCGGCGATGTGATTGCCAAAATCGGCACACCAACTTCCATTGCGCCATTTGACGACACGACCTGGTATTATATTGGCGAGGATACCTCGCAAAGCGCATTTTTCGCGCCGAAAATCATCCAGCGCCGCGTGGTACAACTACAGTTTGATAAAGATGGCTTGCTGAAAACTATAAATGAAAAAACTGCTAAAGATGCACAAACGGTGCCAGTTGCCAAACAAACCACCCGCGTCGATGGTGAAGACCCGACCGTCCTGCAACAGCTGATCGGCAATGTCGGACGTTATGATGGGCCAAATGATAACAAATAAAAAAACCCGCTTTAGGCGGGCTTTTTTATTCAGATAAATACCGCTTAATGCGCGATATATTTCGCAACAATTGCCAAGAGCAAGATCGCTACGATATTGGCAATCTTAATCATTGGGTTAATTGCCGGGCCTGCCGTATCCTTATATGGGTCGCCGACAGTGTCGCCAGTAACCGCCGCCTTGTGTGCGTCGGAACCTTTGCCGCCATAGTTGCCTTCTTCGATATACTTTTTGGCATTGTCCCACGCGCCGCCGCCGGAGGTCATAGAGACTGCGACAAACACGCCGGTCACAATCGTGCCGAGCAGCATTGCGCCCAAGGCTGATAAGGCATTTGGCAAATCTGTCACCCAATAAACAACAAAAAATAGTACCACCGGCGCCAAGACTGGTAACAGCGATGGTACAATCATTTCCTTGATCGCTGCCTTGGTCAGCATATCAACCGCCGCGCCGTAATCAGGTTTGCCAGTGCCTTCCATAATACCAGGAATGTCGCGGAACTGGCGGCGGACTTCCACCACCACCGCACCCGCGGCACGCCCCACGGCCGTCATGCCCATCGCGCCAAACAGATATGGTAACAAACCGCCGATAAAGAGACCAATCACAACATATGGGTTTTGCAGGTCAAAACTAATTGGCCCCAGATCCGTAAAATAATGTTTGATGTCTTCAATATAGGCCGCAAACAAGACCAATGCGGCCAGGCCTGCTGAACCAATCGCATAACCTTTGGTTACTGCCTTTGTCGTGTTGCCAACTGCATCTAGCGCATCAGTAGTGACGCGGACATCCGCCGGCAGTCCCGCCATCTCGGCAATCCCGCCCGCATTGTCTGTTACCGGACCATAGGCATCGAGCGCGATCACGACGCCAGCCAAAGCCAGCATCGTGGTGGCCGCAATGCCGAGACCATATAGGCCTGCAAATTGGAAGGAGAAGAAGATACCGGCACAGATGATGATGGCCGGCAGAGCAGTCGATTCCATAGACACCGCCAAACCCTGGATGACATTGGTGCCATGACCGGTTTCCGACGCTTTTGCAATCGACTTAACCGGACGATATTCGGTGGCCGTATAATACGCCGTGATCCATACCAACAGACCCGTGACCGCAATACCGACGACGGAACAGGCGAACAGGCCATTCGCGGTAACCTCGCGGCCGTTGATCGAAATAATGTCAGTGCCAAACACATGCTGCATCAGGAAATAGATGCCAACGCCCGAGATGACTGACGCCGCAATCAAACCTTTATAGAGTGCGCCCATGATGTTGGTCGCCGCCTTACCCGTTTTGCCCAGCTTGACGAAGAATGTGCCGATGATAGAGCCGATAATACTGACCGCGCCGATCGACAGCGGTAATAGCATCATGCGGTTTTGCACCACCGCATCGCCGGTGAAAAAGACCGAGCCCAACAGCATTGTGGCGACGATTGTCACCGCATAAGTTTCAAACAGGTCTGCCGCCATGCCCGCGCAATCGCCGACATTGTCACCGACATTGTCGGCAATCACCGCTGGGTTACGCGCGTCATCTTCTGGAATGCCGGCCTCGACCTTGCCGACCAAATCCGCGCCGACGTCAGCGCCCTTGGTAAAAATACCGCCGCCCAACCGCGCAAAGATGGAGATGAGGGAGGCACCGAAGCTGAGCCCCACGAGGCCTTCCAACACTTGGCGCGCGTTATCGGCATGATCGCGCAAATAAAAGTAATAAAGGCTGACGCCGAGCAGACCCAGGCCGACGACCAGCATACCGGTGACGGCGCCAGAGCGGAAAGACAATGATAACGCGGGCACCAACCCACGTTTGGCGGCCTCCGCCGTGCGCACATTCGCGCGCACCGAAATATTCATGCCGATATAACCGGCGATACCCGACAAGACCGCGCCAATCGCAAAACCGATCGTGACATGCCAACCTAGCAATAGACCAAGCGCGATCGCGAGTACGACACCGACGAGGCCGATCGTCGTATATTGGCGGTTAAGGTAAGCCCCGGCGCCTTCCTGAATGGCACGCGCGATGTCCTGCATCTCAGGCGAACCGGCGGGCGCCTTGAGGACGCCCAGCGCGGTGATAATTCCATAGAACAGCGCGAGCAAACCGCAGCCGACAATAATATACTCAGGCATCATAGGCATGGATAATCCTTATAAAGGTCGTGTTCGGCGCAAAACATGCCGTAGTATTATGGGAAAAACAAGGGGTTAAAGCATAAACTGTGAAGTTGTCGTCCTTCTCCCTTGAGGGAGAAGGTGGTGAACGAAGTGAACCGGATGAGGGGCTCACCATCTGTTGCGAAGGCCGATAACCCCCCTCACCCCCGGCTTCGCCGTACCCTCTCCCTCAAGGGAGAGGGATAAACTTCAACATTCTAGATTAAATATTAGGTAAACTTTTGCTGCAGCGCGGCAACGACTGGGTTGCTTACAAAATGGCTGACATCACCGCCAAGGACGGCGATTTCCTTGACAAAGCGTGACGAGATAAACTGGTATTTATCAGATGCCATTAAAAATACGGTTTGAATGTTGGGATTAAGCCGCGCGTTCATTGCCGTCATCTGGAATTCAAATTCGAAATCCGAGACAGCGCGCAGGCCCCGCACGACCATTGCCGCACCTTTGCGTTCGACATAATTGACCAGCAATTCATCAAAGGTATCGACACTGATTTTGGCGGTATAGTCCGCGCCGAGCGTCGCGATATCCTGCTCAACCAGCGCCACGCGTTCCGGCACCGTAAACATGGGGTTCTTACCGGCATTGCGCGCGACAGAGACAATCAGCTGATCCGTCACCTGCGCCGCGCGTTTGATAATGTCGAGGTGCCCTTTGGTGATGGGGTCAAAGGTGCCGGGATAGATTGCAATGCGAGTCATTATATTAACTTTGTTTTGAGCGGCAAATATTTATTACGCAGAAAACGAAGTGATAAGAAACACGTTGTTCCAATAGAAAAAGGTATAATTCCAAAACATAGGTAAAAAGCTGCAAGCTCGAGAAACTGGATTGGCAATCTAATGGCGCTTTTCGAATTGAACGAAGTCAAAGATTCATAAAAATATTGATCTAAATTATGTAATTCAACGGCATAATATGTATCGATTAAAATATTTATTACACAACCAAAATATGGATATAAAATTAATGTTAACAAAGAAGCTAGAATTACTTTTTTATAATTTAGATTGTTTTTTGTTTTATCAAAAACCAAATAGACTGATACTGCTGTAATCAACATCAGACTTGAAAATAATAAGTCGTTTTTGAAATAATCATAATAGCTAAACGGAAAAGAGTCTTGCTGACTTGATTCCAAAGCATCTTTCAAACCAGATTCGAAATAATAGATTACAGCTGTGATGTATGCGACTAGACCAAATAACATCCAATCTTTGCGTAGCAATGGTTGGATGTTACGCCACATCGGTATGCTCGACATTCTCGTCATCAACTGTCAGGCGCACAGCGGAGACAACTTTCTCTGTCGCATCCACGCGGAAGACAATGACGCCCTGGGTCGCGCGGCCCGCGATGCGGATGTCGGAGATCGGCGTTCTGATCAGCTTGCCGCCGTCAGTGGCCAGCATCAATTGATTGTCGCGCTTGACCGGGAAGACCGCGACCACGCCGCCAGCCTTGTCACCCTTGAGGTTGGTAATCCCCTGCCCGCCGCGTCCGGAGACGCGGTATTCATAAGCCGAGGTCAGTTTACCATTGCCGCGCGACGTGATGGTCAAAACAAATTCTTCCCGCGCAGTCATTTCGGCAAAGCGTTCGAGGGACAGTGTGATATTGCCGCCTTCTTCATCGCTTTCAGTATTTTCAATTACTTCTTCGCCGGCGGCGCGGCGCTGGGCCGCGGATTGTTTCAGATACGCCAAACGTTCATCCGCCGTCGCATCAATGTGATGCAGGATAGATAAGGAAATAACGCTGTCACCCTTGGCGAGCTTGACGCCGCGCACCCCTGTTGAGGAGCGGCTGGCAAACACCCGCAGATCATCAACCGGGAAACGAATGGCGCGACCGCTGGCCGTCGCCAGCATAATGTCATCATCAGCATGACAAGAATGCACGCCGATCAGCTGTTCACCCGCCTCATCGAGTTTCATCGCAATCAAACCGCTGCTGCGGATACTGTCAAAGTCGGACAATTTATTCCGGCGCACATCGCCGTGGGACGTGGCGAAGATGATATCCAGCTTATCCCACATTTTGTCATCTTCCGGCATTGCCATGACGGCGGAGATGCGCTCGTCTTGGGCTAACGGCAGCAGATTCACCAGCGCCTTGCCACGCGCCTGTGGGTTGCCTTCCGGCAAACGGTAAACTTTCAGACGATAGGCCATGCCTTTGTTAGTAAAGAACAACAGCCATTGATGCGTATTGGCGATGAAAATTTCGGCGACGAAATCCTCTTCCTTCGTCGTCATGCCCGAGCGGCCCTTACCGCCCCGCGCCTGCGCGCGATAGGTTGACAGCGGCACGCGCTTGGCATAACCGACATTGCTGATGGTGACAACCATGTCTTCCTTGGCAATCAGACTTTCAATGTCGGCTTCAAATTCAACATCAAGAATTTCGGTGCGGCGCGGCGTCGCAAATTTATCTTTGATCTCTTTTAATTCGTCGACCAGAATGCTAAGTAAGCGGCCGCGGTTGGATAGGATATCCAGATATTCCAGAATGTTTTGCGCAACTTGGCTTAGTTCATCGCTGATTTTTTCGCGTTCTAAACCGGTCAAACGTTGCAAGCGCAATTCCAAAATCGCTTTAGCTTGTACATCGGATAATTTGTAGGTGCCGGTCGCAGTAACCTCGCGGCCCGGTTCGCTGATGAGAGCGATCAGCGGCGCCACATCACCCGCCGGCCAGTCACGCGCCAGCAATTGTTCACGCGCGGTATTGGCGTCAGGCGCGCGGCGAATGAGTGCAATGACCTCATCAATATTGGCGACCGCAACCGCAAGGCCCACCAAGATATGCGCGCGATTGCGCGCCTGACCGAGTTTATAGATCGTGCGTTTGGTAATCACCTCTTCACGGAAATTGACGAATGCGCGAATGATATCCTTCAAATTCATCATCACCGGCTGGCCATTGTTGAGCGCCAGCATATTGACGCCGAACGAGGTTTGCAGCGCGGTTTGCTTATAAAGATTATTGAGGACGATATCGGCAATCGCATCGCGTTTAATTTCAAATACGACGCGCACGCCCTCGCGGTTACTCTCGTCGCGCATCTCCGCGATGCCTTCGAGCTGCTTGTCATTGACGAGGTCTTTGATGCGCGTTTGTACATCGGCCTTGTTAACCTGATACGGCACCTCTTCCACGATAATCGCCATGCGGTCTTTACGGACTTCTTCAATCACGGTTTTAGCGCGCATGACGACCGAGCCGCGGCCCGTGTGATAGGCGGAGCGGATGCCGTTACGGCCCAAAATCAAACCGCCGGTGGGGAAATCAGGCCCTGGGACAATATCAATTAATTCATCAATCGTAATGCCAGGATTGGCAACATAGGCAACACAGGCATCGATAACCTCGCCCAGATTATGCGGCGGGATGTTGGTGGCCATGCCGACCGCAATTCCGCCCGCGCCATTGACAAGGAGGTTGGGAAAACGCGCCGGGAGCACCGTCGGCTCCGACTGCGATTCATCATAGTTAGGGCGGAAGCTGACGGTTTCCTGATCCAAGTCTTCCAGCAGCGCTTCCGCCGCTTTGGTCAGGCGCGCCTCGGTATATCGCATCGCGGCGGCCGGATCGTTATCCATCGAGCCGAAGTTGCCCTGACCGTCAATCAACGGCAGACGCATGGAAAATGGCTGCGCCATGCGCACCAGCGCATCATAAATCGCGCTGTCGCCATGGGGGTGATAGTTACCCATCACCTCACCCACGATACGCGCGGATTTTTTGTACGGCTTGTTACTGTCGAACCCGCCTGCCTTCATCGCATAGAGAATGCGACGGTGCACCGGCTTTAATCCGTCGCGCACATCGGGCAACGCGCGGCTGACAATCACACTCATCGCATAATCGAGATAGCTGCGCTTCATCTCATCTTCAAGATTAATATTGACGATGTCGGTAATGTCGGGAGCGGTATTGTCGGCCATAAATTTACTCAGGGTTTGGTCATAAAAAGACCTTATGAATCTTGGACTTTATATAGCAATTGCGGGATGAAATTGACAGGGTAAAAGCACGCTTTCAGGTTGTCATCCTCGACCATTAGGCGAACACAAACTTATTTGCTGCAGCGTAGCGAAGGCTAAGTAAATTTGTACTGGTGAGCCTTATGCTGTTGGGGATCCACGGTTAAGTTGGGGAATAATTCTAAATCTTGTGCCCCCAATTTAACCGTGGATCCCCGGCAACTAACAGGCGTTAGCCAACGTTCGCCGCCATGCGGCTGCACGCTGGATGCCTGTAACGCCCGAGGATGACAAAGGAGAGTTTAATACTATCTAAAACGGAATCTCATCATCAAAATCATCCATCGGCATACCGGGCGGTGAAAAGCTCGGCGGGCTGCTGTCAGATGATTGATTAAACGAGTTGTCGCGGCCGCCACCATAATTGCCGCCACCACCGTTGTCATTGCCAGCGCGGTCGAGCATGACGATTTCACCACGATAGGGGCGCAGCACCACCTCGGTTGAATATTTTTCGCTGCCGTCCTTATCCTGCCATTTGCGGGTTTCAATCTGGCCTTCCAGATACACCTTGGCGCCCTTTTTCAAATAGCGTTCCGCAATGCCAATCAAATTCTGGTTGAAGATGACAACACGGTGCCATTCGGTTTTTTCCTTGCGCTCACCGCTGGCTTTATCCTTCCAGCTTTCTGACGTCGCAATCGTCAGATTGCAAACGCGATCACCAGACTGCATCGCGCGAATTTCCGGGTCCTTGCCCAAATTACCAATTAAAACGACTTTATTTAATGAACCGGCCATATGTGTCTCCCGTAACTTACGTTGTATGTTGTTCTAGTTATGTTCTTATCAGAACCTGGATTTACTGTAAACAAAAAAACGCCGGTGGAAAGCGCTTAATTCACAAAATCAAGGCCAATATCCAAGGCCGGCGCACTGTGCGTCAGCCAACCCGCAGAGATGATATTAATCCCGGTCGCGGCAATTGCGGCAACGTTTGTTATTGTGACGCCGCCTGACGCCTCCAGCACCACACGGCCGTTATTTTGTGCAACCGCGGCCTGCAGCATCTCGGGTGGCATATTGTCCAACAGCACACTGTTGGCGCCAGCAGCGATAACCTGTTCCAATTGATCCAATGCATCTAGCTCAACTTCAATTTGCATATTCGGACCGACTGTGGTGCGGGCGCGCTGCACTGCCGCCGCGGCATCACCGCCAAACAGCGCAATGTGATTATCCTTGATCAACACCGCATCATACAGGCCCATGCGGTGATTTTTGCCGCCCCCTGCCGCGACCGCCTGTTTTTCAAAGGCGCGCAGGCCGGGTGTGGTTTTGCGCGTGTCGGAGATTTGCGCCTGATACGCTTTGACCAGTTCCACCATTTGACGCGTCGCAGTTGCGATACCGGACAGGTGCGTCAAAAAATTCAGTGCCACGCGTTCCCCCACCAAAATCGGCGCCGCCGCGCCGGTGACACGCGCCAGTTGTGCGCCTGCTGCAACTGCTGCACCATCAGCGGCCAGAAGTTCCACCGTCACCATGTTATCCAGCTGGCGGAACGTCTGGCGGATAAATTCCATACCGCAGACAACACCTGCCTGGCGCGTAACAAATACCATTGATAATTTTTGATCGGGGCGGACCAAGGCCTGGGTCGTGATATCGCCCAGCTGGCCTAAATCCTCCTTGAGCGCGATGGCGACAGCGCGGCGGTAATCTTCGATTATCAGAGTCATTTTTGAATTTCTTTATCCGCATAATAGGTCATGCATTTAAGGCTGCCGCCCGCCTTGTAGAATTGCGTCGCGGGCAAAACATGCACATTTAGACCGGCGGCTTGTAAAAAAGCAGTCTCTTTTGGCGCGCCGCTGCTGATAATAATGTCAGTTGGCGTCGCGACCACGGCGTTACAGCCGAACTCATGCGCGAATTCCGGTGTTACCACGAGACGTTTATCTTGCGGGAAATGCAGTTCAATCAATTTGCGGGAATTTTCAGAAAAAGCATCAGGATAGTAACCAATCACGCCATTGGGCGCCGTGAAAAAACACGTGTCGAGATGGTAAAAATACGGATCGGTCAATTCCAAACTGATGGTTTCAACACCGAATAAATTACCAAGCAATTGATGTGTTTTAATATCGGTGCGGAAACCATAACCGATAAAAAGTTTGGGTAAATAGCTACCGCCTGCCCCGCGCAGGAACAGCGCATCGCCCTCGCCCTCGAAATCCAGCGGCTGGCCATTATTCAAATCCTGGATAGTAACAACTTCGCCGCCGGTATTTTTGGCTTGGGCAACATAGGTTGGCACTTCAGGCGCGCGCTCCGCATGCGCGAATTCAGATGGCACGAATATTTTGCGGCCGTCCGGCAACACCGCGCCCAGGCCGGCGTTGGCAACAAACACATGGTCTGGCGCATTGGGCGCCGGTTCTAATACTGTAACCTCAGTCCCTAGTTCTTGAATTTTATCATGCAACGCCTGCCACTGTGCGTTGGCCGCCATCAAATCCGGCTGATTGGCAATTTTCATCCAGGCGTTGATTTCATACTGCACGCCGTATCCGGACGGATTAACCATAGCGATACGCGGCATTTTTATCCTTATTTAAAGCCTTAAGTGATTCTAAGATAGCATTATTTTGTGCGATTGACCTTATGCATTTTACTAAAAATTATTGTGCCGATCGCAATACAAATAGCATTTACCCCAAGAAAAAATCCGACAATAATCCATAACAAACCACTATCGTCTGGTTTTAATAATTCGGAAACAATCGCAGGCGTTAAAATTGAAAGACCTGTTATAAAAATATTAGATAAAGATAAAACAAACCAATTATTTGTCTTAAGCCAATTATAGGCAGAGGCAGAAATAATAAATATTGCACTTGATAAGTAAGCGCATACAAAAAAATCCGTTGAACTGAAATCCCTGACTAAAAATGCTAAAATTGTGAATACAATAAATTCAACTAAAAAAATACAAAAGGCGTATTTGTATTTTAAATCTTTGAATATCATCTAACGGCGATCATTCGTTCAACCGCCAGCCGCGCCCGCGCCGCAATAGTCGGATCGACGGTGACTTCATATTTACGGTCGCGCAGCGCTTCATAAATTTTGGGCAGTGTAATGCGTTGCATATGCGGGCACAGGTTGCACGGACGTGTGAATTCAACGTCTGGGTAGGCCGCCTGCAGATTATCGCTCATCGCGCATTCGGTGATCAGGATAACTTTCGGCGGACGTTTTTTATCGACATAATCCGTCATGCCTGCTGTTGACCCAACATAATCCGCCTCCGCCAATACCGCTGGCGGACATTCGGGATGCGCCAGCACGACGGCACCCGGCGTGTTTTTGCGGAAAAATCTAATATCTTCCGCCGTGAAACGTTCATGCACCTCGCAATGCCCTTTCCAGGCGATGATCTTCACCTTGGTTTGAGTCGCAACGTAATTCGCCAGATATTCATCCGGCAAAAACAGCACTTCGTCCACGCCCAGCGATTCTACAACTTTCACCGCATTGCCGGAGGTACAGCAGATGTCAGTCTCAGCTTTGACTTCGGCAGAGGTATTGACATAGGTCACAACTGGCCGCCCCGGATATTTTTCCTTAAGCAAGCGGATGTCCGCGCCGGTAATGGAGTCCGCCAGCGAGCAGCCTGCCAGCGGATCAGGGATTAATACAGTTTTAGATGGATTTAATAATTTGGCAGTCTCGGCCATGAAATGCACGCCGCACATAACGATGACATCGGCCTCCGTCGTCGCGGCATCGCGCGCCAATGCCAGGCTATCGCCGACAATATCCGATACGCAATTAAAGATCTGCGCGCTTTGGTAATTATGCGCCAGGATCACCGCATTCATTTCTTTTTTAAGGCGATTGATTTCATAAACATACGGCGCGAGACCCGGCCATTCGAGCTGCGAGACGACATGCTTGACCCGCTCATACAGCGGCGCGGTCGCGGCGGCAATTTCGGGCGTATAAACCAAAGACGCCGCACCGGCGCCTTTCGATGAAACCATATCCAACGGCATAGTTGTTAAATATGGTTTTTGAAACAGAAAAACAACGATTAACTTCATAATCCCATTTTTATAACTTCTTACTATTAGCCGTTGTTTTTGCAGATGAAATTCCTATTTAATGCATTATGCAAAAAAACATCGTCATCCGCGGCGCGCGCGAGCATAACCTTAAAAACATTAATGTCGAAATTCCGCGCGATCAGCTGGTGGTCATCACCGGCCTGTCCGGGTCGGGTAAATCATCGCTGGCGTTCGATACAATTTATGCAGAGGGTCAGCGGCGCTATGTTGAGAGCCTGTCCGCCTATGCGCGCCAGTTTCTGGAATTGATGCAAAAGCCGGATGTGGATTCGATTGACGGCCTGTCCCCCGCGATTTCGATTGAGCAAAAAACGACCTCGCGCAACCCGCGCTCCACCGTTGGCACCGTTACTGAAATTTACGATTATCTGCGCCTACTGTATGCGCGCGTCGGTATTCCCTACTCCCCCGCCACGGGCCTGCCCATCGAAAGCCAGAGCGTCAGCCAGATGGTCGATGGCATCAAGGCGATGGGTGACGGTACGCGGCTGTTCCTGCTGGCGCCCATCGTGCGCGGGCGTAAGGGCGAATATAAAAAGGAATTGCAGGGCCTGCAAAAACGCGGGTTTCAGCGTGTACGGATCGACGGCAAAATTACCGATATCGATGATGCGCCGGAACTCGACAAAAAGAAGAAACACGAAATTGATGTGGTAGTGGACCGTATTGTGGTGAGCGACGACCTCGGCAACCGCTTGGCGGACTCCGTGGAAACGGCATTGGGTTTATCACAGGATGGCCTCGTTTATGTCATTAACGCTGACACGAATGAAGAGCGCGTATTTTCCAGCAAGTTTGCCTGCCCCGTCTCTGGTTTTACCATTGCTGAAATCGAGCCGCGGCTGTTTTCGTTCAACAATCCCTATGGCGCCTGCCCGGAATGCGACGGCCTGGGCATTGAAACATTGTTTGACCCCGACAGCGTTATTCCTGACAAAACATTGAGCCTGCGCGATGGCGCGGTGGCGCCGTGGCTGACCAGCTCAACCGGTTCTTCCGTTTATTATCAGCAGACGCTGGAGGCGCTGGCCAAACATTTTAAACAATCAATGGCCAAACCATGGGGTGATTTGGACAAATCGCTGCAAAAGGCGATTTTGTACGGCACCGGCACTGAAAAGATTCGTTTCAAATATGATGACGGCGCACGGTCGTATGAAACCAACAAACCGTTTGAAGGCGTCATTCCCAATTTGCAGCGCCGCTGGAAGGAAACCGAATCCGCGTGGGTGCGTGAAGAGTTGGCGCAATATCAATATGAGAGCACCTGCAAGTTTTGTGATGGGTACCGGTTAAAGGCCGAGGCGCTGGCCGTTAAAATTGACATGCTGCATATCGGTAAAATCGCTGAGATGTCGATCAAAAAGGCCGCGGTTTGGTTCAATGCATTGAACGCAAAACTGAAACCGAAGGATCAGGAAATCGCCGCGCGGATTTTGAAAGAAATTAACGATCGGCTGCAATTTCTCGTCAATGTCGGGTTGGATTATCTGACTTTGTCGCGCGCGTCCGGCACGTTATCGGGCGGTGAATCGCAACGCATCCGCCTGGCCTCGCAAATCGGTTCTGGTCTGTCGGGTGTATTGTACGTGCTTGATGAACCGTCAATCGGCCTGCACCAGCGCGATAATGATAAATTGCTGATTACGATGCAGCGGCTGAAGGCGCTCGGCAATACCATCATCGTCGTCGAACATGATGAGGATACGATTAAGGCGGCCGATCATGTGATTGACATGGGCCCGGGCGCGGGCATTCACGGCGGCCATATTATTGCCGAGGGCACCGCCGCGCAGATTATGGCCAATAAAAATAGTATCACCGGCCAATATCTGTCCGGCAAACGCAGCATTCCATCCCCTAAGGAACGCCGCCAGGGCAAGGAAAAACAGTTGCTGACTGTGCATGGCGCACGTGAAAACAACTTGCAGAATGTGACGGCGTCGATCCCGCTGGGCACCATGACCTGCGTCACCGGCGTATCAGGTTCCGGTAAATCATCCCTGATTATAGAAACGTTATATCGTGCCGCGGCCAAGGAATTGATGGGCGCGCGCGAACATCCAGGTGACCATGATAAAATCACAGGTTTTGAATTTTTGGACAAGGTCATCGATATTGACCAGTCGCCAATTGGCCGCACGCCGCGGTCCAACCCCGCGACCTATACCGGTGCCTTTACCCCCATCCGCGAATGGTTCACCAACCTGCCGGAATCCAAGGCACGCGGTTATGCCGCCGGACGTTTCTCCTTCAATGTTAAAGGCGGCCGCTGTGAAGCCTGCCAGGGTGATGGCGTCATCAAAATTGAAATGCATTTCCTGCCCGATGTGTTTGTGACCTGCGATGTCTGCAAGGGCAAACGCTATAACCGCGAAACATTAGAGGTGCTGTTTAAAGGTAAATCAATTGCCGACATCCTGGATATGACAGTGGAGGAAGGCGCGGAGTTTTTTAGCGCCGTGCCCTCCATCCGCGATAAGCTGGTAACGCTAAAAGAAGTTGGTCTCGGCTATATCCATATCGGCCAGCAGGCCAATACGCTGTCAGGCGGTGAGGCGCAACGGATCAAGCTGGCCAAAGAATTGTCGCGTCGCGCCACCGGCCGCACGTTGTATATTCTGGATGAACCGACCACCGGGTTGCATTTTGAGGATATCCGCAAGTTGCTTGAGGTCTTGCAGCGGTTGGTCGAAACCGGTAATACCGTTTTGGTCATCGAACATAATTTGGAAGTGGTTAAAACCGCAGATTGGGTCATCGACGTCGGCCCTGAGGGCGGCGACGGCGGCGGCCAGATCATCGCGACCGGTACGCCGGAGGAAATCATCAAGGTCAAAGCCAGCCATACCGGGCAATATTTGAAGCCGCTGTTAGAGAAGGTTGCGCCAGCGAAGAAGGCTGGTGCGAAGCGGTAACAACAAACTTTTCCTCTCCCTTTTAGGGAGAGGATAGAACTACGCAGCGAATGCAATGAGCGCTCGTATTTCTTGGTGGGGGGTACTTATACTAATAATCATCACCCCTCACCCGGATTGTCTAAGCTCGCAAGATGCTCGCTAAGCAATCCGACCTCTCCCTACTAGGGAGAGGTAGGGTCCGCACTTACAACACCTAACCTAGCAAAAGTTTCTTATTGCTCTAAAATCATCCCTTGATGGTTGATGATTCCCCTGCCCCGATAAGTCTGGCAGAACGCGCGCGTAATGATGTCGCGCGGCTGGTGGCTGGCAATGGCCTCAGCGACACGGATGTCATCCTGCTCGACCAGAATGAAGCCACCTATCAAATTGCGGCGACGCTAGATGTGACACTTGCCATTGATACGAAAATTGTTTCCGGCAAGGGCCGCCCCAAGGTACAGTTGACGCATATGTTTGAACATATGACGCAGCTGGAGGCGGCACTGCCGCTGATGCGCGATGAATTTTTGAAAAATCCCGGCGCGCATAATATCCTCATCCAAAAACTGACCCAGCGCCCCGACCAGGGCTGGGGCATGGATGATGGCATGCTGACCTTCCCCGAGCTGGATGAAACCGTGGGCGCGGTGGAAAGCTGCGCCGCTTGCCAGGGCCAGCGCCATATAATTTGTCAGACTTGTCATGGTCAGGCGCAGCAGGATTGCCAAACCTGTGCCGGGCGCCGTGACGTGCAATGTGTCCAATGCGCCGGTACCGGCCGGGATGGCAATGGCAACGCCTGCAACATTTGTCACGGGCTGCGCCGCATGGCCTGCCCTGCCTGTCAAGGCAAGGGCGTAATACATTGCCAAGCCTGTAATGGCCGCGGCCAACAGCCGTGCAAGAGCTGTGATGCGACCGGTTCAACCTATCAATTAGCAACTTTAAATATTATCTGCCGCTGTCATTTTCAGTTACAGCCGAATGAAACGACGCCGGCGGAATTACAACGCGCGCTGTCACGCATCCCGATGAAAAGCCTGGCTGGCGGCCGCGCCAGCATCGCAATTGGCGACACCACTGTCACCAATAACATATTGCGTATTACCTATAACGCGACTTTGCCATTTGCGCGGCCGCGGTTGCGGATTGGCGTGCAGGATGCCAGCCTGTCGATCCTGGGTTACAAACCGATGATTGCCGAGGCGCCGCCGTTTTTGGATGCGCTGTTGCAACCGGCCATGAATTTGATCCGCGCGGTGCGGACCGAGCAGTTAGACGGCACACGCGCGTTGGCCGACCTCAGCCAGCTGCGGATTGTGCGCGAGGCGCTGACCCAATTTAACAGCGTTAAAAAATTGCGCGCACGATATCCATTTGGCCTGTCGCCGCAACTGGCGACTGAACTCATTAAATCGCTCAGCTACATCGCGGCGCGTATCACCGTGCGGCCGCGCCAGCTGGCCGCGGCGGCGGCCGTGTGCTTGTCGGTCGTCATCTTCCTGATCTATTTTATGTTTTCAGGCCGTGGCAATCAAAGTTTTACAATCTTTGATATTTTCATGCTGCTGACCATGGTGGGTTTTACCATCTGTACAGTATTGGTCGCGCACATGTTCGCGCTGGAATATGCGATGAAGCGTTTCAGCAAGGAATTCAAAACCAAAATCAACAATATCGGCGGCGCGCTGGGGAAAATTGGCGCCATTGCGGTGGCATCAACGGTGGCCGGTTTTATGCTGGTTTATCTGTTGTCGCGCTAAACACGTTATTAAAGGTTTTTTGCAACACGGCATCAACCTCTGCCAACGATACCTTAATACCGAGATCCTGCAGTGATGTGACGCCATGCCCTGTGATCCCGCAGGGGACGATGCCGTTAAAATGTGATAGATCGGGACGCACATTAAGCGCCGCGCCATGCAGCGTGACCCAGCGCCGCACCCGCACGCCGATGGCGGCGATTTTATCCTCACGGCCATTTGATCTAACGACCCACAGCCCAACCCGGCCGGCGCGGCGTTCCGCCATCACATCAAATTCCGCCAACGTTAAGATCAGCCATTCTTCTAGCTGGCACACGTAGTGGCGAATATCCGGCGTGCGGTTTTTAAGATTGAGCATGGCGTAGATCACGCGCTGCCCCGGCCCGTGATAAGTATACTGCCCGCCGCGGCCCGTTTCATAAATCGGGAAATTCGCCTGCAGTAAATCCTCCGCCCGTGCCGAAGTACCGCCAGTGTACAGCGGCGGATGCTCCAGCAGCCACACGCATTCAGCGGTCGTACCATCAATAATTTTCGCTACCCGCTGATCCATGAAATCCAGCGCGGCGGGATAATCAACAGGCGCTGTCGATATTTTCCATTCCATAACTGTACATAACCATTGCCTGGACTTTCCGCAATAAATGCCTTGCCTTTCTCCCTGCTCGCTTCTAATTTCACGCTTCTCAATGTGCGGCTGTGGCGGAATGGTAGACGCGCAGCGTTGAGGTCGCTGTGGGCGCAAGCCCGTGGAGGTTCAAATCCTCTCAGCCGCACCATTTCTTGAAACTTTATTTCATTTCACAGATTGATATTATAATTATTCTAAATTAGAATTTTATTGCGTGTTTATTTAAATCTGCTTATCTAAATTATGCTTTCTCGATACAGTCGTAACCTGCGCTACGAAGAGTTTAAACAAAAATTTGAAGATATTGCGTTTCCAGTTTCCGGGGTTTTGGGACTAACCGGCTCAGCTTTGCTCGCTGAATTACAAGGGCCTTTAAAAACACTTAATCAAGAATGTGCAGGACAACTTTGGATTTTGATGTTTACAGTGCGGGCATTACTTGGCCGAGGAAAATACAAACGTCCGACCCGGCAATTTTGCGGGGCAATTACTGCGACTGGCGCCGGATTTTTGCTGGCGGATATTAGCGACAAACTTACCGTAACGCCACCAGACCATCGTTCATTATTGTATATCGCATTAACCTGTTATAGCGCAATTGGTGCCGCCGCTTTGTCAATGCTGCGCGACCCCAGCGACCCTAAGCACATGTTGGCAAAATATCCTGCTCTAAACAATTTAAAATGTCGAGAACCTGTTGCGAAAACGCTTGGCAATCCTATTCGTACTGCTGGTATTGTTTTTGCTGTTACGACCGGCGTTAGTATTATCGAAGCATATGCTGATAATAAAAATTTTGGAAAAATGGCAGCTTTTTTAATGGTCTTCTTAAATGCTGTTTGCAGTTTTTTTGTACCGGCAAAAGAGTCCACAAGTGTAAACACTGGCATGCTGTATTTAACTTAATCTCGCATCTGCGAACATATCTCCCGCAGCGCATTGAAAATATGCGTTTTATTGACATTTTCGCTTGCACGGCGCAGTGGTCAATCCTATTAAAAACGACACTATTATAATAGGACTGATACCGATGGACCAAACTCTGCGTGAAAATGCGCTTGATTATCACCGCTATCCGAAACCTGGCAAGCTGGAGATTGTGCCGACCAAGGCCATGTCAAACCAGCGTGATCTGTCCTTAGCCTATTCTCCTGGCGTCGCCGCCGCCTGTGATGCGATTGTCGCAGACCCTAATGAAGCCGCGCGTTTAACCTCACGCGGTAATTTGGTTGCCGTTATTACCAACGGTACTGCAGTGCTGGGCCTGGGCAATATTGGGCCGCTTGCCGCCAAACCGGTGATGGAGGGCAAATCAGTCTTGTTTAAAAAGTTTTCCGGCATCGACTCCATCGATATTGAAATTGATGAATTGGACCCTGACAAGCTGGTTGATATCATCGCGTCATTGGAACCGTCGTTTGGTGGTATCAATCTTGAGGACATCAAGGCGCCGGAATGTTTTGAAATTGAGCGCAAGTTGCGCGAACGCTGCAACATACCAGTCTTTCATGATGACCAACACGGCACTGCGATTATTGTCGGCGCCGCGATTTACAACTGGCTGCGCATTGCCAACCGCAAAATTGAAGAGGTGCGTTTGGTCTGCTCTGGCGCAGGCGCGGCTGCTATCGCTTGCCTGGACGTTCTGGTGGGCATGGGCATGCGCCGCGAAAATATTACGATCTCCGACCGTACCGGCATCGTCTATAAAGGCCGCAATGAATTTATGGACCCATACAAGGAAAAGTATGCGTCCGCTACCAAGGCGCGTACGACGGTGGAATCATTGGATGGCGCGGATATTTTTCTTGGCCTGTCCGGTCCCAATGTATTGCAGGGACCAGATATTGTTAAAATGGCCAAAAATCCGTTGATTTTGGCGCTGGCCAACCCGATCCCGGAAATAGACCCCGGCGCGGTTAAGGAATACCGCCCGGATGCGGTGATGGCGACCGGCCGGTCCGACTACCCCAATCAGGTTAATAACGTTTTATGTTTCCCATTCATTTTCCGTGGCGCGCTGGATGTTGGCGCCACCACAATCAATGAAGAAATGAAAATCGCCTGTGTGCGCGCGATTGCGGATTTGGCAACAGAAGATGTTGCCGAAACTGTCGCCAGCGCTTATGCGGGGCAAGACCTGTCATTTGGTCCAACCTATCTTATTCCAAAACCGTTTGACCCACGCATCATCATGCGCGTGGCGCCGGCAGTGGCGGAAGCCGCCATGAAATCTGGCGTTGCGACGCGCCCAATCCGCGATCTTGAGGCTTACACGGAAATGCTGAGCCAGTTCGTCTATCGCTCCGGCTTTATTATGCGCAGTGTCTTTATCAAGGCCAAGGAACAGCAAAAACGCATCGTCTTTGCCGAGGGCGAGGATGAGCGCGTGTTGCGCGCCGCGCAATCTGTGGTGGATGATCAGGTCGGCCGCCCGATCCTAATTGGTCGTCCGGCGATTATCGAGCGTCGCCTGAAGACTCTCCGCCTACGCATTGAAGCGAATAAGGATTTTGATCTGGTTGATCCCGAACAAGATAGTCGTTTCAATGACTACTGGCACACATATCATCTATTACGTGAACGGCACGGTGTGACGCCGGCGCTTGCCAAAACCATGATGCGGACCAACCCGACCGTGATTGCCGCGATGATGGTATACAAGGGGGATGCTGATGGTATGATCTGTGGTGTGGAAGGCATCTATCAGGATCACCTGGATCAGGTCACAGACATCTTTGGCCTGCAGGCGGGCATCACCTCTGCCGCCGCGCTCAACATACTGGTCATGGCTAACGGTACTTTCTTTATTGGCGATACGCAAGTCCAGGCAGAGCCCACCTGCCGCCAGGTGACGGACACTACCTGTATGGCGGTGGATGTCGTTAAAATGTTCGGCATTGAACCCAAGGTGGCGCTGTTGTCGCACTCCAACTTCGGCACACATCAGGACCATATCGCGCTTAAAATGCGCGGCGCGGTGCAGGAAATCCTCATGCGTAGTCCCGGTCTGGAGGTAGAAGGCGAGATGCAGGCGGACGCCGCGCTGGATGAAGAATTGCGGCTTAAAACTTTCCCCAATTCACGGCTCAAGGGACAGGCCAACACGCTGATTATGCCCGGCCTGTCGTCTGCCAATATCGCGATGAATATGCTGCGCATGATGGGAGAAGGTCTCACCATCGGTCCAGTGTTGATGGGCGTAAACGCGCCCGCGCATATTTTAACCCCATCCACCACCGCGCGCGGCATTTTGAATATTGCGGCCTTGGTTGCCGTGCAGGCGCAGGCGCGGGATGAAGCCGGCGTCCTGCCCAGCAGTGTGGTGATGCCGCATGGGAAGGCGGCTTAGTTTAGTCAAATTTTTTGGACCCATCCTTCTCCCTCAACGGAGAAGGATAATAACTTCATCTGACACTAAATAAATTCTGGCTGAATCAGCTAAACCCGCTTAAGCCATATTTCAATGATCTAAAAAAGCGGCGGTAACTTTCAATGGCAACAGAGCTGGCCCAGGACGCGAACATCGCCCATGACACCAGCTTTGTGCTTGATGCCGAAACACTGCGCGCGGTAGAGGCCTGGGTTGAAGAAAACGATACCACCGCCCTTACCACCTATGTTGAAGACCTGCATGCCGCCGATTTCGTTGAGCTGATTGAAAAAATTAACCCCGTCCTGCGCGCTGATTTTATCGGCATGACGCGCGGCAAATTCAATTACGAAATTTTTGAATATCTGCCTTTTCCCATCCGCAGTGCCGTAGTGCGTGAATTGGACGCCGGAAATGTCGCGCAGATCATCAATGAGTTGGACAGCGATGATGCGCTGGACCTGCTGATCGAACTCGACAAAAAAACGCAAACCCGCGTGATGCGCAACCTATCTGGTACCACGCGCGCGGAAATTGAGGAAGGCCTTGCCTTTCCGGAGGCATCAGCAGGCCGCCTTATGCAGCGTGAGGTCGTTTCGGTGCAGCAGTTTTGGACCGTGGGTAAAACACTGGATTACCTGCGCGCTGCCTCCGGCGAGGAACTGCCCACCGATTATTACGCACTATTTACTGTGGATGCCGGTAAACGCGTCACGGGCCGGGTGCCGATTTCACGCTTGCTATCCACACCGCGTGCGGCGCGTCTTACCGACATTTTGGATGCCGTGACCTATGAAATTCCGGCGCTGATGGACCAGGAGGATGTGGCCTGGCTGTTCCGCCGCCATGGCCTCGTCAGCGCGCCAGTGATTGACGAGACCAAGCGCCTGCTGGGCGTCATCACTGTTGATGACGTGATTGACGTGGTGCAGGAAGAGGCTGCGGAAGATATCCTAAACCTCGCCGGGGTGGGTGCGGATAATACCGATATTGCCAGCGGCTTTTGGATCACGACATGGCACCGCTTTAAATGGCTGTTTGTCAATTTGCTGACCGCTTTTATGGCCAGCGCAGTGATCGGCTTCTTCGAAGGTTCAATTAAAAAAGTAGTCGCGCTCGCGGTACTGGCGCCGATTGTCGCCGGCATGGGCGGCAATTCCGGTACACAAACGCTGGCGGTTGCGGTGCGCGCGCTGGCGACCAAAGAGCTGACGCCTGCCAACGCGGCGCGCATCATCTGGAAAGAAACGATTATGGGTGGCGCTAATGGCTTTTTGTTCGCGCTATTGACCGGCGCCGGCGCGGCCTATTGGTATCATGATGCGCTGATCGGGATTGTCATTGGCTTGGCCATGATTACGAATATGATTGCCG
The DNA here is from genome assembly GCA_965246755.1 of Alphaproteobacteria bacterium. Classification (GTDB taxonomy): domain Bacteria; phylum Pseudomonadota; class Alphaproteobacteria; order UBA11073; family UBA11073. Next base: position 1,502,551 of record OZ251979.1, read on the forward strand.
CCGGTTTTTCCGGCATTATCATTCCGGTGATCTTGAACCGCATAAAGATCGACCCGGCGGTAGGTTCGGCCGTTATCCTGACCACGGTCACCGACTGTGTTGGCTTCTTTTCATTCTTGGGGATCGCGACGGTTTTGCTAAGACTTTGATGCTTTGTTAATCGCTTAACTATAGGCGTGCTACCACCGCTGTTCTTTGTAACGGAGTGTTGAAAAAATCTCGCATTACAGTTTTTCCTTGACGCGCTAGCAATACATTAATTCCGCGTTGCATTCCATACAATCTAACTCTAACATCTTTCCATTGCAGTTCTTCGTCCGTTGCCCATGCATCATGATGCGTTATGTAAACATCAGGGACTTTGCCTAATGCTGCCAATTCTATTACTGCTTCCGCACTAGCATGGCCAAAATCTTTTTTACAGGGCTCGCGCACAAAATCATCTTCTAAGTACATGCCATCAGCAATAATGATATCGGCGCCTTTTACAAATTCGATAATCTCCGGGTAATCATTTAGTTTTTCTAAGGACAAATCAAAATCTATTAAAACGCATACAATTCCTTCATTACACTCAACACGATAACCAATACAAAGTTCATCCCCATGCGGTAATGGACAAGTTTTAACTATCAATGGATGGGAGTTATTTGCAGTTAAATTGATAAGATTGTGTGGCAAAGATGAACTATCAAATTCAAGATTACCAATGTTAACTTGTTTATTTGCTAATTTGGGAGATGTGCCAACGCCAAATTGAATATTATACTGTTCAGACGCTGTGCGAAAACGTTGATAATCGCCATCATGTTGGTGATAAATACCGCCCCAAATAGTTTTTGAAATAGACTGATTAAACATCAAAGGCTGAATGTGTGCGCCTAAAATATGATCAATATGAAAATGTGACATAAAAATTTTTATCTGAGGATAATTTCTTTTAAATCGTGTTATGTAATCTTCGCAAAATTTACGAAAACCAGAACCTGTATCAAACACTAATAATTGGCCTGCAGCTTCCATCATTATACAACTGGTATCACCACCATAACTTTTCATTTTTGGGTCCGTAACTACTTCACTGCCCCGTACGCCATAAAATTTAATTTTTAAATGATTTAATGGAATGGCAGATTGAGACACCGCTATCTCAGCTGAAGGTTTAGGTAACAGTGTTATAGCCTGGCGCGTTCTCATGACTGTTTCTCCAACTTACTAGATTAGCTTATTTCTTTAATTATATTGCAACGTAACGAGTAACATTTTTAAAGAAACCGTTGTATTAACTATATCCTCACCATATCATAAAATTGCTGAAAGTAAAAATATGATTTCGTCCTCTTTACCCTGGTCCCCGGCTTCTTGGCGCCACAAAACCGCCAGCCAGCTGCCCAATTATCCCGATGCCGCCGCCCTTGCGGCTGCTGAGGTCCAACTGGCCCGGCTGCCGCCGCTGGTATTTGCTGGGGAGGCGCGGGAATTAAAGGATAAACTGGCCAGCGTTGCCGCGGGCAAGGCGTTTTTGCTACAGGGCGGTGATTGCGCAGAAAGCTTTACCGAATTTTCCGCCAAGAACATCCGCGATACCTTCCGCGTGGTGCTGCAGATGGCGATTGTGCTGACCTTTGCCGGGCGTATGCCGGTTGTAAAACTTGGCCGCGTCGCCGGGCAATTCGCCAAACCGCGCAGTGATGACAGCGAAACGCAAAACGGCGTGACCCTGCCCACCTATCGCGGTGACAATGTTAATGGTTATGAATTTACCGCCGCGGCGCGCGCACCCGACCCGCAGCGGATGTTACAGGCGTATAACCAATCTGCCGCAACGCTGAACCTGCTGCGCGCCTTTGCCTCGGGCGGCTATGCCGACCTGCACCGCGTTTCCGGCTGGATGCTGGAATTCATTGATAATTCGCCGATGAAGGCGCGCTATCAGGATCTGGCCTCGCGCATTGATGAAGCGCTGGCCTTTATGGCCGCCTGCGGCATCACTGGCGAAACCTCGCCGGAAATTCACCGCGCCGCGTTTTACACCTCGCATGAAGCCCTGCTATTGCCATATGAAGAAGCATTGACGCGTCAGGACAGCACCAGCGGCGACTATTACGATGTCTCGGCGCATTTGTTGTGGATCGGCGAGCGCACGCGGCAGTTGGACGGCGCGCATATCGAATTTCTGCGCGGTGTGAAAAACCCCATCGGCCTCAAATGCGGCCCGACGATGCGCGGCGATGATGTGCTGCGCCTGTGCGATATTTTGAACTCGGATAATGAACCGGGGCGCCTCACGCTCTATGCGCGCATGGGAATTGATCATGTCAGCCAGGCGCTGCCGGCACTGGTGCGTGCGACGAAGGCCGCGGGCCGCAATGTGATTTGGGCGTGCGACCCTATGCACGGCAACACGCATAAAAGTGATGGCGGTTACAAAACGCGCTCGTTTGAGGCGATTTTGAAAGAGGTTAAAAGTTTCTTTGCCATTTGCCGCAGCGAAGGCGTCTTTCCCGGCGGGTTGCATATTGAATTGACCGGCCAAGATGTGACTGAATGCCTCGGCGGCGCCCAGCAGATTACCGATATCAATCTGTCCGAGAATTACCAAACGCTGTGCGACCCGCGCTTGAATGCCAGTCAGGCTCTGGAACTCGCTTTTTTAATTGCCGAGGAATTACGCGCCCATATTATTATCTGATTGAAATTATTCAAAAATTTTTAAGTTTTACAAGTATAGATTGCAATTTTTAAAGATTTCACCAAGTCTTCACACATTTTCTAGTTGATCTATGTTATTACTTTCAAGATACTATTTAAAAGGATTTAATATGAAAAAACGGATTAGCGCGGCTACATTGACAGCTTCGGCCCTAGCATTGGGCGGCACAGCTTTTGTTGCAACAAGCTTTAATACTCCGGCCGATAAAGAAAATAGGCTGCGTTATATACGTCATTACAATATCTTGATGAATCTTTTTAAAAAGGCTGGAACAGCAGACATTTACAGTACGCAATTTAGATCAGAATTCGATGTTACGTTCCGTTCCAAAAATAATCGAACCGTACAAATGACAGAAGCACAGGTATTGGCAGAGATTGCTAAATCAACACGTGAAATTCCAATCTTACCTGAAGATTATCGTATTCGGCTGAAAAATTCTCAAGACATTTGGGCATTAAGTTATGGTGCTTATCGAACTGCAGCCGCTGACTATGCTAAAGATGGCAAGCCCAAGGCATGGGTGTCAAAGTCACATGCATATGACGGTTCTTATCCCGGCAGTGATGCAGCAAAAAACATGCCTGCTAATCCTTATGCCTATAGACGACGGTCGGGACGTGTTGAGCCAGGTCAATAACAATATTTGACATAGTTTGAATTTTAGGTTATTATTCCTAGATATAGCTGCGCCTAGTGTCCATCGGCTTGGCGGCTTATCAACATGAAAAACGCGGCACGCTGCGCTTTTGTTTGGCACATGATGATAGGTTTAAAGATTGCGCTGCTGTCCCCACCGGGTTTTCAAAAATCTTTTCCAGTAAAAATTGCTTCTGACAAAACGCTTTTCTATCCTTAAACATGCAAAAAATCGAAATTTTAAATGATATGATATAATTTCGTTGACTCAGCTCAAAATATATGCTTTAATTCCTAGATGCAGTTTGCCTGAGTGGACATCAGGGCAGGCGCGTCATATTGCCAGGCGGCACAGGTAATCCTGCCGCTGGACTCGCGGCATTATGGCGTTCACACGGATTACCTTGAAAACCGGCGGGGATTAATCTCCCAACTGCTGTTGCATCAGCAACGGCCTTATATATATTTGCGCGTGCTTTGAATCTGCGCCATAAATAGCGCATGAAATTGGTTACCCGTTTTGCCCCCTCACCCACCGGCATGCTGCATGTCGGCAATCTGCGCACCGCCTTGGTCTGCTGGCTATTCGCGCGCAAAAATCAGGCAAAATTCATTCTGCGGATTGACGATACCGATTATGAACGGTCCAAGGATGAATATACCAATGCGATCAAGGCTGACCTAACCTGGCTGGGCCTCGATTGGGCGCAGCTGGAGCATCAGCGGGCACGGCTGGATCGCTATAAAACAGTCATTGAGGAGATGAAATCGCGCGGCGATGTCTATCCCGCCTATGAAACCCAGGAAGAGCTTAGCCTTAAACGCAAAAGCGCGCTGGCCCAGGGCAAACCGCCCATTTACGATCGCGCGGCGCTGCGCCTGACCGATGAGGCGCGGGCCAAATATACAGCCGAAGGCCGCCAGCCGCATTGGCGTTTCAAAATGCGCGATGCCGATATCGAATGGCATGATCTGATCCGCGGCGCGGTGAAATTCGCCGTGCGCGATATCGGTGACCCGGTCGTAATCCGTGAGGACGGCACACCGCTGTATCACCTGTGTTCGGTCATTGATGATTTTGATATGCAGGTCACGCACATCGTGCGCGGCGAAGATCATGTCACCAATACCGCGACGCATATTCATATGTTTATGGCGCTGGGCAACCACATGCCCCAATTTGCGCATTTGCCATTGTTGGCGGATGCCGCAGGTGAAAAATTGTCCAAGCGTATCGGCTCGCTATCGGTGCAGGAATTGCGCAAGACCGAAGGGCTGGAGCCGCTGGCGATCATGTCACTGCTGGCCAAACTGGGTACCTCCGATCCGGTAACCTTACGGCATGATCTGGACGCGTTGGCGGCGGATTTTGATTTCAGTAAATTTTCACGCGCTACCGCGCGGTTGGATATCAAGGATATGGTAAGGCTGAACGCGCAACTGTTGCACGAGATGCCGTTTGCAGAGGCGCAACCGCGCCTTGCCGCCATCGGCATTGCGCAGATCGATGAAAATTTTTGGAATGTTGCGCGGCAAAACCTGGAACGCCTGCGCGACATTCAAACCTGGTGGCAGGCAGTGCATGAACCGCAATTGGCGGCCAACGACGACATGGTTTTTGTTAAAACCGCCGCACAACTGTTGCCTGCTGGTGATGTAACGGCTGACACCTGGGCCAGCTGGACCAATGCGATTAAGGAACAAACCGGCCGCAAGGGTAAGGAACTGTTTATGCCGCTGCGTAAGGCGCTGACCGGTATGGAACATGGGCCTGAGATGGCAACCATCCTGCCGCTGATCGGCCGCGAGAAAACGTTGCAACGTTTGGGATAGCATTACGTATGACACTCCATTTCTACAATACGCTGACGCGCCAAAAAGAAAAATTTATTCCCATCGATGCTGCAAGCATACGCATGTATGTGTGCGGTCCCACGGTGTATGATTTCGCGCATATCGGTAATGCCCGTCCGGTGGTGGTATTTGATGTCTTGTTTCGTTTGCTGCGCACCTTATATGGCGACCGACACGTCATTTACGTGCGCAACATTACCGATATTGACGACAAAATAGTGGCACGCGCTGCCGAAAATGGCGAAACCATTTATGATCTGACCGCACGCACCGAGCTGCAGTTTCAGACCGACATGACGGCATTGAACGCGCTGCAACCAACCAACCAACCGCGCGCCACTGAATTTTTAAACCCGATGCAGCACATTATCCGCCGCTTGTTGCATAAAGGGCATGCCTATGAAAAAGACGGGCATGTGTTGTTCTATACGCCGTCGATGCCGAACTATGGCGCGCTGTCCGGGCGCAACCGCGATGACCAGATTGCTGGCGCACGCGTAGATGTGGCGCCGTACAAAAAAGACCCGGCAGACTTTGTGTTATGGAAACCGTCCACGCCTGACCAGCCGGGCTGGGACAGTCCATGGGGTCGCGGCCGTCCGGGGTGGCATATTGAATGTTCCGCAATGGCGGGTGCCCTGCTCGGTGAAACATTTGATATTCATGGTGGCGGCCTGGATCTGATCTTTCCGCATCATGAAAATGAAATTGCACAAAGCTGTTGTGCCAATGGCACGGACAAGCTCGCCAATGTCTGGATGCACAATGGTTTTGTCACGGTCAATGGTGAGAAAATGTCCAAGTCGCAGGGTAATTTTTACACCGTGCATGACTTGTTGCAAAATTGGCCGGGGGAGGTCATTCGTTATGCATTGCTATCCGCGCATTATCGCCAGCCGCTGGATTTTACCAATGAATTGTTGAAACAATGCAAGGCTGCGTTGGATAAGGTTTATCTGGCCTTGCGTAACTTTGCCAGTGTGCCTGCCGCCGCGCAAAGCGGCGTGTTGGAGGTTTCCGGTCTGCTGGATGATTTGAATACTGTGGCCGCCATCACCAAGCTGCATGAATTAGCGGGCCAGGTAAATAAAACACAGGATGTTAAAGTTGTTCAACAACTGTACGAGTTGGGAGGGTATCTGGGCCTGTTGCAGCAAGATCCGGAGGCCTGGCTCAAATGGCAACCAACGCCCAATGCCTTTTCAGATGAGCAAATTGAAAAAATGATCGGCGCGCGGGAGGCGGCGCGTGTGGTTAAGGATTTCGCCGAATCCGACCGCATTCGTGACAAACTCGCCGCGGCGGGCATTATTCTGGAAGATACCGCAACCGCGACCACTTGGCGCCGTGGCTGACACGCCGATCATAATTTTGGTGCGTCCCCAAATGGCGGAAAACATTGGTGCGGTCGCACGCGCGATGATGAACTGCTGTTTAACAGAGCTGCGGTTGGTGGCGCCGCGGCATGGCTGGCCGCAACAATCCGCTTACCCCATGTCCAGCGGTGCGCATGCGGTGCTTGATCAGGCCAAAAATTATGCAACAATCGCAGAAGCAGTGGCAGATTTACATTATGTTATGGCGACCACGGCCAATCACCGCGAACATGTCAAACGCGTTTATACGCCCGATGGCGCGGCGGAAAAAATTATGACTTCACTTTCCAGCGGCGCGCGGGTGGGAATTCTGTTTGGCCCTGAACGCACCGGCCTTGAAAATGATGACTTGTTATGTGCGAATGATTTGATCACCGCACCGCTCAATCCGAAATATGCTTCTTTGAATTTGGCACAGGCAGTTTTGCTCATTGCTTGGGAATATCACAAATTAAACCTGCTAATAGAGACTAAACATATTGCGTTGAACATCAATGAATTGGCTGCGCACAAAGACGTAGATTATTTATTGACCCGGCTAGAAACAGAGTTGGACACGCGCGGTTTTTTCACCAGTGATAATCAAAAGCCGATGATGCAGCGCAATCTGCGCAACCTGTTTCAGCGTGCTGAATTAACCGCGCAGGATATAAGGACATTGCATGGCGTCGTGACAGCTCTAATAAAAAATTAATTGTCCTCTAAATAATGCCAACAAAACAGGGCGGCCGCACTGCGATGCGGGGCAAATTTTTTACCGATCAGGTCCACTTTTTTGGCGTTCGGGCGTTCACGCATGTTTTTGACGCGCTTTAGACCTTCCTGCACCGCCAAATCAAACGCCGGCCAAACGTTGGGCCGTTCCAGCGCGAAGATCAAATAATTTTCTGCGGTCCAACGACCGATACCCTTGACCTTGGTTAAAGTGGCTTCCACTTCAAAATCATCCATGTGTTGCAAGTGGTCAATATCCAACCGGCCTTCTGCAACATGTTCGGCCAGATCGCGGCCATAAACGGCCTTTTGCCGGCTGAAGCCTATAGCGCGCAAATCATCATCCGACAGGCGCAAAAAATTGTCTGGTGTCACCTGCCCCAAGGCAACTTCAAGTTTGCGGTAAAGCGCACGAGCAGAGGCGACTGACACTTGCTGGCCTAAAATCAAATTGAGCAAAGTTGCAAATTCTGCCGTGCGAGTCTGAAATTTCGGCACACCAACCTTTTGAAACGCGACATTAAAGTGCTTATCTTGTGCCGACAAAACTGCCAAACCGTCTATTATCCATTTTGTCATGTTAAAAACATGGCAATGCCTCACAAAATTTACAAGCAGTTTTAATATTCAAAATATGCTTTAACCGCCTGTTCAATTTCCGGCTTGGCATCGCCGATTTTATAGTGGAAGACCTGACCGGCAATCGCTTCATAAACTGCGACATAGCGCAGCGCCGCCTCGACAAATAAATCCGGCGGCAGTTTTTTCAGCTCATCTTCCATACCGAATTTGTTAAGCCCGCGCGCGGCCAGCCACAGACGTACAAATTCCTTGTCATAAAAATCCTGTTCGTCGCCAGCGGCTTGCCGCATTTCGTAATCCGCTGCGCGCCAATAACGCGAAGAGTCCGGCGTATGGATTTCATCAATTAAAATAAGTTGGTCGTTATCATCCAGACCAAATTCGTATTTGGTATCGACCAGGATATAGCCCGCCTTGGCAGCAATCTCTGCCCCGCGCGCAAACAACGCCAACGCGGTGTCTTCAATCCGTTGATACAGCCCCGCGTCCATGCCGATGCCGGCCATCAATTCCTGCGGTGAGACAGATTTGTCATGTGCGTTTTTGGCGGATTCCTTGGTCGAAGGCGTCACCAGCGGCTGCGGTAATTTGTCATTCTTGCGCAATCCTTCGGGCAAGTCATGCCCACAGAAATTACGCGTGCCGGCGGCATATTGGTGCCACATCGCGGTAGAAGTGACGCCAGTTATGTAACCGCGCACCACCATTTCGACCGGCAGCGGCCGCACATCACGCGCGATGGTCACATTCGGATGCGGCACGGCGAGGATATGATTGGGGATAATGTCACGCGTCTGGTCAAACCAAAATGCCGCCAGCTGGTTTAATACCTGCCCCTTAAACGGGATATGCCCGACATGAAAATCAAACGCACTGATACGGTCGGTCGTGACGATAATACGCGCGCCGTTACAGCGATAACTGTCCCGTACTTTACCGGCATGTTTATCAGCAAAAATATTTGAAAGGTCGGTTTTATCCAGGACAAACGGCAGTTGCGCCAATGCGTCAGCTTGGTTCATCGCTGATTAACCGACGATTTCAACCGCATAATCTTCCATCACCGGATTGGCGAGGAGATTTTTGCACATCTCTTCCAATTGTTGTTTGGCGGTCGCGCTATCCGCGCCTGTTTTCAACTCAACCTCGATAATTTTGCCCTGGCGCACATCGACAACATCGGCAAACCCCTGCCCGCGCAGCGCATTGGCAACTGCCTGGCCCTGGGGGTCCAAAATGCCCTTGCGCAAGGTTATCGTAACACGTGCTTTCATGCCTTAGTCCCTGCTTCTTTATCCGCTTTTATTTTGGCGGCAACCGCGGCGCGTTCCACCGCATCCGCCATCGTCAGCACCGCGCCCTCGCCACTTGACTGGCCTTGCGTCAAATCCGGGAACACGCCCAATCGCCGCGCGACTTCCTGATAACCTTCCACCAAATCACCCAGGTCATGGCGGAAAATATCCTTATCCAGTTTCTGGTTGGTTTTAACATCCCACAACCGGCAATTATCCGGCGAGATTTCATCCGCCAGGATAATGCGGATTTCATTTTCGGAGACGAAGATGCGCCCAAATTCAACGCGAAAATCGATCAGCCGCAACCCGACACCCAAAAACAAACCTGACAGATAATCGTTAATCCGCAGCGACAGTGATAAAATTTCATCCAGCTCAGGCAGATTGGCAAGGCCGAAGGCGGTAATGTGATCTTCCGCAATCATCGGCTGGCCCAGATCATCGCGCTTCAAATAATATTCCACAATCGCGCGCGGCAGCGGCGTACCCTCATCAATGCCGAAACGTTTGGCAAACGAACCAGCTGACACATTGCGCACGACGATACGGATGGGAATGATTTCAACCCCGCGGATCAGTTGTTCGCGCATATTGAGTTTGCGCACAAAATGGTTGGGCACGCCAATCTCGTTCAGTTTGCCCATCAGATAGCCGGAGATAGCGTTATTCAAAACGCCCTTGCCGCCAATAATCGCTTTTTTTTCACCGTTCAACGCGCTGGCATCATCTTTAAAATACTGGATCAACAGGCCAGGTTCAGGCCCTTCATACAGGACCTTCGCTGTGCCTTCGAACAGTTTTTTGCGTTTGCTGGGAAACAACGGGCGACCTTTCTACCATGTGGCAATTAAGGGAGGCAGCTGTAGCGGTAAAAGCCCTTAAAGTCACCAAAAATTTTTACTTTTCCACCCTGCTGTTATGCTATAGCACATGGCAGCATGACAGTCTACAAAACCACTGCATCGATTGTTGTATTTCCCGGCACTAACCGCGAGCGAGACATTGCCACTGCGCTGCAACAGGCAGGATTTGCGAGCCAGTTTATCTGGCATAGCGACAGCAGTTTACCGGCCAGTGATTTGGTCGTATTGCCCGGTGGGTTTGCCTATGGCGATTATCTGCGTACCGGCGCGATTGCCGCACATTCGCCGATCATGCGCGAGGTTATCGCGCATGCCAAACGCGGCGGGCGTGTGCTGGGCGTTTGCAACGGTTTTCAAATTTTATGCGAAAGCGGCCTTTTGCCCGGCGTGTTGTTACGCAACAGCGATATGAAATTCATCTGCAAATCCGTGCATCTGCGTGTCGAAACTATTGCCAATGATTTTACCGGCAAATATCAGGCCCAGGAAGTTATCACCGTTCCCGTCGCGCATGGCGATGGCAACTACACCGCGGATGATATGACATTAAATATGCTGGAAGAAAAAGAATTAGTCGCCTTTCGCTATTGCGGACCGGATGGCTCACTGTCCAAAGAATATAATTACAATGGCGCCGCACGCGCAATTGCCGGAATATTTAACGAACAGAAAAATGTATTGGGCATGATGCCGCATCCTGAAAACGCCATCGAAGCGCTGCATGGTAAAACCGATGGCGCGGCATTGTTTAAGGGAATTTTTGAGGCATTAGTGTAATGGTTAAGATGTTATTCCGGGAAGAATTAGCCTCCCCCTTGTGGGGAGGCACAAAAATTCAAAGCGCCGCGCAGCAAGCAGCAGAATTTTTGGGTGGAGGATTTATTTTAAACTATATAACCCCCACCCAAATTTTCATCGCTAACGCTGGAAAATTTGTGCCTCCCCACAAGGGGGAGGCTATTCTCCGTAATTGTTGAAAGCATGCTTATGACCATCACCGATAAGAAAATGACCATCTTTACCGAACCTGTCATTACGGATGCGCTGATCCGCGAACATAAAATTTCGCCATCCGAACAACAGTTAATGTTTGAGATTTGCGGCCGCACACCGACGTTTACCGAGCTTGGGATTTTTTCCGCCATGTGGTCGGAACATTGTTCATATAAATCATCGCGCGTGTGGCTTGCCAAGCTGCCGACGAAGGCGCCGCATGTTATCCAGGGGCCGGGCGAAAATGCTGGCGTCATCGATATTGGTGATGGCCAGGCGGCAGTGTTTAAAATGGAAAGCCATAACAAACCATCTTTCATCGAACCGTTTCAGGGTGCGACGACCGGTGTCGGCGGTATCCTGCGCGATGTGTTTACCATGAATGCGCGGCCGATTGCCAATATGAATGCACTGCGTTTTGGCGACCCCAAACATCCACGCACGCGTGAACTCATCGCCGGTGTCGTCGCCGGTATCGGTCATTACGGCAATTGCGTCGGCGTGCCCACCGTCGGCGGCGAAACCAATTTTCACAAAGCCTATAACGGTAATATCCTTGTCAATGCCATGACGGTCGGCCTTGCCGATGCTAACAAGATTTTCTATGCCCGCGGCGCCAATGTGGGCGATCAGGTCATTTACGTCGGCGCCAAAACCGGACGTGATGGCGTGGGTGGAGCAGTGATGTCTTCTGGCGCCTTCAAAGATGACATACAGGACCTGCGGCCACAGGTGCAGGTTGGCGATCCCTTCGCGGAAAAATTATTGATCGAAGCCTGTTTAGAACTCATGCAAACCGATTGCGTGACCGCGATCCAGGATATGGGTGCGGCGGGCCTCACCTCCTCCTCGGTTGAAATGGCGGACAAGGGCGATGTCGGCATCGAACTCAATCTTGAACATGTACCGCAACGCGAAGCGAACATGACGCCCTATGAAATGATGTTGTCGGAATCCCAGGAACGCATGCTGGTGATTTTGAAACCGGGCCGTGAAGAGATTGCCCGCGCGATTTTCAAAAAATGGGAACTGGATTTCGCAGTGATTGGTCTGATTACTAATACCAAACGGCTGATCATCAAAATGCATGGTGAAACCTATGCCGATCTGCTGGTCGCGCCATTGGTGGACAAGGCGCCCAAATATAATCGTCCCGTCAAATTGACGTTGAAGCCTGATGATATCGATGCCGCTGATTATCCGTTAAAGACTGATGCCTGCGAAACCTTGCGCCAACTATTGGCCTCGCCGGACCTCAGCTCCAAACGCTGGATTTATGAACAGTATGACTGCCTGGTCGGCGGCCAAACCGCGCAAGGCCCCGGCATTTATCATAATGGCGGCTCTGACGCCGCGATTGTGCGCATTCCGGAGACGCAAAAAGCACTCGCGATTACGACAGACTGTACGCCACGCTATTGCTATGCTGATCCATTCGAAGGTGGCAAACAGGCAGTAGCCGAAGCCTGGCGCAACATTACCGCAACCGGCGCCACACCGCTGGCCATCACCGATAATATGAATTTTGGTAATCCCGAGCGCCCCGAAATTATGGGCCAATTTGCCGATTGTATCATGGGCATTAAAGAGGCGTGCGAGACGCTGGAATTCCCGGTCGTGTCCGGCAACGTCAGCCTTTATAATGAAACCAGCGGTAGCGCGATTTTACCCACGCCCACCATCGGCGGCGTTGGGATTTTAAAAGATGTTACCAAACGCGCGACAATTGCGTTTAAAAATGCCGGTGACACTATTTTGATTATCGGCAATACGCCGCATAATCTGGGGCAATCCATTTACCTGCGCGAAATTCATGGGTTGGAAATCGGTCTGCCGCCCCAGGTGGATTTGGATGTTGAACGCAAAAATGGCGATTGTGTGCGTAATCTTATTCAAAACGGCATGGTCACCGCCTGTCATGATATTGCCGATGGCGGCTTGCTGGTAACAGTCGCGGAAATGGCGCTGGCCGCCACAAATTTAGGCTGCCGATTAAATGTTGCTGAAGACGCGGCAACATTATTTGGCGAAGGCCAGTCACGTTATGTGGTAACCACTACCTGCCCTGATGCCGTACAGATGACCTGCGACACTGCCGGCGTGCCATGCCAGATTATTGGCGAAGTCACCAGTATTGTCGAACTGCATATACCGCAATCCTCCGTGACCATTGCCGCCCTGCGCGATGCGCATGAGAGCTGGCTGCCACAATATATGGCCAGTTAACGGTTAAACCAAATACTTGCTCTCAAACTGAGCCGTCTTATCTGGTGACAATAACACATCTACCAACAATGATTTCTTGTTATCGCGGCGTTTGATAACGTCGCCGTGGCGATACAGCCAGGCCAGCGCCGCGCCATCCTCAAAATCCAGTTTATAGGTGTGCAGATCGCTGGTGCCGGACAGGCGCGTATCAATGGCCTTGAGCAGTGTGGGCAGCCCTGTCCCCTCCACCGCGGAAATCGTGATGCTATTGTCAAAATCCGTGCTGCTGACCAAGGCACGGCGCTCCTCCGGCGGCAAAATATCTATCTTGTTAAAAACGCGGAGCACACGGCTGTCATCTTTAACGTCAATTTCCATCTGCTCCAGAATGTCAGTGACCGCTTCGCTATGCACACGGCGTTCATCGCTGCTGGCATCCTGCAGGTGGATAATCAAATCCGCCTGCAGCACTTCCTCCAGCGTCGCGCGAAAGGCCGCGACCAGATGCGTCGGCAGATCATCGATAAAGCCAACCGTGTCGGACAGCATGATCTGCCGCCCTGATGGCAGACGCACCTGGCGCATCGTCGGATCCAGTGTCGCAAACAGCAAGTCTTCCGCCATCACATTGGCGCGGGTTAATTTGTTGAACAATGTCGATTTACCGGCGTTGGTGTAACCCACCAGCGCCACGATCGGGTATGGTACACGGGCGCGCGCTTTGCGGTGCAGGTCGCGCGTGCGCACCACATCCTGTAGTTCCAGTTTAATTTTAACGATACGGTCATCCAACCGGCGCCGGTCTAATTCTTTTTGCGTTTCCCCCGGCCCGCCAATAAAACCGCCGCCGCCGCGCTGACGCTCCAAATGGGTCCAGGCGCGCACGAGGCGCGACCGCTGATAGGTAAGTGACGCCAATTCAACCTGCAGTTTCCCCTCCCGCGTGCGGGCGCGGGCACCAAAAATTTCTAAAATTAAACCGGTGCGGTCGATGACTTTGATGTTCAGCGCACGTTCCAAGTTACGCTGTTGCCCCGGCCCCAGTTGCGTATCCACAATCACTAGATCAACTTTATAGTCAGCGATTTTGGTTTTCAGAATTTCAACAATACCCTCGCCAATGTATGTGGAAGGGCGAATGCGCGCGATGGGTATGGTTTGCGCATCCATTACCTCCAGCTGGATGGCTTCCGCCAAACCCACGGCTTCAGCCAGGCGCGCCGGCGGCCAGCGGTTCATATCCTTTGTTATTGGGCAGACAATGATGGCGCGGCCGGTTTGATCGCGCTGTTCAACATCCGCCGCGCCACCGAAACGCGCATCAATGCCCGCGCGGGTGCGTGCCATTAAATTTAAATATCCTGCTCGGCGACCTTTTCGGTCTGCGGTTCTTCGCCCGGCACATACAGCTGCAGTGTGCCGACCGGCATAATCGTCGAAATCGCATGCTTATAAATCAACTGCACATGGCTGTCGCGGCGCAACAGCACTGAAAAATTATCAAAGGACGTGACAATGCCCTGTAACTTGACGCCATTCATCAAAAATACGGTAACGGCAGCTTTTTGCTTGCGCACGGCATTTAGGAAGAAATCTTGAACATTGGCTTGTTTTTCAGACATTTTTATTGGCCTTATTATTGTTATGTTTTGGACAGATGAAATATAGTGCGTCCGATATAAATAACTAGTTTGTTTACAATATTTTTTCCAGATATTCGACCATTTCCACTATATCAACAAATGATTTCGCTGGTGGCATGTCATCTAACTCACCTGGCTTCAAGTGCGCGCCATTAACTAAAACAGCGGTGCAGCCGGTATTATAGGCACATTGAATGTCAACGCCGGTATCACCGACAAACCACACGTCAGCGCCGGGCTTTAATCCGCTGCCCTGCAGCGCCATAAACACCGGCTCTGGGTGCGGCTTGTCACGCGGCGCATCCATCGCGCCGATGATATTTTTAAAATAACCCTGCCAGTTTAAATATTCCACTTCCTCGCGCAAATAAGGGCCGCGCTTGTTACTGACAATTGCGGCGAAAATATTTTTCTGCTGCAGCAATTCCAGCAGTTCAAACGCACCGTGGATAGGCTCCAGATACTGGTGGTGAATTTTACCAAACTGCTCGTAGTATATTTTACCTGCCTCTTCCCAGCGGTCGCCAAAGATAATCGGAAAGGCATCACGCCAACTGCGGCGAATATTCGCGCGCGCGGTTTCCTCGTCCCACGGGTCCAGTCCCATCGCGCAACGTGTGAGGTTATAGGCCGCCAAGATCGCTTTCCAGCCATCGGCAAGTGTGGAATCCCAGTCAAAGATAATGGCTTTAGGAACAGGAACGGTTGTCATGCTGCATTATCCTGCGCGACCTCTTCCGGCTCCGCGCGGTCAAGGCTGGAGATACCCAATAATTTTAATTTGCGGTGCAGCGCCGAACGCTCCATGCCGACGAAATTCGACGTGCGGGAAATGTTGCCGCCAAAGCGGCTGAGTTGCGACAACAGATATTCGCGTTCAAACACTTCGCGCGCCTCACGCAAGGGCAGACTCATAATCTCTGCGCCATGTTCCCAATTCAATACTTGCGGTGTATTTTGGCGAACATCAGGCGGCAGATCCGCGGTGCCGATCACGCGGTTATCACCCGCGCTATGCATAATCAAAATCCATTCGCAGACATTGCGCAACTGGCGGGTATTGCCAGGCCAGTCATACGCCTGCAGCGCGACCTCTGCGTCTGCGCCAAACTGTAATGGTGCCAAGCCCGCCGCCTCTGCCGCGCGGGTCATAAAATGCGTCGCCAGTGCGGGAATATCTTCCCGCCGTTCGGATAGCGCCGGCAGGCGCAAGGGCACCACATTCAACCGGTAAAACAAATCTTCACGAAATTTACCACCGGTGATGAGTTCCGGTAGATTGCGATTGGACCCTGCAATAATGCGCACATCAACCTGTACCGCTGTTTTGCCGCCGACCCGTGCAAAGCTTTGCTCTTGTAACAGCCGGACAATTTTAGCCTGGGTCTCCAGCGGCATATCCGACACTTCATCAAGAAACAGAGTTCCTAAATGCGCCTGTTCCAGATAACCAACCTTGCGGCCATCTACATCTTCAAATCCGAATAATTTTTCTTCCAGCTTGCCCGGGTCCAGCGACGCACAACCCATCACCACAAACGGCCCGTCATGGCGCTTGGATGCCATATGCAACATGCGAGCCGCAACTTCCTTGCCGGTACCGGCCGCGCCCATGATCATCACGCGGCTGTTAGTAGGTGCAACTTTTTCAATCGTCGCGCGAATAGCCTGGATCGGTTGCGAGGTGCCGATCAAACTATCGGCCCGCGCGCTGTGATGGCGCAGCTCTTGATTTTCACGCTTTAGCTTGGCGGTTTCTAACGCGCGCGTGACGAGCAATAGCAACCGCTCGGATTCAAAAGGCTTTTCAATAAAATCAAAGGCGCCTTTTTTAATAGCTTCAACCGCGGTTTTAACATTGCCATGGCCGCTCATCATCAGCACCGGAATATCCGCATGATCGCGCTTGACATCATTCAGAATTTGCAAACCGTCTTTTTTGCTGCCTTCCAGCCAGATATCCAAAATAACGAGCTGTGGCTGGCGTGCCGCCAGTTCCACCATCGCGGCATCGGCATTACCCGCCGTACGCGTGACATAGCCTTCATCCGACAAAATACCGGCCACCAGTTCCCGGATGTCCGCCTCATCATCTACAATTAAAATTTCAACTGTCATTGCTGCCTTTACGAACTATGAAATGATTTTATCTGCGCCGCTGCTTGGCGGCAATGTTAAAGGTGCTGCCAACGGCAATTCCAAAACAACCCGTGCGCCAACTGAACTATCATCACGTTTGGTCAGCAGCACCATGCCGCCATGGTCTTCAATGATTTTTTTAACGATAGCCAGCCCCAGACCGGTGCCTTTAATGCGCGTTGTCATATACGGTTCCAATAACCGGTTGCGGTCAATATCTGGAAACCCTTTGCCATTGTCGTCAATAACAACCTGCGCCCTAGTATCATGCGTGCCGATTGTAATGCGGATATCCCCGAGCGGTAATTCTACACCATCACGTCCGTCGATTGAATCTGCGGCATTTTGCAGAATGTTGGTCAGGGCTTGGGCAATTTGCTGTGCGTCGCACATCACAGTAAGCGGCGGCTGGTTTTCATCAAACACCCAGTTAAAATCAGCATGGGCCTGGCGCTCCAAGAAAACCGCCTGCGCGACGATGGAGACAATGTTTTCTTCCTTTAACTGTGGCTGCGGTAGACGTGCAAAAGATGAAAATTCTGTCACCATGCGCCCGACATGGCCAACCTGGCGTATAATCGTATCAATACAATTATTAAAAATCGCTGGCTCGGTTTTAATTTCACCAGCGTATTTACGCTTTAACCGTTCAGCAGCGAGTTGAATGGGCGTTAATGGATTTTTAATTTCATGGGCAATCCGCTGCGCAACGTCCGACCAAGCAGCCTGACGCGTGCGCTCCTCCAGCGCTTGATGGGCATCATGCAACTCCACCCCCATACGATTAAAAGCGCGTTGCAAGGAGGCAATTTCATCATAAGAATTTTCTTCACCCACGCGCGCAGTTAAATCGCCGGAGCGGACGCGTTCCGCTGCATCGATTAATTCTGCAAGTGGCGTTACCAAACGTCCCGCCAACCATAATCCTGCCCAGATTGCCGCCAACATTAAAAGCAATGCCACCACAAAAAAGATGATGGTAATGGTCAGTTGCAACCCTGCTTTGCGGCCTTCCAGTGACTTATATTCACTGACGGCGCGCCCGGCGGTTTTGGTGTAGGCCAATACCTTGGGATCGATAAAGCGCCCGACATACAAATAGGCGTCCGCATAATCAGTCAGGCGCACCAGCGCGCGCACGCGATCTTCCGTATCGGCGGTAATAATCGGCACCTCGCCGCGCCGCGCCGCCTCAAAAATACTGGGCGGCAATTGCTGAATGCCGATTGAAAAACTCAGGCCGGAGCGGCCCAAGATGCGTCCGTTGCTGGACATCACCACAACCTCATCCAAATTACGCAGCAGACTTTGCGTGCCCAGCAACTGCGCAAAAAAATCCGGGTTGCCGACCAGGCGTGATGACTCGTGATTAAGGTCGCTAGCCATCGCCAGTGCATCGGCGCGAATATTTTGTTTATGCTCGTTCAGATAAGCTTCCGAAACCTGGATCGACTCATCGATCGCGGTGCGCACACGGTCACCAAACCATTGCTGAATGACGAAATAAATAAAAATTGACGCGAAAATAAACATGACCAGCGCCGGCACCAGGGCAATAAAGCTAAAGGTCCGCACCAATTGCACATGCAAACGCGCGCCGGATAATCCCGTGCGGCGGCGGTGCCAGATATTGACCACCCGGCGCAGCACAATACCGCCCAGCACCAGCAAGAAAACAACATCAAGATTTAGCAGCCAATAAACCACCGTCGCATCATTAGCGAGTGGTGTCTGCGCGGTCAGTGCGGAATAGGTTAATAAGCTGGAACCTACTGCGGCAAAAACAATAAAAATCGCAAATTTGTTAGACGCATTATGTTTATGTCCGAAAGCCCGAAGTCGTTGCCAATTTTCGTACCAAAATTTTTGCGAAAAAATTACAATTGTCATCGGCAATTGTAACGGAGCTCTCCACCTTGTGAAGGGGGGAGGATGACCCAGCCGATAGTTTCAGACATTAGTGTCCGGAGCGGAAGGCGGCGTAACATCCTTGTATTTTACCGGTTCATCGTCGTCATGCGCGGCGCCTTCACGAAATGATTTAACGCCCTTGCCCAACTGGCCCATGACATTTGGCAGCTTACCCGCGCCAAACAAAATCAGCACAACGACAAGAATTAATAAAATTTCTGGCAATCCAAGACCCATCGCAAACCTCTATTGTTGAGCTATAGCAATACGCTCGGCAGCCGCATTACGCAACATTTTCCGCAGCGTCGGGGGGCTCTGACGGCACAAAATCCGCCATATTATCGTCTTCAGTTTCATCGGCGGGGCCGGTGATGCTATCTTCAGCCGTTTCGGGGAAAATCGCAATCGCCGGACGTTTGTCCAAAAGGCCGGTGGCCTTTAGTTCTGCCACCCCAGGCAAATCTTTCAAAGCCGCAAGGCCGAAATGTTCCAAAAATGCATCAGTGGTCAGCCAGGTCAGCGGCCGCCCCGGTGTGTCGCGGCGGCGGCCCGGTTTGATCCAGCCGGTTTCCAATAGTAAATCCAGCGTACCTTTGGAAATTGCGACGCCGCGAATGTTTTCAACTTCGGCGCGCGTAATCGGTTGGTGGTAGGCGATGATAGCCAGGGTTTCCATCGCCACCTTGGACAGTTTGGCTTGTTTTTCCGAACTGAACGTCAGGTAAGACGCTAGGTCCGGCGCGGTTTGCAAGGTCCAACGCCCGGCGCGCTCCACCACCTGTACGCCGCGCTCTGCATACTGTTGCTGTAACTCTGCAATCATCGGCAACAAGTCCGCTTCCTCGCAGCCCAACTGCTTGCACAATATGTCATTGGCAACCGGCGCGGGGGCGGCAAATAAAATGGCTTCAATAACGCGTAAATTATTCGGCTCGTGCATCGCGCGCTCTCATGAATAATGGTGAAAAGGATTTTTCCTGGGACAATTCAATTTGGCCAGCCTTGGACATTTCCAGCGTTGCGCTGAACATGGCCGCCACTAGCGATTTACCGCTGACAGTCGCCAGGTTAACCTCGGTGGTTGCTTGGTAGATGTCTTGCAAAGCAATCCAGTCATGGCTGCGCCATAACCCCTTGGCGCCAAACATTTGGCCGATGCGTTCAATCGCGTCATCCAGCGTATATAGCACGTACTGGTCCGGCAGCGTGTAATGCGCGTTTTCACTGCGCTGCAGCTGCGTGCCATAAGCCGTCAATAACTCATAAAGCGTGTCAGTACGCTGCAATTTCACATCACGCACAAACCCTTCCGGCGCACCGCGACACCAAAACCCGCTGCCCCGTTGTGGCAAAGCGTCCAAATCGTTGGCGGCTTTTTTCATGCCTTGCAGACGGCGCAACTGGAATGACAAGGCATCCGCCAATTGCGCGGCAGACGGTTCATCCGCCGGCAGCTGTTCTTCTTTCGGCAACAGCAAGCGCGATTTCAAATAGGTCAGCCAGGCCGCCATGACCAGATAATCAGCGGCAATTTCAATTTTGAGCGATTTCGCCTCTTCAACATACCGGATGTACTGCTCCGCAAGTTGCAGCACAGAAATTTGCGCCAGGTCGACTTTTTGATGCCGCGCCATGTCGAGCAACAGGTCGAGCGGTCCTTCATAACCAGCCAAATGCACTTGAAACCCGTCATCGCGCAGCGCGTCGGTGTCAAAGGCGATGTTGGTAATCTCGTCAGTCATTTTTAAGCCGCTTATGTCGCAACACTTAACAGCAAGGCATCCCGCGCGGCAAGCAGTTCAGACGGATTTTGCGGGGTAATGGCGCCGCGCCGCGCATTAGCCCTATCCAAGCGCGCAATGCTTTCTGCCGTCAAAGGCCGGCAACCGTTGGCTACTGCAATCATTTCGTTTTTATCACCGTTGCAATGCAGCGCAAGATCTGCGCCCGCCGCCAACGTAGCCGCCGCACGCCGTTCAAAAGGCCCTGACAAGGCATGCATCGACAAATCATCGCCAATCAACACTCCATCAAAACCAATCCTGCGGCGAATGAAATCTATTACCGCTGGCGAAGTTGAAGCCGGATTGGTTTCATCAAACGTCGTATAAACGACATGCGCCAGCATTGCCCACGGCGCGTCATTGACGGCACGAAACGGGATAAAGTCTGTTTGGTTTAAAATGTCTAGCGTGGTGCCCACCACCGGCAACGCCTCATGACTATCGACCAGCGCGCGGCCATGCCCCGGAATATGTTTGACGATCGGCATCAAACCCGCAGCGAGCGCAGCATCCACCGCAATTTTCCCTAGGCGCGCAATCAGCTCCGGCTCGGTGGCAAAGGCACGGTCGCCGATAATATCATCAGCATCGGGCTGCGGCAGATCCAATATCGGGATGCAATTCACATCGATGCCGAGCGCCAATAGTTCAGCGGCGATCAGCTGCACATTTAATGTCAGTGCCTGCGCGGCCGCATCGAAATTACGCCGTGCCAGATCGCCAAACACGCGCATCGGCGGCAGCGGTGAGGCGTGCGGCGGTTTCAACCGCGCGACGCGGCCGCCCTCTTGGTCGATCAGCACCGGCGCATCGGCGCGGCCAACCGTACCACGCAATTTCGCGGTGAGCTGTTTAATCTGCGCCGGCGTTTCGCAATTGCGTTTGAACAAAATAAAGCCATAAGGATTAATGTCTTTTATAAAAGAGAGTTCCCAATCATTTAGCGCGCAGCCTTCAATACCGATAATCAGCGCCAGCGGCACAGCAGATGCATTCGAGGTATCGGATTTCATGCGCTGGCAAATGTGACTGATTGCATATTCGTAAAACTCTACATGGCTTGCCAGCCGAAGCCTTGGCGTAGGCTGGTGCCGGTTGAGGGGATTGAACCCCCGACCTTCGGTTTACAAAACCGCTGCTCTACCGCTGAGCTAAACCGGCAATTGGTTTATCATAAAAAGTTTTGATTATCCGTTCAACTTAGATTTGCATGCAATGCATGCGGGCGCTGAGCTAAACCGGCAATCGGTACATGAATTATATAAATCGATTTTCTAACGTTGTAAAGAAAATCCTAATCAATCCGGCGCACAATTAACATGGCCTTGTCGCTGCCGATAATTTCCAGCAAATCGCCGCGGCGCAATGCCGTCCAGCTTTCATCACGCGCCGGCCATTCAGTATCGTCAATGCGGATTTTAGTGGTGCCATCGTTGCCGTCATACAGTGCGGCGCCTTTGCGTCCCACCAGCTGCGCAATGCGGTTATTCAAATGCGGCGCATCTGTTTCCGACGTATGCAATTTAACAAACCGGCGACCCATCAACAACATCACCATTGATAGCGCGACAAACACCACAATATTCATCTGCCAGGTAAAGCCCGGCACCAGCAGCGCGACCAGCCCGGTGATAAAGGCCGCCAGGCCCGGCCATAACAGCCAGTTGGATGGCATCAGAATTTCAAACGCCAACAGCACCAGCGCCGCCGCCCACCAGGCATAGGTCGGATGCATCGAAAAATATTGCTGCAATGTATCAACCATGGCGCTCGCCCTTACTTGGTTTTTTCAACCTGCGTATATTCCAGTTCAACTGGCGTTGAACGGCCAAAGATGGAAACAGACACTTTAACGCGCGACCGCGCGTCATCAACCTCTTCCACCGTACCGTTGAAGGAATTGAACGGCCCGTCGATCACGCGCACCTGATCGCCAATTTCATATGTAATGGTGCTGCGTGGTTTTTCAACACCTTCAACCGCCTGTTTCATCAGGCGTTCGGCTTCTTTGACGCTAATTGGCGTCGGTTTTTTACCGGTGCCGAGGAAATCGGTAACGCGTTCGGTGCTTTTCACCAGATGCCAGGTGTCGTCGGTCATTTCCATATTGATCAGAACGTAACCCGGCATATACTTACGCTCGACGGTTTTACGCTGGCCGCGTTTGATTTCAACGACATCTTCGGTTGGCACCATGATCTCGCCGATCAATTCGCCTAAATTTTGTTTGGCAGCTTTCTCGCGGATGACTTGCGCGACTTTGTTTTCAAAGCCGGAGAAGACATGCACGACGTACCATTTTTTCGCAGACATATTTATAATTCCCAAATCCTTTACGCAAACAGGTGCAGGACACCCTTAATAAGGTGTTGCACCAGAAAATCTACAAAAAACAGGAAGATCGAGGCCAAAACCACCATCCATAGTACCATAATTGTCGTAATCACGACCTCCTTACGGCTGGGCCAGGTGATTTTAGCGCCTTCCTGGCGCACTTCACGGGCAAATTTACCTGGATCTAATTTTAATGCGTCAGTCATATTTCTATCTAATCCTTACAATTTACTGCGGCGGACCTATCGCGCCGTAGCTCGCAGAGCGTAGGCGGATGGCAGGAGCGACAGGGATCGAACCTGCAACCCTCGGTTTTGGAGACCGATGCTCTACCAGTTGAGCTACGCTCCTGCATGCCGAAGAGTGGTTATAAGGAAATGAAGGCGGCACGTCAAAGTCTTAATGCCGCTAAATGTTTGAAAATATAAATTGCATGTTTAGATATTAAAAAATGTTCTAAGTTTCAATTTGAGCATATTACACTTGGCGCACTCATTGACAATTGCCCACCTGAAACGGATGGATTAAAAACGCGAATTTTTTGGACACCCGAAAACTTTGTAGACTATAGTTTGGAAAGTATTATAGCCGATTTAAATGCAAATGCTATCAAACCAAAAGAGAAAACCCTTGAAAATACCAGCAAAAGAAAAGGCGCTCCAATAATAATTGGAACGCCTGATCTCGTTAGGTAATTGTAAGTTAAGCCGTAATCTTGGAGACGACGCCCGCACCGACGGTTCTGCCACCCTCACGGATGGCGAAACGCAGGCCTTCATCCATGGCGATGGGCGCGATGAGTTCCACGTCCATCGCGATATTGTCGCCCGGCATCACCATCTCGGTGCCTTCCGGCAAGGTCACCACACCGGTGACATCCGTCGTGCGGAAGTAGAACTGCGGCCGGTAATTGCCAAAGAACGGCGTATGACGGCCCCCCTCTTCCTTGGTCAGGATATAGGCCTCGGCCTTGAACTTGGTATGCGGCTTGATCGAACCTGGCGCCGCCAAAACCTGGCCGCGCTCCACATCCTCGCGCTTGGTGCCGCGCAAGAGGCAACCGACGTTATCGCCCGCCTGACCCTGGTCAAGCAATTTACGGAACATCTCCACACCGGTCACGGTCGATTTTACCGTCGGCCGCACGCCCACAATCTCAATCTCTTCATTCACCTTGATGATACCGCGCTCGATCCGGCCGGTCACCACAGTCCCACGGCCAGAGATCGAGAACACATCCTCCACCGGCATCAGGAACGGCTTGTCAATCGCGCGCTCGGGGATTGGGATAAATTCATCCACCGCGGCGATCAGCGCCCGCACCGCCTCTTCACCCAGCTTTTTATCGCCATCTTCCAAAGCCACCAGGGCTGAGCCGCGCACGATCGGGATCGTGTCGCCCGGGAACTGGTATGAGGAGAGCAGCTCACGTACTTCCATCTCCACCAATTCCAGCAGCTCTTCATCATCGACCATGTCGCATTTGTTCAAAAACACCACCAGTGACGGTACCCCCACCTGGCGCGCCAACAGGATGTGCTCGCGCGTCTGCGGCATCGGGCCGTCCGCGGCACTAACCACCAAAATCGCGCCATCCATCTGCGCCGCGCCCGTGATCATGTTCTTCACATAATCCGCGTGACCCGGGCAATCCACATGCGCGTAATGCCGCGTCGCCGATTCATACTCCACATGCGACGTCGAAATCGTAATCCCGCGCGCCTTCTCCTCCGGCGCCTTATCAATCTGGTCGTACGCCTTGAACTCCTTCGAAAAAAACTTCGTGATCGCCGCCGTCAAAGACGTCTTACCGTGATCCACATGGCCAATCGTCCCAATGTTCACATGCGGCTTACTACGGTCAAACTTTTCCTTGGACATACTAAACTCCTGTTGATGTCAAAATCTGTGCGCTTATTGAGCAGAATTAACGGTGGATTTCAAGGGGAAAATGTTCAACGATAAGAAGGATGGCACGCCAACGGAAGCCAGCGAACATTGGCAGTCTCCCTACGCTGAAGCTTCAGGAGATCAACCCACGCGGCGCTATCGCTGGCGCAGGTTGGAGCGGGTGACGGGAATCGAACCCGCACAGCTAGCTTGGAAGGCTAGAACTCTACCGTTGAGCTACACCCGCAAATTAAAAATCTGAAAACTGAAATCAGAGGCTGTAATAGCTAGCGTTAAAATCGGTAATGTTCAAGCATAATGATAAGTCCTATGTTAGTAAGATGTGCGGCATTACAGGCTTTATAGATTTTAATGGCGGCCAGTCGGCAGAGACACTGCAAAATATTGCGGCGGCAATGGCAGGAAAACTGGCGCATCGCGGACCGGATCATCAGGGCATCTGGACAGATGCCGCGCGCGGTGTGGCGCTCGCGCACCGGCGTCTTTCTATTGTCGATTTATCGGCATGTGGCAACCAGCCGATGCAGTCCGCCAATAGCCGTTACATCATTATCTATAATGGTGAAATTTATAATTTTAGTGCTCTAAAAATCGAATTGGAAAGTACCGGCATGGCCCCCATTTGGCGTGGTCATTCTGATACCGAAGTCATGTTGGCGGCGATACAGGCCTGGGGGCTGGATGTCGCGCTCCAAAAATTCAACGGCATGTTCGCCTTTGCGCTGTATGATATGCGCGAACAGCGGCTATATCTGGCGCGCGACCGTTTTGGGGAAAAACCGCTCTATTATGGCTGGCAACAGAATGTATTTTTATTCGGGTCGGAGTTAAAGGCGCTCACCGCACATCCGGCCTTTACCACCACATTTAACCGCGACGCCATTGCCGCGTTGATGGCGCGTGGCAACATCCCTGCCCCGCACTCCATTTATCAAAATATTTTCAAGCTAATGCCAGGACAATATGTGACGCTGGGACTGGCCGACCGCCACACCAAAACCACCATTTATTGGTCGGCGTTAAACATTATCGAAACCGCGCCGCAAAATATTTTTGATGCAGATGAGACTAGCCTCGTTACACAACTCGATCAATTATTAAACTTATCTGTCAAACAACGCATGGTGGCGGATGTGCCGCTTGGCGCGTTTTTATCCGGCGGCATTGATTCTAGCTTGATCACCGCACTTATGCAGGCGCATAGCACCACGCCAATCAAAAGTTTTTCAATCGGCTTCGAAGAGACTGGTTATAATGAGGCGACTGTCGCACGGGCGGTCGCTATGTATCTCGGCACCGCGCATACCGAATTTTATGTCACCAGTGCCGATGCGGTGGCCGTCATCCCACAATTGCCGCAGATGTATGATGAACCCTTTGCCGATAGCAGCCAGCTTGTGACACATCTGGTTGCCAAACTGGCGCGTCAACACGTCACTGTCGCGCTTACCGGCGATGGCGGTGATGAGTTATTCGGCGGTTATTACCGCCATACGCATGGTCCGCGGCTGTGGCAATATTTGCAATATATACCCCTGCCTTTGCGGCGCACTTTGCAAAAACTGATTCACAGATTTCCCACGCAAAATTGGGACATGGTTATATCACCTTTTACCGGACGCCAGAATATGGGCAGCAAGTTGCACAAGCTGGCGGGCCTGGCAGCGGCAACGGACCAAAATAATTTTCACCAGACATTATTATCATTATGGCAGGCACAGATCGTGAAAGGCGCCAGCCTGCCGCCGCTCGATATTTTACCACTTGGCAATTTTACCGATACGTTAATGGCGCAGGACACCATTGATTACCTGCCCAATGACATTTTAACCAAGCTGGATCGCGCGACGATGGCAGCCAGCCTCGAAAGCCGCCTGCCGTTTTTGGACCCTGCCCTGTTGGAATTTGCCTGGCGGCTGCCGCAACATCTGAAAATTCGTGGTACAACCGGCAAATATATTCTGCGCAAAGTTTTAGAGCGCTATGTACCACCGGCATTGACCGAGCGGCCCAAAGCCGGTTTTGCGGTGCCACTCGCGGCTTGGCTGCGCGGACCGCTTAAGGATTGGGCACAGGATTTACTGTCACCTGCAAAACTTAATCAGCAGAATATTTTTGCAACAGATATTATCACACGATATTGGCAGGAACATTTAACAGGTCGCCGGGATTGGGATCAGCAATTATGGGCTGTCTTGATGTTCCAGGCATGGTATCGTGAACAACATAAAGGATAATCAATGGGCCTGCGTTTTCACAAATCACTTAAGCTGATCCCCGGCATTCGCTTGAATTTCAGCAAAAGCGGGCCGAGCGTATCGTTGGGCCAGCGCGGCGCGACTTATAACATCGGCACGAAAGGCCAGCGCGCCACGGTCGGTTTGCCCGGCAGCGGCCTGTCCTATTCCGAACGCTCGTCCAAAAAGAAAGCCATTCCGATCTGGCTGATCGTCGCAATTATCGCGATACTGATCGGCAAGGCGATCTTATCCTAAACCAAGAAATTCATTGACAAGGCGTGTAAAATTGCCTTTTTAGGCAAACTTACATTGACCGGTTTTTCTATAGGGATGGGTGGCCGAGTGGTTAATGGCAGCAGACTGTAAATCTGCCCGCGTGAGCGTACGTCAGTTCGAATCTGACCCCATCCACCATCCGCCTTTGCAGGGCGACGACGCACTGGCGATACTTGCTTCAGTGGCATGCCATCTCTTTACTTATTTCTTCAACGTATCTTCATACGGCGTGGCCGGGCAAAAACCGCTGTAGAATATGGCCAGCCGCTGGCGCAACTCGTCACAGCCTTTGGGAATATGCACGGCCTGAAAATTATTATCGTCCAGCCACGTTACCGCCCAGTTCCAGCGCTGCAATTTATGTATCGCAAATTGTTTATAATCGCTTTGCGCGCGCTCGGCGGTCGGCTCCAGGCTGACTTTTAAAATGCGGCCATCCCAGCTGCCCGGCCGCGCCAGGTCAAACACGTTGATGTCTTTAATCTTCCAACCGATAATGCTGGTTGACACATCCTTAAGGCTTGACATCAATTCCACCGCCAGCCCACCAGCCGCCACAAAACTGCGCACCTGCTTTTGTGCGCGGTCGTAATATTCAAGTTCTGACAGCCGTTGATAGGCAAATAATGTAATATCCTGTTGTGGATTATCAGAGCTGGGAACATATTTGTGGACATAAGTCAAAAACTCATCCTGGCGGCGTTTGGGCTGTTTTTCCCACTCGGCCAATAAATTTTTCATCGTGCCTAACGCCGGCGCATGCGGCGGCATCCAGGCCGGTGCCCAGGCTTTTTGCATGAACACATAATCATGCAGCGGCGGCAGGCATAAGGCGCCGGTAAAGCCCAATGCGCACAATGAAAATAGACCGGCGCGCCACCAACCCCAACGTGTCATGGGTGCCGGTGGTAATTGCCGGCGCCGCCAGCGGCTGCCTAACAATTTTATGCCATGCCACAGTGCCGGTACCGCCAACGCCGCCATGACAACCAAACACCATTGCGTGACAAAGGCATAGGGCGCCTGAATGTAATAGATCATGCCGATCGCAATATTCATGCCCAGGTACAGCGGCAGCAACAATAGCGCGGCAAACAACAGTTCACCGCCCACCAGCAAGGCATAGGCAACCCCCACCATGGCCAGGCCGACCAGCGTGTAATTCCAGCTATCGGTAAATGTTTCATCAAAATTATAATAAATGTTGGTGACGATGCGGCTCACAATTATCCGCGTGATAAAATTCGGATGCGCGGCGGCAAACTTCAGATAATAATCCTTGATCGCCAGATCATGTTTTCGGTAATCACAAAAATTATAAGTTATATTGTATTTGTCATGACTGATATCAAAGGCATAAATATCTTCATCAAAAATACCGTATGGATTGGGATAATGTCCCAAGCCGTGCAAGGCAGTATGCCACACCAACCGCGTGGAGGTCGCAAAATGTCCGGCGACGGAACTGGCGCGCATCACTTGCGGTAAAATCAACAAAGTGAAGGCCAGCAAAAAAATTGATGCATGGCGGCGTGTTGCAGGCATCAGAAATAATAGTACCGCGATAAACAAACCTGGCGCCATCAAATTCGCGCGCACCCAGACACCAAACCCCAGGCTTACGCCCGCCGCAATTAAACATAAGGCGCCGTAAAGGGCGCGCTTGCTGATAAAGAACCGCCGCGCCCAAATCACCGCCAATACCGCCAGGGCCAGCAACATGCCTTCCCAAAAATACGCAAACGGGTAAACAGTGTTATAGGCAAAGGTGGGGTTAACGGCATAAAGCAGCGTCACGACCATGCTGGCACCCATTCCCCAGCGCAAACAGGTGGCAAACAGCAAAAACAGCATCAGGCCATCAAAGATAAATTGCAGGACGACACTGCACAGATAGCTATCGGTCATAAAGGTGAAGACATGCCGCGCCCATGACACGATGACCGAATAGCCGGGATCCAGTGTCAGATAATTACATTGCAAATCCTTGGGCTGTACGGATTTATCATAATTCGCCATCAGGCTTTGCTTGGTATTTCGCAACATGCGCCCGACATTGATGGTGCCCAGTTGCTTTCCTTCATCAGACGATACGCTCATCTCATGAAAGGTCAGGTAATTGGGATGCAGCGTCTGGTGTGACGGCATTTGATACGAATAGAGAAAGCTGATCCGCGCACATAACCACACGGTAAAACATATCGCCAGCAGCAAAATGCTCCAGATCAGGCGGCGGTCGGTTTTGGCGGTATCCATATGGCGGGCATTGATCTTGACGGCGTAAAGATTACCTATAGGTTCAGGCGTAACAATGGTAAAGTGACGTTACGCATGCGAGTGCAAAAACAACAAAAATTATGGCTGTATGGCTGGCATGCGGTGTTGGCCGCCTGGGCCAACCCGGACCGCCTGTGCCATACATTATATATAAGTGAAAATAACGCCGCCGAATTTGCCGAACGGGCGCTGGTGGCGACAGGTCTCAAACGCCCCGCGCCGGATATGGTGGATCGCAAAAGGCTTGACCGTTTGCTGAGCGCGGATGCCGTGCATCAGGGCATCGCGCTGGAGGTCACCGCACTGGTGCCGCTGGATATGCATGATTTGGCCCGCATGGCGGAGGTGCGTGAGCGTGCACTGTTCATGATGCTGGATCAGGTGACCGACCCACATAATGTCGGTGCGATAATGCGCTCGGCCGCCGCCTTTGGCGCCGCTGCCATCATCATGCAGGACCGCCATGCGCCAGAAGTGACTGGGGTGTTGGCCAAAGCGGCCTCCGGCGCGGTGGAGCATGTCCCGCTTGCCTATGTTACCAACCTGTCGCAGACGTTGGATAAGTTAAACGAGGCTGGTTGTCAGACAGTGGCCTTTGATGAGCGCGGCACCCCCCTCCCCGCCGTTCCGCTCACCGCCAAATGCGTGCTGGTCATGGGCGCCGAGGGCAAGGGCCTGCGCCCCAGTGTCAAGGCGCAGTGCGATACGATTGTGTCGCTGCCGACTGCGGAATTTTCGACATTAAATGTTTCAAATGCTGCTGCAGTAGGATTGTATGAATGGGCGCGGCAGCAAGGTTAAAGCTTGCTCTCAACTTGTCATCCTCGGGCGTTACAAATGTCCATCGTGCAGTCGCATAGCGGCGAACGGTGGTTAACATTTGTTAGTTCCCGGGGATCCATGGTTAAGTTGGGGTAAACTTGAAAATCATTGGCTTAGTCTAGCAGTGGATCCCCGACAACATAAAGCTCACAAGAACAAATTTGCGAAGTGGCAAATTTGTGTTCGCCTAATGGTCGAGGATGACAGCTGAGAGTAGAAGCATATTGACTCTGCAATTACGAAAGACACATTATTCTCCATCACTTACACGGAGACTTCTTATGACCACTTTCACTCTGCCCGAACTGCCTTATGCCAAAGACGCGCTGGCGCCCTATATGTCCGCTGAGACGCTGGACTATCACCATGACAAGCATCATCAGGCCTATGTGACCAAGGGCAATGAATTGTTGCAGGGCTCGGGCCTCGAAAACAAATCGCTTGATGAAATTGTTAAGGAAAGTTACGGCAAGCCGAATTTGCAGGGCCTGTTCAACAATGCCGCGCAACATTGGAACCATAACCATTTCTGGAAATGGATGAAGCCAAATGGTGGCGGTGGCAAAGTTCCCGGCGCGTTAGAGGCCAAGATCAAGGAAGACATTGGCTCAACCGAAGACTTCAACAAAAAGTTTACCGAGGGCGGCGTTGGCCAGTTTGGCTCTGGCTGGGTCTGGCTCGCGCAGTGCCCCAAATCCGGCAAGCTCGAGATCATGAAAACGCCGAACGGTGAAAACCCGCTCGCGCATGGCAAAATCGCCTTGCTCGGTTGCGATGTGTGGGAGCATTCCTATTACATCGATTACCGCAACAAACGCCCCGACTATCTCAAGGCGTGGTTGGATAATCTAGTCAATTGGGATTATGTGCTCGAATTATATGAGAGCAATGCACATCGGCAGGCGGTTGCAACTTAGTTTGCTTGACTTATGTAACCCAATGGGTTAGTATATGTAAACGGTAATTGAGACTGCGTTTTATCTGTCAAAGGCGTCTAAGCTGTTAAGCGAAGCGTAACGGTCGGAAATTATAACGCTGGTCTCAAAGCATCCTGACGCCGGTAATGTGATGCGTGGCACCGGCGGCATTCGCAAGCTGCGTTATGCCGCACGCACCGGTCAGGGTAAAAGCGGGGGCGCTAGAGTGATTTATTTAGCAGTGGCGGCGGCAGGGCATGTTTATTTGCTCGACATCTTCGCCAAAAACGACAAAGAAAATTTATCCACTGCGGAACGTCAGGCTATGGCTAAAGTTGTTACCGCAATTAAGGACAGTTACCATGAGTGAAATGGGACAATCTATTTTAACCGGTTTGCAAGAGGCGCTGGCGCATGCGCGCGGCGCAAAAACCGGCGCGCATGTTCATGTGCCGCCAGCGGTTGACGTCGCGCAAATTCGTAAAAAAATTGCCATGACTCAACATGAATTTTCCAAAATTTTTTGCATTCCTTTGGCAACTTTGCGCAAATGGGAACAACACCAACGTACACCACAAGGTACAGCGCGCATTTTATTAATTATGATTGATCGTAATCCCAAAGCGGTCTTGGAAACGCTTAAAATTAATTAAGCGCTCTTGTTCACCGTCAGTGATCGCGTTTCCTGGCCGGCGGTCAGGCTGCCGCTTTGCCCGTAAAAATTGCTTTGTGATGTATGCGTAATCATCGCGTTTTTGATCAGGTCCAATACACGCTGGCTGGATTTCAGCGCCTTGTCCAATTCATGCTGATACTGATCCATGACGTCATCAAATTCCGCCTGGGCCGCCACCAGTTTTTCGCGCACCGCTTCGCCCAGTTCGCTCAGCTCGGCGCGGCGTTCGTGCAGCGCGCGCATTTTGGCCTGATACAGTTCGATCAATGGGCCTTTGTTGCGCATCGCCTTTTCAGCAGCTTCAAAATTCTTGGCCATCAGCTGTATAATTTCATCACGATGATAGGCAATCACGTCCTTTTGCACGCCCAAAACATCCTGTAGCAAGCTATTCAAATCACTCATGGTCAGTATCCGTCTCTAAAGGGGCTGTCGCAGCGTCTGCCGCCGCGGCATTATCATTTGGCAATGCATTGGCGGCATTTACATCCTGCATCTGCAATAACTGCTGTTTCATCTGTTGGGCAATCCCAATACCGCCGCCAGAGGCCATTTGCTTGCCATATTCATTAACCAAAAAACTGCGCATGGTGTCTTCGCCCATGCCACCGCCAAAATTCGGGTCGGCCTCGATCCCGGAAAACATTTGCGACATCATTTGTGACAGATAAACCGCCTCAAAATCCTGCGCGGCCTTATCCATTTCGGTTGCGGATTGCACTTTATGGTTAGGCTTGACGACTAGATTTTCAGGTTGCGCGGCAGGCGGTATGGCAAGTTGTGTGATATCAGCCATCGTTAGATAACCTCAATATCCGCCTGCATAGCACCGGCGGCTTTGACCGCCTGCAAAATACTGATGATATCGCGCGGCCCCACGCCCAAGGCATTCAAGCCGCGCACCAATTGCTGGAGTGACGTGCCGGTCGGCAACACGGCGATTTTGCGATCCGCCTGATCGTCAATCTGAATATTGGTGCGGTCGACCACTTCCGTCGTGCCGGTTTGCGAAAAGGCAGTCGGTTGTGACACCTGCGGCGTTTCGGTGATGCGGATGGTGAGGTTGCCTTGTGAAATCGCCACGGTGGAAATCCGCACCTTGTCACCCATGACGATGACACCGGATTTTTCATCGATCACAACCTTGGCAACTTCATCAGTATTGACGCTCAATTGTTCGAGGTTCGCAATCGTATTCACCCAGTCGGACTGGCTGCCGGCCGGCATCGTCAGCACGACATTAGAGGGCGACATCACCTGCGCCACCGGTTTTTTCATGAATTCGTTGATGGTTTTGGAGATGCGCTGCGCGGTGGTGAAATCGGGATTGCGTAAATTAAGCCGCATGGTGCCCAGCTGCGCTAACGTAAACGGAATTTCACGTTCAATAATCGCGCCGTTGGAGACACGGCCCGCCGTTGGCACGCCGCGGGTGACCGAGGAGCCCTTGCCCGCCGCACTGATCGACGAGGTCGCCACCGGCCCCTGGCCCACCGCATAAACCTCGCCATCCGCGCCCAGTAATGGCGTGACCAATAAGGTGCCGCCCAATAAATCCTTGGCATCGCCCAGCGCGGCGACATTGACATCGATCTTGCTGCCCTGGCCTGCAAAGGGCGGCAGTGTCGCGGTCACCATCACCGCGGCGACGTTTTTGGTTTTAAGATTGATGCCGCGCACATTGACGCCGAGGCGTTCCAGCATGCCATACAGGCTTTGCTGCGTGAAAGGCGCGTTGGTCAGGCTGTCCCCGGAACCGTTGAGGCCGACGACAAGGCCATAGCCGACCAGCATATTGTCCCTGACGCCTTCGAAATCGACGACATCCTTGATACGCGTGGTGGCGGCCTGCGCAATGGTTGCGCTGCAGATGATCAAGCTGAATAAAACTGCCAGAAAAAACCGCATGACCCAAAACCCCAAATCTTCTTATGATTACCTGATGTGATGCAGGTTTCATGCCAATTGATGACACAACCGCAACGAATTTTAGTCCCCATCGCCGCGTCGCCTAAATGCCGCTAGAATTTTAACAGATTCGGTGGTTTTAATAGAGTAATGGACATCTCTCGCATCAATCGCACAGGGCCGGTAGGCACGTCCGGTAAAGCCGGCGGCGCGAAGCGTACTGGCGATTTTAGCAAACTGCTTAGTGTGGATGATACCGAGGAAACAGCTGCTACCGGTGGCCTGTCCGGCGTCGGCGGCATGGATGCCCTGCTGTTCGCCCAGGAAACTGGTGATGCGCTGGACAGTCGCAAACGCGGGCGCCAGCGCGGCGAGACCCTGCTCGAAAAGCTGGAGGAGCTGCGGTTATCACTGCTCGAAGGCGCGGTCCCCAAAGTCAAGCTCGACAATATTATGCGTCTGGTCAATGAAAAACGCGGCAATATCGACGACCCATTATTGTCCATGATGCTGGACGACATCGACCTGCGCGCGCAGGTGGAACTGGCAAAACTCGGCTATTAATTTCCATTGCGACGCGGTGAGAAGGCCGCTATACGCGAAGCAAACAAACCCCTTGGGAGTTAATTATGGTTACCGTTGTTGATCCGCATTTGTCACCTGACTATACGCCGTCTGAAAAAGAAGACTATATGAACCCCAAAATGCTGGCCTATTTCAAACAGCGGCTGCAGGATTGGCGCACGGAATTATTGGCGGAGTCTGAAATGACGCTGCACAGCATGCGCGATGAAGGGGGCATCCAGGAGCCGGATATAACCGACCGCGCGGCGGCGGAAATTGATCACGGCTTGGAACTGCGTACGCGCGACCGTTTCCGCAAACTGCTGGGCAAAATTGACGAGGCGCTGATCCGCATTGACGACGGCAGCTATGGCTATTGCGAGGAAACCGAAGACGCAATTGGCGTCAAGCGCCTCATCGCGCGCCCGGTGGCCACTCTGTCGATTGAAGCCCAGGAACGCCATGAGCGTGAGGAGCGCACCCGCCGGGATGACTAATCTCAATCACAATGTTTCACGTGAAACATGACAATCAATGCCATAGCCTTGGTAAATAACCGGCTTAGCCATGACAATGAATATTATCGCATGCAAAGGGACCCAAATTGGGCCCCTTTTTTATTTTTCAGAACAAGAAGCCTTACTTGCTCATAGATTTAGAAGAATTCATCATATCGGTGAGTTCTTCTTTTTTCATCGCCATCATTTCGTCCTTGGACACTGCACCATCTTTATTGGCGTCAGCCTTCATGAACATTATGGTGCCGGCGGCGTCATGCTCAGCTTTGGTCACTTTACCATCGCTGTTTTTGTCCATTTTAGGGTAGAAGTATTCTGTCATCATTTTAGCTTTGTCATCAACTGACATGTCGTCAGCCGCGAAAGCTGGCGAGATTGCAGCAGCCAGGAAACCGGCAATTAAAAGAACGTTTTTCATAAGTAATAATCCTTGTGGGGTTACAGCAGGCGGGATGCCCGCTGCCCAGAATTTAGGACAAGGATTATAAGATGTTCATAAGATTAACGGCCATGCCACATTAATTACTGGTCATTATCGCGCTGTTTACGCGCATAACCGTCAATGCCAATGTCATCCATGGTTTGATCTTCTTTTTTCTTAAGTTCGGCAGCTTTGTGCGCGGCGCGGTTAGCCTCAGTAATCTCATAGGTTTTTAATTCTTTAAAAGCATCTTGCAATTTGGCCTGCGCGGCGGTGATGGCAGCGTCCAATTTAATATATTCCGCGCGGATGACGTCCAACTGTTTGGTAACGCGTTTTAAATAATTGGGAAAGGCCGTGCGGGTTTCATCATCAATCGCGGCGTGTTTTTTTTCAGCATCAATGTCATCCAGTAAACGGCGTTCTTGCGCCACCAGCACATCACGGCGGGTTTGCAGCTCGGTCAGTTTACGGCGCTGCTCGTCAAGCTCATGCTTGCGCAGGCGGATAAGAGACGCGAGGCCGGCCATTAGATAGCAAACGAGTAGACGCGTAGACGCGTAGACGAGATTAAATAATTTTCAGCAACAGCAAAATTATATTGCCCTTTCCTCGCAGAATATAAAGCGCGTGTACTCGTCTGCTCGTATGCTCGTCTGCTCATTTACTTTCTCCCAATCAACAGCTGGCTTTCATCCGGCGGTTCGACGCCAAGCACCTCGGCTAGTTTTTCAAACCCGGCGCGCAAGCGCGTGCATTCCTGACGCTGCTGTTTTAAAAATGTTTCGATAGCGGGATAAATTGCAATCGCCTTATCAACTTCGGCATCACTGCCTTTGCGGTAGGCGCCGAGCCGGATCAGTTCCGCCATATCCTCATAAATCGAAATGATTTTTTTGGCGTGGCTAATCATGTCAAATTCACCGGGCGTGTTACAGGCCGGCATGGAGCGCGACACGCTTTTCAAAATATTGACAGCCGGATAGCGGCCACGTTCGGCAATCTGCCGTTCCAAGACGATATGCCCATCCAATATACCGCGCACGGCATCCGCAATCGGTTCATTATGATCATCGCCGTCGACCAGCACTGTGAACAGTCCCGTCACATTGCCCTGGCCTGGCCCGCCCGGCCCGGCGCGTTCCAATAATTTAGCTAATTCGGTAAAGGTAGTGGGCGGATAGCCCTTACTCGTCGGTGGCTCGCCCGCTGACAAACCGATTTCGCGTTGCGCCATCGCAAAGCGCGTCACCGAGTCGATCATGCATAAAACTTCACGCTGCTGTTCGCGGAAAAATTCGGCAATTGACAGCGTGACATAGGCGGCCTGGCGGCGCATGAGCGGACTTTCGTCCGAGGTGGCGACGACAACGACGCTGCGTTTCAAACCCTCCGGCCCCAGATCATCTTCAATAAATTCTTGCACCTCGCGCCCGCGTTCACCAACGAGGCCGATTACCGCGCAATTGGTTACGGTGTAACGCGCCAGCATGGATAGCAGCACGGATTTTCCGACGCCGGAGCCTGCGAAAATGCCCATGCGCTGGCCGCGGCACACCGCCAGAAAGGTATTCAGCGCCCGCACGCCCAAATCAAGTTTATCACCCAGCCGTTGGCGCGAATGCGCGGACGGCGCGGTATTGCGAATGGGGATGCCGATATTGCCCTGGGGCAACGGCCCTTTACCATCGACCGGTTCGCCCAGCGCATTGATAACGCGGCCCAGCCAAGCATCAGTGGGGAAAATCGACGGCGGCGTTTCGATGACTTCCGCACGCGAACCGAGACCGATGCCCTCGAGCGGGCGAAACGGCATCAACAGCACCTGGTTGTTGCGGAAACCGACCACTTCACACGGAATGGCGGTTTTATCCCGCGCAATAATGTTACAGCGCCCGCCGATGGACAGGTTGCGTTCGATGCCACCGACCTGCACCAGCATGCCGAGGATTTCAGTAACGCGGCCATAGAGATGAAAATCCGGTACATTTTCAATCAGGCTGTTTGCCTGTTGTGCCAGTTTCTGAAACGATTGCACTGATTTGCCCTGCCCTACACGCCAGAATCGCGCTAGATAAAGATAGCATAAGTTACCAATTTCACGTAAAATGGTTAACAGATGGTTAATAAATCCAGCCCGGGCGAGAATAGTTCATGCGCATTTTAATGATTGAAGATGACAAGGCCTTTGCCAAATCGCTGGAGCTGTATTTGAAAAGCGACGGGTTCGAGGTTGAGGTGGCGTCCGAGGGCGAAGACGGTTTGGACCTGGGCCGCATTTACGAATATAATGCGATTTTGCTGGACCTTGGGCTGCCGGATATCAGCGGGCACCAGGTGCTGCGCCAGTTGCGCGATGCCAAGATTTCAACGCCGGTGGTGATCCTGTCAGGCAACGACCATATCGATGAACAGCTAAAGGCGCTGGGTTTGGGCGCGGATATGTATCTGACCAAAACCATTTCGCCCAAAGTTTTGGCGGCGCAGGTGAAAGCCTTGATCCGCCGCAGTCATGGCCATTCGGAAAATGCCGTGAAGCTAGGCCGCCTGACGGTCGATCTGGATGCGCGCCTTGCCTATGTCGACGAAAAACAGATCCATTTGACGACCAAAGAATATTCGATGCTGGAGCTGCTGGCGCTGCGCAAAGGCATGACGCTGTCGAAAGAAAGTTTCGTCAATCATATGTATAGTGGTTTGGACGAGCCGGATCCGAAGATTGTCGATGTTTTCATCTGCCGGTTACGCAAGAAAATTTCTGACCTGTCCGAAGGCCAGAATTATATCGAAACCGTATGGGGGCGTGGTTACATGCTGCGCGATCCAGACAGTGCCGAGGCCAGTGACAGCGACAAGAAAAAAGCGAGCAAGAGCGCTTAGGTAATTAACAATGCATTTCTGTTTAATTTTTCGTCATCCCGGCGCAGGCCGGGATCCGGGAGTTACACCTACAGCGCGTTGGACTCTGGATCCCGGCCTGCGCCGGGATGACGCCTTATGTTGAATGATGAGATTATAAAATTAATCGCGCATTGCGGTGATGATCCCGCGCGCGCGGAGTTGGTTGATACGCCCGCCAATGTTGCCGCAGCCTGGCAAGAAATCTGCAGCGGTTATCAGCAAAACCCGCGTGACATTTTAAATGAGACGATGCCCGCCGGTGCGCAGCGCGGCATGGAGATTACGCTCACCGATATCGAATTTTACAGCATGTGCGAACACCATATGCTGCCCTTTATCGGCACCATCACGGTCAGCTATGTGCCGCAGGATAAAATTATCGGCCTGGGCAAAATCGCGCGGCTGGTCGATTGCCTGTCGCGGCGCTTGACGATCCAAGAACGTTTGACGCAAGACCTGGTTGATCACTTGGCCGCGGCGCTGCAACCGCAGTCATTGGACGTGACCGTCGCGGCCGAACATTTTTGCCTCGCGCTGCGCGGCGCCAAAAAGGCCGGCAGCCGTTTGATAACCCGCGCGGTGTGGCCAAAAGGCTAAGTCTTTGTAAAAATTGCCGAAGCTTATAAATTTTTTACTAGTCAATTCAGCCCGTTGTGACTAATCTCGCAAAAAATTCTCAGGAGTTGATAGAGTTTCCATGCCCGCCTCAGCCGCTCAAATTGCCGCGCCGATGACTGCCAGCGCTCCGTCTTTGACCGCGCCTTCTCTCACGGCCCTTTCCAGCGCGCAACCGCACAAGCATTGGCAAGTTGCCGACTTGCCGTGGGATAAATTGGATCTGTCCAAGGTCGACCCGGATGTTTTGAAGGTGGTGAAGGCGGCCGCGCTGGTGGAATATAATGCGCGCGATTACACCGCGTACCTGTGCAGCGTGTTTCACGACGACCCCAAGATGATCGAAGACGCCACCTATTGGGCGATTGAAGAGGTTCAGCATGGCAAGGCGCTCGGCATGTGGGCGGAGGCGGTTGACCCGAGCTTTAACCATGAGGAGGCGTTTCGTCTCTACCGCGAAAAAATTGTGATCAACACTGCGGCACACAAATCAATCCGCGGCTCGCGCGCGGGTGAGATGGTCGCACGCTGTATGGTCGAGACCGGCACCTCCTCCTACTACACCGCCCTCGGTGATGCGACGGAAGAGCCGGTCTTGAAACAGATTTGCCGTAATATCGCCGGTGACGAACATCGCCATTACAAAATGTTTTACGATAATTTGAAACGCCTGCTTAAAGAAGAAAAACTCAACAAGTGGCAGCGCCTGCGCGTTGCCCTGTCCCGCGTCGCCGAAACTGAGGATGATGAGCTGGCCTTTGCCTATTATGCCGCCAATAATAATGACGGGCCGTATGACCGCAAAACCTATAACCGCGAATATGTCAAACGCGCCTATAGCTATTACCGCCCCAAACATATCGAACGCGCGGTCGCAATGATCTTCAAGGCCAGCGGTTTGAAGCCGCACACCCGTGCCTTTAACATCGCCACCAGAACACTGTGCTGGTATATGGATAACCGCGCGAAACGGTTAAGAGCGGCTTAATTGAATAATTTGCCGCCATCTTTAAAAGAAATAACCAATGTTGAGGAATTAAATAGTTTAAAAAACGATTTAAGCACAATATTAGAATTTGATAAAAAGAATATCAGACTAATCAAAAAGTTAAATTGGATAGCTGTTCCTCAAGAAAGCGCTAGTCACTTAACAATATCAGATATAAAAAATCTGTCTCAAAGACTTGATGCTCAAGAAAAACTATACGCTTATGCGATAGAAAATATAAAGCCTGAAGCTTTTGAAGTTCTACCCACTCTGGAAGGATTGTATGATTTCTCAAATACAGTTGGAAGCTTAAACTATGTTTTATTCCCAGAACATCTATCCTGGATAATCATCTGTTC
Organism: Alphaproteobacteria bacterium; assembly: GCA_965246755.1. Taxonomy (GTDB): domain Bacteria; phylum Pseudomonadota; class Alphaproteobacteria; order UBA11073; family UBA11073. The sequence goes on from OZ251979.1 coordinate 1,542,995, forward strand.
TACCGATGATTATTACATTGTCGCAGGCAGTGAACAATTTATTTCAGCAGTTCTTGGAAATAATTTAGAAGAAAGCTTCAAAAATTTTAAGATATACGCAAATAGTCCTCAATTTGAAAATTGGCCGCAAATTTCAGAATTTTTAAACAATCTATATGTCAAACTTTATGTAGAATATCCGCAATTGAAGAATGATACCTATATGGAATTATATTAAATCATCGCCATGCCGCCATTCACATGAATGGTTTGGCCGGTGATATAGGCGGCTTCGTCAGACGCCAAATAGACAGCAGCGGCAGCGATATCAGCGGCACTGCCCATGCGGCCGGCGGGAATACGTTCATTCATTTTGGTTTTTTGATCGTCGGTTAACACATCGGTCATGGCGGTGGCGATAAAGCCCGGCGCGATGCAATTGATGGTGACGCCGCGCGGCGCGACTTCCTGCGCCAGCGCCTTTGACATGCCGATCAGGCCCGCCTTCGAGGCCGCATAATTCGCCTGCCCGGGATTGCCGGTGATGCCGACGATGGAGGCGACCGAGATAATGCGGCCATTACGGCGCTTCATCATGCCCTTGAGCGCGGCGCGGGATAATACAAAGGCCGCGCGCAGATTGACGCGGATAACCTCATCAAAGTCCTCATCCTTCATGCGGATGGCAAGCGTATCACGCGTGAGGCCGGCGTTATTGACGAGGATATCCAGCTGACCCAACAAGCTTTCTGCATTTTCGACCAAACTGGCCACCGCCGCGTCATCAGATAAATTCGCCGGTGCGATATGCGCGCGTTCGCCGAGTTCGGTTTTCAATGCATTCAATTTATCGAGATTGGTGCCAGATAGCGCGACTGTCGCGCCCTGTGCATGCAACGCCCGCGCGACCGCACCGCCGATCCCGCCAGTGGCGCCGGTGACTAATGCGTTTTTGCCTGAGAGGTTGAACATGGTGAATTCCTTTAGTTAAATATCTTTTATCATACTTACTTGATTTGTCATCCTTGGAAGAATTAGCCTCCCCCTTGTGGGGAGGCACAAATTTGCCCTTGCAAATTTGGGTGGGGGTTGATGTTCGTCAAAGCATCTTCAATGACTGCAGTTATATCGCTATTAATTTGTTGGTTGCTATAGCGCAAAACTTTATAGCCCTGCGACGTTAAAAATAAGTCTCTTGGATCATCCTTATCAATATCATGGTGGCTGCCATCTATTTCAACAATCAGTCGATGTTGGTGACAACAGAAATCAGCAATATATTTACCAAATAATACTTGCCTGCGCCACCGGCCATGTTCTCGTGGCTGTTCCTTTATAGCGCACCAAAATTTAAGTTCTTCCTCAGTCATTTGCTGGCGCATATTGCGTGCAAAATAAAATTGCGGCGAACGCTGTTTAGCCATTTGACCCCCACCCAAATTTGCAAGTGCAAATTTGTGCCTCCCCACAAGGGGGAGGCTAAATTCCCCTCAACTACATCTTTTCGAGGTAGGCATCAATATCCGCTGGCGTGCCGAAGCTGTAAACCGTGACATCAGGCGCGATGCGCTTGACGAGTCCGGCGAGAACTTTACCCGCGCCGAGTTCCAACATTGTAGTTACACCCTGCTGCGCCATATAGTCCGCGCTCTCGCGCCAGCGCACCATGCCGGTAACCTGCTCCACCAGATACTTTTGAATATTTGCGGTTTGCGTTTCAGCGGTCGCGGTGACATTGGCCACCACCGGTACGGAAGGTGTTTGCAATATTTCTTTTGCGAGTGCCGACGCTATTGCCTCCGCCGCCGGTTGCATAAGCGGGCAATGAAACGGCGCACTGACCGGCAGCTTAATCGCCTTTTTGATGCCGCGTTCGGCGGCAAGCGCAATCGCGCGGTCAACCGCCGCGACATGCCCAGAGATAACCACCTGCCCCGGTGCATTGTCATTGGCAACGGTGACGATATCTTTTTCTGCGGCCAATTTACAAATCTCCAACGCGCCATCCAGATCCGCGCCCAACAATGCTGCCATGGCGCCGATGCCAACCGGTACCGCCTGTTGCATCGCGCTCCCACGAATACGCAATAATTTTGCCGCGGTTGGCACATCAAAGACGCCCGCCGCCGCCAGCGCCGCATATTCGCCCAAGGAATGTCCGGCGACAAACTTAGCGCGCTGTGCGACATTAAAATTCCCCTGTTTTTCCAAGACGCGCAATGCCGCAATTGACGTTGCCATGATCGCTGGCTGGGTATTTTCCGTCATATCCAAATCGAATTGATACCCATCAAAAATCAGCTTGGACAGATTTTGCCCCAACGCATCGTCCACTTCCTGAAACACATGTTTGGCTTCCGGAAATGCTGTCGCCAGCTCCAACCCCATACCGATTTTCTGACTGCCCTGCCCCGGGAAAATTAATGCTAAACTCATCATCACTCCATATTTTTGTGCCAAACCACCTGAAACACACTGATATGTCAAGATTACCTTGCATCCGCGCGTCAAATCTGGTTAATACCGCCTTCAACTCTCTGTCTATGACCTCGCGTCATAGGCCGATTATGTCCATAGGGAGATACATATGGCACTCTACGAAACCGTGGTAATTGCCCGGCAGGAGCTCGCGCAGAACCAGGTCGAAGCTTTGACAGAAACCTGTCAAAATCTGGTCACGCAAAATGGCGGTACTGTGGCAAAAACCGAAAGCTGGGGGTTACGCACCCTCGCCTATAAAATCCGCAAAAATCGCAAAGGCCACTATGTGATGTTTCATTTCGATGCACCGCCCGCAGCGATGCAGGAAACGGAACGTAACATGCGTTTGAATGAAGACATTCTGCGTTACCTGACCATTCGCGTTGATGAATTTGAAGCTGGCCCGTCCGCCATCATCCGCGCCAAAGAAGCCGGCGATGAAGGCGAGCGTGGCAGCTATGGCGACCGCGACCGCGGCGGTGACCGTGGCTATCGCCCGCGTTACAATAAAACCAATGATAATGAAGCCGTTAGCGAAGGAGTTGAGGCATGAGTTTCCCAGCCCGTAAAGAACGCAATGATAGTGATGCCGGTGGCGAAACCCGTGGTGAAGGTGGCAATGAAGGCCGCCGGCCGCGTCCCGGTGGTGCCGGGGGCGGTTTCCGCCGCCGCAAACAGTGCCCCTTTACCGGACCGAACGCACAAAAAATTGATTATAAAGATGTGCGCACATTGGGCCGTTATGTATCAGAGCGCGGCAAAATTATGCCCGCGCGCCTGTCCGGCGTGGCCAACAAACATCAGCGCAAACTGGCCAATGCTATCAAACGCGCGCGTTTCCTGGCGCTGATGCCATATGTTGGTGAAGTCAAACGTGGTTATGGGGGAGATCGCTAATGCAAGTTGTACTCCTCGAGCGTGTGGAAAAGCTCGGCCAGATGGGTGACGTCGTCACAGTAAAGCCTGGCTTTGCTCGTAACTTCCTGTTGCCGCAGAGCAAGGCCCTGCGCGCGACCAAAGATAACCTGGCGCATTTTGAAGGCCAAAAGGCGCAGTTACAGGCGCATAACCTGTCTAAAAAAACCGAAGCCGAAGGCATGGCCAAGCAATTGGAAGGCAAGAAGTTTGTCATTATCCGCCAGGCGGCGGAAGCCGGGCAATTGTTCGGTTCCGTTAATGCGCGTGATATTGCGGATAGCGTCACCGAAGGCGGTGTGACGTTATCGCGCAACCAGGTGCGGATTGAACAGCCGATCAAAATGCTGGGCCTGTTTCCGGTAAAGGTTGCCTTGCATCCAGAAGTTGTTGTCAGCGTGACCGTCAATGTCGCGCGCAGCCCGGAAGAAGCGGAAGCGCAATTTAAGGCCGGCGGCGCGATTAAAAAAGACCTCGATGCCGATGAACCGGTGGCAGCCCCACCAGCGGCCGCGATGTTTGATAACGCGCCAGTGCCGGGTACGGAAGATCAGCCGGACGTTTAACTGCGTCTAGTCGTTAATTATTTAATCCCCGCCCTGCGCGGGGATTTTTTTACATTTTATAATTCACATTAAATAAGATATATTCGTCCCTATGAACATAACTTCTGAAACTATCGAATATTTTGTTGGTGGCCTTTTGCTCGGCGCGCTGCTCACCTATTTATGGTTGCGGCCACGCTGGCACCGGCATGACAGCCTGTCGCCGATTCAAAGCGCGCTGGCCGATCATTATCAAAAAATTACCGAACTGGAGGGTAAGCGTGCAGTAGAGCAGCAGGATTTCCGCACGCTGATGGATTTGTTGCGCGTGGAAACCGGCCAGCTGGGCCGTGCCCTCCGTCAACCGCAGGTGCGCGGTGCCTGGGGCGAAGTGGTGCTGGATAAAGTATTGGAACTGTCCGGTTTGATAAAGGGCCAGCATTATGTGACGCAGCAGACGATGAATGAAACGCAATTACGCCCCGATGTCATTGTGCATCTGCCTAATAACTTGTCGGTGGTTATTGATGCCAAGGTACCGCTCGCCGCATGGCTGGAGGCCCAGGATGAGAACCGCAGTGACGCCGACCGCCAGCTCGCCGTCGCGCGCCACAGCCAGCAATTGAAACAGCATATCCAGGCGCTGGGGCAAAAAGATTACTGGGCGCAAGTGTCCGAAATGTCGCCGGAGTTTGTGGTGCTGTTTGTGCCAGATGAAGGCATGTTGTCCGCGGCACTGCGTCAGGACCCGGCTTTGTTTGAACTGGCGTCCAAAATGCGCATAGTTCTTGCGTCACCGCTGAACCTAATTGGTTTATTGCGCACAGTATCTTATGGCTGGCGCCAGGATGATATCAAGGAAAGCACCCGACAGATAGCGGAGCTGGGGCGCAAACTGTATGCGTCCGTTGCCAAGTTTGCGGATTATTACGAAACCATGGGCAAACGTTTGGACAGCGTGGTTGAGGCCTATAACCAAAGCATCGGCTCACTTGAAAAAACATTTTTGCCGACCGCGCGCAAATTTAAAGAGTTGAATGTGGTTGATACATTTACAAAATCCATTCCAATTATGAGCGCTGGGGACAAGGCGGTGCGACACTTCAATGCGCCGGAATTGGTTTTGCCCGAAAGCGATAGTGATGATTCCACCCTTTAAAATCATCATTGCGCCAGACCCGGTGTTAAAAGAACGCGCGCAGGAAGTGCATAATATAGATGCACAAACAACGCAATTCATGCGGGACATGTTATCTACCATGTATCATGCGCGTGGTGTTGGGTTGGCGGCGCCGCAAATCGGCATCTCGCAACGTATCATCGTCATTGATCCAGCGCGCGAGGGTGATGTTTGTCAGCCCATAATGATCGCCAATCCTGAAATCATCTGGCGCAGCGAAGAACCCAATGTCTATGAGGAAGGCTGCCTGTCCCTGCCCGACTTTTACACCGAAATTGAGCGGCCCGCCGCGGTGCGCTTTAAATATCAGGATGAAACGGGAAAGGTCCATGAAATGCTCGCCGATGGCTTTCTGGCGACGGTGCTACAGCATGAAATCGACCATCTGGATGGCATTTTGTTGTTAGACCGTGTGTCGAAACTAAAACGCGATGTTACATTACGTCGGCTGATTAAACTCAAAAAAGATGATGAGATTTTGTAGTGTCATTGCCATTAAAAGTTATCTTTATGGGCACGCCGGAATTCGCGGCGCGAGCATTGCAGGCACTCATTGACGGGCCGCATGAGGTTATCGCCGTTTATTCACAGCCGCCGAAACCGCAAGGGCGCGGGCAGAAAATCACCAAATCTCCGGTGCATCAATTAGCAGATGCACATTCAATTCCCGTTTATACGCCAAAGTCGTTAAAGACTGCTGAAGCGCAAGCAGAGTTTAAAGCATTACAGGCGGATATCGCCGTGGTGGCAGCCTATGGTTTGATTTTACCACAAGCGATATTAGATGCACCGCGGCTGGGCTGTATCAATATCCATGCCTCGCTGCTGCCGCGTTGGCGCGGCGCGGCGCCGATTCAGCGTGCGATTCTGGCGGGTGATAATGAGACCGGTATTACCTTTATGCAGATGGATGCTGGTCTTGATACCGGCGCGATGCTTAAAAAAGTTATGGTGCCGATCACTGATCAGACCACAACACCGCAATTGCATAATGAGCTAGCCGCAGTAGGTGCCGCACATATCAATCAACTGCTGACCGATATTGCGGCTAATAACATCGCACCTGAAACACAACCAAAAACTGGCATAAGTTATGCCGTGAAACTGACCAAGGATGAAGGTCGGTTAGATTGGCAGCAACCTGCTGCGGTGCTTGACCGCATAGTGCATGCACTGACCCCATGGCCAGGTACTTATTTTGAATATAATAATGAACGCATCAAAGTTTTGGCAGCTGAGGTTATTGATATGTCCGGCACGCCGGGAACACTAATTGATAATCAAGCCACAATTGCCTGCAGTAAACAAGCATTGCGTTTACTGAGAGTGCAAAGGCCAAATAAATCGCCAGTATCTGGCGAAGAATTTTTACGAGGAAACCCAATTAGCCATGTCAGATAGGGAAAAAACCTCCCCCTTTGTGGGGAGGTCAAAAATTCCAGTGAGCTTGCGAACGCCAGAATTTTTGGGTGGGGGTTAAATTTAAGTTTAGTCCCCCACCCAAATTTTCATCGCTGCGCTGGAAAATTTGTACCTCCCCACAAGGGGGAGGTTGTTCCCCTTTATAACAAAGATTTTTACTAATGACCCAACGCTGGAAAATAACTTTGGAATACGACGGCACGCTATTTAACGGCTGGCAGTCACAGGCGGATGGCAGCGGCGTGCAGGATGCCGTGGAAACGGCTCTCAGTAAGTTTAATGCCGAAGGCCCTAAAACGATTGTCGCCGGACGCACCGACTCCGGCGTGCATGCGCGCGGTCAGGTGATCAGCGTTGATCTGGCGCGCCCCTATGTGCCGAAGCGATTGTGCGATGGCTTAAACGCGCATCTGCGGCATCTGCCGATCGTCGCGCTGCAGGCTGAAGTGGTCGCGGCGGATTTTAGCGCCCGACTGCATGCCAAAGAACGGCATTACGAATATCACATTATTAACCGGCGCATGCCGTTGGCGTTGCTGAAAAATCGCGCCTGGCATATCCGCCGCCCGCTCGATATTACCCTGATGCAAGCAGGCGCGCAGTATTTGATCGGACTTTATGATTTTAGCAGTTTTCGCGCCAGTAATTGCCAGGCCCAGCATGCACTACGGCGCGTTAATTACATTGATATTGTTCAAGATGGTGATGATATTTTCTGCCGCATCGGCGCGAAGTCGTTCCTGCATCATCAGGTGCGTAATATGGTCGGCACACTGGTGAGCGTAGGACATGGTTTGCGCACACCAGAAGATGTCAAAACAATTTTGGAAGCCAAAGAGCGTGCCTTGGCGGGCGTCACCGCACCACCAGATGGCCTTTATTTTACACGCGTGGATTATTAATTATGGTTTCGCAATCGACTTGCCCGCCGACTGCAAATCCTGAAACGCTTCTGATAAACGATCAACGATCCCCTTCTCGCCTTCGCGCAGCCATTTGCGCGGGTCATACAATTTTTTGTACGGTTTGGCGGTATCGGGATCGATCTGATATTGAAACGCTTTCATATTGTCATGCACAAAATCACCAACCGGTTTGGCAAAGGCGAATTGCGTATCGGTATCAATATTCATTTTGAAAACACCATATTGCAGCGCCTCGGCAATTTGTGATTTGTCGGAGCCGGAGCCGCCATGGAAGACGAGGTTCAGCGGATTGGCCGCCGTTTTGTGCGTTTGTTCAACCAGCATCTGCGAATTCTTTAAAATTTCCGGCCGCAGCTTAACATTACCCGGTGCATAAACGCCATGCACATTGCCAAATGACGCAGCGACTGAAAAATGCCCCAGCGGTGTCAGTTTTTCGTAGGCGCGTAGGACATCTTCGGGCTGCGTGTATAATTTGGGGTTATGCGCCTCGCTGACATCATCATCGCTGCCGACACCGTCCTCCTCGCCGCCCGTGACGCCGAGTTCGATTTCAATCGACATGCCAAGTGGCGCCATGCGCTGCAACAGCCGCGCGGACTCATTCAAATTAAAATCAATATCATCCTCTGATAGGTCCAGCATATGCGAACTATACAGCGCCTTGCCGGTGACTTTGTGAAAATATTCGCCGTGGTCGAGCATCGCCTCCACCCATGGGATCAGCGGTTTGTTGGCATGGTCAGTATGCAGCACCACGCACACACCATAATATTCTGCCAGCATATGCACATGCTTGGCAGCCACCACTGCACCCATGACTTTCGCGGCGGTGCTATCCGGCAACCCCTTACCCGCATAAAATTCCGCGCCGCCGTTGGAGAGTTGGATAATCACATCGGCTTTGTTCTTGGCCGCCGCTTCCATTACCGCATTCACGGTATGTGTGCTGGTAACATTGACTGCAGGCAGCGCATATTTGCCGGCCTTGCAGGCGGCGACCAGCGTTTGATAGGCCTCACCTGTGACAACGCCAGGCTTTAAAGTCGATTGCGACATAATTTTTCTCTCACATTATTATATGCCAGCGGTTATAGGAAAAAACCGCGGCGCGGTAAACGGCTTACGCCGAAATTGCGACAGCGTCAGCCTGCGGCTCCAGCCATTCCATGGCGGCATGCACAAGATCATCCGCATCACGCAGATCCAGCGTTTCGGCAAAATTCTGGTGAATTTGCGCGCCGGATTTTTCGGCCAGCGCCGTCAGTTTATAAGCCGTGCGCAGCGACCCGGTATAACGGACATGGATGATATTATGCTGCAGCGCCATTAGCGCATGGCCTTCATTATCGCCGCAATCCAGAACGCCATTAACCGTCACCTTCGGATAAGCAGCCTGGGCCTGAGCCAGAATTTCTTTCAACCAGCGCGGACCGATGGTGCCGGCAATGCCCGGTGCGCTCATAACCCAGACCGGCAACCCCTGCTCCAGCCCCGCCAATGCCACCGCCTTCGCATCCGACAGCGCATAAACGATAATGGGGCGAATGGCACTGGCTGGCAGTTTGCGCGGTTTTTGCATTGCCGCCATATCCGCCAGGCTGGTCTCCAACTGGTCGGCTAATTCCGGTGCGATCGCATGATAGCGTTTGGTCGTTGGTTGTGATGGCGAGCCAGACATGGCGGTAGTGTAACAAATATTTAATATTTTACCAATTCCCTTTTTATGAAAAGTATCCGTAAATTTGGCACGGGGCTTGCAACACTTCTCTTATATAAGGCCGAATGGCTAAATTTTGGGAAGGATAACCACATGCTTGTCACTGAAACCATCGCACTCTCCCGGCAAATGGCGCTGCGCCGCCAGATGGAAATGATTGCCAACAATATCGCCAATATGAATACTACCGGTTTTAAAAGCGAAGCGGTTTTGTTGCGCGAAGATAGCAGCGTTCCTAAAATTGCCGGTATTTCCAACCGGCCTTTGGATAAAACATCCATGGTGTTGGATTGGGGCATGGCGCGCGATATGCGCGGCGGTGCCATCAAACAAACCGGTAATCCAATGGATGTCGCAATCGATGGTAAGGGTTTTTTTGCGGTGACCACCGCGAATGGCCAGGAGCGCTTTACACGCAACGGTGTGTTTCAGTTGAATGCCGATGGCCAAATGGTTGATTTGGCCGGCGACCGCGTACAAGGTGACGGCGGCGAAATAAACATTCCACCCGGCAGCACGAATATTTCAATTGGCCCCGATGGTACGATTTCCACGAAAACAGGTGTAATTGGCAAACTGCGCGTCGCGACTTTTGAGAATGAGCAAGCGCTAAAGTCTGAAGGCAACAACAGTTTTAGCGCCGGCGACCAGGCACCGCAAACCGCGGAAAAACCAAAAGTCATCCAAGGTGCGCTGGAAGGATCCAACGTCAATTCCGTGGCCGAGATGACCCAGATGATCGACGTTCAGCGTCAGTACCAACAAATTCAAACCATGGCTGAAGAGCATAGCAGTATGATCCGCAATGCCATCACCAAAATCAGCCGCGTTAGCTAAGGAGAACCACCATGACCGCATTATCAATTGGCGCCACCGGCATGCAGGCCCAGGCCCTTAATGTCGAAGTTATTTCGAATAACATCGCTAACATGACCACCAATGGCTTTAAACGCCAGCGCGCCAATTTCCAAGATTTGCTTTATCAAAATGTGGTGCGTCCCGGCGCCTCCACCAGCGATACCGGCACGATTGCCCCGACCGGTATTTCATTGGGTAGCGGTGTGCGCGCCGCCGGTGTTTACCGTATCAGCGAACAAGGCCAGGTTTTGCAGACCGGTAACAAGCTGGATATCGCCATTCAGGGTAACGGTTATTTGCAGGTGCAAATGCCCAGCGGTGAAACCTCTTATACCCGTAACGGTTCATTACAATTGAATGCGCAAGGTCAGATTGTTAATTCAGACGGGTTTACAATCTTGCCAAATATTACTGTGCCAAATAACACCACGGATATTTCCATCAACCAGAGCGGCCAGATATTTGCCAAACTGGATGGCGCATCATCCTTGCAGAATTTAGGGCAGCTGCAGTTGGCCAATTTTGTCAATGAAGCCGGTCTGGTCGGCATTGGCGGCAACCTGTATCAGGAAACTGAAGCGTCCGGCGCGCCGACTGTGGGCAACCCTTTGTCAGAAGGTTATGGTAAAGTGACCCAAGGCGCAGTTGAACAATCCAACGTCAATATCGTCTCTGAGATTACCGACATGATTACCGCGCAACGCGCCTATGAAATGAATTCTAAGGTGATCAAAGCCGGTGACGAGATGATGTCCGCCCTTAACCAGATTAAGTAACGTCATTCACCTGAATCAGATAAAATAACGCTTGATCACCAGGATGATGATATGAAACGGTTTTATTTGATCTTGGCGGTGTTGCTGTTAATCGGCAATACCCATGGCATGGCGCAGAATGCGCCTGAGAGTGAACAGAATGCTCCCACCGCGCCCGCGCAGAATGCGCCCGGCGTGGGAGCGCCCAGCGTGGCAGCGTCTGGCGTTGCAGCGTCTGGCGTGGCAGCGGCCCTGGCCAAGGTACCGGTGCAGATGGATGTGCCTGTGCTGATAACTCCCAAGCGTATCAATGATGAAATCACCGCTGAAGATTTGACCATCAAACAATTTCCCAGCGATAAGGTGCGCAGCGATATTCTGCTCGACAGCAACAGCATCATCGGCCTCGCCGCCAGACGCGTGCTAAATGTCGGCCAGCCGTTACGAAGTATCGATCTGCATAAAGCCCAGCTGGTGCAGCGCGGCGAATTGGTCACCATGATTTACAAAAATGGGGATATGGAAATTTCCGCCAGCGGCAAGGCCCAGGACGGCGGTGCATTGAATGATGTGATCCGTGTCGTCAATGCCGGCAGCAACCGCACTGTTACCGCTACTGTGACCGGCCCCAAGGAAGTTACCCTCAAGGAATGAGCAGACTGGTTTGGCATGGTCTTTGCAAAGCTAGCCATAACAAAAAAATAAATTGGGGAATGGACATGAAACTATTAACGACATCTGCCGTTGTGCGTCTGTCATTGCTCGCCGCCTTGTCGGTCAGCACTAGCGCCTGTGTAAATTGGGATGAATTGGGGCAACCGCCGGCTCATGCGCCGATTGATAGCTTAATCGGCAGCCAGGACCCCAATTTTGTAGTGACGCCACAGCCGGAAGCGCGGCCAGGCGATGAAATTGTCCAGGCGAATTCATTATGGCACCCCGGCAGCCGCGCATTTTTCCGCGACCAGCGCGCGTCCCGCGTTGGTGACATTTTGACGATCAATATCGATATTGCCGACAACGCCAATATGAAAAATGAAACGACGACTGACCGCAGCGGTGGTCAAACTTTGGGCGTGCCCAACCTGTTTGGTTTTGAAAGCAGCGCCGGTAACTTTTTTGGCAGTACCTTTGATTCATCCAAATTGGTCGGTATCAACAGCACCGGCAACAATTCCGGCAAAGGTGAAATCAAGCGGAATGAAACGATCAATTTGAAAGTAGCGGCGATTATCACGCAAAAACTGCCCAACGGCAATCTGGTGGTAAAGGGCAACCAGGAAGTGCTGGTTAATGCCGAAATGCGCCAGTTGGATATCGGCGGTATCATCCGCCCCGAGGATATCGGCTCCGACAATACGATTTCCTATGAAAAAATCGCCCAGGCGCGCATTTCATACGGCGGCCGCGGTACGTCGTCCGATGTGCAGCAACCGCATTACGGCACGCAAATCCTCAACCAGATTTCACCGTTTTAATTCAAGTTTCCTACACCCAAAACTATAAACCCGGCACATGCGAATGTGGCGGGATTTTTTATGAAGCATTAAATTTGTTGAAATAATTTAAAAAATTATATTATCGATAGACGTATAAATTAATATTGGAGCAATAACGATGTTGCCTAGCATCCATACACTTTTCAATGAGCAATCAGATAGATGCCGCAATCTTTTAACGGCAGTTGCTTTATCAAAACAATATACTATGGGGAAAAATAAGACACATCCTATTTTAGCTTGTTTTATCGATAGCGAAGAGGATTGTGAAAATGTTTCACAATTATTTACTTTTAGAAAAGTAGAACGTTTGATTATAAATCAAATTAAAAGTTTTGATGATGGTAAAACTGCCGCTTTATTATTCACAAATACAGTTATGACTGCTGTAAAATACGATATGCAAGCCGGTTTCCGGTTTGAAACAAATTACATTCATCGCGATGATTTAGAATATGATTTTTTAGAAATTGTTGCTGATGAAATCCGAAAAGCCACAAAAATTGCTAAATTATCTGACAAAGTCTCTCAGGTCCAATTTTTGGGTCATCTAAAACAAGAGGTGGAGTTTCGCATGAAATCTATAGCCACCGATTTTGAGCATGTAACAACAATGAAATTTATTAGAGAGCGTGAACCGCTTTAATTTAAATTAAATCGTCTCATACCGATGCGCCGCGCTGTGCGCGAGCTTGACCCAATTCTGGAAACCGGCCTGGAATGACAGCGCGCCTTTAAGGCCGTGGGTTTCCAGCGAGCCGTCATACACAGCGCGCAGGTCGCGGCGCAGTTCCTGGGGCAACAACAGCGGCGTGCGCAAGATGATATCGAGCTGCTTGTTATTATATTCCGTGGGGCGCAACAGCCCGTCTATCTGCAGCGCGCCAAGTTCACTAAATTCCATATCGACCAAAAACCGCGTACTGCGTGCATAATCTTCCGGCCGGTCTTGCTTATCATCTGGATGAATTGGTTGAAAATGATCGCGCACATTGATTTGCATCAGCTGCACACCCTGTTCGCCCATAATCGGGATCGGATAATTTTTCCAGTCACCGCTTTGGGTTTTGGTCATATTGCGGCTGAGTGTTTTGAAATCCTCTTCCAGCCCCGCCAGCAAATTGACGCCCGCCGCGCCGGACCGGCGCAGGATATCCAGCCCTTTTTCTCCCAGCCAGTTACGCAGATTACCGGTGCGCAGCGCCTGCAAGAAAAACAGTGCATTGACCGGCAGTTGCGCGTTCAGGCGCGGCATGCTGCCCAACAGCGCGCGCAGGACATCCTGGTTGTGGTTGCCGACCTCCTGCAAGGCGGCCGCCAGCTGCGGCCAGCTGCGCGCGGTTGCCACATCCGCTGTCAGCGCGGGTAGCGCCACAGCGGGCGCGGCGCCAGCCAGTGAGTGGGCGGCCGGCGGAACGATTTCAAAAACCAGTTTGGTGCCCACTGGCAAATTCGCCAGATTGGGCAACAGTAGATTACCTTGCAGCGTTTGCACCACCGGCTGACCGTTGATTTGCTGACTGCTGACGACGCCTTCCAACAGCGGGCCAGCAGCAGACAGTTGTTTCAGCATATCCTGGCTGTTGCCCGGCGGCATGATTTTAACCAGACGCAGTTGCAGTTGACTGCCATCAGGCAGTTTTTCCTGTGGCAAGGCGGGCAGTATGGTTTGCAACGGCAGTGAGGCCGATTTTGTTTTGCCATCCCCCATCAATTGCATCAGTAAGGACAGGGCATGCGCATCGCCCTGGCCCGCGCTGCCGGGCACCTCCAATAGTCTGAGGGTTTGCTGGACAGTTTCCAGCATTCTAACCGAGATGTTCAAAGGGCCAACCTGGGTCGGCAGTTTACTGGTGATTGATTGTGATAGCAGTTGCAGTTGATCAGGGTCCAAACCGGCCGCGCCCTGTTGCGCCAGCATAGTTTCCAATTGATCCGCCAACTGGGGGGCGTTGCCGGGCATCGCGCCCATCGGCGAAACCGTCGGCATGGCCAGGTTAGACATGACATTTAAAACCAAGGCGCGCGTGACGGTGCCCAACCCCAAGGGCGGCAAATCACCCGGCTGGTCACGCAGCGTTGCGGTGGTATCCGCCAGCGCCGGCAGATCCATATCCTCTGCCAACTGCGGCGGCACCGTTGCCGGCACGTTGCCGTGCGTAATATCATTATTATGCGCCAGGATCAGCAGCGCGCTGGGCGGATTGCCCGGGGTCAATTGCACTTGCAATGGCATATTAACCGGGATGTTAACAGTGGTGCGAATTGTTAAATCCCCCGCCGCCGTGCGCAATGTCAAAGAACCATCGGCATTGGCCGCGGCCAGACGCGCGCCGATGGTGATGGTGCCGCCGTTAAAGATAAGGCCGGGCGGCACCGACACAACCTTGGCCGGTGCCAATTTTATATTATCGTCAGTATTTTGCGCGCTGGTATTGGATGATGTGCCAGCACCCTTGACCGGCGCCGTGGGGGTTAAATCAACCATGATGGCCCCCGTGTCGTCATTAGCCAAACAACTTTCTAACAATGGCTTCCACATCCGCGGCGGCGTCACTATTCGGCGAACGGACCAGGATTGAGGTTTGGCTGCGGATGGCGTCGCGCACCTTGGTATCGCGGCGGATAATGCCGGCCAGCGCGGGAATAAATTTCAAAAAGTTTTTGCAGGAATTAGCGATGGTGTCATAGGTTTTTTGACCTTCCGCCGCCGTCGCCGCCACGTTAACAACAATACGATACTCAGTAGCCGTCTTGCCCTGATAGCCGAGTTTGATAAAAGCATAAGCATCGGTCAGCGCGGTCGGTTCATCATTGGTGATGACCAAGGTTAATTTCGCCGCCGCGGCCAGTTGCCGCACGACACGGTCCACCCCTGCCCCCAAATCGATAATCACATGATCATAGGTGGTGGCGAGCGTTTGCAGCTGGTTGCGTACGTCATCCAAGGCCGGCGTCGGGATGGTGGCCAGGCCGCCCGCACCGCTGCGCCCCGCGATAATATCAAACCCGCCGTCAGGATATTTGGTAATCGCCTGCTTGAGCGTAATCTTGCCTTCAACCACGGATTGCAAATCATACTTCGCCATCAGCCCCAATTGCACATCGACATTGGCCAGGCCCAAGTCACCATCAAACAGCAGCACGCGTTTACCGGCACGCGCCAGCGTATGACACATTGAAATTGAAAACCAGGTTTTGCCCACTCCGCCCTTGCCGGAGGCGACGGCGATAATATTGTCAGACGGGTTACTCATGTTTCTTGTGTCCTTTGATCAAACGTTCCGCCAAGACCGCTGCTGTCACCGGTACCAAACCATCCGCGACATGCGCCGTATCACTGAGCGCCAGCAGCTGCATACCGCCATGATAGACCGCAGCGATCGTGCCGCCCAGGCGGCGCGAAACATCGAGGCGGGTTGCAATCATCCGCTTGACGCCCAGCTTGCCATAGACGCGCGCCAGCTCGCCCGCATCCACCGCATCATAACCGGCCGGTAAAACGAAGATTGCATCGACCGCGTTCAAACCGCCGGTGGCCTTGAACAGCCCGACCAGTTCCTGCATGTCATCCATATCATAAGGATTATAGCCGCCATTATCGACAATAATAATGTCGGCTTCTGGCACCGCCAGAATGCCGTCGGCCAGACTAGCGGCGGACTCGCATACAATCAGTTCCAGTTTCATGAGGCGCGTAAACCCCTGCAACTGTTCGACCCCACCCGCGCGCATGACATCGGTTGTGAAAACCGCTGGCCGTTGGCCGGCTAACAGCGCGCGCGCCGCCAGCTTGGCCGTTGTCAATGTCTTACCGGCACCGGGCGGACCGACCAGTAAAATCGGTTTACTGTGCTGCGTGGTTGATAAATCAAATTTTAACTGTGTCGCCAGTGCATGCGTTAAAATATCCTGCAAATCGCCATCGGTGGGCGCGGTCATCGCGCTGCTGATAATCGCCTCCGAAATTGGCGCCGGGATGCCGTGCCGGTATAAAATATCGACAATCTCCTCAATATAATCTTCCGGCTGATGCATAAAGTTGATCGGGGCGGATAACATCGGCAATTCATCATCCGGCGGCACGATTGGCGCGATATCCACCTCTTCCAAAGCGGCAGTGACGCGCACACCGTTTTCTTCGTCGCGCGTCGCGACAATAATCGCCTCATCGCCCAGCGCTTCACGCACCTGGGCCATCGCCTCGCTTAACGTCGCACCGTGAAAGGATTTAAGCCGCATCGTAGGCGACCTTCAAATTCAAAATACTTTCAAACTCTATTATGCCTGGCAGAATAGCCTCCCCCTTGTGGGGAGGCACAAAAAATTGAGCGACAATTTTATTTATAGTAAAGAATGCAAAACAAGAGAGCAAAATTTTTTGGGTGGGGGTTACAAAATTTAAGTTAAGTCCCCCACCAAAAAATTCTGCAGCTTGCTGCGCGGCGCTTTGAATTTTTGTGCCTCCCCACAAGGGGGAGGCTAAACCGCGCTTTACAATTAACCATCGAGAAGAATTAAAAACTTGCATCTATTAAATCTGCCCTAGCGTTTTGATTTTGGCTTTGGCATGAATTTCATTTTGCGACATCACCACAGTCTGCGGGCGGAAGCGTTCCACAATCGACCGCACATAGGGGCGGATGCCGGCCGAGGTAAGCAACACCGGACTTTCCCCCAACTCAGTTTGTTTTTGGAAGGCTTCGCGTACCTTGGTGATAAATTCCTGCAACTTGCGCGGCGCCATTGACAGCTGTTGCCCATCGCCATCACCCACGATGCTTTGCGCGAATTCCTGTTCCCATTCCGGTGACAGCGTTAACAACGGTACATGCCCCGCCTGGTTGGTGTTGGTGTCACACAATTGGCGCGCCAACCGCGACCGCACATGTTCCGCAATGCCGCCCAGATTACGCGTGAAACTGACCGCTTCCGAAATACCTTCCAAAATGGTTGGCAAGTCGCGCACCGAGACGCGTTCCGCAAGGAGCGTTTGCAAAATCCGCTGCAAGCCGCCGATGGAGATTTGCGACGGCACCAAATCGCCGATCAATTTTTGATATTCGGGCGGCAAGCCATCAAGCAGTTTTTGCGTTTCGCTGTATGACAACAGCTCCGCCATATTTTCGCGGACGATTTCGGTTAAATGCGTGGTGACCACGGTTGGGCCATCCACCACCGTGTAGCCGCGGAACAGCGCCTCTTCACGTTTGGTGTCATCAATCCACATGGCGGGCAGGCCGAAGGTTGGCTCGTTGGTTGGTTCGCCATCAATCGAAATGGCCTGACCGCGCGGGTCCATGCACAGCAAACGGCCCGGCGCAATCTGACCACGGCCACCGTCAATTTCTTTCACTTTGATCACATATTCATTGGGTGCCAGTTGCAAGTTATCCTGAATGCGCACCGACGGCAGCACGAAACCCAAATCCTGCGCCATCTGTTTCCGAAGACCTTTGATCTGCGCAGTCAGGCGGTTGCCCTCCTCGCTATTAACCAAACTCAGCAAACCATAACCGAGTTCAAGGCGCAGATTATCAATCGCCAGCGTATTGGCAATGGGTTCGTCGATCGGCTCTGGCGGTGGCGCGTTCAGGTCAATGGCACCTGCCGCCGCATCAAATTCGCGTTGGCCCTGCTTTTTCTGGGCGGTACTGTAGGCCAGATAACCGGTCGCGCCGGCGATCATCAAGAACGGCAGCTTGGGCATGCCGGGCACCGCCGCCACCAACAGCATGACAAATGACGCGATGCCCATGACCAGCGGGTTGGCGGTGATCTGGCCGATGACCGCCTTTTGCGTTTCGCCGGACAGGCCGGCCTTGGTCACGATAATACCGGCGGCGAATGAAATGATCAGCGCGGTGATCTGACCGACCAACCCCTCACCAATTGTCAGCAGCGTATAGTTTTTCGCCGCCGCGCCCAAATCCATCCCATGTTGGGTGGAGCCGATAATCAAACCGCCGACGACATTGATAAAGGTGATGATAAGTGACGCGACCGCGTCCCCGCGCACGAATTTGGCCGCGCCATCCATGGCCCCGAAAAAGCTGCTTTCCTCTTCAAGCTCCTTACGGCGTTTGCGCGCCACCTCTTCCGTAATCAAACCAGCCGACAAATCGGCATCCACCGCCATTTGTTTGCCGGGCATCGCGTCCAAGGTAAAGCGCGCCGCAACCTCGGCGATACGCCCCGAACCTTTGGTGATCACGACGAAATTGACGATGATCACAATGGCAAAGATCACGACGCCGATTAAAAAATTGCCGCCGGCCATCAGCTGGCCGAAGGCCTGGATAATGTCACCTGACGCTGCCGAACCTTCATGGCCGTTGGATAAAATCAGCCGCGTCGCCGCAATGTTCAGCCCCAGCCGATACATGGTGATGACCAGCAGCACGGTGGGGAATGACGTAAATTCCAACGGCCGCTGGATAAACAGCGCGGTCATCAAAATCATCACAGCGCACATCATTGAAATGCCCAGCAACCCATCCAGAGCCCATTTAGGGATCGGCACAAATATCAGCATTAGGATGGCAAAGATACCGCCGGCAAAAATCGTCGGGCCGGATTTGGCGCCCGCCAAAAAATCACCAAAGACAGTCGACTGGCGATCCATATCTATGGTGGTGGCCATGCCTAGGTGCTCACCCCGCCAGACGCAGTCTGGCTAAATGATAAGTCAACATCAGCAACGCCGCCCGGAATGGCAATGCCCTTACTATTATATTGCCGCAATTTATTGCGCAAGGTGCGGATGGAAATACCCAGAATATTAGCGGCATGGGTGCGGTTGCCCAGGGTGTGCGACAATGTATCGATAATCAATTCACGTTCCATATCGGCGACCGTGCGGCCGACCATGGCGACCTTTCTGACTTCATCGGAAATATCTTCATCGGCTTCAAATGTCGCAGATTTAGTTTCTTGCATCTGACCGGAAAGCAAAATGGACTCCGGTTCGATCATCGTATCCGACGACAGTAACACCGCGCGGTGCAGCGTATTTTCCAGTTCGCGCACATTGCCGGGCCAGTTATAACCGGTCAATTTTTGTAACGCCTCATCGCTAATGTGTTTCGGTGGCATCATGTTGGCAGCGCTGTATTTATTGACGAAGAAATTCGCCAGCGCCGGAATGTCACCCTTGCGCGCGCGCAGCGGCGGCAAATGTAGATTGATGACATTGAGACGGAAATAGAGATCTTCGCGGAAGACGCCGTCTTTCACCGCGCCTTGCAAATCACGGTTGGAGGTCGCGATGAGGCGCATATCAACCTTGACTGCATTATTGCTGCCCAGCCGCGTGATTTCCTTTTCCTGAATCGCACGCAGCAGTTTCGCCTGCGGCCCAATGGGCATTTCGGTAACTTCATCCAGGAATAATGTACCGCCCGAGGCCTCTTCAAACTTGCCCAGACGGCGCGACACCGCACCGGTAAAGGCGCCTTTCTCATGCCCGAACAGTTCAGATTCAATCAGGCTCTCCGGCATCGCGGCGCAGTTGGTCGCGACAAAGGGTGCGGCGGCGCGTTTGCTTTTGCGGTGCATGTATTGCGCCATGACCTCTTTACCGGTGCCGCTTTCACCGGTGATCAAAATCGTCGCATCAGTGCCCGCAACTTGATCGGCCATTTTAAGGACTGCGAGCATGGCCGGATCACTGGCAATAAAATCATTATTTTCCTGCACCACCGCTTGCAATACCGCCGCAATCAGTTCCGCATCCGGGGGCAGCGGGATAAATTCCTTGGCACCGGCGCGGATGGAGGCCGCGGCATCGCCCGCCGTGGTGCCGATACCGCAGGCGATGACCGGCACATTAATGCGTTCCGCTTTCAGGCTTTCGATAAAGCCACCGATATTTTGTTTGACATCTACCATCACCAAGTCGGCACCCTTGCCAGCGCGCAGCGCATTTAGCGCGCGTTCTACGGTATCAGCATGGATGACCTTCGCGCCGCGCTGTTGCGCGATTTTACCCGCGAGCGCGATTTGCCCTTCCAACGCGCCGATGATTAGCAATCTCATGGGTGAGCCTCACTATTTACATCTCGACGCTCAGGCAAGTTATCGCCAAATCTGTCCTGAATGTCTTGCGCAGTGCGGCCGTCAGGAAAAACAATTTTGGATAATGGCAAAATGGGCGCACTTGGCGCAAGATCTGCTGCAACAACTTGTTCTGGCGTGGATTGATCATCCATTGCATTATAGTTTTCACTTAGGTTTGTGCAGCTAGCTAAAACAAACGTACAAAGTAGAGACACTAAGAAGAATTTAGCCTCCCCCTTGTGGGGAGGCACGAATTTTTGAGCCCATTGTTTTACTGCCGTAAAACAATAAAAAAGGCGATGAAAATTTGGGTGGGGGACCGGTCCAATCAAACCCCCACCCAAAAATTCTGCAGCGCGCTGCGCGTCGCCTAGAATTTTTGTGCCTCCCCACAAGGGGGAGGCTATTCTTTGTTGAATGCCCAGCAAATTCATAGGTTAATTTCTATCCGACTTAATGATCTCGGTCATGGTGATGCCGAGACGATCCTCAACCACCACCACCTCACCGCGGGCGACCAGGCGGTTGTTGACATAGATATCAATCGCTTCACCGACCTTGCGGTCCAGTTCCACCACCGCGCCGCGGCCTAACTTCAACAGCTGGCTGACCTGCATCGAGGCGCGGCCCAGCACCGCCTGCACCTGCACCGGAATATCATAAATCGCGGTCAGGTCTTTTTCGGTCATATTACTCTGCGCGATGAAGGCCGCGCCTGCTGTATCGGCTGCGGCATCCTGCAATTCATCCAAAGCGAGATCGGTTGGTTCAGTTGACATTGTCTTCTCCAAGGGGTTCTGCCCCGGTTGCGTGTAAAAGTGATTCAGCGTCAAATGTGATTACGTTAGCAACATCTGCGAGCGATGTGCCGTTTAAACCGGCGGACAGGCGTGACACTTCGTGATCAAGGTCGGACCAGATGCGCGCGACATTGCGTTCCGCGCCGCCGTTTGACCATTCGATGCGGCAATCGCTGGCCCCCAATGCGGCATCGGCAAACACCGCATGCGCGCCGTTAAAGCCGGCCGCCTTGGCCAGGGGTTCGAGCCGCGGCAACAGTGCATCAACCATGCTATCATGCACCCGGATAATCAACCGCGGTTCTTCAAACCGGTCAACCATGCATTGGCGGACCAACTGTTCGATGGCTTCCAGCGATTGCGTGCGCGCCAGCTCCGGCATGATTTTGCGCACCAAAGCGGCGGCGACATCGACCGCCAAGTGCTGCGCGGCCAAGACGCGTTCATCTTCGCGCGTTTTGGCGTCGGCTAAACCCGTCACAATTTTTTCCGACAGGCTGGCGAGTTTTTGTTCAACCGACGCATGCGCCTGCGCATAGCCGTCATCCACACCGCGCTGTTGCGCCTGGCTGACCGCATCGTTCATTTCCGTTTGCGTATAGACGGGTTTTTCCTGTACCGGCGCAGCAGCCGCGCCAGTGCCACTGTCGAAGTCCCGGTTATCAAACATGAATGGGCGTGCGCCAGTTGCCATATTATTTATCTTTGCCATCGGTTGGAATTTGCAGCAGCGATGACCCATTGGTTACCACAGTCGGCAATTTACCATCCCATTTTTCAATCCACATGCGGCGCAGGATTTTGTCATCCAGACTTTCCACAATCAGTTTTTGCGCGTCGGCCTGGCCGCGTGCCTGTTCCCGCAGGGCATTGGCTTCATTTTTGGCCTTTTCCGCCAGATAATACGCCTGCTGCGCCTGTTGCTGGGCAACCTGTTTGGCCTCAATCGCGTGATTAAACTCCTGGCTGAACTGAATATTGGTCAGTGACACATTGGATAGGATAATTTTTTCCTTGGCCAATTCAACGCGCAAACCATCTTCAATTGACTGTTGCAGTTGCTGGCGCTGCTGCAGCAATTCTTCCGCATTGCGTTTGGCGGTTTCGGTTTTAATGACTGATTGGCTGATTGGCGTAACAAACCGCTGATTGACCTGTTCCAGATCACCATACTTTTGATAAATCATGGCCACGGACTCGGGCGACAGCGACCAGTTGATAATCGCGCTGACATCAACCGTCTGCAAATCCTTACTGGCGGCGTTCGTCTTAATGTCTTCCTTGTCGACGCGGACGCTGATTTTTTTGACCGTCTGCACGAAGGGAATAACGACATGCAGCCCTTCGTCCAATACTACCTGCTCAATTTTACCGGCGGTCAGTACTACACCGCGGCTACCACCCGGTACGATGGTAAACGGATTAGCCATCAGCAACAGCACCACCGCCAGCGCGGCGAGGCCCAGTAATTTTACATAGCCCGGCACGGCGGTTCGACGCGGCGCGGCATTGTTATTTCCAAATGGACCTTCAACCATCAGTAAATGACCTCATCTTCATCTTTACCGCTGGACAAGACGATCTCGCCCTTCGCGGCCAATTCCTTGGCGACACGCACCATGATCTGCTGCGCCTCATCAACATCGCGCAATTTGACGGGGCCCATCGCCGCCATGTCTTCTTTCAAAATTTTTGCCGCGCGCTCTGACATGTTGCTGAAGAACAGTTCCTTGAGCGTTTCATTGGCGCCCTTCATCGCCAACGCCAGTTTGTCTTTATCGACACTGCGGATCAGCGTTTGCGCGCCGGACGGATCGAGCATGCCCAGATGTTCAAAGGTGAACATGAGGGATTTTATTTTTTCCGCGGCGTCGCGATTACGTTCTTCCAGGGCACCAATGAAACGTGTTTCGACGTTACGCTCCAAACTATTAAAAATTTCTGCCATCACCTCATGCGGATCGCGGCGGTTGGTCTTGGCAAGGTTTGACATAAATTCATTGCGCAGCGTTTTTTCCACATCTTCCAGCACATCTTTTTGCACGGACTCCATGCGCAACATGCGCATGACCACTTCCATCGCGAAGCTTTCCGGCAGAATGCCTAAGACGCGCGCAGCATGGTCAGCGCGGATTTTTGACAGCACTACCGCGACGGTTTGGGGATATTCGTTTTTCAGATAATTGGCCAAGACCTGTTCATTCACATTGCCCAATTTATCCCACATCGTGCGGCCAGCAGGGCCACGGATTTCCTCCATAATGCCGGAGACTTTGTCCTTGCCCAACACCTTGGCGAGCAGGCGTTCCGTGCTTTCAAAGGTGCCGGTCAGTGAGGCGGTGGAGGAAATCTGTTCGGTAAATTCAATGAACAAACGTTCGATGACATTGGATGACACCATGCCCAGGTTCGCCATGGTTTGCGAAATTTCCTTAATCTCATCATCATCCATATGCGAAAACAGTTTGACGGTGCTGTCTTCCGACAATGACAGCATCAGGATCGCCGCCTTTTGCGGGCCGGACAGGCCGCGGTAATCTTCGCGTAATTTAACGGGTGCCGTTGCCATGTCCTATGCCTTACCTGTTCGGATCCTGATACAGCCAGTTACGTAAAATACCCACGGCCTGTTCAGGATGTTTATCGACAATTTCACTGACCTTTTTAAGTGATGACGCGCGCACGCGGCCCTCCACCTGTTCCAGATTGATCATGCGGTCGATTTCACTTTCCACGCCAAGCGCGCGGCTGGCATCAACTTCATAACCGCCGCCGGGGCCGGATAGCTGACCCATGCCACCACCACCACTTTGATCGGTTAGCAGATTACCAGATGACGGTGGTGCAAAACCGCCGCTGCCCCCACCGCCACCGCCGCCGGCTGGCGCCGCCATAACTTTGGTGGTTAGCGGGCGTACTACCAGTAGGATAAACAGGATGGCGACCAGACCCAAAATGACCGTCTCTAGCATTTTACCGAGGTCGTCTTTATTAAGGCCGAGTGGGAGTGCCTTTTCCGGTGCAGCCTCTTCATCACGCGCGAATTGCATATTTTCCAGCTTCACGCTGTCACCGCGTTTTTCATCAAAGCCAATCGCGCTTTTAACCAGATCTTCCAGCTTTTTAATTTCTTCCGGGCTGCGCGGCGCATAGGCCGTTTTGCCATCCTTATCCGGCGCGCTGTAGGTGCCGTCGATCAAGACCGCGACAGACATCTTTTTAACCTGGCCGATTTCCTTGACCGAGCTGATGACCGTTTTGCCAACTTCATAATTGGTGGTTTCCTCGGTACGGTCGCCGCTAGTGGCATTACCGCCGGCGCCGCTGGCGCTGGATTTACTTTCCGGCAAGTTATTGGCCACGCTGACCGCGCCGCCACTACCACCCTCACTTGACGTGTTTTTATCACTGACGGTTTGTGTGGAACGTGCCACCTGGCCTTCCGGATCATATTTTTCCTGGCTGGTGGTGACGCGGTCAAAATCTAGGTCGGCCGTCACGGTCGCCCGCACTTTACCGAAACCCACTGTGCGGCCCAACAAATCCTCAATGTCACGTACGACACGCGCCTCATAATTATGGCGATTTTCATCCGCCGTCATGCCGCCAATCAAGCTTTGGTCACCACCGTCATCACCGCCGCGCGCGAGCAGGTTGCCATTATTATCAATGATGGAAATTGCGTTAGGTTTTAAGCCGGGTACTGCGGCGGCCACTAGATGTTGCACGGCGGCAATCTGTTCGCGCCCCATCGCATTGGAATTTTTAAGCGTTAAAAAAACGCTAGCGGTCGAAGGTTCGGTTTCTTTGGCGAATAGTTCATGATACGGTAATACCAGGTGCACGCGTGCGGCTTTAACACCTTGCAGTGATGAAATGGTCCGTGCCAGCTCGCCTTCCAGCGCGCGCACCTGATTAATATTCTGGACAAAGCTGGTGGTGCCAAAACCGTTTTGCTTATCAAAAATTTCGTAACCGACCCCACCGCCGGATGGCAAACCATCTCCCGCCAGCGTCATGCGTAACTTGCCAACCTGATCGGCAGGCACCTTAATCTGCGAGCCATCTGCCGACACGGTAAATGGCACCTGCAAAGCATCCAGCTTGGCGGTGATTGCGCCGGCATCCGATGTAGGCAGATCATTATATAACAGGGCCATCTGGCCGGTTGACATGCGCGAGGTTAAAAAGAAAAAGAAGACCAGCATGCCAACCATGACAGCACCCATCAAACCCAGCCGCGCCGGACCCAGATTACGCAGAGTTTGCATCAAGCCGCCCATGATTTCGTCCCCACCTGATATTACGTCTTACAAATTACGCCTCATTGATTAACAAAGCGTGAACCCAGGCAAATTTTGCCTACCCCATTTTTATGATCGGTGATTCTGAAAGCCTGTACAATCAATGATTTATACGCCGTTTGTTTCGTTAAAATTTATCACAAATACCATCATTCATATATTATTAACTATTTGAAATCGTTATGTATTTTTATAGTACGGGCTGTTTTTACTTGATTTTATTGTAGTTTTTTGCTAGTATGCATAATAGGGGTTAAAAATACCCTTGGGAATTAACAAAAGGCCACAGCAAGAAAAGAGGCCACAATGGGAAATTTTGACATCACGGCAGTAGGATCTGCCACGACTCCATTTGCGGCCAACAAGGTCAGCACGCGTTTTGAACAGGCGGCCCAACCTCTCGAAACGCCAAAACAGAATATAAACGCTCTTTCGCCGGGCCAAGCGGTTTATTTCTCGCCCGCTTTTAAATACGATGCTGAAGCGCAAGTGGTTATTTATGTGCAGCGCAACATTGAAACCGGCAATGTCATCAATCAATATCCATCCAAAAAAGTTGTCGAGCAATACCGGCAAACTGCGCAGGAAGGCAAAAAAACGGCCGCCCCGTTAAATTCAACAGTGATTGTACCAGCTGCGCCAAAAACGACTACGACAGCTAAAACGCTTCCTGTAGCACCTGTCCCAACAAGCACTGCAACCGCGCCGCAAGATGTCGTCGCGCCAGTACAAAGTGATGTTTAACATCACATAAATTTTCTTTGAAATCTTGGCAGGCTGACTTCCGCTTAGGCGCTGGTATTAACGCGGTTGCCGACCAGTGAAATCAAATCACTGCTGGAGCCGCTGCCATCCAAGATACTGGAATAAATAGAGGTTTTGGTATTGGTGCCATCCGCATCAGAGGCGGCCAGAAAACGTTTGATAAACTGGTCGACAA
The DNA here is from genome assembly GCA_965246755.1 of Alphaproteobacteria bacterium. GTDB lineage: Bacteria > Pseudomonadota > Alphaproteobacteria > UBA11073 > UBA11073. The sequence goes on from OZ251979.1 coordinate 1,569,377, forward strand.
ACTTGGGGTCTTTGAGCTTTTTAATGTCAAGATGACGCGAGAAAACCGCTTCTTGGGTTTCAATCGGCTGTTTGGCCATGCTGGTCGGCAATTGGAATACCTTGGCCACTACATCATGCAGGGCCTTGTCACCCATCAGATTATACATGTTGGTGATCGCGCCAGCATGTTTTTTAAAATAAACCGCGTAACGCAAAGCATTATTTTCATCACCCAAAGCGACTTCATACTGACTGGATCGATAATTTTTCTTTAACGTATCCAAAAAGGACATGGTGGTGGTGTTTTTAGCGTCCGCCGCCAAAGTGCTGGAGGGGCGATAAGTGGTCGTGCCAGCCTGGCCACTGTCGGTAAAATAACCAGTTTTATCGATAGCTTCCAGCAAAGCCGCCGGCTTCTCAAAGCTGGCGTTGGCAAGCTGATAAAGATTAATCTTTTTGGTTCCACTGCCATCCGCTTTGTTATATGTGGCACTGACAATACCGTTTTTATCGATATCGACGCTGGTGCGCTGGCCCAGTGCAATACTATCCATGGCAATCGGCTTAATCGCGTAATTGCCGCCGGCACGGCTGGTCATACCTGAAAAATCAATGCTGAGCGTTGACGGCCCGTAGCCGCGCTGCCAGTCAACCGCGACGCTGGCACTTTGCACGCTGTCGCCTGTTTTAATTTCAATCTTATTGGTATCCGTATTATAAGTGCCGGCGATTTTGACAGTGCCATCATTATTAAACTGAACATCAAGCGTACCGCCCAGCGTATTCAAATCATCATTGTAGACCTTGACCTGCCAACGATTGGTACCAGCATCAACCTTGTTATATTCCAATCTCACGTTGCGTTTTAAACCGGTTTGATCATAAACGCCGGTCGTTTGCGAGAAATCAGCATGGTGCGCGAGCGATTTTAAATCAAATGCCTCTGTTGTGGTGCCGCCGGACCAGGTAAGGCTGGACGACAGGCTGGTTTTGCTGTCGCCATATATGGTGCTTAACTCACCATCGCTGCCAAACCCCAACGCATGAGTTCCAGATGTCAGCACGTTATTGCTACTGTCGGTGACTGTAAAGCTCCACTGGTTGGTACTGCTGTCCGCACGGTTCAGCTTGACTTGAATAACCTGAGTGGCGCCGCTGGGATCCTTGACCGTTTGCGCCACACTGTAGGAATTGATGTTGGCAACTGGCTGGTCGCTATTTAAAATTGTTTGCGGTATCAGCGTTTGCGTGGGGGTAAATTTATTGTCAAACCAATTGACTTGGACCGGTTTTATTTCCGCAGTTTGATATCCTTTTACCGCATTTGCTGCCGGCTGCAGCTGGCCGCGATTGTCCAGTTTCATGCCCATGGCATAAAATTTATCCGCTGCCTGCAATTTACCATCCGCACCGACGGTTACCGACGCATTATTGCTGAACAAAGTTTTGATGGCGTCGCCGGTTGCTGTCTGTGACTGTACTTCAAAATAACGGTTGCCAATGGATTGCAACTTGAATTCATCCTTGCTGGTCGCGGTCTGCAGATTGGTCAGCCCGACATTAAAGATGTTCAAGTCTTTGGCCATTTTGGCAAAGCGGCTGTCAGCCAGCTTGTTAACAAGTGAAGCCTTTAGGTTAGGGTCCTCCTTAAAAACTTTAGCTAAAATACCGGTTTTATTGGCTTCGGATTGCAAACCATAAGCGGTTAGCACATAGCCCACCAGCCGGCGGTCTTTTAAAAAATCATCGACAGATTTAATGGTTTTGATGGTTTTGTCGAAATAATCCTGCTCACGTTTGATTTGCGGCGCGGCGGCAACTGTGGCCAGTTCTTTGGTATCGCCATTTTTTTGCAAAATGCCATAGGCGGCCTGCGCGGATAAATCGCCTAAACCAGCCAAACCCGGTATGATGATCGAATTGATCGATGTCATCGCAATACAGTGACCTTTCTCGTCTGGCCGATGCAAAACTTTACATCGTCACCTGCCTTCTGGCAGATGTTAATACTCTTAATATTATGCCTGAAAAAGCTTGCGGAAGTCTTACGATGCGACCGCGGCGGGTTCGGCAACGCGGCTTTTCGGTTTCAATCCTTCAATAATATGCTTGTTAACATCAATCAAACCATCCAAGGCGATGGTCTCGCTGTTAAGAATCCGAAATGTTTCCCGGTCTACCCAATGCGACAAATCAATCAACTGCGTTTTAAGGACTAGCGGCAGGCCATTGTCAGGATTGGATAAATCCAGACGAAACACCGCCCATACCTCCCGGTTCCAGCAAACCGTATCAACTCGCTTGGCAACATCAGTTGGCGCGGCTTCCGCATCCATCAGCGCTGCCGTAACCTGGCCTAACAAGCGATATTCAACATCACGGCCGGAACCGGGACTAGCTTCCAGATTTTGGGTTTTGGTGTAAGCGTTATAAGACATGAGAGTTCTTCCCTGTGTATGTGTCAGCTTTTGATTTTAACGTCAAAATTTTAACAAATTATGAACGTTTATAAAAGCGGCTTTACTGCTGAAAAAAAGCCCCGCGTTCTGCGGGGCTGAGTTTGGTGGGTGGGAAAGAAACCGTCTGGTTAATTAACGGATTTGCAACAGCGCATCGAGCATTTGGTCGGCGGTGGTAATTACCTTGGTACCAGCTGAATAAGCGCGCTGTGTTACAATCATGTTCGCAAATTCATCGGCCAGATCGACGTTGGAAGTTTCCAGCGAGGTTGGCGCGATCTGCCCTGCCCCGGCTTGGCCGGCTTCGCGCAGATTATAGTCGCCACTGGCAGAGGTGACGCTATAGGCGTTACCGGATTGCTCTTCTAGGCCGTTTGGCGCGGTAAAGGTTGCCAACGGTATCTTGTATAATTTGGCAAAGGTACCGTTACTAAAGGTTGCCGACACTATACCGTCTTTGTCGATTTCAACCCCGGTTCTAAGCCCTAAGGCCGCACCATCCTGAGTGATGCTGGTAACATTATAAGACGCTTGATATTGGGTGACTGCCGACAGGTCCAAGTCGATCGCTTGCGTGCTTGAGCCATTACCCCAGTTAATACCGGTAATGTTAATGTCGGTTGTAGTGGCGCTACCCGCGATCGCGTTCAATTTACCATTACCATCGAATGACAATACTTTCGGCGTGCCTAAACTGGCACCAGCGGCATTGGTCACATTCAACAGCCACTGGTTCGGCCCAGTCGTGCCCGCATTATTGACATTGGTGTGGGAAAACTTCAGCGTTATAGTCTGCGCGGCGCCGAGCGAGTCAAAGACCGTAATCTGGCGTGAAAAGCTGGCTGGAGTCGCAGTAGCTGGCGTTGCCACTGTTTGCAAGACATCATCCGATTTTAAGTTTAGCGCAACGTTAGCATTGTTGGTGGCCTTGGTCTGACCGCCCAGGAATGAGACGTTGACCGGCTCAAGGCTGCTTAAGTTGGCGTTGGCGGACGGAATATTGCCGGCATTGTCCAGCGGCCAGCCATACAGCACCATGCCCGCCGTGTTGCGCAACAAGCCATTATTATCTTCCTGAAATGAACCGGCGCGTGTGTACAAAAACGGCTCATCATCAGTCGCATTCTGGCGCACCACGATAAAGCCTTCGCCGGAAATTGCGAGGTCGGTTGCCGACGCGGTTTGTTGCAAGACGCCTTGGGCATCAACTGATGATTTAGTATTCGCCAAGACACCACCTGGTGAATAAGCGCCGCCGCTGGCTGAGGTGACCAGTGAACTGAAATCAGTGTTGACCTTTTTATAACCAATCGTCCCGACATTCGCGATGTTATTGGAAATGGTTGACATTTTTTGACTTTGCGCGCTAAGCGCGGAAACCCCAGTAAATAATGCGCCGAATAATGACATGGTATGCTCTCCCGTAGTGTTTTGTGTTGGTGGTTCGATTGCGTGTTAAACGTTGCTGCCTGGTAAACTGGCTGAAAGGATTTTGGTCAAATCGGTTGGGATTTTGCCTAACATTAACTGCAAAGTGCCATCAGCGGCGTTCTGCACGCCGGTTACGCGATTGGTGACATAGGTCGTGGCAGCAACGGAACTGCCGTCTGCTGCCAATGATCCGACCGATAGATGATATTGTCCCGCTTTAACAGCATTACCGTCATTATCGGTGCCGTCCCACACCGCAGTGTGACTGCCGATGGCGGTATCGCCATTGAGCGTTTTAACCAGGTTACCTTTATCATCGATGATGCCGATTTGCGTTTTGTTGGCGGTGCCAGCCAAGCTGTAGTCAATGTTGTAATTACCGCTGGCTGCATAGTTGAAATCATTGCCCGCCGTTTTAACATCGAGCCCGATATAGCTGAGCGCCGCCTGGGTCTGGATATTGCCTTGCAGGTTGACAAGGTTGGTCAGCTTGTCATTCATTTTGATCTGCTGTTCAACCTGGCTGTATTGCACCAGCTGCTGGGTAAACTGATTGGTATCGGTCGGCGCCAAAGGATCCTGGTTTTTCAATTGCGTGGTGAGCAATTTTAAAAACGTGTCGAAGTTGCCCGATAAAGATGTGGCATCTTTTTTAGTGGCGGTTGCTGACAGTGCAGCGTTGATTGCGTCAACCATTGGTCGTCCCCTTATATTTTGACATCAACCCGGCCGTCATTGGTGGTGCCGTGTGGCAGCATCGCAAAGGTGCGGGTGACAGTATCTGTGTTTGATGTTGCAAGCATTGTGCCAAATGCATCATTGTGCGCGGCGGATTTGTGATTGTTTTGCTGTGGTGATTGTCCGCCGTCACGCAAACTGAAACTTAACGTATCGGCATTGGTATCAAGACCGGCGCTTTGCAACGCGGTTGTTAACGCATCTCCATCTTTTTGCATCAGCTCTAACGTGTCGGCTTTATCAGCGGCGATGTGCGCCTTGATACGGCCGCCATCAAAACGCAGACGCACTTCAATGCGGCCAAGCTCTTGCGGTTGCAATTGAATAAGCATGGTCTGATTATGACCGCTGAGCGCCAGTTTTTGCATTTGCACGCTGACCATAACGCTGGCAGGATGAACCGGGGTGGCGGTCCGGGCTTGCTGGGCCAGATAGGCATCCAGTTTTTCTGTGGTGATATTAGTATTGTTGGTTGGCAGTGTTTGGGAAATCAACTGCATTGGCATAGTGTCCAAATTTTTATTATCGCTGGTTAGCAGCGGATTAAATTTGTCATCACTAACCGCCGCCACCGCAATAGCTGGCTGTTCAACAACCGCGTTAGAAACTTCGGTCAGGTTAAGTATTTTTTCAGGTGCTGGAATGTCGCCGGCGGCCTCTATAGCATGCGGCGCCCGCAGATGTCCGGCCACGCGTGTCATGTACATAATCCCCGGATCTTTAACCGGTGTTAAGCTGACATTGGCATCGTTATCAGCCTGGGGCAGGCGTGCGGTGGTCGCCGCCACAGGATTTTCTGAAACGTCCGCAGTGTTTGTGCCATCATCATGTGCAACCGGCGCGGCTTGATCGGCGGATTTCGCCAGCAACTGCTTGACCTTATCGTTCAAAGTCACGAGCAGGCTGGGGTCGTTGGTTGCGGTCATCTTACCCAACAGGTCTTTGAAACCTTGCGTTTGTGCGGCATCAGTGGCGGCAAATTTTTCGAGATCTTTTAAAACCGCCGGATCGAACTTGGCTGTTAGATCAGCTGATAATGTGTTGCCTTTGCTTAACGCAGCCAAGGCGGCGCTCACATCGCCGGCTAACAGCTGGCCTGACATCAATTGTTGCAGATTTGGAAACTGCTGCAACAACGCTGCCAGCTTAGCCGTTTCGGCGTCGGATAGTTTTAAATCCTGATTGTCTTTGTGAGGTGTCGCCAGATTTTGAACTTTTTTCAGCAAGGCACTGCCTTTATCATTAAGCGCAGCCAATTGACTGTCACCGGACAAAGCCGCCATTAGTTGCTGCAGAAAATCTTGCGGCGTATCTTGTTTATCAGCGATCACGGCACTGTTTTTAGCAGGGGCTGGCGCAGCCTGATTAACAAAAGTGGTGATTTGTGGTAATGCAGCCATGATGGATCCCAATAAATTCCATCAATCCCATGCAAGCGGTATGCCAAATAAACAGATACACCATCGCTAGTAAAACCTATCTTAAATTTTGCTAAAATGTTAATTATTTATGAAAGTAATTGTTTCGTTTGAAAAAGGCGCAAATTTTATGTATAACATAATTGTTACATGAACTGAGATTAAGATGAAATTTACAAGGCTATGCCTTGTAAACAATAGGTTATGGGATATATCTCATGTCTATATTTAATTTTGTGACTGTGGCGTAACATCTGGCAAAGGTAAAGTAAAAATTATGGCAACGGCAGCATCAAAAAAGAAAATTGTATCTAAACAATTAGTTAAATCAAAAAAACTTACAAAATCAGTTAAATCACCTGTGAAAGCAAAAATGCCAGTTAAAAAAACGGTCGCCAAAAACATCACAACAAAAACAAAAGCCGTCACTAAACCTGTCGTTACAAAAACCGTTAAAGCTACTCAGTCTAAAGTCAAAGCTAAAAGTATGCCGGTCAAAGGTAAGGTAGCTAGCAAGGCGAAGCCGGTGGCGAAAAAGGTTGTAAAGCCAGTGGCTAAAAAAGCCGTGTCCAAGCCTATGGCCAAAACTCTTGCAAAAAAAACCATCATTCAAAAGCCGGTTGCCAAAGCCGCTAAAATTGTAGCAAAACCGGCCATCACCGCAAAAACCGTGACTAAAGTCAGTAAGGCGGCCGCCGTGCAGCCTGCTAATAATAATCAGCTGCCTGCAATTGCCGTCGCCGCGCCGAAAAAGGTTAAAGCGCCAGCGCGCAACAAGAAACAAAAGGCGCTGGATAAAAAACTGGCGCGGACTTTGGTTAAAATCGCTAATGCCGGCCGCACCGGTCTGGCCAGCACGGGCGTGCAATCCGCGGCGGATGCCGCGTTGCGCGCCACGATGGCGATGGCCGCCAATACCAATAATGCACAAACCGCCGCGCCAGTGGTGGCGGTGGCTCCGGCCCAGCCAGCCAAATTGGAATTCTCCACCGGTGAAATGGTGGTCTATCCCGCCCACGGCGTTGGCCGGGTGGAAGGCGTTGAAACGCACACGATTGCCGGTACGGATGTCAAACTGTTCAAAATTACCTTTGAACATGACAAGATGACGTTAAAAGTGCCGGTGCAACGCGCCACCGGCTCCGGTCTGCGCCGCCTGTCGTCCAAGGATGTCATGAAAAATGCCATGGAAACACTGCGTGGCCGCCCGCGCATTCGCCGCGTCATGTGGTCACGCCGTGCGCAGGAATATGAGCAAAAGATTAACAGCGGCGATCCGGTCGCCATTGCCGAGGTCTTGCGCGACCTGCGCCGCAACGCGGAGTCGGGCGAGCAGTCTTATAGCGAACGTCAAATCTTTCAGAACGCGTTAGATCGTTTGGCGCGTGAAGTGGCTGCGGTTGAAAAAATTGAACATGAGAAAGCCGTTAAAAAATTGGAAGATGTGTTGACAAAAACGGCGGCCTAATTTCTCTGATGTCCAAACTAAAAGCGGGCTGCGGCCCGCTTTTTAGTGTTGCCAATACTTTATTATCTGATTAATCTCTAAGAAGGTTTTTTGGAGATAGTTATGCGGAGAAAAGCACTTTTAGGAATTCAAGATCAGGGTAGATTATTAAATGCCCTCTGTTATGCATTCCATACTGGTTATCAAACCCCCAGCCTAATCAAACAAGATATAAGAGACGGAATTCGTGAAGGATCATATCCAAAATGGATGGTTAGAATTCCGCATCATAATGTCGCATGCAGGCTCGCTCACTTAAGACAAAGTGGCGTGCTTAAATCTTATGTGCCTTTACCAGAAAAACTTGGGCCTCGACCGAATTTGCAACATGTAGATTCTGTGGGCTGTCCGTTAGCACCGGCACCATAAAAATAAAAATTCATTTAGAAATGAATTGCTTTGCCATAGGCTGACAGCACGCTTTCGTGCAGCATTTCGGATAGGGTTGGATGCGGGAAGATGGTGTGCATTATATTTTTTCCTGTTGGCGTGCTTTAGCCAATTGCTGTTGCTGCAGCATAAATTCACGCAATACAGCATTCATACGCGATTGGTAACCGCGGCCAAATGATTTAAACCAAGTTACTACATCATTATCAAAACGGATGGTTAGTTGGTTTTTGCGTTCTTGAAAGCTTTGCATCTTTGTAGCCAGATCTTCTAGGCCATGCACAGCAACGCTATTTTCCCAGTCAATTTCATAAGGCAAAACATCATCCTCATCAGCCAAGATTTCAGCTTCGGTCACGGCAACACGCGACCAATCGGTCTTACCCTTTAATTTTTTTAAATCTTCGATAGTGTGAGATTTCAGCATCCCTTGCTCTCCTCATCGAAATAATGCGAATGACGGACACGCGCATCGTGATAATAACTGAAATGAACCGATTGTCTAAAAGACCGGTAGCAACAAAACGTAACTCTTCATTTCTATGGGTAGGCAGTAAAATCGGTTTATTTTCAAAAAATCTTGCAACATCTTCAAAATCCAATCCATGCTTGGCTAAATTTGACAGCTGCTTCTCTTCATCCCATTCAAATTGCATGCTATGCCTTGTTCAATTGAAGTTTTCTTCAAGCAATTGATTTAAGCACAATTCAAGCATCGGTCATTACCGTAAAATTATTATAACTACAAATGTAACTACAAGTCAAGCTAAAAATGAATTGCTTTGCCATAGGCTGACAGCACGCTTTCATGCAACATTTCGGATAGGGTTGGATGCGGGAAAATGGTGTGCATCAAGTCCGCCTCGGTTGTTTCCATGGTTTTGGCAATGTTATAACCCTGGATTAGTTCAGTGACTTCAGTGCCGATCATATGCGCACCGAGCAATTCACCGGTTTTGGCATCAAAGATGGTTTTGATTAAACCTTCGGGTTCACCAAGCGCAATCGCCTTGCCATTACCGATAAACGGAAACTTGCCAACCTTGAGCGTATAACCTTTTTCGCGTGCTTTGGCTTCGGTATAGCCAACCGAGGCAACCTGCGGCGTGCAATAGGTACAGCCGGGAATGTTGGTCACATTCAAGGGATGCACGCCTGGTATGCCAAAGATTTTTTCAACACATATGACGCCTTCATGGCTGGCTTTGTGCGCGAGCCACGGCGGCCCCGCGACATCGCCAATCGCATAAACACCCTTTTCCGCCGTTTCGCACCACTGATTGATAACAATCTGGCCGCGCTCAACTTTAATCTTGGTATTTTCCAGGCCGATGTTTTCGACGTTGCCAATGATGCCAACTGCAGAAATCACGCGATCAACCGTCAGCGTGTCAATTTTGCCGCCCGCCTCGATAGTAGCGGTCACATTATCCTGGCTTTTATCGAGCTTTACAACTTTGGCGCCGGTTTTGATGGTCATACCCTGTTTTTCAAACGCCTTGCGCGCAAAGGCGGAGACCTCGTCATCCTCCACCGGCAGCACACGGTCCATGATTTCAACCACCGTGACCTGCGCGCCCAGCGCATTATAAAAGCTGGCGAATTCAATGCCGATCGCGCCGCTGCCGATCACCAGTAATGACTTCGGCATCTGCTGCGGCACCATCGCCTCGCGTGAGGTCCAAACCAGTTTGCCGTCTGGCTCCAGTCCCGGCAATATGCGGGGACGCGCGCCGATCGCCAGCACGATATGCGGTGCGGCGAGGGTCGCGGCATCTTTATTATCTTTACTGACTTTTAATTGGCCCTTGCCGAGCAAAGTCCCCTGCCCGTCAAAAACGGTAATCTTGTTTTTCTTCATCAAATGCTTGATGCCGCCGACCAACTGTGCCGATACATCGCGCGAACGTTTGACGATTTTGGACAGATCAAATGCCTGATCCTTCGCCGAGACGCCATACTCATCAAGATGATGCAAGAGGTGGTAAATTTCAGCCGAGCGCAACAGTGCCTTGGTTGGAATACAGCCCCAGTTAAGGCAGATGCCGCCTAGATGTTCACGCTCTACCAGTGCGACTTTTTTGCCCAGCTGCGCCGCGCGGATCGCCGCCACATAACCGCCTGGCCCACCGCCGACAATAATAATGTCAAAGTTTTCAGACGTCATATGCTAATACTTTCACTGTAATTTTTTGTCCCAAACAATTGCGCGACCCATCCGCCGATTTTTGGAAACAAGGCATATACATGATTTTTGACTATATTATCAACGTGTTGTGCCGTGCGACATGTAATTATAAGTCCTGACTTGCCTTGTACCCGCTCAATCTCAAAATCCTGCACCAATTCAGGCAAATCAAAGCGGTCTAAAATTTTGTAAGCGCGCAATTGCGCAGCAGTTGGACGTGGCATTACAGCAATAATCCAATTGGGTTTTCAATAAAATCTTTAAATGCCGCGATAAACTCCGCGCCGACTGCGCCATCAACCACACGGTGATCGACGGATAATGTAACCGTCATCACAGTCGCGATTTCCAACTTGTCATTTTTAACGATGGCACGTTTTTCACCTGCGCCAACCGCCAGAATGCAGCCCTGCGGCGGATTGATGATCGCCGCAAATTGTTTGATGCCGAACATACCGAGGTTAGAGATGGTAAAGGTGCCGCCCTGGAATTCCTCCGGCTTTAGTTTGTTCTCACGCGCGCGCAGGCCGAGGTCTTTCATTTCTTTCGAAATGTCCGTTAGCGATTTGCCTTCCGCTTTTTTGATGATGGGTGTCACCAGGCCGTTCGGCGTCGCGACCGCGACCGAAACATCGGCATGTTTAAACTTTAATATCGCGTCTTCCGTCCAGGCGGCGTTAGCGGCAGGAATTTTGATCAGTGCCGCGGCAACTGCTTTGATTACCATGTCATTGACAGAAATCTTGGCAATAGTCTGCGCAGCATTATATTGCGCGCGAATATCCAGCAATTTATCAATTTCGCAATCCACCGTCAGGTAGAAATGCGGCACATTTTGTTTGGACTCGGTCAGACGCTTAGCGATAATTTTTCGGATCTGACTGTTTGGTTCCGCCACATAGTCCATGCCCAGCATATCGGCCAATTGTCTGGCGTTAGGGCCCGACATAGTTGGCGCATTCACTTTAGCTGACGCTACGGCGCGGTCAGCTTGTCCCTTTGGAGCAGACTCGACATCCGCCACAACGATGCGGCCATGCGGGCCGGTGCCTTTAATAGTGGCGAGGGTAACACCTTTTTCAGCCGCTATACGTTTGGCGAGTGGCGACGCGAAGACACGGGCACCAGATGAAAGTTGGAGATTAGAAATTGGAGACTGGACAGGCGCAGATTGAACGGCCGGTGACGGTGCGTTGTTGGTGGCAATTGGTGTTTCGGTTTTTTTATCCGACGTCCCGCTTCTGACTTCCATCTCACCCTCTTCCAGCAAGATGGCGATGGGCGTATTGACGGCAACACCCTCACTCCCTTCGGCAATCAGGATTTTACCGATCCTGCCCTCATCCACGGCTTCAACTTCCATGGTTGCCTTGTCAGTTTCAATTTCAGCGATGACCTGGCCGCTTTTAACAGTGTCGCCTTCTTTCACTGTCCATTTGGACAATTTGCCCTCGGTCATGGTGGGCGACAGCGCTGGCATTAAAATTTCAATACTCATGCGAATACTTCTTTAGATGGATGTTGCGTTGATAGATAAAGACGTGGCCGTAAAAACCAATACAAGATTGAAAATAATATTGAATTAATAAGGCAAATTAAAAAACACAATTTACCTACTTTCTGAGCGTATATAGTTAGATGTTGTAAGGTGTCAAAATTGGTAGGCAATATGAAGAAAAAATTATAAGAAATAGATGATGCAATTAGTGATGATGCACATGACGTAATTAAGAAAGACAATAAATTTGGTTTGCAAATTCTGTGGATCAAATTCCAAACAATAAAAACAACGAAAGGTACGGTTATAAAATTAGCTAATAATCCAAACGATGGCTCTACGGATCCTCCCAAAAATTTTTCTTCAAAATTAATACATAAAAAAAGTAAAATCACATTGAATAAGCCATATACTACCAATCCAAATTCAACCAAAAAACAATAAGCTAAAATTCCAAGTTTTTTCTGTTTGAAAAAAAGCTTTCCAAACACAATTGTTGCAGGAATCAAAAACAGAAAATCAAAGGCGTAACCAATCGGCGTGCTTTGCTGACCACCGACCGCACCAACCGCAATTATTGGCATAAAAAATAGTACGAGGATGGCCCAACCGATTAAACGGTTTTGTTTCTCTATAAAGTTGTTCCCACGTTTTAAAATTTTCCAAATTATGTTCATGATTAATGGAAATATCAAAAGCGGGATTAAAATAAAATACCCAAAAAAAAGTCCTGAATATACAAATAATGTTGATCCGCCACCCATTAATGCGACAAACAAAGAATACAGAGACACATAGATAGCTTCATTTTTCTGCAAAAGATTAAATTTAATAAGCATTATTTGTTACAGACTTGCTTCACAGCCGCGACAATATCTTCCACCTGCGGCAATGCCAGATGCTCAAGATTGGCGGCATAGGGCAATGGCACATCTTTCGCGCAGACGCGCGCGACCGGCGCATCCAGATAATCAAAGGCATGTTCCATCATCAGCGCCGCCATTTCGGAGCCGATACCGTAAGAAGGCCAGCTTTCCTCAACAGACACCAGGCGGTTGGTTTTCTTGACACTTTTAACAATCGTGCCGACATCGAGCGGGCGGATGGTGCGCAGGTTAATGACCTCCGCATCTATCCCCTGCTCCGCCAATTGTTCAGCGGCCTGCAACGCCTTACCGACCATAATTGAATAGGCCGTGATAGTGACATCTTTACCTGCGCGTTCAACCTTAGCCTTGCCAATCGGCAGCACATAGTCTTCATCCGTCGGCACATCAAACGATTGGCCATACATCATTTCGTTTTCGAGAAAGACCACCGGGTTGGGGTTACGGATGGCCGTCTTCATTAGTCCCTTGCAGTCCGCGGCCGACCATGGCGCGACGACCAACAGGCCCGGGATATGCCCGTACCAGCTGGCGTAGCATTGTGAATGCTGCGCGCCGACGCGCGACGCCGCGCCATTGGGGCCGCGGAAAACAATCGGGCAGCCCATCTGGCCGCCCGACATATATAATGTCTTGGCGGCAGAATTGATAATATGGTCAATCGCCTGCATGGCAAAATTCCAGGTCATGAATTCCACAATCGGTTTTAAACCGCCGAAGGCCGCGCCAACACCAAGACCTGCAAAACCATGTTCCGTGATCGGCGTATCAATAACGCGGGTTGGGCCGAATTCATCCAGCAAGCCTTGGGATACCTTGTAAGCGCCGTTGTATTCGGCAACTTCCTCACCCATCAAAAAGACGGTTTTATCGGCGCGCATTTCTTCAGCCATTGCATCGCGCAAGGCTTCACGGACGGTTTGGTTTTTGACGTCTTTAAAAAAACGCGTCTCATCAAAATCGTCATCAGCGAACGTCATGTGCTGCTCGGGGTAATCGGTTTTGAGGGCAGTAGCAGCGGCAGCACTAGGTTCACCCAAATCTTTAATTTGCGGTACAGCTTGCGCAGGTGCAGCAGAGACTGTTTCACCTGCGGCGCCCAACACGGCGATTGGCGCATTGACCGCCACGGCTTCCGTGCCTTCCGGCACCAGGATTTTTAGCAACGTGCCTTCATCAACTGCCTCGACCTCCATGGTCGCTTTGTCGGTTTCAATTTCGCACAGGACCTGGCCACTTTTAACGGCGTCGCCTTCCGCCTTCAGCCAGCGAGCGATTTTGCCCTCGGTCATCGTCGGCGACAGCGCCGGCATTAAAACATCAATGGTCATTTCAAAATATCCTTAAGCAGCCTTTAACACGTCAGTCCATAAATCTTCCAGCGGCGGTTCCGGCGATTGTTTGGCAAATTCGACCGCCTCCAGGCAGATGGTTTTAATGCGGTCTTCAATTTCTTTAAATCCTGCTTCATCCAGCATTTTTTTGTCGGTTAGATATTTGCGCAGGCGTTCAATCGGGTCGCGCTGTTCGCGGGTCTCTTCCAGCTCTTCTTTGGTGCGATATTTGGCGGGGTCTGACATTGAATGCCCGCGATAACGATAAGTTTGAATTTCCAGCAAGACGGGCCCTTTCCCGCTGCGGATATAATCCATGGCATCGTTGGCAGCTTTGCGCACTGCCAGCACATCCATACCATCGACCTGTTCGCCCGGGATGCCATAGGCCTCGCCGCGTTTATAAAGTTCGCCCGCAGCATGGCGCGCCTGCGAGGTGCCCATGCCATACTTATTATTTTCAATGACAAACAGCGCCGGCAATTTCCACAGCGCCGCCATATTAAATGTCTCATACACTTGGCCCTGGTTAGAGGCGCCATCCCCCATATAGGCGACATTGACGCCGCCATCATTATTATATTTGTGCGCGAAGGCCAGACCGGCGCCAATCGGGATTTGCGCGCCGACAATACCGTGCCCGCCGTAAAAGTTTTTTTCGCGGCTGAACATATGCATGGAGCCGCCCTTGCCGCGTGAATAACCGCCGCTGCGCCCGGTAAGTTCTGCCATAACACCCTTGGCATCCATGCCACAGGCCAGCATATGGCCGTGGTCGCGGTAGGCGGTAATCACACTGTCTTGGGATTGCTGAACGGAATTGATACCGACGACGACGGCTTCTTGGCCAATATACAAATGGCAAAAACCGCCGATAAGGCCCATGCCATAAAGCTGCCCAGCGCGTTCTTCAAACCGCCGGATCAGCAGCATGTCTTCAAACAGTTTTAACAGCAGTTGTTTATTTTTATGATCGGCCACGCAGGAGTCCTGTACGGATGTTTTGACAAGGCCTCTTGTTAATCAAATTTGACTGCCGATGCAAGCATTTGGCAGCAATTCAAGATTTATGCGATTGCAAAAAGTATTTTGCAGTGCAGCATTAAATGACGTTTTTATTGAGTGCGGCTTTTTGCCGCAATTCGCGATCCAGTTTACGTTTCAATTCATCCTGGTTAAATGGTTTAGAGATATAATCTGTCATCCCGGCACTCAGGCATTTTTCGCGATCGCCTGCCAGCGCATAAGCCGTCATGCCAATGATCGATATTGGCGGCAAATTATGCATTTTTTCATGCTGGCGGATTTGCGCGGTGGCTTCCAATCCATTCATGTTCGGCATTTGCACATCCATGAGGATGGCATCGTAAATGTGTGCGGTTGCCTTTTCAATCGCCTCATGGCCGTTGTTGGCAACCTCATAACGATAACCAAAATGTTCTAAAATCGTGGTTGCCACCAGAATATTCGGTGCATAATCTTCCACTAATAAAATTAACGGTGCGTTAGCAGGTTGTTCCAATTTATCAAATTGAATTATCGAAGCGGTCGGATAGTGAACCGCGGCAGCGGGTTTTTTTTCTTTGGCAATTGTAAGCGGCAATATCACGGTAAAGGTTGAACCCTGGCCCATCGTGCTGTCCAACGTCACACTGCCATGCATATTTTCTACCAATGATTTGGTAATCGCCAGACCGAGGCCGGTGCCGCCGTAATGACGGTTAATGCTGGTATCTGCCTGAATAAATTTTTGAAATATCGCCTCGCGCTTTTCTTCGGCAATGCCAATGCCAGTGTCTGACACTGCTATCACAATATTTTCAGAGTTTTTTTGCGCGCCAGGCTCAGTGTGAATTTTGATATTTACGATACCTTGCGTGGTAAATTTAATGGCATTACTGCATAAATTCATAATTATCTGGCGCAGCCGCGTGGTGTCACCAATAAAATTTTTATGACGGATGCTTTCAATATCAGTCATGAGCGACAGATTTTTTTCTACAGCCCGCACGCTCAATATATTGATAATTTCCTTCATTAAATCATAAAAATTAAACTGTATCTGTTCTAGTTCAAAGCTGCGCGACTCAATTTTAGAAATATCTAGCAGGTCGTTAATCAGAGCCAGTAAGGTATCCGCGCTCAGCTGCAGCGTTTTGATAAACTCTTTTTGCTGGGGCGTCAGCGGCACACTGACCGCCAAAATATTCGCAAGACCGATCACCACATTCATTGGCGTGCGGATTTCATGGCTCATATTCGCCAAAAATTCCGACTTCGCTAGATTGGCTTCTTCGGCTTTTTCCTTGGCCTCACGCAGCGTATTTTCCAATAACCGCTGGTCGGTGATATCGGTCGCGGTACCGAACCAGCGCAATATTTTACCTTTATCATCCTGCATCGGCATTGCGCCGGCTAAAAACCAGCGATAGTCGCCGTCTTTACCGCGCAGCGGGAATGTCGCCTCCCACTTTTCGCCTTTGGTCACCATCGCATCCCGATACTGCATAAAATCTTTATAATAATCAGGGTGATGGATTTTAACGCGTTCTTTGTCGGACATCGTTTTAAACGTGTAACCGGTATAGTCATAAAACCGCTGATTGTACCAGGTTGTCTGGCCCGCCGCATCGGTCATCCAGGCCAACTGCGGAATCGCATTGGCCATTTGGCGAAATCTTTCCTCGCTGCGTTCAACTTCGTCTTCGGCGCGTTTACGCGATGTTACATCCGACAATGAAAATACCACGCCCAAAAATTCATGGCCGTTTAAAATCGGCTGGGCGGCGATCCGGAACCAATTGCCATGGTGATCAAACGATTCACGGTATTGGGGTTGGCAGGTTTCCTTGACTAATTGCAGTGCAATTGGCGTATGCTGATAATTGAGACTGGCCAGGTAATCGCGGAGATTTTCTGACTTTAAGCGGTCCGCATCCAGCGGCATGATATGCCCCAACGCGCGATTATGTCGCACCATCATCAAATCTTTATCTAGCAAACATATGCCATCGGGCAACGAGTCAAAAATTATTGACCACTCATTATCAAAAATTGGTTGCGGTTGGGTCGTGGACATTCAAAACAGGCCTTAAAAACACAAGGTGACAGCAACTGATAGCTCATAAATAACCGATTTTACTGGGAAATGGTAGGTTTTTTTCAAGGATAGTAACATAACCTTATGTTTTACCAAGCGAAGCCACTAAAATGTATTACAAATTGATATAGCGCTGTTTAAGCAAAAAAGATGGCACTGGATTTGCGCGATTTTGTTTTAGATATCCATCAGCGGTTATGCAGTCTGTATGGCTGTCCGGTTGCCTATTTTGGCAATCGCGATCCTTTAAGCCAGCTGGTATCGTCTTTGCTGTCGCAGCGCACCACCAATAAAAATAAAAGTATCGCCTTTAAGGCGCTGGTCGCGGCTTTACCGACCTGGGAAGCTGTGCGGGACGCGCCGGTTGAAGAGATTAAACAATTTATTCATGTCGTTACGTACGCAGAACAGAAAGCGCCACGGATCAAAGCGATGCTACAGGAAATTACCACCCGCGTTGGTAGCCTGTCGCTGGATTTTTTAGAAAATATGGACCTTGCCGCCGCGCGCAACTGGCTGCAAAGCCTGCATGGCGTGGGTCCCAAAACCGCCAATGCCGTCCTGTCGTTCAGCCGCCTGCGCATGCGCGCGATGCCGGTGGATGCGCATCATTACCGCGTTGCCGTGCGGCTGGCGCTGGTGCCGCCCACCGTGGGCGAAGGTAAGGCGCATGATGTACTGGTCGCGTTGTTACCCGACGATTGGAGCGCGCAAGACCTCTATGATCATCATGAAATCATGATGTTTCACGGCCAGCGCGTGTGTTTTTTCAAAAAGCCGAATTGTCCGGCCTGCGTGCTGCTCGACATCTGCCCAACCGGTCAGGCGCGCCTGACCGGATCTGACGCCGCGCCAATTGATGCCTAACGGCTTTTGACCACCATACAGGGCTGCTGGCGCGTTTTTAATTTGTCGCACACAGCGGCGGCGGCGGCGCGTGTCATTGGGCCCGCCTGCACACGAAAGAAGGTGCCCTTGTCACCGACATCCGCCTTTACATATTGCGGGTTCAGCGTGCCCAACACATCGCCATTCTTGCTTTGCATCTTTTTCCATTCGGCGCTGGCCTTGTCCTGTTCCTTAACGGCAGCCAATTGAATATTGAAGGCGGCATCGCCACCGGCCGTCGCCATCTCTGTTACAGGCGCAACCGGTTTTTGATCGGCCGCCGTGGTCGTTGGTGCCGGGGTTGGCGTGACCGGAGCCGGCTTGGCAACCGGAGTTTCGGCTGCAGTTACCGGTGGCTTGGCATCAGCTGCAGGCGTTGTTTCCGCCGGGGTCGCTGTCTCGGCAGTTTGTGGCGGTGCCGCCGCTGGTGCATCTTCCGTTATCTCAACCGGTTTTTCCGGGGTCGGCAATAATTGCTCGACATCTTCGGCCTTCGCATTCTTATCCATGCGGTTGTAAACCAGCGTATCCTGATGCGGAATATCCATGCCGCCGGGATCGGTTGGTTTGGTTTTGGACATGCTGCTGTCCGCCTCTACTACCGGCAGGCCGCCTTCGGTTTTTGTCACCGCAACCTTGCTATAACCATACCAGGCCAAGGCCGCAAAGACGAGCAGCGCGACGCATGTCGTGCCGATCAGCAGCGGTTTTAACGGCGTGCGCGCACGTTGGGCGCGGCGGTTATCATCCGGATAGTAGTTTTTGAAATTATCATTTTCATCATAATTATTGGTCATTGAAATCTCTCCGTTACATCTGTTCAACTGGCGCAACGCCAATAATATTCAATCCAGCCGCGATGACAAGCGCCGTTGCACGCAGCAAAGCCAGCCGCGCCGCGGTTAAGCCCGGATTTTCGGGTTGCAGAAAACGCAGCGTGGCATCATCCCTGACCCCAGTCCACAGCTGGTGAAAGGCGGCCGCCGCCTCCATCAGATAAAACGAAAAGCGGTGTGGTTCGTGCAGATCCGCCGCTGTCTCGACCAGGCGCGGCCAGCCGGCCAGCAGCTTGATCAATGACAGTTCTTCCGGCGCGACCAGCACTGACAGGTCTGCCGCCGTCAGATCGGTATCGGCAATTTTCAATTGCGGCAACTGTTCCGCCGCATGCCGCAACACCGAACAGATCCGTGCATGCGCATATTGAATATAAAAAACCGGATTATCTTTGGACTGTTCGGTCACCTTGGCAAAATCAAAATCGAGCGTTTGGTCTTGGCGGCGCGTTAGCATGATCAGCCGCACGACATCCTTGCCGACCCGCTCCACAACGTCTGATAGGAACACCAGGTTACCGGCGCGTTTGGATAGTTTAACCAGCTGACCGTTTTCGAGCAGTCGCACCAGTTGCACGGTTTTGATATCCAGCGCCGCCTGTTGGCCGCTGACCGCACGTGTCGCCGCGATGATGCGTTTGACATAACCCGCATGATCGGCACCGAACACATTGGCCATTAGCTTAAAGCCGCGCTGGAATTTATCGAAATGACAGGCGACGTCGGAGGCAAAATAGGTCCAGCTGCCATCGCTTTTCTTAAGCGGCCGATCGACATCATCGCCAAAATCGGTGGCGCGGAATAAGTACTGGTCGCGCGGCTCCCAATCCTCAGGCTTTTCACCTTTGGGCGCCTCCAGCTGGCCGAAATAAATATGCCCGTCCGCCTGCAGCTTATCAAACGCAGCCTGCACGGCGCCGCTTTCCACCAAGTGGCGTTCCGATAACACCACGTCCTGCACAATTCCCAGCAATTCCAGATCTGCCTTGATGATCTTCATCATCTCATCAATGGCGAATGCGCGTACCAGCGGCAGCCATTCGTCTTCGGCGGCATTCAGCCAAGTGTCGCCTTCGCGCGCCGCGAGCGCCTGGCCCACCGGTATCAGATATTCACCCGGGTAACAGCCGTCAGGAATGGTGACGGTTTCGCCCAATGCCTCGCGGTAACGCAAATAGACCGAGCGCGCCAAGACATTCACTTGATTGCCGTAATCATTCAAATAATATTCGCGGCATACTTTATATCCAACGAATTCTAATAAATTGCATAAAGCATCGCCAAACACCGCGCCGCGCGCGTGTGATGCTAAAAGCGGTCCGGTTGGATTGGCGGACACATATTCCACATTAAACGGCTGCCCTTGGCCCACATCCGCTGCGCCGTAGCGCGCACCGCTTTGCAAAATCGTTTTTACCTGGCCTTGCCAAAAACTGGGTGACAGCTGCAGATTGATAAAACCGGGTCCAGCTACCGTTACGTCAGTCACTTGCGGATGCGATTTTAAACGCGCTGCCAATTGTTCCGCCAACGCGCGCGGATTTTGCCCAGCGGGTTTCGCCATAACCATAGCGGCATTGGTCGCCATATCACCATGCGCGGCATCTTTCGGTGCCTCAACCGTGATTTTATCCAGCGGCAGGTTCGGCAGCAGTACAGCCATTTCCTGCTGCACAAATAATTTCACATCCTGGAAAATATTCATTACTTACACTCAACATTCATATCAAATAACCGGTCCCATTCCAGCATCGCGTAGTTGTCTGTCATGCCGGCAATGTAATCACAAATTATGCGCGCCTGCAGATGTGATGATGATTGGTCGCGGATCATATTATACCAGTCGGTTGGCAGCGTTTCAGGCTCTGCCAGAAAACGGTTGAACAGATCGGTTACAACCTTGCGCGCCTTGCTGGTCATGCGGTTAACCGTGTAATGGCGGTAAACCCGTTCCATCAGAAACGCGCGCAGCTGCTTGATATTTTGCTGCATACCCGATGAAAAGGCGATGACCGCGGTTTTAGCGTGCCGCACATCGCTTGCCGATTGCGGGTTTAACCGTGACAGGCGGTCCTGACTTTCCAGCACCAGGTCTTTGACCATCACATCAATCATGCGGCGCACTGCTTCGAATATCAGCCGTGTTTTAGCCAGCTTGGGATATTGCACCATCAGCTTTTCAATAATTTCGCCAATGATCGGCAGATCACGAATATCATCAAAGTTAAAAAGTCCTGCACGTAGCCCATCATCAATATCATGATTGTTGTAGGCAATATCATCGGACAGCGCCGCGACCTGCGCCTCTGCCGATGCAAAGGTGCCAAGCTCCAAATTCATATAGCTTTGAAAACCATTGATGGTATGCGGCAATTGTTTGCCTTCCGCCAATGGCAGCAGCGGGCCGTTATGCTTGACGACACCTTCTAGCGTTTCCCATGACAAGTTCAAACCATCGAAGTCCGCATAGCGGCGCTCGAGCTGCGTTAAAATCCGTAGCGCCTGATCATTATGATTAAACCCGCCATAAGGCGCCATACATTCCTGCAGCGCATCTTCACCGGCATGACCGAACGGCGGATGCCCCAAATCATGCGCCAGCGCCACCGCCTCCGCCATATCTTCATCAAGCCCCAGCGTTCGCGCGATGCTGCGCGCGATTTGCGCGACCTCCAATGAATGCGTCAGGCGCGTGCGGTAATAATCGCCCATATGCACAACGAAGACCTGGGTTTTTTGTTTCAACTTACGAAAGGCCGCCGAATGCACAATCCGGTCGCGGTCGCGCTGATACGGCGTTTTCATGCTGCTTTCGGCTTCCGAGTGCCGCCGTCCACGGCTGTCCAGCGGATTGACAGCATAGATCGCCCGCGGCGGCGGTTGGTATGGCGGAATTGCAGCATTATTCATGGTTAGAATATTTACAAATATAACATGGCAAAGTCACGCTTTATAATTATATATAAAGTATGACAATTACCCTTACCCCATCTGCAGTATCGCGCATTTATGAAATCCGCGAACGGCAAGACAATCCGGCACTGAACCTGCGGTTGCGCGTGGATGGCGGCGGCTGCGCGGGGTTTCAATATATTTGGACGTTTGATGACCAGACCCATGGCGATGATCACAAAATCAGTGATGGTGATGCCAACCTGTTAATTGATGACGTATCGTTGGAATTCGTGAGCGGCGCCAAGATTGATTTTGTGCGCGATCTGCTGGGTGATTATTTCGCGGTAGACAACCCCAATGCGGACAGCGGTTGCGGCTGCGGCACCAGTTTTTCCGTGAAATAGTTCTTATGAAAATTGCCACCTGGAATATTAACTCCGTCCGCCTGCGCGCGGCGATGGCGGTAGAATGGCTATCCACCAATAACATCGATGTCATTTGTTTCCAGGAACTCAAATGCCAGAACGACCAGTTTCCCAAAGATGTGTTTGAACAAGCTGGCTATTTGCATCAGGCCGTTGTCGGGCAAAAGGCGTGGAATGGTGTCGCGGTGCTGTCCAAACAGCCACTGGAGATTATCAGCACCACCTTACCCGGTGACAATACCGACAGCCATGCCCGTTACCTGGAAGTTGCTATCAATGATGTTCGCATCATTAACATCTATGCGCCGAATGGTAACCCGGTCGGCACTGAAAAATTTCCCTATAAGCTGACGTGGTTGGCGCGGCTTTATGCTCATGCCGCGCAGTTGCGCAAAGACAATTTGCCGTTTTTAATTTGCGGCGATTTCAACATTATCCCTGAAGCCATCGATTGTTATGATCCCAAAGTCTGGCAGGATGACGCGCTGTTCCGACCGGAGACGCGCAAATTGTGGCGCAGCCTGTGTAATCTGGGGCTGACCGATGCGGTGCGGGTATTTTATCCCACCCAAAAATTATACAGCTTTTGGGATTACACCGGCGGCGCACGCCAGCGAAATTTAGGCATTCGCATTGATCATTTTTTAACGTCGCCACAACTGACCGACCGTATTATCAACACCGTTATCGACGACAGCCCGCGCGACCTTGAAAAACCGTCAGATCACGTGCCAGTGATTTTAGAGTTAACTTAGTTGCTCTTGGAAGAATTTAGCCTCCCCCTTGTGGGGAGGCACAAAAATTAAAGGCGGCGCGCAGCAAAGCCATGTAATTTTTGGGTGGGGGACTTAATTTAAATCTACCAACCCCCACCCAAATTTTCATCGCTACGCTGGAAAATTTGTGCCTCCCCACAAGGGAGGAGGCTGCACAGCGCTCAACATCAATCTATCGCGTTGGACTATTCAAATCCCCGCCCACCGAAAATTCAGACAAATTAACAAAAGTTGATTTATCCTGGATAACTGCTTGCGGGATGATTTGCGGGCTATGCGTTTTGGCGATGTCCGGCATTTTTTTAACCGCGGTGCCAATCGCCATAAATTCAATGATGCCGTTGCCCAGATCATAAACATAGGTCTGCACGCCGAGGATATCATCGGCGCCGGCTTTATCCGCCTCCTGCTTTAACTTATCAAAGGCGTTTTCGCGCGCGTCGTAAATAAGTGAGGTGAGTTCAGAAATCTCGCCGCGCACAAAGGATTTTATCATGCTGGTAAAACCGCCGATAAAACCCAGCGAATAAACCGAAACACCCATGCACAGCCGCAGCGGCATATAGCCCATCGCGATTACATTCCACATCTCTTCATTGGTGAGATCACTAGTGATGGGACTCTTGGTATGCAACGCAGGCAAATTCTCATGATAGGATGCCGTGCCGATCATCAACATTTCTACGACGCCGCCCTGAAACGGCAGGATCGAGGTTTTGATGCCGACCACGGCATTGGCGCCCACACCGCGCGCATCTTCGACAATGCGTTGCAACGCCAGATGCCGCGTATTATTGAACACCTGGCTGAATTCGGTAATTTCGCCGCGCCCGAGGCTACGCAACATGCCGAACAAGCCGCCGCCGAGACCGAGCGCATAGGCCACATTGCCGAAAGCAAAGCTGATCGGCTGGAACCCGCAATCTAGCTGACAGTATAACTCTTGGCCATCAGCTGAGGTTGAAAATTTATAATTTTCAGCGCTTTCGACACCTTTGGTATGCAACGCCGAACCGATGCTCAAGAATTCGATATTCGGGCCATGCTGGACAATAGTGGAAGACACCCCAGTAATACCGCGGCTCCCGTGTTTCTTGGCCTCATTCTGTAACCGCTGGAATGACTCCAGCCGTCCTTCATGAATAACATTGGTGACCTGGGTTACCTCGCCGCCGATAAAGGTTTTGATGCCGGAGCCTAGGCTGCCCAAAAAGCCCAGTGAAAAAACGCTGTTACCGACCACGATATTGCCGGGCGCATAGCCCTTTTGGTCTAAACAATATAATTCATTGCCGGACAGCCCGGTGACAATCGCCATTAAAGTAAAACTCCAAACTATCCGTTATGTATTCCTCTCCCTAGCAGGGAGAGGATAGAAACTCTTCGCGCACGCGTAGCATAAGCGGTTAGAATTTCTTGGTGAAGGGTGATTATAACAACCCCTCACCCGCCCCTAAAGGGGCACCCTCTCCCTCAAAGGGAGAGGGAAAGTTGACCACCAATTGTATATTTTTCCCAGCAGAATCGCAATAAAACGATTTTATGCCCGTTTACACATTATTCATCCTTGCTTGCATCATTTTACCCTATCTGATTGGTTCTATACCATTTGGACTGATCCTGACCCGCGCCGCAGGCCTGGGCGATGTGCGTAAGATCGGCTCCGGCAATATTGGCGCAACCAACGTGCTGCGCACTGGGCGTAAGGACTTAGCGATTGCGACATTATTATGCGACGCGGCGAAGGGTGCGCTGGTCATTATCGCTTATCGCTATTTTATCGAACACAAGGTTATGCCGCAGATGGATTATTATATGGGCATCACCTTTGGTGGCACACCTGCGCAAAAAGAACTTGTACAATGGTTGCCCTATGTGCCGCTGCTGGCGGGCGGCATGGTCATCATCGGCCATATGTTTTCCATTTGGCTGCGCTTTAAAGGCGGCAAGGGCGTTGCCACCTCGCTCGGCGTCATCACGGCGGTCAGCTGGCCGGTGGGAGTGGCAGCTTTTGGTACCTGGTTGCTGGTTGCTTTTGTCAGCCGTTATTCATCCCTGTCAGCAATGGCCGCCGCCGCCGCCGCGCCAATCTATGCCTGGTATTTTACCGACCACGTAACCGCCCTTGCCTTTCTGGGTATTGCACTGCTCGTAATCACGAGGCATTACAAAAATATCAGAAATTTGCTGCAAGGCGCTGAAGCAAAAATTAAATTAAAAAATTCCGTTTAGGGTTCGGATTTTGAACTCGTATTAAATTTTCTGATCATATTAACGTTGGTTTTTTTAGGTTTCATAATTATATCGTTTCCAGACAAAACCTTAGTAAAAGAAGCTCTGTTTAATGGTGCGGTTATATTGTCATAGCTTGAATTATTGGATTTATGTAAAGAGTATACAGCAGCAGCAATAGGAGGAATACCAATAACAACTCCAATAAAAAATCCAGATACGATATGTGGAGCTATTTTTTTATTAGACATGTAGTTTTTCATAACATAAAATAGCATATTGTTTTACTTTCAACAAACAAATTAAAAATAATCCTTCCCATTCCCCCCAAAAGCCTGTTATAGCCCGCCGCGTTCGGACCAGCCTTGGGGGGCCTCATGCCGGTTACACCAGACACATATATAATAAGTGAGGCCGAGCGGCTGGCCTGGTTGCGCCTGTCGCGCAGTGAAAATGTCGGCCCCATCACCTTTAACCGCCTGCTGCGGCAATTCGGCTCTGCCGTCCGGGCGCTGGACGCCATCCCTGACCTGGCCCGCCGCGGCGGGCGCCTGCAAAAACTGAAGATCCAAAGTGAGGCGGATGGCCGCGCGGAAATCCAGGCCCTTACCAAACTGGGGGCCCGGCACCTGTTATCCTGTGATGCCGCTTACCCCGCCATCCTGCGCCATTTGGAAGATGCGCCGCCGGTTTTGACGGTGAAGGGCAATCCGGCGCTGCTCGAAAAACCGATGGTCAGCATCGTGGGCGCGCGGAATGCCTCGCTGCCCGGCCGGCGCATGGCGGAAATTCTAGCCGCAGAATTGGGCCAAGCCGGCTATACTATCGTCTCCGGTCTCGCGCGCGGGATTGATACCGCCGCGCATGGCGCTAGCCTTACCGACGGTACAGTGGCCGTGGTCGCGGGCGGTATTGATATTGTTTATCCGGCGGAAAACCAAACCCTGTATGACAAGATTTGCGCGCAAGGTATTGTAATTGCGGAAAATCCGCCAGGGGTGCCGCCCACCAACCGTGACTTTCCCCGCCGCAACCGCATCATCTCCGGCCTCGCCCTCGGCACCGTCATTGTCGAGGCTGCGCTGAAATCCGGCTCGCTCATCACCGCGCGTTATGCGCTGGAGCAAGGGCGCGAAGTGTTTGCCATCCCCGGCTCGCCCCTTGATCCGCGCGCCGGCGGTACCAATAAATTAATCAAGGATGGCGCAACCCTGGTGGAAAGCGCCGCCGACATTATAAATGTGTTGCGAAATATGCAGGAACCAACCGCCCTTGCCGAGCCGTGGCAAACCTACCGCAATGCGCCGCTGCAATATGATGATAATGCCGTGGCGGTCGCACGGCGGCGCACGCTGACCGATTTGCTATCCTTCACCCCCGTAACGCTGGATGAAATCCTGCGCACGGGCGAGGTCAATCCGGCGGCGCTCCACACTGCCCTGCTCGAACTTGAACTCGCCGGGCGCGCCCAGCGCCTGTCCGGCAACCGCGTTATTTTGGCGACTGATGATACAGAAATGAAGGCAATGTAATGGCACAAGATAACCTCGTCATCGTCGAAAGTCCGGCCAAAGCTAAAACCATCGAAAAATATCTGGGGCCGGATTATAAAGTCCTCGCCAGTTTCGGGCATATCCGCGATCTGCTGCCCAAAGATGGCGCGGTGCGCCCCGATGAAGACTTCGCGATGGATTGGGTGCTGGGCGACCGTGCTCATAAAAATGTCAAAGAGATTGAACGCGCCGTTAAAACCTCTAAAACATTATATCTTGCGACCGACCCGGACCGCGAGGGCGAGGCCATTTCCTGGCATGTCAAAGAATATCTGGATGAAAAGAATTTATTAAAAGGCCGCACTATTCATCGCGTCACTTTTAACGAAATTACCAAAAGCGCGATTCAGACTGCGTTTAAGCAGCCGCGGGAAATCAATGCCGAGCTGGTTGAAGCTTATCTGGCGCGCCGCGCGCTGGATTTTTTAGTCGGCTTTAACCTGTCGCCGATTTTGTGGCGCAAATTGCCGGGCGCACGGTCGGCGGGGCGGGTGCAGTCGGTCGCGCTGCGCCTCATCTGCGAACGTGAATTTGAAATTGAACAGTTTAAGCCCCAAGAATATTGGTCAGTTGAAGCGCTGTTTCAAACGAATAGCGGCGCCACTTTTACCGCGCGGCTAACGCATTTTGACGGCCAAAAACTGGACAAATTTGCCATCAATAACGAAACGCGCGCGCAAGAGATTCTAGCCGCATTGCAAAAACAAAATTTTACCGTCAGCGATGTGACGAAGAAAGAAGTCAAACGTCATCCGGCCGCGCCATTTATTACCTCAAGCTTGCAGATGGAAGCGTCACGCAAACTCGGTTTCGGCGCTAGCCAAACCATGCGCACCGCGCAAAAACTTTATGAAGGCGTGACGCTGGGCGGCGAAACGGTCGGACTTATCACCTATATGCGGACTGATGGCGTGCAATTGTCCCAAGATGCAATCTACTCCTGCCGCACGACGATTGATAAATTGTACGGCCAGGATTATTTGCCGGAACAACCACGCATCTATTCATCAAAAGCCAAAAACGCGCAGGAAGCGCATGAGGCAATTCGCCCCACCGATCTCGCGCGTACGCCTGATTACGTCGCCAAATATGTCGATCATGATCAGGCGCGGTTGTATGAATTGATCTGGAAACGCACGTTGGCCGCGCAGATGGCTAGCGCGGTTCTGGACCAGGCTACCGTCGATATTACCGGCACGAACAAGGCGGCGTTCCGCGCCACCGGTTCGGTGGTGAAATTCGACGGGTTTTTTAAACTCTATTTTGAAGATACTGACGATATGCCGTCTGACAGTGAGGATAATCGCCGCTTGCCGCCGCTGACTGTCAAAGACGCGTTGCAGACGAACAGCATTAAACCCGAACAGCATTTCACGCAGCCGCCGCCACGTTTCAGCGAGGCGTCGCTGGTCAAGGCCTTGGAAGAGCTTGGCATCGGCCGCCCTTCTACCTATGCCTCGATCATCCAGGTGTTGCAGGACCGCAATTATGTGCGGCTCGATAAAAAGCGTTTTGTGCCCGAAGATCGCGGGCGGATTGTCACAACCTTCCTTACCAATTTTTTCCGCCGTTATGTGGAATATGATTTTACCGCCGCGCTTGAAGGCCAGCTGGATGAAATTTCCGCCGGCGCGTTGGATTGGAAAGACATGCTGCGCAAATTCTGGGTCGAATTTATCGGCGCGGTCGATGAAACCAAACCACTTACCATCACGCAGGTGATTGATGTGCTGGATGCGGAGCTGGATAAGTTTTTATTTCCGCCGCGCGCAGATGGCAGTGATCCGCGCAAATGTCCGCGTGATAGTGGTCGCCTTGGTTTAAAGCTCGGTAAATTCGGCGCCTTTGTCGGCTGCTCGAATTATCCGGAGTGCAAAGAAACGCGGCCATTGGGTCTCGCCGAAAGCGCCGCCGCTGCCAACGGCGGCGGTGTGTTTGAACCGCGTGAAATCGGCATTGATCCTGACAGTGGTGAAGTTATCACCATCAAGCTTGGCCCCTATGGCCCTTATCTCGAACGGCCTAATGGTGACAACAAGCCCAAACGCGCGTCGTTGACGCCCGGCACCAACCTGGATGCCATTACGCTGGAAGATGCCGTCAAATTATTATTGCTGCCGCGCGAGGTGGGGATTTTCCCCGAAACCGGCGATCCGATTTACGCCAACGTCGGCCGGTTCGGGCCCTATATTCAAACCGGTAAATTGCTGGCGTCATTGCCCAAGGGTGAAACGGCGCAGGATATCGGCCCCAACCGCGCGGTGGATATTTTGATGGAGAAAATTGCGCGCAGCCTGCCGGTTAAAGAATTGGATAATCATCCAGACGATGATGCGCCAATCGGCATTTATCGTAGCCGGTTTGGTTTTGTCATTCGTCATAATGATATCGAGGCGCGCCTTGCCAAAGGCACCGACCCACAAGACATCGACAGTGCCACCGCCATTTTGTTATTAAAGCAGATGGGCAAACCGGCGTTCAAATTTGGCAAGAAAAAGGGCAAAGGTAAAACCACCGCGCCAAAGAAAACAGCTGTTAAAAAAACCGCCGTGAAAAAGACAGCTGCCAAAAAAACTGCCGCTAAAAAATCTGCGGTAAAAAAGACCGCCGCTAAGCAAGTTACGGCAAAATAAGATGACAAACTTTGCCGAATGGGTTAAACTTTATTTATGAAAATGGAGCTTAACCTGCCTGACAATTTACCGCCACCGCTGGTTAATCATATCGGCCAATTGCTTGACCGTATTCAAGATGATCCGTCGTTTGCCGAAGATATTTGGTTACACGATGATGCACCGGATAATTTTGTTATGACGCCGGAAATTCGCACCAAAATTGAAGAGGGTTTGGCTGATATTGCTGTAGGACGTATTTTGACCTCTGAACAAGTTGATAAAAATTTGGCCGAATATCGGGCACAATGGCTAGCTCAGAACAATTAAAGGTTATATATTCTGAAAGTGCCCAAAAAGATTTAAAGGAAATCTGGCGTTGGAATGCTAAAACTTATTGTTTAAATCATGCTGATAAATATATCGAACAGTTAAAGACAAAAATCTGTATTTTAGAATCGGACCCCCATCGTGGCACTGCAATAATTGAATATCAGGATTTACGGGGCCTGCTGATTAAAAAACGTAACAGTAAACATGGGCATATGGCCTTTTATAAAATCAATCAAAGCACAATTTATATAGCGCGCATTCTACATACTGCAATGAATTGGCAAATTCATCTAGATGGCAATGCATGAAACACACTAAACACCGCAAAGCTAAATCAAGCCCACCCAAAAGCGTCCAACACAAAAACGTGGCGCGAAAATTTGCCGCCGGTAAAATCAAACCGCAGGCGGCAGCAACGCGTCCCGCGATTGAGTCTGGTTTTGTCATGGGCATCGCCAAACGCCAGGGCAAAACATTTTTAATCGAAAGTGTTAGCAAGCGCGACCATAACAGCTATCAGCTCGCCGATGGTAAAAAACACGGCATCAACGATGGTGACCTGGTCAAAGTCAAACTTGACCCACGCAGTAAGGAACACAAACTAAAACGCGTCGAATTTGTCGAGAATTTTGGTGATATCAACAATGCCGGTACCTTTAGCCTGATTGCCATCCATTCCCTTAGCATCCCGCATGAATTTCCGGAAGAGGCTTTGGCACAAGCCGCGCAAGGTGCGGTGCCGTCGCTGGGCGCGCGTGAAGATCTCCGCAACATATCGCTCGTCACCATCGACGGTGCAGATGCGCGCGACTTCGACGATGCGGTCTTTGCCGAGCCCGACGGCAATGGCTGGCATCTGATTGTCGCGATTGCCGATGTGTCTTATTATGTGCGGTCGGGCAATGCGCTGGACCAGGAGGCGTTTAACCGTGGCAATTCCGTCTATTTCCCCGACCGCGTCGTGCCGATGTTGCCGGAAGCGCTGTCCAATGACCTATGTTCACTGCGACCCAACGAACCGCGTGCGGCGATGGCCGTGCATCTATGGATTAATGCCAATGGAAATTTACAAAAACATAAATTCACGCGTGCCCTGATCCGTTCGCATGCCCGGCTGACCTATGAACAGGTGCAGGAGGCACGCGACAGCAATGCCGACAAAACCACCACGGCGCTGATGGATAAAGTTATCAATCCATTATACAGCGCTTATCAGGCTTTGCTGAAGGCACGGCTTAAACGCGGTACGCTTGACCTCGATGTGCCGGAACGCAAAGTACAGCTGGGTGATGATGGCAAGGTTATTGCCATTGTGCCGCGCACGCGGCTCGACAGTCACCGGCTAATCGAAGAGTTTATGGTGTTGGCGAATGTCGCGGCGGCGATGGAGCTTATCAAACATAAATCACCCTGTATCTTCCGCATCCATGACCATCCCGACGTCACCAAGCTGGATATTGCGCGCCAGGTGTTGAGCAGTATGGGATTGGAATTGGCGAAGGGCAATAAACTCGCGCCGAAAGATTTTACCAAACTGCTGGACGAAACGCGCGGGCGTGAGGATGCGCATGTCGTGCATCAACTGATTTTACGCAGCCAAAGCCAGGCGATCTACAGCCCCAACAACATCGGTCACTTTGGCCTCGCGCTGGAACGCTATGCGCATTTCACGTCGCCCATCCGCCGCTATGCGGATTTGATTGTACATCGCAGCCTGATCCGCGCGCTGGATTTGGGTGATGGTGGTCTTACGGATTATGAAGCCAAACAGGTCGATAAAATCGCCGAACATATTTCGGTCACCGAACGCCGCGCGGTCGAGGCCGAACGCCAGACCATGGATCGCTATACAGCTTCTTTTTTGGAAAATGAAGTCGGCGCGGTTTTCAACGCGCGTATTTCATCGGTCACACGCTTCGGTTTGTTTGTCACGCTAGACGACACCGGCGCAGATGGCATCATCCCCATGCGCAATTTGGGCGGTGATTATTTTACGCATGACGAGCCGCGCCAACAACTGGTCGGCCAACGCACCAAATATGTTTACAAGCTGGGGCAGCGTCTGACGGTAAGATTGCTGGAAGCCAATGTCTTGACCGGCGGCCTGGCGTTTGAGCCGGTCCAGCAAGTTTTGGAGCAGCCTGCCCCAAAAACAGCTGCAAAATCTTCTGCCGCCAAGCCGACTGCCACCAGCCGCAGTTTTAAACAGCGTCCGGGCAGTGCCGCCCCGCAAAAACCTCGTCAACGTCGCCGCTAACGGCTTGAAAAATTCTGAATAGTCTGCGACAACAAGGCAGATTTTACTGGAGACGCTCCTGATGTACCGCAAACTTAGCTTTTTGGCGCTGGCTACTGCCGCCCTGTCACTATCCGCCTGTGCCTATATGGACAGCAGCTTTGCGGTGGATCAGTTGAATAAAGCACAGCCGACCGGCTCGGAGTTTGCCAAACAGCTGACCGAGCAATATAAGGCACGCGCCAACGACAGCCAGGACAGTACCCAAAATTACGAACAGGCCTATAATAACGCGTTGCGCGGTCTGCAAACCGCCGAAGGCCAAGAAGTGCCGCCCTACGCGCCTGATCAATTTGACGTCGCGCCTGAAAAAACGGTCGAACTGACTGCGGCTCGCACCAAGTTAATAAACACCCTTAAAACTGCCAAGGCCAATGCGCCCAAGGAAGCCGCGCTGGCCCAGGCAAAATATGATTGCTGGGTGGAAGATGCCGCGAAAGATTGGGCGCCTGAGCAATATCAGGCTTGCCAGGCAGAATTCAAACAGGCGATGGATCAGCTGCAGGGTTTGAATGCCGAGCCGGTTAATATGACCGCGGGCGCTATGCCGCCGCAGGCCCAGCAAGCGTTGAATGCCGTGCCCGCCACTGCCAATCAGTTCTTTGTGTTTTTTACCTTTAAGGGTAAGGATTTGCCGTATAGCGCAAAGGAAACGCTGGACATGGCGGCCCAGCAAATTATGGCCAGTCACCCGCGCATCGTTTATGTGATCGGCCATTCGGATGCCGCCGGATCCAAAAAATCCAAGCTGAAAATTTCACAACAGCGTGCCGCGGCGATTGCCGCCAGCCTGGTCACACGCGGTGTGCCAGCCAATATTATTGCCGCGCGCGGCGTGGGCGACACTATGCCATTGGTTAAGGTGCATAGCAAAGGCGGCAAGGAAGCCGCCAACCGCCGGGTTGAAATTCGCCTGCAGTAATCCCATCTAATGGGAATGCAAGGAATTCTTTATCACGCGAAAACCGACGATATTGGTATCAAGGTGTTGCCAATTTTTCTGGATCATGAATCCGATCCCGACGCGGAAAAATATGTCTGGGCTTATCACATCCGCATCGAAAACGATGGGCGGGATACTGTGCAATTGTTGAACCGGCATTGGAAAATCACCGATGCCTTCGGCCATACGCAGGAAGTCAAAGGCCCTGGAGTGATTGGCGTGCAACCGATTATCGGCCCTGGTAAATCACACGAGTATGTCTCGGGGGTGCCGTTGCACACGCCTTCCGGCATCATGACCGGCAGCTATCAGATGGAAAATGACAAGGGCGAAGCCTTTGATGTTGAAATACCGGCCTTTTCATTGGATAGCCCGTATCAGGTTGTACAGTTGAATTAGTGCAGATTTAGCTGTGAACGCCCGCCTCTCCCTGCAGGGAGAGGCCGAAATACTTAGCGTTAGCGCGCAGCGCCAAGCTTAGTATTTTGGGTGAGGGGGACATTACTAAGCGCAAAACTTTATAATTGACCAAAATCCAAATTCCCCCTCATCCGGCCTATCGGCCACCTTCTCACTGCAGGGAGAAGGGCGACAATTTCATAGATATGAGTTGTTTAACTAAATAACCTAGCCATCTTACCTTATCGCGACTAAACTTTCCGCATGATCACGCCGTTGCGTCTTTTCAATCATTCCCTTACCGACACTGAACAAT
The DNA here is from genome assembly GCA_965246755.1 of Alphaproteobacteria bacterium. GTDB lineage: Bacteria > Pseudomonadota > Alphaproteobacteria > UBA11073 > UBA11073. The sequence goes on from OZ251979.1 coordinate 1,602,812, forward strand.
TATTGCGCGCCATCGAAAACTTGGCGCGCGACGTCGGCGATTTTTTGCGCGCGCATGAAATATCGCACACCCAGGTTAAGGCGGACGGCTCGCCGGTATCCTCCGCCGATCATGGCGCGGAGGCGATTATTGTCGCCGCGCTTCTGCAACTGACGCCGAATATTCCGATCATCGCGGAAGAACAATTCAGCCAGGGGAATGTGCCGAGCATCGCAGGCGGTATCTTTTGGCTGGTCGATGCTTTGGATGGCACCAAGGAATATTTAAAAGCCTCGCCGGATTACACGGTCAACATCGCGCTGGTTGAGGATGGCATCCCGGCCCTCGGCGTCATTCATGCGCCGCATTTTAAAGTGACGTACAGCGGTTGCGGCGCAACCAGCGCGATGCGCATCGACGAAACCGGCGCACGCGAAACGATTGCCGCCGCGGACTCCGACATGGATTATGGCCTGCGCGTCGTGTCGTCAAAATCATTCGGCAGTGAATTACATCTCGCCAAATATATGGCGGGCCGTCAGGTGCGCGAACATCGCCACCGCGGCAGCTCGATTAAATTTTGCGAAGTCGCGGAAGGCCGCGTCGATCTGTTTCCGCGTTTCGGCCCTAGCCGCGAATGGGACACCGCCGCGGGGCAAGCCATTGTCGAGGCCGCCGGCGGCGCCGTCACCACCCCCACCGGCGACCGCCTGACCTATGGCAAGCCGGATTTCATGAATGCCAACTTTATCGCCAAGGGCCGACGATAGTCTTTTTATGATTCTGGTGCAGGCGTAGATGAGGGTATTGGTGATGATGTTTGAGTAACAGCATCACTTCCCTGCAAAATGTTAACAGCATTAAAGTCAGTTGCAGTACGCCTAAATGGGTTAGGAGTACTTTTTACGCGGGCCGCCTTTAACTCGGTAAATTTTTCGTACCTATATTCTTCCCAAGATAAACCGTCATCGTTAATTGCGGCAACTAATTTGTTAACATCTTTTAAATTACTAACGCGAGACAGTGTATCTGTTAAGTAATTAACTTTTGGCTCAATTAGTAAATCTGGAATTATTTTCACGCGGTGTGCTAGCTCTTGAACTGCATCCACAAGACCATCTTCATTGATCTGTTTATCTAGGCCCATGTCGAGTTCACGAACAATATTCAATATGGTGCTAATAAGACCAAGAGTTGGCGATTTTGTTCTAAATGCACGACTTGCCCATGACCCGCTTTGAAATTCTCCGTAAGCTTTTAAGTTTTCATTTTCAAAATCAAAAGACATTGTTTCTCCTTAATAATTAATATTGAAGCCACTCTGTCAGATTGCGCACAAATTTGTCAATAAATTTTAAACCCTATCTTCCTTCTTATCCACCCGGGCCGCCAATGCTGCGGCCATGAATTTGTCGAGGTCGCCGTCGAGGACGCCCTGGCTGTCCGTCGTTTCAACCTCGGTGCGCAAGTCTTTCACCATCTGGTAGGGATGCAGCACATAGGAACGGATCTGGCGGCCCCAACCGATCTCGGTTTTTTCGGCTTGATATTCAGCGAGGTTATCCTCGCGCTTTTTGAGCTCCAATTCATATAGGCGCGCGCGAAGCATTTGCATGACCATGACGCGGTTTTGGATTTGCGAGCGCTGCTGTTGCGACGCGACCACAATGCCGGTCGGGATGTGCGTCACGCGCACCGCGCTGTCCGTTTTATTAACATGCTGGCCGCCCGCACCCTGCGCGCGATAGGTGTCAACGCGCAAATCTTTATCGAGGATTTCAACGTCAATCGTATCGTCAATCTCTGGCGAGACCAGCACTGCCGCAAAGCTGGTATGCCGCCGCGCGTTACTGTCAAAGGGCGAAATACGCACCAACCGGTGCACCCCGGCCTCGGTCTTTAACCAGCCATAGGCATTATGCCCCACGAACTGCACGGTGGCGGATTTTATACCGGCGCCATCGCCATCAATTTTGTCTATCAATTCAACTTTATAATTATGTGCTTCACCCCAGCGCAGATACATGCGCAGCAGCATGTCAGCCCAGTCTTGGGCCTCCGTGCCGCCACTGCCAGAATTAATTTCGAGATAGGCGTTGTTGGCGTCCGCCTCCCCCGACAATAGCGTTTCCAGTTCACGGCGCGCTGATGTTTGCTGCAGGCTAATGATCACCTGTTCGGCTTCGCGCACGATACCGGCGTCGCCCTCGGCTTCGCCCAGCTCAATCATCTCCGCCGCATCGCGTAAGTCGGTTTCCATTTGACTAATATTATTGAGCACAGTTTCCAGTTTAGCTTTGTCACGCATCACGCTTTGCGCGCGTTTGGCGTCCAACCATAAATCCGGATTTTCACTTTGCGAGGTTAAATCACGCAGACGATAGCATGCGGCATCCCAGTCAAAGATGCCTCCTCAGCAATGATATGCATTGCTCTACTTTATGTTTTGCACTTATTATTTCTGCACGCATAGGTTGAAACGATCTGTTAAGCTTTTCGCGGTAAGTTTTTTTAAGTACTGGAGATGTATCAATGACGCTTCGAAATTTCAAGCCAACGCTGCCGAATATCATCGTGCCGGTCATTGCATTGCTGTTGCTGACCTTTGTTGGCGTTGGCCTGATCATGACACACGCCGTCAATATCCTGGATGATCAGTATAACAAGGCGCGCATTAAATCGGTGGAAGCGGTTTTAAAAATGCAGACTGAAAAGGTTGCCGAAAGTTTGGCCAGCTATGCCTATTGGGACGACAGCGTCGAACATTTCATTTTAAAATATGATCCGAAGTGGGCCAAAGATGTCATCGGCGATATCGTGCCCGAACAACAAAGCATTGAATATATTTTAGTTTATAATCCGCAAGGCAAAATCATCTACACCTATCCGGATAAGATTACCGATCAAATCCTGCTGGACAATGCCAAATACGCGGTCGATAATTTGCACGAAACGATGCATTACAATCCGCAGCGCGTTTTTACCGCGGTCAACCTGTCGCAGGACCGCAAAGTTGAAGTGCTGGCGGCTACTTTTATCCGGGGCCATGAAAAAAATTATCCTGATTTTGCCGAACAGGGTATTATGGTTTTCGTTAACAAAGTCCAAGACGATGAAGAAGTCGCCACGCTCGAAGAACAAATGTGGGTATCCGACCTGCGGGTGGAAAATTACGCGCCGTCCAATACCCCATCCATCCGGTTGCGTAATCCCAATCAGGATACAATCGGTTATCTGACCTGGACGCACGTGCCGCTATCACGCGAGCTGTTACGCGTCACCGCCATCCCCGTGACGATTGGCTTTATACTTATTATGCTGGCCGGTTACATCATTTTGACGCGCAGCCGCCGCGCCATTACCGGTCTGGTAGAAAGCGAAGCCAATATTCGTTACATGGCGGCGGGCATTGATGCCGCCAACGCGCCGATTGCAATTATCAGCACGGTCGATCAGACCTATCCGTTCATTTATATCAATCCGGCATTTCGCGCGCTGACCGGTTATCATTTTGATGAAATCCACCGAGCAAGTCTGGACATTCTAAACGGCTTTGCAACCGCGCCGGAGGTGCCGCAAATCTGGCGTGAGGCGATACGCAATTTGCAGAGCGCCAAATATGAAAGCCTTTATTACCGTAAGGATAAAAGCAGCTTTTGGGGTGAAATTAATCTGTCACCCATTTTCGACCAGCGCAATTCCATGATCGGTTATGTGTTGCAGATGCGCGATATTTCGATTGAGCGCCGCGAGCATGATGTCAAAATCCATCGCGACAAAATGCTGTCGCTGGGACAAATGGTAGGTGGCGTCGCGCATGAAATTAATAACCTGATGCAACCGGCCCTGACTTTCTCGCAAATCACTATGAATAAATTACCTGAAGGCGACCTGGAAAACCGCGATCATCTGAATAATGTAGTCGATTGCTGCCGCCGCGTGATTGCGATTATCAAAAATATGATGACTTTTTCGCGCCAGGGCGAAACCACGTTGACTGCACAGCCGTTGGGCCCATTGGTGCTGCGTGATCTAGCGGTCGTGCGCGAACTGATGCCGCAAACTTTGACGATTATTGATGACAACCTGTCACTGTATCAAATCCCTGTAAAAGTGAATGAGTGCCAGGTGGCGCAACTGCTGTCCAATATACTGCTTAATTCCGTATGGGCGACCGACCGTACCGGCACTGTCAAAATATCACTGGAAACCAAAGCCGTCGCCGGCAACCAGGCCGACAGCATGCTGCTATCACCTGGCAATTACGCAGTGCTAACCATCGCCGATGATGGCGTGGGTATGGATGACGCAACAATGGCACGTATCTTTGAGCCATTCTTTTCAGCGCGGCCTATCGGCCAAGGAGTCGGGCTGGGCTTGTCAATTGTATACAGCATCGTCAAAACCTGGCATGGCGCGATTAAAGTGACATCAGCACCCGGTCAAGGCGCGCGCTTTGACATTTATATTCCAGTTGAGACCTAACGTACTACGCCGCCTAGTTTATTTTTAACCGAATTTGTCATCAGGCGGTTCAATTCATCCAACATGGCAAGATTCATGTTATGCCAGCCTTCATCACGCGCACTGAGCGCAATCGACTCTTTGGTCTGCATTGTGCGAATGACTTTCACCGCCGCAAAGGGCGTATTCTCATATTTAGGCGAGGTAATTTCGATCCGTACCTGTACCAGCATGTCATACTGCTTATCCACAGTATCGTTAAACATATTGGCAAAGGCGTTATCATTGCCGGACTTGATGTCTTTTTGTACAACACTAGCGTTTTCAATAATAATTTTAGCAACGCCAATACTGCCTACTGCTTGGAAACGGCGCCCCGCCCAATCCCGCACCACGACATACGGCGGCACGACAAATTGCTGTTCAACATGGGGTGCCTGCATAGGCGGAATGTAAGAATTCACAATTTGAATTTCGCGGACGTCTAGCCGCGTCACACCATATTTTTCATAATTGGGCGGCTGCAGTTCCGGCAGCGCGCCGACGCTGGCACAAGCGGCTAGTAGAAATGCCATACCGGCGATAATAATGAGGCGCATCGGTAACTCCTGATTAATGAATGACGGTGACAATATCACCATTCTTATTTTCTTGAATTACTTCGGGACTTGCCGCCACGGCCACACCTGCTGTCGGCAGAATAACTGATTTGGGCGGTGGTGCATCAGCGACTGTACCGATTGTTTGCGGCGCGGCGGCCTGAGCTTCCGGCAGCACGCCCTGCCAACCGCCGCCCACCGCCTTATATAATGTAACCAACGTATTGGCGACATCGGCCTGGGCCTGGATCACATCCAGCTGCCCTGTGGCATAAGTCCGCGTGGCGTCCGACACTTCCAGATAACTTGATAATCCGCTTTTATATTTGGCCTGCACCAGGGTTAAACTTTGCTGACGTGCGCTGGCGGCCTTGACCAAGGTTTCATAACGGTTGATCGAGGCCAGATGATCGGATAACGCGGTTTCCACGTCCGCCAGCGCACCGATCACGGTGTGCTGATAGGTTAAAAATGCGGCTTCGGCATTGGCATCTGATACATCGATATCGGCGCGGATGCGGCCAAAGTCCACCAGCGGCGCCACCAGCCCGCCACCAAACGACCAACTTTGCGCGGCGGTATTGAACAAATTGCCGGTACGGAACGATTGCCAGCCAAACGCCAGCGGCAGCGAGATTTTGGGATAATATTGTGCGGCGGCAACTTGCTGTACCTGTGTTGCTGATGCCAAGGCATGTGCCGCAGCGCGGATATCCGGCCGCGCTGCCACCACAGACGCTGGCGCGGTTAGTGTAAAGCCGGATGGCACCTGCGGAATATCAGCTTTATTGATGGTCAGTTGCGCCAAGGTACCCGGCAAGCCGCCCAATAATACTTCTAAACGATGCGTAGTGGCAATTTGCGCTGCCTCCAACGCCGGGCGGGTCGCACGCGATGTATCCAGATCAGCTTGGGTGCGCGCAACATCCAGACCGCTGGACAGGCCGGCAGTTTGCCGTGCGGTGGTTAAATTAACCGTGCTTTGCAAAGCGCCAATGACATCATCGGTCGTTGCAATCGACGCCTGCAAACGGCGCAGTTCAATGTAATTGCGCGCAACCTCTCCCAATACGGATACCAGTACACTACGCTGTGCCTCTTCCTGAAACTTGATTTGCTCTTCAGCGGCTTTTAACGCCGGATCCACCTGGAAAATATTGAATTCCCAACTGGCATCCAGGTTAACCGTATAAAGATTGCGCGCCTGGCCGATAGCATTGCCGAACCCGCCGGAGTTGCCATAAAAATATTCAGAGGTTTTGGCGCGCTGATAAACCGTATTGAGATTGACCTGTGGCAAAAATCCGGCCTGGGTTGACAGTAAATCCGCCCGCGCAGTGCGCACGCGGATGGCCGCGAGTTTAATATCCTGATTATTCTTGATGGCCTTAGCGACCAGATCGTTCAATACCGGATCATTCAGCTTTTGCCACCACGCCGCCTGCAGCACACTATCGCCGGCCTGCGGCGCCTGGGTTTGCCAGGCTTGTGGTACCGGCTGATCCGCAGTGGTGAAGACCGGCTGGTCAACACAAGCCGTTAACAAAGATGTCGCCAGCAAAAGCCCGCAGATACGTTTCATGGTAAACCTTGAGGCGTAGGAAAGTGCCCCGCCGTGCCTCAACTATATAAGCATGTTAACGATAAAGGTAAATAATACGAAAAACAACTTTTCGTCATTCGTTCGGCAGTGTGACATCGTCATTTAAATTCGGCAGCAGCAGCGCGCCGCGGTTTTGTTTATCATGAATTTCAGCAACGGTTTGTTGCAAATTCCAAATTCGTTCCGCCGTGGCCGGATGGCTGCTGCCGTCGCGTAATGTCTCCGGCGCGTCATAGGCCATCTTTTGCATGGCAGTGATAGCGCCTTCCGGGTCAAACCCGGCACGCGCAGCCAGATAAGCGCCCACATAATCCGCTTCACGTTCATAGGCCTGTTCAAACACTGCATCATTTATGTTTGCCCCAACATTGCCGCCCGCGGTATGAACGCCGCCCAAAGCTCCGCCAAGATTAACCATGCTGCTGATAATTTTACTTAGTAGCGTGCTGATAACACCGCGTTGGGGATGTTCAAACAAATTATGTGCCAGCTCATGGCCAACCACACCAGCTAGCTCATCATCGCCTTGCATCATATTCATCATCGATGGACTAACCCGTATGAGCCAGCCATTCGCATCGGCATTCAACGCTTTATTGCGCTCATCAATTTTGAAGCCATAAGCGCATTTGAAAACCGGCACGATAGTTACCTTAACCTGCTTGCTTGTTTCAACATGCGTGACCGTCAAGCTAACTGGATGATTTTGCCGCGCATCATGTTGCAAACGACGCATAACCTGCATTGCGCCGCGGTGGCCTTGGTCGACCGGTACTTCATCAATAGCATAAACCTTATCATTGTATTGGATCTGTTCGGTTTGGCCAGGTGCAGTTTCAGCGTTTGGTACTGTAATAACCGGCTGGGCATGCCCGCGGTTTTACCCGCAACAGAAACGACCGCATGACATAACGGCCGCACATATCACGATTGGCTACCAATAAACGGTTGGCAATCACCGCCAATCGGTCGGCGCGCGCATAACGTTCGTCAGTCATTTGGTTGTCATCAAAATCCAATGGTGGCGTATCCAACGTTTCAATTTCGAAGGCATCAGCAGTCTGTTCCGTCATCTCGGTGGTTGCTTCAGGATATTTTGTGCGCGTGCCACAGGCCGACAGCAACAGTGAGATCAGACAGAGACAAGTAAAGTTTTTTGCGCGCATTATTATGTTTCGTTTACATAATTTTTATATGCCATGCGTGCTGTTTTTGCACATGTATAATGCAACTGTGCAATCTGTTAAAAAAATGCTAGATTCGTTGCCTAAAACTTGAACAGGAGAATTTCAAGATGGCAACTCAGAACAAAAATAATCTTTTATCCGAAATCACTGACGGTCTTGGCGATGCAATGGACGCATTCCAAAAACGTTGGGCGGACGGCGCCGGTACGGGACGCGGCAAATCTGCCAGCAAATCGTCAAGCCGCAGCACCTCCAGCCGGACTGGCGCGCGCAAAACCACTGCAAAAAAATCCAGCACCGGCACGCGCAGCACAACTGCAAAAAAACCGACCGCTAAAAAATCAACGGCCAAAAAAACCACTGCCAAAAAATTAACTGCTGGCCGTAAAGCGACTACCACCGCGCGCAAGGCAACCACTGCTGCCAAACGCAGCACAACTGCCACCCGCAAAACCGGCAGCGGCACGGCGCGTAAATCTGGTACTGCCGCACGCAGCACCGCAAAAAAATCCACGGTGCGCAAGTCAACTGCCGGTAAGGCTACCAGCCGCACTGCCGGCAGCAAAGCCGCTGCCCGCAAGTCAACTGGCAGCAAAACAACTGCACGTAAATCAACTACAAGTCGCAGCAGCACGACAGGACGTAAAGCCACCACTGCGGCACGCAAAGCAGTTTCAACTGCGAAACGTGCTATTGGTCGTGCAACGACTGGCCGTAAAACCGCTGGTCGCCCGTCAACGGCAAGCCGCACCGGTAGCAGCCGCAGCAGATAATTTCATCTGTGATATTTTTAAAAAGCGGGCTGTGGCCCGCTTTTTTTTATTCATAATATGCTATAAATTATGTGACTGTAATACACTAACGATTGAGATAGTAATGTTAAAATGCACCAGCCTGTTAGTTATATTATTAATGATACTCGGCCAGCCGCTACATGCGGAGACGCGTGATATTGGCGCAATAAGCACCGCCTTTAAGTTAATCGGCCCCAATCATAAAATTATTATTACTGCCTTTGATGATCCTAAGGTGCATGGTGTCACCTGTTATGTGGCGCGGCCGCGCACCGGCGGCATCAAAGGCGGGCTGGGTCTGGCGGAAGATCCTTCTATCGCCAGCGTGTCATGCGCGCAAACCGGGCCGATTACATTTTTAGGCAAGATCGCCAGCGATGACAGTGGTGAAAAGGTGTTTGATGAAAGCCGCTCGCTAATTTTCAAATCCCTGCAAATCGACCGCCTGTATGACAAAGGCAACGGCAGTTTAATTTATGTCGCGCGTACGACGCGCATCATCGAAGGCTCGCCCACTACATCAATCTCTGTTGTGGCGCCAGCCAGCTGGAATAACGTGCAGCCGCAATCGGCACCGCTGAAATAATATTTAAAACTAATCTGCCATTAAAATGGTGCCTGGGATTGGAATCGAACCAACGACACAGGGATTTTCAATCCCTTGCTCTACCGACTGAGCTACCCAGGCACATCGTCAAACGATGTAAGGTTTATAACCCAAGCCTTGCAGCAATTGCAAGGTTTCACGCAGCGGCAAACCGATAATATTTGAAATGGTGCCGTTGATTTGCGTGACGAAGGCTTCGGCGCGGCCCTGAATGGCATAGGTCCCGGCCACGCCCTGCCATTCGCCGCTATTCAGATACCAATCCAAATCAGCCTTGGTTAATTGTTTAAACTGCATGGCGCTAATCCCCACCCGCTGCGCAATTTTGCCGCCGGGCGCGATAATGCACAGGCCGGTTAAAACGCGATGGCTGCGGCCGGACAATAATTTTAAAAAACGTGCGGCTTCATCTCTATTCTTAGGCTTGCCCAAGATCCGCCGTCCGACTGCAACCGTGGTATCGGCGGCAATCACAAAGGCTTGCTCATGTTGTGCATGGATGGCTTTTGCCTTGGCTAGCGCTATACGCGCGACATAGGCCGGCGGTAATTCATCCTTCAACGGTGTTTCATCAATATCGGCAGGAATGACCTGGTCCGGTACAATGCCAATCTGTGCAAGCAATTCCAAACGGCGCGGGGATGCGGAGGCAAGTATAAGCTGCTGCGGCACCTTATTTATGACGATAAATAACCCGGCCTTTGGTCAGGTCGTATGGCGTCATCTCAACCCGTACTTTGTCCCCCGCTAAAATACGAATGCGGTTTTTACGCATTTTTCCGGAGGTGTGCGCCAAAATGGCATGGCCGTTCTCAAGCTCAACCCGAAACATCGCGTTGGGGAGCAGTTCCTTGACCACCCCGTCAAATTCAATCAAATCTTCTTTAGACATAGCGCGGTTTTACGCGGCATAGCCTAGGATGACAAGCTAAATTAAGCCTTTAAAGGCTTTCTATAATTATGAAAGTAATAAAAAGTTTGCGCATGTAATTATTTAATGATTAACTTAATAGATAAATCTAGGGAGATACAAATGAACCGGAGAGACCAGCTATTAAATGTTATTGGCATAATAGAAGATTATTTGAATTCTTTTGAATTTTGGGTGACCCGTGACGAAGACCTTACTTTGTTACTTAAGGCTGATAAGTGTTTTGAAAGCTTTCCCCGTCAAGAACAGGCTATTTTTAAAAAATTTGGTATTAATGTAACAGTAGAAGGAACTTTGTTGCGGTTGGATACGACGCAAGAAAATTTGAAAAGTAATCTTAGTAAGATGGTTTCTTATCGAGGAGGTTTTAATTGGGGACGCGTAAAAACTTTGCCAGAACCGCGACGAAATGATGCGCGTGTGTTTAGAAATGCTAGCCAATGGGGTGGCTGGGTTGGCCCTTAATCACCGCCGCTGCACCAGCAAGAACAACAGCGTATACAGCAACCGTGCCGTGCCAAGATCCATGGTCAGCTGCGGGGCGAGCTGTTGCATCACCATCTCCGCGCCTTCATTATGCATCGCGCGGCGGCCCATATCGATCGCCTCAATGCGCGCGCCAGGCGCCTGATGGCGCAGTGCCGAACCGTGCGCGCCAATAATCATATCATAATCCTGCATGATGCGTTTGAGCGGCGACATATAAATGGGAACGTCCAGCGGTTGTTCCAACAGCGGACCGCTCACATGCAGATGCAGCGCATGATCAGTCAGGTCGAAAATAAAATTATAGGGTGGCGGGCCACCTTGCGAAAAGACCGCCGCACCTTCGCGGATTTCACCGCACACTGTTTCACAATCCTGGCGTAAGACATCGGGCAGGCGATCCAACGTGTTAGGCATGATGGTAACGGCGGTAAGACAGGTGCTGTTGAGGAACATTAAAGTTTATAACAAAATATGTATTACGCGCGAAGGACTTCCTTCTCCCTTTTAGGGAGAAGGTGGTGTGCAGCGCCGGATGAGGGGTATGATTAAGTTTAGAGAGATGAAATTACCCCCCTTACCCGCCGCTAAAGGGGTACCCTGTCCCTAAAAGGGAGAGGGAAAATTTACAGTATATAGTGAATCAACTTATCGTCTCGACATCATGCTCACGTACAATAGATGCGCCGCAGGCCGCGAGTTTCTCCTCAAATTTTTCATATCCGCGGTCGAGGTGGTAAATACGGCTGACTGTTGTGGTACCATTCGCAACCAGACCAGCCAGAATTAATGATACTGACGCACGTAGGTCGGTCGCCATCACCGGCGCGCCTTTCAAACCGGCGACACCGCGCACAAGTGCCGATGAATGATGAATGGTAATATCGGCACCCATGCGTGCCAGTTCCGGCACATGCATAAAACGGTTTTCAAAAATTGTTTCGGTGATCATGGACGCACCCTGCGCCACTGTCATCAGGGTCATGAACTGCGCCTGCAGATCGGTTGGAAAACCCGGATAAGGTTCAGTCATCGCATCCGCGCCGATCAAGCCATTGCGGCGTTTAGAAATCAGTCCTGTCGCCGTCTCGGTAAATTCCATGCCCGCGCGTTCAAAGGCGGCAATCGCCGCACCCAAATCCGCTGCGCGCGCCCCGATTAACTCCAGCTCACCGTGTGTAATGCCCGCGGCCGCAATATATGTCCCCGTTTCAATACGGTCCGGCACCACGCTGTGTATCGCCCCATGCAAACGCTCTACGCCGGTTATAATAATGGTATCAGTGCCCAACCCTTCCAATTGCGCGCCCATCGCATTTAAACACACGCCGAGGTCGATAATCTCCGGCTCACGCGCGGCATTGCCGATGATGGTGGTGCCTTTGGCCAGTGCCGCTGCCATCATCAAATTTTCCGTACCCGTTACGGAAATTTTGGGGAAATTAAACCGTGCGCCCTTTAATCCCTGCGGCGCCTTCGCATCAATGTAACCGTCACACAATTCTATTTGCGCGCCCAGCGCCTTCAGTGCCTCGATATGCAAATCAACCGGCCGCGCGCCGATTGCACAACCGCCGGGCAGCGAAACTTTCGCCTCCCCAGCCCGCGCCAACAGCGGGCCTAGCACTACAATCGACGCGCGCATTTTGCGCACCATCTCATAAGGCGCGGTATAAGATGTCAAATCTTTGGCGGTAATCACCAGATCACCCGCCGCATCACGCGCAACTGTTGCACCCAGACCTTGCAGTAATTCACCCATGGTGGCGATGTCCGCCAGCTGTGGCGCATTTTGCAGTATGAATTTATCTTCGGTCAATAATCCCACCGCCATTAGGGGCAAAGCGGCATTCTTGGCGCCGCTTATTTTAACCTGGCCTTTTAACCGCGCGCCGCCAGTAATGCGAATGCTGTCCATCAGGACGCTTTCTCCAACCGCGGTAACGTCACACCCAGCTGGTTCATATATTTGCCCTGGCGTTGCGCATAATTGACTTCACAGGCGCTGTCGCCCTGCAAAAATAGGAACTGGCAGATGCCTTCATGCGCATAAACCTTAGCCGGCAGCGGCGTGGTATTGGAAATCTCCAGCGTGACCTGGCCTTCCCAGCCTGGCTCTAAGGGTGTTACATTCACGATCAAGCCGCAGCGTGCATAGGTGCTTTTCCCCAGGCAAATCACCAGCACATCGGGCGGAATGCGAAAATACTCAACCGTATGCGACAGCACAAATGAATTGGGCGGAATGATACAGACATCGGTTTTGCGGCTGACAAAGCTAGTATCCGAAAAACTTTTGGGGTCAACCAAGGCGTTATCGACATTGGTAAAAATCTTGAATTCATCGGACAAGCGCGCGTCATAACCATACGATGACAGGCCATAGGAAATCAGCCCGCCGCCGCTGGTGCGTTCTGAAAACGGTTCAATCATCGCTGTCTCAGCAGCCTGGCCGCGAATCCAGTGATCTGGCATTAATCCCATAACAATCCCTTTAATGAATATCCGGCCCAATTACAGAGACTGGTGCTGCCGAGGAGAATCGAACTCTCGACCTCTCCCTTACCAAGGGAGTGCTCTACCACTGAGCTACGGCAGCTTGCGTCTTTAACGAGGCTCCTTCATAAATAGCTGATGGAAGAAATACAAGCGTCCGCGGTGCCTTTACCAAAAAAAGTCGTAAGCCGCACTGACAAACTGGCAGACTCTTTAAAAGCTAATTTACGCCGGCGCAAGGAACAGGCCGCCCAACGTCTGGCGACTTCATCGATAGTGCCAAAACCTGAAAACAATAGCCAAGACCAGGTCAAAATCGAGTAGCGGCCTATTAACACTTTCTTAAGCTCCTTGCCTTTCTTTCGTAATATTTATGCGTTAGAATTTTGACTGACGATGGCAGAACGCACCGCTCAGCAACCCCGGATCCAGCCCGAACGGTATACCAACCGCTGGCGCAGCACGGTTATTCTGGTCCCGATGGTGGGGGTCGTGCTATCGCTGCTGGTCAGTTTTTACCTGCTGTTCAATCTGCTGGAAAGCAATAAGTCCCAGCTTTACAACCAGATCAATGCCATTACTAAATCTTATCAGGATCGCCTAAACGGCATTAACAGTATCACCTCATCACTGCGCGCCTATGTGTCGCAATCGGATGATGTGCGGCAAAGCGGATTTAATCAGATTTATAAATCGATGAATCCGCAGGAACAAACCGTGCTGGGCGCCTTTTGGCTGTTGCGCGATGGCAATGATTTTCATGTCTTTCGCTATTCCGACATTGGCGCCAATCTCAACAAAATCGAAGAGTCTTTTAATCAAAACAGCTCGCTGCGCGCGGTGCAGGCTGAAACCGCCGATGATAAAATCGGCATCATCCTTAATCTGCCGGGCAGCATGTTCGGCATTACCGAAAAACAGGTGTCACTGGTGCTGCTGCGCGCCAATAACAGCGCCAACATGGAAGGCTATGTAGTGCTGCTGGTCCAGCAAATGTTTCCGGTGGCGCTAAACAGCAACACGCCTGGTATTCTGGATATGACGGTCAATTTAAAAACCCGCGTCGGCATGACCACACTTTATCATGAAAAAAATGATGGCGGCCCGACCTGGCTGCCGCAGACGTACCCCACCCGTACGCTCAACTTCCGTAATCAAGCCTGGCAGCTAAAATTTACGGCGATTGAAACCGGTGTCACGCCCGGCATGTTCGCAATGCCGATTTTCATTTTGCTAGCCGGTTTTGGCTTTACCTTCGCACTGACCAGCAGTGTTGTCGTTACCCAGCGCCGCGCCGCCAAAATCGCCAACCTTGCCTCATCAATTGATAAAACCAACAAAGAACTAAAAAGCCGGATTGAAGAACGAGATAAAATCGCCGAAACGCTGCGCAATAACGACCGGGAATTTCGCGCCGTTATTAACGGTGTCAACGACGTTATTTTTGAAACCAATTCGCTTGGTACCTTGGCCTTTGTTAACGCGTCATGGACCGCGCTGACCGGGTTTGACATTCGCGAAACACTGACCAAATCCCTGTTTGATTTCGTGCAGGATGCCGACCGCCAAACGCTGCAAAATCATTTTAACAATGTCCTGTCGGGCGAGGAAAGCAACCGCCGGCATGAGGTGCGCCTGCTGCGCAAAACCGGCGGTTTCCGTTTAGTCGAAATTTCACTACGGTCGCTGCGCCGCGCCGGTTATGCCACTGTGCGCGTGGTTGGCATGATGACCGATGTTTCGGAACGCCGCCGCCAGGAAGCACAATTGCGCGAAGCTGAACAGAAATACCGCGCCATGGTTGAAAATTCCGTCGCGGGTTTTTTCCAGGCGACACCCGATGGCCGCTATATCAGCGTCAACCCCGCTTTCTCGCATATCATGGGCTATGACAGTCCGGCTGAACTGGTCAATATGATCAAGGATATTCGTGATGATGTTTATCTCGACGGCAGCAATTGGGATACCTTCGTCAATCAATTGGCCGAAGAAGGCGCGATTACCGAACATGAGGCGCGCGTGCGGCGCAAGGATGCCGCGATTATCTGGGTTGCCATCAATGCCCGCGCGGTGCGCGATGAAGAAGGCCAGGTGCTGTATTACGATGGCACGCTGGAACATGTGACGCGCCGTAAAGAAGCCGAGATCGATCTGCGTTCCGCCATGGAACAGGCGGATATGGCCAACCGCGCCAAATCGGAATTTCTCGCCAACATGTCGCATGAGCTGCGCACCCCGCTGAATGCCATTATCGGCTTTTCAGAAATTATCCGTGACGAAATGTTCGGTCCGGTCGAACGCCGTGATTATGTCGAATATGCGCGTGATATTCATGGCTCCGGCACACACTTGTTGGAACTGATCAATGACATTCTTGATGTGTCGAAAATTGAAGCCGGTAAAAAGGAACTGAATGAAAATCTGTTTGATCTTGGCCGTGTCAGTAAATCCTGTCTCGATCTCGTCAAAACCCGTGCAGAAAACGGCAAACTGACGCTTATCAACGACGTGCCAACCAACCTGCCGCCCATCTATGGCGAGGAACTTGCCATCAAACAGGTGATTGTAAATCTGTTGTCCAATGCTGTAAAATTCACGCCCGAAGGCGGCAAGGTCGTTTTGTCCGCATACTTGGAAAGCGATGGCCGCTTGCGCATTTGGGTTAGCGATAGTGGGATTGGCATTCGCCAGGAAGATATCGCCAAGGTGCTAATACCGTTCGGCCAGGTGGATAGTTCGTTTGCCCGCCGTTACGCTGGTACTGGCCTGGGTCTGACATTGGTTATTTCCCTCGTCGAATTGCATGGCGGTGAATTCAAACTGGAAAGCGTGTTTGGCAAAGGCACCGATGCGTCATTCTGGTTGCCTGCTGAACGCATCATCACCAGTAATTATGATACGTTATTAAAGAAAGAGTTGGCGGCGCCTTAAGCTTCATCGATTCCCGCCATCGCCTCGGCATTCATGATTTCCTTGATAATCGCATAGCTGAACCCGGCGCGCGCCATGCTGGCCAAATCCTTTTGTTCGGCATTGTCTTTCGCACGCAAACGATACGGACCCAGCTTTTTGCGCCGCGCATAGGTTTGCGCTGCCTGTAATTCATCGGTATCTTCTACGAGATCATTTTTTTCAATCACGTCATTGACGATATCGGATGCCACCCCCTTTTGCTGCAGCTTTTGCTGGATTTTGCGCGTGCTGGCACCGCTATAGCGCAACCCGCGCACTTTAGTTTCGGCAAACGCCGTGTCATTCAACAACCCGCTGCCCTCATACCGCACGATCAGCTCTTCAATCATCTGGTAACCCGGCGCGGGATCGGTCTCATGTGCGCGCGCTGATCGCATGACCTTGCGCCGCAGCACTGTACGTAATTGCGCGGCGGAACTGGCATAACGCTGCAGATAATAAAGCGCGGCATTGGCCAAATAGGTCGGCGTGATCAGTTTTGGCTTGCGGCGCGCGCGCTTTTTTGGCAAGCTATCACCATTATGCGCCTGTTCAACATTACTGCCGCGCCGCGACGACCGTTTAAACGCTGATTTTCCAGCGCGTTTTTTGTCGTCCCTTTTTTCTTGTTCAACTAGCACGAGTTTTTATCCATGAACCACACAATATTACCTTTATATAATATGTTTATGCCTGCTTTTATCAAGGGCGAAGGCGTTTATTTGTATGATACGGACGGCAAACGCTATGTCGATTTTGCCTGCGGTTATGGCGTCAATGCCCTGGGTCACTGTCATCCGCATGTGGTTAAGGCGCTGACCGACCAGGCGCAAAAGGTCTGGCATATCTCCAACATGTTTCACCATCCGCTACGCGAACAGCTGGCCGACCGTTTCACCGCCGCCTGTTTTGCGGACAAAGTCTTTTTTACCAACTCAGGCGTGGAGGCCTGGGAGCTCGGCCTCAAAATGACGCGCAAGTATTTCGCGGCCAAGGGCCAGCCGCAAAAATACCGTTTAATCTGCATGGATGGCGCCTTTCACGGCCGCACGATGGGCGCCATTTCTGCCGCGCCGCGCGATTACATGGTGGATGGCTTTCAGCCGCTGCTGGACGGTTTTGACATTGTACCGTTTAACGACATCGCGGCGCTCAAGTCTGCTATTACGCCTAACACCGCCGCCATTCATCTGGAACCCATCCAGGGCGAAGGCGGCATTCGCCCGCATGCCAAAGACTACATGCAGGCGGTTAAGGAGCTCGCCGCACAGCACGACTTGTTGATTTTTTACGATGAAGTGCAATGCGGCATGGGCCGTACCGGCCATCTGTTTGCGGGTGAGGGTTATTATGGCGTCGCGCCGGATATTTTATGCACAGCCAAGGGCATCGGCACCGGCTTCCCGCTTGGCGCGCTGTTAGCGAATGACAAAGCTGCTAGCGCCATGACTGCGGGCAGCCATGGCTCAACTTATGCCGGTAATCCCTTGGCGATGGCGGTCGGTAATGCGGTGCTGGATATCATGCTGGCAGATGATTTTATGCCGCAGGTGCGCAAGCTGGGCGATCACCTGTCCTATGGCCTGCAAAAATTGATGCTGGAATTTCCGGAGGTTTACATTGAACATCGCGGCCTGGGCCTGATTCAGGGCTTGCAATGCGCGCCCGCTATTAACAACCGCGCATTGATTGAAACCATGCATGCTGCGGGCGTCATCTCCATACCCTCGGGTGAAAACACGGTACGTATCCTGCCGCCGCTGATCATTAGCGAAACTGAAATCGATGAAGGCATTGCCGCCATGAAGATAGCAACGCAAAAGTTTATGAAAGGAAAAACATCATGACAAAAGCTGTTACTGACTATAATAATTTTGGCGCCCTCGATATGCATGTTGGCAAAATAATCAAAGTTGAAGATGCCGACACAAAAAAACCTACCTATCGGATGACGGTCGATTTTGGTGCCGATATTGGCATAAAAGTTAGCTGTGGTGCTTATCGTAACTATGCGAAGGATGAACTAATTGGAAAACAAATTATTGGCGTAATGAATTTGGGCAGCCGCAAAATGGGTCCAGAAATTTCAGAGTTTCTACTGTCGGGTGTGCCAAATGAAGCAGGTGAAACGATTTATTTAATGCCTCAATCAAACGTGCCGTTGGGCGTAGAAATATTTTAGTGTGAAACTTTTCGTTTTTTATGTTGGCGGTGATGCGCCGGGGTCAAATATTGAACTGCATGACCTGCGCATGGTGGCTGGAAAATCTATGACAGATTGTTTTCCAACCTTACGCAAAGACTGGTGGGGCATTCCGGAAAGCTTGCATCTCGATTGCTGGGGCGAATTGAAACATGCTGATGGCTATGACATTGCACTCAAGTCCGAGCCTTACACCGGCCCTGAAAAATTGTGGTTTATCAATTTGGGCGGCTATCAACCCGGTGAGTTTACCGAGCTGCATAAAAACGTCTTCGTTGTCGCGCCGCGTGAGGTTAAGGCACGTGCCAAGGCGCTCGCGCAAATTCTTGATTGGCGCGGCCATCATAAGGATGCACAATTTGAGGTTGAAAAAATCATCAACCTCGACACCGTCGCCGCCGCGCAAGGCCTGCATATTCACCTAACGCCCAACAGCAACGGTGAAGAATTTAAATTCAGCTATGGCTATAAACCGATTGGCAAAGCTGAACAGGCGGTTGAATTCACCAGCAATACTTCCGTACGGCAACTCGCGCCCGATGAATGGCCGTTATTCAAAGAGTGGCGTCTGAAAGCGTTGAAAAGCGATGCTGGGATGTTTAGTGCTACCTATGAAGATAAGCTGCAACAGCAAGATGACGAATGGCAAAAGTTTACTAATAGTCCAGATACAGCGATCTTTATCGTGTATGATCATAATGAAGCAATTGGGCTAACTGCAATTAGCATTGATCACAAAGATTTAACCCGCACCCAGGCCGTATTATGGGGATCTTGGCTTAAACCGGAATATCGTAGTCGCGGTATTTCCAAGCAATTATATGCAGCGCGTCTGACGTGGGCAAGGCAACAGCCATCAATTAAAAAAATCATTGCCGGTCATCGTGCGTCAAATATTGCTTCCCGCCAAGCCATTCTTAAACATGGATTTACTTATACTTCAACCGAAACAAAATTGTGCCCTGACGGAGAAACTGATGATGTGCACGACTATGAACTTATTCTTTAAATTCTGGATTTTAACATGACGCCAAAACACTTCCTCGATCTCAACAACATTCCTACCGATGTCATCAAACACCTGTTGGTACTGGCGCATTCACTGAAACGCGACCGTAAGATGCATAGCGAAACGCTGAAGGGTAAAACGCTGGCGATGCTGTTTGAAAAACCGTCGCTGCGAACGCGCGTGTCATTTGATGTCGGCATGCATCAGCTGGGCGGGCATTCAATCATGCTGACGGGGCAGGAAATCCAGCTGAAAAGCGATACGTCCATACCGGATGCCGCACGGGCGCTGTCGCGCTATGCGAACCTGATGATGTTCAGGACGCATGCGCATGACTACCTCACCACGCTTGCCGAACATTCGACCATTCCTGTCATCAATGGCCTGACCAATGACACCCATCCCTGTCAGGTCATGGCGGATATGTTGACGATTGAAGAACATCGTGGTCCCTTGAATGGCAAAATCATTGCCTTTGTCGGTGATGGTCAGGATAATGTTTGCACGTCATGGATTCATGCCGCGCAGCATTTTAAAGTCACGCTGCGTATCGCGGCGCCCACCGGTCATCAACCACTATCGGCAATTATCGATGCTGCAACCGCCGCTGGTGCCATGATTGAAGTTATGGAAGACCCCGCCGCCGTGGCACATAATGCCGATGTTATTATGACAGACACCTGGGTCTCCATGGGTCAGGAAGATGAAACCATGGCACGGCGCGAAATGTTTGCGCCTTATCAGGTCAATAGCCAGCTTATGCAACGCGCCAAAGCTGACGCGATTTTCCTGCATTGCCTCCCCGCCTATCGCGGCCAGGAAGTCACCCGCGATGTTATCGACGGTGCCCAGTCGGTCGTCTGGGATGAAGCAGAAAATCGCCTGCATACGCAAAAGGCCATTATGCTGTGGTGCGTTGGTGCGGTTTAGCGCCGCAAAATATAAATGGGTGCGGCTTAACGCTGCCTATTAGATTATTTTTTTGGCCGGTCAAATGTTGCGACAATATTCATAAATTGTTTTGACTTAACCTCATCATCACGCAATTGCGCATAAATGCGCAACAATTTAATCGCATTGGCATCCGTCATCAAATCACTGCCAAAACTGGCCTGTTTAGTTTCATCGGCAAAACCGGATTGCAGCTCACCACTATAGTCTTCAAAAAAATGACTGACCGGCACATTCAGCGCCTTGGCAATCTTATAGAGGCGGCTGGCGCCAATGCGGTTATCCGCGCGCTCATACTTTTGCACCTGCTGAAACGTCAGGCCCAGTTCATTGGCCAGTTTTTCCTGACTGATCTGTTTTAATTTGCGCAACGTGCGCAGACGCGACCCGACATGGCGATCAACCGGGTCTGGGCCAGTCACATCGTCATCATACGAAATTTTAGCGGTGGCTTTTTTTGTGGTTTTGGCTTTCATAATTTAGAGTATCCATGACTACTTATGCGTGTGACGATAGCGCATACTATCGTACGACGTCAAGCTCTATGTAGGCGGATGCATAACAATTATCCATACGGATGCACCTTGCCGGATGCCAATACTGTCAGTAAAATAGCGCACCAATATCAATTTAGCATCAGGAAAACCATGCGCCGCAATGTCATTGAAACCGTATTAGGCGCCGTTGTCCTCGTTGGCGCCATTCTTTTCCTGGCCTTCGCCTATAAAACGGCCGATGTGAAAAAGACTGAAGGTTATGCGCTGTTGGCGCCTTTTAATAAGATTGACGGCATTAATTTGGGTGCTGACGTTTCCTTAAACGGCATCAAGGTTGGCAATGTCAGCGCGATGAAACTGGATGAACACTACCGTGCTGTTTTGACATTGAGTATCGATAACAACATAAAGTTACCCCAGGATACCGCAGCGGTCATAACCAGTAGCGGTTTGCTGGGCGAAAAATTCATTTCACTACAACCCGGCGCTGATGAACAAATGATGGCGGCCAATGATACATTTACTTATACAGAGTCGCCGCCCGGGCTGGAA
The DNA here is from genome assembly GCA_965246755.1 of Alphaproteobacteria bacterium. GTDB lineage: Bacteria > Pseudomonadota > Alphaproteobacteria > UBA11073 > UBA11073. Next base: position 1,624,122 of record OZ251979.1, read on the forward strand.
CAACTGCTCGGCCAGGTTATTTTTAGCATGAATAAAAGTGCCCAAGCCGCCCCTGCGGCGGCAGAGTCTGCTGCCACACCAACCGCACCGGTTCCGGCAACACCCGCACCTGCCGCCGCCGTACCGCATTAACAGTTGAATGCGCACACCTCGATTTATGCTGGCAGGTCTTGTTAGCGCCACACTAACTCTATGCTGCATCGTATCACCGACCCTGGCGCAAGATGATACTGCACCAGATGATGCGCCAGTTACCAACCTGTTACAGCAATTTCAAAAAGACAGCACCGCACCGGACGCTGGGCCAACAATTCCAGCCGGCCCACCCGCTGCGCCATTAGTGGGGAAAGATAATACGCCAGCTGACATCACAAATATTGTGCCCGCACCCATATCACCAGATACTGCGGCACCAGTGGGAATCGCACCAGTTTTGGGACCGGACGGTCTTCCTCTCATTACGCCGCAACCCGCAACCTATGAAGATCAGCCGACAGCGCGGCTGCGCGCGCTGGACAAGGTTACCGGCCGCACGTCAACCTTTAACATTCCGGTGGGCCAGGAATTTATATTTGGCAAACTGACCATTGCCGTCCGCACCTGCAAAAAACGTCCGCCGATTGAACCGCCGGAGTCGGCGGTGTTTTTACAAATTGTCGAGAAACAACAGGCCAAGTCCAAAGACTTCACGCCTATTTTCAGCGGCTGGATGTTCGCGTCATCGCCATCGCTGTCTGCGCTCGAACATCCGGTTTATGACGTGTGGCTGGTCGAGTGTGTGGGGAAATAATTAAGCAGCAAGGCTGAGAGTCAAATCAGCATTACGTTTTTGATACCGTAGTCGCTGTAAAGTATTTTGACTTTTGCCAGCCACCCCAAATGCTTCTAAAAGCTGCAAACGTACAGCAGGCAAACCCGCGCTTTCACTAGCTTCAGAAATAACGCCAACAATTTCATCCTTAGACATATCTTGTTTTGCGAACACACTGGCAAACATATGTTTATCAAAATCATCACAATCCTCATAATAATGTTTGCACAATTCACCAAAAAACAGGGTGAGCGCTTTCATATCATCCGTGCAAAAAGCAGGAGTGATTACCACACGCTGTAAACTTTGCAGATATATGGATCCGTCAATGTTAAGATCGCCTATTAATCTACGCGCGTGTTTAATATCGCGCTCTTCCAGATTCTGCAGCCATCGCTCGGCCAGCATACTATTTAATTTATCAGATGGTACAAAATCCCTAATTTTACTGGTGGTCACAATCTGTCCCCTTGTTGATATTTTGTTAAAGATAATTATTCTTTTTGAAAAAGTACAGAAATTTATACAAAGCCAATTTTTTGCTGCAATGCAATATTTAACTTTTTTACGTAGTCTTTTCGCAACACTTCTATTACACCAAATGATCGCAGATGCTCAGTTTGAAATTGCACATCCAACAGCAAAAATCCTTGGCTTTTAAGCCTCTCGACTAGCGCCACCAGCGCGACTTTGGAGGCATCGGTCACCGTTGAGAACATGCTTTCGCCGAAAAAGGCGCCACCGAGGCTGACGCCATAGAGGCCACCAACTAGCTGTCCGTCCTGCCAGCTTTCCACGGAATGGGCATGGCCAAGTGCATGCAACTGATTGTAAACCGCGAAAATTTCAGCATTAATCCAACTGTCAGACCGCAGGTCGGCACAGGCGCGCATCACGTTCGCAAAGTTTTTATCTATATGTATATCAAACTTGCCGCTGCGATAGGTACGCAATAACCGTTTGGAAAAATGCACGGCATCCAGCGGCAAAATCGCGCGCGGGTCAGGTGAATACCAATCGAGCTCCGTTGCCGTCGTACTGTCTGCCATCGGGAAATAGCCATTGGCATAGGCGTTGAGAAGAATTTCCGGCGTTAGGTGCACAAATTATTATAGAAACAAACCCTTTATTTAGCTACCTTGATACCATGCGCATGCTTGAAATCCATCTAGAAGTTGCCGATCCCGTGGCTTCGCTGGGTATCTATGCGCAATTGATACCTCACAGCAAAATCCGACGCTGGGATGATGATACGGCTATTGCCTTGGTCATGGAAGACGGCGCGGCATTTGGCTTATGGCAAACCGGCAAGCATGGTATCCACAATAGCCGCGGCGGCAAGCATGTACATTTTGCTTTCCAAATTAGATCTGACGAATATGAATTGTATAAAACCAAAATTATTCAGGTAGGCTTTGAACCGTTGGAGTATATCTGGCCCGATAATAGCAAAAGCATTTATTTTTTTGATATTGACGGGCATCAAGGCGAATTCATGACGGTCGATTGGCTAGGTCACTTTTAGATGCAAAGCATAGTCACACTGACCAGCAGCATTACCATTAGTGCAATTCGTACCGATGACGAAATTGAAATGATGCGCGTCATCAACGCGGAAATTTGGCGCGGCTATTTTCCAACGATTTTGCCCGCCGAACAAACCGAATATATGCTCAAAAAATTTTACAGCGCCGCCACTATTCGTGCCAAAATCGACCAGGGCGAGCAGTGGTTCTTAATCAAAATTGGTGACGAACTGACCGGACATTTTTTATACAGCCTATATCCAGATGATAAAAGCGTAAAATATGAAAAAGCATTTTTCAAAGCAGATTTTCGCGGCCGCGGTATTTTTCCGATCACGTTGAACTATGTTGAAGGATTGGCGCGCATGCAAGGCTTAGACAAAATTACCATGTGCACGGATATTCACAATCAGCGCGTCATTGACGTGGCGCATAAGTTTGGCTTTAAAACTGTCGCGCAGCGCGATATCGACATTGGTGCCGGCTATCACATGCGGGACTATTTTTTTGAAAAAGAATTGACTGGACCCGAACCGGTTTCAGTGCTTGCCGTCAATCGTGATATTGCGCCCTAATTATAACCCCTCGTCGATCTTTTTCTCCAGCCAGTGAATATTATATTCGCCGTTGATGAATTCGGCGTCACGGATGATGCGCAGATGCAGCGGCAGCGTCGTTTTAATGCCGTCAATCACGCATTCTTCCAGTGCACGCTTCAAACGCAGTAAACAGTCATTGCGGTTCGCACCATGCACAATCAGTTTCGCCACCATGCTGTCGTAATAGGGCGGCACGGAATAACCCGCATAAACCGCGCTGTCGAACCGCACGCCGAGGCCGCCCGGCGCATGAAAATCAGTGATTTTGCCGGGTGACGGCGCAAAGGTGTCGGGGTCTTCCGCGTTCAGGCGACATTCAATCGCATGGCCGCTAAACTTAATATCTTCCTGTTTAAATGGCAGCGGCGCGCCGGAGGCGACGCGGATCTGCTCGCGCACCAGATCGGTACCCGTGATCATCTCGGTCACCGGATGTTCCACCTGCAGCCGCGTGTTCATTTCCATGAAATAAAATTTGCCGTCCTGATACAAAAATTCGATGGTACCAAGGCCGCGATAACCCATCAGTTTCGCGGTGCGCGTTGCGACCTTGCCGATGTGTTCGCGTTCTTCGGCATTGAGCGCGGGGGACGGCCCCTCCTCCACTACCTTCTGGTGTTTGCGCTGCACCGAACAATCGCGCTCGCCGAAATGCACAACATTGCCATGCATATCGCCCAACAATTGCATTTCAATATGCCGCGGATGTCCCAGGAACTGTTCCATATAGAGGCCGCCGTTGCCAAAGGCCGCAGTTGCCTCACCGCTGGCAAGATTAAAGGCTTCTTCCAACCCCGCGCGGTCGCGGGCGATCTTCATACCCTTGCCGCCGCCGCCGGCCACTGCCTTTAGCAATACGGGATAGCCAATCTGGTCCGCGATGCGATGCGCTTCGGCAACATCGGTTAAAACGCCTTCGGAACCGCGGATGACCGGCATGCCGAGGCCCGCCACGGTTTTCTTGGCGGTCGCTTTATCACCCATGATGCGGATATGTTCGGGCGTGGGACCGATGAAGACAAACCCATGCTCCTCTACCATCTCGGCGAATTGCGCATTTTCGGACAGAAAGCCGATACCGGGATGAATGGCATCCGCGCCGGTGATTTCCGCCGCAGAAATGATCGCCGCCATATTAAGGTAAGAGTCTTTAGATGGCGGCGGGCCGATGCACACGCTTTCATCCGCCAGGCGCACATACATGGCATCAGAATCCGCTGTAGAATGTACCGCCACGGTTTTGATCCCCAATTCGCGGCAGGCGCGGTGGATGCGCAGCGCCGTCTCGCCGCGATTGGCAATGAGAACTTTTTCAAACATTTATTCCAACACCAACAGCGCTTCGCCGAACTCGACCGGCTGGGCGTTATCAACAAAAATTTGTTTAACAGTGCCGGATTTGGCGGCCTTGATCGGATTCATAACTTTCATAGCTTCGATAATTAATAGTGTGTCGCCCTGCTTTACGGTGGCGCCAGGCGTGATAAACGGCGGCGAGTCTGGCGACGCCTGCATATAAACCGTACCGACCATGGGGGATTTAAGAGTTCCTTCGGCTGCCGCGGCGGGCGCACTGCCACCGGCTGGCGCGGCCCCGGCCATCATTTGCGGTATGGCACCCATCAGCGGCGCGCCCATCACCACATTATTTTGTTTGGCAACGCGGATGTTTTTTTCGCCTTCGGAGACTTCAATTTCGGTGAGACCCGTTTCATCCATCAATTTCGCCAGCGCGCGGATGGCATCTTCATCAACAATTATTTGGCTCATTTTTTTCTATTGTTACCTGTTTTGAGATTCGAGAAGTTTAAACTAATTTCGCCAACGCTTCGAGCGCTAAGACATACCCTGGCGCGCCGAGACCCATGACACAGCCGGTCGCCGCGCGCGAGACAAAAGAATTATGCCGGAAATCGTCGCGTTTGGCGAGGTTGGATAAATGCACCTCGATGATCGGCATCGTGCAGGCCTGGAGCGCATCCATAATCGCAATCGAGGTATGCGAATAGGCGCCGGGATTGATGATGATACCGGCGGCTTGGTCCCGCGCGGTTTGGATAAAATTGACCAGCTCGCCTTCAACGTTGCTTTGATAAAATTCAACCGCGAGATTTTTAACGGCGGCCACCGCGCGGCAATCGCGTTCAATATCCGCAAGCGTCGCCGTGCCATACAGCTCCGGCTCGCGCGTGCCGAGCAAATTCAAATTCGGGCCATTGATGATGGCAATGGTTTTCATGGGCCGGAAACTAGCGAAATTTTATTAAGTTTCCAAGTTTATTATGTAATCTTGATAGTAGAACCTAAAATATTATGATTGGAAAAAATTAGGAAATCGTGTTTGAGCTATTTTCGCCGCCGCTTGAGGCGTCACAGCAATTTCGCAAGGCACAAGATGCGCAGCCACATTATCGAAAGTTGCAGTGCGTCTGTTTAGTTTAGCTGCAGCATATTGATCGCCATGGCTGAAATGCCAATATTCATTATCCAAACCGACAATATCTTCCGCGGCAAAAGCGCGTTTCAAGACGCCGCGTAACTTTTGAATAGTTTCGTTTAATCCTTCAACGTCCATAGGTGCAAAGGCTCTATTACCGTCATAACAATGAGAAACATTTTCACGAACAAGTTCATCTTCAGCTTGCGTTAAATCTATTAAATATCGTTGTCCCATATAATTCAATCGCAAACGAACATCAATGGCTCCGCCGCTTAAATGTGCGGGACGCTTTGCCTCACCAACCGGAGCGACATATTCGTCTACGATTTGCCTTAATTCTGTTTCAGACTTTTCCGGATAAGCCAACTGCGCTTCATTCATAAAATGTTTGTGATACGCTGCTTGCTGTACTGGCGACCTAAAGGCATCAAATATGTAAAGTTCTAAGTGCGACGAAAGATCACGCAGAGTCGGGATTTTGTCACATTCGGTATGAACATGAATAGAAACACGCTCCAACTTTTTAGCAAAGCTTTTGCGAACATAAGGAATTAAATATTCATCATCAGCAAGCGCAACGTAGGGCGCAAACTCATGAATATGAACAAGCGGTTCATTATTTTCTTCAATTTCAATTTTTGCTGCATCAGCGTCTGTAATAAAAGCCATAAATAAGCCCTAATTTATCATTAAATATAACAGTTTATTATGACAATTTTATTTCAGGTTAGAACGAACAGCAGTTTCGCCATCTGCAAAAGTTAGTTGCAAATTTTTGTATTGTTTGGCTTGGCTGGCAGATTTTATCAATTGGCCTGTTTCATCAGTCACCAATGCAAAACCGCGAGACAGGATTTTTTTGTGTGAATAGCTTTCCAGTAGGCTGTCGAGACGTGCGAGGTTTTGTTGCGTTTTATCACGGCGGCGGTCAAAGGCGGGCAGCAGACGATTATCGGCATGTTGCAAACGCAGGCGCGCGTTATTTAGCACAGTCTCCGACGGCGCAAGACGATTGGCAAGACCGCAGAACTTCTGGTTCAGTTCGGCCTGCCAGCGCACCGGCACCACGGTCAGGCGGGTGACCAGTTCGTCAAACCGTACACGCGTGAAATCCAGCCGTTGCACCGGCGGTTGCAGGCGCAGGCCGAGTGTGTAAAAGGCCTGATCCTGGTGTGATTTCCAGCGCACCGGCGCGATATGCAGGCGCGACTCCAGCTCATCAAATTTTTGCCGCGCGTATTCCAGCTGGCGTTCAGGATGTTGTAGCGCGGTTTGAAACCGATCTAGCTTTAGCCGTAATTGTGCGAAGCGTGACGTCACCGCGCGCAACACCCGCTGTTCAATCTCCAGCAATTTATTAATCAGTTCGTATTTGACCGGCGTGGCCTTTTCCGCCGCCGCAGTCGGGGTTGGTGCGCGCCAGTCGGCGGCATGGTCGATCAGCGTGGTATCGGTTTCATGGCCGACCGCGGAGATCAGCGGAATGGTCGAACTTGCTGCCGCGCGCACCACGATTTCTTCGTTAAACGGCATGAGATCTTCGAGCGCACCGCCGCCGCGGGCCACAATCAAAATATCAGGCCGCAGGTGAGATGTTGTTTCTAATGCATTGAAACTGTTGATAGCAGCAGCCACTTGCTCCGCTGCACCCACCCCCTGTACCGCGACCGGCCACACTAGAATGCGCACGCCGCAACGGTCGGCGACGCGGTGGATGATGTCGCGGATCACCGCGCCCGTAGGCGAAGTAATTACGCCAATAACCTCAGGCAAAAACGGCAAAGCGCGTTTGCGCGCGGCGTCAAACAAACCTTCCGCCGCCAGCTTGGCCTTGCGGTCTGCCAGCAGTTTGAGCAAAGCGCCCGCCCCGGCCAGTTCCATGCTTTCCACCACCAGCTGATAGCGCGAGGTCGGCGCGTAGGATGTGACACGGCCGGTGATGATGACATCCATCCCCTCTTCCGGTGTGATGGACAGTTTGGTGCCGCGCCAGGCGACGACATTAATGACGCTGTCGGCATCTTTAAGATCGGTGTAAATATGCCCGCTGCGGTGCGTCACGACACGTGATAGTTCGCCGCGCACGCGCACCCGGGAAAAACCTGTCTCCAATGTGCGTTTGATAGCGCCAGACAGTTCTGTCACCGACAGGGTCGGGACATTATCCTTACGCGGCGCAACGGTAAACAAATCATCCATTCATGTATATTAACAGACGAAGTTATAAGCGAAATAATTATTTACTAATTATTATGGGCCAGACAAATCCTGTGGAACGCGACGGCTATGCGCCCGCGCGGCCTCACGCAGCCTACGTACAGGCGGGTGTGGATTCTCTAAAAGATCTAAGAACTTGTCGCGTGCTGCGTCGCCCAACACTGTTGGACGTGCACGGCCCAATTTATCATAGACTCTAAAACGATCTTCATCTGACAAAAAAGGACCCGATTGCAAAGGTGTTTCATCACTCATTAAAGTTCTCCTTATAAGTTACAGTCAAATTACTCTTTTACCCTATAAAAAGCAAATAATATCAAAACAAAAAACCCCGCTGTAGCAGCGGGGCTTAAAGTAGTTTTGATAAATCTGCAATTACGCAGCAGCAGATGATGAACTGCCTGATCCAGGCGGGCGGCCACGGCGTGGCCGTTCTGCGACCGGTTCGCCATCGGCAGACGCGGTCACATTGGTATTGGCCGATGACGGCGCAGCAGCGGTAGGCGTGCCGGTTGACGCACCAGATGAGGTGTTGCTGTTCGAAGACGCGCCAGGGCCAGATCCGGTCGGCGGATCGAAAGAACCACCAAACGGATTGCCCTCACCACGCGGCGCATGGCCATGATCGCCATCATCACGCGCGGTAAAGCTGCGCTGGAAGTTATGCGCAACATCAGCGAGTTCGATAAAATTATCAGCCTGGCGGCGCAATTCATCCGCCACCATCGGTGGGTTGGATTTCATCGTGCTAACGACCGTTGCCCGCACGCCTTTACGCTGCACAGCTTCAACCAAACGGCGAAAATCGCCATCACCCGAAAACAGCATAATATGCTGAACATGTTCGGTCATTTCCATGACATCGATCGCGAGTTCGATATCCATATTGCCTTTAATCTTGCGACGGCCAAAGGAATCCGTAAATTCTTTAGTTGGTTTGGTCACCATCGTAAAACCATTGTAATCCAACCAATCCACCAACGGACGGATCGGTGAATATTCTTGGTCCTCAAGCAACGCAGTATAATAAAAAGCGCGGATCAATTGGCCCTTGGTTGAACCCCATTTCAAAAGCTGACGATAATCAATGTCAAAACCCAAAGCGCGCGCTGCAGCATACAAATTTGCGCCGTCAATAAAAATTGCTAAACGTTCACTACCATACGAAATCATTTTGTCTCCTTTATTATGTTTTTTCCGGTCTACCGAATCGTAATCTACTAGGTAAATCAATTCATTGTATAGATGATATATAGGTAGCCATCTTAAACAATGCCAGTTTTTTATTGCAGTTATGCGCAAAAAATGTTTTATGAGCGCCGAGATTAATTTTTTGCCATAAAGGCATTAAGAATAGGATTGACAGACAATGGCTCGCGTTACCGTTGAAGATTGCGTAACTGAAATTCCCAATCGCTTTGAACTGGTCATGGCGGCTGCGCAACGGTGCCGTAACATTGGTGCCGGCAGCCCGATGACGCTGGATCGCGATAATGATAAATTGCCGGTGATTGCGCTGCGTGAAATTGCCGCGCGCAAACTCGATCTCAAAGGTTTGGAAGATGACCTCGTCAAATCGCATCAGCGTGTGATCGAAACCGAAGAAACCGATCAAGATCTGCTTGAATTCATGGAAGGCGAAGAAAACTATATGCCGCCAGAGGCCGCCAATCTGGATGAAGATGATCTAGCCGCCATGATGGCCGATGCCGGTTTTTCCGAAATGGGCGGTGATGACGAACTGGCTGACGAGGTTGATGAGGCTGTGGCGGAAGCGTAATTCCCGCTTCTCACCTTAGACATTTTATATAATGATGCATCCGAAGAGAAGCATCACATCATGATCCGTCAATATGCCCTGGTCGAACAGGTAAAAGCCTACGACCCCCTGACCGATGAAGACAAGCTGAACAAGGCGTTTGTCTACACGGTCAAAATGCATGGTTCGCAAAAACGTGCTTCGGGCGATCCCTATTTTTCACATCCGGTTGAAGTAGCCGGCATTCTGGCCAATATGAAGCTGGATTGGAAAACCATTTCCGCCGGCCTGTTGCATGATACACTGGAAGACACGCTGGCCACCTATGACGAGCTGGAAAAACTGTTTGGTGAAGATGTTGCCAAATTGGTTGAAGGCGTCACAAAATTATCCAAAATTGAACTGCAGACCGAACAGTCTAAACAGGCGGAAAATTTCCGCAAATTGATTTTGGCGATGTCGGAGGATATCCGCGTGCTGCTGATCAAACTGGCCGACCGTTTGCATAATATGCGGACGCTCAGTTTTATTCAAAATCCCGATAAGCGCAAACGCATCGCGCGCGAAACCCTGGAACTTTATGCGCCGCTGGCGGAACGCATCGGCGTCTCCGCTATCAAAGAAGAATTGCAGGATATCGCCTTTGGCGAATTATATCCCGATATGCGCGACAGCATCACGACGCGGCTGGATACATTAAAGGCCGAAGGCGGCGATATCGTCCATGAAGTCATCGATGAATTGAAACACAAACTGGAAGAAGCCGGGCTTACCGATTTCAAAATCTATGGCCGTGAAAAACGTCTTTATTCCATCTGGCGCAAGATGGAACGCCAGAATATCGGCTTTGAACAATTGGCGGATATTACTGCCTTTCGTATTTTAGTGGATACGGTGGAGGAATGTTACCGCGCGCTCGGCGTCATTCATGGTCAGTATCGCGCGGTGCCGGAATTGTTCGATGATTATATTTCGAATCCCAAGCCCAATGGTTACAGCAGTTTGCATACGACCGTCATCGGACCCTTCCGCCGCCGGATTGAGGTGCAGATCAGAACGCGGGAAATGCATGAGATTAATGAACTCGGCGTCGCGGCGCATTGGGCCTATAAGCAAGGCCGCGGCGCCACCGACGGCGAACAATACCGCTGGCTGCGGCAGCTGCTTGATATCCTTGAAACGTCACAGCAACCGGAAGAGTTTTTAGAACATTCTAAACTGGAATTGTTTCAGGATCAGGTGTTTTGTTTTACGCCCAAGGGCGATTTAATCTCGCTGCCGCGCGGCGCGACACCAATTGATTTTGCCTATGCCGTCCATTCCAAAGTGGGTGACACCTGCGTCGGCGCTAAGGTGAACGGGCGCATTGTGCCGCTGAACCACGTGCTGACCAACGGCGACCAGGTCGATATCGTCAGCAGCAAAAAACAAACACCGTCGCCGACGTGGGAACGGTTTGTCGTCACGGGCAAGGCGCGTTCCGCGATCCGCAAATTTATCCGCAATCAGCAGAAAACCGAATATGCCGCGCTGGGCAAATCAATGCTGCAAAAAGTGTTTGAGGTTGAAGAGACCGCCTTTTCCGATAAAGCCGTTCATAACATCATCAAAAAATTCAAGGCCGACAGCGACGAGGAATTATATTCACGCATCGGCGCCGGCATCCAACCGGCGAAGGAAGTTTTTTATACTATCTTTCCCGGCCTGCGCGTCAAAACCGAAGACGCCAAAACCTATGAAGACAAATTGCTGGCCGCCAAATCACCATCGGTTAATAAACCAATGGCAAAAAGCAGCGGCATTCCCATCCGCGGGCTTATCCCCGGCATGGCGGTGCATTACGCGCGCTGCTGCCACCCGGTGATTGGCGACCGTATCGTCGGCATCATTACCTCGGGCCGCGGCGTCACCGTGCATACGATTGATTGCGAAGTGTTGGAAAGTTTTGCCGATGCGCCGGAACGCTGGCTGGACCTATCGTGGGATGCCGACCTTAAAACCGAAAACCAAACCGGCCGTATTCATGCCCAGATTACCAACGAAACCGGCGCGCTGTCGGCGCTAACCACGACGATTGCCAAACATGACGGCAATATCGTAAATATCAAGGTCACCAACCGCACCGTCGATATGATGGAACTGCTGCTGGACATCCAGGTCAAAGACATCAGGCACCTGACTAATATCATCACCGCGCTGCGCGCCAGCAATAAGATTTACACGATCGAACGCGTGCGGGGGCGATAGCATATCATTTAAACGTGACAATTTAAACTTAAAAAGCTATTATCAATTTATGAGTTACGATCTCAATCTTAATATTCCTGACAATAGCCCCCAAGCCTATAATATTGAGGCGATGGCTGCTATAGAGCATATTAGTCGCGAAGAGGCTGCTTTACGGTTGTTAGCGCAAGCTAAAAACTTACAGCAACCGGCATCACAAAATGCACGTCGTATAATCGGTGCCCTTAGCGACCCCAAGGATGCAGCATTATTAGATGCAGCATTGGAACTTGCTATGCTGGATCGCGAAAAGAGAAACACGCCGCATGCATAAAGTTTTATTAGATAGTGATATTTTATCAGAGCTTTATAAATCCATTGATAAAAATATAATTAACAATGCTTCGCTTTATTTAGACTGGCATCCGTGCTTATCCTTTACTAGCATGAGCGTTTATGAAATTTTGTATGGTTTAAAAGCAAAGCAGGCTACAAAACAGATTAACAGGTTTTTATCAGACATAGCTGAACATGAGGAAATTATTCCATCAACACAAGATTATCGTCTTGCCGCAGATATACGTGCTGCCATGCATTTAAGCGGCACTGAAATTGGACGTGCCGATCCGATTATTGCTGCATGCGCAATCAACCGCCAACTAATTTTATCAACCGGTAATACGCGCCATTACAATTATATTGCTAGTGCGGGATTTTCATTAACAATTGTTAACTGGCGTGAATGATTTTTGCTACCGGCCTTGATCTCTGTGACATCCGCCGCGTTGAAAAGCTGCTGGCGCGTGGTGAGGCGCATGCCGCGCGGTTTATGCGAAAATATTTTACGGCGGCTGAAATTGCCTATGCACAAACCAAAACCAAGCCCGCTGCTACGCTCGCCAAACGCTGGGCGGCCAAAGAGGCCTGCGCCAAGGCACTGGGTACTGGTATCGGCGGCGGCGTGCGGCTGCAGGATATTGAAGTGGTGCTGGATGGAAATGGAAAACCTTCCATAACCTTATATGGCGCGGCGACCGAGAAACTACAGTCCTTATCAACGCAGCCTTTAGCTATTCACCTGGCACTGACGGACGAATATCCCTATGCGTTGGCGCAGGTGATGATAGTGGCACTGTAACAACCTCCCCTTTGCGGGGAGGTCAAAATTTTCCAGCGTAGCGATGAGAATTTTGGGTGGGGGTTACCAAAGTTAAACTTAATCCCCCACCCAAAAATTCTGCAACTCACTACGTTGACTTTAAATTTTTGTGCCTCCCCATAAGGGGGAGGCTGTTTCCCCTCTGAATTTCCTGTATAGATGCCAAAACACGGACCATAACACCCCATGCAAAATATTCCCGACATTCAGCAAAAAGATGACGACACGCAACCGCGCGTTAAAACCGTACTGCCAAAACCTAAAAAAGAAAAAACGACCGACGACACGCTCAAAAGCATTTTCTGGGCGGTGATCCTCGCGCTCGTCATCCGCACCTTTTTGTTTGAACCGTTTAACATTCCCTCCGGATCGATGATCCCGTCCCTCCTTGTCGGTGATTTTCTGTTCGTTAATAAATACAGTTATGGTTATAGCGATAAATCGGTCGGTTACGGCTTCGTCAATTTTGACGGGCGGGTTTGGGACACCAAACCGAAACGCGGCGATGTCGTGGTGTTCAAGCTGCCCACCAATCCCAGCATCGATTATATCAAACGTCTGATCGGCATGCCCGGCGATACCATACAGGTCAAAGACGGCATCCTTTACATCAACGGCAATCCCTTACCCCGCGAACCGAAGGGCGATTATAAAGTACCGCTGGAAATAGAAGACCGTACCTATCATTCCTACACCGAAACCCTGCCCGGCGGTAAGCAACATCCAATTTTGGAATTGGGCGATGACGAAGCGCTGGACAATACGCCGCTCTACACCGTGCCCGCCGGGCATTATTTCATGATGGGTGATAACCGCGATAATTCCCAGGATAGCCGCGTCATGCCCGACCAGCATCACGGCCAGGGTGTGGGTTTCGTGCCGGCGGAAAACCTGGTTGGCCGCGCCGAAATTATTTTCTTTTCGCTGTCGAACGACACGCAAATTTGGGAAATCTGGAAATGGCCGTTTAAAATTCGTTATGACCGGCTGCTGCAGCGCATTCATTGATGACAGGTCGTTTTCTTACTTACACATTTAAAAATCCCGCCCTGCTCGCGGCGGCGCTGACCCATCCGTCGCGCAAAAAAAACACCGGTGCCTCGGCCTATGAACGGCTGGAGTTTGTCGGCGACCGCATTTTAAGTTTGATTATTGCCAAATTGTTGTGGGAACATTTCCCAGATGAGCCGGAAGGCGCGCTCGCCAAGCGGCATACCGCGCTGGTGCGCGAAGAAACATTGGCGGAAGTCGCGCGCGGCTGGAATATATCAGATGCATTGGACGTTGCCAAAAGCGAACGTGCCGATGGTGCTGTTGTCAATCCCGCGACATTGGCTGATGCCGCGGAAGCCATTCTAGGCGCGATCTTCCTGGATGGCGGTTATGATGCCGCTGCCGCCATTATTGTTGAATTTTGGCAACCGTTGATCGGCCAAAACATCGCGCCGCCGGACGATCCTAAAAGCGTGTTGCAGGAATTGCTGCAAGGCCGCGGCCAGCCCCTGCCCGCCTATACAATCAAAAACCGGTCCGGTCCCGACCATGCCCCGCAGTTTATAATTGAAATTCGCCTCGCCAGCGGCGAGACTGTCACCGGCAGCGGCGCCTCCCGCCGCGTCGCTGAAAAAGCCGCCGCGCAGGCAATGCTGGAGAAATTGTTATGACATCAACCAAATGTGGTTTTGTCGCCATCATCGGTGCGCCGAATGCCGGTAAATCGACGCTGCTGAATACGCTGCTCGAAACCAAAATTGCGGCGGTCAGCCCCAAGGCGCAGACGACACGCGCGCGGCTGCGCGGCGTCATGACCGAAGGCGACACCCAAATTGTCTTTATCGATACGCCCGGTATTTTCGTGCCAAAAAAGCGGCTGGACCGCGCGATGGTCAAGGCCGCCTGGAATGAGGAGGGCGATGCCGATATCGTCTTGCTGATGATGGATGCCAGCCGCGGCAAGATCGACCCGCATACGCAACCCATTATCGACCAGCTGGTTCAGCAAAACAAACGCGCCTGGCTCGTGCTTAACAAAGTTGACAAGATGCCGAAGGAAAAACTGCTGCCGCTAACCGAGCAATTGCATGCGGTTGGCATCTTTGACGAAATTTTTATGATCGCCGCCAAGATCGGCACCGGCGTCGACACGCTCAAACAAAAATTATTGTCGGTGATGCCGGACGGCCCGTGGCATTTCGATGGCGACGACCTAACCGACATGTCGGAACGGCTAATCGCTGCCGAAATGACGCGTGAGCAATTGTATCATCAATTGGGCGCAGAGCTGCCCTATTCCAGCACGGTCGTCACCGAACGCTGGGAAGAATTGAAAGATGGCAGTGTTAAACTGGAACAGGCCATTTATGTCGAGCGTGACCCACAAAAGGCTATTGTCATCGGCAAGAAAGGCCAGAAGATAAAGGATATTCGCCTCGCCGCGCAGGAGGATCTGCAAAAATTTCTGGGCCGCCCGGTGCATTTGTTTTTGTTCGTTAAAGTATCCGAAAATTGGCAAAACACCTCGGAACATTATGAAACCTGGGGTTTAGAATTTAAATCTTGACCATTTTAGCTAAAATAGCTAAAATAGCTGAATGAGCGATTTTGCAAATAACTTTACCGGTGATGGTACGCGCGCGGTATCGGCAACAGAAGCCAAAAACAAATTTGGCCAGTTGCTTGAAGTTGCCGCGCAAGAACCAATTGCCATCACCCGCAATGGCCGTACGGTTGCCGTTATGATCAGCCAGCAAGATTTTGAATGGTATGAAAATGTGCATGTGCCTGGCTGGTAAAAAAAATGCAGGACCGCAAGGATGATGCCGTTTTAAGCGCCGAAGAGTCGGAAGCCTATCTGGCGAGAATGCTCGCAGGTGAGCTTTTAAATTATCGGCAGCCTGCGCCAGCTCTGACAGGTTTTGCCGAAGACTGACATGAAACTGCGTCTGGCGCGGCGGTTGCCAAAACTCATTGATCGCATCCCTGCCAAGCATAAATCTCAAATTTGCAATCGCATCAAACGCTTGGCAAAACATCCGGATAATTGCCAACCGGTGTTATTAAAAATGTTGATGGTGACTATTGGCGTATCAAATCTGGCGAATACCGGATTATCTTTCGTTATCTGGATGATACTGTGGTCGTCGAATATATTGGCAAGTGTAACGATGATGAAATATACCGTCTGCTGGTACGCTCTCTTTAATGCTTGAAATCCAGGACAGCGCGCTATTGCTCAGCGCGAAATTATTCAGCGAGAATGATTTTATCATCAGCGTATTGACCGCCGCGCATGGCCGCTATGACGGTTTGGTCAAAGGCGGTAATTCGCGCAAAAAACGCGGCGACCTGCAATTGGGCAATGCGCTGGCCGTTACCTGGCGCGCCAAAACCGCGGAACAGCTGGGCTATTTTTCAAGTGAGCTAATTACCAATTACAGCGCGCCATTATTAGAGTCGCACGGGCGGTTGCTGGCGCTGCGCGCGGCCTGTGCGCTGCTCGTGGCACTGCTGCCGGAACGTCTGCCCTATCCCACCTTATACCAGGCCACGCAAAATCTGTTCGCGCAGTTGCGCGATACTGATTGGGCGGTGCATTATTTGCGGTGGGAGGTCACGCTGCTCGCGGAATTCGGTTTCGGGCTGGATCTTACGCGTTGCGCGATGACCGGCGAGACGGATAATCTTGCTTATGTCAGCCCCAAAACGGGCCGCGCCGCGACCGCCCTAGGTGCCAAAGGTTTTGAACAACAGTGTCTTATCCTGCCGGCGTTTTTAGTGCGCGACGATGCATCCATCACACATAATGATATCCAAGCTGGTTTTACCCTCACTGATTATTTTCTGGAGTCGCACTTGCAAGACCTGCGCGGCACTGCCGCCCGTGAGTTGCGGTTCCAACTGCAACAGGTTGCTCTCAAGATTTGACAATCATAAATTATAATGTAAAATATATTTGTTTGCTATTTGGCATTGCCGCTTTAATTAACGGAAAAATCTAACCATTGACTCATATGTTTAAAACCATCCTAAATGAAATTCACAATCAATCATTATCATTAAACAAACGTATATTTATCATTGCCATCTCTGGCTTCGGCGGCGCGGGCAAATCTACTTTAGCTAAACAAATAAAAGATGCGCTTACTGATGTTGGAATTGTTAGTATAGATGCATTTGTTACTAACCATCTCTCTAACCGCTCCGCTGATTGGCAAGACTTTGACCGTGCCCGTTTCATGCGTGAAGTTCTTATTCCTGCATGCCAGGCAAAACCTGTCAGTTATGGAATTTATAGTTGGCGTGAAAACACTATTATAGAAACTAAAACTTTACCGTCTTCTAAATTTTTAATTGTTGAAGGTTGCAGCATTTTTCATCCAGCACTTTTATCTTATTATGATTATGCAGTATGGATCGATTTACCACTAGAGAAAGCCACTAAGCGCGGCATAGCCAGAGATCGGGTCCAAGGCGCAAACTGGGATGAAAAATGGTACAGTATCTGGATGCCTAACGAGCAGAATTTCTTTAATAAGTACCGTCCAGATTTGATGGCAGATTTAATTTACCGGCAATGACTGTTTAAATTATGAAATCTTCCGCTAAGCTCGCGGCATCATGAGTCGCAAAACGCCTGCCGCCGTAAAATATAACGAGATAATTTTAGAACAGCCATTGTCGGATATTTTGTCCGAACGCTATTTGGCTTATGCGCTGTCAACGATTACAGCGCGGTCATTGCCCGATGCGCGCGACGGGTTAAAGCCAGTCCACCGGCGTTTGCTGTATGCAATGCAGCAACTGTCATTGCGCGCGACCGGAGCGCCCAAAAAATCCGCGCGTGTCGTCGGCGACGTGATCGGTAAATTCCACCCGCATGGCGACCAGTCAGTGTATGATGCACTGGTGCGGTTGGCGCAGGATTTCGCGGCGCGTTATCCTTTGATCGACGGTCAGGGCAACTTCGGCAACATCGATGGCGATAACCCAGCCGCGATGCGGTACACCGAAGCGCGCCTCACCGTCGCCGCGGAACTGCTGCTGGAAGGCATCACCGAAAACGCGGTTGATTTCCGCGATACCTATGATGGCGACGGGTCTGAACCCATCGTTATGCCCGCGGCAATTCCTAATTTGCTGGCCAACGGCGCAACGGGCATTGCGGTCGGCATGGCAACCTCGATCCCGCCGCATAATATGGATGAGGTGTGCGCCGCGGCGCTGCATCTGATTAAAACGCCCAAGGCTTCGGTGGCTGACCTCATGCAATTCATGCCGGGGCCGGATTTCCCCACCGGCGGTGTGCTGGTGGAGGATGCCGCAACCATCCAGAATTGTTATGAAACCGGGCGCGGCAGTTTGCGCCTGCGCGCGCGTTGGGAAATTGAAAAACTGGCCGGTGGCGCTTACCAGATTATCGTCACCGAAATTCCGTGGATGGTCGCCAAAGGCAAGCTGGAAGAAAGAATTGATGGTTTAATCCAGGATAAAAAACTGCCGCTGCTCGACGATGTGCGGGATGAAAGCGCAGAAGATATCCGGCTCGTGCTCATTCCAAAATCGCGCAACGTCGACCCCGATGCACTGATGGCGACATTATTCCGCACCACAGATTTGGAAAGCCGCATCGGCATCAATCTCAACGCGCTCGACCATGGCACGATTCCGCGCGTGATGAATTTAAAGGAATTGCTGCTGGCCTTTATCAATCACCGGCATGATGTGCTGGTGCGGCGCAGCAACTGGCGGCTTGCCAAAATCATCGAGCGGCTGGAAATTCTGGGCGGTTATCTGATTGCCTATCTTAACCTCGATGAAGTCATCCGCATCATCCGCACCGAAGATGAACCGAAACCTGTTCTTATTAGAAAATTCAAGCTGACTGACAATCAGGCCGATGCGATTTTGAACATGCGGCTGCGCAATTTGCGCAAACTTGAAGAGATGGAAATCCGCACCGAGCATGACGGGCTGACCAAGGAAAAGGCCGATATCGAAGACCTGCTGCAAAACGAAAAACGCCGTTGGCAGGTGATTTCCGCGCAAATTAAAGATGTGCAAAAACAATTTGGCAAAAATACTAAACGCGGGGCGCGCCGCACCGACATCGCTGCCGCACCGGCACTGCTTGACGTATCATACGAAAGCCAAATTGAAAAAGAACCGATCACCGTTGTTTGTTCTGACCGCGGCTGGATCCGCGCCTTTAAGGGGCATGAAATTGCCGCTGACAGTGTAAAATATAAGGAAGGCGACCGGGGAAAATACCTGTTCCCCGCCTACACGACCGACAGAATTTTGATTTTTGCGACCAACGGTAAGTTCTATACACTAGGCGCGGACAGTCTGCCCGCCGGGCGCGGCAATGGCGAGGCGTTGCGCCTGCTGGTTGATTTTGGTGACGGCAACGATGTCGTGGATGTGTTCGCCTATGCGGATGGTGAAAAACTGCTGGTCGCCGCGGACAGCGGACATGGTTTTATCGTGTTGCAAAATGATGTGCTGGCGCAAACCAAATCCGGCAAACAGGTATTGAATGTCGCGGCGGGCAGCGAGGCAAAAATCTGCGCGCGCGTCACCGGCGACACGGTTGCCGTCTTGGGTGACAACCACAAACTACTCGTTTTCCCGCTGAAGGACCTGCCGGAAATGTCGCGCGGCAAAGGCGTCATGCTGCAAAAATATAAAGATGGTGGTTTGGCCGCCGCTAAAACTTTTACCTTTAAAGATGGGCTGGATTACCTGGCCGGCAGCAAAGCCAAAATCATGGACCGCGCGGAACTGAAAGATTTCCAAGGCGAACGCGCGGGAAGTGGGCGTGTAGCGCCAAAGAATTTTAGATTATGATTATTACATAACATTGCATCGATCTCTCAATTCTTGGTCCCCGGCCTGCCGCAGCGTTAGCGCAGGCAAAATGTGCCGGGGTCTGGTAAGCTGTTGCGAAATGATAAACTTTAATGAATAGAACTCTATTTAAAGCTAACGAACTATATTGTTCTAACAACTTACCAGACCCGGCACAAGGCCGGGGACCA
Organism: Alphaproteobacteria bacterium; assembly: GCA_965246755.1. GTDB lineage: Bacteria > Pseudomonadota > Alphaproteobacteria > UBA11073 > UBA11073. The sequence continues at coordinate 1,643,896 of OZ251979.1, forward strand.
CAACTGATAGATTAAAGCTTATTTATTGAGGTGGTGAAAAATCTAAGTAATTTTTTTGATCATTTGATTTTGCCAATAAAGTTCTGAAGCTTTTTTCAACATCCCGCATTGTTAGTTCGCCTAAGGCCTCCCCTTGCCCACCAATATTATTTATAACATTTATTTTTTGGCCTTTAGGTAGGCCTCTTATGGTATTCGATTCATAAACGCTAATGCCGCTTATTTGCTCGGCGGGCAACCAGTCCCTTTGACCATTAACATCTTGGATTATGCCCTCAAATTCAACATCAGACTGCATTATATCTTGCGTTAATGTTACGTTAAGTCCATGCAAAGAAACGCTTCTCAATAATTTACCCATAACTATCTCCTATATTTTAAGTTACTTAAACAAGGTAGCGAACCTAAAACCTTTCACGCAACGATTTTTTTACTTTCATAAATATAAATAACTTATAAGTTGTATACTTGCCATATATTACAACCTATGGTTTTATTCCTAAAGAGATTCTTTGGGATGCCAAATGGTGCAGACAATAACACAATCGCTGAAACCGCTGGAATGGCTCAGCCTTAAGCTGGAATTGCCGCCCGCCTACCGGCGGCATACCTTCAGCCTGTCTAGCATTGGACAGATCACGATTGCGATGATGCTGAACATCCTGTCGCTAGCGGTGCCGGTGATGATGCTGCAAATCTATGACCGCATCATCCCGCACAAGGCCTATTCAACATTGGCGATGCTGTCGGTCGGCGTTGTCATCGCGCTGGCGGTGGATGCGACCTTGCGCATGATGCGCGCGCATCTGACCAGCTGGACCGCCGCCACGCATGAGCATGCCGCCGGTTGCGCCGCGATGGAGCGCCTGGTCAATGCCGACCTGCCGCAGTTTGATGCGCACAATACCGGCACCTATCTGCAGCAGTTCGCGGCAATCTCCAAACTGCGCGATTTTTACAGCGGCCAGTCGCTGACGGCGATTGTCGACCTGCCGTTCGCGGCGGTGTTTCTGGTGCTGATCGCCTATCTCGGCGGCTGGCTGGTGTATATACCGCTCACACTGCTGGCGCTGTTTGCGGTCTTTGCGCATTACGCGGGCACCAAATTGAAACACTCGTTGGAAACCCGCAGCGCGGGTGACGACCGCAAGGCCAGTTATCTGATTTCCGTCCTGTCCGGCATTCATACCGCCAAATCGATGGGCATGGAAATGCCGCTGGTGCGCCGGTTTGAAGCCGCGCAAAGCCATGTGACCAAAGGCAGCTATCATGTCGCGATGGCGAGCGGTTTTGCAACTTTGCTCAGTGCGCTGTTCGGCCAGCTGTCATTAATCCTGACCGCGGGCGCGGGCAGCATCCTTGTTATCCAGGGCATTATTTCGGTGGGCGCATTGTCTGCTTGTACCCTCCTCGCCGGGCGCGCCTTGCAACCGATACAGCGCGTGCTGGGCGCCTGGCTGCGGCTGCAGGATATTAGCGTGGCCTATGCCCAGGCTAACGAACTTCTCAATATGCCAATGCAGCCGCGCCATATCCTGCCGTTGCAGGTGCCGGAAGGCATTGTGCAATTACAGAATTTATCATTCGGTTATGACGCCACGCCGCTGTTCGAAAATATTTCACTGCGCGTTGAACCCGGCGATGTGATCGCCATCAGCGGCGACAAAAACAGTGGTAAGTCAACCTTATTGCAACTCATCGCCGGCGTGCTGACGCCGACTGCGGGTCTCGTGCAAATCGACGGGCTGGAACCTGCGACTTACAGCCTGTCCGAACTTGCGCAGCATATCGGTTACCTGCCGCAACAGGGCGCGATTTTCAAAGGCACGATTTTGGAAAACCTGACCGGTTTTCATAATGACGATGCCGCCGTTGCCGCGGCCAAACGCGCCGCGCAACAACTCGGCCTTGATACCATCATCAACCTGCTGCCCAACGGCTATGCGACAAAGCTAACTGGCAGCGCGGTGGACCCGCTGCCGCCCGGTGTCAAACAACGCCTGGCGCTGGCGCGTATTTTGCGCCACACGCCCGCCATTATTTTGTTTGATGATGCCGACCGCGCGCTGGACAAGGACGGCTATAATTTGCTGTTTCGCATGATGGGCCAATTAAAAGGCCGCGCCACAATTATCATGGTCTCGCACGACCAAAATCTGCTCAGCTTTGCCGACCGGTTTTATGCATTGCATCCAACCGGCCTGCATGAAACCGCGCCGCCCGAGATGCAGCATTTGTCATTGTTGGTAAAACAACCGTTACGCGGAGATGCCGCATGAGTTTTCAGGGCGCAACCTCGCAAGTATTACGTGAAGAGCTGCAATTTGTCGCCGCCAATGAGTCCAACAAACCAGCGGCCTCACCATGGCAACAACTATTGCCGGTGTTATTAAACGCGCTCGGTTGGCGTGGTGAATTGCGCCAAATTGAAGATGTGCTGTTGCCGCATGATGTCTGGAATATGGAAAACACCCGTACACTGCTGGCGCATCTGGGGTTTGACAGCCGCATCCGCAAACCGCGCCTGCCGGCGATTGATACGGCGCTGTTGCCGGTCGTGATTGTAGACCGCAATGGCGAGCCGCATATGATCACCTCGCTGATGCAGCTGACGACGCTGCCCAAACAGCTGGCCTATATGCTGGTGTTTGATGCGGCGGCCTCGCCCGCGATTTCGGAAGGCGTGCCGTCATTAGGTTTTCTGATGGGCCGTTTTGCGCCGCTGTTGAACCAAGTTGTATTGATGAGTTTACTCGTCGGCGCGCTGGCGCTGGTGCCGACCTTTTACAATATGGCGGTGTATGACCATATCATTGGCGCGGGGACCACGCGCAATCTCAGTATGCTGGTCGCGGGTGCTTTGCTTGCGCTGGGCGCTGAGGTATTTTTCCGACACCTGCGCAATAAATCCTTGGGCTATTTCGGCGCGCGCATCGATCATTTTGCCAGTTGCCTCATTTTCGAACGGCTGATGTATCTGCCGCCGGTGTTTACCGAACGTTCGGCCGTGGCGGCGCAGTTGGCGCGCCTGCGTGACTTTGAATCGGTACGGGAATTTTTTACCGGCCCCCTCGCCGGGCTGTTTTTTGAAATGCCGCTGGTGACGATTTACATTATCGTGATGGCGGTCATCAGCGGCTGGCTTGCCATGGTGCCGGTGGTCTTGGTCGGCTGCTATTGTGTGTTGATTGCGCTGGTCAACGGCCATTTCAAAAAACAAACCCGCGCCTCGGCCTCTGCCACCTCGGCGCGGCATGAATTTGTCATGGAAACCGTGACGCGCCTGCATGACATTCGCCTGTCCGGCCTGGAAACCGTCTGGCAGCAGCGTTTTAGCGAGCTGTCACGCAAGGCGACCATGACGCATTTTCGCGCCGCGCTCAGCGCGCAAGCGTTGGAAACCGCGTCTTATGTGTTGATGACATTGGGCGGGGTCGCCACGCTGGGCTTTGGCGTGACTGAAGTTATCGAAAAACAGATTTCAGTGGGCGCCTTGGTCGGTTGCATGATGTTGATCTGGCGGATCATCACACCGGTGCAGATGGCCACCGCCTCCTTCACGCGGCTGCAACAGCTCGGTGCTTCCACGCGGCAAATTCAGCGTTTGCTGGCCGCGATCCCCGAACATCTGCCCTATACGCAAAACCAGACGCTGCCTGCGCTTACCGGAAAATTGACCTTTCACCGCGTCAGCATGCGCTATCAACCGGACAGCGAACCGGCGCTGCTGGGTTTGAGCTTCGAAGCGCAACCGGGCCAGGTCATCACCATCCGCGGCGGCAACGGCTCTGGCAAATCATCGGTGCTCAAACTCGCGCTCGGTCTCTATACGCCGCAAAGCGGCAGCGTGCGCTTGGACGGTGTCGACATTCGGCAATTGGACCCTATCGCGCTGCGCCAGGCGGTTGCCTATGTGCCGCAACAGATGGATTTCTTTCCCGGCACCATCCGTGACAATCTGCTGTTTGCCAACCCCACTGTCAGTGATGATGATCTTGCGCATGCGCTGCACACCGCGCGCGCCTATGACCAGGTACGCGCGCTGCCCGATGGTTTGGATACCATCGTTGCAGGTGATGCCGGTGAACAGATTTCCTTTATGCTCAAACAACGGCTCAACCTGGCGCGCGCCTATCTGCGTCCCGCCAAAGTGTTTTTGTTTGACGAAGCCTCACATTTACTGGGCCGCGATAATGATGAGGCCTTTGCACAAGTTATCGCCAACCTGCGCGGCAAAGCCACCGTGCTGATCGTCACGCACCGCGAAGATCATATGCGCCTGGGCGATGTGCTGCTGGTCTTGAACAAAGGCGAACTGACCCATGCCGGGCCGCCCGACCAGGTTTTGGCCGCACTCAAAAAACAATAAGTAAGGAACACAGGAATGAACAGGGTTGCCACACTCGATACGGATTATGCAGACAATGCGCCAGAGCCGCGTGCGCTCACGCAATCGATTGCGCTTGAGGAGTCGCCGCTGCCGCATTTGCTCAGCCGCGCAATTACGCTGCTCGGCATCTTGATGATCATGTTTTTAGGCTGGGCCAGTTTTACCAATATTGATGAGGTAGCGACCGCCCAGGGCCAGGTGATTCCGACCGGCTATGTGCAATCGATCCAGCATCTGGAAGGCGGCATTGTCAAAGAGATCATGGTGCATGATGGCGATCTAGTCGAACCCGGCCAGCCGCTGTTTCGCCTTGATGATACCAGCGCGGCGGCAGACCTCGGGCAAATGCAGGCGCGCCAACAGGCGTTGCAATTGCAGGCGTCACGCCTGCGCAACTTCACCGGCCACAAGGGCGATGGCGATAATAAGGAACTCACCACCGATGAAACCGCGATCTTGAGCAGTATGGTTGTCGCACGCGACAGCCAGCGCAATGTGCTGCGCGCTGAACTGTCGCAAAAGCAAAAAGAGCTGCAGGCGTTACAGGGCACGCGCGAGGCACTATCCAAAAACATTCAACTCATGGAACATGAAAATATCATTAAACAAAATCTGGCAGCAAAAGGCTATGGCTCGCAATTGATGGCGTTGGAATCTTCGCGCGAATTGAACCAGATGCGCGGCCAATTGAATGAAACCATCGCTCAGGAAAACCGCGCCCGCGAGGCAATCAGTGAGGCCAACAGTAAACTGGTGTCACTCAACGCTGACCTTACGCAACAGGCGATGAAAACGCTGGGCGATGTCGAAGGCGAATTGGCGGAGGTCGATAAAACGCTCGATAAATATCAGGGCACCGCATCACGCACGCTGATCACCGCGCCGGTGCGCGGTATCGTCAAGGGTCTCAACGTCCATACACTCGGCGCCGTGATCGAACAGGGCAAGGTGTTGATGGAAATCGTCCCCGTCAATCAGGAACTGGTGATTGAGGCCAATATCGAACCCAGCGAGATCGGCCATATCAAAAAAGATGCGCCGGTTAATATCAAAATCTCAGCTTTTGATTTCGCGCGTTATGGCAGTGTGCCGGGCCATGTCGAAAGCCTGTCCGCCACCACCTTTCAAAACGACAAAGGCGAAAGTTTTTACAAGGCACGCATCAAGCTTGATCGCAATTATGCCGGGCACGACAGCAAAGCCAACGTGATTTTGCCGGGCATGACGGTTACCGCCAATATCATCACCGGTGAAAAATCGGTGCTGCGCTATTTGCTCAAACCCATTCAAATCGCCACCGAAGGTGCCTTCCATGAACATTGACAACACGCCTCAACCGCTCATTGATTACGACCGGCTGGCCAAATTGCAAACCATTTTGGGCGCAGATTACAAGGAACTGCTCGCGGTGTTTATCACCAGCAGCCAGGATAACATTGAACAGATCGGCACCGCGCTGCGTATCTGCGATCGGCCCGATGCTGTCTTTATCGCGCATAAGTTTGCGTCCGCCGCCGCGCAATTCGCCCTGCCCGGCTTGTCGCAACTGGGCCGCGCGATTGAACATGGCGAACATCTGGATAACGCCGGTTTGCTGAAATTGCATGGTGAATTGGCCAGCCAGTTTAAAATTGCCACCGCCCAATTGCAAAATAAAGCTGCCTGATGCGTAGAACAATCAGCCTATGCGCCATCCTGTCACTCACCGCCTGCGCGGTGGGGCCGGATTATAAACGCCCGCCCGTCACCGTTACACAGAACTGGGGCAATGCCGACCAGAAATTTGTGCAAGTCGCGCCGGACCGCAACAAGCTTATTGCCGGTTCCTGGTGGCGGCAATTTCAGGATGACACGCTCAATACGCTGGTTGATAAAACACTCGCCAACAACAACGATTTGAAAACCGCCGGCGCGCGCGTTACCGAAGCGCAGCAGAATGCCAGCGCGGCCTGGGCCATCCTATGGCCCGAGATCAATACCACCGGCAGTTACGGCAAACAAAAAGTCAGCCAAACGTTTTTTGAAGGCCGTGATACGACCGCCCAGGCAGGCCTCAGCGGGGATTGGGATTTGGATGTTGCGGGCGGCAACAAACGCCGCCGCGAGGCTGCACTTGCTGGTGTGGATGCCGCGCGCGCGGTGGAAAACAACACGCGCCTCGCCCTCATCACCGAGGTTGCGCAAAATTATGTGCAGCTGCGCAGCGGCCAGGAACAGCGTGCGCTGACGCAAAAGAATTTGGAGATGCAGCGCCATACGCTGGAGATTACCCAAGGCCAGCGCCAAGCAGGCGCCATCAGCGATTTTGAAGTCGCGCGCGCGGCAGCGCAGGTTAACCAGACCGCGGCGCGCCTGCCACAGATTGACCGCACCATTGTCGCCGCGCAAAACCATTTATGCATTCTGGCCGGCCTGCCGCCGGGGTCGTTCGATGCGCTGTTAAATGCGCCGCAAGCGGTGCCACTGTTGCCGACTGAAATTGTCGCGGGCGCGCCGCTCAATACGATTGCGCGCCGTCCGGATATCCGCGCCGCCGAACGGCAATTGGCGCAGGCTGCCGCGCTCAGCAATGCTGCGTTTGCCGATTTCTTTCCCAAAATCACGTTGGAAGGTTTCGTGGGCGTACAGCATTCCCATCTGTTCGGTTCGGAATCGCCATGGTCGGCGGCGGTCAACGGCATTATGCCGTTGTTAAACTGGGGACGGATTCAAGCGCAGGTTAATGCCGCCGATGCGCGGCAACAACAGGCACTCTATAATTATCAGCAGGCGGTCTTGCTAGCGCTGGAGGACACCGAAAACGCGCTTAACACCTACATCAATGAGCTTAAGCGCCGTGATATGCTGGCTGATGCCGCACAGGAACAGGCCAAGGCCGCGGTTATCGCGCGCGAACAATACAAAGCAGGCGTTGCAACGCAACTCGACCTGCTTTATGCAGAACAAAACCAGTTAAACGCTGATAGCGATCTCGCACAATCCAAAGGCGCCGCCGCGATTGATCTGATGCTGCTGTATCGCGCGCTGGGTGATGACGGTAGTGATAAACCGGTTATGGATAGTTTGTCCGTCGTCAACAGCGTAAAGCCTGTTGCTTCAGCGCCTGCGCCAACTCCAGTTGTACCGCAACCTGCCAAAGCTGCGGTTGTGCCTGTTAGTAATGGTAACCCAATGATTATTGAATAATATATAATAATTATCATAGCACCGTTTAAACATAACGCGCTGTAGCAGCCTCCCCCTTGTGGGGAGGCACAAAAATTAAAGGCGGTGCGCAGCAAAGCCGCATAATTTTTGGGTGGGGGACTTATTTAAACTTAGCAACCCCCACCCAAATTTTCATCGCTACGCTGGAAAATTGCTGAACGCTTGTACGCGTTGCAGCCCACAAGGGGGAGGCTAATTCTTCCTGGTATAACTATTGCTATACTTTACTCAATTACCACCGTGTCACTATCCGGCTTACGCACGAGCGGTTGCACAACCGTCACAGCATTAGGCGCTGCCACACCCGCCCCGGTCGTAAAACCGCCACCCAGCGCGCTGTACAATGTCACAATCGATTGCAGATAGGCGGCCTTGGCCTGTACCAATAAATCTTGCGCATTGAACAATGATTGCTGTGTATCCAGCGTTGTCGTGATATCAGTGATGCCGCCCTGGAACTGCCGCTGTGACAGGTCAAACGCGGTTTGCGCGGCCTGCGCCGCCTGTTCCTGCGCATTTACCAGTTGCGCGTTTTGTGACACCGCCGCCAGTGCATTTTCCACATCGGCGAAGGAGGCGACGATCACCTTGCGGTAATTTTGTAACAGCTCGTCATATTGCGCCTGGGTCAATTCCAATTGGCCTTCCAGCAGTCCACCCGTGAAAATCGGTTGTGTAAGAGACGCACCGACTGAATACAGTAAACCGTTAGTCCCGAAGACGGAGGCGAAGGCGCCGCTTTGCTGCCCGCCCTGCCCCGTTAGCACCAGGCTGGGGAAAAACTGCGCACGCGCGTTTTTGATATTGGCATTGGCTGCGATTAACAATGTCTCCGCACGCGCGATATCCGGGCGGCGCTGCAAAAGCTTGGATGGCAGACCCGCCGCCACCTGCGGCAGTGTAATTTTATCAAGCAGGCCGGCAGTATCCGCCGCGGTATCCAGATTTTCCGGCAGCTGCCCCAGCAACACCGCCAGCGCATTTTTATTTTGCGCGAGCAGCAGTTCTAGTTGCGGGATCGCGGTCAGTTGCGCGGCATACAGATTTTCCTGCCGCGCGACATCCAGCGCGGTGACAATGCCGACATTAAACCGCAGCCGCACGGCGTTCAGCAAATCTTCAGTCGCTTTTAAATTTTGCCTGGCGACGGCCAGACGGTCCTGCAATGACAAGATATTAAAATAAGTTGTGGCAACGTTGGCGGTGATGGTGAGGCCGATGGTTTCGCGGTCGAACAGGCTTGCCTGCACCTGGGCCTCTGCGGCCTCCAGCGCCGCGGCATTTTTGCCCCAGAAATCCAGTTCATAACTGGCGTTGAGATTCAGTCCATATTCATCAGAGGCGCCGTTGTTGCCGCCGAACACTGTTGAATTGCGATTGCTGGCCTTGCTGCGGACCGCGCTCGCGCCAATATTTAGGTTGGGATAAAGCGCGGAGCCGGCGATTTTGGCTTGCGCCTGTGCCTGCCGCACGCGCGCGATAGCAGCTTTAATATCATAATTCGCGTTTTGTGCCTGCGTAATCAATTGCGCCAACCGCGGTGATTGAAACTGCTGCCACCAAACACTATCCGGCCAGTTGTTGATACTGCCAGTGTTGTTCCAGCTTTGTGGCAGTTGCATCGGATCGCGCTGATAGTCAGGGCCGAGGTCACAGGCGGTAAGTAAAACTGTAGTCAATAATACAAAATAAAAATTTTTCATGTGGCTTCCATAACCTTTGACTGTGCTCTGTTACGTGATGTCCGCCGCAATTTTTCCATCATCAGATAAACAACCGGCGTCGTATAAAGTGTCAAGAGCTGGGAAACAATCAGCCCGCCGACAATCGCGATGCCCAAGGGCCGCCGCAGTTCCGCGCCATTGCCGCCGGTGAAAATCAGCGGCAGCGCGCCCAAGATCGCCGCCAGCGTTGTCATCAAAATCGGGCGAAAGCGTTTATCGCACGCCTCCATAATTGCCTCCAGCGGCGTTTTGCCATCATCACGTTCGGCAACCAGTGCAAAATCCACCAGGATAATGCCGTTCTTTTTGACAATACCCATCAGCAGGATCACGCCGATAATGCTGATCAGCGACAGGTCATTGCCGGTCACCATCAGCGCCAATAGCGCACCGATACCCGCCGACGGCAGCGTGGATAAAATGGTCACCGGATGGCCCAGGTTTTCATACAGGATACCCAGCACGATATAGATCGTCAGTAGCGCCATTAAAATCAACATTGGCTGACTTTTGACAGAGTCGGCAAAGGCCTTGGCATTACCGGCAAATTCATAATGCAAGGTCGATGGCAATTTAATCTGGCGCGCGACATCGGTAATTTTTTGTGTGGCATCGCCCAGCGACGCGCCGGTCGGCAAATTGAATGTTAAGGTCGCGGCGGGAAATTGTCCCTGGTGATTGATCGACAGCGGCGTGCGGCCCATTGTGTAATGCGCGAGCGTCGATAATCTCACCTGCGTGCCGTCATTAGCCTTCACATAGATATTGTCCAGCGCCGCGGGACCCTGCTGATATTGCGGCGTGACTTCCAATACCACCTTATACTGGTTACGCGTCGCATAAATGGTCGAGACCTGCCGCTGGGCAAAGGCGTTTTGCAATACATTGTCAATCGCCGCCATATCAACATGCAGCCGTGCCGCCGCGTCACGGTCCACCGTGATATCAACCTCCTGGGATGCGGCATCCTGATCGCTGGATACATCCGTAATCCCGGACGTTTTTTTGAGTGCGTTGATATAGCGCGGCGTCCATTCCCGCAGCTCTTTCAAATCCTCATCACGCAGCGCGAATTGGAACTGCGCCTTGGATGACCGTCCGCCGACGCGGATAGTTTGTTGTGCCTGCAGGAAGACCGCCAACCCTTCAACCTTGGCCAGCTTGGGCCGCAAGCGATTGACGATTTCTTCGGCAGAGGCTTTACGTTCTTTGAGCGGTTTCAAACTGATGAAGATGCGTCCCGTATTGGCGGATCCCTGAAATCCGCCCGCGCCGACTGAAGAGCCGATGTTGGCGACCGCCGGATCGGCCAGAATAATATTCATAACCTTGAGTTGCCGCGGCACCATCGCCTGAAACGAAATATCACTGCGCGCCTCGGTCGTCGCCATGATCATGCCAGTGTCCTGCTGCGGGAAAAATCCTTTGGGAATTTCGCGGTACAGATACACCGTTAAAACAATTGTCAGCAGCATGACGATTAGCGTGATAATCTGATGCTGCATGACATGGCGCAGGCCCCAGTCGTACCAGCCCTGCAACCGCGCAAAAACACGTTCGCCCAGATGCGTGTGATATTTCACATGCTGGCGGCGTTTCATCAAATGGCCGTAAACGGTGGGCGTGACAGTAATGGAGACGATCAGCGACACGAACACCGCCGCCGTCAGCGTTACCGCGAATTCGCGGAACAGCCGCCCGATAATACCGCCCATGAACAGCAGCGGGATAAAGACTGCAATCAAGGACAGGCTGATTGAAATGACGGTAAAGGTTATCTCGCCAGCGCCTTTAACTGCAGCTTCTAGCGCATCCTCCCCCGCCTCAATATGGCGGGAGATATTTTCGATCATCACAATTGCATCATCAATGACAAAGCCGACCGAGACGATCAGCGCGAGGAGTGAAATATTATCCAAACTATAATCCAGCGCCCACATGATGAGGAAGGTCCCCGCCAATGACAGCGGCACGGTGATGCTGGCGGCAATCGTCGGTACCAGGCGCCCCAATGAAAAATAAACAACGCCGATGACCAGCGCGATTGAGATCAGCAGCGTCAGTTCCACATCATGCAACCCGTCGCGGATGGTAATGGTGCTGTCAATCAGTGTCGAAATTTTGGTGCCGGCGGGCATCCAGGCCTCCAGCTGCGGCAGGATTTTTTTAATCGCATCTACCGTTTCAATGACATTGGCATCCGCCTGTTTTTGGATGATGATAATGATGGCGCGTTCCTTGTTAAAGAAACCGGTCTGGCGCGCGTTTTCCACACTGTCGGTGACGCGCGCGACTTGCGAGAGGCGCAGCACATTGCCATTGTTGGTGCGCAATTGCAGCGGCGCATAATCGGCCGCAGTCCGCAACTGGTCATTCACGTCAATCGCCATCGCCTGTTTGCCGCCATCCAGATGCCCTTTGGGCAGATTGGCATTGGCCTGCTGCAAGGTGGTGCGCACATCATCCATGCTGAGGCCGGTTGCGGCCAGCGCGCCGGGGTCCACCTGCACACGCACCGCGGGTTTGTCCGCGCCGCCCAGCGTTACCTGCGCGACACCTTTGATTTGCGAGATACGCTGCGCCAAGATGATATCCGCCGCGTCATACAGTTTGGCCCCGGTCATGGTATTGGAGGTCACCGCCAAAATCAAAATCGGCGCATCAGCGGGGTTGGCCTTGCGATAAGTGGGCGGGTTGGGCAGATCGACCGGCAGGTCACTGCCCGATGAATTGATGGCCGCCTGCACGTCGCGCGCCGCGCCTTCAATATCACGGTCCAAATTGAATTGCAGCACGACATTGGCGGCACCGGTGGAGCTGGTCGAGGTCATTTCATCGACGCCGGAAATTTGCCCCAGACGGCGTTCCAAGGGCGCGGCGACCGTGGCCGCTATGGTTTCCGGGTCCGCACCGGGCAAACGTGCCGACACATTGATGGTCGGGAAATCCACATGCGGCAGCGGCGCCACCGGCAATTGGGCATAGGCGACGATCCCGGCCAGAAACAATCCCACCGCGAGCAGTAACGTTGCCACCGGGCGCCGCACGAAAATTTCGGCGAGCTGCATTATGCCACGACCACTTTACGCTGAAACTTTTGTTGCCAGCGTTCCAGTGCCAAATAAATGACCGGCGTCGTATAGAGTGTCAGCAGCTGGCTTAAGACTAAACCGCCGACAATGGCAATCCCCAGCGGTCGCCGTAGTTCCGCGCCCATGCCGGTATCGACCGCGAGCGGGATGGCGCCGAGCAAGGCGGCGGCCGTCGTCATCATAATCGGGCGAAACCGTAATAAGCTGGCCTTGTAAATCGCGTCATGCGGCGACAGGCCCTCCTCCCGCTCCGCGACCAGCGCAAAATCGATCATCATAATCGCATTCTTTTTGACAATCCCCATCAACAGAATAATGCCGATCAGCGCCACCAGCGACATATCCTGCCCCGTTAGTATTAGTGCCAGCAAGGCACCCACACCCGCCGAGGGCAGTGTCGATAAAATCGTAAGCGGATGAATGGTGCTTTCATACAACACGCCCAAGACAATATAGATGACAATGATCGCCGCCAAAATCAGCAGCGGTTCACTGGCGAGCGAACTGCGGAATTCTGCAGCATCACCGCTGTAATCGCCCGTAATCGTATTAGGCATGGTGAGTTCCTGTTCAGCGCGCGTCATTTCCTTAACCGCCTGACCCAGTGACTTGCCGCGCGCGAGATTAAAGCTGAGTGTCACGGCTGGAAAACCGCCCTGATGTGACACCGCCAACGCCGCCGGCAAAATATTTATTTTGGCGAAGGCGCCAATCGGCGTGAGACCCGCTGTGCCGCGCACATAGAGGTTAGACAGCACTGCCGGATCCCGCTGAAACTGCGGCGCGACCTCCAGAATAATGTGATATTGGTTAACTTGCGAATAAATTGTCGAGACCTGCCGCTGGCCGAAGGCATCATATAATGTGTTGTCGATGGCTTCCGGTAAAATGCCGAAACGCTGCGCCTGATCGCGATCCACCATCACATCAACCTTGAGCCCGTTATCGGTACGGTCGCTGGCAACATCGGCAAACACCGGTGACGCTTTTAATTTTTGCAGCAATTTATCCGACCAGTCTAATAATTCGCGGCCATCGAGATCGGTCAGTGTATATTGATATTGCGTGCGTGACGCGCGCACGCCGATTTGAATATCCTGCGCGGCGCGCAAATGCGTATTGATGCCGGGGATCGCATCCAGTTTTGGCTGCAAGCGTTCTATGATGTCATCCACACTGTCGCGTTTGGCTTTCGGTTTTAACACCACCGTCATGCGCCCGGTATTGGCGGTGACATTGACAGTGCCGACGCCCAGGAATGACGCGACAGAATTCACCGCCTTATCCTTTAATACAATATCGGCCACCGCATTTTGCAAACGGCTCATCTCCATAAAGGATACTGACTCCGCCGCATCGGTTGTGACAATAATTTGCCCCGTATCTTGCTGTGGTAAAAAGCCTTTTGGAATGACGATGTAAAGTAAGATCGTCACCACCAATGTCGCCGCCGCGACCAGCAGTGTCAGGTTTTGATGCTGCAGCACCCATTCGAGGGACGTGCCATAACGGCGGCGCATGCCGGCAAAAAACCCCTTCGCCGCATGCGCTTTATCCATATCATCCGCCTCATGACGCATGCTGCCGCGTTTTAATAAACGCCCGCACATCATCGGCGTCAGCGTCAATGAAATTACCGCCGAGATCAAAACCGCAATCGTCAGCGTCAGCGCGAATTCACGGAACAGCCGCCCGACGATGCCAGTCATGAATAATAACGGAATAAACACCGCAACCAATGACACGGTCAGCGAGATAATCGTAAAGCCGATTTCTTTCGCGCCCTTATAGGCCGCGGTCATCGGATTTTCACCCAGTTCGATATAGCGCACGATATTTTCAATCATGACAATCGCATCGTCGACAACAAAACCGGAGGCGATGGTCAGCGCCATCAGTGACAGATTATCCAGACTAAACCCGCATAGCACCATCACGCCAAAGGTCGCGACCAGTGACAGCGGCAGCGCAATGCCGGGGATAAAGGTCGCGCGCCATGACCGCAAAAACGCATAGATGACGATGATGACAAGGCCGATGGTCAGGAACAGTGTAAATTCCACATCATGCACCGATGCGCGGATGGTTTCGGTACGGTCGGCCAGAATGGCAACCTTCACGCCCGCCGGTATAGCGGTTTCCAATTGCGGCAGGCTGGCCTTTACGCGGTCGGCGGTCGCGACAATATTTGCACCCGGCTGGCGCTGCACATCGACAATTACCGCCGGTTTACCGTTCACCCATCCCGCGACCTTGTTATTTTCAACTGCATTAACTACAGTGCCGACATCGCGCACGCGCACAATATTGCCGCCATTGACGGCGATGATCAGCGCGTCGTAATCGGCAATATTGGTGACCTGGTCATTGACGGCGAGTGACAGCGCCTGTACCGCGCCATCAAAACTGCCTTTGGGTAAATTGACATTGGCGCGCCCCAGTGCGGTGCGCACATCTTCCAGACTGATGCCATAGGATGACAAACGGTTGGGATCGATTTGAATGCGATAGGCCGGACGCTGTCCCCCCTGCACCAACACACGCCCGACGCCGCTGATCTGACTGAGCTTTTGCGCCAGCAGCGTATCCGCGACATCATTGACCGCCGTCATCGGCAATGTGTCTGACGTCAGCGCCAATGTCATCACCGGCGGGTCGGCGGGGTTCACCTTCGAATAGGCGGGCGGGTACGGCAGGCCCTGCGGCAGAACGCCATTGGCGGCGTTGATCGCCGCCTGCACATCTTCCGACGCGACATCGATATTTTTATCGAGATCGAATTGCAGCGTGATCGTGCTGGTGCCCTCGGCGCTGGTCGACAGCATGGAGGTTAGCCCCGCAATCAAACCAAACTGGCGTTCAAGCGGCACGGTGATGAGCGAGCTGATGGTATCCGCACTGGCGCCGGGCAATTGCGTCACCACCTGAATGGTTGGAAAATCCACCTGCGGCAATGCCGATACCGGCAGGTTCCGATAACCCACAATCCCGCATAACAGTAACGCCAGCGCCAGCAGCCAGGTGGCAATTGGCCGCGCGATAAACAGTGCGGAAATATTCACCGCGCGCCTTTGTTATGCGGCGCGGTTTTGCCATCATCTGCGGCGGGCGCTGGTTTAACATCTTCCGGCAGCATAACCTTGGCCTTGTCCTGCAGTTTGGAGGTGCCGTCGGTCACGACCCGCTCGCCTTCCTGTAGGCCATCGGTGACGATGGTATCCGCGCCATCCGCGGTGCCGGTCGTAACGTTGCGGATTTCAACAGTGCGGTCGTCTTTCAGGACAAATACATAGGTGTTCTGCGGTCCGCGCTGGATGGCCACCGTCGGTATCGCAAGTTGCGCGGGTAGCGTTTGCAGCAACAGCCGCGTGGTCGTAAAACCGCCCGGCCATAGTAAATGATCCTTGTTCGGAAATTCCGCCTGCAATCTTATGGTGCCGGTGGTCTGGTCAATCTGGTTATCAATCAGATTCAATTTGCCGGTATCCAGCACGGTCTGACCATCCTGGTCCATGGCGACAACTTGTAATGCGCCGTCGGCATTAATCTGCCGGTTGATTACCACCAGGTTTTGTTGTGGCAAACTGAACACAACATTCACCGGTTCAATTTGCGTGATGACGACGAGACCATTGGCATCCCCGGCATGAATGATATTGCCGACATCCACCAAACGGATGCCGGTACGCCCATCAATCGGCGCAGTGATGGTCGTATAACCCAGTTGCGTTTTGGCATTGTCGGCTGCGGCCTGATCGGCGCGCAGTTGCGCGGTCAATTGCTTGACCGTCGTTGCCTGGGTATTGACCGCCTGCACTGAAATTGTGTTCCCCAGCGCGCTATACCGCTCTAAATCCAGCCGCGCATTTTCGAGCAGCGCCTGGTCCTTTGCCGTGGTCGCGACTGCTTGGTCATAGGCGGCTTTAAACAGCCGCGGATCGATATGCGCCAGCACGGCGCCCTTTTTAATATCCTGGCCTTCGGCAAAGGGCGCATCGATCAATTCACCATCGACCCGGCTGTGCACCGTCACAATGTTAGATGCCTGCACGGTACCCAAACCATCCAGATAAAGCGGCACATCACGGCGGATAACCGGTGCGGCGGATACCACCGGTACTTGCTGCGGCGGCTTGCCGCCGTTTCTGCCGCCCGCTTTGCTATTGCCGAAAAAATGCCAGGCTGCAAAGGCCAGCGCACACAAAATTAAAATAATAAAAATCAAACGCCATGGAAAACGGCGCGGCGGCTTATCTATTGGATAGGTGTCGTCAAACGGAGGCGCAGTCACAGGATACCTATATCAAAACAATGAAGCGGTATCATAAGTGATACCGCTTCACCTGCCAATGAGACTTGAAATGGGCTAACGTAGAATTAACCTTAATTGGCCGGCGCCAGTTTCCACAATTCCGATTTCACCGCACTATCCGCACCAGGCTTAAACCATGGTGAGTCTTGAATATGCGATGTCGTGACATAGATCGCGCCATCCGGCCCTTGCGACAGCGTATCCGGCCAGCGCAGATAATCCTTTTGCACCAGGATTTTCGGCACGGCGTTGGAATTACGCACCTTGACCGCATTCTCTTCCGGCGCGGTGACATACATCACGCTTTTATCATCCATCCATAAACCGTCAGCGACGCCATTGTCGCCAACGCGTTCGACCAGACCGGCCAATTGCGACGGCGCCAGTTTTTCATCGCGCAGGGCAGCCGTGGGAATACGGTAGAGTGTGGTCCCGGTCAGCGCCTGCCAGAACAGGTAACTGCCGTCTGGTGAAATTGCGATACCGTCGGCATTGAATTCCGGCGCGCGGCCATCGGGGCGGCGCAACTCATGGCCATCCACTTTTACAACGACATTTTTGTCCGCCTTGGTACTGACGTCATCTTCCAACACGCGGCGCACCTTGCCCGTTTCAGTATTGACGACGATTAGCGCCGGTTTACCCGAGTCTGTCAGATATGCGGTTTTGCCATCGGGCGAAAAGCGTATGTCATTCAGGTAACTGCCCTGCGGCGCGGCCTTCATGTCAAACGGAATAATTTTTTCAACCTGGTTGGTGGCAAGGTTAATTTTGACCAGCTTGGGGCCGTCTTTTTCAATCCGTTCATTATCGGGCGCTGCGGCATCCACAACCCACAAATTATTTTGTTTATCGACCACGACGCTTTGCACGCAGACAAAATGATCCTTGGCTAACACAGTGGCTTTGTTCGTGTTGCGCCAGCTGTTCCAGTAACCGTCGGGATACGGCTTGAGGTCGCCGTCTTTAGTGATTTCGGCAACTGAAACCGGCGCATCTTCGGTCCAGCGCGGGAAATTCACAAAGACGCGGTTTTCTTTGGACACTGTGACACCCGTCACCTGATGGTCGAAATCCGCGACCTTTTCCAAACGCAGCGGTGGTGCCCCGGCATTATCCATATCGCTCGCGCAACCGGCCAGTAAAATGGCCGCGGCACCGGCGCACAGTAAATTTTTAATTGATGAACGTGGCATGACTGTGCTCCATTAAATTTCTAAACAGCAGTCTAAGCATTCGTTATAAAATTTATATGAGGTTTGCCTACGCCAAATCCACATAGCTGGTTTCTAGCTTTTTCAGCTGAACCCGCCGTTGTTTGTAATCCGGCAGAATACTGCCTACCAAATTCCAGAATTTGGGTGAATGATCGAAGTGCACGATATGACACAATTCATGAACAATGAGGTAATCGACCAGCGTCAAGGGTGCCATCACAATGCGCCAATTTAAATTCAAATTGCCATGTCGGTCGCAACTGCCCCAGCGCGATTTGGTATCCCGCATTTTCAGCTTACCGGGCGTGACATTTAACTGTGCCGCAAAATGCGCGATGCGTTCGTTAAAAATAATGACAGCTTTTGTCTGGTACCATTTGGCCAGCAACTGTTGCACCTGCGCAGTTTGTTTAGCCGGTAGTAAAGTTGCTGGAATGTGAATAATAAAATTGCCGTTCAATTCGCAAAATCCGCCGCGGCGCAGCAATGGTGACTGTTCAATAGTTATAGAGTAAGTTTCACCCAAGAACTGCATGCTATTGGCAGTGGCGGCGCGTTGCTGGGCGCGGGTGTGTGCCTGTTGTAACTGTGCAAACAGCCAACCTTGTTTACTGCGCGCAAAATCATGTAACGCGCGCTGGCTAGTACGCAGCGGAATGTTAAAAGCCACGCTGCCGTCACGCGCGACGCACACCGACAAGGTGCGGCGGCGTTTGGCGCTGCGTTTGACAACCGCCTGTACCGCGCGATCGGGAAGTTGAAGAATAAGGGTTTCGGGCGACATATTGTGCAAAATTATTAAGCACATTTCTTACAGTTGTCATCCTCGGGCTTTACAAATGTCTGCGCTTTAACGCGGCTAACATTTGTTCGTTCCGGGGATCTACCTTTTAAGTTGGGCGTTGATCTAACCATGGATCCCCGACAACATAGGCTCACCAGAACAAATTTGCCTTGCCTCCGCTAACGCTGCGGCACGACAAATTTGTGTTCGCCTAATGGTCGAGGATGACAACTACAAGAATTGTACCTAACTATCCTGTTTCAACGCGGGGCCGCGGGTGACGTCCTTGCCCTTCACAACATCCAAATCTACCGGCATACCTGTCGCGGCGGAGCGATACAGCGCCTCCATAATGATTTGATCCTGCAGACCTTCCTCCCCCGGCGTGCGCGGCGTGATGTCATGCATCACACACTCCGCCATATGGTCGAGTTCCAAGGCAAACTGATCTTTCTCACCCAGTTTCACCTCTTCGACACCAGTGGCATCACCCGCGCGTTGCGTCACCAATAACTGCTTACCACTATATTCAAACGCGCCATTGAGCGTGATGTGCCCCTTCTCCAGATGCACTTTGAACGTTTTGTCGTCATGCGCATCATAACTGCTCACGCAATTGGCCAAGACGCCAGAAGGGAAGCGCAGCGTGAATGACATGCCCTCCTCCACCTCGCGGAAACGCGGATCGCTTTTATCTTGGCGCAAATAGGCAAATACCTGATCGGGCTCCTCACCCGTTAAATACCGCGCGGCATTGAGGCAATAAAGACCAATATCCGGCAGCGCACCGCCACCCGCCATCGCGGCTTTGAGCCGCCACTGGTCAGGCTCGCCCTCATTTTGCGTATTAAACGCCTCAATAAAACGGATGTCGCCCAGCTTGCCGTCACGCAGGCGTTTCACGACTTCCAGGTTATACGGTTCATACTGACAACGATAGGCGATCATCAGTTTGACATTATGCTCTTTACACACCGCAACCATCGCGCGCGCATCTTCAACATTGGTGGCCATCGGCTTTTCACACAGGATATGTTTGCCGGCGCGTGCCGCGCGTTCCACATAGTTGCGGTGCATGGCATTCGGCAACACGATATAAACATATTGCACATCGGGATTATTCACGATCTCATCAAAACGTTCGTAACTGTAACAACCACTGTCCGGCACGCCATATTGTGCGGCTAGCGTTTTCATTTTATCTGGTGAACCCGAGACCAATGCCGTCAGCTTGGCATTTTTAGCGGTGCCAAACGCCGGCAAAATCTGGTTGACCGAAAGCCGCCCGAGGCCGACCACCGCCACGCCCACGCGCTGCTCCCATGGCAACGGATTCGGCGGCGGGCTGCCTGGCTGTTCCGACTTCGCCTTTAAATTGGGAAACGCAACCTTGCCGTTTTTGATACCGCCGACATCGGGACTGCTAGGCGGCAGCAACGCCGCCAGGGCTGACCCTGCCATCAAAAACGTCGCGGCACCGGCGCCGGTTGACGCCATAAAAGTGCGGCGGGACATAGTCGCGGTTTCACCAGGGCGCATCAGAATCTCCACTTATCGTTGTCATTATGCGTGCGGCGCGGCGCATAAATTTTACATAGTGATTGTTGAACAATACTGTTTAAGCCGTTGTTTTTCAAAACAACCCTTCTATGCTGGCGTGGTTAAACATCACCTCACGGAGAAACATCATGAATTTTGGTAAAGGCTTGTTATTATGGCTGATTGGTATTCCATTACCGATCATTCTGCTGCTGGCGCTGTTCTGGCATCACTAATCAATCACATTTAGGAAAGACATACCATGCAAACCACAACTATGACGCATGAACATTATCACCCGCACGCTATTGAAGGGCATATGCCTTGCCATAAACATGGCGGGGTGAATTGGTCGGCGATTATCGGCGGTGCCATCGCGGCAACTGTCGTTTCCCTGTTGCTGCTCATCCTTGGCGCAGGTCTCGGCTTTGCCCAGGTTTCCCCCTGGTATCACACCAATGTTGATGCCAAGGACATGACGCTGATGGCAATTGTCTGGCTGATCGTTATGCAATGGGTCTCATCGGGTCTGGGCGGTTATCTGACCGGCCGGTTGCGCAATCGTTGGCACGGCCATCATTCACATGAAGGCTTTTTTAAGGATACTGCGCACGGCTTTCTGGCTTGGGCGCTCGCAACCTTAGTGGTCGCCATGCTGGTCTCCGGCGCGGCATCCAACGCCGCCCGCACCGATGCGATTGCCAACCGCGATCATGCGGCAACCTACAAACATATTGATGCGGATGCCGATGGCGATACCGATGTCACCGTGGCGCCTAATGGCAAAACGGATGTCAAGGATCCCGCCGCCGTCGAACGCGCGCGTGAGGCTGCCATGCACGCAGCCCTCTGGACCTTTGTCGCTATGCTGATTGGTGCCCTAATCGCCAGCGCCGCGGCGGCCCTGGGCGGTATGCATCGTGATGAATACGACCTGCTGGAAGATAAGGATTTACAACCTTTGCCCAACCAGACGCGTTAATCACCCTTCCATAAAGTGACCGAATGGCTGCAACGGCTCTATTCGGTCACAAATTATTTTTGTGATGGCTAACAGGGGTGTGGCGAGAATAGCGCCCGGCACACCCCACATCCAATACCAGAATACCAATGCCAAAATCACCAAGACCGGGTTCAGCGTAAACCGCCGCGCCAGCAACATGGGCGTCACAAACTGCCCTTCCGTCAGATGCACCAGGAAATACAGCCCGACCGGCAAAAATGCCGCCCCCAAGGTTGGCGTGGTTAAGAGACCGATAGTCGTTAAGATAATCATATTAATAATGGGGCCAATGATGGGAATATAGTTCAGCAAGAAAGCCACCGTTCCCCACAGCAACGCGTCACTGCGCCCGCAAATTAGCATGATAAGCATGGTTAAAACACCGACGCCGATATTCATCAGCGTAATAGTGGCCAGATAACCGGAAATATCGCTTTCAATCTGTTGGGAGATTGACACGGCACGTTTCTTTTCCTCCAACCGCGGCAAAATTTCGACCAGGCGCCGTAAAAACGTATCGCCCGATCCCAACATGAATAACAGGATGATCAGCATCTCAAACAGGCCGCTGGCAAAGTTACGCGTGCCGCGCAACAGCTGGCTGGACAGACTGTTATTATCCTGTACCGCGACCGTTACCGTGGGCGCGGCTGGTGTTGTGGTGGTAACGGTGGTGATGCCTTCAGCGCGATGCAACAGGTTCTGAAAAGCTTTAAGCGGCGATTGCAACACCGTCAATTTTTCTTGAATTTGCGGTAAGGCCGTGGGCAGTTTTTGTATCCAGTTTGTAGCTGGCAATGACAGTGCCGCACCCAAACCCACCAACACAAACAACAAACCCAGAATGATTAGCAGCGCCGCCAACATGCGCGGCAGCCGCAGCCGCTGCAAAAACCGCATCACCGGCTGGAACACCAGTTTCAACACCAGCGCCAGCACTATGGGCATGATCAAATCTGCCGCCAGATAACACACCGTTAACAGCGCAATAGCAAACAACCCGCCCAGGTAAAAGTTCTTCGCGTCAACATGCGGCGGATTGTTATCGGGCAAAACGGGATCGGGGTAATTCATGAAACATCCTTGCTAAAGCCCCGCGAGTATAGCCGCCTTACCACAAATTACCCAGCATATTTGTGCAGGTCAGCGGCTATGCTGGTTTATAAACGCCGTCATATCCCGCAACAGCGGGGTTTTATCCTGAAACCCATCCGCCAATGACAGGATAATGCCGATATGACCGGTATTGGGATACACCTGCGTTTCAACACTGTTGTGATACGCCTTCAATTTTGCCGCCATATTATAAGTATTGCGCGGCTGCACCGTATCATCCGCGCCGCCGGTCACCAGCAACATCGGCGGCAAGCCGCTGGTGATGTAATGTATCGGTTGCGTATCGGCATCCGCGAAACCTTTAAACACATCTTTAACATCGCCTTCGGTTGACGGCGTAAAATCGTAAGGCCCGGCAATGCCAATCGTGCCGCGGATCCAATCCTGCTGTACGCCATTACGTTTTAAAACGGCATCATTGACGGTCAGCATTACGGCATTGAACGCGCCCGCCGAATGCCCGGCCACAAAAAGATTAGCGGCATTGCCGCCATAGGACGCGATATTGTTATGCACCCATGCTAACGCCTTGGCCCCGTCATCCACAAAATCAGGATACTGCACCTGCGGATACAACCGGTAATCCGCAATTGCCACAATAAAACCATGCTGTGTCAGCGCCTGCGCAACAAATGTATAATCCGCCTTACGGCCGTATTTCCAGCTGCCACCATAGAGGAATAACACCACCGGCGCCTGCGCTGCGATTTTATCCGGCACATAGACATCCAGCCGCTGCCGCGCATCATCGCCATAGGCAATATCTTTGGTCAGCCTGTAGCCATCACTGGGAATGGTGGCATTCAACAGCGATACCGGCGAACAGGCGGCGAGGATAAAGATGAGACAGATGAGTAGTGGTGATTTGTAGGACATAGAATTGAGGTAGAGGTTAACACATCAATAAAACATGTTGTTCTAGGAAGAATTAGCCTCCCCCTTGTAGGGAGGCACAAAAATTAAAGGCGACGCGCAGCATAGCCGCATAATTTTTGGGTGGGGGCTTAACTTAAATTTTACTAACCCCCACCCAAATTTTCATCGCTACGCTGGAAAATTTGTGCCTCCCCACAAGGGGGAGGCTGTTACCACGCATCTGCTTACGCCGCCACAAACTTCAACGCCACGCCATTGTTGCAATAGCGCAGCCCCGTTGGCGCCGGGCCGTCTTTGAACACATGACCGTGATGACCGCCGCAGCGTGCGCAGTGATACTCCGTGCGCGGCACCAGAATTTTATAATCGGTTTTGGTTTCCAGATGCCCTGGAATGTAATCAAAAAAGCTGGGCCAGCCGGTGCCGCTGTCAAACTTTTGCGCACTGGTAAACAGCGGCAGATCACAACCGGCGCAGACAAATGTCCCCGTATGCTTTTCACTGTTGAGCGGGCTGGAAAACGGACGCTCGGTGCCCTCTTTGCGCAACACATCATAAGCGGCAGGATCCAGCTGCTGTTTCCATTCAGCAGCAGATTTAGTGATTTTAGCAATGTGTGTCGGGTCAGTCATTTTGTTCTCTATAGGCGCCGCCAGTAGTTTTTTTGCATCAAGCAATGGCAGTAATGCCAACACGCCGCCTACGGTTAACACTTGTTGCAAAAACGCGCGCCGGTTCATCTGGTTCATCATATTACAAATATGGGCGCTGTCCGTCGGTTACGCAACATTACAAATCGGCAAATTATTGCAACAATGTAATTGGTGCCTAGTGTTAAGATACCGTATAATTGGCATAATCAAAAAGTGATGGTCACATGCGCGTATTTAAAATTTTGCCCTGCTTGATTTTAATAATTTTGTTAGCGACATCGTTAAGTGCGCAGGCGGCCGCAAGCGACCCGCCGGGGTGTGTTGGCCGCCTCAGTTATGCGGAAGGCGCGGTATCTTTCCACGCGGCGGATCAGGCAGACTGGTCGCAGGCGACGCTCAATTATCCTCTTACCACCGGCGACTCCTTATGGACCGATGTTGGCGCGCGTGCTGAAATTCAGATTGGCAGTGCGGAAATTTATCTGGATCAAGTTACTGAAGTGGATGTAACGCAGCTAGACGACAGTGCCATTCGCTTGGCTGTCCTTCGCGGCAGTATCAATGTGCATTTTACTGCGGTGCCGCTAAACGGAGATATTAAAATTACGGCGCCTGCGGGCGATGTTACGCTGAATACTCCTGGCACCTATCGTATTGACGCGGGACAGCAGACCACTGTCACGACGTTACAAGGCCAGGCGTTGGTAACCCGGCCGGTTGTCACCCAGGTAATGACTGATCAAAGCGTAATCTTGGTCTCTGACAGGCACTTTTTTGGGCTTGGTATTAACAGCGCCTTTGACCGCTGGGCACAACAGCGCAACGCACCGCCGTTGCAAAATTTCGCGCGTTATGTGTCACCACAGATGACCGGCTATGAAGATTTGTCAAATTATGGCGATTGGGCGACCGAGGCAGACTATGGCACCGTCTGGTATCCGCAAAATATTGCCACCGACTAGGCGCCCTATCGCAACGGCCACTGGGTCTATCGGCGTCCTTGGGGGTATACCTGGGTCGATAATGCGCCGTGGGGTTTTGCGCCGTTTCATTACGGCCGCTGGGCGCGCATTCATAACCGCTGGGGCTGGATTCCGGGCGATATCGCCGCGCGTCCGGTTTACGCACCGGCGCTGGTCGTGTTTGTAAATAGCGTGCCCGCAAATATACCACCGCGCGGTTTGGGAACGTTTGGCCCCGTCGGCACTGTCGGTTGGGTGCCGCTCGCGCCCTATGAAACATTCACACCTTATTACGCGACCAGCACGACATATATAACATACATTAACACCGGCCATCGCCGCGACCGTCATGATCATGACAATAACAATGACAACCATCATAATGATGACCATGATCACGACCACCAACATCGTGATTTGGCTAACCGTACCGCCACGACCGTCGTGCCCGCCGCGACACTGCAAAACGCCCAGCCCGTGCATCAAACCATTATCGCCAACACTGCGGGAGATAGCATCATCGCCAAACCGGCGACTGTGCTATCGCAACTGCCGCCCACGCCTGCCGCGCAGACTGGTGGCGCGCCGGTGACAGCTGAAATACGCGAACGCCTGCCACGGCCGGTCACAACCGCAGGCGATCATCATCAAGACCATAAAAAAGATGCGGCGCCGGTTATAACGCCCGTTGCAAGCGCGCCCGCGCCCACCATACCCGCAATCGCAATTGTACCGCCAGTTGTTGAGCCAGCGGCAGTAACCCCATCGCCAACGCCAGCAGCTGATACGAATGCGCCGCCAACGAAACCAACGCCGGTCGTGCGTCCGGTTATCCAGCGACCTATCGTCACCGCGCCGATTGTTGATAAACCACCAGCCGTTACAATGCCTGAATCAACGCCAGTTGTAACGCCGTCTACCCTACCGCCAGTTGCCGCACCTGCTTCAACGCAGCCGCCAACACTACCTGTACAAGCACCGCATCCTGTACCCGGCACTGTCATTGCGCCGCATCCGCTTGTGACTGCGCCGGACACTGCGCCAAATATCATCGTGAAGACCCCGCCGGTGAAGGCACTTGAGGTTGTGCCGCCAGTAACGTCATCACCTACAGCAAATGCGCCCGTGCCTATCGCCGAACCACCAATTGTTAAACCGCCGATACCGCCTGTTGCAGTTACAGTTGCGCCAACCCCGCCAATTGTGGAAAGACCGGCGATTGTCAGCATCCCGCGCTCAGCCATCAGCGATGCCGTACAACCGCCGCCTGCCGCGCCGGCTGAACAACACAATACGCCCGCGCCATCTGCCCCAGCTGCATCGGTAAAGGCGCCTGAACCCGATGCTGGTGCAAGCCCGGATAAACCCGCCACGTCCGCACCATAGCGCAAAAAAACAGCCCAGTAAAACTGGGCTGCTTCAATTCATAATTAATTAGTAATAATTATTTGTGCGCGCTGTTGTTGTTCAAAATTGCTTTATCAACGCTTTTCTCAACTTTTTTCGCGCCAATTGCAACGTGATTACCAGCCAGCTCCGCGCTGTTTTGCAGTTGCGCGCCAGTGTCGTCAGTGGCTTTTGCATGCTCTTTTTCAACGCGGTTTATTGCGATGTTGCTGTGCTGTTTGGCAAGGGCGGCATCATCTTTGGCAACTGCCGCATGGTCAGATGCGTCAGATGCCGCGCGCTGTGTTGCAGTTTCTGCATGCGCTGCGCCAACAGTTGCAAAGGTTGCCGCCGCAGCCAGGATTGCGAGTGTTTTCATGAGTATAATCTCCGATAGGGTTAAGTCACAAGGTTATGACATGTGCTGAATATAAAATAACCAGCCGCGGAAACCTAGTTACATTTTGGAGAGTAATAACCCGCGCATAAAAAAACCCGGGCGAACCCGGGCTTTAATAACCAAGTTAATAAATTACTGAGCAGGCTCAGACATTGGCGCTTCCGCAGACGCTGGCGTTACTTCAGCAGCTGGTGCAGTTTTCGCTTTCGCCATGTGTTTGTGCGTGGCAGTTTTGTGCGCGACATGTTTATGTACCGCGTGATGTTTAACCGCTTTGTGCGCTGCTGGTGCAGATGCGTCAGCAGCCATGTCGGCAGCCTGGGCAATACCGGCAGTCGCGAACAGGGCGACAGCAAGGATGGCTAATTTTTTCATAAGATCGTCTCCAAAAGGTTGAACGCAAAAGATTCGCGTGAATTATTATTATGCCGCTCACGGCCAAAAGTCAGTTTACTTTTTAAGTGATCGCCGCAAAAAACGCATTACAAATTCGTCATAGAGTTTTCTTGTGCGCGGCCGCAAAACTATGCCATAACCCTCATCCCCATGTTATCTTTCAGCAATCTATCCTACAAAATCGGCGCGCGCACCATCATCGGTGATGCCTCGCTCAATATCATGGACGGCTGGAAGGTCGGCGTCATCGGCCAAAACGGCGCCGGGAAATCGACACTGTTCAAACTTATCGCCGGCGTGCTGACGCCCGATGGCGGCACTATCGCCATCAATGCCAAACAACGGCTGGGCTGGGTGCGGCAGGATATTGATGAAAGCGACACGCCGCTGCTTGACATGGTGCTCGCCGCGCATGAGGAAATGGCTGCACTGTGGCATGCGACCGAAACCGAACAAGACCCCAATAAACTGGGCGACATTTACGAACGCCTCGGCGAGCTGGACGCCTATGCCGCACCGGCCAAAGCCGCCACGCTACTGACCGGCCTTGGCTTTAAAGAATCGCAATTAAAGGAACCCTTCTCATCTTTCTCCGGCGGCTGGCGCATGCGTGTGGCGCTCGCCGCCGCGTTGTTTGTCGAACCGGAAATCCTGCTGCTGGATGAGCCGACCAACCACTTGGATTTGGAAGCCATCATGTGGCTGGAAACCTACCTCGCCGCCTATCCGCATACGCTGCTGATAATCTCGCACGACCGCGACATGCTTAATAAATGTATCGACCATGTCGTGCATGTCGATAAAGCGCAGCTGACGCTTTACACCGGCAATTACGATACCTTTGAACGCGAACGCGCCATGAAACTTGGCCTGCAGCAAAAAATGCATGACAAGCAACAGGCCGAACGCGCGCATATGCAGGCGTTTGTGGATCGGTTTAAGGCAAAGGCGTCAAAGGCGGCCCAGGCGCAATCGCGCATGAAGGCGCTGGAAAAAATGGATATCGTTGACGCGGTCATTGCGGAGCGCGCCATCCGTTTCGTCTTTCCCAATCCGGATGGCAAAATTCCCTCCCCTATGCTATCGGTCAATCATGCCGACATCGGCTATACGGCTGATAAACCCATCTTAAAACGCGTGCATGAAAATATCGATCTGGATGACCGCATCGCGCTGCTCGGCGCTAACGGTAACGGTAAATCAACCTTGATTAAACTTATTGCCGGCAAGCTAGATCCATTGAAGGGCGATATCTTCCGCTCTAACAAACTCAAGATTGGTTATTTCTCGCAGCATCAGACCGAGGAGCTCGATGTCGCGGCGACACCCTACCAGGAAATGCAAAAACTGATGCTGCGCAAAAATCCGGTCGCAGCTGAACATCAAATTCGCGCCAGGCTCGGCGCCTTTGGCTTTACCAAGGACATGATGGATAACCGCATCGCGCAATTATCGGGCGGGGAAAAGGCGCGGCTGCTGTTTGCTTTTATGAGCTTTGACGGCCCGCATCTCTTGATCCTCGATGAGCCGACCAACCACCTGGATATAGATGCGCGCGAGGCGCTGGTGCAGGCATTAAACAACTACGATGGCGCGGTAATTATCGTCAGCCATGACCCGACGATGGTCGAGCGGGTCGCCGACCGCCTGTGGCTGGTCAAGGACGGCGCGGTCTCCGATTTCGAAGGCGACCTTGAAGACTACCGCAAATTCACGATCCAGGCTAAACGCGACAGTGCGAAGGCAGAGAAGAAGGAAAAACGGAAGTCGGAAGCTGGAAAGTGGAAGTTGGAAAGTGGAGGTGAGAACAGTGCTACGAATACATCCAGCTTCCCACCTCCCACTTTCTCCTCTTCCCCGCGCAAGCTGAACAACAAACAGCAACGCGCCTTTGAATTAGCCGAGCGCGAAATCGCGCGGCTGACAAAAGAAAAAACCAAGCTCGAAGCGCAAATGGCCGACCCGTCATTTTATGCCGACGCTGCCCAAGTCACCGCCACGCAAAAGACTTATGCGCAAATTTCCCAAGACCTCGCCGGTCATGAAGCCGTCTGGCTCGAGATGGCGGGTTAATTCCATACATAAATTAAAATTTGCACAATCATTGTAATTTTAGAAAAAACTAGCCTCCTCCTTGTGGGGAGGCTATACCAACTGTGATGCAGCGCCGTTTGCAGTCATTCTTGGAAGAATGAGCCTCCCCCTTGCCGGTCTTGCCGAAGCTTTAGCAAAGGCAGATAGGGAGGCAGAATTTGCAAAGCAAATTCGGTGGGGAGTTCTTGGTTTTGGTGCACGCAAAAGCCTGCATGCAACTTACCTAAGACCTCGCCAGCTATGAAGCCATTTTGCTAGAGCTAACTGACTGATTACGGTTGCAGTACATTTTTGGTACGTATTGCTTCGGTACGCATTGCCTCCCTAACTAAATTTCTAATCGCCTTTTTTCCCGCCAATAAATAATTGCTAATTGTTTGCCGTGATACATCTAAATGCTGCGCCGCTTCTTCAATCGTTATCTCATTCAAAACTACCATACGCATTGCTTCTTGTTGAGACATAGGCAAAACTTTGATAGCATCCATAATTAAAGCCGCTGTTACGGCTGTATTATCAGATATTGTAGTGTTTAATCTAATTTCTTCAGAGTCTGTATAATGTGGTGCATTTATGCTGACTGTGTTATGCAATCGCCGATATGCAATGGCATCATTCACCTGCTTGTGCGTAACTTTCGCGGCGGCAGCAATTTCAACGGCAGATGGCGCTCGTCCTAATTTTACTTCTAAAAGCTCAGCAGCTTTTGTCACGTGAAATACCAACTGCTGTATGTCATTGGGCAAGCGAATTTCCCATGTAGCAGAAATACATAGACGCATTTCTTTTTTAATATACGAATCTGCATATGTGCTGAATTTATAACCTTTATTGGGATCAAATCTTTCGAGCGCTTTGAGCAGTCCATACATGCCAGCTTGTATTAGATCGTCTAAATCAGCATACCTTTGATACGGCTTGGCAAATTGGATTATTAATCGCTTATATTGCGCGACAATTTGTTCTTTATCTTCCACCCGCTGCCGGCCATCACGTAGGTATTTGGCAATAAAAGCCTCTGGATCAGACAATTTATAATATTGTGACATAAAACATCCTCTGTAATGCTAAAAATAATAATAAAATAACAAAGCAAAT
This sequence comes from Alphaproteobacteria bacterium, assembly GCA_965246755.1. Lineage (GTDB taxonomy): Bacteria > Pseudomonadota > Alphaproteobacteria > UBA11073 > UBA11073. The sequence continues at coordinate 1,674,145 of OZ251979.1, forward strand.
GTCCACAAATTAATTGTGCAATAATTTAAGTTTTTATTTCAACAACTTAAAACAATTAAGGGCTAATGCTTTTACATTAGATTTGTAAGTACCGCCACATAATTTCGCCGTGTAATGAAATTACACTCAAATATCTGCTCCGCCCCGCCTGCGCGCTTGATTTGGATGTGCCCAACCTTATGGCGGGCGGCACTGCATACGCCGGTCGGCATTCACAACCCTAAGCACGGCTATTCACAAGGCTAAGCGCCGCTATTCACAATGTTTCACGTGAAACATTGCCGCGGCGCCCCGCTGTGTGATATGTCCAGCCATGTCAAAAATTGGCCTCTTTCTGCTATGGTTTGGATTGTTTGTTGCGGTTTGTATTTCGCTGATCACCACCGGCGCGTCGTTTAATTACGCCGGTCCTGGCAACTTTTTTGAAACCCCGGCCAGCGTCATTGCCGGCGTATTTTATCAACAGCTGACGATCAACTTCATCGCCTTTGCACTGTTGTCAGCTGCGTGGGATGGTACGCGCCAGCTGTGGCCGCGCCTGATTGATGCTGATGCGGGGACCAACCACCGTACAGGGCATGACAATAACCGTGGTTTTTACCTGTTGCTTGGCGGCCTATCGTTTGGCACACTCGTCGGATTTTACCAGGTCGCGCAGCACAATACAGTTCCTGTGTTTGATACGCTGGGGCTGTTTTTCAAGTGGCTGGGCATGTTGTCGCTACCCGTCACTATCATCGCCGCGCTCTACGCTAGCATTTTACGCCTTAGGGATAAATAACGCCGCCGCGCTTAATTCTTATTTGTCCTTTATGTCGCCTCATGAATAGTGGCGGCTGCGACATCCGCATAACATTTAAACTAAGGAATTTCCGCATGACCACAACAATCACTGGTATTTTTGATAGCCGTATTGAAGCCGAGCGCGCTGTCACCGATTTGCTGACCGCCGGTTTCACGCAAAGCGAAATCAGCTTGCTGGTGTCCGACCGCACGCGTGCGACCATGTTTAACGAGACAACCGCCAACAATAACACCGCTCATATCGATACGAATGTGGCCGGTGCGCCGCGCGTTTCAACCGTGGAGGCGGAACGTGGCGGCTTGGCTGGTGCCACTGTGGGTGGCGCCTTAGGTGCGATTGCCGCGGGTTTGACGGCTGGCGGCTTGTTGGTTATTCCCGGCGTTAACCTGCTTGTAGCGGGTCCGTTGGTTGCAGCTTTTGCCGCTGGCGGCGCTGGTGCCACCATCGGCGGCATTGCGGGTGCCTTACTGGGCGCTGGCTTTTCTGACAGCGATGCCAAAACATCTGAAAGTGAATTGGCCGCGGGCAAAGCCGTCTTGACTGTGACTGCCGCCGCTGCGCGCGCGGAAACCGCGCGTGCCATTTTGCGCCGCGATGGTGCTACTAGCACGCGCGCCGCATAACTTTATCAGTGGTTCGGAATAAAAAAAGGCAGTCTGGCAACAGCTGCCTTTTTTATTTTTTATATATCCAACCGAAAGCTTTATGAATGTCCGATAAGAATAATCCGTTTGAAACTTTTTGCCAACGCCTGACCAGCTTTATCAGTGGGCATGCCGGGACGGTCACAGCGCTGATTATTTTTGTCGCCGCGTTAATTATCTTTGTTTGGGATGTTAATTCACGGTTGGCAATTTTTGTCGAAGATTTGTTAACGTTACTGTCATTTGTTTTGTTATTTTTCCTGCAGCGGTCGCAAAGCAAAGATACCCTTTCGCTGCATATCAAACTTAATGAACTGCTGGTCACCGGCGAAAAGTCAGATTCTAACCTTATTAACGTTGAACACAAATCAGAAGCTGAATTGAAAGATCTGCATGATAATTTGATTGCCTTGCATGTTGAAGAACTTGTGGTTGAAAATGAAAACAGCCCTGCAGGGCTGTCTCCAAGCATTTAAGTGAAGCGAACTATTTATGGCATAACCACGGCGTCAATTACATGGATCACACCGTTTGATTGCATGACGTTAGGAATGGTAATCTGGGCTTTTTCGCCTTTCATGCCAACCACGAACCATTTGCCATCCTTGTCTTTGACAACTTCCAGGTTTTCACCTTCCACTGTTTTCAAGATGACCTTGCCGCTGTTTTTATCAGCCTGTTTTGTCAAGGCGTCAGCGGTAAAGGCACCTGGCACCACATGATAGGTTAAAATCGATTTTAGTTTATCTTTGTTTTCTGGCTTCAACAAAGTGTCAACAGTACCTGCTGGTAACTTTGCAAATGCCGCGTTGGTCGGTGCGAATACGGTAAACGGACCAGGACCCTGCAGTGTTTCAACAAGACCAGCTGCTTTGACTGCCGCCACCAATGTTGTGTGGTCCTTGGAATTGGCCGCATTTTCAACAATATTCTTAGATGGGAACATTTCCGCGCCGCCAACCATGGTGGTTTTTTCAGTAGTGCCGATAGTTGTCGTGGTTGAAACCACAGTTTTTTCTTCAGCCGCCTGGACGGACAATGTTGAACAAGCAATGACGGCAGCGCCAATCATCAGTGATTTTTTAGCAGACATTTTAAAAAGCATGGGTTTCTCCAGTTGGATGCCTCGAAGGTGAAGCAACGCCACTACACGCCTGTTTGATGGCTCTGACAAGAGAGATTTGCCTGTGCTGAAAATATACATACAAATGCATTTTTAATTTATAAAATGACCGTTTATTAATGTTAAACAAAAGTATGACTTCTTCAAAATCTATTGCAATTATTGGCGGCGGTCCTGCCGGGCTGATGGCCGCCGAAATGTTAAGCGCGCACGGTTATGCGGTAACTATCTATGATCATAAGCCGTCATTGGCGCGCAAGTTTTTGATGGCCGGGCGCGGCGGCCTGAACCTGACGCATAGTGAAGCATTAGCACAGTTTGTCATGCGTTATGGCACTGCGGCGGCTTGGCTCGCGCCGCACATACAAAACTTTCCTCCCGCTGCGTTGATTGATTGGTGTGAAAGGCTGGGCGAAGCCACTTTTATCGGCAGCAGCGGACGGGTGTTTCCAAAATCTTTTAAAGCCTCGCCACTGTTACGCGCGTGGCTACAACGGCTGGAACAGCAGGGTGTGCAGTTTAACTTGAACAGCCGTTGGCATGGCTGGAATGATGATAAGCAGCTGCTTTTTAGCACTGCTGAACACAATATAAATTGTATTGACGCTAATGCCACATTATTGGCACTGGGCGGCGCTTCGTGGCCGCGCTTGGGGTCGGATGGCGGTTGGGTGCCGCTGTTGGGACGAACCGGCGTCACAGTTAACTCATTGCGTCCCGCCAATTGTGGCTTCGTAATTAATTGGTCGGACATTTTTCGCAGCAAGTTTATAGGTCAACCGCTCAAATCTATCACGTTATCTTTTGGCGCGCAGCATGCCGCCGGCGAACTGATGATGACGGATTATGGTTTGGAAGGCGGCCCGCTCTATGCGCTGTCAGCCGTCTTGCGTGACGCGATGGCGTTAGATGGCAGTGCGATTTTGCAAATTGATCTGAAACCGAATATTAGTTTGGAAAGATTAATCGATAAACTGCAACAACGCGGCAGTGCGCAGTCTCTTGCCAATGTGTTGCGCAAATTGGGATTATCACCGGTCGCGATTGGTTTAATCATGGAACGCACGGATCGCCAAAAATTATCACATTATCCAGCGGCACAGCTGGCCCAAATTATAAAGTCGCTACCCGTTGCATTACAGGCCACTGCCCCAATTGACCGCGCAATTTCCACTGCAGGTGGGATTGCTTTGCCTGAATTAAATGAAAATCTAATGCTCAAAAAAATACCCGGCGTGTTTGCCGCCGGCGAAATGCTGGATTGGGAGGCGCCCACCGGCGGTTATCTGCTACAGGCCTGCTTTGCTACCGGCGTGGCCGCAGCAAACGGCATCATGCGTTATATAGGTTAACCGCGCCCCTTGTATGGCGCCACGCCCTGCTTTGGAATCCACACACCGTCGGGCGGCGCGCCAGTCTGGTAAAACACATCAATCGGCATGCCGCCACGCGGATACCAATAGCCGCCGATGCGCAGCCATAATGGTGAGATTTCTTGTACCAGACGCCGCGCGATGGAGACGGTACAATCCTCATGAAAGGCGCCATGGTTACGGAAGCTGCCCAAAAATAACTTCAGTGATTTGCTTTCCACTAGCCAGTCGCCCGGCACATAATCAATCATCAGCTGCGCAAAATCCGGTGCACCAGTGATGGGACACAACGAGGTAAATTCCGGCGCGGTAAAACGCACCACATATTTGACATCCGCTTGCGGATTAGGCACACGCTCCAGCACCGCCTGCTCCGGTGACTGAGGCAGTTCTGACTTACCGCCGAGTTGCGTCAGATTGTCATAGATTGTCGTCATAGTTTTGTATCCTGCTGTTGGTCGCGGTATAAACGTGTAACGGTGATGATGGTCATGCTTGATAAGACAATACCGCTAATAATCCCGCCGATTGAATTTATATTAATACTATAAAGCAACCACATGAGACTGGAGGCAAGCATGGCCAAACGCATTTTGATGCCATTCCAGTGCATAGTATTAATAGTTCCAAGCGTCGTCGCGATGACCGGTAAAATATCAAACCAGCTGCGCCAAAACCACCAGGCCAATAGCCAATTTAAAATAACAAAGCCGAGACTTAAATAATATTTTCGGCCTTTCCAGCCGCGCAATAAAACTGACGACATAATACGCAAGGCCAGCACCAAGTTTGTTGCTGCCCCAACCCAAGCCATCAAAACAATGGAATGGATGCACCACAAGCAGGCGCCGATAAAATGACACCACAACATGCGTTTGTCGCTTTTTTGCGAAAAAGCATAGGTTGTGGCACAAAAGGCAAGATAGCCAAACAGCTGGCGTTCAGTAAAAACTTCGTTTACAACCATTTAGACGCCCCTTAAATTGCCCCAAATTAACACATGGAGCTGTGGCAGTATCGTTGCTGCAAACCATTTGTCAGCAATGGCTTTATCCACCAACCAACGCATGCGGTCCATGATGCCATTTATGTCAACGCTGGCGTTATGGTCGTCAGGTGGGGGCGGCGTATGATTGCCGGGCTGCAGATAGATGGGCAATTGCGAGTAACGCGCCGCGGTAGTTTCGGCGAAGTCATAATCGGCATCGTCAAAGATGACGAATTTTAATGCGATCTGTGGCCCCTGCTCCGCTGCCGTTAAACACCTATTAAACGCATCCCAATCCGTGAGCATACCGCTCGATGGCGGTTTGGGGCTTAGCGTCAGGACGTCCAAATCTTGAAACCAGTCCTTGGCGATACTGCCCTGGGTTTCCAGGGCAAATTTATAACCATGCGCCTTGCCCAGTGCGATGAGTGGCCCCAGCGGTTGAATGGCGGGATTGCCGCCGGATAATGATACCATAAGTGGTTTATGGCCGGAGAGTTCCTGCACACGCGTGAAAACATCTGTTGGCGACATCGGCCGCCATTGGTCACGATAAGTATTGTCAACCGCATGCAAGGTATCACACCAGCTGCAGCGGTAATCACATCCGCCAGTGCGCACGAAGACAGTCGGTTGGCCGATCAGCGCACCCTCGCCTTGTATCGTCGGGCCAAAAATTTCGCTGATGCGGATGGTTTTGTCTTCTATCACTTATCAATTTTCTAGGGGCCGGTACTCCGCCCAGGAATTGATGTTTTCGCTGACGCGCACCGCGGTGGTCTCGGCCCACTGTGCCTTACACCAGTCATAAAAATACTTGGCAAGTTGCTCCGCCGAGGTTTTGTCATCACCAAAAATATCATTCAAATGCCGATGGTCGATTTCCATTTCTATGTAATCTTTGAGCGCATTGAGTTCCGTATAGTCGCGCACAAACCCCACAACATCTAAATCTGCTGCCGCCAGTTCAACCTCCACCGTGTAATTATGCCCGTGCAGGCGCGCGCAACGATGGCCTGCCGGCAAGCCTGGAATAGTATGCGAGGCGGAAAATGAAAATTTCTTGGCAATTCTATACACAGGATTGGTCTTTCACGGCAGTACGCCAAAAATTATCATCTTCATAAATTGTGGGATCTGTAACCTTTGCCAGCTCAAACGCCTCGCGCCGTTCAACGCAGGTGCCGCAACGTCCGCAATGCACGGTGCCGCCTTTGTAGCAGGACCAGGTGTCGTCAAACGGCACCTTTAAAACCGCGCCGGCAGCGACAATCTGTGCCTTGGTAAAGTGCAAAAACGGCGTGACGAGCATTACATTTGCGTAGCCATCGAGCGCGGCATTTTGCATGGCGGCAAAGGCGGCAATAAATTCCGGGCGGCAGTCAGGGTAAATAAAGTGGTCGCCGCCATGCACCGCGGCCGCCACTGCATTCAAATTTTGCGCAGCCGCCATGCCATAAGCGATGGTCAGCATGATGGCATTGCGGTTGGGCACCACGGTCGCCTGCATCGTTTCTTCTTGATAATGACCATCCGGTACCGTGACATTATCCGTCAGCGCAGAGCCGGATAACAGCGCGCCAACACTTGCAATGTTGACAATAGTATGCGGCACCTGAAGCGCCACCGCAGCGCGCGTGGCATATAACAGTTCTTTTTTATGCCGCTGGCCATAGTCAAACGACACCAACCCTGCCAGCAGGTTTGCGGCGGCAGTTTGATAAGCAAGCGTGACGGAGTCGAGACCGCCTGAACAAACGACGAGTGTTGGCACGTAGATCCTTGTTTTAAACCCGGGTAGGCTGCGACCGGCATCGCGGACATGCGATGGCGATTTCTTAGCAGATGGCATTGTAAAATGCAAAGTTTTTGTAAGCCTTGCATCTGTGGTGCGACTGCCTGTAATCTGCGGCTGAAACAATTACCTCGTTAGGATTCGTAAAAATAATGCGCCGGTTGCTATCTTATCTGTTGTGGCCATTGCTACTGTGCCTGTGTCTGCTTGGTACTTATGTCGGCACCGCATTGGGCCACCCGATTGCCGGTTTTAACCTGACTTATTTAATGCTTGCGGTCGCATTGTTTTATTTAGAGCGTTATTTTCCCCATGAAGAAAAATGGCTGGTGGATGACGGTCAGGTTAAGGCTGATCTGCTGCACACGCTGTTTAACAAAGGTATCGTGCAGGTGATTGTCGCGGTCACCACGGTATTGGGCCTGGTTGAACAAGCGGGACATTCCAGTCTGGAACTATGGCCGGTGCAATGGCCGCTGCCAATGCAAGTCGTGCTGGCAATTATTGTCATGGACTTTGGCCTTTATTGGAAACACCGGCTGGGGCATGAGTTGGATTGGCTGTGGCCGTTCCATGCCGTGCATCATTCGGCGCCGCGGCTGTGGTTTTTCAATACCGGGCGCTTTCATATCGTCGATACTGTCACCAGCCTGGCGTTGGGTTTACCATTATTGTTTTTATTGGGTGCGCCGCAGGAGACGTTTTCCTGGGCCGCGGGTATCACCGCCTATATCGGCATGCTGACGCATTGTAATGTCGAGATGCGGTTTGGGTTTTTAAGTTTGATTTTCAACACACCCGAGTTACACCGCTGGCACCATTCAAAAAAACTGCGCGAGAGCAACAGCAACTATGGTGAAAACTTGATGCTATGGGATCATGTATTTAAAAGTTTTTTCCGCGCCGCAGATCGTCGCCCGCCGGTTAAGATCGGCATCTCACACGCGATGCCGGAAAGTTTTGTCCGCCAGCTGATCCATCCGTTTAAAAAAGGCGCGCTGGTCAGCGTGCCGAATGCCTATAAAAAAATGCAACAAGCCGATACAGTGGCAGCCGCCAAAACCGTTGACGACACTTGGACCGATGCATCCAACACCGTCACCAACAATGCATAAAAAAACCTGGCATTACGGCCAGGCTTTCTTCATCATAATTAAAGAATGATTATGCTGCAGTTGCAGATTTTAATTTAGACAGTGCGCGCACTTTCACACGGACGCTGGCAGCCTTTGCAGCCGCCGGCATCATTTCGCCAGTGGCCGGATTGCGGATCATCGTACCTTCTTTACGCGCGGGAACTTTGCGCAAGGTCACTTTTAACAAACCTGGCAAGGTGAACTCGCCCACGCCTTTGGGATGCACCGAACCTGTGATAACATCTTCCAAAGCGCGGAACATTTCCGTCGCCTGTTTGCGGGATACTTCCGCGCGTTCAGCGATATAATTGATCAGCGCTGATTTGGTCATGCTTTCCTTAACCGGACGCAGTGGTGTCACGGTTGCGGTGGTTTTCGCCTTAGCGGCAGTTGCTTTCTTGGCCATAAATATTCTCCCATATGCCTAGAATGAATCTCTTATGTGATACCGCAATTATAATGCATCGCCTATAGTCATTTTACAAAATCATCGAAATAACCCGTAATTTATGGACTAAAACAACCTTTGCTGGAATTAGGGGTTGTTTTGCACCGATTTAAAGCGGCCGGCGATTTCGATTGTTGCCAAGTGAAATGAAATCTGCTTTATCTGAGCTATCTCGCGATTGCACATGTTGGGGTATCGCCAAGCGGTAAGGCAGCGGTTTTTGGTATCGCCATCCCAGGTTCGAATCCTGGTACCCCAGCCATTTCTTTCTATCAGCTGCGAACCTGCATAATATGCAGTAAACCCATTAAATAATCCGCGCCTGCAGCCATAAAATAGATGGATAACTGGCCAGCCACACCCAGAAAAAACGATTTAGGCCGAACAGCCAGACATTGGCCAAATGAAAAATTGCCGCCAGTACCAGGCCGATTATAAGCGTTGTCTGGGTGAACAGTGTCAGCGGAAAACATAATTCAAACAGCATGACCGCCCAGGACGCCATCCATAATAAACGCGGGCGCTCGGCCAGTTGGCAGATAGCATCGCTGACCGGGTAAGCAGAAAACCGAAACACGTCCTGTAACGCACGACCCTGACGCCATTCGGGATTAGCGATTTTTACCCAGCCTGCCATAAAATATGACAGCATGGTTTGCAGCGCCAGATAACCGAAAGCATACTCACGCCAACGTAGGCTGGTTGCGAAAGACAGCAGATACAGACAGCACAGGATCAACAGACCCATGCGGTCGCTGCCACCATTATAAGGACCTTGGAAACGCCGCAGAATGAACAGCCCCAAAATCACTAATGCCAAACACACCCAAGGAGTGTGAAAATTCATGATAAGCAATAAGCTAAATATAATGCGTGGTAAAAACAACATCCGTTCGCTGTTCGATGCATAAACATGTTCAAAGCTTTGCTGTAAAAATGCTAGCCCCAGCAAAATTTCAGTTAAACGCATGGCAAAATCCAATGTCATGATAGCGGAACCTCAGCAAAAGGATACGGCGACGAGACCAACAGAATTTCTTTGTGCAGTTCCGTTTCATGCCGGCTGACGAATACCAGGCGGAACTGCAGATAAGACGCGGTTGCCATATCCGGCACGGTTTTTTTCAGATCGGTTTTAATGCGCGTTAAAATTTCCTGCTGGCTGTGCGCCGTGGGATTTTCGATCAGGCGTTCGGCACAGCTGACCAAAAACAGTGTTTCATTCCACGGCGCATTCCAAAACAAACGACGCAGCATAGCGGTAAAAGATAAGTGAGCCGGGCGCGGGCGAAACTCCTGCCACTGCCCTGCCGCATCCTGCGATGATTTCAAAAAAGCGTATTCGATACGTGGTGACGGTGCAATCGCCTCAAAAAACCGCCACGACGGGATCAGCGCGGGCAACAGCAGTTTGAGACTAGCCAGCATGGCCGGCGGTTTTAAACGTTGGATAGGCATCGGTTTTGAAATAATATTTTGTCATAATGGGTGATCATCATTGGCCAGCAATGTTTTTAAACGCTGCGAGGTCGCCGCGCTGGTCCAGTCGGGATCGCCAACTAACTTTTCCACCATTCGGCGTTGCCGGTTGATCAAAATCGTTTCCGGTACCGCCGCGGTGTTGAATGTTTTAAGTGAGATAATTTTACCCTGATCCCACACCCAATACACGTGCGGCGCACTAGTTAAATGATATTGCGCCATGAAATGCGTGATAGCGGCCGGGCTTTCATCAATCGACACCGCGACTAGCGCCAGGCGGCCATTAGCTTCAGCAATTTGTTTTAACAGCTGCGGAAATTCCGTTTGGCACGGCGCGCACCAGGAAGCCCAGAAATGTAGCAGAATGCCCGGCTCGGACAGAGTTTTTAGCTGATATGTTTTTTGATCGCGTGTAGTGAAAGTTAAGTCCGGCACAGTTTCAAAATGTGCGGTGTGCGCCGCAGGCGGCGCAATCTGTACCCGTTGTTGCGGCCAAAAATCATAACTGACGGCTAAGCCGCATAACACAATAATTATGATTAGCACCAAAAATTTTGGTCTCATGACACAGACTTGCCGAGTCGCCGTAATAAAATTTTACAAATACCCAAAATGGATAATTCCGCCGCGACGAACAGACCCAGATACAGGGCCATGCCGGATGTGAAACCGTAGGAATGTAACCCGACGTTGAGCAGGTTAACGCCAAACCATGACACCGCCACGATAATGATGGTGCCCGCCGCGACCAGTGCAAAATTATCCGCGCGTAACATCCCTGATAATTTACCATGCAATATAAACAGCAACCACAGCACAATCAGCAAAGCGCCATTTTCCTTGGGATCCCAACCCCAAAACCGTCCCCACGATTGGTCCGCCCAGATGCCGCCCAAAATGGTGCCAATGGTTGCAAAACAGACCGCCACCAGTGCCGCACCGGTGATGGCACGCGACAGCGCGGTTAACGTATCGATACGGTTCGGCCTGCGGATTTTTTGCCACAGATAAACATGCGCCAGCAAACCGGTGATAAGACAACAGCCATAGCCGGCTGTAATGGCCAATACATGGGTCGCCAGCCAAAAATTGGTATTCAAGACGGCGACCAAGGGTTCCATGGTGTCGCCGCCATCCTGGGCAAACAGCGGCGCCAATAACAATAATATTAGTCCTGACAGGGCGCCAATCGCGATGCCGAGGCCTTGTTGATTGCGGCGCTCCAACAGCAGTGAACCAAGGGCCGCCACCCACCCGACAAATAAAATGGATTCATACAGCGTGCCCACCGGCGGCCGTGCCAGGATAAAAATACGCAGGCTCAGGCCAACAGTATGCCCAACAAAAGCGGCTGAAAATAAAATCGCCGCCGCGCGTGCCAACCCCGGCGTTTTGCTGCGCGCCGGGAGCAACCATGTTAATAACGCCAGGGCATATAATACCGCAGCGACAGCAAACAGATGTATCCGATTGTAAATGTATTCTGCCGCGAGCGCGGCAAGGCGAATATTTTTTCCGTCTATGGTTTGCATTTGGATGAAAATTTTTTGCGTTGCGGTATCCCAGGCAGTTGGATCCTGCACGCGATAAGCCACCGCCAGCTCCTGCCAGCTAGCTAACAAGGCCGCGGTTTGCGGCCCCCCTTGTCCCGCCGCAAATAGTTGCCATGGCGAGGACCACGTATCATTATTATGCGTCCATATCGGTGGGATAATGTGCAACATGCCGGTTTGCTCATCCGCCGCCAATTGTTCAAGCTGATAACCGATTGCCAACAAACTTTCCTGATCGGGATTTGACGGTTGCTGGCTCAGATTTTTAAGTGCAACCCGTGCCAGCCGCAGATAAACAGCCTTGTGCGAAACCATCTCCAAATATGAAAACGCGCGCGTCGCCGGGACGCCAAGCTGCGCGGCAAGTTTTGCATTACTTACTTCAAAATTTGGCAGCACCAGCGATAACGACCGACTAAGGTCGTAATAAAGTAACAAATTTTGATACAGTTGTAGGATCTGTTGTTGCGCGGGATCGGTAATATTTGACGCGCCCAGCAGGCTTTTCATCATCGCCGCCTGGGCATCCATCGCCGCAGTCAATTCATTAAAGGAATAGTGATGGCTGGCGCGGTCGGGCAGTTGCAGTGCGCGGAGCACATCCGGATGCGCGACGGCAAATGTTTCGCGCGCGTAGGCAACTTCGGGCGTGAAGATTGTCTCCGCAAGCCAGGCGATAGCATCGGCGTCGGCGCGCCCAGAAAATTGCTTCATATAATAACGCGCAAAACTGTCCAGCGGCACAATGCGCCCGGCGCGCTGCACCGGCAACGTTGCAAAGGATCGCATCCGTAGTGGCATAACGGCGGCGTGCGCGCTGATCGCCCACAATAGAAAAATAGCTAACAGCAACTTTTTCATCATGATGCCGCCATCCGTTGGCGCCAGATTAGCCGTTGTACCAAGTGAATAACAAAACCTGCGGCGATGATCAGGCCCGCCAGATATGGAAATAAGCGGCCGGCATTTTTAACCACAGACAAAACGGTGGCAGTGCGCCGGCCATCGCCCCGTTGGAATGATGATTGGTAAAAAGTATAGCCTTTATAACGTAACGGTTCGTTCATTTTAATGCGGCTGGGCCACATAATGCCGTTATCATTGATGATTACGTCAGATTGATAGGCGCGCGGCTTGTCAGTGCCGGGATATATATCTTCTTTAAAATACTGCAGCTGAATGGCAAAAGGTAAGCGTGTGCGCGTGTGACGGATGGTCAGCCAATAACGCTTATTATTCACGGTAATAATTTCCGGGAGCGGCATCTCCTGAAAAATGGCATAGCGCCCATCACTGTGCGCGGTGCCGGTGATGTTAAATGTCAGGCCGGCGCGGTTGTCTTCAATCTGCGCGGTGGACGGAATATCCTGCAATACAAAATTGAGCGCGACACCATGCGGCGCCCCGGCGGTAACTGTAGCAGGCAAACGCTGCAGCGCGCAGTTGCGGCACCATGACACAATGTCGATTTTAAACGGCAGTGTCGTAGTGTTAAGCATGCCATCGGCAAGCTGTGATGCCGGCACCACAGTTTCCGCGACAATGTCATTATCGTTTAATTCCGCAATTGCCAGTTCAACCTGCGTTGGGTCTTCCATATAGTTGCGGCTGTCACCGGTGGGGATCACCATAACACCCTCTCGACTGACCAAGGCGGTAACCATGCCACCCGCCAATAACAGTGCCGCACCAATATGGATGATAATTGTGCCGGCATTTTTCCAGCGCCAGTATTCCAGCGCCAGCCGCGCGAGCAAACCGCAAAAGACAAGCACCGCCACACTTAGCAGGCCCGGTAGCGGCACCAAATCATTTAACCAGATGACATAGGATGAAAAAAAATTTTGTTGCGCGATATAAAGGCCAAGGTTTTTTTCAGCGATGGTGCCAGTGACCAAAATCACCATCAGCCATAATAACAGGCCCGCAAACAGCCGTGTATTGGCAAGCCCGCGTAATATTCTGTAAAATTGTGTTTGTAACTGTGCCATGTCACCTAAATGCGGCATTGTTTGCCTTGCCCTGTCTTACGGCGTTCAGCCCGCGCTTGCTATCCCATTCTTGCTACCTATATATAGATAAGGGGTGCCGCCACATGAAAAAATTTTTCTGGTTATTGCCATTATTAATCATCGCTTTGTTTTATACTGCGCCGACACGCGCCACCGCCCTGCCAGACCCCATCCACGATGAGGCGCTGGCCGCCGCACACGGCCAGCAAACCGCAATTTTAGCCGGCGGGTGTTTTTGGGGCGTAGATGCCGTATTTAAACATGTGAAAGGTGTGACTCAGGTTATATCCGGTTATGCCGGCGGTGTGGCCGATACCGCCGGCTATGAAGCAGTCAGCACCGGCACCACCGGCCATGCCGAAGCGGTCAAGATAACCTATGACCCCGCCATCATCAGTTATGGTCAATTATTAAAAGTGTATTTTTCCATTACCCATGATCCAACCACGTTAAATCGCCAAGGGCCGGATAGCGGTACGCAATATCGCTCGGCGATTTTCGCTGTTACGCCTGCACAATCGCAGATTGCTAATGATTATATCGCGCAGCTGAATACCGCCAAAATTTTTGCCAAACCGCTGGTGACGACAGTCACACCCCTGCCCGCTTTTTATCCTGCGGAGGATTATCACCAGAATTATTTGGCGCTGCATCCGGGCAACCCCTATATCGTAATCAATGATGCGCCAAAGTTAGTTGCGCTCAAACAAAACTTTCCAAGCCTGTATGTCAGTCAATAATTCAGGCGGCGACCGTTTGTAATTTGAAGGCGTTGCGCCCGGTCTTTTTAATCGCATAGAGCGCGGCATCCGCATCGGCAATCAGCTGGTGCGGCACAGCCGTCGCTGCGTCAGTTATCGCGATACCGACACTGATGGTGGATTGCAGCTGGTGGTTTTCGAATAAAACACTTTCACGCATGGCCGCCACCAGTTTAGTGGCAATAATTTCCGCATCCGCCGCAGCGGTCAAATTTTCTGCCACCAATGCAAACTCATCACCGCCCAGGCGCGCCAGGGTATCGGTCGGCCGCAATAGCGCGGTCGCACGTGTGGCAAAGGCCTGCAACAACACATCACCCGCCTGATGCCCGAAACTGTCATTGATCTTTTTAAAATGGTCGATGTCGATATACAGCAAGCTCACCATACCCGGCCGCCGTGCCAGCCGTTTGATGGCCTGATCCAGCCGGTCGTTAAACAGCCCGCGGTTGGGCAGGCCGGTTAATTGGTCATGCTGCGCCATGAAATTTAACTGCGCCTCCAGCTGCGTGCGCTTGTCGATTTCCATTTGCTGGCCCAAGGCCGCGCCCATGACACCCGCCAGCATTTGCAGGGTTTGAATGTCTTCAGCATTAAAAGCGTGCGGTTGACCGGCGACGACTTTTAACACGCCAATAGTCGCGCCCAACCGTACCAGTGGCACCACGACCATCGATGCCGCGCCCACCTTGCGGCAAGCCTCCGCATTCACGCGCGGATCGCAGGTAGTATCGTCTGACACCATAACTTCATTTTGCCGCACGCACAGGCCGGACAGGCTGCCGGCCTGGCTAATCCGAAAATCGACGTAGCCGGCCAGCGTGCCGCTGGCCGCGCGATAGACCATGTCATCGCCATCAACCATTTCGATGACAGCCCCGGCGGCGCGGGTCAGCTTTTGCAGCCGCTCCACGACCTCGCCCATAAAGCCAGCCAGGTTGAATTCGAGCGACACCAGCGCCGATTGCAGCGCGATAATTTCCTGAAGGCGAACGGCATTCTGCGCGAGGGGCATAACAGCCTATACTACATACATAAGTATGAATAAATTATGACGGAAATATAGGCCATGTGCGGATAGCGGCCTGGCGCTATATTGGTGTCTAATATACAGGCAGGCATCATGTGTAAAGTATCGCTAACCATTCTAGCGACTGTTTACATGTAAAAAATCTCAAAATTTTAGATTTTTTCCAACAATATGTCTAATAGTGGTATAAACTCTAAGAGAAAAATAATGAACCGAAATGATGTAATTATTAGGCCTGCAACCGTTATCGACGCACAAGGGATTGCTAAAGTGCGGCATGACGCTATCCGCGCAATTAGTGTGAGTGATTATGATCAAATTACTCTAGATGAATGGGCGGGCAACTTAGAGAGTGGCGTTAATAAATTATTATCCAATGCGGCTGATGTTAGGATTATCGCTGAAGTTAATAACCAGATTGTCGGTTACGGCGAACTGGTTACCACGCAAAATCTTTTAGGCGCTTGTTATGTTTTACCGGCTATTAATGGCCAAGGAATTGGTGGAATGATCGTGGCTGCGTTAGAGGATATCGCCCGACAACATCATCTATTACATTTGGAAATGGAAAATTCAGCTAACGCTGAAAGTTTTTATCGCCGCTGTGGCTATCAAACTTTAAAACACACACAGCATATTATGAAAAGTGGGCGCACAATGCCAAGCGTAGTGATGCATAAAGATTTATAAAATAATTATATATACCCTCTTCATGTCATACAGCTTCTCTACGCGTCTCACTGTATATTCAAATCACTCCCCCGTATCAACGTCCTCTCCCCCCAAGGAGAGGACAATTTAACCAGCGTTTATTACAACGCTTCATAATTTATTCATCATTTCCTGTTTATCATCGGGTCTGGCAGTGTTTGACCAAGTTGTTGATTTGGCTTACATTACCCGCTGCAGAATGCACCGCCGACAGGAGAACCCGCCATGGCCGCTTTGGATAGTTTGAAAACCCGCTCGACCTTGGATGTCGCGGGCAAACAATATGCTTATTTTTCATTGCCAAAGGCTGCCAAAGCCCTAGGCGATATCACGACGCTGCCGATGAGCCTTAAGGTCCTCTTGGAAAACCTGCTGCGCACCGAGGATGGCGTCGCGACCCGTGAAAAGGATATCCGCGCGGTGGCCGCCTGGCTCGCCAACCGCCGCAGCGATGATGAAATTCAATTTACCCCCGCGCGCGTGTTGATGCAGGATTTTACCGGCGTGCCCGCGGTGTGCGACCTTGCCGCGATGCGTGACGGTATTGCGACTATGGGCGGCAATGCGGCGCAAATTAACCCCTATGTCGCGGTTGACCTCGTTATCGACCATTCAGTGATGGTGGATGAATTCGGCAACGCGCAGGCGTTTCAAAAAAACGTTGATCTGGAATTCGAACGCAATATGGAACGTTATGCGTTTTTGCGCTGGGGCCAGACCGCCTTCAATAATTTCCGCGTGGTGCCGCCGGGCACCGGTATCTGCCATCAGGTGAATTTGGAATATCTGGCGCAGACGGTGTGGACGCGTGATGATAACGGCGAGACGCTCGCCTATCCTGATACGCTGGTTGGCACCGACAGCCATACCACGATGGTCAACGGCCTCGCCGTCCTTGGTTGGGGCGTCGGCGGCATTGAGGCAGAGGCCGCGATGCTGGGCCAGCCGATTTCGATGCTGATCCCCGAAGTTATCGGTTTCAAATTAACCGGCACGCTGCCCGAGGGCGCAACTGCGACCGACCTTGTCCTCACCGTCACCGAAATGCTGCGTAAAAAAGGCGTGGTGGGCAAATTTGTCGAATTCTATGGCGCGGGTCTGTCCAACCTGTCGTTGGCTGACCGCGCGACGATTGCCAATATGGCGCCGGAATATGGCGCGACCTGCGGCTTCTTCCCGATTGATGCGGAAACCGTGCGTTACCTACGTTTCACTGGGCGTGATGAAGCGCGCGTGCAGCTGGTCGAGGCCTATGCGAAGGCGCAAGGCATGTGGCGCGAAGATGATACGGTAGACCCGGTGTTTACCGATATGCTGGAGCTGGACATGACAACAGTCTCGCAATCGCTGGCCGGCCCGCGTCGCCCGCAGGACCGTTTGCTATTGCCGAAGGTGGCCGAGGCGTTTGAGGCTGAGCTGCCCGCCTTTGGCGTGGGTGAAGATACGCGGCATATTTCCGTTCCCGTCGAAGATACGGGTTATCAATTGAAACACGGTGATGTCGTCATCGGCGCAATCACCAGTTGTACCAATACGTCAAATCCCTCGGTGATGATTGCCGCTGGCCTCGTTGCACGTAACGCCGTCGCGCGCGGTTTGAAAACCAAACCATGGGTCAAAACCTCACTCGCGCCCGGTTCGCAAGTTGTGACCGATTATCTGAACGCGGCGGATCTGACGCGCTATCTCGATACGCTTGGCTTTAACCTGGTCGGTTACGGTTGCACCACCTGTATCGGCAACTCCGGCCCCTTGCCTGAAAATATTTCGAAAGCGATTGAGGAAAATGATTTATGCGTGGCGTCGATTCTGTCCGGTAACCGCAACTTCGAAGGCCGCGTCCAGCAATATGTAAAGGCGAATTACCTGGCGTCACCACCGCTGGTCGTCGCTTATGCGCTGGCCGGATCGGTGCTGATCGATATCGCCACCCAACCGCTCGGCACCGGTGCGGATGGCAAACCCGTGTATCTGAAAGACATCTGGCCAACCTCGGCGGAAGTTGCGTCCGTGTTAGAGGCCAGCCTGACGCCCGAAATGTTTAAAAGCCGTTATGGCAATGTGTTCTTGGGGCCGGAGCAATGGCAGAATATTAAAACTGCCACCGGCGAAACTTATACGTGGGATCAGAATTCTACCTATGTCAAACAGCCGCCGTTCTTTACCGACATTGCGCCCAATGCCTCCGCCGCTGGTGAAGCCGATATTGAAGGCATTCGTGCCCTCGCCATTTTGGGTGACAGTATCACGACCGACCATATCTCCCCCGCTGGTAATATTAAAAAATCCAGCCCGGCGGGTGTGTATCTGTCGGAACATGGCGTGCAGCCGGTTGACTTTAACTCCTACGGCGCGCGGCGCGGCAATCATGAAATCATGATGCGCGGCACCTTTGCCAATATCCGCATCAAGAATGAAATGGTGCCCGGCGTGGAAGGCGGCATGACCAAATACCTGCCGACCAGTGACGTGATGTCGATCTATGACGCCGCCATGAAATACGAACAGGATGGCACGCCGCTGATTATTATTGCGGGTAAGGAATATGGCACCGGCTCGTCGCGCGACTGGGCGGCCAAAGGCACCAAACTGCTCGGCGTACGCGCGGTGATTACCGAAAGCTTTGAGCGGATCCACCGTTCCAACCTCGTTGGTATGGGTGTCCTGCCCTTGCAGTTCAAGGACGGCACCACGCGTAAAACGCTGAACCTGCATGGTGATGAAGTATTTAAATTGAGCGGTATGGCCAAGGGCATCACGCCGCATATGGAAGTAACATTGACCATCACGCGCAACGACGGTACGCATGACCAGGTGCCCCTACTATGCCGCATTGATACGCTCAACGAGGTATCATACTTTGAAAACGGCGGCATCCTGCATTACGTGCTGCGCAATATGGCGAAGGTGAAAGTTGTTTAGGTTTTAAATCCTAAATTTAATGTTAATTTATTTGCAAGTATTAAAAAACTTGCAGCAGGAATTAGTTTTATGGTTGTTTTAAAGTTCAACCTAGGAGATTACTATGAAAGTCATAGCTCGCAAAAGCTTACTAACAAAACCAGCAAAAACTTTACTCAATGAAACAAGTGAATCACTGTCCCAGGTTCTTAAGCACACTGGCGAAAACTTATTATTTTCTAGCTTATTACTCGGCGCAGGATTAAAGGACCTTGCACAAAAAGAAGAGTTTCGTCGAGAAATACTTGGCCCTGGATTGCTGATATTGGCTACGTTAAAAGCGGTTACGTCAATTCTTGACATATGCAAGGCAGGTAAAATTGCTTGTCGCGCAGCCCAGCAACTTCGTTTAACTGCTCTAGAACCAACAGGCTTATAATCCTTTAATAGGAATGTTTCACGTGAAACATTCCTATTTTTCTTGACTAGACTAACACATTCATTATTGGAGGCGTTGGCTTTTTAACGGCGATTACCGTCAAGCTGGCCGCAGTAGGTGTCCGTGTCAATGCCGTGTCTGCCTTGTTATCACGACCATTATTTGTACCCGCTGACCGGGTGGATGACACTATGCAAATGTTGGCAACATTCAAAAGTGATTGATTGTGAACAGCCGTTAAGAATTTTGCAACACCTTGCCGGTTAAGATAAATTTCACTCCAAGAGATAACCGGCTGGGTCATACTCCAGCCGGTTTTTTATGGGATTGGGGAATCGCTGCGATCTGTTAAAATCGCTTTTAGAACAAGGGGAAGCAGAATGCTTGACAGGAATAAACCGGTTTTGGTCGCGGGCGGCGGCGGTTTTATCGGCGGTGCGCTGGTGCAACATCTTTACGACCAGGGTTTTAAGACGATCCGTGTGGCGGATATCAAACCGCTGGCCGATTGGTATCAGGTGGTCCAGGGCACCGAACAACTGGTCCTAGATTTAAAAGACCGCGACAATTGCTGGATGGCCACGCGCGGCATGGCTTATGTATTCAACCTGGCCGCTGACATGGGCGGCATGGGCTTTATCGAACACCACAAGGCAGAATGTATGCTGTCGGTTTTGATCAACACGCATCTGTTGATGGCGGCGCAGGAATTCGGCGTTGAGCGGTTTTTCTTTTCATCATCCGCCTGTGTTTACAATGGCGACAAGCAGCAGGATGTCGATGTGACAGCCTTGAAAGAGGCAGATGCCTATCCCGCATTGGCCGAAGACGGTTACGGCTGGGAAAAACTGTTTTCCGAACGCATGTGCCGTCATTACCGTGAAGATTACGGTCTTACAACACGCGTCGCGCGTTATCATAACGTCTATGGGCCGTTGGGCACCTATGACGGCGGCCGGGAAAAGGCGCCGGCGGCGATCTGCCGCAAGGTGATCGCCGCCAAACTGTCCGGCGATCCCAATATTGAAATCTGGGGCGATGGCGAACAGACGCGCAGCTTTATGTATATTGATGATTGCGTCAAAGGCACCATGATGATTATGGAAGGCGACTGTCTGGAGCCGCTTAATCTCGGGTCATCAGAACTCGTCAGCATCAATCAGCTGGCCGATATTGTGGAAGCCAAGGCGGGAAGCAAAGTTAACCGCAGTTATAATCTGGATGCGCCAAAAGGCGTGCGTGGCCGCAATTCCGACAATACGCTGATTAAACAGGAATTCGGGTGGGAACCCAACACGACGCTGAAGGACGGCATGGCCAAAACCTATGACTGGATTTACAGCCAGATGGCTAATGGTGATGCCGCTTAAATGTCGCAAACGGCACCAACCGGCGCCGGCAGCCTGATTGAACAGGCGCTGCAGCATCACCGCGACCATAATCTGGCGGCGGCGGAAACCTGTTACCGTGCTTTATTGGCTAACGATCCATATGATGTAGATGGCGTCAGTTACTTGGCATTATTATATATGCAACAGCAACGTGCCGATGCGGCACTGGCCTTGTTACACAGTACGCTGGCACAGCAACCTCATGTCATCCGCTGGCTGGTTAATCTGGGGCAATTTGAACAACAACTGGGCAATTTTACGGCGGCGGAGACGGCTTTTCGGCAGGCTTTGGCAATTGAACCGCTGTTGTTGGATGCGCGGTTGCGGTTGGGCCAGGTGATTGCAGCGCAGCTGGACCCCGGCGCAATGTATCCGGCGCAAAAAATTTCGGTGCTGGTGCCATCGCGGTTGGATAAACACCCGGTGCTGCAGACCTATTGGCTGGAACAGGCGGTGCAAACAATTTTGCAGCAAACGGTTTTTGAAAACATAGCGCTGGAAATTTGTGTCGGCATCGATCATGGCACCCTGGTGCCGCCGGCGCTGGCCAGGCTGCCGTTACGTTTCGCCCCTGCGGCGGCGGACGCGCCGCGCAACCAGGCGGCGGCCTTGAATGCCGCGGCGCAAATTGCCACCGGTGATGTGTTCGCCTTTATGGAGGATGACGATATGTGGGACCCGCGCCGGCTGGCGCTGGGGCTGCGTTACCTGACGCGTTTTGATTTTATCTCCAGCAACCAGTTGGAGATAACGCCGGAACATGTTCCGGTTGTCATAAATGATTATGCAACGCCGTCGGGGTGGCTGATGACGCGTCAGCTGTGGGACAAGATTGGAGCCATGGATGACAGTTTTAAATGGCATCTGGATGGCGAATGGCTGGGCCGGCTGAATGCCAGCGGTGCCGCGCGTTGTCACTTGGTCGATAATCAAGCGCCGACTGCGTTGGCGGAAATCCAAGCGCAGCGTAGTTACCTGTTAAATATTATTACCACTGCGCCATTGGGCGGCGCGATAATTAATACCGGCCTGCCGCAGCCGTTGGTGTATCGCACCGTGCATCTTAACAGCGGCATGGCCACCATCGCTCAGGATACGGCAGCCAATGACATCAGCAAAGCCGAGGACGCGCGCATCATTAATAAATACGGGCATCTGCCATGCTGATGCAAAATGAATTGCAGCTGGATGATAATTACCAATTGCAGTTTGTAAATGGCGCCACTGCAGCAGATTTTGCCATGGTTAAACAGTCGCAACGTATATTGGTTTTAAAACTGGATGCTTTAGGCGATTTTATTTTAGTCACGCCATTTTTGCACAGCTTACGGGCATGTTATTCTACCGCGGAAATTACGCTCGCCGTTGCCACGCCAACCTATGCATTGGCGCAGCATTGTCCATGCGTGAATAATGTGGTGGCTATGCCGCCGCCGGTATTAAATGACGCAGGCGCGGCCTTTATGTTCGGCATGCAATTGGCGGCAGAATATGGGCCGTTTGATTTGGCCATCGTGCCGCGTTGGGAACAGGATTATTATAATGCGGGGCGCATTGCGGCGGCCACGGATGCCACGGTGCGTTTAGGCTTTGCCAACGCCGGCGCGCCAGGCAAGGCTGGTTACGATCCGGAAGCTGACCATAATTATACGGCAATTGTCGTTGATCATGCGCACCGTCACACCGTGTCACGCAATGCGATTTTATTGCATGCCTTGGGTTTTACCACGCCGCAAACCGCGCAGCTGGCGCTATGGCCCAGTGCTGATGATCGCGCGCAGGTAAATGCGTTTATGCAAACGCATGGTCTGGTTACCAAACGTTTTTTTGCGTTGGGCATCGGTGCCTCTGCCCCCTACAAATGCTGGCCGGCGGAAAATTATGCCGCGCTGGCAGAGGTACTTTATGAAAAATATAATTTAATATCGGTGCTTATCGGCGGCGGCACGGATGATATGGAACGCGCGGCAATCATCATGGCACAGGCGCCGCACTTTATCAGCGCGGTGAATGCCCTTAGCCTGGTGCAAACAGCTATGTTACTGGAACAGACCGCTTGCTTCATCGGCAATGACAGTTTCCCAATGCATGCCGCCGCGGTTGCCAAATGCCCGATTGTGGAGATTTGCGGTCATCCCGCCGATGCCGACCCCACGGCCGAATATCACTATTCGCGTTTTGGGCCGTGGGGAACACCATTTAGCTATATCGCGCCCCAGACCTGCGCGGGTATGCCAGCCAAAGGCGACCTGTTTCATGACAGCAAATGTATCGAAACCATTGAAACTGCAACAGTTTTGCAAGCAATTATGGAGATAATGACGCATGAGTAACAGCCCCGCCAAACCCCGCGACTTTTACAAATACTGGCAGCCGGAACATGTCCGCTATGCGGACCTCGAAGTGCAGCGGCATGTCAATAACTTCATCATTGGCGCCTATTTTCAATCGGCGCGCATTGGTTTGCTATCAAAACTTGGCATCATGTGGGGCGCGCCGGACAAGGCGATTGTCGTCGTGCGTACCTGTTACGATTTTTATTATGAGATTACCTGGCCCAATAAACTCGAAGTCGGCCTGTCGGTCACCAAAATTGGCAACACCTCATTTAGTATGGAAGCCGGGATTTTCGTCGGCGACCAGTGTTACACGACCCAGGAATGTGTGGCCATTTACTGGGACCCAATTAACAAGCAAAAACGCCAGCTGGACGCTGACGTTAAAGCAAGTCTGGAACAGTATTTGAGCGTTTAGATCGCGCAAGTATTAAATTTCTTGACATTAAAATAGTTTAGCATCTAACCTTATTTTGAGACGAATTAGATGTCGTTTTTTGATTAAGGAGAGATAGTATGAAAAAGTTTTATACAATTGAAGCACAAGTTCCGGTTAGGGGTAATGAAGAAATCTTAAGCCCTAAGCTAAAACGCCATGCATCTGCAGATAGGCCAACTCCTGAATATGTAAAAGTTACACTTGGCCAGATTATGCCAAACGGGGTAACAGATGTAACTTATAGACCTATGATTACTTTAAGAAGTTCTTTTGAAAGCAGTTCAGCCTCTTGGAGAGAGTCTCGGCAAAGTCTATATGACAATGGTTACACAGAAGAAAACGGACACATTCAACAAGTGTGTGAAAGAGACAAAATGTCTGATCTTGTTGCTGCCGTAAAAGTCGGCGATCTGTCATCTTTGCAAATTCCTTTTACTGATGTAAGAGACATTGAGCTGATTTATGTTCAAAGAGATAAAGTTAGTAATTATGAGCGACCGCTGCCTAATCAAGCACAGACAATTATTGAATTACATGAATTGGTTGGCAGAGAATTTGGCGCACTAAAATCAAAAGACATAAGCGCAAAAATACATTCGGTTGCCGACGGTGTTGATGCAATTTTTCCTCAAATTGAATTGTCAATTCCAGTGACAAAAGCACCTATAGTTGGTAAAACAGCACGCTTTTTACCGGACGCCGTTCCACCATTAAAAGTGACCCAAGTAAATTCAGGCATACTAAGAGCCAGTGGCCCAAAACCATAATATATTAACGAGCTTCATTCGTTATACCAGGAAGAATTAGCCTCCCCTTGCGGGGAGGCTGTATAGCGTTGGTAATTTGATTCAGTGCAAACCTAACTACTTCGCCACCGCTTCGTTGATCCATGCCTCAAGCGCTGACTTCGCCATCGCGCCCATTTTGGTGGCGACCGGTTTGCCATCTTTGAACACGATCAAGGTTGGGATGCTGCGCACATTGTTCTGGCTGGGCACCATCGGGTTTTCATCAATATTCATTTTAACGATTTTGACCGCTTTATTTTCATTGGCGACCGCCTCCAAATGCGGGGCCAGCGACTTGCACGGGCCGCACCAGTCGGCATAAAAATCGACCAGGACCGGGCCGGTTGCCTGTAAAACCTCGGCGTCAAAATTAGTATCGGTTACTTGCTGTACCATTTGGCATCTCCTTGATTATCATATATGTGGGGCGGTTTATGCGCGCCGTCAAGCGCTCGCCGCGCGCAAATCCGCCGCCAGCGCGATTTCATCAAGGCGCGGCAGCGCGGTCCATAAAATCGCCATCCGCAGCCGATGCGCGGGATATTGCCGCGTGAGTAAGCGGCCATAGGCCATCAGCTGCGCGCGGTAGGCCGCAGGCACATTATCCGGCGGCTGGGCATTGGTTTTATAATCAACAATTAAAATTTCTTGCGGCGTGATCAGCAGCCGGTCAATCCGTCCGGTGACAATTGCGCCATTGACACGGCCAATGATCGGCACCTCGGCGCGCGCCTGCAGCGTAAACAGCGGCGCGAAACCATCGTAATGCAGCAGCGTATCAACCTCGCGCCAGATTTGTTCATGCACCGCTGGTAATGCCTGCGGCGCAGCATGCGCCAGGTAACGCAAGGCGGCGGCCTGGCGTTCATTGCCTGGCAGGTCTGGCAGACTTTGCAACAGGCGGTGGATGATAATGCCGCGCTGGATGCCCTGCTCCTGCGGCACGCTGACAATCGTATTGGTAAGATCAACCGTGGATTCAGTCACACTGCGTGAGATGATTGCCTGTTCCAATGGTGCCGCGGTATAAAGCCAGTCCGGCATTTCCAGTTTTGGCATAACCGTTGTAACCGGTGCTGATGCTTTTTCAATATCACGCGGTTCAATCGCATAGATCAGCCGGCCGTCAGCCTGCGCGGTATGCTCAAAACTTTCCAGCGCGGTTTTGACGGAATGATACCAGCTTTGTTCCGAAACTTTATCATCTTTATTATAACCGCCGATATATAATTCATCGCGCGCGCGGGTCAGCGCCACATACAGCAGCCGCTGATATTCAGCATACAGCGCACAGATACGTTTTTGCTGGTGCCGCTGGAACAATTCTGGTTCATCATCACGCCGCGCCGCCCACAGTGGCACCGGCAGGTCTTCATCGGGGAGCAGCCAGCGCGGCAGCGCCTCATTATTGGCATCAGGCAGCCCGACGGTGTCAGCCATGATCACAACCGGCGCCTCTAATCCCTTGGCGCCATGTATTGTTAAAATGCGTACCTCTGCTGCATGTTCCCCAGCCTCACGTTTGACGACCGGCGCGTTACGCAATAACCAATCGATAAATTCCTGGGTAGTGCCGGTTAGCCGCCGCCCGAAATCCGCCGCCTGATTGAGCAGTTCGGTGAGCGGGTCCACCGCATCATGCCCCAGCCGCGCGACCATCGCCTGCAGGCCGGAGACCGCGTTGGCAGGACATGGCTGGTTCAACACATCCGCCAGCAAATCATAGGGCGCAACATAATCAACGCGCGCCAGCAAATCGCTGAGCCAGCTTTTAATATTCGACGGCGGCAGCGCATGCCACAGCGTGCCTTGCCGTGTATGCGCGATGTCAAACAGTTGGGCGTCATCCCAATTGACCAAAGGCGATTTCAGAATATTGGCGAGCGCCAAATCATCCTCCGGCAACAACAAAAATTCCAGCAGCCGCAGCATATCCTCAACCGCGATATGCGCGGTGAGTTTCAACCGGTCGAGACCGGCGACCGGGATGTCACGTGCCTTCAATTCCTTGACCAGCGGCGTGATAAAGGCCGGGTCGCGGCGGCGCACCAAAATCATGATATCGCCCGCCGTGACCGGGCGATTTAAAGCCGTCAGCCGTCGCTGCGTTTTTAGCCAATGCGCAATCGTCACCGCCAGTTTCTTGGCGAAGCGTGCTGCGGGGTCGTCCGCGCTTTGCACGCTTTCGGGTATCGTCTCCGGCATGTCCGGCGTAGCGGCCTGTTTCACAACCAGCGGCCATAGCGTAACACTGCCGCCTGCCCCGCTGCGCCGCGCGCGATGTTTCAAATTAGCCAGTGCATCCGCCTGAATACTGCCGCGCAATTCAGCATTGTCAAACACACGGTCCACCACGTCCAAAATTGCCGGCGCGGAGCGGAATGAGGTATAGAGCGGCACACGTTCCAGATGCGTTGCCGCCTGCGACGCGCGCAGATCAAAATACTGCCGCATGCGGTCGAACCCCGCCGCATCTGCACCCTGAAAGGCAAAGATGGATTGCTTTTCATCACCCACCACAAACAGCGTGCGGGTTTTATCCTGCGCGCTTTGCCCGACAAAAAATTCTTGGGACAGGTATTTGACAATATCCCATTGCGCGGCGCTGGTATCCTGCGCCTCATCCACCAGAATGTGGTCGATGCCTTCATCCAGTTTATACATCACCCATTGCGCGCGCTGTTCATCGGACAGCAGGTCGCGCGTGTAATCAATCATATCATCGAAATCGAGCGCGTTGCGCCGCTGTTTCAGCGCGGCATAATTTTGCATGACCTGCGCCAAAAGCTCCAACCAGGCAGAGGTGGCAAAAGCACAGCGGATATTTTTAACGCTATTCAAAGCCTGTTGCAGGCGCACGGCCTCGTTATAAAACCAGTCTTCGGCCGCCGCATTATGTTTCAAGGCACCTTTGCTAAGCGGTTTTTTGCGCAGGTCATAGCTGCTGGTTAAAAACACCCGCACATACTGGTCATGCTGCGCATAGCGGGCGGTGGGCGGCAGTGCCAAAAATTCTTCCAGCGTGACAGCGGCATTTTGATTGGTAGGCGCACCGTGACTCAATGCCGCAACAATTTCTGGCACATGAGCGGCGGCCAGTTGTATATCGCTTAGTTGCCGTTGCCAAAATGCATCAAGGTTATCGTCCTGAACTTGCAGCGTATCATAAATCTGCTGCCGATAATTTGTAAAACCACCTGCCGCCTGCATAGCGTCATCCAACTTCGCCCAATCGCGGCGCATGGTGCCAAGGCGGGTGATAATTATATCTTCACTGAATGATGTTAAAAAATAATGCCGTGCAGCTGATGATACTATCTTTGGCTGATACAGCGCAGCGGCCAGCGCCTGTTGCAACAATAGTGCCGCCTCGCGTTCATCAAGCGCGATAAAATTGGGAGCAATCCCCGCTTCAATCGGAAAGCGCGCCAGCGTTGATTGGCAAAAACTGTGGATGGTCTGAATGCGCAGCCCGCCCGGTGCATCGCTGACATGCGCAAATAACTCACGTGCGCGGCGCTGCAACTTTGGTGACGGATGGCTGCCGGTTAAATCGGTCAGCGCCAGAATTAATGTGTCATTAGACGTTGTTACCCAGTGGCTTAGTTCGCTTTGCACGCGCGCGCCCATTTCGGCGGCGGCGGCCTTGGTGAAAGTGAGGCACAAAATTTTGTGTGGTGCAGCGGGCGCGGCCTCCTCATCGCCCAACAATAATCGCAACACGCGGTCCACCAAGACGCGTGTTTTGCCTGACCCTGCCGAGGCCCCGACCCAGACATGTGCCGCTGGCACCGTGGCCTTGCGCTGTTGGAGAATGGCATCATACAGCGCCTGGTTGGTTTCGGTCATTGGCCGCCCCATTCCTTGGCGCGGGATAATTGTTCATAATCATTATAGGCCAGCGCATAATCGGGACGCGGCGCAACGAGAAACGGCGTATTATCACGCAAGTGATAATTTAACAGCGCAGTAATCACCGTTTGCGTGGTGGCGATAAAAGCATCAGTCTTGCTAGAGTCATAACTGTTGACGGCATCATCACGCTGACCCAACTGCCATACCTCACAGCCGATATAACCGGCGGCGGCAATACCCGCGAAACCACCCTGCTGCGCGATGACAGCTTCCAGCGGCAGTTGCGGCGCATAACCGCTGAGCATATTACGTTCGGAGGGTGCGGCACCGGTTTTATAATCGATAATAGTCAGGTTGCCGAATTGGTCGCGGTCGATACGATCCGCGATGGCCTTAATCGTCACCGCGCCATTAAGTGTTGGCCAACTTATTTCACCGTTGATTTCATTACCCATACTGCGGCGGCCACTGTCAAAAATATCCTGTTGTTGCGCGACAAAAAATTCCGCATGCCGTTCGACGCGCGGCCACAGATATTGGCCGAAGGGTGACGCCAGTAATTCCTTGCCAATCACCTGTTGCGCCAGTTTTAAAAATTCTGCTGTGGCATTGGGCGGCAATTCATTTGAATAACGCTGCGTAAAATCTGCCAAAATTTTATGCAGCAACGTGCCGCGTTCCGCGCCGCCGGGATCGGGGTTCAGCGGCTCCAATATTTTTAACCGCAGAATATATTGCGCGTAGATGCTGTACGGGTCGCGCCGCAGCCGTTCGATGGCGGTGACTGACAAACTGCGCGGCCGCGCGGACAATGGCGGCACCGGCGCGGGCCGCGTGGCAGGTTTTACAATCGGTGCATGCGTCAACTGCTGCAGCCAGCCGTGGCACCGCGTATCAGCTAGATCATATAGGCTGCGACCCTGGGCCTTCAGCACCGCATTTAAACGCGTCAGCCAACGCGAGGCGAGTTGTGGACTGCCGCCGCTGCGCAGCGCGCGCGTTATGGTAGCCTGCGGCAGCGCGGCCAGTTGCGTGACATCATGTGCATTCAAACCCACGTTAAATTCATAAGATGGCAGGCCGATGGCCGCTTGCATTGGGCGCGACAGCCACGGGTCAACCCGTTCCGCGGGCGGCCAGTTACTATCGTTAAAGCCACCAATGATAACGTGGTCGACATGCTGTAATTGCGCTTCCAGCACGCCCCAGATAAAGACGCGCGGATGCAGGTTATAAACGGGACGCACGCGCACACCCTGCAGCCAATAGGCGATCATCTCTGCATAATCACGCGGTAATAATGGCGGCAAATGCGCATCAAGGGTCAGCAGCTGATCAAATAAACTGCAGGCAGCGCGGCCGTCATCCCGCGCCCAGATGGAAAAATCAAGGTCATCAGCGCGTGCGGCCGCCGCCTCCGCCACCGCGACATGCGCCTTGAGGTAAGTTGATAAGGGCTGTGGCGTTTGGCTGTGCATGACAGCGTGCCATGCGGCAGTTACATTACGAAACCGTTCCAGGATATCGCCCACCGGGATATGTTCTGCCAGAGATTTGCGGCGTAATTCATCGAGTTCGAATTGCCGCACCGCCTGGCGCGTGTCAGCGCGCGTTTGTCCCAATGCCGTCAGCGGATGTTTCAACAGCGCCAGCAGCATGACCCAATCATCCGGCTGCCCTGCCACCTGGGTCAGCAATTGCAGATAAACGCCCAGTGACAGATTAGACAAAAACGTACCTGCGGAGTCATCGACGGTAATCTGCCAACGGCGCAGCGCCGCGCGCACCCGCATGGCAAGGTTGCGGTCGGGCGTAACCAGCGCCACGGTTTTATCCGGCTGTTCCAATGTTGCACGAATGGTGAGTGCGATCAGTTGCGCTTCCTCCTCGCTATGCGCGCATTCGATGTAAGTAAGATTGTTGGTGGCATCATTAGGAAGCAGTGCATCACGCCATTGCGTGGTTTCCGCAGCGGGCAGCATAACCGTGCGCCACAGTTGCACGCATGGTGGCGTGGCGGTTTTATCTAAAATGGTTACACTGTCGCGCGTTATTTGCATACGCGCCAATAATCGTTGCATCGCATATTGCGGATGGGTCGGCGGCAATATATCCCAGACGTCATCCTCTAAAGATGTATCCAAGCCCGGCAAAATGACGCGGCCGTTCGGCAGCTGCGCAATTACCGCCAATAGTTCAGCAGTGGCGGGAAAGGCACCCACCGAACCCGCGGCGATGACAGGCTGTGTTGGCGGGGCGGCCTGCCACAGCGCGGCAGTGGCGCGCAGCACGCGGTTACGATAATCAGCGGCATCGATCATGCCGCGCGCGGCCAATTCTTGGGGCCAATAATGTGTAATAATTTTCAAAAATGTCAGCGTCTGGTCCCAATGCGCGGCATAGTTTTCGGGCACCAAGGTATGCAGCTGATTGAGATCAACACCATAGGTCTGCGCCTGATCCAATAAGCGCGCCAGCACCTCCGCCAGTTCCAGGCTTTGCGCCGGGGTTAACCCAGGGTTGGCGCGTGCGACCAGTTGCGACAGTAACGCCGCGCGCTCATACGGATTGATTGCAGGCGGAATGGCAAAGGTCGGGTCGCGCAGTACCAATTCATCATCATCAACATCACCCAAAGGCGTGATGCGCGGCAATAATAATACATCATCGGGACGCAGTGCTAAAAACGCCTCTCGCAAGGCGCGTTCGGCGCGCCGCGTTGGCACAAGAACCGTGTAATCAGCAAGCCGTGTCAGGTCGCCCGCGCATTCATCCAACACCAGCTGCGCCAACGTCGGCAAAAACGGCAGCTGCGATGAAATGCTGGCAACACTCATGCGGTAAAATGCCGTTCGATGGTAGTTAAATCCGCAGGCGTCGACGCATGATACCAGGCACCGTCATGCACGAGGCCATACAGCCGCCCGGTAATTTCGACACGATCCCACACCCATTTTTGGGAAAAGGCGCCGTCCGGTGCATTGTCAAACAATTGCGGTTTTAACAAGGCAATACTGGCAAACATATAGGGTGCGGTTGGTGCATCGCCGCGCCAGCGCAACTGTCCATTTGCTTCCATGAAATAATCGCCTTGGGTTTTATGACCGATTGTTCGTTCTGTGGCATGTAACAGCAACAGCACATCCATGTGATCGGGATTCCAAAACTCGGTTAAGCGTTGCAAGGCCGGTGTCGCGCCATCCTGCCACAGCGTATCAGCATTGACGGTAAAAAATGGCGCGTCACCCAGCAACGGCCGCGCGCGTTTGATACCGCCGCCGGTTTCCAGCACGGCATCCGTTTCATCGGATAATAAAATCTGCGGCGCGGCGGTGTGCGCCAAACAATGTGTTTTGATCTGGTCGCCCAGGTGATGAAAATTAACCACCGCGCGTTCGACACTAGCGTCCGCGAGTTTATCCAGCGCGCGGTCCAGCATGCTGCGCCCCGCAACTGCAAGCAATGGTTTCGGGGTTTGCAAGGTTAGCGGGCGCATGCGCATACCCTGCCCAGCCGCCAACACCAGCGCGGTTTTTATCATGGCAGGGGTTCCGTGATGATGAGGTGACGTTCATCTGGCGCGGCGCCATAATCAAACTGTAAATCCCAACGCCGGCGCGGCAATAACTGCTGTAACCGTTCCGGCCATTCGATCAAAATAATGTTTTGCAAGGATTCATCCCAGCCCAGTTCATAAATATCATCCGGCTGCGCCAACCGATACAAATCATAATGCCAGATCGCGCCGCGTGGCGTGTCATAATTTTGCACGAGCGTAAACGTCGGGCTGGGCACCGCCAAATTTTTATCTCCTGCACAGGTGCGGATTAAGGCACGCGCAAAGGCGGTTTTGCCAGCCCCCAAATCGCCATACAGCGCAATGATCATGCCGGGTGTAAGCCGCGCGGCGAATTTCGCGGCGAAGGCAACGGTCGCAGCTTCATTAGCGAAAATAATGGTGGAATTCGTTTGCGTCATGGCAGGTGATACGCTTATAAATAGGGCTTATTGCCGCCCTCGACCAGCCTAAACATGACCCAAAATTTTATGACTGATATTGCCGTGATCGGCGCCGGACCCGCCGGGTTATTCACGGTGTTTCAGGCGGGGATGTTGGGCCTGACCTGCCAGGTGATTGACAGTCTGGAAGGCATCGGCGGCCAATGTGCGGCGTTGTATCCTGAAAAACCGATTTATGACATTCCCGGTTTTCCAGCCGTCATGGGCGGTGAACTGATTGAACAATTATCCGCCCAAGCCGCCCCCTTTTCCCCGACTTATCATCTGGGGCAACAGGTGGTGGAACTGGCGCGCAATACCGGTCAGACATTTACGCTGGTGACCGATAAAGAACACCGCATCACCGCACGGGTGATCATCATTGCCGCGGGCGGCGGTGCCTTCGGTCCCAACCGCCCGCCGCTGGATGGTATCGAAAATTATGAAGGCACCTCCGTGCATTACATGGTCAAACGTCGCCAGGATTATACCGATAAAAATATAGTGATCGCCGGCGGCGGTGACAGCGCGGTGGACTGGGCCATCTCACTCGCCGAAGTGGCAAACAAAATTTATGTGGTGCATCGGCGCGATAAATTTCGCGCCGCGGCGGACAGTTTAAAAAAATTGCAGGCGCTGCATGACAGCGGTACCATCGAGCTGGTGGTGCCCTATCAGTTAAAGGCCTTAAGCGGTGCCGATCAACAATTGCAGACTGTAACGGTGGAAACTTTGGATGGTGAGGTGCGCGCCCTGCCCGCCGATTACCTGCTGGCCTTCTTCGGCTTATCCATGGAATTGGGGCCAATCGCCAATTGGGGATTGAATCTTACACGCAACCATATCACGATTGACCCCACGACCTGCCGCACCTCGGAACCCGGCATTTATGCAGTCGGCGATATAGCAACCTATGAACACAAACTGAAACTTATCCTGTGTGGTTTTTCTGAGGCCGCGATTGCGGTGCATGATGCGCGCAAATATATGAACCCCGGCGTTGATTATCATTTTGAATATTCAACAAGTAAGGGTGTGCCGGGTGAAGAGAAAGCGGCGGCCTAGGCCGCGTCGGGAATCCAACAGCTGACCATCGTGCCGTAACCGGCGCCTTCTTCAATCCGCACATCTCCGCCATGCATTTCAGTGAAGCGTTTGACGAGTACCAGTTCCAACCCCTGGTCGGCATTGCGGCGGGTGGATTGCTGGCTGAAGGGTTCAAACAATGCCGCGCGTTCGGCGGCGGTGATGCCCGCCCCCTGGTCAAACACCTGAAACTCAATACCGGGTTTGGCGTCTTTTTCAACCTTTACTGCGCGCATGGTGACGAGGCCACCCGCCGGCGAATGGCGCATCGCATTCGATAACAGCCCCAGAATAATTTGTTTCAAGCGTTTGGCATCCGCATTCAACATGCCGACCTGCGACGTAAAGTCACAGCGGAAGCGGAGGCCATGCTGCACCGACATGGTTTCGCCGAACAATTGCATATCTTTCAGCAGCTCATGCACGTCAAACGATTTTTTCTCCAGGCTGACATAACCCGCCTGGATGCTGCTGAGTTCCAGCAGATTGTCAATCAGCGCGAGCAAACTATGTGACGCGTCAAAAATATTCTGGATATAATCCTGCTGGCGCTGGGTTAATTGTTCGACATCCAACAGTTTCAATAATTCGGTAAAACCCATAATCGCGCTGAGCGGCGTGCGCAACTGATAGGACACGTTCATCAAAAATTCGGATTTCAAAAAGTCTGCTGCGGTTAGCGCCGCGGCTTTTTCCTGTAGCGCCGCCGCCACCCGCGTCGAGTCTGTCACATCCATAAAGCGGGTTAGCGTCGCACCATCGGGCAGCGCGATTGACGCAAAATCAATAGTGCGGCTATCTTCCAGCATCAACCGCTGTTCTGTATCCTGGCGGTCCAACACCGCATCGAGCAAGACGCCGGATAATTGCAGCCACGCCCCAGCTGTAAAGTGACGCTGATAAATCACCGCCAGATCATTAACATGCGGCGCGGTTTGCAACACATCGGTCGATACCTGCCACATTTCAGCAAAGGCCGGGTTCCATAACTTCAAACGACCGTCACCGCCGATCAGCGCCACCGCCTCCTTCATATTGTCCAGTGTTTCGCCTTGCACCGCAATCAAGGTATTGAAGGAGGACTCCAACACCAGCCGGTCGGTAATATCTTCAAAGGTGAAAAGCAGGCCGCCCGCCGGATGCGGCACCACGCGCATGCGCAGGGTTTTGCCATCGGGCAGGTGCAGCAGTTCTTCATGCGGGGATAACAATTCCGTAAACCAGTTTTGCCAACCCTGTTTAAAGCTGCGAAAATCCGCCTGTTCGGGCAATTTGCGCTTGCCGCGCAATTCTTCCAGCACCTGCGAAAACTTGGGATTGGTTTTCAGCCATTCTTCATCAAGGCCTGTGAGGCCCAGATAGGCTTCATTAAAAAACCGGACGGTGCCGTCATTATTAAAAATGATGATGGCGGTCGCCAGTTTTTGCAGCACGTCAATTTGGGTATTACGCGCGCGTTGCAATTCATCCTGCAATTCTTCCAAAACGGTGCGGTCAACCGCATGCCCCAACAGCGTGCCATCCGGCAGCGGCTTTTCCGTCACTTCCATCAGGCGGCGCGCGCCATTGATAACAGTATGCTGCTCGGCAATTTGCAGGCTGTGGGTATTTTGCGCGGCGGTGGCCAGGTTGCGGCCCGTCGGGTCACGGCCGCCGGCGAACAGTTCGATTTGCCTGGTTAAGATATCCTGCTGGCTGCTGCCGATTGCGGTCGCATAGGCATCATTGACCCATAGCAGGTTAAGATTTTTGTCGCGTCGCCAAATAGGATACGGCAAATAGTCGCCCATATCCGTTGCGGCAGTGCCGATATGCGATGGCAATAACTTGGCAAAAAGATTCATGACGGCAACTATACGTCAGCCACCGTCATGCGCAAAGCTGTCTAGTAACGGTACAATTCCGGTTTATACGGACCGGTTACCGGCACACTGATATAGTCCGCCTGCTCTTTGGACAGCTCCGTCAGCACCACACCTAATTTTTCCAGATGCAGGCGCGCGACTTTTTCATCCAGCGCTTTTGGCAATACATAAACCTGATTTTGGTATTTGCCGGGTGCGGCCTCCCACAATTCAATTTGCGCCAACACCTGATTGGTAAAGGACGCGCTCATGACAAAACTGGGATGACCGGTTGCGCAACCCAGATTTACCAAGCGGCCTTCCGCCAGCAAGATAATGCGCTTGCCATCCGGGAATTCAACCTCATCGACTTGCGGCTTTACATTATGCCATTTCATGTTGCGCAAATGCTCAACCTGAATTTCGTTATCGAAATGGCCGATGTTGCAGACAATCGCGCGGTCTTTCATCGCCCGCATATGGTCTAGCGTAATCACATCCTTGTTACCAGTGGTGGTGACGAAAATATCGGCAATGCCGACGACATCTTCCACACGTTTGACTTCATACCCGCTCATCGCCGCCTGCAACGCGCAAATCGGGTCAACTTCGGTAACGATGACGCGCGCCCCCTGGCTCTGTAACGAGGCGGCGGAGCCCTTACCAACATCGCCGTAACCGCAGACCACAGCAACCTTGCCAGCAATCATCACATCGGTTGCGCGCTTGATACCATCAACCAGGCTTTCGCGGCAGCCATACAGATTATCAAATTTGGATTTGGTCACACTGTCATTGACATTGATGGCTGGCACCGCGAGCGTTCCGGCGCGCATCATCTCAACCAGGCGATGCACGCCGGTCGTGGTTTCTTCCGACACGCCTTTGATGTTTTTCATCAGCTGCGGATATTTATCATGCATGTGCTTGGTCAAATCGCCGCCATCGTCGAGCAGCAAATTCGGCTCCCAGCCATTGGGGCCGGTAATGGTCTGTTCAATACACCACCAATATTCCTCTTCCGTTTCACCCTTCCAGGCAAACACCGGCACGCCCGCCGCGGCAACAGCAGACGCGGCATGGTCCTGCGTTGAGAAAATATTGCAGGACGACCAGCGCACCGAGGCGCCAAGGTCGATCAAGGTTTCAATCAACACTGCGGTTTGAATCGTCATATGCAGGCAGCCGATGATTCGCGCGCCTTTTAACGGCGCCTTGCCCTTATATTCGCGGCGCAGCGCCATGAGACCGGGCATTTCGGTTTCCGCAATCGTGATTTCCTTGCGGCCCCAATCAGCCAGTGCAATATCCGCAACTTTAAAATCTTGTGCTGTCGTCTGTTTGGTTTGTAATGCGGCCTGTGCCATGTTTTATCCCCGTGAATTTAGCGGTTTGGATATCAGCATGTTGGGGCGAGAACAAGTCCCAATGGCATTATTCATCTTCCTCAAACCGCCGTGCACAGAGTGCCTTAAGCGCCTCCACCGCGGCTTCGGCGTCGCTGCCTTCGGCTGAGATGGCAATTTGCGTGCCTTGTGACGCGGCCAGCATCATCAGCCCCATGATCGAGCGGCCCGGCACCTTCATATCGCCTTTTTCCACCTGAATATCGCATTCATACTGGTTCGACAATTTGACGAATTTTGCCGCAGCGCGGGCATGCAACCCACGCTTGTTGATGATATCGGCATGGCCGATGACGTGGAGTGCGGTGGTCATGATGAGTCTACGACTTTTCCTCTCCCCTGGCGGGAGAGGGACCGACAGCGCTTGCAATTAACATTCAACCATCCTTCAGAAATTCGCTGGCAACATTAATGTATTTGCGGCCCGCGTCACACGTTTGCTGCACCGCCTCCGCCAGCGTGGCCGTTTTACGCACGGTCGCGAGTTTCAGCAACATAGGTAAATTCAAGCCGGCGATAACTTCTAAATCTTGATACTGCTCCAACAATGAAATCGCCAGATTGGATGGCGTGCCACCAAACAGGTCAGTGAGGATAATGACGCCCGCGCCCTGCTCCACCACTGTCACCGCGGCGATGATATCCGCGCGGCGCCGTTCCATGTCATCATGGGGACCAATGGCAACCGTTGCCACCGCCATTTGCGGCCCCATGATATGCTGCATCGCCCCTAAAAATTCCTGGGCCAGATTGCCGTGGGTGACAAGAACGAGACCGATCATACTAGTTGTTTACAGATATAATAAATAGGAGGCGAGTGGCTTTATTATATATCATTATTTTGGCTTATAAATTGTTCAAAAGCCGGTTCATCAATAATAATAAGAGCATCATTGTAAAATCTGTTATTGTTGTATGTCCTGTAACAAGTGTAGAGAAGTTCTTTATCAATAAATGAGATATCTTGTTCGCTATTAAAGTAAAATTGTTTATGGCTAATCAAAGAATTATTTTCGGTTAATTCAATTCCATTACCAGATAAATTTCTAAGGTAATTAGAAAAATAAACGTTTACTTTTTTACCCCGCGTTAAAATATCCGCTTTGCGCCAACTATTATAATAACCGCTTAAAAACATGATAATCGCCATTACACAAAATGCACAATAAAAGTAAGCTAAAATGTGCTGGCCATATCTTGGTGGCCATACCAAATCGCTAAATTTAAGTCTATAATGAAAATTAGAATGTATAAAAAAGTAACGCACTCCATATAAAAATACTAAATATCCAAGACACGGTAGCAGTAGGTTTTGCAGCCAATAATTAAAAAAATTAATTTGGTATGGCGGTAATGCAAAATTTGTTATGGCAACAATCTTGCCCGAATTATTTTTAATAATGCCACCAGAGTTAAGAAAACTAAGTCTCATGATTTTCTCTCCAACTCACGATGTATCAATCGCGCACTATAACCTTGCGTCTCTAGCCAAAAGGCTAAATCCTCTGCCACCGTCACCGAACGATGCTGGCCGCCGGTACAGCCGATAGCGATGGTCAGATAACTTTTGCCCTCCTGCTGATAACGCGGCAGCAGTGGCTTTAATAAGGTCGTCAGTTGTTTGATAAAGACCGGGTAATGCGCGTCCGCTTTGACGTAATCCTGCACCGCCTGATCGAGACCGGTTTTATCCTTGAGCTTTGCCACATAATGCGGGTTTTGCAAAAACCGCGCATCAAATACGAGATCCGCTTCACGTGGAATCCCGTAACGATAGGCAAACGATTGCACAAAAATCTGTAATTTAGCGATTGTACCTACAGCAAAATGTCCCTGCACCAGTTTGCGCAAATTGGCGGCGATCAAGTCAGAACTATCAATCGTTTGGTCCGCGGCGGCACGCAGCGGCGCGAGCAGCGTGCGTTCGCGTGCAATGCCATCCTTGACCGGGCGGCCCTGCGCGGACGGATGCGGGCGGCGCGACTCCGTATAGCGGCGGATCAACACATCATCTGCACAATCAATAAACAACAGGGTTACTTTAAACCGTTTGTTCTTTTGCAAATTTGCATAATGCTGCAAAACCGCTTGGGCCGCAAAATCACGCGCCCGCGCGTCAAGCCCCAACGCGATTGGTGCGGCAGTTGCAACATTTTGCAGTAAAAACGGCTCGATCATCCGCAGTGGCAGGTTATCAACCGTATCGTAACCGATATCTTCCAACGCTTTGAGCGCGGTTGACAAACCGGCACCCGACAGGCCGGTCACCAAAACGACAGGTTGCGCAACAGGCGATGATTTTTTCATGATAGACCACCAGCATAATGTGTTTGCCGCACGGCAGCCAGCAGCATTTGTAATTTCACCCCGGCGTTGATATCAAACGGTGCCAAGTGATATAGCGGCATGGTAACACCACAAGCGTCATATGTCTGTGGTTCGGCCAACCGCGGCACGGTGGCAATGCCCATCAGCTGCACAGCCATTTTCAGCGGCGCTATACGCAAGTACGGCATGCGGATAATATCATGCTGGCGCACTTCCAGCAGGCCTGCCAACATGGCGGGCGGCGCGGCCGTGGGTTGACCGTTTTGCAATGTTAGCAAAACGCGGTCGTCGGCGACCAGCATGGCGCCCTGCCCGATTGCCGCCAGCGCCAGATGGGATTTACCGCTGCCGCTGCCACCCAACAGCAAAATTCCCGCGCGGTTGAAAGCGATACAGCTGGCATGAATGGTCATCTTATTTTACGGCCGGACGCAGCGGTTTGGCGGCGCCCTGGTTTTTCGGCAGCTGCACCACGAACCGCGCGCCTACCACCTGTCCATTATGCATGCGGTTTTCTGCGCTGATGGTACCGCCATAGTTTTCCAAAATCTGCTTAGCAATGGCGAGACCTAAACCGGAATGGGTGCCAAACTGCTTAACATCGGGACGTTCCGTATAAAAACGGTCGAAAATTTTATCAAGCTTGTTGGGCGGCAGGCCCGGCCCGTCGTCTTCAACGCTGATTTCAATCAAAGCGGCCAGCGGTTGCAGTGTAACTGTCACCGTGCCATGCGGCGGCGAAAATGACAAGGCATTATCCAGCAGATTACCCAACACCTGCTCCAGCCGCGACGCCGCCGCCTGGGTATACAATGTCGTGGCGCTATTATTACGGTAAATTATTTTTATGGCAGTGGTTTTGGTGATGACTTGATGATGATGGCTTACCACTTGTTGGACCAGGTCATTGATATTGACCCGTTCGCGCGGCGCTTCGGCCCGCGCCAGTTCCGCATCCAGCAGCGAATTGGCCGCAATGTCATTAATCAAGCGGTCCAACCGCTGCAGATCATGCTGGATGATGCCCAGCAATTTATCACGCGCGGCCGGGTTATCCGCCACACGCGGCAGGGTTTCAAAGGCGCTGCGCAATGAGGTTAGCGGATTTTTCAGTTCATGCGCGACGTCCGCAGCAAAACTTTCAATAACATTCATGCGCGTCCTCAGCGCCTGCCACATCGCATTCAGTGCAACCGCCAGGCCGCCTACTTCATCGGGCCGCTGTTGATAAGGAATTTGCACGAGCGCGGTTGGCTGGGCGCGGATCTGCCGCGCCAGCACCGCCAGCCGTTGCAACGGCCAGGCGATATGCCACCCCAAATAGAGCGACAGTAATAAAGCCAGTCCCATACCGAAGCCGGCAATGATCAAAATTTCGGTGCGCGCGGTGCGCACCGCATCGGTAATGCGCGTGCCGGATTGCGTCAATAAAATTACCCCCTGTGCATGACCGTGGGCCGTAATTGGTGCCGCGGCGGTTAACACCAAGCCGCCGCAGCCATCTTGCCATAGCGTGCTGTTGGGCTGACCCTGCAAAGCCTGGGTGGCATCCGGGTTATCCAGTAACTTTTTGGACTGCGCATGCGGATACAACGGCAAAGATTCCTGGCGCGAGGTCCGCGACAAATATTCCAAAATTGAATTGAGGATATAATCGGTAACTGTCACGACGGATTTGGTGGCGCAATAATCGTGGCTCTGCACTTCGGTATCGGCAATCAACTGATTGTTTTTATCAAACAGCTGCCCAGCAGCGCTGGTCGCGGCGATCAATGACGCCAGCGTTTGCTTAGCGTGGCCGTGGTCGACATCTGTCAAATTCAGCGGCGTTTCCTGTGACAGCGCGGCGGCCAGCAAACGCGCTTCGGTCGATAGGGTCGCCAGATCCTGGTCGGCACGGCGATCCTGAAACTGCGACAGATAATAAAGACTGGAAAAAATAATCAGAAAGCCAAGCAGATTGATCGCCAGCAGTCGCAGCCACAGCCGGGCGCTGGGCCGCTGATAGGTGGCAAAATCGTCAGCCTTGCGCATCATAACAAACGCGCTTATTCAGCATTATTTTGCCCGGATATCTGCTCGGCATGACTATTGCCGGGCGTATGTTCAGCATAGCGGTATCCCGCACCGTATAGTGTTTGGATCATGTCAAAACTGACATCGATTTCACGGAATTTGCGGCGGATGCGTTTAATGTGACTGTCAATGATCCGGTCGTCGACATACATGCTGTCGCCATAGGCGGCTTTGATCATCTCGTCACGCGGATGCACGACACCGGGGTCGCGCACCAGACATTCCAGTAATAAAAATTCCGTCACCGTCAATTGCACCGGCTGGTTTTTCCATTGGGTCAAATGCCGCTGCTTATCCAGTTTCAAATCTTTATAAGCAATAATGTCGGTAATACTGTTGGTCGGCTGCACCAGCTGTTCGCCCAGCTGCTGGCGGCGCAGCAAGGCCTTAATGCGGTGGATCAGCAGTGCCTGGGAAAAGGGTTTGGTGATGTAATCATCAGCGCCGCGCGCAAAGCCCGACAACTGATCTTCCTCAGCATCCTTGGACGACAGGATAATCACCGGCACATAGGAATTCTGCCTAAGCCGCGACAGCGTTTCCAGCCCGTCCAGCCGCGGCATTTTGATATCCAGGATAATCAGGTCCGGTGACACGCCCGCCGTAATCCCCTCCAATGCTGCCAAGCCATCCTTGTATGTAGTGACGCTAAAATTCTCGGCTTCGAGCGCGATTTGCAGGGACGCCAGGATATTCTGGTCGTCATCAACGAGAATGATGTGCGGAGGAGTTTGAGTCATGAAATTGTCATCATAAACTGGTAATTTAATTAATAAAGCCAGTCCGGAGCGCAGCTTATGGTGGAAAACAGCGTGATATTTGATAATATTATTGCTTAATTGCGCAAATAAAGATAATTTACCAATTAGAGTAGTTTAATGAGTATAAAAAGAAAAGCCAGACATTTACGACCAAGCGCTGATGCTATCGCAGATAGCGTGCCTTCTGCCACCTCTACTCTTACCTCACATCCTGTACAAACTTGGTTTAATGCTTTTGATGCTAAATCTGCATCACCAGCCGATAGAGTGTTGTACAATGCTGTTAAAGGCGCAGAGGTTGCTTTTTATAATCGCCAATTTGAAACACCCAAACCCGGCGAAAAAAAATCTCCCGACGAGTTGCGCAATCCGCGTAGCGTGCTGATCACAGCGCGTGAGCGTTTTATTTATTTCGGAACAATTGCCGCGATTGAAGCGCAAGAGGCTTTGGCTATTTTAGAAGCACAATTGGCTAAAGCCCGCCTTAAAGGCAGTCATCACAGTTTGCCAAAAATAGTTAAACTTAAAACTGATATTGAAGCGACAAAACAAAAAGTGGAAAGTTCACGTTTGCGTGAAAGCAACGAACGAAGCAACGAGTTGGAATGGCATATAAACACGATTGGTGACGAAACAAATAAACGGCGTTTTGTAGAAATTCCTTTATCTTTTCAATTTGCGGCGCAATTTTATGATGCAGTGCGCTTGGGTTTAATTAAAGAAAAAGATGTTAACAAAGAAGCCAGCCGAATTGCTAATCAATGCCAGCTTACAACGTATCATTATGAACCACATCAAAGTTTTGGTGATGCAGTTACTGCGTGGTTTACACATCCCGCCCTTACCGCTTTGCCGCCATACCTTCCTGATCAGGAAACATTAGAGCAACATGAATATAATGGTCGTAAATTCCACAATTATTATGAAATTTTAAAGTTGCCTGTCGCAGAGCGGGAACAACAATTGACGGCAATGCGATTGATTGAAGCAAAACGCATTAAATTACAAGAACAGGTGGAACAACAATTTAATCATATTGCTGATAAATTTGCAATTGAAAATGATCGGCCGGAAGTTTCCGGATGTGAAAAGGGGCACGACCGGATTATTCAAAAAAATTCTGATGACGTCAGCATGACAAATATGGGAGATTTGCAACGGGCAACTTTTGTCGTCCAGAATTATGCAGAGGCGCGCGCTTTGTTACGCTTTGTAAATGAAGATGACAGTATATATGTAATGGAAGTGACTGATGTACATGCGAAACCTTTTATGGGCTATCGCGGTCATCATTTTAAATTTGCTTTGCGCCGAGACAAAAAATCGATAGTTTTATGCGAGGGCAAAATTTTAACGCCTGATATGCATGCAGCCCAATTGCATTATGGTGGTGATGCCACTTATCGGCTTAAACGTGACACAGAGTTAAATAGCAAAAGAGAGCTGAAAGCCTTTAAAAAAGCTACTGATAAAATAGACAAGCAATTTGAAAAAATTGCCAAGGAAATGATCGCCTGGTTTCACATCAACGCCGGACATGAAAGAAAAAATTGGCTACCAGATGATGAATTTAGGGTAGAACGCACACTACTGCGTGACATTATCCGCGATGACAAAGGTGAAGCGGCAAATTTTCAAGGCGTTATTGAAACGGCAGCGGATGTTACTGCACACATGCTGTCATATAATTTGACACCGCAGTTACGCGAGGCTTTTCTCGCTAAATTCAGTAACAGCAAATCTTGCAACGAACGTCTCTATTATACAGCGCGGGAAGAGCATGCAAAAATAAAAATGTTAGATCTAAGTGAAGAAAGAGCCTTTAGCGATATTAAATCTGCCATTAGCACAGCCAGTAATTTTCTTTTTGACATTGCGGCCTATAATGATGGTTTGACACCTGAAATAGCGGGCCAGCCTCAAAACCCGTTTATCGCTTCCAGCCATACAAGTACACATTATACGTTACCGCCAGCTTGCCTGGTCGTATATGCAGCGGCAGATATTTTAACAAAACAGTTACAACGCGAAGAACGCTTGGAAAATCGCCACGTTGATTTCTTTCTGAGTGCTATTGCCCAAACTGTCAAAACATTGAATTTAGAAATTGATGAACGTAAAATTACGAATACACCGCAAGGATATTTGGATGCTTTACATGCTTGTACAGCAACCTTGCTGACGGATGATCC
Organism: Alphaproteobacteria bacterium; assembly: GCA_965246755.1. Taxonomy (GTDB): domain Bacteria; phylum Pseudomonadota; class Alphaproteobacteria; order UBA11073; family UBA11073. The sequence continues at coordinate 1,717,847 of OZ251979.1, forward strand.
TGCGTCGCTGCAACTTTTAGAAAGATTATCGAACCGCACTAACCCGGTGCGCTTAGGTAGAGTGAGCCCGCCACAACGACGCGCTGGCGAACTGGTGCTGGCTTGACCATTATTTTGGATAAAGCGTCACGCAAATCTGCAGCAGCACTTAATTTTTCATAATCTAAAAGATTTTGTACATTTTCATAGCTTATCGATGCATGTCCCGGCACCGGCACTAGGGTGACACTCTCCATATAAGGTGCCAGCGTTTCCAAAAACGCCTTTACATCTTTATGCGCCTGCATGCCCATGATTAGACGCAGAGGTTTGCCATCCTGCGCCTGCCAGCGGCGGCATTGCTCGGCCAAGACCTCGGCGCCGCTGTCGTTATGCGCGCCGTCGATCCATAGCTCCGTGCCGTCGGGCAGCATCTCGAACAATGTTCCGCTGGTAATTTGCTGCAGCCGCCCCGGCCATTGGGTATGCGTCAGGCCGTGGGCAATGTGCTTATCGATAAGATGAGAGGCTGGAAGCTGGAGGCTGGAAAATAATTTAGCACATGTAATCGCCACGCCCGCATTCAAAACCTGGTGCGCGCCCACCAAACTCGGCAACGGGTAATTGTGTGTTATTGTATTAAAGCGATATAATATGTTATTTGCCGTTTCCCGTACCGTCCAGCCGTTTTTATACTGATATAACGGTGTGCCAACGGCTTCGGCATGCGCGGCAAATGTGTCGTATACTACCTCATCTTTTTGATAGCTGATCACACAGGGCACGCCCGGTTTCATGATGCCGGCCTTTTCCCCGGCAATTTCCCGTAGTGTATCGCCCAAAAATTCAGTGTGATCACGCGAGATGCGCGTGATCGCGCTGATGACAGGTGTCACGACATTCGTGGCATCCAGCCGCCCGCCCAAACCAACCTCGAGCAGCAGCACATCCGCCGGCACACCCGCGAACAACAAGAATGCCGCCACCGTGGTAATTTCAAAAAAGGTAATTGGCGCGCAGTCATTGGCGCGTTCGCATTTCTGCAATGCGGCCAGCAATGCGGCATCATCCACCAAAGTGCCAGCCAACCGGATGCGTTCATTGAATTTTATCAGATGCGGCGACGTGTAAACATGCGCATGCAGCCCCGCCGCCTCAAACATCACGCGCAGCATGGCGATAGTGGACCCCTTGCCATTCGTGCCCGCGACATGAATGACTGGCGGCAAGCGCTGTTCAGGGTTACCCAGCCGGTCCAGCAGCCGCGTGACCCGCGCCAGCGTCAGGTCGATTTTCTTGGGGTGCAACGACTCTAGATGTTTGAGATATTTATCAAGTTCCATCATGAGATGGGATGCTGGAGGTTGGAGGCTGGATAATCAAGTGGCAAAATTTCCGTCTCCAATTTCCAATCTCCAGCCTCTTGTTTATCAACGGACCGCGCCTTAAGTTGTGCCCATGACCACCCAGTTTGAACAGATCGGCACCCGCGCGCAGCATATCTTGCGCATGCTGGTGGATACCTATCTGGAAACGGGCGAACCGGTGGGTTCGCGCACGCTATCACGCCTGCTCGGCACTTCGCTGTCCCCCGCCACCATTCGCAATGTGATGGCGGATCTGGAGGACGCCGGGTTGTTGTTTTCGCCGCACACCTCGGCCGGGCGGCTGCCGACGCCAGTCGGTTTGCGCTTTTTCGTGGATGCACTGTTGGAACGCCGCACACTGTCCGATCAGGAGCGTTTGAGCCTCGAATCCGACTGCGCGCAGGACAACCGCGATGCGCTGCGCACGCTGGAAAAGGCCTCCAGCGCGCTGTCCGGTCTGTCCGGTTGCGCCGGGCTGGTGCTGGCGCCAAAGACCCAACCACTGATCAAGCAAATTGAGTTCGTGCCGTTGGGCCCCGGCCGCGCGCTCGTCGTCATTGTCGATCATGACGATAATGTGGAAAATCGCCTGTTGGAATTACCGGTTGATGTGTCGGTCGCGTCCCTCGTCAGCGCCAGCAATTATATGACGGCGCGTCTCGCCAATAAAACCATGGATGAGGCGCGCGGTATCATCACCGCTGAAATTTCCGCGCAACGCAGCGAGCTCGACCGGCTGGCGGCGCAGGTGGTGGCGACCGGCATGGCGGCCTGGTCGGGGCAGACGGGTCAGCTGATTGTACGCGGCCAATCCCAGCTGCTGAATAACGTCAAGGCGCTCGATGACCTGGAGCGCATCCGCAAGCTGTTTGCGCTGCTGGAACAACGCGAAAGCATGCTCAAACTGCTGGAAATGGCCGATCATGCCGCGGGCGTGCAAATTTTTATCGGCGCCGAGCATGACCTGTTTTCCGACACCGGCTGTTCGATGGTGATTACGCCCTTCAAAAACACCCGCCAGCAAATTGTCGGCGCCATCGGCGTCATCGGCCCCACGCGCTTGAATTATGCGCGCATCATCCCTATGGTTGACTATACCGCAACCGTGCTTAGTAAACTGCTTGGATAATAAAGACGAACGACATGACACCTGAACCCGCCCCCCATAATAATAGTGATTTTGACCCGAACGAAATGACCGCGCCAACCGAGCTGGATGCCGATATTGCGGCAGCCGAGGCTGATTATGAGGCTGCCGATCCCAACGACCCGGCCGTGCGCATTGGCGCGCTGGAAGATCAACTGCTTGATTTAAAAGACAAGTCATTGCGCGCGCTGGCCGAGGCGGAAAACACCCGCCGCCGCGCCCAAAAGGACCGTGAGGAAATTGCCAAATTTGGCATTATGGAATTCGCGCGCGAGCTATTGATGATTGCCGATAATTTTGTCTTGGCGCTGGGCGCGATTTCCCCCGAGGCGCGCGGCAAGGACCCGGCGATTGACAATGTCGTGGCCGGCATTGAAATGACCGAGCGGCAGCTGCAGCAAACCTTTGAACGGTTTAACATCCGCAAATTTTCACCGGTCGATGCGATGGTTGACCCGAATTTACACGAAGTCTTTATGCAGATGGAAAATACCGGCAAACCGCCCGGCACCATCGTCCAGGTCATCCAGCCCGGCTATACCATCCATGACCGCCTGCTGCGCCCCGCGCGCGTGGCTGTTGCCAAAGGCGAGCTTGAGACGAAGAAGGTTGATACGGTGGTTTAGTTAAAAGGCTAATCCCAAAGCAGCGCGAGCTGTTTCAGGCATTCTTTTTAAATCATAAAGTGGTTCAAAGGTTAACCTTGCCAAAACTAATCCTTGATTAGATGGGATATCTTCGATACTTAAACCTTGTGCGGAGGCGAGGACATCCTTAGCTATGCGCTTTGTCCTTATGACATTGCCTGGATCATATGATTTCGGCGTTAATAAAACAACTTCATCGTCTGGATCGGCAACAACGCTGATTTTCTTTCCTGTTAAAAAGTTTTCAGCCGCTGCAAGACTTACTCTACTTATTTCATCAAATATATTATCTGCTTCAGAACACGTAGGTGCTGTCAGGGTTGATACAACTGATACATTGGCACTGGCATCCGTTAAAACATCATACACCAAACCTGCGCTATAATAAGTAATGCCATACTTTTTTAAATCTGGCTCTTGCACCAATTTTTTTATGTCGTCAATTACACATGCCTTTAAGTCAGCCTGTTGTTGTATAGTTAATGCCATGTTTTCTTTCCTTAACTAAATTGTATCAGCACGATTTTTTAAAAACTTAATCAAGTTTTTTAAATCGCCACTTAATGTTTGCGCACCTACATTCCAGTTAGCTGGGATCAGGTTACCAGTTTTTTCATATTCCTGATGCGCGTCGGCGATGCGTAAGATTTCATCAATGTTACGGCCAATATGAAAATCTGTAATCAGTTGAGCACGCACCACACCAACTTTATCAATCATAAATGTCGCACGTAATGACAAACTATTATTAACCAAAACATCATAGGCTTCGGAAATACGCCGCGCTGGATCTGCTAAAACAGGAAAGGGTAATTGTCCAATGCCGCCACTTTCTATGGGCAGCTGTGTCCAGCGTTGTAATGATAATTGGTTATCACAACTAATTACACAGATGGGAATATCTCGCTTTCTAAATTCGGAAAATCGATTTCGTAGCGCCAGTAATTCTGTTGGACATATGTATGAAAATGCCATGCTGAAAAAAAACAGAACGCTTAATTTATCCTTGGCAAAATCCCAATAATTAAAATCGCTTTCAATATGCCCGTCCGGCATAACGGCAATAGTATTGAAATTAGGTGCATTTTTGCCAATAAAAATCATTGCGGCGTGTTACCTTGCTCAGGTCCACTGGGTGGTTTAGCGAGTTGATATACTTGTCTTAACAATGTCGCCTGCTGTTGTACGGACATAGGATGCAAATCAGTTGGAATGCGACCAATAGGAGGCAATTTATAAATTCCTCTTTCGTCAGCGTAAGCAGCAAAAGCACCCGTAATAAATTTTTTACCGGCTTTTTCATAGCCAAAAAAACTAATAATAGCGCGCCCTGGCGACAGAAATATACCAGTTGGGCTATCATCAGATGTCAGAACAAAACTGTTTTTATCATCAGTCATCAATCGGTAAACAGCCGGTTTGGTTAGTTGATAAGAAAATATATTCCCGTATTGCGGCAAGGCTTGCACATGTTCTGGATGATCTTTAGCCATGACTTCGGCATAACCATCGTGAATGCGACGTAATGTTTTTTGTGTTTGAGTTGAAACAAAAGTTGCAGTTGCCGCCACAGAGGCTTTAAAATCTCTTAACAATTCATGGTCTTTACCAATAAGTTCCCCTGCAGTTTGTTGACGCATGTGTGTGGGCATGTTTGATGGATAGATTTGTGCAATATCAACACCAAATGCATCAATCAATACTGGTGTTTCTTCACTGCCGCGTAATTTATATGGACTGGTAAAACTTTCACCTCGCATGGCAGGAACAGCATAACCCATTAGAACATCAGAGTCTGCTAAAGCTGCACCAGTACTAAATCTCGCGGGTGCAGTATCGTCCGTGGCAGGGATTAAAGTAACAATTTCACTTTCTTGTACTTGCGCGGATGTTTTGATACGAGGCCATTCTTTACCTTCTTCAATCCAAAAAGAACCTTCGCCGCGTATCCAGATAACTGTATCCGGCTCCAAAGGAAAAGTATAATTTACAGTTAATGCTTTTAAGCCGCCAAAGTCGGTTAAACATATTAATATTTCAGGATCACCATCAATTGTTCGACTAAAAACGCCGATAGGAAAGTTATATAAAGACCCTTGTCCTCGAAAATGATAAATAATTCCATTGCATGAAATTTGATAATGTTGTGGAAAATCTGACATTCAATATCTTTCTTATTAAAGTTTATTCCTTGAATTTGGATACTAACTACAAAGCTAAATTAACTGTCAAGTTTTTTATCCGCCTGTGCCGGGTTGCGGTAATTGTTGGCCGCGTCCACCACGACCTGTTGGGGCTGCTGCTGGCACTTGGTTTTGATTGGCGCGTAGTTCCGCGTCACGCTGTGCTTGTAGTTCTGCTAAACGCGCTTGTTTGGCAGGGTCTAAATTTGCCCCTGACTGCGCGCGCTGTTCAGCCGCTTGACGTTCTCTTTCTTCAGCAGCGGCGATAATAGGGCCCATCACACGACACTTCTTCGGGTCACCAGTATATCCATTAAGGGCATGGTAACTTTGTCCGGCCAAACGCATCTCTTCAGAGATTGTACCCCATAAATTTTCTGGGATGTTATAATCTCTAAAAGTTTTTTCAATTTGTGGAGGAACTTCTTTAAAGGCTGTTTCCGCGGTTGGATGCGAAGAAATTACTCTATCTTCATCTGGCCTAGTTTGAAACGGATTTGGTGCTTCATTGGCAACTGGCACAACTTGCTCACTGACCGCAGCAATTTTTTGTGCACGTTCCTCTGACGCCATAGCGTCTTTAAAACCGCAAGGTTCATTACAGGTTTTGCAATTTTTGCCACAGGCTGATTTTTGCTCGGGCGTTAAATTTCTTTGATTGTAAATATCTACATAGCGCGGATCATTAAAATTTGATGGTGTTGCTTCGCTAACGCGATCAACAACTGGCGCATTATAATTCGTTAACTGACCTTGTTGAACATCATTGGCTGATTGTTGAGCCTGTGCTGATTGCGCATTGTTATTTGTGACATTATTTATAACTAGTGTAGATTGATTTGCATCATTTTGGGTGCGCAATTGGGGTTTTTTTTCGCGCTCGGCGTTGACTATAACTGTCTTTGGTTGTGGCGTTACATCCTCTTTTAAAGCTCCACTATCAATCAAATATTTGCGCTCAGCAGCAGTCAAGCTGCCTTTAGTAAGCAATGTTTTAACCACTTGATCGGCAGTCATCGTACCATCGGCAAGCGCGCGCATCGCGTCGCTGGTATCTGGTTTTACCGCAGATACTATTTCCTGCGCATTAACTGCCAACGCTAGATTACTGCCTTCACGTGCCAGCAAGCCATATTTTTCCAACAAATTACGCGCTTGTGTATTACTGAGTGATTGCTGAAGCAGCATGATTTCAGCAGAGGTTAGCCCGCTGGTTTTATTTAAAATACTGCCAAGGTCCAGATCATTTTTTACTGGCACAGCGGGCGCGTTTTGTGCGGCTTCCAAATTTTTTGCCACAGTTGCCATGCCGATGGACGGCATGTGATCAACTGGCTGCAATTCACCAATCTGTGTAACTATTCTACCCACTTTATTTTCATTTGCTGCGGGAGATGCGACATCGTTTGCAGTTAAACTGGCATTCTCCCGCGCCGCCTGAGAGGCCGCATTTTCGTTCGCCGGTTGCGTTTGCGCCTGAACAATTTGTTGGGCAAGCTTTTTAAATGCAATATTATCGGCCAGGGCCGGATTGTCCTGCAGCGCAGTGACGAGTTCCGCGGCGCGTTGAGCCGTCATGGCGCCAGCAACATCGGCAGGTGATAATGCAAGGCCGGCATCCTGGGCCAGTGTGCGTAGCTCCGTTTGCAATGCAACATCAACAGTTGGTGCGGTGGCGCGCGCCGTCTGCGGAACAGCTTGCGGATCATCAAATCCGCGTAGGCTATTTGCCATAACATCGATTTGTTGAAGCAATGCCGCTGATACGCCAGCATTGGCGGCATCGTTTGATACATCTTTTAAAAGCGCGGCCAGCGCCCCCGGTGTGATCGAGGATAGACTGCCATCAGCCAAAGTCGTAGGCAGTAGGCTGACTGCCGTGTCATGTTCGCTGAGCGCGGTGTGCAGACCTGATAAATCCAATTCCTGCACCACACCCAATTGCGCGGCTTGCTGCACCGCCAGCAGGATATTAGCCAAGGCCTTCGGATCCAAATTATTCGCTAATGCATCATCCAAGCGCGCTTGCAGCGATGCCGCTATGTGCGTTTCAGCGTCAACCGCTTCAACCTCAACCGGCTGATCCGGATTGGCCGGCGTCAAGACATTCAGATGCGCGCGGTGCGTGTCCGCTGTTCCAGCCGCTGCAATGTCACGTAATTGTTCCTGCAACAGCGCCTGACGCGCCGGCAATTCAATGGCGCTGGTGTTTTCCAATTCCACCGCCAGATCAACCAACAGTTGTGGCACGTCCTCAGCTGCGGTGGCGGCGAGCGCTGCCGCTTTCAATAGTGCCAGCGCCTCCGCATAGGCCGGGTCTAATGCCGCCTTTGCGGCCAGGCGTTCAATGGCGTCATCCAACAGGGAGGATTTTTCAAAATTGCCAACCTTGTCGCGCAGCAGCGGCTGGTCCTGCAGGGTGGCATCCTCGCGCAGATTTTGCAGCGTCAGTTTGCCGGTGACAAGCTTGCCGCCCAATTCCGCCAACCGCAGTTTTTTCAGCGGATCTTGCTCTGCGGCATGCAGTTTATTGATAACAGTCAGCAATTCATTTTGCTGGTCCGGCGTTAATTGTTTGTTGGCAATTTTGGTTTTGCCGCCATCAATGACATCAAACTTTAATTCACTGTCTCGATTGCGGCGGCGGCCAGGCGTGGCACGCGTGCCATTAAACAAAATATCTGCCGCACCCAAGGCAACTTTGCCAACGGTCAGATTTTTATCAGGCACCGTGCGCGGGCCAGCAGCGGTATTTTGCAGGTTGTTTTTAACAACATCGGCAACCGATTTTTCAATACTTTCGATAAACAGACGCACTTCATTACCAGCGGCCATCCGCTCGCTGGGAATTTCACCAGGACCAAGATTGTATTGTTGACGCATATGGCGTGCATTGCGCACTTCTGCAGCGCGACCACTGCTTTCAGATAACATATATACGGTTGAATCACCGTTTATATCGATGAATTGACCAGGTTGCACTATGCTTAACCTGAAATGCCCATCAGGCAAACTGGCTAAGAACGTTTGTAAATCGCCTTGAATTGGTCTGGCTGAATTTTTTAAATAATCAACAACCTCGGAACCTTTACCAAAAAACTCTGCAATTTCTTCAATAGGCTGAATATTAGCATAACGTTGTTCGCGCAAATGTTTGGGTACAGTTTTATATTCTAGTGTTACATTGTTCAGCGGCAGCAAATGGTCGACTACCGCATTTTCGGTGGCAGATAATGGCTCTGCAACGGCGGTGGCAACAGGTGGCGACATTGTTCGACAAACTCTTCAATTGAGAGTCATTCCTATATGAGAATCGCCGCCAGGCGTCAATAGGACGAATTTCGTCCTTTTTCAAAATAATGCAGGTAAAATTATCCAAGATGTTGATTTAAAACGTTTTAATTTTGGCGCTTTTATTTTTTCGCCGTTATTGTCCTTTTTAAGTGACTTCTTTAAGAAGCACCCCGGGAGTTTCTTGGCGATTGATTCAGCTACGGGTTATATAAGGTTTTATTCTTATAATCATTTTAAGAGAGCCATCCCTTAAAATGCCGCAACTAAACCATGCATTATTTTGTCGACCAAACAATAAATAATAGGAATATATACTTATATTGAGAGCTGAGTCAAGTTTATTTTAAATATCAAAAATTAAGGCTCTATTGCGCGCGCCGTAATTACTACTTGGCCACGCTTAATTCTAAGCAACAAAGTTTCGTCCCCACTAGCAATTTCTATATGACTTGCTTTAGGTGTTGCTATAGCTAGAACCAAATTTTGACCACTTATCAAACCTATGTGGCGCTTTATTGTTAAAGGTACTTTACTTACCGGTTTTTGAAGAGGCGCTGGAATACAACTGTCATTCAACACTTGCGTCAACATCAATTGCAAATCTTCCTTTTGATAACCTAACAATTCCGCCAAACGGATCAGTGCCAGCGCATCTTGGGCAAAAAAGCAATTGGCCTGATAATCCATCCGCCGACCTGAAAATTTATCATATCCTTTGATACGGGTGTGGCTGACATAGCCTTCCGATACCAAAGTGTCGCAAGCTTTCTGAACCAAGTTAGGCTCATTATAACGTATCATAGTGAGATAATAGTTATTTAACGTGCCGGCGCTAGCCAGGGATAACCTGACATGGCTGCCATGCGCCCTTTTGCAATAATCCAGAGTAGATTTACGTGAGAAATCCCAACTGTCAAAATTTACATCTTGCAAAGCAGGAAAAACCTCCAGCATAATTTGCCGCGCTTGGGGCAAATCCAGGGCACAAGCGCCGCGGATTAAAATTGCGACTTTCCAGGCCGGTATATGATTTTTATCACCTTGCAAAAATTTTATAAAATAAGCGGCCGGGTCACTAAGCGCTAGCTTTAGTTTTTCACGATTAATCCCGGATAATGTTTCCAATTTTACAGGATCTTGGTTTTTAAAGGCTGCCTGACATGTTTTCAGCACATCGCGCATACGCCGCCTGTCTGCGGGCGTACAGCTTAACAAACGTCTGCCAGGCAACGTTTTTTCATAACTTTCTACAAATTGATTTAATATAATTTCAGCCATAAGCCTTAATAACCGAGAGACCGCCTAAATTACAACTTTTAAATTACTTTCAACGCCCGTGCGCGCAAATAATGGTCAGCCAGTACGCAGGCCATCATCGCCTCGCCCACCGGCACGGCGCGGATGCCAACACATGGGTCATGACGGCCCTTTGTTATAATCTCGGTTTCGTTGCCATGAATATCAATGGTTTTGACCGGTGTAAGGATAGAGCTGGTGGGTTTAACGGCAAAACGCACCACAATATCCTGCCCGGTCGAGATGCCGCCCAGGATGCCGCCGGCATGGTTGGAAAGGAAAACTGGCGCGCCGTCTGCACTAATTCGCATCTCATCGGCATTGCTTTGCCCCGTGAGGCCGGCACTGGCGAAACCATCACCGATTTCGACACCCTTCACGGCATTAATTGTCATCATCGCGCGTGCGAGATCGGAATCCAATTTGTCATAGACCGGCTCGCCCCAGCCCACCGGCACGCCAGAGGCCACGACTTCGATAATTGCCCCGGCGCTTTGGCCCGCCTTGCGCGTGTCATCCAAAAACTGCGCCCAATGATCAACGATAGATGCATCCGGCGTCCAAAACGGATTGTTTTGTGTTTCGTCCCAATGCCAATTATCGCGGTTAATTTTGTGCGGGCCGATTTGAATGACGGCGCCGCGAATGATAATGTTATCGCTCAAAATTTTACGCGCAATCGCGCCGGCCGCCACGCGGGATGCGGTTTCACGCGCGGAGCTTCTACCCCCACCGCGGTAATCGCGGTGACCGTATTTCATATGATACGTATAATCGGCATGGCCTGGGCGAAACTTGTCCTTGATATCGTCGTAATCTTTAGATTTGGTGTCGGTATTTTCAATCAACAGGCTGATTGGCGCGCCGGTGGTTTGGCCTTCAAACACACCGGATAAAATTTTGACTGCGTCGGCTTCACGGCGTTGCGTGGTAAAACGGTTTTGCCCGGGTTTGCGTTTATCCAAATATCCTTGAATATAATTTTCATCTAATTGAATTTGTGATGGCACGCCATCGACGACGCAACCGATCGCCGGACCGTGGGACTCGCCCCAAGTGGTAAAACGGAAAAGATGGCCGAAGCTGTTACCGGCCATGTGTGTTACTTCTGCATCCCACTAAGCAACTCGCCCGTCACCGGGGCATTATCGACATTCAGCATACCAACGACGTGATAGCCGCTGTCGACATGCAGCACCTCGCCCGTGGTGCCGGTGCCAAGATCGGATAAGAGATATAGCGCAGCGCCGCCGCATTCCTGCGTCGTGGTATTGCGGCCCAGGGGCGCATTCAATTCATTCCACTTTAAAATGTAACGGAAATCACTGATGCCGCTTGCGGCCAGTGTTTTAATCGGCCCCGCAGAAATGGCATTAACGCGGATCTGGTCGCGGCCCAGATCGGCGGCCAGATAACGCACTGACGCCTCCAGCGCGGCCTTCGCCACACCCATGACATTATAATGCGGCATCACGCGTTCCGCGCCATAATAGGTCAGCGTTAAGAGACTGCCGCCCTGCTTCATCATGGCGCTCGCATGTTTGGCAACTTCGGTAAAAGAAAACACCGAAATATCCATGGTCTTTAAAAAGTTACCACGTGTCGTGTCAACATAACGGCCATCAAGTTCATTTTTGTCGGAAAAGCCAATGGCATGGACCAGGAAATCCAGCCCGCCCCAGTCTGCCTGCAGTTTATCAAACACGCTTTTAATACTTTGTTCGTTTAGGACATCGCATTCGAGGATATGTTTTGAGCCGACACTTTCCGCCAGCGGCTGCACGCGTTTTTGCAAGGCCTCGCCCTGATAGGTAAAGGCAATCTCGCCGCCCTGCGCCGCGATGGCTTGGGCGATGCCCCAGGCAATTGACCGGTCATTGGCTACACCCATAATAAGGCCGCGCTTGCCCTTCATCAATGTTCCGGTTTGGATAGTGCCCTCTTCGCTCGGCATCTGTGCTGCGGACTGCATAAAACAACTCCTTACAAATATGATGCCCGCAACTTAACGGTTCAGCGGGTAAAAAACAACCCGCCTTCGCCCGGGTTACGGCGCAACAAGTCCATAAAAAACGCGCCTAAAGGCGCGTTTGATAAGAGGCAAAGCTCCCTGAGATCCCGGCATGCGCCTTGCGCTACGCGCTGCAGCTGGCCGGGATGACAATTTTTATGAAACAATCTTCCACTGGCCATCCGGGGCGCGGCAAGCCGTGCCATAACCTTTTTGCATTTGACCGCCCACGGTAATCGTCTGCTGAAATTCGCGGCAGTAATCACCGCCCGGTGTCGTGCCATCACGCACCGGTACGATGGTGCCGTGATTGCCGCTCTGCGCATTATTCCAGCGGATATTCTCACCAATCGGCGCGGCATAAGCACGGTCTTGTGCTTGCACTAGGGCAGCCTTGTCGGCACTGTCCAGCGACTTACCAATTTCACCACCGACCAAGGCACCTAATAGTACGCCAACGCCAGCGCCCCAAGCGCGGCCCGAACCTTTGCCGATTTGCGAGCCAAGCAGGCCACCCGCCGCCGCACCGCCCAAGGTGCCAACAGTTTGTTTGGTGCCCCAGTCTTGCGTAGTTTCACAGGCGGTCAGCGCAAACATGCCGAGCGTGACGATTATCAAAGAAAATGTACGGATCATAAATGTCTCCAGTTAGGGATGATTCCTGAACCGTCACTATCGCATATTATTTTCGAAAAGAGGGGTTAAATTTAAGTCATATGCGCTTTATAAAACGCTATGGAGTTTCTGGCCGATCCCTTTGCACAGTTTGATGCTTGGTTTGCAGAGGCTATGCATAGTGAAATCAACGATCCAAATGCCATGTCATTGGCGACAGTCGATGCTACCGGCGCACCATCCATGCGCATTGTCTTGATGAAAGGCGTCGATCACACGGGGTTCCGATTTTACACCAACAGTGACAGCCGCAAAGGCCAGGAACTGGTGCAAAATAACCATGCGGCAATTTGCTTTCACTGGAAATCGCTACAGCGGCAAATTCGCGCGACCGGAATTGTAACGACGCTGCCCGCAGCGGAAGCCGATAACTATTTTGCCCAGCGTTACCGTATCTCACAAATTGGTGCCTGGGCGTCGCAGCAGTCGCAGCCATTAGCTGATATGGCGACATTGCAACAACGCGTGCAAGATGTCACCGATAAATATGACGGCCAAGCCATTCCGCGCCCGCCGTATTGGAATGGTTATCTGCTCGCACCACAGCTGATTGAATTCTGGGCGGAGCGGCCGCACCGGTTACATGAACGTATCACTTATCAACGCGTCGGCGACAGCTGGGCGCAAGAACGGTTATATCCATGACCGACACATATATCGCCGCACGCAGCAGCACGACCCAACGCGTGGCGATTGTCAGCTTGTTGATGTCGTTCGTCATCATCGGCCTGCAGCTTTATGCCTATCTGCTTACCAATTCAGTCGCCATTTTATCCTCGGTTTTTGAAGCGATGCTGGATATCGTGGCGGCGATTACCGTTTATCTGGCGCTGAAGACCGCGCATCTACCCCCGGATCGCAGCCATCGCTTCGGGCATGGCAAAGCAGAAGCATTGGTGTCAATTTTTCAAGTTACATTGATTGCGGGTTCCGCAGTTTATTTGCTCTATCAATCCATTTTGCGCTTGTCGCATCCTGTGGCAATTAATGATGAAGTCAGCGGTATCGATTTAATGCTGGTATCATCTCTATTGGTAATTGGTTTACTGATCTACCAACACCGGGTGGCCAAGGCGACCAATTCACTATCGATCAAGGCGGCATATCTAAATTATTTTAATGACCTTGCCGTAAATGCCATTGTCATCGTAGCCTTAGCCCTTTCTTATCTAACCAATTGGCATGGTTATGATGCGATTTTCGGCTGTCTGATTGCTTTGCATATTTTATATTCCGCATGGAAATTGATGCAAGTGTCAATGCATGAATTGATGGATCATGAATTGTCCAAGTCCGAACGCAATATCATCCAAAATATTGTCGCGAAACATCCTGCAGCGCGCGGCATGCATGACCTGCGCACCCGCCGCGCCGGGCCCAACATTTTTATCGAGTTTCATTTGGAGCTGGAGGGCAGCCTCACGCTCTATTCCGCGCATGTGATTACTGATTCATTAGAGGAAGATATCAAGCAGCGCTTCCCCGGCGCCTATGTTAGTATTCACCAGGAACCTGCCGGTATTGTCGATCACCGGCTGGATGATGTGATACGGAAATAGTGAAAACAGATATAACAAATGGCAGTTCACAAGAACACCAATCACCTTCTCAATTGATAGATGCTAAAATCAAAGCATTAGCTGACTGGCGCGGCGCGCTGCTTAGCCGGCTACGCGATTTAATCAAAGAAGCCGATCCCGGCGTTATCGAAGAATGGAAATGGCGCGGGGTTCCCGTTTGGTCGCACGATGGCCTGATCTGTACTGGCGAAACTTATAAAAGCATTGTGAAGATGACCTTCGCCACAGGTGCGGCGTTTAAGGATCCTTCCGGGCTCTTTAATGCCAGTCTTGAGGGTAATACAAGACGTGCTATTGACTTCCGTGAAAATGAAAAAATAAATGAAAAAGCGTTGCAAGACCTTATTCGCGCAGCAGTGGCCCTCAACACATCCAAACGCAAAAGCCCAGCCACGGCAAAGCCTTAATAATTACTTTTAAGCCGTCGCGCCCTGCCGTGCCTTTAACCGCGACGCCACATTCTGCGCGATGAATTCCGCATCATCATGGCCTAACGGATGCGGTTCATAGCCCACATCATGTTCACGCCGCCAGGCTTCCTCCACCGCAGCGCGGCCATAATCGGTAATCTGCATGCCGAGCAATTTAATGTCGTTCATTAGTCGTACCAGTTCCTCGCTTTGCCCTTGCGGTAAAATGCGTTCATGCCCAGTAAGGATTTTAAAAATAACCTCTGCCTCACGCAGGCCCGCCTGGGCAAAACGCATGATTTTATGGCTGACCGCCAAATCCGCTGAGGCATAGGCCAAAGCCGCGCGTTTGGAAATGCTGTGTAATTTGGCCAAAATTTGTTCGAGGCCGGCGACCGAACGCGGCACAATGGCGGGTGCCACCGGCGGTGGCGCCAGGGTCGCCAGTGCCTCAGTACGCCTACGCGCGCGGGTCGCCGTAACCTTTTTACGCGTCGCGGTTTTGGGCGGCAGCTGTTTTGCCGTTGGCGCTTTTTTCACCTGTTCTACCGCTGCCGCCATAACATTCCTTTGTAACGAACCATCGTTCTTTTCAAATATAGCAAGCAGCTGTTACAGGATTATGACATCTAACCCCCTTTTTTTTATGGGGTTTTTGCCGTAAAACCGCGCTTGATCAGGAGTTGCCAAATTATGAACGACATGTTCCGCACCGAAACCGATACGATGGGACCCGTCGATGTTCCGGCGGATAAATTATGGGGCGCACAAACCCAACGTTCCAAAATGAATTTCAAAATCGGTGGCGAGCGCATGCCGAAGCCGTTGATCCGCGCGCTGGGAATTCAGAAAAAAGCCGCAGCGCTGACTAACATTACGCTGGGCAAACTGGATGCTAAACTTGGCCAGGCGATTGTAGAGGCCGCGGACGAAGTGATTGACGGCGCGCTCGACGATAATTTTCCGCTCGTCATTTGGCAAACCGGGTCCGGCACGCAAACCAATATGAATGCCAATGAAGTCATCGCCAACCGCGCCATACAAATTTTGGGCGGTTCGTTGGGCGATAAATCAGTACATCCGAACGACCATGTGAACCAGGGCCAGTCATCAAACGACAGCTTCCCAACCGCGATGCATATCGCCGCGGTGGAAGAAATCCATCATGAACTGTTACCGGCGTTGGACAGCTTGCATGCGGTGCTCGACAGTAAGGCCAAGGAATTCGCCCACATTATCAAGATTGGCCGTACGCATTTACAAGATGCCGTGCCGCTGACGTTGGGCCAAGAATTCGGCGCCTATGCGCACCAAATTAAATACGGCATTGAACGCATCAAACTGCCGCTGCCGCGTTTGCTGGAACTGGCGCAAGGCGGCACTGCGGTCGGCACCGGTTTGAATGCCGCGCCGGGTTTTGCCGACGGTTTCGCCAAAAACGTGGCTGAGATTACCGGCCTACCCTTCATCACTGCGCCGAATAAATTTGAAGCGCTGGCCGCACATGATGCGATTGTCGAAGCGTCCGGCATGTTAAATACGCTTGCCGTATCATTGATGAAGATTGCCAATGACGTTCGCCTGCTCGGCTCCGGCCCGCGCTGTGGCATTGGCGAGATTTCACTGCCGGAAAATGAACCTGGCTCCTCGATCATGCCGGGCAAAGTTAACCCGACCCAGTCAGAGGCCTTGACCATGGTTTGTACGCAAGTCATGGGCAATCATGTGACGATTACGATTGCCGGCTCTAACGGACATTTTGAACTTAACGTGTTCAAGCCGGTCATGATTTATAATCTGCTGCAATCGATTAAACTATTGGCCGATGGCTGCCGCAGCTTCGCCGAAAATTGCGTGGCGGACATAACCGCCAATGAAGAACGCATCCAGCGCTTGCTGAATGAAAGCCTGATGCTGGTCACCGCGCTCAATCCGCATATCGGTTATGATAATGCCGCAAAGGTGGCTAAGCTCGCGCATAAAAAGCATATGACCTTGAAAGAAGCCGCCAATGAATTGGGTCTTTTGACACCTGAGAAATTTGATGTGTTGGTGCGGCTGGAAAAGATGGTTGGCTGATACAGCTACACTTATGATGAAAAGTGAGGCGCGCTTCGTTCATGGTACAGCTGGTTATCACAATTCTTGGCATTGCTCTGATGATGGGTGCCGCCATTATGGCCGTTCATTATGGCGTAGAGTCTTACGACGATAAAAACAATGCTGCGCGTTCGGCAGTCATCCTAGCGCAGTTTCAAAAAATTAACTCCGCCTATCACGCTTATAATCGTGACCATAAAAAGCCGCTGGCGGTATCAATCGAGCCGCTGCTCACCGGCGGTTATCTGATCATAAAGCCAATTCCACCGGCGATGGGTGATTTTGTTCCCAATGACAACAGCTATGTCCTCGACCATATTAATGGCACACCTTATATCACTGCTGATGCCGGCATTTTGGCGGCGGATAACGACGTACGCCTTACGGTCTGCGCCAAATTTAATGCGCTATTGCAAATTACGGCCGCCAATCTTTCCAATGATTTTGGCTGGGCCGGGCTGCCGAATATCCAGGGCGCTGCCCGCCCGCCCCACAGCGGCTGTTACTTCGACCGCAGTGATAACCGCATTACATTTTATTATGCGCTGCAAAATTGACGTGTGCGGCTGCCGATTCTGAAACCTAGACGCGACTTACATTTTTTAAGTCTCAGCAGCCACAACGTAACACTGCAACAGCAAAAAAATTTTAATAAATTCTCTCGCCAAATGAAAATTTGTATGCTGGAGTAAGGACAGGCCAGCGGTCAAAGCAAAGCATTTCAAGGCTTAACCCTGCGACTCGCAAAAATTTCAATTGTGACAGGGCTGTAATATTTTTCTTGCCACTGACACGATATGTGGTATCTTTAAGACGAATTTCTACTAAACCTAGTATGCGAAACGATCTGCGTGACTGAAACACATTTGCAACTGGACTTGGCCGAACCCAAATTTAACCCTGTTGCCATGGCGTCACCAGCGCTTGGCCAGGCTTTGCCTCAGGAGCACAAACCTATGTTTGACGTTGTACAAGTCGAGCGCGGCACCCGGATCCAGCTGGACCATGCCCGCAACGATAATTTGACCGAATTCGGCAAGGCGACTCTCGCCGACCGTTACCTGCTGCCGGAGGACGAGTCCTTCCAGGATTTGTTTGCACGGGTCGCAATGTATTATTCCGACGATGCCGCGCATGCGCAGCGTCTGTATGACTATATTTCCAAATTGTGGTTTATGCCGGCAACGCCGGTCTTGTCCAACGGCGGCACTGCGCGCGGCCTGCCTATCTCCTGTTTCCTTAACGAAGCTAATGATAATCTCGAGGGCATTGTCGGCCTGTGGAATGAAAATGTCTGGCTGGCCTCCAAAGGCGGCGGGATCGGGAGTTATTGGGGCAATCTGCGCTCAATTGGCGAAACGGTTAAAGGCGCCGGTAAAACCAGCGGGATCGTGCCGTTTATTAAGGTGATGGATAGTTTGACCCTGGCAATTTCCCAAGGCTCGCTGCGCCGGGGTTCAGCTGCGGTTTATCTCGATGTGTCGCATCCTGAAATTGAAGAATTTATTGAAATGCGCCGCCCGACCGGCGGCGACCCGAACCGCAAGGCGCTTAATTTGCATCATGGCGTTGTCGTGCCGGATGCCTTTATGCGGGCGGTCGAAAACGATCAGGAATGGGCATTGGTCTCACCCAAAGATGGCACTGTACGCGAACGCGTTTCTGCGCGCAGTCTGTGGATCAGAATTTTAACCGCACGCGTCGAAACCGGTGAGCCGTATATTCTGAACATCGACCACGTTAACCGCGCGATCCCCGAACATCATAAGCTGGCGGGCCTCACTGTTAAAACGTCCAACCTGTGCTGTGAAATTACGCTGCCGACGGGTACCGACCAATATGGCAAGGAACGCACTGCGGTCTGCTGCCTGTCGTCGCTCAATTTGGAAACATTCCTTGAATGGCAAAATCATCCAACCATTATCGAAGACTGTATGCGGTTTTTGGATAACGTCCTGAATGACTTTATTAAAAAGGCGCCGGATAGTATGGAGCGCGCCACCTATGCCGCAATGCGCGAGCGGTCGGTGGGCCTCGGCGTTATGGGGTATCACTCCTTCCTGCAGGCGATGAACGTACCGCTGGAGTCGGTGATGGCGAAAGTCTGGAACAAACGCATGTTCCAGCAAATCAAACGCCAGGCGGATGAAGCCAGCGTTAAGCTGGCGCATGAGCGCGGCGCTTGCCCCGATGCTGCGGATTACGGCATCATGGAACGTTTTTCCAACAAAATTGCGATTGCGCCCACGGCGTCGATTTCAATTATCACTGGCGGCACCTCGCCCGGTATTGAACCGATTGCGGCGAATGTCTTCACGCATAAAACGCTGTCTGGCTCGTTTGAAGTCCGCAACCGCCACCTACAAAAACTGCTGGCGGAAAAGGGCCAGGATACGCCCGAAGTGTGGAGTTCGATTACCGTCACAGGCGGTTCCGTCCAGCATCTCGACTTTTTGGACGAGCATGAGAAAATGGTCTATCGCACCGCGTTTGAACTCGACCAGCGCTGGCTGATTGAACATGCCGGCGACCGCACACCGTTTATTTGTCAGGCACAATCACTCAATGTGTTCCTGCCGGCCGATGTGCACAAGCGCGACCTGCACCAGATTCATATGCTGGCCTGGAAACGTGGCGTGAAATCGCTTTACTATTGCCGTTCGATGTCGATCCAGCGCGCCGAAAGTTCCGAGGCGTCATCGCATGGCACCAAGGCCATGGTTGACCAAATTCCGGGCGAACTGGATGGCAAGGTGCCGGTGCTGAACATGGAACCGCGCCTGCCGCTCGCGATGGCGACTGAGTCTACGAATTATGAAGAGTGCCTTGCCTGCCAATAACATTAATCAGAAAGAATACACGTGCCAAATTTACTAACCCCTAACCCTGTCTACAAACCCTTCAATTACCCTTGGGCCTATGAGGCCTGGGTCACGCAACAGCGTCTGCATTGGCTGCCGGAAGAAGTGCCGCTGGCCGATGACGTTAAGGACTGGAAGCACAAGCTGAATGAGGGCGAGCGTAATCTGCTAACGCAGATTTTCCGCTTCTTCACTCAGGCAGATGTGGAAGTAAACAACTGCTATATCAAGCATTATTGCCAGGTGTTCGAACCAACCGAAGTTAAAATGATGCTGGTCGCGTTTTCCAACATCGAAACTATTCATATTGCCGCCTACTCACATCTGCTTGACACCATCGGTATGCCTGAAGTCGAATATTCCGCATTTCTGAAATACAAGGAAATGAAGGATAAATACGACTATATGCAGGAATTCAACGTGAATTCCAAAGCCGACATTGCCAAAACCATGGCGGTCTTCGGCGCCTTTACCGAAGGCCTGCAGCTGTTTGCGTCATTCGCGATTTTGATGAACTTCCCGCGCTTCAATAAAATGAAGGGCATGGGGCAAATCGTTTCCTGGTCGGCACGTGACGAGACCTTGCATACATTGTCCATCATCCGCTTGCTGCGCACCTTTGTACAGGAAAACCCTGAGATCTGGACGGAGGAGCTGCAACAGAAAATCTACACGTCTTGCGACACGATTATTGAACATGAGGATGCCTTTATTGATCTCGCGTTCGAAATGGGCAATATTGAAGGCCTGACCGCGCAGGAAGTGAAAGACTATATCCGCTATATCGGTGACCGCCGCCTACGCCAGATCGGCCTTCAGGGCCGTTACGGTGTCGAGGAAAATCCGCTGCCGTGGATGGATGTCATGCTGAACGCAATTGAGCATGCCAACTTCTTTGAAAACCGCTCGACCGAATATTCCCGCGCTGCGACGCAAGGCAGCTGGGAGGAAGCGTTTGAAACACAAGTTTTCGTTACCGAAAGCGTGGCAAGCCAGCAGGCAGCATAAAGCTCTTTTAAGAGCTTTTATGCCCTTGCAAAGAATAATAAGATCATTTAAGCTCTTAAAAGGAGCTTAAATGATCGAAGTTGAAAATATTTCCGCCTTTAAGGCTAAATTTCATGAATATCTAAATTGTGCAGCACGTGGCGAAGAAATTGTCATTAAAAAGGGGAAAATGCCCGCTTACACACTTAAAGCTTATCCGTGGACCACTCCTACTCCACCACGTGAGCCAGCTATCGTAACTATGCCGAGCGCCACCGCAATGACTGTCTCTGCTGCCCCCCTGACACCAAATAATCATAAAGCCGATATTTTAAAAACAATGTCTTATAATCGTGGTCAGCGTGGCGCGCATGATTTGCCGCCAACAGAGCAATTGGTAGAAGACATCCGCAGTAATCGCAATTAATGCGCGCTTTTGTTATTGACGCTTCAGCCTTAGCAAAATTGGTTTTAAACGAGGCAGGCAGTGATCAGGTTGCCGATGCCGTTAATACGGCAGAACGCATTTATGCGCCCAGCTTACTAGTTGCGGAGATCGCCAATATCGCCTGGCGCCATGCTTTGGCGGCAGCTGATCACTTACAACGCATTAGTTTATTGGAAGATTTTAACCGCTTATTTGGCCTGATTATTATCGAGGACAATGCCAAGCTGCTTTATAAGCGAGCTTTGGATATTGGTCTGGCATTACACCATCCGATTTATGACTGTTTTTATTTGGCTCATGCCGAGAGTGTAGGATTACCGCTGTTAACAGCCGATGCAAGATTAGTCCGTACTTGCCAAGACACGCCTTGGAAAAGTCAGATTGTTTGCATTATATAGCCGCGTCTAACTGCAATTAATCACAGCTAACCAAAATAATTTTTACCGATAATCACGATCCAGATAACAGCTGTACTGATGATACTGACAAACACCACCGCGCTGCCAAGGTCTTTGGCGCGCTTGGACAGCAGGTGGTAATCTGCCGAGACGCGGTCGACAATGGTTTCAATTGCTGTATTGACCAGCTCGACCACAAAAATCCAGAACAGGCTGAACATCAAAATGGCTTTTTCCGCCGCGGTGGTGTCGATCACAAAAATGACCGGCAGCAGGATTATAATGAGCGCGAGTTCATAGCGGATGGCTTCTTCCGTTTTGACCGCTTCCACCAATCCGTCAATCGAATTGCGCGTGGCCTTTACCAGTCGCCCGAGGCCCTTGTGTTTGACTTTGTGATCCATAAACCGGCATAGCATGACGGCATGGTTTCGTAACCGCCAAAATTCAGGCAAAGAAAAACCCCCGCCGGTGAGGGCGGGGGTTAAAAGCTAATAGCTTGGTTTAACTAGCCAAGAGTATGTGAATTATTAGCTTGTTTTTTAGCTGCACTTTTTGAAACACGGCCACCAACATGCAATGAACGCGCGCCATAAGCATTTCTTGATGCATCATCACGGCTGTGGTCATTGGCAGGATCTGCAACTGAACCACGCATATTGATATGACTAGCTTTACGGCGACGCGCTGCCAAACCAAGCACACCAATTGCAACCGCTCCAAATGCTGAAGGCTCTGGTACCGGTTGGCCAATGAACTGACCGTGGTCAGTAAATTGACGTAATCCAATACCCGCTTCATTATCACTTCTGTAAACAGCAAATTGACCATAGGTTAGACCACCTACTGCATCGATATGAGAGGTAGCGGTAGGTTTAATTAAAAGATCGTTAAGATCAGTGTAGAAAATAGTATTTGCAGGTGTTTCAGCTTCAAATGCCGTTTTAGATGAACCATTATCAGCGTTGATCAAAACCTTACCATCACCATCCACAGCTACGGCTGCAGTCTGAGCATTAGTAAATCCGGGAACGGATGTATAAAAAGTTTCTTGACCATTTTGCAAATCTAATCGGTACGATTGACCGTTTTTAGTTCCGACAACGTATCTACCGTTAGGATCAACACTGAATAAGTTAGCGGCAACATCGAATTGTCTTACATTAACGCCATTTGTAATTACACCATATGTATCACCGTCAATTCGGAACAAGCCAGTACCTGCATTCGCAGCAACAATATGGGCACCGACTGCAACATTTGTACGCTGCGATGGGTTTGCCAAGTCATAGGATACAATGTTGCCATTATCTTGTCCTGCCACAACTGTATATTTACTAGGCGCAGTATGAACATAAACTGTTTCCAATAAGCCAAATCCAGATTGCGTGGTAGAAATACCGCTAGCAAGGTTAGTCAAGGTAACATCAGTACCAGTACTGGATCTAATAGAAGCTAAAGTGTCATCAGGAGCAATATAAGTATAAAATTCTGAATTACTTTGAAATCTGTTGCCATTACTCGAAAAAGCAACCGAACCTGTGCCCTGAATAAAACGAACGTCATTATTGTTAGCGCCTGCAATTGCATAATTAGAAGAATTTAATTGCACCTGCTCGGGATTAGTCAGTTTGACTTGTACCTGAGCACCAGCGAGTGCGGTTAACACTGTAGCCAAACCAGTTGCTAACAATTTTGAGTTTTTCACTTTTGCAACAGCATTCTGAACTGATGCTCTAATCGATTGTAAGTTCATATTTTTTCTCCAGATATGATTAAGGGTGTAAAGGTTTATCTCATACAGGTTATGCAACGTGCAAGAAAAATTTACATGTTTTACTTACTTTTTTCTTTATAGATATCTTATATGGCAAAACTAACACCATCAGCTATGCCGTTAGCGGCGCGATTAAGGCCACAAACATTAGGGCAAGTCATTGGCCAGAAACATGTTTTGGGGCCGGGCGGCGCCTTGCATGAGATGGTGGTGGCACAGCAATTATCATCGCTGATTTTCTGGGGGCCGCCAGGGTGCGGCAAAACGACCATCGCCAATTTACTTGCAGACGCCTGCGGCTACCGGTTTGAGGCGATTTCCGCCGTCTTCAGCGGCGTTGCCGATCTGCGCAAACTGTTCGAACGCGCGCGGGATAATAAAAACCTGGGCGAGCGCACGCTGTTGTTCGTGGATGAAATTCACCGTTTCAACCGTGCGCAACAAGATGCGTTTTTACCGTATGTTGAAGACGGCACAGTGACATTGGTCGGCGCGACCACTGAAAACCCATCCTTTGAATTAAACGGTGCCTTGCTATCGCGCTGTCAGGTAATTGTGCTGCATCGGCTGGATGAAGCAGCGCTGGAACAATTGTTGGCGCGCGCCGAACAGGAAATGCATTATACCCTGCCCGTCACGGCAGACGCGCGCCTGTGGCTGGTGCAACAGGCGGATGGCGATGGGCGTTACCTGTTAAATCTGGCGGAGCAATTATTTGCCACGCATCACAAAACGGCATTAAATGTCGAACAGCTTCAAAAACTGCTGCAGCGCCGCGCGCCATTGTATGACAAGGCGCAGGAGGGGCATTACAACCTGATCAGCGCTTTGCATAAAGCCGTGCGCGCGTCGGATGTGGATGCGGCGCTTTATTGGCTGGCGCGCATGCTGGCCGGCGGTGAAGATCCGTCATTCCTGGGCCGCCGCCTGGTGCGCATGGCCAATGAAGATATCGGCCTGGCCGACCCCCATGCCATCGTGCAGGCGCTGGCGGCCTGGGATGTTTATGAGAGATTGGGGTCGCCGGAAGGCGAGCTAGCCTTTGCCCAGGCCGTTGTTTACCTGGCGACCGCACCAAAATCGATTGGCGTGTATAAAGCGTTCGGTGCGGCGAAACGTGCCGCCGCGCAAACCGGTTCATTGGCGCCGCCCAAACACGCAATGAATGCGCCCACGAAAATGATGAAGAATTTGGGTTACAGTGATGGCTATATCTATGACCCGGATACGCCGGATGGTTTCAGCGGTTTAAATTATTTTCCGCCCGACATGCGCCGCGATGTTTTTTATAATCCACCGGATAAAGGTTTTGAACGCGAGCTCCGCAAGCGGCTGGAGTATTGGGCCCAGCGTCGCAGCACATAAAAAAAGCTGCGCCGCGCATAAAAAAGGGCCGGTAACATACCGGCCCTTTTTTCAATAAATATTTAAATTACAGTTTGGTGGTTGAAATACCGCTGGCTTCCAAGGCGTCGCGGTCAGTATTAGTCAGATCGTAATTGTCAACGAAGGCGCCCACGGCATTTTGCTGGCGAACCAAATCACCATTGGCCAGTTCGACAACCAAAACATCCGCACCGTTTTGGCGGGCATCACATCTGTTTTCACGGATGGTAATGGCACTAGTATCTTCGGTGTTTTTAACATCCATACCACAACCGGCCTGGTTACTTTTAACCAGATTAACCAGATCACTGCGACGTACCAACAATACCGTGGCACCAGTCGCCGTGCTCTGACCGCCTGGGGTAATGGAGTTAATACCCAGGGTCTGTTGCTGTGCCGACAAGATTGTTGGCTGTGTTTGCTGACCCGGCGGCAAAATGTTGTTTGGATTTAAAGTTACCGGCGTTGGCGGCGTGACAACCGGTGGCAAAGGTGGATTAACTACGGGCTGCAACTGAAACAATGGAATATGGCCGTTTAAGCCACCCGGAGTGGTGCCGCTTGGGTCAACACCGCCAGCGGCAAAGGCCGCGCCGCTGATAATACATGAAATTGCCAAGGCAGAGGCGCCCAGAGCGATCTTACTGAAAATGGATTTATTGGTCATGACGTTTTTCCTTTGGATGATACTATGGTCTTAAATGCTTCTATCATAAAATTGTCATACAAATCCAAAGATTTTTTACTTTCATAAATCATTCGCAATACAAAGAACATATGTAGAACATTGATTCCTGTTGTGGTATTATGTTCCTATGCATCAACCGTCCCATGGTTTGTTTAACCTGCCAAAACCTTTAGAAGCCCGTGTGCCGTGTGTTTTGAAGGGTCGCGGCGCGTTGGATAATCCTGTTGGCCGGTTTGAAACGCGCCGCCGCGCCGCGGATTTGGATACGCTGGATGAATTGCAGCGCTATGGAGAGATCGACCTTAAGCAGGCGCAGGTAAAAACGCAAGTTTTCCCCGATCAATCGCGCACAGTAATTTCCAATAATGACAGTCCCGACCTGTGCATGGCTACCACTTTTAACCCGTATCGCGGTTGCGCACATGGTTGCATTTATTGTTATGCGCGGCCGACACATGAATATCTGGGCCTGTCGGCAGGTTTGAATTTTGAAACCAAGATTTTTGCGAAATATGATGCCCCGCAGTTATTGATTGAGACGCTGTCAGCCAAAAAATGGCAGCCGCGCACGGTCTCCATCAGCGGCATTACCGATCCCTATCAACCGCTGGAAAAACAGTTGGAGATTACACGGCAATCGCTGCAGGTGTTTGCCGCCTTCCACAATCCGATCGGCATTATCACTAAAAACCATCTGGTCACGCGTGACATTGATATTCTGCAGGAACTCGCTACGCACAATGCCGCGATGGTGCATATATCGTTGACGACGCTGGATGGCGAACTGGCGCGTAAGATGGAACCCCGCACGTCGCAGCCAAAATTACGGCTGAAGGCGATTGAGGCGCTAGCCAAAGCCGGCATCCCGGTCGGCATGATCATGGGACCGGTGATCCCGGGCCTAACCGAACATGAGATTCCCAAAATTTTGGCAGCCGCCGCCAATGCCGGCGCGCGCAGCGCCGGTTACACGATGATGCGCCTGCCCCATGGTGTCAAAGACCTGTTTCAAAGCTGGATCCGTGAGCATTATCCGGACAAGGCCGCACGCGTGCTGGCCCGCGTGCGCGAGGTGCGTGATGGCAAACTGAACGACGCCAATTTCGGCACGCGGATGCGCGGCACTGGTGTTTACGCCGAATACATCGCGCAGCTATTTGCGATGTCCAAAAAACGCTATGGCCTGGTGGATAATTATCCGCCCTTGTCCATTGCTGCTTTTAAACGCGATGCGTATGAGCGACAGATGAGTTTATTTTAAGAACAAAACAGAAACAAATAAGCCCATGGAAAATACTTATATGACTTAGACGTTTACACAATTTTACTTTACGCTCCCTTGACGGCCCATGAATTCCCATGATATCCCTATAAGGGTAACTGTATGTACAGCTGCGCCGCGTAAAACCACTAATGCCTTGAAATCAACGGCTTAACGGAAATGTCTGGCGTCTGGCAGGAACAGTTGGGAATAATTCGGGGCATACAGTGGCATTATTTTTGGCCACCCATATCAATAAGCTGGATAAAAAAGGCCGGGTGTCTGTCCCTGCGGCCTGGCGCCCCGCGCTGATCCAGGCGGAATTCGCCGGCGTCGTCCTAACGCCATCCTATAAAACGCCCCTGCTCGATGGTTTTCCCTACAGCCACATGGCACGGCTGTCAGACAGTTTTGACCAGTTTTCCTTTTATTCGGACGACCAGACTGCACTGGCCACCACATTATTTGCCGAAGCGCAGCCGCTGAATTTCGATGGTGATGGGCGCATTACGCTACCCGACGATTTATGCGCGCATGCCAATCTGACTGAAAATGTCGCCTTCCTCGGCCTCGGGCAGTTTTTCCAGATTTGGGAGCCGGCCGCGCTGGCCGCGCATCGCACTGCCGCGCGCGCGCGCGTGCTCGATAATAACCTGACCGCCACGCTTGGCAAAGGCGCACCGGCATGATGGTGCTGATGGCTTCCTTGCGCTTTTTCTGGCTGCTGCGGCCGGACACGCTGCCCGCTAATGACAATCAGCCATCGGCGCGGCAGGTTTTTCACACGACGCTCGCGCAATTTTCACGAGGTGCGCAATGACGCATGTGCCTGTCATGCTGTCCGAAGTTATCGCGCATCTGCAACCAGTGCATGGCGAACGTTATATTGACGGAACTTTTGGTGCAGGTGGTTACACGCGCGCAATTTGCGCTGCGGCGGATTGCCAGGTATTGGCCATCGACCGCGATCCCAATGTTATTGCAAAAACTACCATCTCACACGCCATGCAATTGCATCAGGGTAATTTCGACGATTTAGATGCCATCGCCGCGGCCAATAACTTTACACCGGTAAACGGTGTGGTGCTGGATATCGGCGTGTCGTCAATGCAAATTGATAATGCCGACCGTGGTTTTTCATTTATGCAGGACGGCCCGCTGGATATGCGCATGTCGCAAAGCGGTGATAGCGCCGCCGATGTCGTCAATAATTACAGCGCTGCCGATTTGGCGGATATCATTTATAAATATGGCGAGGAACGCGCGTCGCGCAAAATCGCCGCCGCCATTGTGCTGGACCGTAAAACCACACCCTTTACCCGTACCCTGCAACTGGCGGAGATGATTGCGCGCATCATCCCGCGCACGTCGGGCACCCATCCCGCCACCAAGACCTTTCAGGCGCTGCGCATCTATGTCAATGACGAGCTGGGCGCATTGGAACGCGGCCTTGTTGCTGCTGAAACCATTTTGGCAGATCAGGGCCGCCTCGTCGTCGTGACGTTTCATTCATTGGAAGACCGCATCGTTAAGGATTTTCTGCGCGTGCGATCCGGCGCGGTCGCGGGCGTATCGCGTCATTTGCCCGTTGCCAATCAGAACAGCGCCAAGCCTACCTTTAAACTCATCACCAAAAACGCGGGCGCACCCAGCGACGCTGAAATTTCCACCAATCCCCGCGCGCGCAGCGCCAAACTGCGCGCCGCCATCCGCATCAACACCACCCGCAGGAGTGCCGCATGACCCGCATTACAAGTTTTTTCTGGCTGGTGGCGATTGCCGTTGCGGCCGGCGTCTTGATGTCGATCAGCTATCGTGTGGAGGCACAGCAACGCCAACTGACCAAGCTGCAAAACAGCATCGAGGTGCGTGAGGACAGCATCCGTGTGCTGCGCGCCGAATGGAGTTATTTAAACCAGCCACAGCGGTTAGAACTGCTCGCGCAAAAATATTTGAAACTACAGCCGCTTACTGTCGCGCAGGTCAAAACCACGCTGCCAACCCGTTTGGCCAAAGCTGTTACAACCTCCACACAAATGGCCAGCGCGGCGGCTACGCCAACCTTGGCTCCTACCCTGGCGGGATATTCCAACCAGCCTGAATGACGCCCGCGCCGCAATCTGTTAAAACGGCGCGGCTGCGCCTGATCATTATCGGGGCATTTTATGCCCTGTTTTGTTTGATCATTGTCGCACGTTTGGTGGATGTGTCACTGCTGTCGCAATTCCGGCATAATGCGAAAAAAGCCGCTATTAAAACCGACAGCGGTGACACGGAAAACCTGCGCGCGGAAATCCGCGACCGTAACGGCGTGTTGCTGGCAACCACCCTGCGCATGGCCTCCGTCTATGCCGATCCCAAAGGCCTTTTAGACATTAATGATGCCGCCGCCAAAATTGCCGCGGTGCTGGGCGATGATGCGGCGGGTTTGCAACAAAAACTCAGCAAACCACGCGCGCGCTTTGTTTGGATCAAACGCAATATCACGCCCAAACAGGAATATGAGATTAACAAGCTGGGGCTGCCCGGCGTCGATTTCCGCTATGAGGAAAAACGCATCTATCCGCTCGACAACCTGACGTCGCATGTCGTCGGCTATACCGACAAGGATGACAATGGCATCGCCGGGATTGAAAAGAAGTTTGATGAACGGCTGAAGACTGATAATACACCGCTGGTCCTGTCGCTTGATGCACGTGTCCAGCATATTGTGCGGCGCGAGGTGGCGAAGGCGGTTGAACGCTTTACCGCGATTGGCGGCACCGGCGTCGTGATGGATGTCACCACCGGCGAGATTATCGCGATGGTGTCGCAGCCGGATTTTGACCCGCATGACCCGACTAAAATTATCGCAACCGAACGCGAACATGACCCGCGCTTTAACCGCGCGACATTGGGCATGTATGAGATGGGTTCGACCTTTAAAACGCTGACTACCGCACTGGTGCTGGATTCCGGGGCGGTCAAAATTCATGATGTGTTTAATGTCGCAGCACCCATCCACATCGGCGGTTTTACCATCCATGATTTTCACCCGATCAACCACCCGGTGGAGGTCTCAGAAATTTTCAAGGAGTCGTCCAACATCGGCACCGTGCACATGGTTGAAAAGGTGGGTACGCAATTGCATCATGCCTTTATCGAAAAACTGGGCTTAACCAAACCAGTTGAATTGGAACTCCCCGAAATCGGCCAGCCGTTGGTGCCGCACCCGTGGAAAGATATCAGCACCATCACGATTGCCTTTGGTCATGGCATTTCGGTGAGCCCGGTGCATCTGGTGCGTGCGCTCGGCGCGGTCGTTAATGGCGGCTATCTGATCAAACCCACGCTAATGAAACAGGCTGATTATCATGCGGAACTGCCGCCGCGTTTGATCAGTGAGGAAACCTCGCACATGATCCGCCGGCTGCTGCGGTTGGTGGTGACCGAGGGCACCGGTAAATCGGCGGAGGCGAATGGCTATGTCGTCGGCGGCAAAACCGGCACGTCAGAAAAGCTGGGCGCGGGCGGACGTTATCTGGAACACTCCTTAATCTCATCCTTTATCGCGGCGTTTCCGGTCAATAAACCGCGCTATGTCGTCTTGGTGATGGTGGACGAACCGCACCCGCGCAAGGACACTTATGGGTTTGCCACCGGCGGCTGGGTCGCCGCGCCCGCGGTTGCGCAAATCGTCAATGGCATTGCGCCGATTTTGGGGGTTGCGCCCCAAGATGAAAATGACCCACAATTAAAGGACGATTTGACGATACATTAACATGCGCCTTGATAACATTCCCATCAATATTACCGGCATCACCGCGGACTCACGGCGCGTACAGCCTGGGTATCTGTTTGCCGCGCTGCCCGGCACGCATAGCGATGGCCGCAGCTATATTAATGATGCCGTTGCCAAGGGTGCGGTGGCGGTTTTAGCTGTTGCTGACACATCTGTGCCCGCGCCCGCCGTATTAGTTACATCCATCAACGTCCGTGCTGATTTTGCCACCTATGCCGCGCAGTTTTATGGCACACAGCCGCAGGTGTTATTTGCGGTAACCGGCACCAATGGTAAAACCTCAACTGTCAATTTCTTGCAGCAGTTTTGGGAATTGCTGGGTGACAAATCCGCCGCCATCGGCACGCTTGGCGTTTATGGCACTGCCTATGAAAAACCCGGTAGCCTGACGACACCAGATGCCGCCAGCTTGCATGCCACGCTGGCTGATTTAGCCCGGCATGATATTCAGCATGTGGCGGTGGAGGCATCATCACACGGGCTGGAGCAATACCGCCTGTCCGGCGCCAAAATCAGCACCGCGATTTTTACCAATATCACGCGCGATCATTTGGATTACCACGGCACGATGGAGGCTTATTTCCAGGCCAAAGTAAAATTATTTTCAGAGGTTTTGCAACCTGATGGCGCAGCGGTTTTGAATGCCGATAATGCTTATTTCCCAAAATTGCGCGACATCTGTTTAAAGCGCGGCGTTGCGGTGTTAAGTTATGGCGAGCAAGGCGAGGCCGTCCGGCTGGTTGCCTGCCAGCCGACGCCGGCCGGTTTTAATGTGACGTTATCCATCAATAGCCGCGCGTATGAAACGATATTGCCATTGATCGGGCGCTTCCAGGTCTGGAATATCATGGCGGCCATCGGCGCGCTGCTGACCGATCAACGCCAGCCGCAAGATATTATCAATTGTCTGCCGAAATTGCGCAGTGTCAAAGGCCGCTTGCAGCATGTCGGCACCACGCCCAACGGCGCGCCGATTTTTGTTGATTACGCGCATACGCCGGATGCCTTAGAAACCGTGCTGAAAAACCTGCGCGAACATGTGACTGGCAAACTTATTGTTGTCTTCGGTTGCGGCGGTAATCGTGACAAAGGCAAACGCCCCATCATGGGCCGCCTCGCCGCGCAACTGGCAAATGCGGTTATCGTGACGGATGACAATCCGCGTCATGAAGATGCCGCCACCATTCGCCGCGCGGTCATGGCGGGTTGTCCTGACGCACGTGAAATCGGCGACCGGCATCAGGCCATTCAAACCGCGGTGCAAAATTTGCAAGCAGGTGATGTGCTGATCATTGCCGGTAAAGGCCATGAAAGCGGGCAGATTGTTGGTGATGCTGTGCTGCCGTTTGATGATGCGGAGGAAGTTGTGAAGGCGCTGAATATAAATATGGCGGGCGCCGCGTGATGTTGATAAATTTTTCTGCTCCACACTTTATCATTTCAAGAAGAATCAGCTTCCCGCAAGGGGGAGGTTACCCGCGCTTATGTGCGAGGTACGGGCGATGAACCAACCACTCTGGACTGCCGCCGATATTGAACGCGCGCTGCATATCCGCAGTCCCACGGATTTCACCGTGCATGGTGTCTCCATTGACACCCGCACCTTGCAACCAGGCGATTTGTTTATTGGTATTCAAGGCGATGCCTTTGACGGTAATGATTTTGTGGAAACCGCACTTGCCAATGGTGCGGCGGCGGTGCTCACCACCAACAAACCAGTCTCGCATGACAAACGCCCGGTTCTGGAAGTTGCCGATACGACGAAGGCATTAAAACAGTTAGGCACCTTCGCGCGCGCGCGGGCCCAAGCTAAAGTCATCGCGCTGACCGGTTCGGTCGGTAAAACGACGACCAAGGAAATGCTGGCACATGCCTTAGGTGCGCAAGGTAAAACTCATGCCACGGTTGGCAATTTAAACAATCACTGGGGACTGCCACTGACATTGGCGCGCTTACCGCAGAATGCCGCCTATGCGATTTTGGAACTGGGCATGAACCATGCCGGTGAAATCACGCTGCTGTCTAAACTGGCACAACCTCACATTGCGCTTATCACAACTATTGATGCCGTGCATTTAGGTAATTTTAATCATATGGATGAGATTGCCGCGGCGAAAGCCGAAATTTTTGACGGGTTGTCGCCAGACGGCATTGCCATCCTGCCACATGATAACAATTATTTTGAATATCTAAAAAAAGTTGCCACGCACCGCGGTATAAAACACGTTTACAGCTTTGGCACCGCTGCTGCCGCATCGGCACGCCTGGTCAATTACATTGTGCAGGCGGATTATTCAGAAGTGGCTGCAGAAATTTTAGGTGAAATAATTAATTATCGGCTAAACCTGCCCGGACTTCACAACATAAAAAATAGTCTGGCGGTGTTGCTGGCCGCTAAATTGGCGGGCGCGGATGTTAAACCGGCCGCCGCGGCACTGACAACCATGCCGCCCATCACCGGACGCGGCACGCGCCAAACCATCACAACGCCGCAGGGCGCGATCACAGTGATTGATGAAAGTTATAATGCGTCCGTTGCCTCCATCACGGCTGCGCTGGAGGTATTGGGCAATTTACAACCAGCCTGTCGCGGCCGCCGCATCGCGGTCCTGGGTGATATCCTGGAACTTGGCACGCATAGTCACGGGCAACATCAGCAATTATTACCCGCGCTGCTGACCCATCATATTGATGTGATTTTTGCCTGCGGTCCCGCCATGCAGGCCATCTATGACCAACTGCCTGCCGCCAAGCGCGGTGCCTATGCCGATAACAGCCGCGCGCTGGCGGCTTTTTTAACGCCGGTTGTGCGCGATGGCGACATCATTCTGGTCAAAGGATCCAACGGCATGAAAATGTCCCACATTATCACCGCGCTAATCACTCCCTCTCTTTCCCTGGACATACCTTATGCTATTTAACCTGTTTGCACGCTTCGCGCATGAATCTGCGTTCTTTAATATCTTTCGCTACATCACTTTCCGTACCGGCGGAGCATTGCTGACGGCGCTGATCATCTGTTTTTTCGCTGGGCCGGCCATTATCCGCTGGCTCAAATCCAAACAGGGCAGCGGCCAGCCGATCCGCGATGATGGTCCTGCCTCACATATTATCAAGTCCGGTACGCCTACCATGGGCGGGATTATGATTTTACTGGCGATTGGTATCAGCACGCTGTTATGGGCGGATTTAACCAATCGTTATGTCTGGCTGGTGTTGCTGGTTACACTCGGCTTTGGCATGATCGGTTTTGCCGATGATTATTTGAAACTGACCAAACGCAATACCAAGGGCTTGTCATCACGCATTCGGTTAGTGGCGGAATTTACCATCAGTCTCGCCGCCGGCTGGTGCGCGATGCAGTGGCTGCCGACCCTACCCAGCGACATTCACAGCCATTTGATTTTTCCGGTGTTCAAAAACGCGGTGTTCGATCTCGGCTGGCTGTTTATCCCGTTTGTGATGTTTGTCATTGTCGGCGCAGCCAATTCCGTCAATTTCACGGATGGCCTGGATGGCCTGGCGATTGTGCCCATTATGATCGCTGCACTTTGCTTCGGCATCATCACCTATCTGGTCGGCAATATAAAATTTGCCGATTATCTGCAGCTGCATGCGGTGCCGGGCGCCGGTGAACTCAGTATTATTTGCGGTGCCTTAGTCGGCGCCTCACTGGGCTTCCTATGGTTTAATGCGCCACCGGCACAGGTATTTATGGGCGATACTGGCTCGCTGGCGGCAGGCGGCCTGCTGGGCAGCATCGCGGTCGTCACCAAGCATGAAATCGTCCTCGCTATTATCGGCGGCTTGTTTGTGGTTGAAACATTGTCGGTGGTTATCCAAGTATGTTATTATAAGCTTACCAAAAAGCGGATTTTTTTGATGGCGCCCCTGCATCACCATTTTGAAAAATTGGGCTGGCAGGAACCGACCATCGTTATTCGCTTTTGGATTATTGCCTGTATTCTTGCCCTGGTCGGCTTATCAACACTGAAATTGCGATGATTGATTTACGTTTTTTAGGCACCGCACCAATTGCGGTTTTGGGTTTGGGTCGTACCGGCCTCGCCGCCATTTCGGCGCTGCAGGCGGCGGAAATTCCGGTCTTTGCCTGGGACGATGACCAGACGAAGCATGCCGCTGCCACCGCGCGCGGCGCAGTGGTGACACCGCTAGATGATGATACGATCACACGTTGCCGCATACTGGTGTTGTCGCCCGGCGTTAATCCCATGCACGCCATTGTCGGGCGCGCCTTTACCCATAATTTGAAAATTGTCAGCGACATTGATCTGCTGTGGCGCGCCAATCCGCATGCCACCTATGTTGCTATCACCGGCACCAATGGCAAGTCGACCACAACCAGTGTGGTCGCACATATCTTGCGCGAGGCAGGCTATACCATTGAGGTGGGCGGCAATCTGGGGCAACCGGTGCTGGAATTTGGCATGCTGGGCACGGATGGCATTTATGTTCTGGAATTGTCATCCTATCAGTTGGACCTGTGCCCGATGGCGCGGTTTGATCATGTGGTCGTGCTCAACATTTCGCCCGACCACCTGGAACGGCATGGCACCATGACCAATTACATTGAGGCCAAGAAAAATATTTTGCGCCCGCGCCGCGACCGTGACACGCCGCAAACCGCCATCATCGGTTTGGATGACGCTCATACAGTGCGCATTTTTGAAGATACTAACGGCCTGCCGCCCCGTACAACAATAGGCATTTCCGGTCTCAATCACATGCCGGACGGCATCAGTGTGATTGGCCGCATTCTGTCCGATGCGAAAAACGAGCTGCGTTTTGACATGGCTAGCATCCAAACCTTACCCGGGCCGCATAACGGTCAGAACGCTGCCGCAGCTTATGCGGTGTGCCGCGCCTTGGGTCTAAAACCGGCGGAGATCATGTATCATATGGAATCCTTCCCCGGCCTTGTACATCGCCAGCAACTGGTGGCGAGCATTGATGGTGTAGAATTCGTCAATGACAGCAAGGGCACCAATGCCGATGCCACCGCCAAAGCATTGGCCTGCTATAACAATATTTATTGGATTGCAGGCGGTCATAAAAAAGATGCCAGCCTGAATGGTTTGGAAATTTTTCGTGACCGGATTCAAACCGCTTACCTGATTGGCGAAAGTGAAGATGAATTTGCCATCTGGTGCCGTCAGCATCAAATTCCTTTTACGCGGTGCGGCACTTTGGATCAGGCTGTTGTGCACGCGTTTCAGGATGCGCGTGCCGACCGCCGCAAACCGGTGACAATTTTGCTATCACCGGCGACAAAATCCTATGATCAATACAATAACTTCGAAGAACGCGGGCAGCATTTTATCGAGGCGGTTGACATGTTGGGCGCTCATTAATGTTTAAAGTTTCCCGCGCCGATGAAAGCGCCTTTGGGCGCTGGTGGTGGACGGTTGACCGCTGGCTGTTGGGTGGCTTTTTATTGCTGATTGCCATGGGAATTTTTTTGGTCGCCGCCGCCAGCCCGGCGGTTGCCATGCGGATTGGCCTGTCGTCGTTTCATTTTGTCTATAGCCATGTCGTGGTACAAATTGTCGGGGTCACCGTCATGCTGTGCGTCTCGATGCTGTCGCCCAAACAAATCCGTTTGCTGGCGTTGTTTGGCTTTACCTGTACGATTATCGCGCTGATGCTGGTGCCGCTGGTAGGGGAAGAAATTAAAGGCGCGCGGCGCTGGATTCACCTGCCCGGCTTTTCGCTACAGCCATCGGAGTTTTTAAAGCCGACGCTGGCGGTAGTGACCGCCTGGCTGTTTGCCAAGCGCCTTGAATATCTGGATTTTCCGGGCCGCTTGGTGGGCGCGGGTCTTTATGTCTTAAGCGCCGGGTTGTTGTTGTTACAGCCAGATTTGGGTATGACCGTCGTAATTACGACGGTCTGGTGCGCGCAGTTTTTTCTGACCGGTGTCCCCATCATCGTCATTTGCGGCATTGGTTTTATAGGCATTTGCGGCTTGGTGGGTGCTTACTTTATATTTTCGCATGTCACTGCGCGGGTAGACAAATTTTTACATCCCGAGGGCACTGAGACTTATCAAATTGACCAGTCGCTGGAGGCATTTCACCATGGCGGCATATTTGGGACTGGCCCCGGTCAAGGTCAGGTGAAATTCCATCTGCCCGATGCGCATGCCGATTTTATTTTTTCAGTGGCGGGTGAAGAACTGGGCTTGATCTGGACCATTATCATTGTTGTGCTGTTTATGTTTATTGTCATTCGCGGTCTTATCCGTGCCTTGAACAGCAACGACCTGTTTACGCTATTCGCGCTGACCGGTTTGCTGACACAATTCGGGCTGCAGGCCCTGATCCATATGGCGTCATCGCTTAGCCTGATTCCAACCAAAGGCATGACCTTGCCGTTTTTATCCTATGGCGGTTCATCATCATTGGGCCTGGCTTTTGGCATGGGCATGGTCTTGGCGCTGACGCGGCGTTACCAAAAAACGCGTCAGACATGACAAAATTAATTGTCTTGGCCACCGGTGGCACGGGCGGGCATTTGTTTCCCGCGGAGGCATTGAATACTGTGCTGCGCGCGCGCGGATATGACACAACCTTTATTGTTGATAACCGCACTGCTTACATTAAGGAAAAGGCGCCGCATACTGATGCCTATATTATCAGCAGTAAATCACCGCAGCAGCGCGGTCTAAAACAAAAACTGGTTGCCGCGCACAGTTTGCGTAAAGGTTATTTTGAAGCGCGGCGTATTTTAAAAAAACTGCGCCCGGCCGCGGTGGTCAGCTTTGGCGGCTATGCGGCGGCGCCCACTGCACTTGCCGCCGTGCATTTGAAAATCCCCTTAATCTTGCATGAACCCAACGGCGCCTTGGGCCGCGCACATCGTTTCATTGCCAAACATGCCGCACATCTGACAGTGGGTTTTCCAGACGTCCAACATGCGCAAAACTACCGGCATAAAACCACCGTTATCGGCAACCCAGTACGCGATGCGGTGGCCGCAGTACGCGATTTGCCCTATCCTATCCCGCGTGCTGACGGCCCATTTACCATTTTCATTGTCGGTGGCAGCCAGGGCGCAACAGTTTTCAGCAATGTGATCCCGGTTGCACTGGCGCTGTTATCAGATACCATAAAACAGCGGCTCGACATTATGCAGCAATGCCGGACTGAAGATATTGAAACAGTGCGTGAAACCTACCGCCGTGCCGGCATCAATGCCGTGCTGTCACCGTTTTTTGATGATGTGCCGCAACGCCTGGCGCTGGCGCATCTCGTCATCGCGCGCAGCGGCGGCACGGTGTTTGAACTGATGGCTGCCGGGCGGCCCGCCATTCTGATACCACTGCCAACCTCTGCCGACGACCATCAAAGCTATAATGCCAGACAGTTTATCGCTGCCGGCGGCGGCTGGTTAATACAACAGTCGGAATTTACATCAGAAAATCTTAGCATCAAACTGCAGGACCTTATCAATCGTCCCGGCTTTTTGATTGCAGCCGCGACAGCTGCCCGTGCTGCCGGCAATGTCGACGCCGCGCAAAAGCTGGCGGATATCGTCGCATGCTACGCTAGCTGCTCATAATAATTTACTGGATTATGCTATCTATTTTATTTAGGGTTCGCGCGTATCAGGCGGCTCTAACAGGTTTGGCCAGAATCATCATACTTTAATGCGCATTAGAGGCCTTTTTATGACTGACCCGACCCTAACCGCCCGCGCGCCCAAACCCTTTGCCTTGGGCATTATTCACTTCATCGGTATCGGCGGCATTGGCATGAGCGGCATTGCTGAACTGATGCACAATTTGGGTTATACGGTACAGGGTTCCGACCTCGCGGAAAATTATAATATCATGCGGCTGCAAAAATTGGGCATCACCTGCCACATCGGCCATGGTGCGGAAAATATTGACAGCGCGAAGGTGGTCGTCGTTTCATCCGCCGTGAAACCCGACAATCCGGAATATCAGGCCGCCCGCGCTCGCCATATTCCCATCGTCCGCCGCGCGGAAATGCTGGCCGAATTGATGCGCTTTAAATGGTCGGTCGCGGTGGCGGGCACTCATGGCAAAACCACCACGACCTCGCTGGTCGCGACATTACTCGATGGCGGCGGATTGGACCCCACTATTGTCAATGGCGGTGTGATCAATGCGCTGGGCACCAACAGCCGTTTGGGTGCCGGCGACTGGATGGTGGTGGAAAGCGATGAAAGCGACGGCAGCTTTTTAAAACTGCCCGCCACGGTCGGCATCGTCACCAATATCGACCCTGAGCATATGGAACATTACGGTGATTTCGATGCCGTACGCGGCGCCTATAAAACCTTTATTGAAAACCTACCCTTTTTCGGGTTCGCGATCTGCTGCACCGACCATCCCGAGGTGGCGGCGCTGGTTCAAAAAATTACCGACCGCCGCATTATCAGTTATGGGTTTATGCATGGTACGGATGCACATATTTCTAATGTGCGTGTCAATGGCATGACCCAGGTTTTTGATTTATTATACAGGGGTCAACAGATCACCGATATATCTTTGCCGATGCTGGGCGCGCATAATATCAGTAATGCGACTGCATCAATTGTCGTCGCGCTGGAATTAGGTATGACGCCAGCTGCGATTAAACATGCGCTGGCGGATTTTGCGGGTGTCAAACGCCGCTTTACCAAAACCGGCGAACATAACGGTATTACAATTATCGATGATTACGGGCATCATCCAGTTGAAATTGCCGCCGTGTTAAAAGCTGCGCGTCAAGCCGCAGGCAGCAATAAAGTCATCGCAGTCATGCAGCCGCATCGCTATACGCGCTTGTCATCCCTCTTCAATGAATTCTGCAGCTGTTTCGGTGATGCGGATGTCGTGCTGGTGTCTGATATCTATGCGGCGGGCGAGGCGCCCATTCCTGGCGCGACGCGCGAGGCGCTGATCTCCGGACTTGCCAAACAGGGTCACAAGGCTGTGCATGGTATTGCTAACCCGGATAATCTGGTCACACAAATCAGTGCGCTGGCCAAGCCCGGTGATTACGTTATTTGTCTCGGTGCCGGTACCGTCACCAACTGGGCCTATGCGCTGCCGGAACAATTAGCGGCGCTGCAGAGCAAGGCGGCTTGATTTTAATGACTGCATCCCAAGTCATTCTAGGAAGAATTAGCCTCCCCCTTGCGGGGGGGCACAAAAATTCTAAACGCAGCGCAACGGAGTTGTGGAATTTTTGGGTAGGGGACTTATTTTTAATTCATGAACCCCCACCCAAATTTTCATCGCTGCGCTGGAAAATTTGTGCCTCCCCGCAAGGGGGAGGCTATCCTTTGGCAAATTCATTATGACTGTGCTTCCAACAACCCGCGGTCGCATCACCGCCCAAGCCAACCTTGCGCCCTTTACCTGGTTTCGCGTTGGCGGTCCGGCAGAATATTTGTTCCGGCCGGAAGATGCTGACGATCTCGTACAGTTTTTGCAAGCCACGCCGCCGGACGTGCCGCTAACCGTGATTGGCGTCGCCTCCAACACCATCATTCGCGATGGGGGCATTCCTGGTGTCACTGTGCGTTTGGGCAAAGGTTTCTCGCATATCACGATTGAAAATGATTTGGTCACCGCCGGTGCCGCGACGCTCGATAAAACTGTCGCCTTCGCCGCGGCGAAGGCCGGCCTGGGCGGTCTGGAATTTTTTTCCGGTATTCCCGGCACCATCGGCGGCGCGCTGCGCATGAATGCCGGCGCCTATACGCGGGAGACAAAGGATGTGTTGGTTAGCGCCACCTATGTCGACCGCACGGGCAGCCACACTGTGCCGGCATCCGAACTTGGTCTCAGCTATCGCCATTCTACTGCACCACCGGACCGCATTTATATCAGCGCCACGTTCCGCGCCCAGCCGGATGACCTGGTATTGATTAACCGGCGTATGGATGACATCCGCACCAAACGCGAAGCGACCCAGCCCGTGCGTGCGCAAACCGGCGGCTCCACCTTTGCCAACCCCAATGGGCATAAGTCATGGCAGTTGATTGATACGGCAGGCTGCCGCGGTCTCCAGCACGGCGGCGCGCAAATGTCCGCGCTGCATTGCAACTTTATGCTCAATACCGGTAGCGCCACCGCGCATGATCTGGAAACCTTGGGTGAAACCGTGCGCCAACGCGTGTTGGATAAGTCCGGTGTAGCATTGCGCTGGGAAATCAAACGCATTGGTGACTTTGCCGCCGGGCAAACTGCTATACAGGCTGCTACCTGATGGCACGCGCGCCTGTCAAACGCCGCGCCCCACCGCCGCGCCGCGCCGCCTCGGCCGCGGATAATTTTTGGACCTGGGAACATTTGTGGCCATGGCTGGCGAGCGCGGTGCCGATCTTACTAATTGTGTTATTTTTTGCCAGCGGCGCGGCATCGCGCGCGGCGGACAGTTTTCACCGTAACTTTGCCGATATCATGGCCGACCATGGTTTCACGGTGCAACATGTGCAGCTGGCCGGACGCAAAGAGATCGACCGCGAAACCATTATGGCGGTCGTCAATCTGGACCACGGCACGCCGCTGTTTGATGTTGATCCACACAAAATCCGCGCTGGTTTGGAAGAACTCACCTGGGTTGATAGCGCGCGGGTGGAGCGCCGCCTGCCCGCCACGGTCTACATCAAAATTACCGAACGCTATCCTGCCGCGCTGTGGCAGTCGCAGCAAAAATTGCATTTGATCGACCGCACCGGCATTCTGCTAGGCAACAAAGACCTCGATAAATTTAAGGACCTGCCGATCATCATTGGCGATGATGCACCGAAATATGCTGGTGTGTTATTGGAGGCGCTGAACACTTATCCCGATTTCAAAATGCAAGTGCGTGCCGCCACCTATGTCGGCAACCGCCGCTGGGATCTGCAATTGCGTGATAATACTGTAATAAAACTGCCCGAAGCCGAACCCGCCATCGGCCTCGCGCGTTTGATTGATTTTGATAAAGAACACGGCGTCCTCGCCACTCCCACCCGCGCGATTGACCTGCGCCTGCCCGACCGTGTGATTATCCAACCGGTAGCGGATGAAACAACTGCTGCTTTAGCGTTAAAGAATAAGAAGCTGCCGTAAAGAATCAGCTATACAAATTTTCGTAATTAACTGGTTTTGCACACACGTACATGTATCTGGCCGCCTTTACCAAACCGAAATACCGCGCGCGCGGCAGCATTGTGACAGCGCTGGATATCGGCACCTCTAAAATCTGCTGTTTGATCGCGCGGGTCGAGGAAGACATGCGCCCGCGCGTGATCGGCATCGGGCACCAGCTGTCGCACGGCGTTAAAAACGGCGTGGTGGTGGATGTTGAGGCGGCTGCCACCGCCATCGGCCAGGCGGTGCATTCGGCGGAACAGATGGCCAATGAAACCATCCGCGAGGTCATCGTCTCGATCTCCGGCAGTCATCTGCAGTCGCTGATTTACGATGTCGCGGTGGATATCCAGGGACACGCGGTCGCGGATGGCGATATCAACCGCGTCTTGCAGGCCGCGCGCCAGCAGGCGTTGCAAGCGCCCGGCGCGCGCATGATCCACGCCATCCCGATGAGCTTCGCGGTTGACCAAAACACCGGCATCAAGGACCCGCGCGGCTTGTTCGGCAACAAATTATCCGCGCAGGTGCATATGGTGATGGGCGACCAGAATGTCATTCGCACCATCATTGCCTGCATCGAACGTAAACATCTGGAGGTGGAAGGTATCGTGGCTTCCGCCTTTGCGGCGGGCCTGTCCGCGTTGGTGGATGATGAACTGGCGCTGGGTGCCACAATCATCGACATGGGCGGCGGGACGACCTCGGTCGGCGTGTTTCAAAACGGCCAACTGGTCTATACCGATTGCATCCAAATTGGCGGCCATCATGTGACGATGGATATCGCGCGCGGTTTGACCACGCCGCTTGCCGCCGCCGAGCGCATGAAGACTCTGTACGGCAGCGCGATGGCGACTTCCTCCGACGACCGTGAATTGATTGATGTGCCCCAAGTGGGCGAGGAAGACAGCCACACACCCAACCATGTGCCGCGCTCGCTGCTGATCGGCATTGTGCAGCCGCGTATCGAAGAAACGTTGGAACTGGCACGCGAGCATCTGGAGGCCAGCGGCACCTGGCAAAGCGCGGGGCGGCGCATTATTTTGACCGGCGGCGCGTCGCAAATGCCCGGTGCGCGCGATTTGGCCCAGGTCATTTTGGACAAACAGGTGCGCCAGGGCAAACCGCTGCGCGTAACCGGCTTGGCCGAGGCCGTTAATGGCCCTGCCTTCGCCGCCGCCGCCGGATTACTGTTGTACCCGCTCCAGC
Organism: Alphaproteobacteria bacterium; assembly: GCA_965246755.1. Lineage (GTDB taxonomy): Bacteria > Pseudomonadota > Alphaproteobacteria > UBA11073 > UBA11073. The sequence goes on from OZ251979.1 coordinate 1,760,445, forward strand.
ACTTCGCGAACCCCGATGCTGCGGTGATGGACATCGCACCCTCGACCAAACTGATCGACCGCGTGCGGCATTGGTTGAAAGAGAATTTGTAAAGATTATGGTATAGATTTTAACAAAATTACTTGCCGTGTCGCACTGGGCAGATGATGGCTAACGGCCACTGCAGACATCTCTATAACATGCTTGTTGGAACTAATCTGGGGGTGAGAAGCGGTTCTGCGGTAAATCACCAAGGCGCGCGCTTCAACGTTGCGTCTACGTCTTCAAACAAGCGTAAATTTTCTATCTCATTCGTATCGTTCAATAAGGGCGTCAGACCTTGGCAACTGAAACCATTAGCAGCCGCGCGAGCCAATTTAATAGCTAATTCTTTAGATAAAGTGTCGTCATCAACGCGTTTATCGACTTGAATTTGATGCTGTTTGGCAAAGACCAATATCTCATCACGCATGGCCAATATTTTAACGGCATCAACGTAATTTGCACTTGTGAAATTTCGTAACGCAGTAGAGTAAGCGCTGTCTACGGCCTTAGCAAAAAAGTCTTCAACGATGTCCATAAACTTGCTTTTTAGGTCTACATCTTTGTCTGTCCAATCATGATCGTGATCAGAGCCTTTTATAAATTGCCATAAACGGGCAAAGCCGCTAGGTGTTATTGAACTCTCCTGTTGAAAACGAGCCACATGCGATAACTTGGAAATTTTCTGTCGATAACCGCAGAGGTAATAAACATCTGTTAGCTGTTTTTTCAGCCTATCCTGTAAACTGTACATATCGCAGGGACGTAGCTCGGGCGGTCGTTTAACAGACTCTTCAAAATCTTCTAATGAATAATCGGGAAGCTCACAACTTAAGTGATCAATGTATTGCCGCGCATTCTTAAGACCGTCCAAAGTTACCGTTGACGACCGTCCAGACTTTGAGACGCAGCAATCAATATTATAAATAGTATCGTTAATGAAGCTTGGGGAATCCGGAGTTATTTTTCGCATAAAAATATCCTTTCAATTATTACCGTCAATTTAAAAGATTTTTTTTGAATTACAATGGTGATTCCAGACATCATGCTTCATCCACCTACCAAATCTGGTATAGTTTTTACTGATTCGGGGGCATATACGCTCTTAAGATTCGCCCAGGTTTTAAAATTTTAACGGCATTTTGCCATACATTGGAGACATACCCAAATGATCAGCCCGTCTTTGCCGCATAATATCGACCAACTGCGCCCGCGGATTACGGTGATTGGCGTCGGCGGCGCGGGCGGCAATGCGGTCAATAATATGATCCGCTCAAACCTTGAGGGGGTGGAATTCCTGGTCTGCAATACGGATGCGCAATCCTTGGGCCAATCGACCGCGCCGCGTAAAATTCAATTGGGCGCGACGATTACCCGCGGCCTCGGTGCCGGGGCGCGCGCCGATGTGGGCCGCGCCGCCGCGGAAGAAGCGTTAGACGAGATTATGGAATGCTTGGACGGCTCCAACATGGTCTTTATCACGGCCGGTATGGGCGGTGGCACGGGCACCGGCGCGGCACCGGTCATTGCGCGCGCGGCCCGTGAAAGCGGTATCCTGACCGTTGGTGTGGTCACCAAACCATTCCATTTCGAAGGGTCCCTGCGCATGCGTCAGGCGGATAGCGGCATTCAGCAGCTGCAGGATTACGTCGACACGCTGATCATTATTCCCAACCAGAATTTGTTCCGTATCGCCAATGAGAATACGACCTTTGCCGATGCGTTTAACCTGGCCGACCAGGTGCTGCATTCCGGCGTGCGCGGCGTGACTGACCTTATGGTCATGCCCGGCCTTATCAACCTCGACTTCAACGATATCCGCTCGGTAATGTCGGAGATGGGCAAGGCGATGATGGGCACCGGCGAGGCTGAGGGCGGCCGCCGCGCGGTTGATGCAGCGGAGGCGGCCATTTCCAACCCGCTCCTCGACGATGTCTCAATGAAAGGCGCACGTGGCGTTCTAATCAACATCACTGGCGGCATGGATATGACACTGTTCGAAGTGGATGAAGCCGCCAACCGCATCCGCGATGAAGTTGACCCGGAAGCAAACATTATTTTCGGTTCCACCTTCGACAGTTCGATGGATGGCCGCATGCGTGTTTCTGTCGTGGCGACCGGTATTGAGGCCGAAACCATGCGCAAAGGCGTACCGGATAAATTACGCGTTGTCAGTGGCAGCACGCCACCGAATAATGGCGGTTACAACACGATGCCGACCCAGCCGCTGCAGCAGGCCACGTCACAACAGCAAACTGCAGCCGGCGGCAACAGTGCCGGTTTTCGCATCACCAATCCGTTTGCCAATTTAACCGCCGCGAATACAACAGCAACGACCGCACCACAGCCTGCCGCTAACGGCACGCCGGCACTGCAACCTGCACCGGCGGCCACCGCCCAACTGTCATCCGCCGCGCGTCCACTAATGCCAGCCGCGTCGGCAGCAGCGCCGTTCGGTCAAAATACTGCCCAGCGTAGCGCGCCAATGCCGCCTGCTTCCACCTCACGTGCGGCCAGTATCACAGCACCCGCGGCGCAAAATACTTTGCGGGTTAGTAATACTACTGCTGCCGCGCAGTCACAAACTACCGGCCATACTGCGCTGCAAATGGATGAGAACTATGCAGCGGATGACATGACATCTGTTTACCAGGAAACTACCGCCCAGCATATGCCGGAAGCCGGCATGCTGGATGCCAATGACACGTCGCCCTGGACCGGTTTTGATGGACCCGAAATGCAGGATGCCGCACCAAGCGACATGGCCCCGGCATTAGCCATGGCGCCGACACTGGCCATGGATCCATCCATGCGCCCGGGTCAGCCCAGCAATACATCACGCACCACACCAGCACGCCAGGATAATTTTTTGTTCGGTCAGAACAGTGAGGGCGCGTCAGACAATGACACCCGCGGCGGTAAAAAGCGTGGCCCGTCCTTGTTCGAGCGCGTTACCGGTATGGCAGGGCGCGGCAAAATTGCTGATGCTGTTGATGCACCAGCCGCCTTACGCACGCAGGCCGGCAATACTAATATCCCGCATCCAACCCAACAAACCGGCACCACGCGGTCGCAGCACATCCCCATGAATACAGGTGGTTTCGGCCAGTCTGGCAATGCGCAGCCCATAGGGCCGCAGGGCCAGCAGCTGGGCTATGCGTCAGGCGCGCCTGCCGCAGCTATGCAACAGCAAGCCCAGGCACAACGCCAGCCGCTACAACCATTGCCGCCGATGCAGGTCAGCAACACGTCGCAATCCAATATGGCGATGCAGCAGGCACCCCAACAGGCCAGCAATATGGTCAACCAGCAGCCGATCAAACTGTCCCAGGCAGATGAAGATCTGCTGGAAATCCCGGCATTTCTGCGACGCCAAGCAAATTAGTAAAACTGTATTTATAAATGGCGGCTCAACGGCCGCCATTTTTATATTATATCTTCTGAAACTGGTGTTTTTGTTATACTCATCACACCAATCATATGAACTGCCGCCAATAAAATTACTGTTGCAGCTAATTGCTGCGCTATAAGCATTTCACCTAACAAGAGCCAGCTAAACACAAGCGCAAAAACGGTTGTCCCTGCACTTGCGCCTATCCCGCCCAAACCTAAAAAGTCACGCCAATATTTACGAAAGCTACATCACAAATCGGTTAATTTAAGCCGCATAAAGCAAGCAAAAATCACATATGACATCGCACTGCCTATAATTGTAAGTGGTATCGGGGAAATCTGATCAAGAATAAATTTTCTAGCCATGTAACCGCCCGCCCATAAAGCACAGGCAGCTAAAATTAATATTTCAGCTTTTACGCAGTCATTCATAACAAGATTATAACGGATTCCAGCTTTTACCGAAATCAAAAAACGCTTATAAAACTGTATGAGCATTTTCCGTTTTCTCGGCACCTTATCCCCAGCCTATATCGGCATCTTTACTGCCGTATTTGGCGGGCCAAAAATAGGCACTGACAGTTTCGGTAATGTGTATTACGAGGCGAAAGCGCGGCCTAATACCAATCATACGCGTCGCTGGGTAATTTTTGCACGCCGCGATGACGCATCCGAAGTACCGCCGGAATGGCACGGCTGGCTGCATCACCAGTCGGACGTTGCGCCACATAGCAGCAATGCATTGCGCCGCAAATGGCAACGCGCCTATATTTCTAATCAGACGGGTACGGAAAGCGCCTATCTGCCGCCGGGTCATGAGCTGGCTGCGGCACAGCGTGCGCCAGCAACCGGCGATTACCAAGCCTGGCAACCGAATTAACGTAGCGATGGAATTATTGTGCATCATCTCCTAAAGTTATTTTGATGCCAATCAAAAATTACTATTTGCCGAAATTATTGCCGGTGCTTTTGATATTAATCATCGGCATCATGACGTCATTCGGCGCCGCGCGTTATGCGCAAAAAGCCCACGAAGCACAGATTACCGCGACCTTTAAGGCAAATGCCAAAGACAAAATTACGGTTATCCGCAATGCATTGGAAGATGATTTGGCGACCTTACGCGCCATGGTTTCATTCTTTCACAGTTCGGATGAAGTAAGCCATGCTGAATATACAACCTTCGCGACACAACTGCTGGCTGACCATCCGGATATTCCCGGTATGTCATGGATCCCCCATATCACCGCCGCCGCACGCGCGGCATTCGAACAGTCGGCGCGGCAGATTTATCCTGATTTTGCTTTGAAAGAATTGCGGGCAGACGGTGTCCTGGCACCTGTTTCAGAAAAATCCGACTATTATCCAGTGTTGTATGTGCGGCCGGCCAAGGATAATGAACACATTATCGGTTTTGATATTTCGTCTAACGCCGAACGCAATGCCGCCATGCAACAGTCTGGAAAAACACATGACATTACGGCGTCGGCGCGGGTGCAGCTGATCCGTGATGACGCGCGCCTACCCGGCATAGTGCTGTTCGCGCCGGTGTTTGAACATGACAACCGCGGCGAAACAACTGTCTATGGCACGCTGAAGGGTTTTATCGGTTTTGGCGTGCCGTTCGAAGGCTGGATCAATCACGCCATTGCCACGCTGGCGCCCAGCGGCACGCATATTATTCTGCGCGATCTTAGCGCGCCGCCGCATGATAATGTGATGTATATCCGTCATTCGCATTTAACCAATACGACGGACGCCGATGTTTTAAAAATCGAGGCCGCACATGGTCCGCTGCTGTTGCAGGATAGTTTTGAAATTGGCGGGCGCCACTGGCAGATCACCATTATTCCTGCTGACGGTTATTATGATATTTCATCGCATTTGACCGCAACTTTTATCTTGGCCGCCGGCTTGCTGTTTACATTGATCTTTACGCTATATCTGTTTTTACAAATTACCCAAAAACTGCGCGTGCAATACCAGGTGGAACAGCGCACCCGCGAATTGCTAGCCGCCAAACAGCAAACCGAATTGTTGCTAAACTCCACCAGCGACGGGATGATCGGTCTTAATGCCGACAGTGAAGTCGTTTTCGTCAATCCGCATGCGTTTTTACTGTTGCAATATCTGCCGCATGAAATGATTGGCCGCAAACATCATGAGCTGTTTCACCATTCAATGAATGAGGTAGAGATTTGTCCAATTGATCAGGCTTTGCAAGATGGCAGCATCCATACTGCACATGATGAATTGTTCTGCCGCAAAGACGGCAGCTGTTTTCCCGTGGAATATACATGCGCCCCTATTCATGACGGGCAACAAATCACCGGTGCCGTCATTGCTTTCCGCAACATCGAGGAACGCAAACGTAACGAGGAAAAGTTGCGCCATTTGGCACAGTATGACCAACTGACCGGTGTTGCCAACCGTGCGCTGTTTACAGAACTATTGACCAAGGCGCTAGATCGTGCGGAGCGTAAAAGCACCAAAATAGGGTTGATTTATATCGACCTCAATGATTTCAAAATTCTCAATGATACACTGGGCCATGCTGCCGGCGATGAACTGCTGCAGGTGTTTTCCGACCGCGTGACGCAAACCTTGCGGACCTATGATACGATTGCGCGCCTGGGTGGCGATGAATTTATCATTATCGTTGATGATATAATTCAAACCCGTGAATGCGGTTTTGTGGTGGAACGCATTCAAACCGCGCTCGCCCAACCGGTTGTTATCCGCCACCGCACTGTCGTCCTTAGCATCAGCATCGGTACCGCGGTTTATCCCGATGATGCCAAAACCATGGATGCATTAATATCGGCGGCTGATACCGCGATGTATGCGGATAAGAAACGGATTAAAGCGACGACCGCCGCCTAAATTTATTGATTATTAAGTCAGGTTAAATATGCAGGCGTGCGCAAACGTGGCGGCACACGCGGTTTGTGAGATAACCGCCATAAATCATTTAATCCGCATTATTGTCAAATAATACAATTGTATAGATTAAGATGGAATTGTGTAAATCATTACTATCGCGTGGTTTAACAATAACAATTTTTTAAGCGTTTGTAGTGTCGATTTTTAAAAAAACTCCCGGGAGTTGGCGACAGTCATCAGGCTCAGCCGGATTTTTATAGCTATGTCGCCGACATAGCTCCCTGCTATCTTTGCCTTTGCGAGACGTAGTACTCCGTACCGCATATTAGGAATATACTCATAAATAAACAATTTTGTCAAGTTTTTTTATTAGGTTGAAATTTTTTGTTAATTACTTTCATGAAGTTTTGATATTCTAAAAACATGAGCAGACTTTATGATGAAATTGGCGACGAAATACTCAGTAAAGTTGATTTAAAATACCGAGATAGCTCTCTTCGATTGAAATTATCATCATTACTCGCTGCCATCGAAGAAAAAGATGCAGCCCTGTACTTGGATGGTGGAAATTTAAATTTAAAACGCGCCAATCAATACCGCAAGATTTTTTCAGATACAATTGAAAATTATAGACGTACTACAGCAATACCTGAGCTTACAAGTTTTGTGCAAGGATACACAGGGTGCGACCTATTGGCTGACATGGATCTTCTCATTGCGATAGCGGCTGTCACTGGTACAAATTTTAATCAAGCAATTAATATGCTGCAAGCTTGCATGATTGCCAAGCCCTCTGATATTAGTAAAGCTGTTAGAGATACTGCAGATCTTTTAACGACATTAAAGATGGAAATTTCGGAATTAAGCGAGCCTGCTCTTAATACTGTAGGTTTTAAAGTGGAATTTTTTGCCGGGCACGAAGACGTACTTGCGGATACACGTGAAATTCGCACCATACCAGATACCGATATAAATCTTGCCATGAAGCGTTTGCAGATCGCTGATCGATTGACGCGGTTTGGTTATGGCGACCCGATAAGTACTTTGCATATCAATATCGGTTTAAACAAAGCACAATATGAATGGTTGAAAAGTAACGAAAGGAAAATTTTTTACTGTCATAAGATATCTTTGTTTATTCGCCTCATCACCGCAGCGCGTAGAAGAATGCCCGAGACGATTCGGGATTTATCTTAAAGATTATGACATGGACCCATGTTTCAAACATACGCATCGACTGGAAATAAAAAACTTCGATGTTGGTGCCGGGGTCGATTACAGCCTTATCCGGTTGGCTATAATTGCGGTGTGGGCAATGCTTGATGATCCTAGAATCATTGATAGGCTGCATTACGGATTTAATAAGATTGCATATGATTTGGATATTTCCATAGCTGATAGTGATTTTCCAAAAGATTTTCATGGCGTGCTTAGCAACAAAGAACGTGTTTATGGTTGCCTTGTTGATCAAAGGCCAGTTGTCCGTGAAATGGTCGCGCGGGCTTTGTCCGAACCTGCCATGACGTTGCGCGAACAAGCCCATGGTATCAAATGGTATAAACCAAGAGCCAACAAACGTTGGCACCAAATGATGCAGGCGAGCGAGCAAATCGATATTACACACATATCGAATTATCAGGGTAATTCCGATTTATCTTTTACCGAGCGCGCAACGCAACATCCATTCGCGCGCATTGCTGCGAAAATCCCAGAGCCAAAATATTAAAACGGCTGAAACATTTCTGTTGCAGCCGTTTAATAGTTTCGCAAGAAGCGAGAGTGTTGGATTATCCGCCTTCGTCACGCCATAGCTTTGCAAAGCAAAGCGTCGGCGAACTTCGGCGCGACTGCGCAACTTGACCGTTAGGTCAAATGGCTAGAAATCCATATCACCCATGCCGCCCATGCCGCCGCCCATACCACCGGCGCCCATGCCGCCAGCTGAACCGCTGCCGCGTTTTTCCGGCATATCGGCCACCAGAGCTTCGGTTGTAATAATGAGGGACGCGATCGAGGCTGCATCCTGCAACGCCACACGGACCACTTTCACCGGATCAACGATCCCTGATTTCAGCATGTCGACATATTTACCGGCCTGGGCATCGTAACCATAATTGGTGTCCTTCTGCTCCAGCAATTTACCAACGATGAGTGAACCATCGTCACCAGCGTTCGCCACAATCTGACGCACCGGCGCCTGCAACGCACGGCGCACGATTTCAATACCGGCGCGTTCATCGTCATTGGCAGGCGTGATTTTCGCAATCGCCGTAGACGCGTAGAGCAGCGCAACACCGCCACCGGCAATGATACCCTCTTCAACCGCGGCGCGGGTTGCGTGCATGGCATCCTCAACGCGGTCTTTTTTCTCTTTCACTTCAACTTCGGTTGAACCGCCGATGCGGATCACTGCCACGCCGCCTGACAATTTCGCCAAACGCTCCTGCAGTTTTTCTTTATCGTAATCAGACGTGGTTTCTTCCATCTGTGCGCGGATCTGTGCGCAGCGGCCTTTGATATCGTCTTCTTTACCGGCACCGGCAATGACAGTGGTGTCATCTTTGGTAATGCGGATTTTGTTGGCAGTGCCCAGCATGTCAACCGTGACGTCTTTCAACTTAATGCCGATGTCTTCGGAAATCACCTGACCACCTGTCAAAATCGCCATATCTTCCAGCATCGCTTTACGGCGATCACCAAAGCCAGGCGCTTTGACAGCTGCAACCTTCAGGCCGCCGCGCAATTTGTTGACGACCAGGGTTGCCAGCGCTTCGCCTTCGATATCTTCCGCGATGATAACCAGCGGACGGCCGGATTGCACAACCGCTTCCAGAACCGGCAGCATATCCTGCAATGACGAGATTTTTTTCTCGTGCAACAGAATATATGGCTTTTCCAATTCGCAGATCATTTTTTCAGCGTTGGTGATAAAGTATGGCGACACGTAACCACGGTCGAATTGCATACCTTCCACGACTTCCAGTTCCGTCTCAGCAGACTTGCCTTCTTCAACGGTAATCACGCCTTCGTTGCCGACTTTGGCAAAGGCTTCCGCCAGCATTTTACCATACAGTGCTTCGCCGTTGGCGGAAATGGTCGCGACTTGTTCAATCTCGTTATTACCGCCAACTTTTTTGGCGCGTGATTTCAGGTCTTCGATGACAACGGCAACGGCTTTATCGATACCGCGTTTCAAATCCATCGGGTTCATGCCGGCCGCAACCAGCTTGATGCCTTCGTTGGCAATTGATTGCGTCAGGACGGTCGCCGTCGTGGTGCCGTCACCGGCATGGTCGTTGGCTTTGCTGGCCGCTTCCCGGATCAGCATGGCGCCCATGTTTTCCAGTTTGTCTTCCAGTTCGATTTCTTTGGCAACCGATACGCCATCCTTGGTTACGCGCGGCGCGCCGAATGATTTGGCAAGCACGACGTTACGGCCTTTGGGGCCCAGGGTTACTTTTACCGCATTGGCGACCTTGTTGACACCGCGCATCATTGCGTCGCGGCTGTCAGTGCCGAATGAGAGTTGTTTTGCAGCCATAATTATATTGCTCCTAAATTGTTGTGATTACTTACGCAGCTTTTTTCGATGCCGTCTGGCCTTCGATCACCGCGATGATGTCGCTTTCCTTCATGACCAGAACTTCCTGGCCATCCAGTTTAATTTCCGTGCCGGACCATTTGCCGAACAAAATACGGTCGCCGACCTTAACGTCTGGCGTGATGTATTTGCCGCTGTCATCGCGCGCGCCGGGGCCAACGGCGAGGACTTCGCCTTCCATCGGTTTTTCCTGGGCCGTGCCGGGGATGATGATCCCGCCCGCGGTTTTTTCTTCCTGTTCAGTGCGACGCACGATTACGCGGTCATGTAGGGGACGAACGCTCGCCATATTTCCTCCAAAAGTGTTTCATATCGCGGGCAGACTATTATTAGCACACACGCTTGTTGAGTGCTAATTAGACATAGTGGCCAGAAACTGCAAGGGTTTTATGAGAAATTTATGAGAAAATTTGTGGCGCAAGTAAATTATGGTGTGATACTATCGGATATCGATTAATTAAGGAAATAATTATGACTGATGAAACTTTAAATATATCGCGGCGACATACTCACGCTACATCAACACCTCAAGTTGTTAGTGAAGATGCAAAACAAGTGGCCGTAAAAGCCTTATTAGAAACAATAATTTCTACTTATGGCACAGAAACGTTAGATAAAGTACTTATTGATTTGAATATCGCAGCTCCACCTGCCCAACCAGAAGAGCGCTTGCAGTTGAATATATCTAATCCCATTTTAGATATGAAACTTTATGATACAGGAGATAGTTATCTATATTGGCCGTTAAGCCGAGGTGGCATTGATACTGTAAGAGAAGTTGTTAAGGCACCTGAAGAAAAATTGGCTCAAATCCGCGGCTTTAGTTATAAACATTTACTTGCACTCAATGAGTTTTTACTGAAACATGATTTTGAACCTAAATCAGAATCGCGTTTTCGCACTGCCAAAGGCCTTAAGCCTGTGACAACAGTTGTTGTGCCATAACATTCAAAAAACTGTAACCATCTTCTGTTAAGATAATAAGATCAGTCATTCCGTAGAAAGCGGTGACCCATGTCTTTGATTATCGATCCGCCTACGCTGACGCTACGGCGCGACAAGTCCGCCCTCACCGACCCGTCGGCGCAATCGCCGCTTGACCTGCAGCTCTCCGGCTATCAGCTTACCACCGCGCAGATTTTATATCATTTGCCCGACCATCCGCGTCTGTTGCAAACCTACCTATGGCAGGAATATGACCTTACGCCGCAGTTCCCGGCGCTGACCAAATTCCTCACCTTTTGGGAACGCGAGTTGGATGGCAAACTGCACTCCGTGCATTTGAATGTGCGCGATGACATCAATACGGCTGCCTTCAGTTTTTTCAGCGCGGAGTATGTGTTGCATTAAGCGCTATTCTCTTATCTGTCATCCTCGAGTGTTACAAGCGTCCAGCGCGAAGCCGCACAGCGGCAAACGCTGGCTAACGCTTGTTAATTCTCGGGGATCCACTTTTAAGCTGGGCGCTTAGTTTAAAAGTGGATCCCCGACAACATAAGGCTCACAAGAACAAATTTGTCCTGCCCGCTACGCTGCGGCGTGACAAATTTGTGTTCGCCTAATGGTCGAGGATGACAACGGAGAGGATAGCGCTCAATTTTTAAATCGCATCCTCGGCAATCGTCACTGCCAGACCATCCAGCGCCGGCTTCATAATCAATTGGCATGACAGGCGCGAATTATCTTCGCGGCAATAGCTTTCCTCCAACATGCCTTCCTCTTCATCCTGCACCGGCGGCAGTTTATCCTGCCAGTCAGACGCCACATGCACATGACAGGTCGCGCAGGCACAGCAGCCGCCGCAATCGGCGCGCATAGGGAGGCCCGCATCCTTGATCACTTCCATCACGCGCCAGCCGTCCTGGGCGTCCAATTCATGTGTTGCGCCATCGGGCGACGTGACATTTATTTTCATGCTTAATGATTATCAACTCAGCACATATCTTAAAAGCAAAATCTCTATATATCACAACCCGTCATCCCGGCGCAGGCCGGGATCCAGGAATTACAGGTTCGGTGCTTTAAACTCTGGATCCCGGCCTGCGCCGGGATGACGAAACTGATATTTGACGCTACATTTATGAAATGTGTAACTTGCCTTCATCAGCTAATACGCTGCCATCCGCGGCCTGGCGCAATCTGTTCGATCTCGACCAGATTGAAGCCATCCTGCAAGCAACTGCACGGGCGGGCAAGGCAATCTCCTACTCCGATATGCTGGATGCGCTTGGCTATGTATTTTCGCGGCCCAAAATGCGTGCATTATGTGTTGCCCTGCATGAAGTTGATCAGCGTGCGGCGCGCCGTGGCCAGCCAGAACTGGCCGTACTGGTCGTGCGCGCCAGTGATGGTATTCCCGGCGCCGGCTGGTGGAGCGGCGCCAATACCGCGCGTTATTCTGGCACGCATGAAGGGCCGCAGGCACTGGCCTATATCAAAAAACTGCAAGCGAAAGTGTTTAAGCATTGGCAATTCCAAACGTGTCATCCCGGCGCAGGCCGGGATCCAGAGTTCAACGCACGATAGATGTAACACTGGATCCCGGCCTGCGCCGGGATGACGAAACTGATAGCTAGATAATTAATTAACCCCCAGTTTTTGCTGCAAATCGCTGCTGCTGGTTGTATAGCGGAAGACGAATTTTTTACCGGGATAGATAATGTCATAAGCGGCGCGGGCCATCAGCGCGGCCTCATGAAAACCCGATAAAATGAGTTTTAGTTTGCCGGGATAAAAATTGATATCGCCAATGGCAAAAATGCCGGGCTCCGAGGTCTGGAATTTTTCAGTATCTACGGTAATCAAATTTTGAGCGAGATTGAGGCCCCAATTGGCGACCGGCCCCAGTTTCATAGTGAGGCCAAAGAACGGCAGCAGCGTATCGCAGGCATGTTGAAATTCCTGGCCATCCTTATTTTTGATAGTGACGCTGGTTAGGTTTGGCGCATCACCAGCCAGACCGACAATCTCGCCAAACATCAGCTCGCCCTTACCATGCGCCACCAGTTCGCGCATTTTATGCACGCTATCGGGCGCGGCGCGGAATTCATCCCGCCGGTGTAACAGTGCAATGTGCGATGCCAGCGGCTGCAGGTTTAAAAACCAGTCAAGCGCGCTGTCGCCGCCACCCACGATCAGGATATTTTTATCTTTGAACTGTTCCATACGACGCACGGCGTAATGCACGCCCGCTCCCTCGTATGGTTCGATATTCTTGATCGGCGGTTTTTTGGGCGCAAAACTGCCGCCGCCGGCGGCGATAATAATGACCGGCGCCTCCAGCACCACACCCAGATCCGTCGTCAAACGAAACGTGCCATCCGGCAGCCGCTCAATACTGTCCGCCATCTGGTTCAGGAAAAACTGTGGCTGAAACGGCGCAATCTGTTCCATCAAACGGTCAACCAGCGCCTGGCCGGTGATCATGGGCCAGGCCGGAATGTCATAAATCGGCTTTTCCGGGTACAGTTCCGTACATTGCCCGCCAGGTTTGGTCAGAATATCGACGAGCGCGCATGTCATATCAAGCAACCCCAGCTCAAATACCGCGAACAGCCCCACCGGCCCCGCCCCGATAATAATGGCGTCTGTTTTATGAATTTCTGTCATGGCCGTCCAAATAGCAGGTTATGCAGGTAATTAAAAGTTTGCGTTTTGATCGTATATTAGGTTAATTGGATGATATTAAGCAAAAATAACAATATGCGTCGCACAACCAAAGACTTAAGCAAAGAACAATTGGCTGAGATTTACGATGCCAAGGCTCATCGCTATGAAAATTACCGGTTTTTAGCAGCGACATTTGAAATAATGCAGTTAGCTGTATTTTCTAATTGGATTATTTTTAACCTTTTTTCGCAACGCACCGATTTACCCCATCTGGCTTTGGCCAGTATATGTGCCTCCGCATCTGTTAAAGGTTGTGATCTTATTCATGATCATTTTCTTAATGAGGTGGCGAATTTTCGCGGCCAGGCCTGTCGGCTTAACCCGGAAAAATATTCACCGCGTCCAACGATGACAATTGATTATACGTCTAACTAATTTTAACGCACCAGCCGCTGCTGCTCACGTTTCCAGTCCCGGTCCTTGATCGCGTCGCGCTTGTCATGGTTTTTCTTGCCGCGGCCGAGCGCGATTTCCACCTTCACGCGACCATTTTTTTTGAAATAAAGCGCGGTTGGAATGAGCGTGTAACCATCGCGGCGCACTGCGCCCAAAAATTTATTTTGCTGTTTTTTGCTGAGCAAGAGTTTGCGCGGCCGCCGCGGCTCCGGTGAAAATTTGGCGGGCGCGAATTGATAGGCTTTGATGCTGAGGTTAAACAGCCAGATCGCGCCATCCATCTCCCCGGCGTGGCATTCGGTGAGGCTCGCGCCGTTAAAACGCAGCGATTTTACCTCGGCGCCCTCCAGCATTAAACCGGCCTCGGTCTTGTCCTCCAAAAAATAGTCGAAGCCCGCCTTTTTATTCAGCGCAATTGTCTCACCATTGCCGGTGAAATTTGCTGACGTGGATTTTTTGGCAGACATTATATGTATATGGGTTATGCGGCGCGTTTTTGCAAAAGGCCCGCGCGCTGCATCGCATCACGGATTTTCTGCTTATTTTCCGCGCTTGGCTCCACCAATGGCAAACGCAATGACGGCATGCCAAAGCCCAGCAATGATGCCGCATATTTTACAGGACCGGGATTGGTTTCCACAAACAGTAACTGGTTCAGTTCCGCCAATTGATCGCGCAGGCGCGCGGCAGTGTCAAAATCGCGCCGCGCCCAGGCCGCTTGCAGCTCCGCCGATTGCCGCGGTGCAATATTTGCCAAGACAGAAATACAGCCCTGCCCGCCCATCGCGAGATAAGCTAAGGCTGTGCCATCCTCACCCGACAACAAGCAAAATGTGTCGCCGCAGGCGGCACGATCCTTGACCGGGCGTTCCAGATCACCGGTGGAGTCCTTAACACCGACGATACGCGGCAGCGCTGCCAAACGGCCCATGGTTTCAGGCGTCATATTCACGACGCTGCGGCCTGGAATATTGTAGATAATGAGCGGCAGCTCGACCGCGTCATGCAACGTTTTGAAATGCTGAAACAACCCTTCTTGGGTCGGCTTATTGTAATAAGGCATGGCAATAAGGGCGGCCTCCGCGCCCGCCGCCTGGGCCGCGGCGGTTAGTTCAATTGCGGTTTTGGTACAGTTGGACCCTGTCCCCGCAATCACCGGCACGCGTTTGGCGGCCGCCGCCACGCATAATTTTATAACATGAAGCTTCTCATCATGCGATAATGTCGGTGACTCGCCGGTCGTGCCGCAAGGCACTAGCGCAGTGGAGCCATTTTCGATTTGCCAATTGACCAGCGCAGTAAATGCCGCATCGTCAATCTGGTCGCTGGCAAACGGAGTAATTAACGCAGGGATAGATCCGTGAAACATTGTCGCCTCTTAACGTGTCAAACCCTAGTCAAACTGTGGCTGGCGTCAATCATTTTCGCGGGCATTTTCACATGTCCCGCCATGGCCGACAGCATGTCATTGGCAAAAGCACTGGCTGCGATAGACAGCGGCGATGTTGCGGCCGCGCAAACTATGCAGCGCAACAGCGATGCGCTGACCGCCAAAATCATCACCTGGAAGTTATTACAACAGCAAAATGTAAATGTTGATTTCGGCAGTTATGCTAATTTCATTAAAACATCACTCGGCTGGCCACGGCTGGATACCATTCGTGTGCGCGCAGAAAACCATTTGCCGGCAGATTTGGATGATGTCGCAGTTCTTGCCTGGTTCAACAATAACCCGCCGCAAACCAGTCAGGGTTTGGTGCGTTTTGTCACTGCCGCGCAGAACAGTAGTAATGATGGTATCGCGCATGCCACCTTACATGAATTTTTCCAAACTAAGAATTTTGGTAATGATGGCTTGCGCATGATGCAAACCACGCTTGGCGATCAACTCGGCGCAGATGATTACACTGCACGTGCCGACAAATTAATCTGGGATGAAAAATATGCGGATGCCGAACAGTTGGTGCCCTACACCGGCAACCAACGGCCGGTGTTCGCGGCGCGGCTCGCATTATTGCAAAATAAAACCACGGCGCAGCAAATGCTGGATGCGCTACCCGATGAGATGCAAAACGACCCCGGGATTGCCTATGCGCGGGCGCATTGGCGGCGCGTATTAGGGTTTGATAATTCCGCTGCAGTTATTTTAACGCGTGTGCGCCAGGCCGCCGGGCATGAAGAGGATATCGCCAAGGAACGCGCCGTTTTGGCGCGGCGCTTTTTTGAACGCAGTGATTTTGACAATGCCTATGCCGTATCGGCCAGCCAGCCGGTTGTTGCCGGACCAAACGCCACGCAAAATATCTGGTTCGCCGGGTGGTTGGCGCTGCGACATTTGGATAATCCATCCGATGCCGTCATGCATTTTACTAATTTCTACCAGAATGTAAAAACGCCCATGTCGCAGGCGCGTGGCGCTTATTGGCTCGCCCGCGCTAATTATGCTGCTGGTAACAAAAGCGACGCCACGCAATGGTTCCAAACCGCCGCCAAACAGGCGACGACGTTTTACGGCCAGCTGGCCGCGCGCACGCTGGGGCAGGATTTAAAAACCGCCATCGGCAGTGAGGCGACTGTGACCGCCGCCGATGACAAAGCCTTTGCAAGTGAGGAGCCGGTGCGCGCCGCGCAACTGCTGTTTGCAGCTAACCGCACCGCCGATGCGCAACTGTTTTACCGCCGCCTGTTGCAGGATGCAGACAGTGCGGAGCGGTTTCAAACGATTGCACAACACGGCCTCAAAATCAGCCAGCCGCAGATTGCGGTGATCGCCGCGAAAGAGGCGCAACAGGTTGGTATCGCACTGCCTGTCAGCGGTTTTCCATTACTACCCACCGTATGGCGCAATCATATTGATGCGCGACTGGATCCCGCCCTTGCGCATAGCCTAATCCGTCAGGAAAGCCAGTTTGATTACACCGCAATGTCCAAGGCCGGCGCGATGGGTTTGATGCAAGTTATGCCAGGCACCGCCAAAATGGTCGCGGATAAATTGGGCCTCAATTACAACCGGGTGTCGGCCATCAATGACCCGGCGCAGAATGTGCAATTAGGCAGCACATATTTCGCCGACCGGTTGGAACAGTTTGACGGGTCACTGGCGCTGGCGATTGCGTCCTATAATGCCGGTGCCGGCAATGTCAAAAAATGGACCGCGCAGTTTGGCGACCCGCGTCAGCCATCGGTTGATTGGATCGACTGGACCGAAAGCATTCCTTTTTACGAAACGCGCAATTACGTCCAGCGCGTTATGGAAAATATGGAAGTGTACCGCGTGAAAATAGCCAATAACTGAACGATATAAAATTTTTGCAATCAACGGGTTTACGCTATTCTTATCCGTACTGACTGCTGACGCACAGATAAATTATTCGCGTTACGTTATGCAATTACTGCAGATTTCCTGTTTCATGTATATCCCACAGTGATTAACCGCTAATGCCCTCCGCCGCTTTGATGTCTAAACCCTTGCCTATGCTCGATCGCCGCTGCGCGCTATTCCTTGATTTGGATGGCACATTATCCCGCATTGCGCCCACACCGGATGAAGCCATCATTGAAGATAATGTCCTGTCCAATGTTGCACAAATTCAGGCAGCATTAAAAGGTGCTGTCGCTGTGGTCAGCGGCCGCCCGGTTAGCCAGATTGATGCAATGTGCTACCCTTGGCATTTTACTGCTGCGGGACAACATGGTTTGGAGGTGCGTCATAATAACGTAACTAAACTGGCGGTTGAAAGCACTGCGCTTGCAGGTTTGCGGCAAGAATTGACTGTCTTTCATGCGAAACATCCTGAATTATTGTTGGAATATAAAGGATCTGGCATTGCCGTGCATTACCGCCAGGTGCCGGAGTTGCAGGACGGCGTTGTAGATTATGTAATGCGGCTTATGCCGCGCTATCCAGACTTTTTTGCACAGCACGGTAAGATGGTGTGCGAAATTCGCCTGAAAGGCGCCGACAAGGGGACTGCGATCAATCTATTGATGTTGCAAATTCCTTTTGCCGCAAAAATTCCGGTATTTATTGGCGATGATACAACCGATGAAGATGGTTTTACCGCGGTAAATGCCCTGCACGGTATCTCTGTCAAGGTTGGCACCGGGCCGACCGCGGCAAAATATTGTGTAAAATCGGTAGATGCCATTCACGCCTGGTTGTCAGCAAATGCTGCAAAATTTTCGCCGCGTGGCCGCGGAATTGCGTCATGAGCCGCTTGATTGTGGTTTCCAATCGCGTCGCCAAACCAGAGCAAACCAGCGCTGGTGGCCTTGCCGTTGCCCTGCAAGATGCATTAGGCAAAAATGGCGGGTTATGGTTGGGCTGGAGCGGCGATATTTCACCATCACAACAATTATTACAGCAGCAGGTTGGCAAAATCAATTATGTGACGATGGATTTTACCCAAAACACTTATAACGATTTCTATGTGAAATTTTGCAATTCGGTACTGTGGCCATTGTTTCATTACAAAACCGATCTGGTGCGGTATGACGCGGCAACTTTTGAAACTTATAAAGTCGTCAACCGCACCTTTGCGGATCATGTATCGCTGTTTACCAAACCCGGTGATATGATTTGGGCGCATGATTATCACTTGTTGATGATGGGCCAATATCTGCGTGAGAAAAATGTCACTGCGCGCAGTGGTTTCTTTTTGCACATTCCATTGCCGGGCCCGGATATTTTCGGCACCTTGCCGCAATATGGCCAGATTATTAGCGCACTTTGCCATTATGATGTGTTGGGTTTTCAAACGCCGCAAGATGCCGAAAATTTTATTGCTTGTGTTGAGGCCGTACATGGCACTTTTAAACGCCGTAAAATTAGCCAAGCTGTTAGTGAAATCGATGTGATGGGCCGCGTAGTGCAGGTGGGCTGTTTCCCGATCAGTATCGACACCCAAGATATGCTGCAAACCGCGTTACGCGCGGCGAATTCACCGCTTACCAAACGCTTGACGGACACCTTGCATAATCGCAAATTAATTATCGGCGTTGATCGTTTAGATTATACCAAGGGTTTGCGCCAGCGGTTGGAAGCTTTTGACCGTTTGCTGCAAACCCAGCAGCAATATAAAAATAATGTGTCTTATTTGCAAATTACCCCGCCATCACGCACTGATGTAGAAGATTACCGCGATGAACGCATGGAGTTAGAATTTCTGGTAGGTTCCATTAACGGCGCGCATGCCGACATCGATTGGCAACCAATCCGCTATTTGAATAAAAGCTTTTCTCGCGATTGTCTGGCCGGTTTCTACCGCAATGCGGCAGTGGGCCTTGTTACGCCCATTCGCGACGGCATGAATTTAGTGGCGAAAGAATATGTCGCCAGTCAAAACGCGGCCGATCCTGGTGTGTTGGTATTGTCGCAATTCGCTGGTGCTGCACAAGAATTTAAACAGGGTGCCCTGCTTGTTAACCCCGCTGATATTGACGGCATGGCTGCGCAAATCAGCCGCGCTTTGGCAATGCCATTGGCGGAACGCCAGCAACGGCACCGCCACATGCTAGATATTCTAGATCATCAGGACATTGCCGCCTGGACCTCATCATTCCTGGAATGTCTGCAAGGTGTACCACGCCATCTGTTATTGCTTAAACAAAATATCCGCGTGCCGCATCGCATGATACCGATGAAAGAGCGGGTCGCTGTTTAAGCTTATCCGCGATTTATATGCAGCAATCCGCTACGCATATTGCGCTTATGCGCATTTGGTTAGTTTCCAATAAATTCAAACAATTAACAGCGCGGTTTTTTGCTATGCCCATGCCGGCCCAATTCAATCGCATTACCATTGAAAATATTTATCCGGAGCTGGATGGCGGGAAATTTGCGGTAAAACGTGTGGTTGGCGATATATTAGAAGTATGGGCGGATATTTTTCTGGACGGCCACGGTCAAGTCAAGGCGGTATTGGCGGTGACACCGCCCGGTACCGACCAGGCTATTGAAATTCCGATGACGCATAGCGATAATGACCGTTGGCATGCCGCCTGTGCGCTGACCGAAAATGGTATGTATAGTTACAAAATTATTGCTTGGCCGGATGATTATGGCACCTGGCTGATCGGCACGCAAAAAAAATTGGAAGCGGGCCAGGATATTTATTTAGAAATTCAAGAAGGCCGCGCACTGTTAAATACGATTTTCGGTAAGCCTAATAAGACAAAAGAAAGAGAACTCGCTGGATTATATAGCTATTTTGACCAGCCTGCCGACGAACTTTTAAAATATGCGGCAATTGCCGACAATGTTGCAATGGTGGAGCGTTACAACACGCGCCCCGATCAGGTGTTGTCACGTATCCTACCGGTCTGGGTAGACAGAAAGCGCGCAGAATTTGGCGCCTGGTATGAAATGTTTGCGCGCAGCCAGGGCAGCGACCCCACCAAAAGCGCGACTTTTAACGATTGTATTAAGCGTTTGCCTGCAATCAAGCAAATGGGCTTTGACGTTATATACCTGCCGCCGATCCACCCGATTGGCGAGGCGTTTCGCAAAGGTAAAAACAATACGCTGAACGCGCAAAACGATCAGCCAGGCAGCCCCTATGCCATCGGTTTTCAAAATAAGGGCCATAAGGATATTGAACCAGGCTTGGGCACGTTGGATGATTTCAAACGCTTTGTCAAAGAGTCCAATAAACTGGGTATGGATGTTGCGCTGGATTTTGCGGTGCAATGTTCCCCCGATCATCCCTATGTCAAAAATCATCCGGACTGGTTCACCATCCGCCCCGACGGCAGCATTATGTATGCGGAAAACCCCCCCAAGAAATATCAGGATATCGTCAATTTTAATTTTGCCAGTGCCGACCGTGCGGCCTTATGGGAAGAATTGCGCTCTATTGTCCTGTTCTGGATTGAACAGGGCGTGACTATTTTCCGTGTTGATAACCCGCATACCAAGCCGTTTGCTTTTTGGGCATGGTTGATTGATACGGTACGTGCCGACCATCCGCACATTATCTTTTTAGCGGAAGCCTTCACGCGGCCCAAAGTTATGTATCAGTTGGCCAAGCTGGGTTTTACACAATCCTATTCATATTTTACGTGGCGCAATACTAAACATGAACTCACGCAATATTTAACCGAACTTACCGTAGATATGCCGAAAGAATTTTTTCGGCCCAATTTTTTCGTTAATACACCGGATATTTTTCCATACTTTTTGCAAACCAGTGGCCGCCCTGGCTATATGATTCGCGTAGCACTGGCAGCAACGCTAGGCACAACCTATGGCATTTATAGTGGTTATGAACTGTGCGAAGGCGAGCCGGTGCCAGGTAAAGAAGAATATTTGAATTCCGAAAAATACGAATTTAAGGTATGGGATTGGAACAAGCCCAGCAACATTATTCCGTTTATTACACAGCTAAACACAATCCGCGCTGAAAACTCTGCATTGCATAAATTTAAAAATCTGAAGTTTTATTATGCACACAATGACCAAGTAATTTTTTATGGCAAAATTGCTGCCGATAAATCGCATGTAATATTTATTGCAGTCAACTTAGATCCGTTTGTCGTACAGGAAACATCGATTGAAATGCCGTTATGGGAATTGGGTTGGCCGGAAGATAAGCCCTACCAGCTAGATGATCTGTTGCTTGGCCACAGCTGGACATGGACCGGCAAGCATCAACATTTGCATTTAGATCCCCAAGTTAACCCTGTTACGATTTTTAGAGTCCGTTTATGAATGAAGCCCCCGACCAACTATGGTACAAAGATGCCGTTATTTACCAACTGCATATCAAAGCATTTTATGACGCTAATAATGATGGGATTGGTGATTTTGCCGGGCTGATCCAAAAGCTGGATTATGTGCAGGCGCTAGGTGTCACTGCTGTCTGGATTTTGCCATTTTACCCGTCACCGTTACGTGATGATGGATATGATATTGCTGATTATAATGACGTCAACCCAATGTATGGCAAGCTGGATGATTTTAAAACATTTGTGGCAGAGGCGCATGCGCGCGGCCTGCGCGTCATCACCGAACTTGTCATCAATCATACATCAGACCAGCACCCCTGGTTTCAGCGGGCGCGGCTGGCTCCACCCAGCTCACCAGAGCGTGACTTTTATGTGTGGAATGATACCGACGACCGTTTCAGCGAAACACGCATTATTTTCACTGATACGGAAAAATCTAACTGGGCATGGGACCCGGTTGCCAAACAATATTATTGGCACCGCTTTTTTTCGCATCAGCCGGATTTAAACTTCGATAATCCAGCTGTTATGGATGAGGTTTTGAAGGCCATGTATTTTTGGCTGGATATGGGTGTGGACGGCCTGCGGCTTGATGCCATTCCTTATCTTGTTGAGCGTGACGGTACTAATAACGAAAATCTGCCAGAAACGCATGCCGTTATCAAACAAATTCGCGCCGCGCTGGATGCCAAATACCCGGACCGTTTGTTATTAGCTGAGGCAAATCAATGGCCGGAAGATGTGCGCGAATATTTCGGTGACGGCGATGAATGCCATATGGCGTTTCACTTTCCAGTAATGCCGCGCATCTATATGGCGGTGGCTCAAGAAGACCGCCACCCGATTACCGACATCATGTATCAAACCCCGGCAATTCCAGAGAATTGCCAATGGGCGATGTTCTTGCGCAATCACGATGAATTGACGCTGGAGATGGTGACCGACCGCGAGCGCGATTATCTGTGGAATTTTTATGCCGCTGACAAGCGTGCGCGTATTAACGTCGGCATCCGCCGCCGTCTGGCACCGCTGATGGAAAACGACCGCCGCCGCATTGAACTGTTGAATGGTATTTTATTGTCGATGCCTGGCACGCCGATTTTATATTATGGCGATGAGATCGGTATGGGCGATAATATTTATTTAGGCGACCGTGATGGTGTCAGGACGCCGATGCAATGGTCGCCCGATCGCAACGGCGGTTTTTCCAAGGTCGACCCGGCACGGCTATATCTGCCAGCGGTCCAAGATGCCGTCTATGGTTTTGCCGGCGTTAATGTTGAGGCGCAGCAGAGCCACAAAAATTCGCAATTGAACTGGACCAAGAATTTACTGGCGGCGCGCAAGACCGCCGGTTTTGGCCGTGGCAGCTTGGAATTTTTGCGGCCAACCAATCGTAAGGTGCTTGCTTATCTGCGCCAGCATGGTGATGAAACGATTTTATGTGTTGCCAACCTGTCGCAGGCGCCGCAACCGGCAGAAATTGACTTAGCACAATTTACCGGCGCGGTGCCGGTCGAGATGCTAAGCAAAACGGAATTTCCCGCCATCGGCACCCTGCCCTATTTTTTAACGCTGTCACCCTATGGTTTTTACTGGTTCCGCTTGAATAAATCGTCCCAAGGCAAAGACGACGCGCAGCTTGCGTTGCCAGAATGGCGTACACTGGTTGTGCCTAACGGCTGGGACAGTTTGCTATTTGGCCAAATATTACACACCTTAGAAACTGAAATTTTGCCAGAATTTTTATTGCGTCAGCGCTGGTACAAATTAAAAGACGGCGGCGTTCCGGTTGTAAAGCTGGTTAAAAATTTGCCGTTCGGCGAGTATCAAGTGCTGACCGTCGCGGCAACGTCCGCAGACCATGATATCCAACATTATATTTTATTGTGCGGGCTGGCATGGGAAAGCATGCAACATGACCCTAGCACGTTACATCAAAAACAGCTGTTGGCACGTGTGCGGCAGGGGGCCCGCGTTGGAGTCTTGTATGAGATATTTCAGGATGCTGATGCCCTGCACCAACTGTTTTTGCATATCATGCGACATGACAACCCGGCGCTGCGGTTTACAAAACCGCTGCCTGCAATCGATTTGGACACCATCAAACTGGTGCCGATGATGGTTGAACAGAGCAATAGTTCAGCGTTGGTTGGTAATGATTATATCTTTAAGCTGATCCGCCAGCCGGAACCAGGCGTAAATATTGAAGAGGAAATTAACGGCTTTTTAACCAATACTGCGAAGTTCGACCGCACACCGCCACTATACAGCGCTCTCCACGTTACAACCACCGATGCCACAATCATGACTGTTGGCTTGCTGCAGGGGGCGGTGCGCAACCAGGGCGATGGTTGGGCGGTGACACAAAATTATTTACAAAGCATGTTGGACGATGATGCAAAGAGTGATTTTAATTATTACAAAACGCTGGCCGCAAAGCTTGGGCAACGGACTGCAGAAATGCATCAGGCTTTGTTGACAGCAACCGACAATGCCGCTTTTAAACCTGAACTTGTTACTCCCGATCTTCGCGCAGACTTGTTGAAGCAAGTCGGCGCGACTGCCGTTGCGGCACAACAGGCTCTGCAATCCGTGGTGACTAAAATAATCGACGTTCAGCCCATGGCAAAACAGCTGCTGGAAAATTGGCCGCACGTAACGACAGCCATAAGCAAACTGTTGCCTGAAATTATCAAGATGCCGTTGTCGCGCGTGCATGGTGATTATCATTTAGGTCAAGTGTTGGTGATCGAAAATGATTTTACGATCCTGGATTTTGAGGGTGAGCCGGCACGCACGATTGAAGAACGGCGGCGCAAGCAGTTGGCATTTAAAGATGTTGCCGGCATGCTACGGTCATTTGATTACGCACGTCATGCGGCGGCCATGACACAATCTGCCTTTGATCAAACAAATTTAGAAAGCTGGTATCAGGCGGCGGCAACCGCATTTTTGAATAGCTATTCCGCAACCACCGCGCCGCATGACAGTGCGACTGATCAACAGCGGCTGGTGCAATTCTTTATGCTGGAAAAAGCGCTTTATGAGATAATTTATGAATCCAACAACCGCCCTAATTGGCTTTTTATTCCGATCCAAGGATTGTCGGCGCTACTGGCGGGAGTGCAGCAATGAGTTTTTTGGATAAAGTACTGGCCGCCGTGGGATTGCAGGACTCTGCGGCGCCAAGCAGTTGTAATGACGAAATTACTATTGCCGAAGGGTTTGGCACTGCCAGCTATATTCAACCAGCGATGCCAGCTGCACCTGGTGTCATTCCGATGCCTGCGCCTGCCAATGCAAATGTGCCAGAGGTTGGCCTGACCGATTTTGACCGCTATCTGTTTGGCGAAGGCACGCATTATCATGCCTATGAAAAACTGGGCGCGCATCTGGGCCAGCAGAATGGCGTGCGTGGTGTTAATTTTGCAGTCTGGGCACCCAATGCGTCACGCGTCTCAGTCGTGGGGCCATTTAACAATTGGGATGGTAATACACATACAATGCACCCGAGTGACAGCGGCGTGTGGCAGGTCTTTGTGCCAAACCTTACCGAGTATACATTATATAAATATGAGATCAGTTCACGTGACGGGCATCTGCTGCCGCTGAAATCCGATCCCTATCAATTTCAGGCGGAACAAAGGCCGCTGACTGCATCCGTCGTGGCCGACCTGCCGCCTGCGCCCATGACGCGTACGCAAATCAAACAGAGCATTAATGATCCGGTCATCATCTATGAAGTGCATCTGGGATCATGGCGCCGCAAAAACGGGTTTGAATGGCTGACTTATGACGAGCTGGGCGACCAGCTTATCTCCTATGCGGTTGAGATGGGTTTCACACATCTGGAATTCATGCCGGTGGCGGAATATCCGTTTGACGGCTCATGGGGATACCAGCCCACCGGACTGTTCGCGCCAACCAGCCGTTTCGGCACGCCGCGCGATTTTGCGCGCCTGGTTGAACGCGCGCATGCCGCCGGCCTGGGCGTTATCATGGATTGGGTGCCGGCGCATTTCCCGAATGACGCGCACGGTCTCGCCAATTTCGATGGTACGCATCTTTATGAATATGCCGATCCGCGCGAAGGGTTTCATCAGGATTGGAATACGCTGATCTATAATTTCGGCCGCACCGAGGTTGCTAATTTTCTTTTGAACAACGCATTGTTTTGGATTGAACGGTTCGGCATTGACGGACTGCGCGTTGATGCGGTGGCTTCCATGTTATATCGCAACTACAGTCGCAAAGACGGCGAATGGGTCCCTAATATTTACGGCGGTCAGGAAAATCTGGAGGCGGTCGCCTTTTTTAAAAAACTGAATGAGCTGGTTTACAGCCGCTTTCCTGGTGCGATGACGGCGGCGGAGGAATCAACTTCGTGGGCGGGTGTGTCACACCCAACTTTTAACGGCGGTTTAGGTTTTGGTTTCAAATGGAACATGGGCTGGATGCACGATACATTGCAATATATGGCCAAAGATCCGATTTACCGGAAACATGAACATAGCCACCTGACGTTCTCATTAATTTATGCCTGGACGGAAAATTTCATTTTGCCACTCAGCCATGATGAAGTGGTGCATGGCAAAGGTTCGCTGCTCGCCAAAATGCCGGGCGATGAATGGCAAAAATTCGCTAATCTGCGCGCCTATTACGGTTTCATGTTCGGCCATCCCGGCAAGAAATTATTATTCATGGGATGTGAATTTGCACAGCATGAAGAATGGGATCATGAAACCAGTCTGGACTGGCATTTGCTGGACCAGCCCAATCACCAGGGCATGCAAAGCCTGGTGCGCGATTTGAATAATTTTTACAAAAACACACCCGCGCTGTATCAGCATGATTGCGATCCGCAGGGGTTTGAATGGCTGGACAGCGATAATGCCGATGCCAGCGTGGTAGCGTTTTTGCGCCGCGGCAATGATGCCAATAGAATTGTTATCATTGTTTCCAACTTTACCCCGGTGGTGCGTGACAATTACCGCGTCGGCGTGCCCTTCGCCGGTTTTTACCGTGAAGCCATCAATACTGATGCCGCCAACTATGGTGGCAGCAATGTTGGCAATATGGGCGGCATGCAGACGGACGACATGAGCCATTACGGCCGGCCCTATTCACTTAATCTCACACTGCCGCCACTCGCGACAGTGATGTTCACCTTTGAAGGATAAACAATGACCTATACTGTAACCGCTGGCGACCATACCATGCGCGGTGCCACCTATGACGGCAAAGGCACCAACTTTGCACTGTTTTCCGCCAACGGCACGAAGGTAGAATTATGCCTATTCGATGACACGGGTGACAACGAACAACGCATTGAATTGCCGGAATATACTGATGAAGTGTGGCATGGTTACGTGGAAGGCATCAAGCCGGGCCAGTTGTACGGTTTCCGCGTTCATGGCCCTTATGAACCGGAAAACGGACATCGCTTTAACCCGAATAAATTGTTGTTGGATCCTTATGCGCGCGGTTATTTTGGCCAGATTAAATGGGATGATGCCTTGTTCGGCTATACAGTTGGGCACGCCGATGAAGATTTGAGTTTTGATGAGCGTGATAGCGCGCCTTTTATGCCGAAATGCCGTGTTGAAAGCGAACCCAACAAAAATCCTGAAGCGCATGTGCAAAAACCTTGGGAAGATACGCTTATTTATGAAGCCCATGTTAAAGGCTTTTCACAGCTCAATCCGAAAATACCAGAAAAAATTCGTGGTACTTTTGCTGGTCTGGCTGATCCGGCATCGATCAATTATTTAAAAGAGTTGGGTATTACAGCAATTGAACTGATGCCGATCCACGCCTTCGTCAATGACCGTTATCTGGAAGAGCGCGGCCAGCAAAATTACTGGGGCTATAGCTCGATCGGTTTTTTCGCGCCACATCCTAAATATATGTCATCCAACAGTTTGGATGAAGTTAAAAATACTGTGAATGCACTACATGAGGCGGGCATCCAGGTGATTTTGGATGTGGTTTACAATCATACGGCCGAAGGCAACCAAATGGGCCCGACGCTAAGCTTTAAAGGGATCGATAATTCCGTTTATTACCGCATGGTCGAAGACGATGCGCGGCATTATTATGACACCACCGGTTGCGGCAATACGCTGGACCTTACGCATCCGCGCGTTTTGCAAATGGTCATGGATTCCCTGCGCTATTGGGTCAATGAAATTAAGGTGGATGGGTTTCGCTTTGACCTTGCCTCAACCCTCGCGCGTGAAGCGCCGGGCTTTGACAATAACAGTGGCTTTCTGCGCGCGGTGATGCAGGACCCGACGCTGGCGCATGTTAAAATGATTGCTGAACCGTGGGATACTGCCGATACCGGTTATCAGGTGGGCGGCTTTACGCCCGGCTGGGCGGAATGGAACGGCAAATATCGCGATACCGTGCGTGATTTCTGGCGCGGCGAGGATGGCACGCTGCCGGAATTGGCAGCACGGATTACTGGCTCTGCCGATATTTATCAACATCGCGGCCGCCGCATCTGGTCTACAATAAATTTCATTACCGCACATGACGGTTTTTCACTGCGCGATCTAGTTTCTTACAATGAGCCGCATAACGAAGCCAATCAAGAAGAAAGCGGCGAGTCACACAACCGCAGTTGGAACTGCGGTGACGAAGGTGACACGCAAAATGCCGACGTCAATACATTGCGTTTAAAGCAGCAGCGTAATTTCCTGGCTACCTTATTGTTATCACATGGTGTGCCGATGCTGCTGGCCGGTGATGAGGCCAGCAATACCCAGGGCGGCAATAACAATACCTATTGCCAGGATAGCGAGATCAGCTGGCTGAAATGGAAATTGGAAAAAGACGAAAAAGAATTATTTGAATTTACCAAAATGCTGATTACGCTACGTAAAGAACACCCAGCACTGAAACGGACGCATTTTTTCACCGGCCAACCGATTTCCGAATCCGGCAATCCAGATATCACCTGGTTCGCGCCATCCGGTCAGCCCATGCAGGATGAAGATTGGAATTCTGGTTTTGGCAAAACCGTTGGCGTTGCCTTTACGGATGAGGCGGAAACAGACGGGCCGTTTTTGATGTTGATGAATGCTTATCATGAGGAAGTTAGTTTTGCCTTGCCGCCTGAACAGCAGGCTAAAAATTGGCATGTGGTGTTTGATACGGATCTGTCGGCCGATAAATATGGCGCAAGTTTTACCGCTGGCGCACAATATCCGCTCCAGGGTCGTTCCTTTGTCTTGTTGCAAAAAGCTTAGACAATGCAGCAGCCAACCCAGCATGGGCCACAGTTTTTGGATGACGGCCAGGTAAAGTTTACATTATGGGCGCCATCTGCGGCATCGGTTAAATTGCTGATTACGGGTCGTGACCAACAGAACATGCTTGCCGCGCAAAATGGTTGGTACGAACTGATAACCGCCGCGCAGTCTGGCGACCGTTACAAATTTTTGATCAATGGCAAAGATGAGGTGCCTGACCCCGCCAGCCGTTACCAGCCCGATGATGTGGCAGAAGCAAGCGCATTGGTAAGCCCACACCACTTTGCATGGCCTAATGATAAATGGCAGGGCCGGCCGTGGGCAGAGGCAATTATCTATGAATTACACGTTGGCACATTTACGCTCGAAGGCACCTTCAAAGCACTGATTGATAAATTAGATTATCTGAAATCTTTGGGTGTGACGGCCGTTGAACTTATGCCGCTCAGTGATTTTTCCGGCACGCGTGGTTGGGGCTATGATGGGGTTTATCCATATGCGCCGGAAAGTTCCTATGGCACGCCAGACGATCTAAAAGCGTTGGTAGCTGCTGCGCATGCGCGTGGCCTCATGATCTATCTAGATGTCGTTTACAATCACTTTGGGCCAGTGGGAAATTATCTTAACCTTTATGCCAAAGATTTTTTTACCGAACATTTTCATACTCCGTGGGGCGCCGCCATCAATTACGAAAGCGAAACCGAGGTGCGTGATTTCTTTATAGATAATGCGCTTTATTGGCTCAATGAATTCCGCTTTGACGGGCTGCGGTTTGATGCAGTAGGACAGATCAAGGACAGTTCGCCCAAACATTTTTTATTGGAAATGGCAGAAAAAATTCGTGCCGGCACTTCAGGCCGTCATATTCATTTGATGCTGGAAAATGAACATAATCAGGTGGAGCCGCTAGCGCAAAATAATGGCGAAGCCACCTATTATAATGCGCAGTGGAGCGATGACATTCATCACGCGATGCATGTGCTGACCACCGCGGAAACCAGCGGTTATTACAGCGACTATGCCAAAGAACCATTACGGATGTTGGGGCGTTGTTTGGCAGAAGGGTTTGCCTATCAGGGTGAATATTCGCAGCACGGCGGTGCCAACCGCGGCGAGGTCAGCAAGCATTTATCCCCCCTCGCCTTTGTTGGGTTTTTGCAAAATCACGACCAGATCGGCAATCGCGCGCTGGGCGACCGCTTATGTCATGATGAGGTTTACGGCGCTCGTCTTACACTCACATCTGTCATTACTTATTTGAATCCGCAAATTCCGATGATTTTCATGGGCAATGAATGGTGGACGCAAACGCCATTCTTCTATTTTTGTGATTTTGACGGTGAATTGGCCAAGGCGATCCGTGAAGGTCGCCGCAAGGAATTCAAAAGCTTTCCGGAATTTTCCAGTCCTGAAATGCAAGAGAAAATACCTGATCCCAATAATGAACAAACTTTTCAAAGCTCAAAGTTAAATTGGGATGAAATAGCGGTCGAACCTGGCCATAAACATCTGGCTTTTGCCCAAAAGTTATTAGGCTTGCGCCAACAGCACATTGTGCCGCTGTTAAAGGCCGGCTGGATCAATTCAAATTACAAAATACATCATGGACGTTTACTGGAATGTAATTGGCAGTTTAAAGACGGCCAGACCCTTCAGCTGTTAGCTAACTTTTCCGATGGTGAATTTGCAAATGTACCAATTCAAAATGCAACACATGTCTGGGGTCATTTTGGTGACAACATGCCGCCATGGAAATGCAGTTTTAGCATCGGCACCACGCCATGAATAATTTGCAACACCGCGCGACTGCCGCCGGGATTCAAATTACCAATGAGATTATGGGTGAACACCGTAACGTAACGGATGCAACACTGCAAATTTTGTTGGATGGTTTAGGCGCCCCGCCGGATAGCGGCGCATATATGCCGGTACAAATCCTGGACGAACAGCGCACCTATCACTTACCTGCCTTTAATGCGACCGCTTGGAAGCTGCGCAATGAACGGGGCGAAACACAAACCGGCACACCTATACATGACGAAGTCCAACTGCCACCGTTGGTAGCCGGCTACTATCAACTGGCGCTGACAACAGCATCTCAGTCTTTAAATACAACACTGATTGTCGCGCCGCAAAAATGCTGGCAGCCGGATCAGATTGCCAATGGCAAGCGGATCTGGGGTATTGCCACACAATTATACAGTTTGCGCAGCCATTCTAACTGGGGCATGGGCGATTACGGCGACTTGGTTGCATTGGTTGAGCAGGCAAACCAGTTGGGCGCGGATGTCATCGGTATCAATCCAGTTAGCGCGATGTTTCCAAATAATCCGACCCATCTCTCACCTTATTCACCATCCGACCGGCTGAGTTTGAATACGGTTTATATTGATGTAAACAGCGTTGATGGTTTTGCGGATTGCACAGAAGCACAGGCCCTATGGACCAATGCAGACTTTCAAAACAAATTGTCCGCCGCGCGTGATGCTGCAACGGTTGATTATGTAACCATCAATGATTTGAAACAGCAGGTTCTGCAAACATTGTTTCAGCATTTTGAAACGCAAGCCAATCACGATAAGTTTGATACCTTTTGCGCGGCGCACGGTAAACGCCTGCAGCACAAAGCTGTTTTTGACGCGCTGGGCCGGCACTTTAACGAAAAGGAAAGCCGTGTTACCAATTGGCATGAATGGCCAGCTGCCTTTCATAATCATGCCTTGCAAGAGGTCGCTGCTTTTGCCAAAGCCCATAACAGCGAAATACGTTATTACTGCTGGCTGCAATGGCTAGCCGATAAACAACTCGCGCGCGCGCAAAACATTGCCCTGCAACGAGGCATGACATTAGGTCTGTATCGCGATCTTGCAGTCGGCTGTGACGGCGCCGGTGCGGAACTCTGGCTCAACCAGGATGCCTTTATCGCGGATGTCGCTATTGGCTCGCCGCCCGATGCGTACAACCCCGCAGGGCAGAACTGGGGTTTACCACCCTTTAATCCACACTATTTGCGCCAACAGGCCTATGCACCCTTCATCAATTTGCTACGCGCCAACATGCGTCATGCGCGTACGCTCAGGATCGATCACGCTTTTGCATTGTCACGTCTCTATCTGATCCCGCACGGCATGGGTTCGGCGGATGGTGCCTATTTGAATTATCCGGTTGAAGAGTTGATGGCGGTCCTGCGCCTCGAAAGCCATCGCAACCAATGTATGGTGATTGGTGAAGACCTTGGACTGTTTCCCGAAAATTATAAGGAGAATGCCACGGCTTCCGGCCTTTTCTCCTATAAAGTGTTTTTCTTTGAACGCGATAAAAATAATGATTTTCTGCCGCCGTCTTATTATCCGCAGCAGGCGCTGTCAGTTTTTAGCACGCACGATTTGCCCACACTGGCGGGATGGTGGAGCAATACCGATATTAATGAAAAAACGCTGCTCAAAATTTATCCTGATAAAAATCTGGAAAATCAGGATCGCACCGCGCGACCGCTTGATAAACAGCGACTGCTGGATGCATTAGCAAAACAAAGTTTGCCGACCAATGATTTGATTACTGGTGTGCATGCTTATCTCGCGCGGTCGGCCAGCAGTATTATCATGTTGCAGCTGGAAGATGTGTTGGGCATGCCTGAACAAATGAATATTCCTAGCACGGTGGATGAACGTGCCAACTGGCGGATGAAGCTGACCGCGCCGTTGGAGGATATATTTGCGGATGGCAACAAGCTGCACGTTTTAAGTAAAATATTGAATATCGAACGCGCGCGGCCGCTGATTGACTATCCACGCGCCACCTATCGCCTGCAATTCCATAAGGATTTTACTTTTTACGATGCGGCAAACATTATGCCGTATCTGGCGCAGTTGGGTATCAGCCATATTTATGCTTCATCCTATATGACCGCGCGGCCTGGCAGCACGCATGGTTATGATGTGATCGATCATAACCAGCTGAACCCTGAAATGGGCGGCGCGGAAGGCTATGCCATTTATCTGCAAGCCTTGCGTGACAACAACCTCAAACAAATTCTGGATTTTGTACCCAATCATATGGGTGTTGGCGTTGATAATAACTGGTGGTTAAATGTTTTAGAATGGGGTCAGCAATCACCCTTTGCCAAATATTTTGACATCAGTTGGCAGGCGCGCCAGGGCAAAATTATTTTGCCCTCGCTAGGCCAGCATTATGGGGATGCCTTGGCAGCGGGTGAATTAAAACTGGTTTTTGATAAAATGCACGGCAGTTTTAATCTTCATTATTTTGATAATTTCTTTCCCGTGTGTCCGGTTGATTATCATACCATCTGTGCGGATATTTCTGAGA
Organism: Alphaproteobacteria bacterium; assembly: GCA_965246755.1. Classification (GTDB taxonomy): domain Bacteria; phylum Pseudomonadota; class Alphaproteobacteria; order UBA11073; family UBA11073. The sequence goes on from OZ251979.1 coordinate 1,793,721, forward strand.
TTGAAAATAATGTCAAAGCCGGTGAAGATTTAAAAAACGCGTTGATGACTAACTCTAGTTTATACGAGGCGATTGCCCGAGCGGTCAGCGTTATCAATAATGATCGTGTAAGGTTGCATGCGCTGCTGGAACGTCAACATTATCAACTGGCTTTTTGGCGCGTTGCCTCCAGCGATATTAATTACCGTCGCTTTTTTGATATCAACGAATTGGCCGCCTTACGTGTTGAAGATGACGAAATATTTGACAAGATCCACGGTTTTGTCTTTGACGAAATTGCCAATGGCAACTTACAGGGCCTGCGCATCGATCATATTGACGGTTTGGCCGACCCCGCGCGCTATTGCCGCCGCTTGCGCGAAAAAACCGGCAGCAGCGCTTATCTGACAGTTGAAAAAATTCTGGGCGTGCATGAGACAACGCGGCGCGGCTGGCCGATCGATGGCACTAGCGGTTATGATGCACTTAATGACATCGGTGCGGTATTTGTGAACCCGCGCGCTGAACAGCATCTGGATAAAACCTATCGCGATTTTACCGGCATCCGCCGCCCGTTTGACCGGCTGGTCTATAACGCCAAAAAACTGATTTTAGATTCCAGCCTAACCAGTGAATTGCTGCGTATTACGCGTGAGTTAAAAATGATCGCCGATAGCAGTGCCTATACGCGTGACTATCCCCAAGAAGTTTTACGCACCGCTTTAGAAGATGTTATCAGCTGGTTCCCGGTTTACCGCACCTATATTAACGCTCATGAATTTGACAAGAATGACGCGATTGTCATTACCTGGGCGATTGGCCGCGCTAAAAAGCACAGCCAGTTAGCTGACATCTCTGTTTATGATTTTCTGGCGTCAATTTTGACCGTGGAGCGCCCTTGTGATAATATCGCAATCCTGGGTCTGGTCAAACGTTTCCAGCAGTTGAGCGGCCCGGTGATGGCCAAGGGTCTAGAAGACACCACCTTTTATCGCTTTAACCGTTTACTATCATTGAATGAGGTAGGCGGCGCGCCGTCACGTTTTGGGGCCAGCGTGACAGATTTTCATAAAACTATTGGTGAGCGTATTAAAAATATTCCGCATAGCATGCTGACGACCGCCACGCATGATACCAAACGCGGTGAGGATTTGCGTGCGCGACTATCGGTGCTGTCGGAAATGCCCTTGGCCTGGCGCAAGCATGTAAATACCTGGGCGAAATTGAACCGCGCCAAACGCACAGTTTTTGAAAAAACGGCTGTTCCGTCGCCAAACGAAGAATATTTTATATATCAAATTTTATTGGGCAGCTGGCCTGTAGAATTATTGCACCGGCCGTTCGAGACGTCTGCACATGATAGTTATCTGAAACGTTTAGACGAATATCTACTTAAAGCACTGCGTGAAGCAAAATTAAACAGCAGCTGGTCGCTGCCCCAAGAAGATTACGAAAAATTGGTTAGTGCCTTTGTGCATGCGATTTTGGATATCTCTAAGCAAAATACGTTTTTGGACAGTTTTTTACTATTTGTAAATAAACTGGCGGCTTGGGGTGCTGCGCGCGGTCTGGCACAAGTTGTGTTAAAGCTAACCCTGCCTGGCGTGCCGGACGTTTATCAGGGTACAGAATTTTGGGATTTAAGTCTGGTTGATCCAGATAATCGCCGTCCAGTTGATTATGAAATGCGTGTTATGACGTTAGTCGATAATACGCCATTAGCAATACTTTATCAAAACTGGCGCAGCGGCGCAATTAAGCAACGTGTTATGGCCATGCTACTTGTCCATCGTGCTCAATATGCGGAGTTATATACTTATGGCAGCTATGAACCGCTGACAGTGTCAGGTAAATATGCCGACCGCGTCATAGCCTATGCGCGGCGCTGGCAGGATCAAATGTTAATCACAGCTATATTGGTGCGTGGTGATATTAATAAAACAAGTATGCAAAATGCTTTTATTACTCTGCCCGATGGTTTTACTGGGAAAAATATTATGACCAGCCAAGCAGTAAATAGTCATTCACAAATTAGTTTGGCGGACTGTTTTGACGGCATGCCAATTGCTGTTTTTGCGTCAGCTTAACTTACCAATCTTTTGTATTGCGGCGACAGTGCATTACAACAATTTTATGCAACGTGGCTTAACGTCCAAACACTTATTTCAATCACAATAACCAGGAGTGCCCTTATGGCAATTGATACCCGCAACAGAACCGCTGATGATAACAACAATCGTAAAACCTTGTGGACCGTTTTGGCAATTATTGCCATTGCCTTACTGGCTTACGTATTGTTGGCATCAAACCGTAATACGGCAGATACCCAACGTACAGATAATGGCAACCAAACAACAACACCGAATACTGGAACACCAACCACAGCGCCTGCCTCGATGGCTAACGGTACAACTTCGGAAGTTCCGCCAACAGGCAATGCTATGGCGCCTGCTGACACAGCGGCGCCAGCAACTGATAGTGCCGGGACAACAGCACCTGCAACGGACGCACCAGTCAGCAACAGCGCGCCTGCGACTGCGCAGTAATTAACTATAAAATTAAGCCCGCAGTATAAATATGCTGCGGGTTTTCATGTTTAGATAATTATAAATTTTGCAGCAGGCTTGCCAGATTACGGTCGGTAATTACATCGCTTGGCTTTAACGGATGCGTCAGCGACAGTCCGGCAAGACTGGTGGCACGTGACAGCGCGACGTAGGCCTGGCCGCTGGCAAAGGCGCCGCGGCCCAAATCTACCCGCACATCATCCAGGCTTAAACCCTGGGCTTTGTGAATAGTGCTAGCCCAGGCCAGTTTAACTGGCATCTGCGTATAGGTGCCGACCACGTCGCTTTTTATTTCCGCTTTGGCAGCATTCCAGCTGTAACGATAACGTTCCCAATTGTGCGGTTCGATACTGTGTAAGCTGCGATCCCCGCCATCCAGCCGCACGAAAATTTCACTATCGGTTACTTTAACTATAGTCGCCAAGCTGCCATTGACCCAGCGTTTTTGCGGATCGTTTTTAAGCAGCATGACGCGTGCGTCAATCCGCAGTTCCAATTGCGCAGGTGCCGGCAATTGGTCGCCTACCAAACCAAATTCACCGGCCATGGCACCTTGGTAAATTTTACTACGGCCTGGCAGCGCCGCCAGCATTGCGGCATTATAAGCATCCGCCTCAAGATTGCGTCCAGTCAACAACAGCGGCGTGGCACTATCGCGGTGTGATCTGACACAAGTATCATTTAAAGCGGACAAGGTTTCGCGCAATAGCTGGCCGCTGCGAATATTACCTAGCATATTAATAAATTCCGGGTCGTTTTGGCGAAATACCTGTTCCAGTTCAATGATTTTTAAATGTATGTCGCGCAAACATAAAGCGCTGGGTGCATATGGCGTAGCATAACCAGCGGCTTCCAGTAGCTGTGCTTCCAGGTGCGGCACCACCGGCGGTAACTGGTAAAAATCACCGACCATGACAATTTGTACACCACCAAAGGGCGCGCTGTTGCCGCGGTTAAGTTTCAACGCATAGTCAATTTTATCTAACAGATCCGCGCGCACCATCGAAATCTCATCGATAATCAGTCGCTGCATTTTTTGCAGTACCGGTTTATTACGGCCAAACACCGGTTTGATCTCTGCCAAATTTTGCAACCGCGGCGGAATTTGTAATAACGAATGAATGGTCTGGCCGCCGGCTTGAAATGCCGCCACACCGGTTGGCGCCACTACCACTTGTTTGATATTTTTCTGTTTTAAAATTTCACGGATCAGCGTAGTTTTGCCGGTACCCGCGCGTCCGGTAATCAACAGCGGCTGGCCCCGTTGGCCCAACGCTTCAAACGCTGCGTCAAACACGCTATGGTTAAATGATACAGCAGGCAGCATAATATAATTTCTCAGCATGAGGTTAAGGACATTGCTTAACGCAAACAGTCTTAAAGTAATACTCCAGCAAAGGGAACAAAATAGCAACATCAATTCTGTTACACGTATGGTCTTTTAATGTTAACTAACCAATTCCTGTGTCTAGCAAATGCGCCTATGACTGAGTGCATCATCGATAATGGACCATAGTATGCCGTACAAAAATTCATCACAACAGCTTGGAAAATCCAATCCCCTGGTGACCTTAGGCCTTGGGGCGGTCGTGATATTTTTCCTGGCGAGCGGTCTGGTTTCATACTTAAACATACGTGTGTTAAATCGCGATACTGCACAGGTCGTGCATACCCACGAAGTTATTCTGGCACTTGATGATTTGCTATCAATTCTGAAGGATGCCGAAACCGGACAGCGTGGTTTTTTAATTACCGGTAATGAAAATTATTTAGATCCATATAATGAAGCTTTAACGCGTATTGAAACGCGCATTGATGAGCTGGAACATCTGGTTGGCGATAATGTGGAACAAACAGCACGTATGCCGGCGATTGTTGTGCATATTCATAAAAAATTGGCCGAGCTGGGTGAAACTGTCAGCTTGCGTCGCACCCAGGGGTTTGATGCTGCGCGCGCGGTGGTCATTACTGACTTGGGCAAAAATGAAATGGATGCCTTGCGCATGCTGATCAGTAAAACGCGCGCAGAACAGCAGATGTTGCGCGCACAGCGACTGGCGGAAATGGATGATGCCTACAATATTGCAGTAGTGAGCGGTATTTTGGCAAGCCTGTTGGGTATGCTGCTGTCGATGCTGGTGGCATTGTTACTTCGCCGCACGCTTGCCTTGCAACAGCGTGAAGACTGGCTGCAATCCGGCCAGGTTAAATTAAGTGCAGCCATGATTGGCGAACAGCGGGTAGAACAGTTGGCTCATAACATTCTGGCTTTTTTAGCGGAGTATATGAATGCCCAGGCGGGCGCTTTTTTTGTTAAGCAAGGTCAGCATTATACGCGCGTTGCTACTTATGGGATGGCAGCCAACAGCAATACGGTTACGGAATTTACGGTTGAGGAAAGCTTGTTAGGCCAAGCCGCTAAAGAAGCGCGTCCTTTCATCCTAAAAGACATACCTGACGATTATCTGAAGATTGGCTGCGGTTTGGGGCATGGCCAGCCACGCTATTTGGTCATTGCTCCGGCAATCGTCGATGACATGCCCAATGCCGTATTTGAACTGGGCTTTTTGCAACCGTTGCATAAATTGACACTTGAATTATTGGAACGCTTGTCGGCATCGATTGGTATTGCCATACGATCCGCCAGCGACCGTGCCAACATTCAAAATATGCTGGAAGAAACGCAGCGCCAGTCGGAAGAATTACAAGCCCAGGGTGAAGAACTGCGTGTCTCCAATGAAGAGCTGGAAGAACAAAGCCGCGCGCTTAAAGAGTCGCAAACGCGTCTTGAGCACCAACAGGCGGAAATGGAACAAACCAATTCGCAACTAGAAGAACAAACGCAACTATTGGCAGGCCAGCGCGACGATCTGGCGCGCACCAAAGCGGTTGTGCAGGCAAAAGCGCACGAATTGGAGCAGGCTAGCCAATATAAATCCGATTTTTTGGCCAATATGTCTCATGAATTACGTACCCCGCTTAATTCATCGCTTATTCTGGCGAAATTGTTGGCGGATAATCCGAACCACAACCTGACTGACGAACAGGTCAAGTTCGCACAAACCATTCAGTCATCCGGTAATGATCTACTAACCTTGATCAATGACATTCTTGATTTGTCAAAAATTGAAGCCGGCCATATGGAAGTGCGGCCAGAAAGTGTGTCGTTGGAGCGCTTGCTTAACGATATAACGCGCATCTTTGACCCCATGGCCAAACAAAAAGGGTTGATCTTTCAAACACAATTATTGCCAAATTGCCCAGCGATCATTGAAACCGACCGCCAGCGTCTGGAACAAATCCTTAAAAACTTGTTATCTAACGCCATTAAATTTACCGAACATGGCCAAGTCGAACTCATGGTCAGTCGGATGGCTGACAATCAAATTGCCTTTGCCGTGACCGATACTGGTATTGGCATCGCACAAGATCAACAACAGGCGATTTTTGATGCCTTTCGTCAGGCCGACGGCACGATCAGCCGCAAATATGGCGGTACCGGCCTTGGTTTGTCCATTTCAAGACAATTAACCCGGCTGCTCAGCGGCACTATTGAGATAACCAGCACCGTTGGCCAAGGCAGCTGTTTTACTATTACCTTGCCAATTAATTATGCCCCCGCTGCGGACGCTATCACACCGGTGTCATTGGGTATTAAAATCAATTCTCTACCAGCCGCAACAGTTCAAAGAGAAAAACCGTCGGTTATCCGCATGCGTCAGATTGAAGACGATCGGGAACGGCTGATTAACAACGGCCGCGTTATTTTAATTGTCGAAGATGATGAAGTTTTTGCGCGCATCTTACGTGATTTAGTCAATGAATTGGATTTTCAATGCATCGTTTGCACCACTGCAGAAGATGCGCTGATTGCCGCCAAACAATATATGCCGAATGCCGTCTTGCTCGACGTTGGTTTGCCCGATAATTCCGGCCTGTCGGTGTTAGACCGTTTGAAACGCAATGTACGCACGCGCCACATTCCGGTTCATGTGGTGTCTGGCCACGATCATGCGCAAACCGCACTGTCGTTAGGCGCGATCGGCCATATGTTAAAACCGGTCAAACGCGAGGATCTCATCAGCGCCTTAAAACTATTGGAAACGCGATTTGCCAAGCATATGCGGCGCATTTTGATTGTTGAAGATGATGCCGTGCAACGCGACAGCATGAGAAAATTGCTGGCTACTCCGGATGTCGAAACCGTGGGTGTCGGCAGCGCCGCGGCATGCCTGAAAATACTCAAAGAAACCACCTTTGATTGTATGGTCTTGGATTTGTCATTGCCCGACACTTCGGGTTATGAATTGCTGGAAACGCTCAGCAAGGAGGATGCTTATTCTTTCCCGCCGGTGATTGTTTATACCGGCCGTGACCTGTCAAATGATGAAGAACAACGGCTGCGGCGTTATTCAAAATCCATTATCATTAAAGGTGTAAAATCACCGGAACGTTTGCTGGACGAAGTAACGCTGTTTTTACATCAAGTGGTGGCGGATTTACCGCCTGAACAACAGCGTATGCTGGAAAAGGCCCATAGCCGCGATGCAATTTTAGAAGGCCGTCGTATCTTGGTGGTTGAAGATGATGTTGCCAATGTTTATGCGCTGACCAGCATTCTGGAGCCGCGCGGCGCGATTGTGCAGATTGCCCGCAATGGCCGCGAAGCACTAGAAGCCTTGGCAGAGGCCGCAATGAACGCGACAAAAACCATTGATTTGGTATTGATGGATGTCATGATGCCGGAAGTTGATGGCCTCATGGCAACGCGCGAAATCCGCAAACAACCTGTTTGGAAAAAATTGCCGATTATTATGTTGACTGCCAAGGCCATGCGCGATGACCAAGAACGCTGTCTGGATGCCGGTGCCAATGACTATATGGCCAAACCTTTGGATGTGGAAAAACTGTTGTCGCTGGTCCGCGTTTGGATGCCACGATGATCGAGGCTGCTGGTCATACCGACAAAACTGAAGACATTGAGCTGCGGCTGTTACTGGAAGCGATTTTCCGCAAATATCATTATGATTTTCGCGGCTATTCAATTGCGTCGATCAAGCGGCGGTTGGCCCAGGCCAAAGACCATTTTAACTGCACCTCCTATTCCCAATTGCAGGACCGCGTTCTGCACGATGCCAGCCTGTTGCCAAAACTATTGGGTTATCTGACTGTGCAGGTCAGTGAAATGTTTCGCGATCCCTCCTACTTTCGCGCCATCCGGGAAAAAGTGGTGCCGCATTTACGCACCTACCCGTCACTTAAAATCTGGATTGCCGGCTGTTCGACCGGTGAAGAGGTTTATTCCTTTGTCATTTTATTTCGCGAGGAAGGTCTGGCGGACCGTACGATATTCTATGCCACCGATATCAATCCCGACGCGTTAAAAAAGGCGGAGGCCGGTGTCTATGACTTAGATCGCTTGCAGTTATTTACCGAAAACCATCAGAAGTCCGGCGGTAAATCATCGCTGTCGGATTATTATGTGGCGGCGTATGGCGCGGCGTCGTTTGACAAAAGCCTGCGCCAGCACGTGGTATTTTCGGATCACAGTCTTGTCAGCGATGCGGTGTTTGGCGAGATGCAGCTGGTGTCGTGCCGGAATGTCCTGATTTATTTCGATCGGGATTTGCAGGACCGCGCCATTGGCCTTTTCAAGGACGCGTTACCACACAAAGGCTTTTTAGGCTTGGGCGCCAAGGAAAGCTTACGGTTTTCATGCCATTCCGATGCTTTTACAGATTTTGTGCGTGACGACCGCATTTATCAAAAGCGCCACGAGCCATGATTAATGATGCAAAAATAATTGTGATTGGCGCGTCGGCCGGCGCGCTGGATGCGCTTTCCACAGTACTGCCGCCCCTGCCCAGCGACTATCCCTGGGCAATCTTGGTGGTTGTTCACCTGCCGCCCGACAAAAAAAGCGTGCTGGCCAATCTATTGCAGGCCAAATGCCAATTACCCGTTAAGGAAGCTGAAGACAAGGAACCTATTCAACCCGGCACGATTTATATCGCGCCGCCCGATTATCATCTGCTGGTCGAACCGAACGGCAAACTGTCATTGTCCAGTGAGGAAGAGGTGTTGTTTTCGCGCCCGTCAATCGATGTGCTGTTTGAAACCGCCGCCGATGCTTATGACGCACAAGTCATTGGCATCGTTTTGACCGGTGCCAATCATGATGGCGCTAAAGGGCTGGCCGCGATTTGCAAAGCCGGCGGTACCGCGCTGGTGCAACAGCCAGCCGCGGCCTATGCCACCGCGATGCCGCAAGCCGCCTTACGCGCCTGTCCGCAAGCACATGTTTTAACATTAAAAGATATTGCTTTATATCTTCAACACGCAGCAATTTCATAACCATGGCAGAAACAAAACCCGTTTATTTTCTATTGGTCGATGATTTGGCCGAAAATTTACTGTCATTGGAGGCGCTCTTGCGCCGTGACGGCCTGGTTTTACTTAAGGCCCGTTCAGGACCGGAAGCCCTGGAGCTGTTGCTGACACATGAAGTTGCCCTGGCATTTTTGGATGTGCAAATGCCCGGCATGGATGGTTTTGAATTGGCGGAGCTGATGCGCGGCACCACCCGTACGCGGCGCGTGCCGATCATTTTCCTGACCGCCGGCCATGATGACCGGCAACGGCGCTTTCGCGGTTATGAGGCAGGTGCCGTCGATTTTTTGCACAAGCCGATTGAAACAGATGTTTTGCGCAGCAAGGCCGCGGTTTTTTTTGAATTGTATCGCCAGCAACAGTTATTAACTCGCCAGCGCGACGAAATTGCGTTGTCTGCTGAAACCAACGCACGCCTTTTGGCGCAAAGCCGGCAATACGCCGCCGCCTTGCAAGAAGCCGATCAGCGCAAAGATGAATTCCTGGCTACGCTGGCACATGAATTGCGCAATCCGCTGGCCCCCATTCGCACCGGCCTCCAAGTATTGCGCATGTCGCCACCAGGTCCCGCGACCGACCAAGTACGTGATATGATGGATCGGCAGATGGATCATTTGGTGCGGCTGATTGACGATTTGCTTGATGTCTCGCGCGTCAGCCAGGGCAAGATCGACCTACGTCATGAACATATCAGCCTACAGGATGTGGTACGCGCCGCGGTTGAAGTCAGCCAACCGCTGATTGATGCCGCGCAGCATCGTTTAATATTGGACGTGCCGCCGGATGTGCTGTGGTTAGATGCTGATCTGACGCGTCTGGCCCAGGTAGTCAGCAACCTGTTGAACAATGCCGCGAAATATACCCCGCAAAATGGTCACATCACTCTGACCATACGTCCGGACGGCAATAATGTGCTGATCGCTGTAACCGATACCGGCCTCGGTATCCGTGATGATATGCTCGCCAAGGTCTTCGATCTTTTCACGCAGATCGACCGCAATATGGAACGTGCCCAGGGCGGGCTTGGCATCGGGCTGGCCCTGGTTAAACGTCTGGTTGAAATGCATGGCGGCAAGATTACCGCGGCCAGTCCCGGTCTTGGCCAAGGCAGTACGTTTACCGTACGCCTGCCCTTGTCGCCGCAACAAACGCCGTCGGCCATTGCTGACAAATCCGCATCATTGATACCGCCGGAGGCTATCCCATTACAGGTTTTAGTGGTTGATGACAATGTCGCCTCCGCCAAAACCACCGGCTGGATGCTGGAGATGATTGGACATAATGCCCGCTTGGTTCATGATGGTTTGGAAGTCTTGGAGGTCGCCAAGAAAATGCGGCCCGATGTTATCCTGCTGGATATCGGCCTGCCTGGCATGAATGGTTATGATGTGTGCCGCGCGTTGCGAGTCGATCCTTTATTCAAGAATACTGTAATTATCGCGCAAACCGGCTGGGGCCAGGATAAGGATCGTCAGCTGGCCAAGGAAGCCGGTTTCACACATCATCTTACCAAGCCAGTCAAACCGGAGCAACTGTCTGATCTTTTGGCCGGCGTCAAACATCAGGAATCTTAATTTTGTATTGTCATTGGCGCATCTTGGGGAATTTTTACACGCCAAAAAATTTGGATGATGGCGCCTGCCAAAGGCACGGTCAGGTTAATAATGGTCAGCGCGAAGGCCAGCGCCACGCCTTTGTCCGCTTCCAGATGCAACAACATGCTGCCATGCAGCAATACCAGTTCGCGCACGCCAATGCCGCCAATGGAAATTGGCAATAGCGCCACGATGCAAGACAGCATGTAAAGAATAATGTAGTCGACGGCATGTGCCTGCAGCTGCAGACCCAGGCAAATCATCCACACCGCAAAAGCCAGCAAACTTTGCAGCGCCAATGAATAAAGCGCGGCGATTGTCTGATGGCGCCAGCTTTCGCGGAACACAAAGTACATGAAGACAGCGCAAAAAACAGTCCCTGCCACCAATGCCGCGGCCGCCAACATGCGAACCGGTAACTGCAGGTCCGGCATCCCGTCAAACGTCGCCAAAATGCACACAATCGCACCCAATGCCCACAGGCCATTGAGGCGCGATGAAATCATTAGCTTGGCCATATTCATGATACCACCCTGGCGATGGCGCTGCAGCCACCAGGCTTTGTAAACATCGCCGCCCGCGCCGCCCGGCAAAACCGCACTGAACATCTCGCCAATATAATGTAGCTGAACAGCCGTTTGCGGCGGCAATACAATATTATGTGCCGCCACATAAAACCGCATGCGTAATGCGGCCAAAATTTGAGTGGCGTGAATAGCCAGCAGCGCCGCAACCAGCGACATGGCAGGAATTTGCGACAGCAACGGCCAGATATCGCCCCAACTTATCCGTAAAAAAACCAGCGCCAACGCCGCCAGCATTATCGCCAGGCGCAGTGCGCAGGTTATTGCGGGATGCAGGTTTTTCATGGCGGCGACCAAAGCATATTATAGAGTGGCCTGCCATGGCAATTTTAGAGCCGATTACGGTAATATCAAGTATTTTCATTCACTTCCTTGAGTTATCTGCCAGCTTCTGTATAGCTACCCGGCAAGATTATGATTATCACCCGTACCCCTTTCCGGATTTCCTTTTTTGGCGGCGGCACCGATTATCCGGGCTGGTTCCGTGACCATGGCGGCATGGTGCTGGCCACCACTATTGATAAATATTGTTACATAAGTTGCCGGTATTTGCCGCCGTTTTTTGACCATAAATATCGTATCGTTTATTCGCGTATCGAAAACGTCAAAACACTTGATGAAATTGAGCATCCTGCCGTACGGCATGTGCTGCAATACATGAAATGCCACCGCGGCCTTGAAATCCATCATGATGGTGACCTGCCAGCGCGTTCGGGCCTGGGGTCAAGTTCTTCTTTTACTGTTGGTTTGCTTAACGCGCTGAAAGCGCTTGAGGAAAGCTATATGTTTGATGAGGGACTGGCAGCCCAAGCGATTAACATCGAACAAAATATCATCAAGGAAAATGTTGGTTCGCAAGACCAGATTTCGGCAGCGTTTGGCGGTTTTAACCGCATTGATTTTAAACGCAACGATACATTTGATGTAACGCCAATCTTATTGCCTGCCGAGCGGCTGCACAATTTTCAAGATCATCTGATGCTGTGCTTTACCGGCTTTTCGCGCATCGCCTCTGAAGTTGCCAAGGCGCAGATTGATAATCTTAAATCGCGCGCGACGGAGCTAAATCGTATCGCCGACATTGCTAAGGAAGCGCTAAATATTTTTCAAAACAACCAGGCATCACTGGAAGACATCGGCAAGCTCTTGCATGAAAGCTGGCTAGCCAAGCGTGCCATTTCCAACCGCGTTTCAACCCAGCACATTGATGAAATTTATGATGCCGCGATGGCGGCAGGCGCCACCGGTGGTAAAATCCTCGGTGCCGGTGGCGGCGGTTTTATGCTGTTTTTCGTCAAACCGGAACTGCAATCTAAAGTGCGCGCGGTGCTTCATAATCTTATTCATGTTCCATTCCGTTTCGAAGATACCGGCAGCCGTGTGGTGCTGTATCAACCGCAGGGTTTTTAATGGCGCTGGACAAAAATGCGCGTATTTTTATTGCCGGGCACCGCGGCCTTATCGGTTCCGCCTGCCTACGGCATTTTACAGCGCAAGGTTTTGGCAATGTCATAACCAAAACACGTGCTGAACTCGATCTCACCGATTGCGCAGCCGTCACGCAATTTTTTGAAACCGCGCGCCCACAATATGTCATCATGAGCGCCGGCAAGGTTGGCGGCATTATCGATAACAAAACCTTTCCCGCTGACTTCATGAATCAAAACCTGCAGCTGCAGGTCAATGTATTTGCCGCTGCGCATGCTGTGAGTGTTCGGCGTCTGCTTTTCTTTGGCTCATCCTGCATGTATCCGCGCGAATGTGTACAGCCGATGGCAGAGGCAGCCCTATTAACTGGCAAGCCGGAGCCCACCAGTCTCGCTTATGCAATGGCCAAGCTTGCCGGACTACAGTTGTGCCATGCTTACAATACACAATTTTCTAAAACTGCTTTCATCCCGGTCATCCCAAATAGCGTTTATGGCGCCAATGATAATTTTGATCCCGCGACCGGGCATGTGTTATCGACCCTCATCCACCGGTTTCAGGAAGCAAAATCCCAAAACGCACCAACCATCACGCTATGGGGCACCGGCACGCCGCGCCGGGAATTTTTATTTTCAGATGACCTGGCGGCGGCTTGTCACATAATTTTAGAAACTGAAGAGCCTGCCCTACCCATCAATATCGGCGTGGGCAGCGATGTCTCCATCAAGGAACTGGCGGAAATGATTGCGAAATTGGTGGATTACACCGGTCAGATCAATTGGGATACCAGCAAGCCGGACGGCGCGCCGCGCAAACTGCTTGATAGCGGACGCATCAACGCCATGGGCTGGCAGGCAAAAACATCCCTTGAGCAGGGCCTGCTCCAGACCTATAACTGGTACCGCCAACATAAAGGATTGCCGTGACCGATTTAACCGCCAAAGCGCGCTGGGTATGGGAAGAAACCCTCAAGCTGCACCGGCGCGCACCGGAAACGCGGGTGGCCTCCTCGCTATCCCCTATCGAAATTTTTACCGCGCTCTATTATGGCGGCTATTTAAAACAAGACCCTAAAAATCCGCGCTGGACGGGCCGCGACCGCTGTATCATCAGCAAGGGACATGGTTCGCTCTGCATGTATCCGATTTTGGCCGACCTTGGTTTTTTCGACATGGCCGAGCTGGAGAATGTCTGTCAGGAAGGCAGCTTTTTGGGCGGTATTCCCGATCCGATTATCCCTGGCTATGAAACGATCAATGGCTCGCTGGGGCACGGCGCAGGTGTGGCATCCGGCATGGCACTAGGTTTGAAATCACGCCAAAAGCCGCAACAGGTTTATGTTGTCACCGGCGATGGTGAATTACACGAAGGCGCCAATTGGGAAGCCTTTATGTTTGCCGCGCATCAGGGTTTGGATAATTTGACCGTCATCGTTGATAATAATAAATATTGCATGCTGGGGGCGACTGATGACGTTATCGCACATGGTTCGCTGTCTGATAAATTTAAAGCTTTCGGCTGGGCGGTTTATGAGGCTGTGAACGGCCATGATATGGCGGACATTTGCGCGGGTCTTGATGCCTGTAGGGCAGACAGGTCCGGCAAACCTAAAGTTTTAATTGCCCATACTATTAAAGGTAAGGGCGTCCCGGTGCTAGAGACAGCGGCACTGTGCCATGTGATCGCCATTCCCACTGCCACCATTGACAGTTTACTGGAGCCGGTCGCATGAACGCGCCCGTGACCGCCGCCGCGATGCCGATGCGTGATGCATTGTTACTGCGTATCCATGAAGCGATGGCGAGCGACGCGGATATCTATTTTGTCACGGCGGATTTTGGCTCACCTATTCTGGATCGCATCCGCACCGATCACCCCAACCGTTTCGTCAATGTCGGCATCGCCGAACAGAACTTGATCAATGTGTCGGCAGGTTTAGCACTGGAAGGCTTTAAAGTTTTCGCTTATGCGATTGCGCCTTTTATCACCATGCGCTGTTACGAGCAAATTCGCGTGAGTTTGGCCATCTTATCCGTGGTGCGCCCCATGAATGTAACACTGATCGGCGTTGGCGCAGGTTATAGTTATGTCGTCTCCGGCCCGACGCACCAGTGTTTTGAAGATCTTAGCCTGATGCGGGCATTGCCCACCGTCAGTGTACATTCACCTTGCGATCATGTCAGCGCCGCAGCGTTATTTACATCCTGCATCAATCACATCGGCCCCAGCTATTTGCGATTGGATGCCCAGGCCTTGCCGGTCATTTATGACACGCCGCCGGATGTGACACGCGGGTTTCATATACATAAAAGTGGCGGACACATTGCCCTGGTTGCCACCGGCTATCTGCTCCATACCGCACTGCAGGCCGCGGAAAAACTCGCGGCAGCCGGCATTGAGGTTAGCGTGATTGACCTGTTTGAAATCAGCGGCGCGGATGAAACAGCTTTGCAAAAAACGCTCGCGCCCTATGCCGGCATTGTCACCATGGAGGAAGGCTTCCGCGGTCGTGGCGGTCTGGATTCCATGCTGTTTGACTTCGCGGTGCGGCATAATCTGTCCGGCAAAATCCATAATATTGGCGTTAAACCCGGTTACCGTTTTGAACTGGGTACCCGCGCCGCACTGCATGAACAAATCGGCATCGGCGTTAATGCGGTGACCGGCGCGATTACGACCTTTGCGCAAAGCCTAAACAAATAGTTGAAGGATCATAATATGAAATTTCCCTTGATGCGTAACAATATTCTGCGTGAGGATTTGGATGCCGTTATTGAACATCTGAAACAAGATGACCCAATTTTAACGCATGGCGCCAACGTGCGCGCCTTTGAGGCTGAGTGGTCGCAGTGGCTCGGTGTTAAATACAGTGTTTTTGTCAATTCGGGCGCCTCGGCCAATCTGCTAACGATGGCTTTACTTAAAATTCGACACCCTGAAGGTGGTGAAGTCCTCGTGCCGCCGCTGACCTGGATATCTGATATAGCAACAGTTTTACAAAACAGTTTTACGCCAGTGTTTGTTGATATCAACCCGCATAACCTGGCCATGGATGCTAATCAAATTGTTGCCAAAATTACCGATAAAACCCGTGCGGTATTTTTAACGCATGTGCAGGGGTTTGATGGTTTGACCGATCAACTGCTCGCCGAACTCAAAAAACGCAACATCCCATTGATCGAAGATGTTTGTGAATCGCATGGTGCCACGCACAATGGCCAACGGTTGGGCAGCTTTGGCTGGGTGTCCAACTTCTCCTATTATTATGCACATCATATGAGCACGATTGAAGGCGGCATGGTTTGCACCAATGACTCGTTGGTTTACCAGCAAGCACGTATGCTGCGCTCGCACGGTATGGTGCGCGAAACGACCGATGAGTCAATCAAGGCCGGTTACGTCAACGAGTATCCCGACCTAAATCCCGACTTCATCTTCGCCTATTCCGCCTATAATATGCGCAACACTGAAATCGGCGGCATTATGGGGCGCAGCCAGCTGAAACGGCTGGATGAAAATGTACGCCTGCGTACCGAAAACATGCTGTATTTCCTGAATAAAATTGATGCCAGCAAATACCGCACCGACTTTTTGCTGGAAGGTTCCAGCAATTACGCCTTTAACCTGATTTTAAAAGAACCTGACAATGACCTGATGCGGCGGCTGATGACCAGCCTGCGCGCGAATGGCGTCGAATTTCGCCGCGGCAGCGCGGGCGGCGGCAATCAAGTGCGCCAGCCGTATTTAAAGGGCATTGTACCCGCCAATCATCATCTGGACTTTCCGCAAACCGAACATGTGCATTTCTATGGCATGTATATTGGCAATTTCCCCGATATCAAAAAATCGGAAATTGACACGATTTGTGATATCATCAACGCGGCATGACCGGCATACCGATATCCGCTGTTATATTAGCAGGCGGTTTAGGCACGCGGTTACGCGATACCGTTCCTGATGTGCCCAAACCGATGGCACCTATTAACGGGCGGCCATTCTTGGAATATCTGCTGGACTATTGGCATGACCAAGGCATCCGCCACTTCACTCTGTCAGTCGGTTATAAGCATGAGATAATCAGCGGGCATTTTGGCGATCGCTATAAAAAAGCTAAACTTGATTATGCAATTGAGACCACACCTTTGGGCACCGGCGGCGGGTTGTTGCTAGCCACACAATTTCTTACAGACGACGCGCCATTTGTGCTGTTAAATGGCGACACCTATTTCGCGGTTGATCTGCAACAGCTCACCGCATTTAGCTATGGCCATGATTCTGATTGGACGTTCTCGCTATTTCGCACCAGTGATACCGCGCGTTACATGGGTCTGGACGTTACACCCGCTGGCGCCATCACCGCGCTTAAATCCACTGCAACCCAGGACAGTTGCCTCGCCAACGGCGGCATCTATCTGGTCAACCCGCGCGCCTTGGCACCCCATATGTCTCCAAATATTAGTTTGTCGCTGGAAAACAATATTTTTCCAGCCGCGCTAGCATCAGGTCAGCGCTTATATGGCATTGAATTTTCGGCGCCTTTCATTGATATTGGCGTGCCGCAGGATTATCTGCGCGCCGCCGACATTATTACCTAGAGCAGGACCGCCATGCGTTATGCCGCGATTTTAACCACTAACGTTCAGCAATCAATTGACGCCAAACAAGACTTTCTCAATCGTGCTGACCAACATGCAATTTTTGACCAGGCGGTAACCGCGCTGGTTGCCGCCTATAAAAATGGCGGACGTATCTACATTGCCGGCAATGGCGGCTCGGCCGCGGATGCCCAACATATTGCCGCGGAATTTGTCAGCCGCTTGGCGCGTGACCGTATCCCGCTGGCGGCGGAGGCGATGACGGTCGACAGTTCCATCATCACCGCAATTGGCAATGACTATGGTTATGACGAAATTTTTGCCCGCCAGATTGAAGGCAAAATGCGCGCGCCTGATGTGTTTTTGGGCATCACCACTTCCGGCAACTCGCGCAATATCATTCGCGCCTTGGAACAATGCAAAGCTATGGGCCTAACGAGCATTATTTTAACCGGACATCAGGGCGGCAAGGTTGCGGCGATGGCGGATTACTGCATCATCGCCAGCGGCGCCCGCACCAGCAGCATCCAGGAATTGCATATCGCCATTGCGCACAGCCTGTGCGAATGTGTGGAAAATGAACTCTGCCAATAACCATCACGAGCAATAGCATGTCATATAATATTCTTGTTACCGGCGGCGCCGGTTATCTCGGCTCCACGATGGTGCCGGAACTGTTGGCAGCGGGCCATAACGTCACTGTTCTCGACAACTTCATGTATGGCCAGCATAGCCTGGGCCATGTCTGCCATTATCCGAATTTCAAGGTCGTGCATGGCGACATCCGCCTGGAAGAAACCATGCTGCCACTGCTGAAGCAGGCGGATATCGTCATTCCCCTTGCCGCCTATGTCGGCGCGCCGTTGTGTAACAAGGATCCGGTTGGCGCCTCCACCACCAATCATGATGCCATTATCATGATGATTAAAAATTTGAGCAAAGATCAGCGTGTCTTGATGCCCACCACCAACAGCGCCTATGGTACCGGTGACGCAAATAATTTCTGCACTGAAGAATCCCCGCTGCGCCCGATTTCACTCTATGCAATTGAGAAACTGAAAATTGAGCAGGCGCTGATGCAGCATGCCAATACCATCAGCTTCCGGCTCGCCACCGTGTTCGGCATGTCGCCGCGTATGCGCACCGATTTACTGGTCAATGATTTTACCTACCGCGCCGTCTATGACCGCTTCATCGTTTTGTTTGAACCGCATTTCAAACGCAATTATGTGCATGTGAAAGATGTCACGCGCGCGTTTCTGCACGGCATCGCCAATTTCGATAAAATGCAGGGGCAGATTTACAACGTCGGTCTGTCGGATGCCAATATTTCTAAAATGGAATTATGTGAAGCCATTCAAAAACAAATCGCTGATTTTGTGTTTTTGGAAGCGCCTTTGGGTAAAGACCCTGACCAGCGCAATTATGTTGTCTCCAATGCCAAGATCGAGGCAACCGGCTTTAAACCCGCCTATTCGCTGGATGCCGGCATTACCGATCTCATTAAAGGTTTTACAATGATCAAAAACAATCGTTACGGCAACGTCTGATATATTCATGACGGTAACCTGCGATTATTTAATTGTCGGCGCGGGGATTGTTGGCCTGACCATCGCGCTGGAGCTTAAAAAACGCCAGCCTGCCGCCAGTATTGTCATTATCGATAAAGAGGCGAAAGCAGGGGTGCATGCCAGTGGGCGCAACAGCGGCGTCATGCATTCCGGTATCTATTATGACAGCCATACCTTGAAGGCCAAGGTTTGCGCGACCGGCGCCGCGCGCATGCGCGCATTCGCCATTAAACATGATATCGCCTATAATCCGTGCGGCAAGGTTATCATTGCGACATCCGAACAAGACCTGCCTGGAATAGAGCGTTTGCTGGCCAATGCCGCGGCCAATGGCATCCGCGCTGAAAAGCTTGATGAGCAAGGCGTCAAAGAGCTGGAACCGCATGCCACACCTTATAAAGTCGGCATTAACAGTCCTGATACATTCATTATTGACGGCAAAGCTGTTGTATACAAATTGCAGCAATTATTGCGCGAACGCGGCGTTGTGTTCGCTTACGGCAGCGGGGTGCAAAAAATTGACCCGCAGACACGCATGGCCACCACCGCCAGCGACACTTATCACTATGGGTATTTGTTTAATTGCGCGGGCGCCAACGCCGACCGCATTGCGCGGTACTTTGGCCTGTGCGCCGATTATACCTTGGTGCCGTTCAAGGGCATGTATTATCAACTGCGCCCCGAACGCGCGCATTTGGTACGCGGCAATATCTATCCCGTACCGGATCTTAATATGCCGTTTTTAGGCATTCATTTAACGCGGGTGATCAGCGGGGATGTTTACGTTGGCCCAACCGCCATTCCTGTTTTTGGCCGTGAAAATTATCATGGGCTGCAAGGCATCAAACTTGGCGAGGCGATGGAAATCATCCGCATGATGACGGCCATGTATTATACCAATCAACGCAATTTCCGCAAATTGGTACATATTGAAATGATGCGGTATTTCAAATCATCTTTCGTTGCCAGCGCACGGAAACTTATGGCCGAATTGACGGCGGATGATCTCATCCCGTGTCACAAGGTTGGTATCCGTCCGCAATTGGTCAATACCAAAACCAAGGCTTTACAGATGGATTACGTGATTGAAAAAACGGACACGTCACTGCATGTGCTGAATGCAATTTCGCCTGCTTTCACCAGTTCACTGGCATTTGCTGAATTGCTGGTTGACCGCGCGGGAGCGTCCACTGCGGCCCATGGCTAAACCCGCTGTATTTTTGGACCGTGACGGCACCATCAATGTCGAAAAAAATTATCTGCATCTTTGGTCAGATTGGGAATGGCTGCCCGGCAGTATAGATGCCATTCGCGCTTTTAATGATGCCGGGTCTTTGGTGGTCGTCGTTACCAACCAGGCCGGCATTGCGCGCGGCTTTTACAGCGCGGCGGATGTCGACCGGCTGCATCGCCAGGCTGATGTGGTGCTGGCGCAACACGATGCGCGCATCGACCGTTACTATTATTGCCCGCATCATCCTGAATATGGCACAGACCGCAGTTGCGATTGCCGCAAACCCAAGCCTGGCATGCTGTTGCGCGCGCAGCAGGACCTGGATATCGACCTGCGTAATTCCTGGATAATCGGCGATAAACTTACTGATATTAAAGCCGGTCAGGCCGTCAATGTGCGCGGCGTTTTGGTAGGCACGGGTTATGGCGCGGCAGAATACGCACAGAATGATGACACCACCGTTACCTATGCTGACACTATGGCGGCGGCGCGGCAGTTTATCCTGACCATTTCCTAAATTGCGTTATGTGCCCACTTGCCCTATGGCTATAGGACAATTTTAACCACCTTTGCCGCAGGCCGCCCTATGTTGTTATCTTTTGTTTTTTCGTTTCGCAATGAAGAAGAAAATATCCCGGAACTTGTAAAACAGGTCACCGCCGCAATTGCCGATGTTGATGACTTTGCCTATGAAATGATTTTCGTCAATGACGACTCTACCGACAAATCATTTGAGGTGCTGGCGGATTTGCAAAAAACCTATCCCATCACCGTTATCAATATGTCGCGGCGGTTTGGCGTCACGCCTTGCGTCTTGGCAGGTTTTGCCCAGGCCAAGGGTGATGCCATCATTTATATGGATACGGATTTGCAAGACCCGCCCGACCTGATCCCACAGATGGTGGAAAAATTCCGCCAGGGCGCTGAGGTGGTACATACTACCCGTACCCACCGTGATGGCGAAAGCGCCGCCAAGATGTGGATTACCAAACAGGCTTACCGCATCATCAACCACTTTGCAGATATTCGCCTGCCCGAAAATACTGGCGATTACAAATTGCTGTCGCGCAAGGTCGTACAGCAAATATTAGCTTTGCCCGAGGCTGATCCCTACCTACGCGGCCTGTCGGTCTGGGTGGGTTATAAACAGGACTTCATTTATTATCGACGCCGGCCGCGTTTTAGTGGCGAGACGCATTTTCCATTGTTCAGCAAGGGCCCCGCGCGCGAATTCATTCGCGGCCTGACCTCGTTTTCCGCAACGCCATTGTATTTTTCACTGTTCTTTGGTTTTGCGACTATCTTTATTTCGTTTGCGCTCATCGCCTATGCCATCATCGCCAAACTGATGGGTCTCACCGCACCCGGCGCCTCTGGCGTGCTTATTGCAGTCGCTTTTTTCAGCGGTGTAGTACTGCTCACCAACGGTGTCATTGGCCTTTATGTGGCGCGAATTTATAACGAGATAAAAGGTCGTCCCAAATACATTATTCGCAACATCGTGGAATCTCAACATGGCCAGTAATATCGCAACGGCATCGTCCAACCCATGGAGTTGGCGTCGCTTTTTATCACTCTTTACGATCGACCATACTGCAAGCGCTCGTGATATTTATTGGGCGGTCGGTATCGCTGCCATCTTGGGGGCGCTATATGGCGCGCTGGTCACGCCATTCTGGTCGGAAGCCGTAGCCTTTGGCCAAGCCTGGGCCGGCTTGATCGATTACAGTCATAGCAGCTGGGGCGCGACGCTGCATGGCGACGGCTCATTGCAAATCATTGTACCCGCGTTGCTGTTACGCGCCGGGTTCGACGTATGGGCGCTCAGTCTGGCAGCCTCCGCACTGTTTAGCGCAATTGCCTTTAGTGCTTTCGCCGCCGCAACTTTTGTATTCACACGCCATATTGCGTTATCAGTCGCCATGCCAATCCTTATGCTAGCCTACGTATTTACCAATGCGCATGGCTATCCCATTATGTATCCAGTCAGCTTTTTTCAATTCGGCCAGACCGGTATGTATCTGTGCCTGCTGGCGCTGGCGCTGGCTGCTGGTGGACTGCCGCTGATTGCCGGTTTGCTCGGCGGGCTCTTAGCAGGTGTGCATGCCGTGTGGTGTGTATGTTTTGTCGTTGGTGCATTTCCCGCCCTGGTTTGGCTGCAGCGGCGACAGGTTAAACGTCTCGCCAGCGGTTTTGTCATTGCTGCCGTCGCAGCGCTAGGGTTGCAGTTTGCGGGTACGGCGGCGCTGCCGCCTTATGTTCCCTACCAGCCGCCGGTTATTCCCGCGCCGTTGTCACTGCATACGGCTAACTCCGTGATGGTGGCAGGCCCAGGCGCGCCGACCGCACCTGCGGTTCATAAAAAAGTCCGCAATACGTTTGAGGCGCATAATCCGTTATTTGCCGATGCACCATCACCATGGAAAGCAGCGCTAACGTTCTTTCTGCCGACCGCGACTCTGCTGATATTAAGTATTCTGTTGTGGCGCTTGCTCAAAAAACTGCCCGCCCCACCGGCAGTGACATTCTCTACACAAAAAATGCTGGTCATGGTGAGCATACCATTGGCTGGCGTCACAATATTTAAATTACTTGAAGAGCTTGATCCCGGTTTCGGCTGGACCACTTTTATCAGTGACGCTATGCCCGGCCTTATCATCCGCGCGATTTTTACGCGCTGGTTGAATTTGGCCAGTCTGCTGGTGCCAGCGGTGATCATGGGCATTCTATTGGTTTTGGCACGGAATTATAAATCCTGGCTGGCCGCGCTTGCCTTAATCGCCATTATCTGTTTGGGCCTGGCCGCCGTACATCCGGTGACGCGCTTTAATTTGGATATTAAGGAGCTGGCAGTCTTGCTGGCTGCGGTTGCGGCGGGCGGCTTGGCGCTGGCCTGGCCGAAGCCGATTGTCTTCCATCCACAGCTTGAAAAACTGCGGCTGGCAATCGTACCGTTTATTCTGATCGGTTTTTTTATCGCACATCTTATTACACTTGAACAGCGTGCCGCTAAAGAGCGGCTTTACACCGGCTCTGATAATAAGGAGGCGATGGCCTCGGTTGCCCGTATGGACAAGGGACAGTTGATCATCTCTCCCGGTGTTGAAGGCCGTGATAATTTTTTCATGACACAGCTACGGACCGGCCGTGCTATCGTGTTACCCAGCATGCTTAAAGTCTATGACAAAGGCGCACATAAAATCGTCGATGTCTTTTGCTATACCGATACGACATTGCCGTTTGCCAAATTCTATGCGGATGTCAAACCGTGTTTTGAAAACCGCTCGCCGCGCGAATGGGCAGTAGTGGGTAAGGAATTGACCGCCACCGGCCTTATTACACCGTCAGATTGGCAGTTAAAAATTCCAGTTGCAGCCAACAGCGGCGGTCTCAGCTATTACCATCTGGTGCTAAGCTCTAAACAGCAGCCTTAACGAAAGCGGGACGGCGGACATCAAGGTCAAAGCTATCCCCGCTGCTCAGCACATGCAGGCAAATATCAAACATTGACAATGCATGTTTGGCTTTGCCGTCCGAAATATTGGAACGCGAGACGTTGGCGCCATCCACAATGTAGATCGCGCCGCTACCGATGACGGTAAATTCCCGCCCTTTGACCACCATAGCGGTATCTTCATCAATGCCAATGCCAAGGATGCGCGGGTTTTGCGCGACTGCGCCCAACAGGCGGCCAATGCGGCCACGTTCGGCAAAATGCTGATCGATGATAACATCACGCAACAGGCCAAGGCCCGGCGCAATATGAATATCACCAATGCGATGTGACTCCGCGCCCGGTCCGCGGATCAGCATGATTTCACCCATGGCCGAGGCACCGGCCGAGGTGCCGGCGATCACGCCGCCGTTTTTATAAATTTCCTTGATCCGCATCTCAACGGCGGTATCGCCAATCTGGCTGCTGATCCGCAACTGATCGCCGCCGGAAAAGAACACGCCGCGCGCGTCATCCAGTAAATTCAGCTTTTCGGGCGCGGAGGATTCCGCGCGGTCAACGATATAAAGTTCCACCAGATCATGCGTGGCCAGTTCCGCAAAGCCCGCCTTGTAGACATCAAAATAACCTTCTGGTTCATGCGAGGCGACGGTGGCGATTACCAACCGGCCACCCTCAATATGTTTGGCCACCTCTTTTAAAATGATGCGTTCTTTTTCCTTATCTTCATGACCGCCGATGATAATCAGGGTGCCGGAAGTCGCTGTTTCGGTTGTCATTACTCTTCACTCTTTTTCAAAAATATTTGTGGTGCATTGTCACCGTCACGCGCCAGGCCGACCACGAAATGCGCGCTGGTATGCGCCCAGCCCAATGTACCGTCAGGGCCGATGGCAATCAATCCAGCTTCGCCATTGACGCGCGTTAACAAGCTTAATGCCTGCGCAGTGGCCGCATCAGGGTTACTGTTCGGCAGCAAATGCAGAAATTCAGACGCTAACATGACGCGAGCAATAGCCTCGCCATCACCGGAGGCGCTGATACCGCCACGCGTGTTATCCGCGTAAAACCCGCAACCAGGCAGCGGCACATCGCCGACGCGGCCCGGGCGTTTGTCCTGCAAACCGCCGGTTGAGGTTGCGACCGCCAAGGCACCGTGCTGATCGCGCGCCACACAGCCAACGGTATCACAGCCGGTGGCATCCTGGGCAGTCGCGGCACTGTGTGATGGATCAACAAAACCATGCTCAGCCGCAAATTTTTGCGCACCGGCGCCGGCTAGAAAAATTGTTTTATCGGTCAACAAGCGGCGCGCGACACTAACCGGATGTTGCACATGTTGCAATCCAACAACCGCGCCAATATCCAGCGTGGTGCCATCCATGATCGACGCATCAAGTTCGATCGTGCCATCGGCATTGGTGACACAACCATACAGTCCGGCATTATAGGCGGAATTATTTTCAAGATTTTTAACCACCGCCTCCACTGCGTCCAAGGCGCTGCCGCCTTTGGCCAAAATTTCACTGCCGATTTGAACGGCGGCCACCATACCGGCACGGTTGGCTACCTCTTCATCTGGTGCAATATCCTTGGCACCGCCATGCGCGATCAGCGACCAGAATGTTTTTGTATCAGCCATGTGCAGTTCCTGTCTTCGTGTCAGCGATTGCAAAGTTTGGTTTAAAGTCCAGCATCTGTTGCCAGATTCCCTTGATGTCTGTAGGTGTCAAAATAACCAGATCACCAGGCCGCGCATTGGCCAGGCAGACATTGGTCGCCTCTACTTCATCATAAACGCAAATGATTTCTTCGTCACGGCGGCCCGCGGCCCGCGCGCCTTCCGCCAATAGGCCGATCACCTCACCCTTGGCGCGGCCGCGGTTATCGGGCATTTCACGGAACACCGGTATATCCAATTCACGCCCGGCGATTTGGCCAACCGTGCGAATGGTGTCATCATCGCGGTCGCCCGGCGTATTAAAATGGCCGATGGTGCGCCTATAATTTTTACGCATATCACGCAGCATCGTGAAAAACGCCTCCATCCCGGCAACATTATGCGCGTAATCCATAATGACACGAAAACCATGCCCATCATAAATATTGATGCGGCCCGGGTTTTGTTCAAACGACGAGGTAAAGCCTTTTAACCCGTCATGGATGATCTGCGCATTGTTGTTAAGGCCGCAGACGATTGCCGCGGCGGCCAGCGCATTTTCCACATTAAAACCGGCCGCGCCATTATGCGTGGCGGGAATATCATTGACGGCAATAACCGGCGTTTGGGTGCCGCCCTGATGCAGCACGATATGATGCTGGCCGTTTAACAATTCACGTGTCATGCCGCGTCCGCCCCGCGCCACATGGCTCTGCAACGGCGATTGGTCCAGCGGCTGCATCGAAAAATAACAAATCTCGCCACCGGCATGCCGCGCCATTTTAAAAGTCCGCGGATCATCGGCATTCAATACACTAACGCCACGCTGCATCACTGCCTCCGTCACCACAGACTTTAAAGCGGCCAAATCATCCAGCGTTTCAATACCGCCCAGCCCCAAATGATCTGGCGTCACATTTAAGACCGCGCCCACATCACAGCGCGGGAACCCAAGACCTTCGCGCAGCATGCCACCGCGCGCGACTTCCAGCACCGCGACATCAATCGTGGGATCGCGCAACAGCAGCCGCGCACTTTTGGGGCCGCTGGCATCGCCCTGCCAGATCACATCGTCATTAATAAAGCTGCCAGAGGTTGACGTAAAACCCACCCGCAAACCGCTTTCCCGCAAAATATGCGCAACCATGCGCACGGTCGTGGATTTGCCGTTGGTGCCGGTAATCGCGACAACCGGCACCTGCGTTTTGGCACCCTTGGGATACAGCATTTCTAGCACCGGGCGCGCCACATCGCGCGGCTCACCCTGCGACGGTTTTAAATGCATGCGGAAACCGGGCGCGGCATTAACCTCGACAATACCACCGCCAGTCTCGCGCCAGGATTGCGTGATATCCGGCAAAATCATATCAATCCCAGCGATATCAAGACCAATCGTCAGCGCCGCGCGACGCGCGATAGATACATTGTCAGCATGTATGATATCCGTCACATCAATTGCCGTGCCGCCAGTGGACAGATTGGCGGTGGAGGC
The DNA here is from genome assembly GCA_965246755.1 of Alphaproteobacteria bacterium. GTDB lineage: Bacteria > Pseudomonadota > Alphaproteobacteria > UBA11073 > UBA11073. Next base: position 1,820,270 of record OZ251979.1, read on the forward strand.
CAGCACGACATGCTCACCCGCTGCCGGCACGGTTTCCAGGGTTTTGTGCGTGCGCGCCAGCCAGGAATAGAGAGCGCTGTCCACCCGGATACGCGTCATGACCTTTTCATGACCGTCACCGCGCAACGGGTTGGCATTTACCGCTGCGATCAGACATTCAATCGTGTCGCGGCCGTTGCCAATAACATGCGCCGGCATGCGTTCCGCCGCCGCCGCCACCACGCCATTAACAACCAGCACTCGGTAATCACGCCCGTTATAATGTTTTTCCACAATAACCGATTTTGAATGCGCGCTGGCGTGCGCGAAGGCCGCCTCTACCGCCGCCGCAGACGCTAAATTCGTATTTACACCGCGGCCATGATTACCATTCAGCGGCTTGACTGCGACTGGAAAGCCAATCCGCCGCGCGACTTTGACGGCATCTTCAACGCTACGCACCACGCCGCCCGACGGCACCGGGATTTCCGCTTGGGCTAACAGCTGTTTAGTTAATTCCTTGTTACCGGCGTTTTCAACCGCGATATGCGCGGTCTGGCCGGTAATGCTAGCGCGAATGGTTTTTTGATATTTACCAGTGCCGAATTGAATCAGGCTGTGCCGGTCCAGCCGTTGCCAGGGAATGCGGCGGCGCTCCGCTTCATCAACCAAAGATTGCGTGGTCGGTCCCAGTTTATTTTGATTAACAACGTCTTGCAGCATCGCCATGCTTCGCTCAAAATCAAAATCAGCCGCGTCCGGCATTGCATAAACGCGTGCCGCGCCGCTGAAGTTTTGCAGCTTCGGCGGCAGTAGTGATGCCACCAAATCTAATGCTATACGGCCCGCACACCGACCGGCCTCTTCAATCTTATAAGTATACATGATGTTGTATTGGCCTGGCCTCCCCTTGACCGAGCGCGTCTTGCCGCGCGCCACCGGCGTCCCCGCCATTGACTGTAGTTCCAACGCGACATGTTCAATAACATGCCCCAGCCAAGTACCCTCCTCCAACCGTTCCACAAAACCACCGGGTTTTCCCGTAGAGCAGCCATGTTGCGCAAGGCCTGGCAGACGCGTCAATAATGCTGCGGTAAAGCCAGGCAATGTATTGGTCGGATAGTCTTCCAATCGCCCCAGATCAACCTGGATGCGTACCATCGGCCATTGGCTGTATAGATGCGGGCCGCGGTAAACCGTGCAGGCCAGTACTTGCAGTGATAGCGGATCGGTGGCGGCGTTGGAAACAGTTATCAAAGTAAAGCCAGTTTTTTAGATAATAATGTTGGTTGAAAGTCTGGCACCCTAAAACAGGGCAAATAAAAATGCCATGTTAAGCTGTGGCAACAATCTTGTAACCGATCGGCTTGAAACTGCCATTGTTGGATTGTTCGGCGGAACAGGCGGTTAACCCCACGATCAGATCCATCTCGGCGCGGATGGTGATCTTGTCCCCGGCCCGGCTGTTGGGAGCCACCACTTTGATGCGCCCGCTGTCACCATCCACCGCGGTATGCATGAAAATATTAAAGGTTACCGGTATGGCATCCGGCACAATGCCATAGGGCTCAAGCGCCTGGCATAGATTACCAAAACAGCCTTGGTGTGGCGTGTCATGGCCGTAGATAATGCGAAAAGTATCGGCGCTGCAGGGCGTCAGCAAAAAATCATGCCGCCCCACGTCATCCTCCACAATGGTAAACATCACATTGCTGCGGTTGGAATAAAACGCATGCCCAGTGGTCAGGAACAGCGTTTCCGCATAATCCAGCGTCCGTCCGGATGACAGATATTCCCGCGTGTCATGCTGGTTATAACACAACAGATCGGACACCTGCTCACCTGCCACATCAACCACCATCAGCTGCGCGCCTCTTTTCAAGATAAACGCCGTACCGGTGCGCGGCGGGATGATGGTTAAACCGTTGCGGTTTGCTGGGGCTGCGGCTGAAACGGGCATTGCCAATGGTCTTTGTCGATATAGCGGCCGGTATATTGCAAAACCTCCGGCCCGTCCCCAAAATTCTGCAGCATTGGATTATAGTCACCGGCATAGGCGATGTCACGGCGGCGGATATTGTCGCGCACGCTGTTATAAACGCCTTTGGCGCGCAGCGCGTCAAACTGCCGGTGCAAATTAAAAATGATCGCGGGCGCTTGGGTAGTGCGCGCCTTGCGGCTGCTCATATTATGCATGCCGATCAGATAAAAGGCTTCGCCTTTCAAACTGAAACTGAAATCTTCAGATTGCGGATCGGCGGAAACGCGCGAATCCCAGCCGTACTGCTGCCGGTCCAGTTCATGCAGACACTGCAGGTACGGCCAGAACAGTGCGTCATATTCCTCCTCGCTGGTCATGACCGGTGTGCGGAATAATAACGCGATACTATGGTTGCCACCCGGCAGCGTACTGATTTTGTCAATCGCCGCATAAATATCGTCGAGCGTGCGGCGCGCATGTATTGGCGTCGGGCAAAACGCCTCCGCTATTACAATTTGAATATTGCCGCTGGCTAAGGCTGCGCGCGCCATCACGCATGGATAAGCTTTAGCGTCAATTTGTGCCAGAAACTGCTCTTTTAACATAATGTCATTCATGAAATATGCCTGACGCGCCACGCATCAAAAAACCATAATGTTATGATAAAATATTTGTAAAGAAAGACTATAAGTGCTGAATAACTCTTAATTGTGCTTTGATGTATAAGCGCTAAAGCTGCAAACTCCCGCGATTATGGCCCGGCCAGCCTGCCGCGGCATTAACTGCGCCGGCAACACTCCCCATCGCCGGCATCTGTTGCGGCGCGCAGTTGCGCCTCTGTTATTGGCTGCGCGCACAAATGTCCCAGGCTGTTTGCATGGCCCGAAAAACTTTTAGCGTTGTGGATGGATTATTGCCATAACCCTCTAACAGTACACTAAAGCTAAGGACGTTCATTTCCAAAATAGCGGCAGTCTGGCCCACCATATCGAACAGGCCGGCTTGGTAAACAGGTATATATAAATTATCACAGTTACCTGCTTGGCGCAGGCCATCATCGTGCGGCGTCTTGACGGCCAAAATGGCCAGGCCGTTCTATGCGCCATTTGTTGTCGCAATTGCTACGCCAGATTATCGGCGCAACGCTGCGCAAAAAACCGCGAGTTAGCATTCAGTGTTTCATCGGTAATCATATCGGCAAAGTGATTGACTGCTACCTGGGCGTTGATCCAACCCGAACCGTTTTTTTCATCGGACACGGCCAAAGCCAGATAATGCTCGCATTTTACATCGTTGAGACAGATTAATCGTTCCGGCGCCGGGTGCGGTATCTGACCTTCCAGCAAAGTGACAATTCCAGTCGTAAAACTATTAGAAAATACGTGCTCCAGACTATCGGCTGTAAAAATGGTTGTGTAACACGCAACAGCCCAACTGCCTCGCCAATATCAAAATGAAAAACGCTACAGTCATGCGGTGCCTCCGGCATTGGCAAAAGAACGGATATGTGATTTTAACGGGCGCAGCGTGCCAGATCCGTAAGCTGCCGACCCGTGCCACGGTTTCCGCATAAGCGCCCAACCTATCCAGCCAGTTTTTATAGACATTACAACAATCTGGTGCATTACTTTGCACACAGCGGCCATAAGCCACGACCGCATCATAAAGTTTTACTGGGATTACAATGGGCCGGCCATCCGGTAATTTTAACACACTAGTTCTGAAAGTAAAAACATTACATCCCCGTGTTATTTCGAACGCCTGGTTCGTTTTTACTGTGGCGGATGCTAGCTCTGCTAACCATACGCGTTTATTTTGCTAATCATGTGCCGACTGCAATCTGCGAACCCTGACCACTTGTTTCAAACCAGTGCGCCAGGTTTGTTTCAAAACGTGACGCGGGGCCAGTTTTCAAACGCGACGCGTACCTGAAAAATCTGCTTGCGCTGGCCGGTAAAAATCGATTATATGCGCACGTCTTGGACATTTAATGCCCAGCAGTCCCCTTCGTCTAGAGGCCTAGGACACCTCCCTTTCACGGAGGCGACACGGGTTCGAATCCCGTAGGGGACGCCAATGATTTCAATGAGTTAGGTTGAAATTGGCAATCTAAATTTTGAATTTGCCTAATATTTACCTAATAAGCGGTTTTTAATAGTATGGCTGTTCCGTTCTGAAAGACATAGCTCTATCCAATTAATGATCTCACTTTCAAGCCATGCAACTTTACGTTGTCCAATTTTGATAGGCGGTGGAAATTCATGGGCAAGAATTTTAGCATAGATTGAACTGCGACTTAAAGTAGTGCGTTGCGTTACGCCTTTAAGATTTAGTAACTGCCTGGACATGTTGGTCATTGTTATGCCAGTAAACAAAGCAAGGCAAATAATACAAGTAACTAATTTAGAGAGGGATTCGAAATGCAGTTATAATCATTTAAATTAATGGAACTTTTATATCAAAGATTTTTTCGTTAAATAGATGAAGGGCGTACATTTAAATAAGCCTATAGGAATCATTAACCATTTAAAATTATTAATATGGCCTTAAATTTAACCCAAAAGCTAGGTCACTTAATAGTATTTAAATGACTATTATCTTTTTAAAACTATACTATTAAAAATTATGGCTAAACTAACTCTTGGGCAACTCGAACGACATTTAATGAAAGCTGCGGATATTCTGCGCGGCAAAATGGATGCGTCTGAGTACAAAGAATACATCTTCGGGATGCTATTCCTGAAACGCATGTCAGACATTTTCAATGAACGCTACGATATTATCGTCGCCGAACAGGTGCAAAGAGGCCGCACACTGGAGCAAGCCGTAGAGCGTGCTGAAACACCTTCAAATTACACGCAAGGTTTTGTGCCCAAATCGGCACGCTGGAGCTATCCCGAAAAGACTTCCAAAATTAAAGGCTTTGAAAAGTTCCTGAAAGATTGGGGGCCGCAGGACAAGGAAAAACATTATCTTGGCCCAATCGAAAATTGGCCTGCCAAGGGACTAGGTGAATATCTCAACACAGCCCTAAGTGCACTTGAAAAAGGCAATGCTTCGCTTGACGGTGTTCTCCAGCACATCGACTTCGAGCGCAAGATCGGCGAGACGACGATGCCCGACAAGGACATCAAGAAGCTCATCGAGCATTTTTCACTTTACCGCCTGCTAGACAAGGACTTTCAATTCCCCGACCTGCTCGGCGCGGCCTATGAATTTATGATCAAGTATTTTGCCGATAACTCCGGCAAACGTGGCGGGCAATTTTATACGCCCCGCGACGTTGTGAAGCTGATCACCCGCATCTGCGATCCAAAGCCGGGTATGGCGATCTATGACCCCACGGTGGGTTCTGGCGGCATGCTCATTCAATCCCGCGACTGGGTTGAAATGCATGGAGGCGACCGCGACAATCTGGCCCTCTATGGCCAGGAAAACGATGGCGGCGTCTGGTCAATCTGCAAAATGAACCTTCTGCTCCATGGTGTGCCAAGTGCCGACATTAAAAAACGGCGACACACTGGCAACACCACGCCATAAATCCGGCGGTGAACTGCGGCGCTTTAACCGCGTCATGGCCAATCCACCCTTCTCGCAAAATTACGAAACCGAAGGCATGGAGCATAAAGAGCGCTTCCGTTACGGCTGGGCACCTGAAACAGGTAAAAAGGCCGACTTGATGTTCGTCCAGCATATGTGGTCTGTCCTCATGCCCGATGGCTTGCTTGTTACGGTTATGCCACACGGCGTTTTGTTCCGGGGCGGCAGGGAAAAGGAAATCCGTCAGGGCTTTATCGACGGCATCAACGGTGAAGGCATTGATTTGATTGAGGCCGTCATCGGCCTGCCGCAAAACCTGTTCTACGGCACAAACATTCCCGCCTGTCTTTTAGTTATGCGTCAGAGTGGAAAAACGAAACCAAAAGCACGCCAAGGAAAAGTTCTTTTTATCAACGCCGACCGCGAATACCACGAAGGCCGGGCGCAGAATTATCTTCTACCCGAACACATGGACAAAATCGCCGCCACTTACGAACAATGGCGCGAAATGCCGGGCTACTCCAAAATCGTAAGTCGGGATGACATCCGCAAGAACGATTACAACCTAAACATCCGCCGCTATGCCGACAACGCCCCACCGCCAGAACCACAGGATGTAACCGCGCACCTGCTGGGCGGTATTCCTGTTAAAGAGATCGAGGGCAAGCAGCCGTTGTTCCAGGCGCATGGCTTTAACAGCAAGACTTACATTACAAGCATACGTGAAGGCTACTCGACCTTCAAAGATACCATCACAAACCGCGCCGCCCTGAAAAATTCGGTAGAGGCCGATGCTGGTGTGCAAGCCAATGAGAAGGAACTGCGTACCGCTCTTACCAAATGGTGGGATAGAGCAAAAATCCGCATCTCCGACTTACCACACGAACGCCGCCTGATGGATCTTCATAAGGAGCTTCTAGACGGCTTCAATAAATCCATCCTGCCGCTGGAGGTGTTCGATACCTATAAGTGCGATGGTATTTTCGTCAGCTGGTGGGATGCCCACTTACATGACCTGAAAACGCTTATGGCTGCCAACAAGCCGGATTCTGATAACGACACACGCACCATCCTCGCGCCTGAGCTTGCAGCGCGTTATCTGATCACGGCTTGGCTCGATAACCTCAAATCCAAAATGGATGAGAGTGAAGAAAAAGGTAGCAAGGTCAAGGTTAATCTAAAAACCGAACCGCTGGTCATGGCCCTTCTACCAGAAGAGTTGGCGGTCCTGCAAAAGCTCGACGACAAACAGGCCGAGATTGAATCACGCATGGCCGAATTTGATACCGCGCCTGAAGGTGAAGACTGGGAGCAGGAGGAAGAAGATCAAACCTATTCCGGTTATCTTGAAGACACACTGAAATCTCTAAAGGAAAAAGTCAAAGCCAATAAGTCGAGCGCTAGCCTGAAAAAGCAGGTCGAAGAGATCGAAAAAAAACTTGAAGGCTACTGCATATCACTGGGCGTGATGTGATGGAACAGGAATTGGCGTTATCGTATGTGGATTGTGTTTGGACCGTCTTAGGGCAGGCAGCCCCGATATATGCAAGCCGCGCGGAAAAAGAAATTGTTTTAGCTCTCGTTGAAGCAGGTGAACCCCTTGGGCCAACCCAATTAGCGCACGAAACAGGACGTCAACCTGGCTCCATGTCAAAGATTCTAAAACGTATGGTGCGCGATGAAAAAATTGAAAAGCACTTAGGTGGAAAATACGCAGCCAAGCCTAGGGATGTAGACGCCAATAAAAACAGGAACAAGGAATAAGCGGGTTATGAAGGTTAATAACCCTTTAACCCCTTTAACCCTTATTCTTTATTTGCATAATATAGGAATATATTCGTTTACCATTTTCTTAATTAGAGGCATGGTTCTGATGCAATTTTGGAGACGCAGATAAACATGAACACCGCAATCTATGCCCGCTACAGCAGTGATAAGCAAAGCGAAAGTTCTATTGAAGATCAGGAACGTAATTGTCTGCGCTATGCAGAGCGCTATGGCTTTAATATTGTCCAACGTTTTCACGATAAGGCAATATCCGGCACCAGCAAAACCCGTCCTGGTTTTGATGATATGCTGGCGTCTGCAGACCGCAATGATTTTGATGTGCTGTTAGTCGACGATTTGTCGCGGCTGTCACGCGACGACATCCAAATGAAACAAATTATCCGTCGCTTTAAATTTAAGCGAGCTCGGATTATCGGCGTATCTAATGGCTACGACTCCAACGATAAGGGTGAAAAAATCCAGTCGTCGATGCGTGGCTTGATGAACGAACTTTATTTGGATGATCTACGTGATAAAACGCATCGCGGTCAGTACGGCAAAGCCACCCAAGGCTATAGCGCGGGTGGCAGTGTTTATGGATACCGCCGCCTTCCCATTGAAAGTTTGGAGCGGCTTGACGTCAACGGGCGGCCGGAAATTATTGCAGTCGAACGTGAAATTAACGAAGACGAAGCCTATTGGGTGCGCCAGATATTTGAATGGTTTGCCAATGGCGCAAGTCCAAAACAAATTGCGCATAAACTTAATGTACTGGGTATACCTTCACCACGCGGTAGCACTTGGGGAGGCAGTACTATTTATGGCGATGTTACCGATGGCACGGGTTTGTTAAACAACGAACTGTATGTTGGTAAATATTTATGGAACCGGTCAGCATGGGTTAAAGACCCCGATACGGGTAAACGCCGCCGGCAAAAGCGCGTTGAAGCTGACTGGATGGTCAAAGACATGCCTGAGTTGCGTATTGTACCCCAAGATTTATGGGATAAAGCAAAAGCTCGGCAGGCGGACATTCGCATCAAGACAACAGTTCTGCGTGAGGCAATGCAAAATACAAATTCAAAGTCGCGTACGGGTAAATACTTATTTTCAGGTTTGTTACAGTGTGGCTGCTGCGCTGCAAACTATGTTGTTTACAGTACGCAATCCTATGGTTGCGCCACCAACGTAAACCGTGGTGACGCGGCTTGTCCTAACCGGCTGCGTATTTCCCATCGAATGCTAGATCTGCATATTTTAGGTATTTTACAGGAAAAATTATTAAGCGAAGAAGCTATCGACCTTTTTATCGGAGAAACCACAGCGGCCTTAAAAGCTAAACAATCGGACCAACAGCCAGAAATTGTCATTTATCAACGCAAATTAAAAACCTTAGATAAACAAATTAACAACCTTGTTGCGGCAATCGCTGCTGGCGCGGGTTTAGGGTCTATCCAGACAGAATTAAGGCGTCTGGAGACCGACAAAACCGCTACGGAGGCTGCCATCGGTGCCAGCGCTAATTTGGCTGACCTTATAGTGCCGGCTTTACCACAGGCGGCAGAACGTTACCAAAAACTGGTGGCTGACCTTGCAGGGACGCTGCAGGATGATTTACCCCATGCTAGAGAGATACTTAAGACCTTATTAGGCAAAATTCGGTTATTACCGAGTAAGTGCGGAAAATTCTTGGAAGCTGAGCTGCGACATAGCGCCGAGGGGCTATTTAAACTGGCCACCGGTGATGGACTTAAAGTTCAGATGGTTGCGGGGGCCAGATTTGAACTGACGACCTTCAGGTTATGAGCCTGACGAGCTACCGGGCTGCTCCACCCCGCGATAAGAAGACCCAAGATGTAAGGATACTCCGCAGCAAAAGCAAGCGATTAATGTCCGTTCTTCATACGCGCAACGCCGCAAAAAATTTACCGAAAATCCTGTTGTGTTTATATTCCTAGGAATATATGTTTCACGTGAAACATTGTGAATAGGCTGGCTTAGCCTTGTGAATAGGAGGCGTTAACCTTGCGAATAATCCGAAAAACCACCCGCGCTAGCCGCCAAGACATACAGGTGCGTGACTTCATCCTACGGCACATCAGCCGCCGGCCACAGCAGCTGGTGACGCGGACCGCTGCCGCATTCGGGCTGTCGGAGACCGCGGTCAGAGGTTACCTAACCCGCCTGGTCCAGGACAGCCAGCTCATCGCCATTGGCAATACCCGCGCCCGGCGCTATCAGTTGCAGCCGCTGGCAACCGCTGCCCTCACCTTGCCTGGTGATACAGCGCGCGACGCCGATGATATCTGGCATGACAAGCTGTTACCCGTATTGCGGGCGGCGCCCACGGCAGTGCTGGAGCTCTGCCGTTTTGGTTTCGCGCAGATATTCGCCAACGCTGTTACGCATGCGACAGGCGAAAAAATTATCGTCAGCGCAACGCGACACCATCACCAGTTGGAGATCATGGTAATGGATAAAGGCCCCGGTATCTTCGCCAAGCTAAAATCACACTGTGACTTACCGCACAGCCGCGCCGCCGCGCTGGAACTGGCCAAGGGCGGTTTGACCACTGCCCCGCACAGCCATGCCGGCATGGGGCTGTATCTGGTACAACAATTATTTTCATCAATGACGATCATGGCCGGCGACAGCATCTATCGCCGCACGCGGCGCGCCGATGGCCGTTACAGCGTGACATGCGGTGCACGCCGCGATTACGCGCGTGGCACGCTTGTGCAGCTGGTATTAGCGACAGATGCCGACTGGCGGCTGCGCGATAATTTTAACGCGCTGCAGTTGGCGGCGGTTGGCGCGGGCGATGTTACAGTGCCAGTGAGTTTGATCTGTCACCCCGCCGGCACCGCACCGGTGACGCGCATGCAAGCGCGACAGCTGTTACACCGGCTGGAATTTTGCACCTGTATCACGTTGGATTTTGACGGCGTGGTGGAAATTGGTGCGGATTTTGCGGATGAAATATTTCATGCGTGGCGTAGTGCCAATCCGCAAGTAGAAATTAAAGTGACGAATGCGGATGAACACATACTGTCTTTAATACATGTCGTGTAAGATGATCAGATTTTGACGCTTTCAAGCAGTGAAATAAGATCAGCGATGTGATTAAGTTCATCAACATTCATATAGCGTGTGTCCTTCGCGATATTATGCTGGCCATCTGATATTTTGGCTTTTTGTAAAAAGGTATGGCGGCCGATCCAACCGCAAATCTCGGCAGTGGCACCATCGGCAGTGCGCAACAATTTTACAAAGACAAAAATGTCCGCCGTTTCGGTGATGAAATGGTTTTTGCTGACCGGCCACATCAGCCGTTTGGCGCGCGGATGCGTGGAGGATTTAATGTCAATGGTCAGATTATTGAGTTTCACATCATAACTGCCATCACAGGTATCTGACCAGTTGAGGCAATCATCTGATAGACCCAGCGCGCGGACAAAACCTAGCTCTGCCAAACGGCCATTTGCTTGCGCGGCAATGTCGTTATAGATAGCAGGCTTACCAGGCACATTGAGCGCCCTGGATTGTTCCTTGGCGCCCGCTGCGTAACCGGCCACGACCCGCGCTGCGAATTCATCGCATTTGGCAAGATCGGCGGTGGTGAGTGTGGCAAGCATAATTGATTTAATCGGCACCAGGCGACAATCGCAAGAAATTCGTGCTTATCATTTTTTAATTATTAAATTTCAAAGCGCGGTGTCGGTGGCAGTCCCAACTCGCGTGATGGTGCCGCCATACAGTAAGACGGTCCTGCGCCAATTTCCTGTTTTAACTTGGCCAACAATTCGGTCTGAGGTTGTCCATAATTGGGTGGTTTCGCCATCGCACCGGGATGGCGCGCTTCTGTAATATCGTAAAGATCGTCTAGGGCACTATGATTTTTGACTGCAATTGGCACAAATGGAAATTCTGCCAGCCGCATGACTTCCAGCATGCTGGCAAAACCAGTCTCCATTGCAAGATCGACGCCACTATCATTCCGCGCAGTCATGGCAAAGCTTGGCATCTTTAATGGCTGCTCAGGATTATTATACGCCAACCAAGCTTGCACGCTTTCGCCGCGAAATTTATGTTTCACATGTTGGCGCATCTCAGGGTCGGCAGCATAAATTTTATCGAGCAATCTTTGCGTATCAACCAATATAAAGGCAAATTGGTTTTCAACCGTTGAACCTTGAAATTTTGGTTGCAGATATGCGATCCCGCCAGTGGCATGCGGTGTTTCAACCGCCCAGACGAGACCGGGATGTGCCATTGTTGTCGGCTTGGCACCCGGTTCGTCATATTCAAAAGCCAGTTCTTTGATATCCGCCAATGTTTTGTCTGCCATTTGACCTTGCAGATCAGCAAACGACTCCGCTGACTGAAATTTTGACATCGTTAATGCGGATTCATCTGAAAACTGTACGCCAAACAACTGGCCTTGCAATTCGTGAAAGCGGATTTCAGTGGCATTCCATTTATGTCCTAAAAACCAGGTGATACTGTCACGTGGCACGTCAGGAAACAGTTGATAGGATAAATCTTTAACGATTGGCCATAGTGTATCCACCAAATGCGGATGTCGCGGTGTATCTGGCTTTAGGCCAAATAGACAAACGGTTGGCCCCCTTTGCTCCATCGCCACAGCATAAGCGAATGGCACTTCAACCGATGTACTGAGCGGGCCATCAAGAAGCCTATGCGAATATGCAACCGAAGTTAAATCCATAGGTGATGGTGGCATAATTGTATGAAAAATATGTTAAAAGACAAAATTACGCTAAAATTGGTTAGGATTGGTACGCGGATTGGTGACTTCGCAATGTCTCTAAGCTTAGCTCATATCGACATTCATAACCTTTGCTACCATCTGGCCAATCAACCATAGCCTTTTCCGTGAAATTAAAACCATGTTTCAGGAGCATGCGACGTGACGCCTCATTGCCGTCGCGATGGTCTGCAACAATTCGCGTCCAGGGTAGATGATGTTGGGCTTGCTCAAGACGTGCAGCGTAAAATAGGTCAGCCAGGCCTTGGCCACGATACTCAGGCTCAATAAAGCTGTAGCCGATCATTGCGGTTTGTCCTGATGGATCTCTCGTGGCGGTCATAATGCCAGTAATGCCGATACACTTTTCACTATCATAAAGCGCGAAGAATTTATTGCCCGAATCTGTCAGTAACTTTTGCCAATAAACCGGTTCATAATTGGTGGCTGTTTCCATGCTATCATAAAATAAATGAGGTTCCACAGTTACGGCACGAATTCTCATCGCCCGCAGCAATGGCCAATCTTCTAATTTCAAGGTTTTTAAGCAGATATTATTCACATATTTAAATTATCGGAAATAGACACAATAAAAAACCGCCAAAATGCTTTTTTAAAATTGAAAGTAATAAAAAACTTGTCATTTAAATTGGTATGTTTTAAGTTTGAAGTGAAATTTAAAATTAAAAGAGTACAAAGTAATATTTCTTCTCACCCAATAAACAGTAAAACTCAATCTTCCCTAGAAGCTTTAAAAAGTGCCGGGACTTGGTTCTTTTTTGGCAATGCTTTATTAAATGGTCAAAGTAGTCCAGTTATACCTTGGCTTTATGCAGTAGGGTTTGCCCTACAGCGTATTGCCAAACGTGAATTAGCGGGCAAAGCACAAAAAAGAACGGCAAGATTTTTAACAGGGACGCAAGGGCCACTGTTTTTAAATGCGGCTGAAACGGCAGTCGTCGGCGTCGCGACAACTATTCTTCATCCTTCTTCTCCTTTGATTAACGCATGTTTCGCTTTTGCGGCGGCCAATGCAACACAGGCGCTTATTTACGATAACGTCATAAAATTTCCGGCGGATAAAGCACAAGGGCTTAAAAACTTAACGCTCGTTTTGTGTGAAACGACCATCCTGTATGGTCTTGATAAAGTTGCTCAAAATGCAGGTTTTTCACCCGAGGTTGCCAGTTCTATGGTTATACCGGGCATGCTTGCTGCTTTTGGACGATCTTTTTATCAAAAGAAAATCCCGCCAAGCATCGCATATGTGGATATGATGGCGGTTGCGTTGGCGACATGTGTGCAAGCATTCTCAAATGGAAATTATTTAAACGGATGTTCGCGCATTCTTGCAATAATAGGTTTTTCGTGTTTGGCCATCACCCGCGCACAAGCCGAAGGCAAGTCCAGCATATTTGAAGTTGAAAAATGGAATTGCTGGCACACAGGCGCCCACGAACCAATCTAACGAATTAAAAAACCCGCCGAGGCGGGTTTAAATTAATGCGGCTGTGAAGACCTGGCAGCGACCTACTCTCCCGCGTCTTAAGACGAAGTACCATTGGCGCAGGGCGGTTTCACGTTCGAGTTCGAGATGGGATCGCGTGTGGCACGCCCGCCATAACCACCAGGTCGTCACAGCCGCTTTCGCAGAAGACAGAAACCAGAAGACAGAAATCAGAAGATTGCTGCGTCAGGGTCACCGCCTTCTGTTGGCAGTGTGATTAGATTTGTTGTTGTCTTTTCAATTTTACATTGCTGGCAAAAAATATGAACAGTCAGTGCGCCATCATTTTCAGAATTCTTGTTTCAGACTTCTGGTTTCTGATCTTGCTCCTGCATGTGTTCTATTCAAGCCAATCGAATTATTAGTATCAGTTAGCTTCATGCCTTACGGCACGTCCACATCTGACCTATCAACGTGATGGTCTATCACGATTCTATTTTGCGAGACCTGGTCTTGAGGGGAGCTTCCTGCTTAGATGCTTTCAGCAGTTATCTCGTCCGTGCTTAGCTACCCTGCACTGCCATTGGCATGACAACAGGTACACCATAGGCACGTCCACCCCGGTCCTCTCGTACTAGGGGCAGGTCCTCTCAAGTCTCGAACACCCACGGCAGATAGGGACCGAACTGTCTCACGACGTTCTGAACCCAGCTCACGTACCACTTTAAATGGCGAACAGCCATACCCTTGGGACCTGCTCCAGCCCCAGGATGTGATGAGCCGACATCGAGGTGCCAAACGACGCCGTCGATATGGACTCTTGGGCGTCATCAGCCTGTTATCCCTAGAGTACCTTTTATTCGTTGAGCGATGGCCCGTCCACGAGGGACCACCGGATCACTATGGCCGACTTTCGTCTCTGCTCGACTTGTCAGTCTCGCAGTCAGGCGGGCTTATGCCATTGCACTCGACGATTGGTTTCTGTCCAATCTGAGCCCACCTTCGCACGCCTCCGTTACAATTTAGGAGGCGACCGCCCCAGTCAAACTACCCACCATGCAGGGTCCTTTTTCCAGATAATGGAAACAAGTTAGATATCAGCAGTTTTCAGGGTGGTATTTCAAGGATGGCTCCACACAAGCTAGCGCCCATGCTTCACAGCCTCCCACCTATCCTACACAAAAAACCGCTAATACCACTGCAAAGCTATAGTAAAGGTTCATAGGGTCTTTCCGTCTAACCGCGGGTACCCCGCATCTTCACGGGGACTTCAATTTCACTGAGTTGATGTTGGAGACAGCGGGGAAGTCGTTACGCCATTCGTGCAGGTCGGAACTTACCCGACAAGGAATTTCGCTACCTTAGGACCGTTATAGTTACGGCCGCCGTTTACTGGGGCTTCAATTCAATGCTTGCACATCTCCTCTTAACCTTCCAGCACCGGGCAGGCGTCAGACCCTATACGTCCGCTTACGCGTTCGCAGAGCCCTGTGTTTTTGGTAAACAGTCGCCACCCCCTGAGTTGTGCCCCCCATATAGACTTGCGTCCACATGGGGCTCTCTTATCCCGAAGTTACGAGAGCAATTTGCCGAGTTCCTTCAACATCATTCTCTCAAGCGCCTTGGTATACTCTACCAGTCCACCTGTGTCGGTTTAGAGTACGGTCTATAATGTAAGAGCTATTTCCTGGATGTTCATCACGGCCCGTCCAATCCAATAAGGACAAACCGCTTACGACCATCGTCACTTCTTACAGGCCCACGAATGTTAACGTGGTTCCCATCGACTACGCCTTTCGGCCTCGCCTTAGGGGCCGGCTTACCCTGCGCAGATTAACTTTACGCAGGAACCCTTGGACTTTCGGCGAAAGTGTTTTTCACACTTTTTATCGTTACTTATGTCAGCATTCTCACTTCTGATATCTCCAGGCTTTCTCACGATCACCCTTCACAGACTTACAGAACGCTCCGCTACCACTTATGCTAAAAGCATAAATCCTAAGCTTCGGTGCATGGCTTGAGCCCCGTTACATTTTCGCCGCAGGACGTCTATTAGACCAGTGAGCTATTACGCTTTCTTTAAATGATGGCTGCTTCTAAGCCAACATCCTGGTTGTTATGGACATCCCACATGCTTTCCCACTTAGCCATGACTTGGGGACCTTAGCTGTAGGTCTGGGTTGTTTCCCTCTCGACGACGGACGTTATCACCCGCCGTCTGGCTGCCGGACTGTACTCCTGGGTATTCGGAGTTTGATTAGGTTTGGTAAGGCTCGCGCCCCCCTAGCCCATTCAGTGCTCTACCCCCCAGGGTAATCATCCGACGCTCTACCTAAATAGATTTCGCGGAGAACCAGCTATTTCCGAGTTTGATTGGCCTTTCACCCCTAGCCACACGTCATCTCCGTCTTTTGCAACAGACGTGAGTTCGGCCCTCCAGTAAGTGTTACCTTACCTTCAGCCTGCACATGGCTAGATCACACGGTTTCGGGTCTAATGCATGCAACTAAATCGCCCTATTCAGACTCGCTTTCGCTACGCCTCCACCTATCGGCTTAAGCTTGCTGCATACACTAAGTCGCTGACCCATTATACAAGAGGTACGCAGTCACCGGCTCGTCGAAGACGATCCGGCTCCAGAAACCTGAAATCAGAAAAAATGAAATCAGAAAACTCAGGTTTTGGCTTTCCAGCTATTGATTAAACCATGTAGCATTTTTGAGATGATCACATAATCATTTCGCCATGCACTGGCTTGATCGGGAATTAAGTATTCCAGATCACGGCAATAACTAATCCACACTTTCATCTCATCACTCGATCCCAATGCAATCACCAGATATTTTTTAAATTCCGGTGCTGATTGGCGTTGCTTTGAAAATCCTTCGGCAATATTTGCACAAATCGATTTACTAGCGCGGCGAATTTGATCTGCCATTGCGTATTGCTCGATTTTTGGAAATTGCAAACTTGCTTTATGTATTTCAAGCGACAGTCTGTACGCCCGTTGATACACGTCAAGATCTTCAAAGGATCGCACGATGTTGTTACGTGTCTGCTCCATTGAACCTCACTTTTCTGACTTCTGTTTTCTGACTTCTGACTTCTGGAGCCTGGCTCATCTTTGATGAGCCGGCTCCTACTCTTTGTAGGCGTCCGGTTTCAGGTCTGTTTCACTCCCTTTGTCAGGGTTCTTTTCACCTTTCCCTCACGGTACTTGTTCACTATCGGTCAATCAGGAGTACTTAGGCTTGGAGGGTGGTCCCCCCATGTTCAGACAGGATTACACGTGTCCCGCCTTACTCGAGGACCCTCGTCAAATTTACCAATACGGGGCTATCACCCTTTATTGCGCAGGTTTCCAACTGCTTCTTGTTTTTTGACAAAGGCCACTGGCCTGGTCCGCGTTCGCTCGCCACTACTAACGGAGTCTCGGTTGATGTCCTTTCCTCCGGGTACTTAGATGTTTCAGTTCCCCGGGTTCGCCACTTATCACTATGTATTCATGATAAGTTAACTGCTTGCGCAGCTGGGTTTCCCCATTCGGAAATCGTCGGATCAAAGCTTATTCGCAGCTCCCCGACGCTTATCGCAGCGTATCACGTCCTTCGTCGCCTCTGATTGCCAAGGCATTCACCAAACGCCCTTATTACGCTTGAATAGATACATGCAGAAGCAAAACCAGTATCCCTCTTATAAAATACTGCGCTTTCTGCCTGTCCATATATTTGATTTTACTCAGCTTATGTAAAATTGTTGATCTCAACGCCTGGGATTAAACCCATGCTGCATCCCGCGGAAAGAAGTGGGGACACAACAACGATGAAATCGTTAGACAACAACAAACCTATTCACAATGTCAAAGCAACTTTCAGTCAAAAGACTGAAGGCAGTTATCATCAGTTGATAACTGCCTTCAATTTTGTAACGGTAAAAAATTGTTAGGGCTCAACGCGTAATTCTCTAAGGTCTCTATACTGAGGGGGGACAAAAATTCCTTTACTTTCACATAACTTTTGAAAGCTTAAAAAATTATCTTTTGGCTGGTTTTTGGCTTCTTCTAATTGCTTTAAAGCCTCTTGAAGAGTTGCCTTAGAAAAAGTTCCATACTTTCCATCAACAGCTATAGCACCTTGTAAAGTTTTCATGCCAACACCACTAATTTGCTCATAACCAACTTGCAGAATACCCAGCTTATCAGCAGCAGGTTTTATTGCCACTGCAAGTTCATTCAGGCCATCCCAAAAACCCCTAAAACTTCTTCAGGCGATCCAGGGAAAGAAAAAGCATCACGTCTCATGTTATCTCAATATTGTTAATTCAATAATTAAGTGTCACATGAAAGTATTTCCGGTACAAGAAATTAATACTTTCACCATGCCCACCAAGAGAATGGTGGGCCTGGGAGGACTTGAACCTCCGACCCCACGCTTATCAAGCGTGTGCTCTAACCACTGAGCTACAAGCCCTATTGAAACTTGGTGGAGCTAGACGGGCTCGAACCGACGACCTCCTGAATGCAAATCAGGCGCTCTCCCAGCTGAGCTATAGCCCCTTAAAAATGCAAAACACTTGCGCATTTTGCTTCTGGAAATCTGTAATAGATATTGAAAGAAAAGATACACCGGCAGCAGCCGATTGGCGGTTAGTTTATTTTCTAGCGGAGATAAGGTGAAACCGAAGTTTACCAATATGTCCGCAATTAGAAAGGAGGTGATCCAACCGCAGGTTCCCCTACGGTTACCTTGTTACGACTTCACCCCAGTCGCTGACCCTACCGTGGTCGGCTGCTTCCCGAAGGTTAGCGCACCGGCTTAAGGTAGAACCAACTCCCATGGTGTGACGGGCGGTGTGTACAAGGCCCGGGAACGTATTCACCGCGGCATGCTGATCCGCGATTACTAGCGATTCCAACTTCATACAGTCGAGTTGCAGACTGTAATCTGAACTGAGATGGCTTTTTTGGTTTTGCTCCCCCTCGCGGGTTGGCATCCCATTGTCACCACCATTGTAGCACGTGTGTAGCCCAGGTCGTAAGTGCCATGAGGACTTGACGTCATCCCCGCCTTCCTCCGGCTTATCACCGGCAGTTTCGCTAGAGTGCCCAGCATAACCTGGTAGCAACTAACGATGAGGGTTGCGCTCGTTGCGGGACTTAACCCAACATCTCACGACACGAGCTGACGACAGCCATGCAGCAACTGTGCACTATCCAGCCGAACTGACGAATCCATCTCTGGAAACTATGATAGGCATGTCAAGACCTGGTAAGGTTCTGCGCGTAGCGTCGAATTAAACCACATGCTCCACCGCTTGTGCGGGCCCCCGTCAATTCCTTTGAGTTTTAATCTTGCGACCGTACTCCCCAGGCGGTGTGCTTCTCGCGTTAGCTACGTCACTGATCTTGCGACCAACGACTAGCACACACCATTTACAGCGTGGACTACCAGGGTATCTAATCCTGTTTGCTCCCCACGCTTTCGTGCCTCAGCGTCAATATGTGACCAGAGAGTCGCCTACGCCACTGGTATTCTTCCCAATCTCTACGAATTTCACCTCTACACTGGGAATTCTACTCTCCTCTTCACTATTCAAGACTAACAGTATCAAATGCAGTTCCAGGGTTAAGCCCTGGGCTTTCACATCTGACTGATTAGTCCGCCTACGCACCCTTTACGCCCAGTAATTCCGAACAATGCTCGCCCCCTTCGTATTACCGCGGCTGCTGGCACGAAGTTAGCCGGGGCTTATTCTGCGGGTACCGTCATTATCGTCCCCGCCAAAAGAGCTTTACAACCCGAAGGCCTTCATCACTCACGCGGCATGGCTGGATCAGGCTTGCGCCCATTGTCCAATATTCCCCACTGCTGCCTCCCGTAGGAGTCTGGACCGTGTCTCAGTTCCAGTGTGGCTGGTCATCCTCTCAGACCAGCTACAGATCGTAGCCTTGGTGAGCCATTACCTCACCAACTAGCTAATCTGACGCGGGCTTATCTCTCAGCGATAAATCTTTCACCTTTCGGCGTATACGGTATTAAACCCAGTTTCCCGAGACTATTCCGTACTGAGAGGCAAATTCCCACGTGTTACTCACCCGTGCGCCACTAGTGTATTGCTACACCCGTTCGACTTGCATGTGTTAGGCCTGCCGCCAGCATTCGTTCTGAGCCAGGATCAAACTCTCAAGTTTGAAACCTGTTGTTGTGCAAGAATTGCACAAATTCATTTTCAAGAAACCATTACAAGCTATGCTTATTATGAAAAATACATAATGCAGCAAACTTATAATGATCGTTTGTACCAATCATTAACCATCGCGGGTAGCGATAGCGCTGCTGCCTGTGTATCTTTTCCTTACCTATTACTGTTTATAATCACTTGTCCAAGAACCGCGCGCCAATAAACCGAATCACTCCGACTCACCAGTACAAGACAGCGAAACGTCCCCTGCCGAAAAACCGTTTCGGTTTAGGAACTGTTACTCTGTCTTTAGAAGCACTAAGTACACCATTTTTTTGACGCGATGTCAAGAAACGATGTGTTTCGTGCGAGATGGCGGTTATAGACACGTAAAAATGCTTTGGCAAGCAAAATAATTCATTCTTTTGAAAGTTTTTTTCGGGCAACAAACCTGTGCTGTACAACGCCGAAATGCGTAACATAAAACTGCTTTATATCCATAATTTTTTGTCCGACTTCCGGCTGCAAGCGGCTTTTCTTGTCATTTATTTTACGCAGATTACCGGCTCCTACACTTTGGCCATGAGTGTACTAGCAGTGGAGACGGCGGTGTCCGCGGTGATGGATATTCCCGCAGGCATTTTTTCCGACCGCGTCGGGCGCCGTTATACATTGGCGGCCGGCTCGCTGTGTACGGCAATCGCTATCAGCAGCTATGCGCTGGCACATAATATTGTATGGCTGTATTTTGGCACCGCGCTATCCGGCGTCGGGTAATGCCTATTTAACGGCAGTACGGCAATAACGATGCGTTACTTTATGAAAACACTAACTGCCAACGGCCAGCCGGAACAATTTGCACATTATCGCGGGCGCGGCGGCAGTATGTTTCAACTTGCCTTAGGATTGTCGGCACTCTGCAGCAGCTTGCTGGCAGCACAAGGATTCGCAAAGCATCGGTTTATTAATCGCCAATGCAGTGTCTCCGCTGATTATTTTAAGCATTACGTTATTCTTCGGGCCGTTTTGCGTCACCCGCGACCACCTGCTGCAAACGGAATTTTCCGATGTGCAGCGCGCGACGCTGGGTTCCGTCGCGTCCTTCCTTGGCAATATCATGTTTGCCTTGGTGTCAATCGGCATTGGCGCGGTTGCCGACCGCTTTGGCATCGCGGTTGGTATCGGTTTTGGTGTTGCAATTTGCGCAACTTCGCTGCCAATCTACGCACGACTGGTGCGCAAATATTTTAAAGCGCCAATTGCAGCCACGGACTGCTGGCAACCGGCTGCATCGCGTTGCCGCGCGCGTGTTCGGCCAAGAACTTGACATGGTTATGTTGTAATTCTTCAGTCTCTGCACCGCCAAAGTCAGCAAATTGACCGCCACGCGCGTGAATGTCGTGCAGCAACAAAACATTTTGCAATTCAGAAATACTGAGTTTTTCTGGCAAGGCTGCCGGCGGCTTGACGATAAGTGAGCTGTAAGTACCGAATAAGCCACTGTCTTTGCCGCCAATCCGTTCCGCTGCGACCAAACCTAACGGTCCATCCCTAAACATCAATAGTGCGCGAATGCAATGTTCGGAGGCGCGCCAGTCAACAGGCGTGGTAAAAATATTATAATAATCGACCGGCTTCGATAGATGGCCGCGCTTATCTTTTTCAGCAAAGAAGCGTTCGATGATGCCTTGGGCGATTGGCCAATGATCACCAGGCAAATATGGCATCAAGGCAAAATCTGCAATTGAACATTTTAACTCTGTATTACTGGCAAGTTTTCGTTCCAAGCCACGCAACTTCTTTTTAACATTAACGTAGGGTTGCCCCTGTTTGGTATAAAGCCCGGCTTCTGAAAACGAAATTTCGCTCGCAAGTTCAGCCACATTCACAATGACATTTGGATAGGTGTCATCCTCAAATGGTGCGCGTTCATTCCAGGGCGTAACAGCTGTTTGTCCGTCTAGCGCTGTCGCCAATTGCGGTGGCGGATTTTTGACGTAAAAAACACAAGTATCATCTATTTCTTGGACGATATTTTTCAATGCCTTGACAGTTTCGGCGACGCGGGCGCCACGCGGACTAATCACCACAACCGCCAGCGCGCCATCCAGCGGCCGCGGCGCAATCGCAATGGGGCAAATCGTTTTGCCATTATCCTGTGTGAAACAATAACCGCGCAGGTCGGTTACATTTGGAAAGTGATAGCCGTGTATTTGCTGCAACAAGTAGGTAACGCTAGTACCATAGGTTAATTGATCACCGGATAAGCCTGCAAAAACCTGTTGCATGCAATGCTGGTTGCGTGTGTCAAAGATTTCAACGCCGTTAGCCAACAGTTCATGATGCAGCGCGGCCGCCTGTTCAAAATTATTCATAAAAAACTCCTAAATAATGGATTAAATGTAAAACCATATTGGTAACACGCTTGTCAAAACATATTTGCCAATTTGGTTACAGTAAATATTACGCATTTGATTACTCCTATAGGTTGAGTAACTACATTTACTAAACTTAGAGTTTATTTCAAGAATTTTTTCTTATTTTAATGTGAATTATAGGAATACATGCATAGGCATGCAAAAGTGTGTATTATGCAAACAACGGCAGATTTTTTTCACACATTGCGGCGATTTCCTCAGCCGTAAATGGCACCGGTTTGGCATGCGCCCACAAAACGTCAAACTGTTTTCGGTAGGTTTGGGCGACTTGGGCATTTTCAGTCACGATAATAATGGGTGTTGGATCAAACACGATGATGGCATGTTTATTGCCGTAGGTGATAGTGGGCGCGATATTAAAGAGATTGGCCTCAATCCAGCGATACGTCGTGACATCGGGTGGAAAGGTAAAATGCCGGTCACCTTCGCGATATAAAACACGCTCTTTAATTTTACGCTCACGCAGACGCAGCACTTGTTTTTTCATGAGAAGCTGATTGTCATTCATGGTTTCAAACGTTTTTTCGTCTAAACCGGAGAATAAAATTTCGCCGCCTTGGGTCAAAGCGGTTTGATAGATATCATCGAGTAATTGTTGATGAACAGACGGCCCTTCCCAGCGGCGAACGTCAATCTTCTGGCCGCGCAGCCGTACCCCCGGCTCGGCCGTGAATTCCACGCCGGCGCGGTCAAAGGCATCGACAATCGCGCGAAAGGTATCGGCCTTTAAGTTGCCCATGCCCTGTTCAAAATTATTGAGCGAGGTGCGCGACAGCCCCGAGGCCCGCGCCAAATCATCCAGCGTCCAGTTGAGAAACCCACGCGCGGCGCGGGATTGATTAGGTGTAATCATGCGGATTAATTAGCATGACTGACCGATAAAAGCGATTGGCTATCTTATACCACAGCCTACGGCACCGCAAAAATAATCCCCATTTTTTCAAGGTTGGGCTCATGCGTCGTGGCATTGCTTACCAATGAAGACGCGTCTTGGGTCGCGTCTTCATTCGTCACCACCTTGGCATAGGCGGTGGCAATGCCAAACCAGGGCAACAGATTGACGGTGTTGTTTTCGCCGCAACTGCTAGCCGCGTCGCCCGGCGAAACCGGGCGTTCCGACGGGACCAGTGTTTGTTCGTTAACGGCGATACTGATAAGGCCATAGCGTTGCGCGACTTCCGTAGAGCCACCCAAGCGGCTGACCAAAAGCACACAGGCGGATGACGGCACGTTATCGATTGTCAACACCATCAGACCAGCGCCGGGATTGCTGATGTCAATTGAATTGGTTTGCGCCCAGGCGTGGCGGATTTCCGGCGGCGCGGTCTGCACGACCATGCCCGGCGGGAACACGCCAGCGACAATTGCTGAATTGAGTGAAAAGCCGTCAGTGCTGGGTGTTTGGCCTTGGTACAGCGTCTTAACGTTGTTGATCAATTGCACAGTCTGTTCAACCAGCTGGCGGTTTTTGTTATCACGATAAGCGGTAGCGGACACCGACCAGATAGCTGCCACCAGAATGGCAAAAATCGATAGCACAATTAGCGCTTCTACCAGTGAGATGCCGCGGCCACGGTCTGTACTATCCTGCGTTACATCATCCATATGGAATGTCACCCCATTCTTAAAGCATACCAGGCAGTTATGACAATGCCGTGACAATTATCACGCCAGCAAAATATCTTTGGCTTCGTTAACCTTGGCGGCCAGGTAATCAGTGCCGC
The DNA here is from genome assembly GCA_965246755.1 of Alphaproteobacteria bacterium. Taxonomy (GTDB): domain Bacteria; phylum Pseudomonadota; class Alphaproteobacteria; order UBA11073; family UBA11073. The sequence continues at coordinate 1,844,094 of OZ251979.1, forward strand.
CTTGATCGGGATGCAAGCGCATCATCAGCCGCCGGTGCGCCAACTTGATATCTTCCGCAGTTGCGCCTTCCGTCAGCCCCAACATCGCCAAAGCTTCACTGCGTTTGGTTTTTAAGCTGTCATGTTCCCGGCTGTGGTGCGCCTGGGCGCGGGCGCGGGTGCGCCAGTCGCCTTGGGTATGATCAAGATAGGTCATCAAGACGCCAGCCGACCGCGGATCCAGCCGTTTATATTCGCTGAGCAGTTGCATGAAATCATCAAGACTGAGTTGTTCCAAATGCGCGCCGCCCAGGTTGCCCTGCAGAATCTCACCCGACATGGATTTGGTGTGGTGATTGACACGCACGATTAAAAACGGTGTCTCCAGTTTGGCGGTCGGCTGCGTGTAGCTGCGCACGATGCTGCGCCGCCGCCGCGCCGCGGTGATCTGCGACACGCGCATTAAAAATGGAATTGAAAACACGCCGATGCCAAAAGCAGCCGGAATTTGGTTTTCCCACACCAGCGTCAGCAATAGCGCCGCATAAATGGCAAAATAAAAAATGCGCCGGCGCAGTTTGTGTCGCGCGGCCCTGTGCCAAGCGACGCCGTTTACCAACAGATAAAAGGCGACCAGCATTATGAGGCCGAGCGGAATAAACACATCGCGATTCAAAAAACAGCCCTCATCGGAATCACTGTATCGTATGCCCCTGTTAAAAAAAATGCGCAAAAAGAATTGACCAATATAAATGCGCTGCACGCGCCGGGCGCCGCCGCATTTTGTAAAAGCCAACATTAAATAATTTTAAGAAGCCCTCTAGAAAGTGATTCTAGAATCGGCTAGATCTAGTGGCCAGCCGATATTCGTTTGGTATATATTGTTTTTAGAAAGCTTACGAGGACAGAATGACCTGGACGCCCGAGCGCGAAGCCCAATTACGAGAATTATGGAATTCCGGCCTGTCGGCCAGCCGGATTGCCGCTGAACTGGGCGGCACCACCCGCAACGCCGTAATCGGCAAAGCGCATCGCCTGGGATTATCAGGGCGCACCACGCGCAAAGCGGGTGGCAAATCGTCCGGCAGCATGCGCATGGTCTCCCGCGTGTCATCGCCGCGCCCGGCGCGTACACAAATCCGCCCACGTTATGTGGAGCCGGTCGAACGTTCCGAGTTTGCGGTCAGCCTGGAAGCCATCGCCGAAAACCAGTGTAAATGGCCGATTGGCGACCCACGCAATAAAGAATTTCATTTCTGCGGCGGTGCGCGCAGCGAAGGCATGCCGTATTGCAATTATCATTGCGCAGTCGCTTATCAGGTGCCGTCACGCCGTGATGAGAGCGCGGTGCCTAACCGCGCCCCGGCCAACAGCGTCAGCGGTTTTTAATATTACATACGCTTATTCAACTCCCCCGCCCATTTTAAATAATGCGGCGGGGTTTTTTATCATTTAAGCGCGGCCGGTTTGTACCGACAGATGCGCGGGGTTATCAATCCCCAAGCTACCCAGCGCACGGGTCCATAACGTGGGCAATGCTTGGGTAAAGACCAGCTCACGCGTGGCGGGCGCGGTCAGCCAGGTGCCTTCCTGAATCTCTGCATCTAGTTGCCCAGGCGTCCAAGAAGCGCAACCCAAGGCAAACAGCCATTGTAATTTCCGGGGCAATTTTTCCGGCAGCAGCATGATTTTTTCCAAAACTTCGCCGGTGGCGGATACCGCAATATCATCCGTCACAGGCATCGCGTCATCATGCGTGAATTCCGCACCATGGATAATAAAGCCGCGCTCGGCTGCCGCCGGGCCGCCCAGATGCACCGGTACATCCGGATAATGCGGCAATTTTAGATTGAGCTGTTCTAACACGCTGCCCAATTTCATGGTGCCGATTAAACGGTTTAAAATAATACCCATCGCCCCATCATCGTTGTGAAAGCAAATCAGCGTCACGGTACCGGCAAAACGTGGATCCGGCATGCCGGGCATCGCGACCAATAGCGAACCGCTGAGGCCGTTGGCATTTTGAAATGATGATTTTGAAAAAGTTAACATAGCTTTGGTTTCTTAAGAACGTTTAGAATCTCTCGGATAATTCTTGCCTCTAAGGGGAAGGAAAACTTTTTGGCGCCCCTGACTTACTATAGATTTTAGCGACATAAACTATCGCTGCGATTAACGCGAGTGTAAACCAGGTAATGGCATAGGCCAGGTGTTCATTACGCAATTCCGGCGGCGCGCCTTGTGGGACAAATTTTGACAACCACCAGCTGTCTTGTGGGCTCTGCCCCGGCAATACATCGACATAGGCCGGATAGGAATTGGGCGGTTGTTGTAACATGATGATGTGATGTTGTGCAGGCTGATCGGGCGGCAAATACCAAGGACGGGTTCCAAACGGTTTTAAAAGACCGACTGCAGTGAATGACAATGGCGGCAGCTGTTGGGGCGGGCGCACTGATTGATTATAAGTTATGGCATTATCCTGCGATAACCACCCAAAATTGACCAGTAGCGTTTTACCATTGGCCAACCGCGCCGGACAAACAGCATTGACCCCGGCCTGACCATGATAAAACTTGCCTTGCAAAAAAAATAAATCCTGTAACGGACAGGTGGCACTAAGCGCCAGCTTCCGCCACATGTATTCTGCAGGTTTGGCGATATCTAGCCAGTGTGATGTCAGCGGCGGCGCGGCGGATTTGGTGGCAATCTCCGCGACAATGGCGTTTTTCCAATCACGGCGGTGCAGCTGCCAGATGCCTAGGCTGCATAAAAGGCCAATGCACGCCAAAAATATCAGATGGAACCCGCATTTGTTAAAAAATTGTTTCATATTCGATTTTTGCCATATCTTCGAATTTGTTTCAATTGACGAAAATATGTTTTTTTTGCTAACGTTATTTCATGGAAAATTATGGAAAGCTTGATTTGAAGTTGCCAAAACTTGAAAGCTGGGTGCTGAACTATCATCGCACCCAGGCGCAAAGATCAGCCAAAACCATGACTGCTTATGTTAGCGATATTCTACGCGAAACAGCGCTTAATCCACGCCGTGAATTGGCCAAGCGACTTGAAGAATTTCGCAACAGCCTGTCTCCCCCACCAGCGGACGCGATTATAGAAACATCGGTTGAGATGGTCCGCAATGAACGCGAAGAACGTGAACAGCGCATTTTGCCGTTATGATTGTCTTGGATGCGTCAGTTGTTATCAAATGGTTCATACCAGAGACAGACAGTGACAAGGCCGCGCAATTCATAGAGAATTACACTTTAAACGCACCGCACATTCTGGATATGGAAGTTAAAGGCGGGCTGTTACGCGCCTATCGTCAACGGCGGCAAACACACGCGCAAGCGGAGATGGCACTGACGCTGTGGCGTGACGGACATGGGCAATCATTCCAATTTGCCAGTCAGCTGGCTTTAGAAGAGCAAGCTATTTATCTCAGTTTGCAAATCAAACATACGTTTTACGATTGCTTTTATCTGGCGCTGGCGCAATCACATGACATTCCGCTGATTACCGCCGACGCGGTATTTCACGACCGCGCGCGGCAGGCATATGATAACGTGCATATGCTAAACGCTTATAACGCAGCTTAAGCTGTACCGGTAAATTTCTGCTGAATGTTTTTACGTAACAGTCCCATTTTAAGCAGCGTCTCGGCGATTTGTACTGCGTTGAGCGCCGCGCCTTTGCGCAGATTGTCACCCACGCACCACAGGTTAAGGCCGTTTTCAACAGTCGTATCGGTGCGTAGGCGGCTGACAAAGACATTGTCTTCGCCAGTGATTTCCACCGGCGTCACATAGCCTTCGTTGGCGCGGTGATCGATGACGGAAACCCCGGGCGCCTTTTCTAGCAGCTTGCGCGCATCATCCTCATCCAGTTCAGATTCGAATTCGATATTGACCGCTTCCGAATGGCCGATGAAGACCGGCACGCGCACGCAAGTCGCGGTCAGCTTGATATCCGCACCCAAAATCTTTTTGGTTTCGGCGGCCATTTTCCATTCTTCTTTCGTCATGCCGTCCTCCATAAAACTGTCGATATGCGGGATGACGTTAAAGGCGATCTGTTTGGTAAAATGTTCCTTTTCGACCGCGTCATTGACGAAGATGGCGCGCGTCTGGCGGAACAGTTCATCCATTGGCGCCGCGCCCGCGCCGGAGACGGACTGATAGGTAGCGACTACCACGCGTTTGATTTTGGCCGCGTCATGCAGCGGTTTTAAGACCAACACCAGCTGTGTGGTAGAACAGTTAGGCGTGGCGATGATGCCTTTTTTAATGTTGCGTAACGCCTCTGGATTCACCTCCGGCACCACCAGCGGCACATCCGGGTCCATGCGGAAGGTCGAGGATTTGTCGATGACAATCGCGCCCTGGGCAACGGCACGCGGCGCGAATTCGCGCGCGATATCGCCATCCACCGCGCTGAACACAATATCGGTGCCGGTGAAATCATATTTGGCGAGGTCATGGATTTTGAGCACGGCATCCTCGCCAAATGACACTTCACCGCCAGCCGAGCGTTGCGAGGCCAGCGCCACGACCTCCGCATAAGGAAACGCACGCTCCGCCAAAATTTGCAAGACTTCGCGCCCGACATTGCCGGTCGCACCCACGACAGCAATTTTGTATTTAGTTTTAGCCATATTTTCCTCTAATCCCGACTGTGGCAGATTTTTTTTCGGGATGAAAGTATTGTTTTTGTTGCAAACCAGCACGCATTTTTAATAAAATTAAAGCAAGAGGTTAACATGGAACGTAGACAATCAATATTTGAACAACCCGTTGGTAAAACGCAAAGCGCGTTTTTAGCAACTTTAAAAGCACGACCCATTAACGTGACACCATTAAGTGAAGAACGCTTAGGACAAATTTTTCAAGCAGCTAGTCCTGTTGAAAAACCTAAACTTCAGATTGAACCTCAGTCTCCTGGCGTAACGCCTTAACCTTATCTACACGGCGATTGTCCATCTCGGTGACCTCTAATTGCCAAGTGCCAAAGGTGATCGTATCCCCTTCGCGCGGCACATGGCCGAGCGCGCCCATGACGATGCCGCCCAGCGTGTGAAACGTATCTTCATTGGGGAGCTCCGCGAGCGACAGACGTTCCTTCATTTCATCAATCGGCATGGAGCCGTCCAAAATAAAATTGTCATCAGCTTCGGGCTGTTGCGGCAGTTGGCCGGTGTTGTCATCCGGCATCACGCCGACAATCGCCTCCATAAAATCAAGTTCGGTGACGATGCCTTCGAGCGTGCCATATTCATCAACGACAATGCCCATGTGGACCGCAGTCTGTTTGATCTTTTCAAAGATCGACAAAATGGAGGCCGTATCGGGGATAATCGTCGGTTCCTGGGTGACAGCGCGCAGGTTCAAATGCTCACCGCGGAAGTGCTGCAGCAATAAATCCTTGGAATGCACGACGCCGACAATCTGGTCGAGCGCATTGTCGCACACCGGATAAACCGAATGGCGCGTCGAGCAGATCGTCTCGATAATCTTGGCCTCATCATCCATGACATTCAGCCAGTTGACGTCACCGCGCGCGGTCATAATCGCGCGCACCGGGCGGTCCGCCAGGCGCAAGACGCGCTTTAACATTTGCTGTTCGGAGGCCTCAAACACGCCGCCCTCGGCGCCTTCATCGACCAAGGCCGCGACCTCTTCCTCGCTGACGCTCGGTGCCTCCACACGGTCAAGGCGCAACAGGCGCAGCACAATTTTCATGGACCAGCGCAGGACCCGCACCACCGGCCCCAGGAATTTCACAAAGCCGCGCAGGAACGGCGCAAACAGCGCGGCCCAGCGTTCTGCGTGGGAGATCGCGATATGTTTGGGGACCAGTTCGCCAATCACCATCGACAGGTAAGAGATGATTGCCACCACAATCGGCAGCGCCACCGCATCGCCATGCGGATTGATAAAAGGAATTTGATTGAGGATGGCGCCCAGCGGTTCCGCCATCGTCGCGCCGGAAAAGACACCGGCAAAGGCACTGAGCAAGGTGATACAGGCCTGCGCGGCAGGCAGGAAATTTTCACTATCTTCGGCGAGCGCAATTGCCGCCGTCGCACCGCGCACGCCGCGTTTTTCCATCACCTTGAGCCGCGCGCGGTTAGCCGATAGTACCGCCAGTTCCGCCAGCGAGAAAAACCCGTTGGCGACAATCAGCACAAAAATGATCAGACATTCAAACCACATTATTTATCCATATAGACCCGGTAGAGAAATACATAGTCATCCGTTGGCGTTTTATCATAGGCGCCATTGGCATTGGTATCAAACCAGGCGCAGCCAAACTGCACATTGGCGTTTTTGGCAATATTGTAGGTTGATGCCGCAAAAGTGGTTGCAGCATTGGCGGTTAAGGTCAGCGTGCCGCGGTTGGCGCGCGCATTGATCTCCTCGCACACGGCGGCATTTTCAACCGTGGCCTTAATGATCGTAGAGCTGGCGGAATAGGCCGCCGCGGCCGGACAGGTCGTGGTGCTGCCCGACAGATAACAGGGCGTAAACACATAGGCATTATCGTGTTTGGGTAGGGTCATAAGATAGGTGGGCACCAGATAACCCGCGGTGCCCGCCGTCCAATCATCCGCTGCATAGGCGAGATTGCCGGCCTGTTTGGCGGCGACCTCAATTTGGCCCGCCTCGGCCAGCCATTGCGTGGCCAGCGTTTTGGCGGTGGCGCGCGTATACATAGTATACAGATAATCACCGCCACCGATGGAGACGACCGCCGCCAGCGAAATGCCGATAATGGTGACAATGAGTTTGTCCATGCCGGCAAGTGTATAGATTATGGTTTACTGCGCCAAGTGGCTTACCCGCGCTGTCATACTCGGGCGTTACAGGCGTCCAGCGTGACGCCGCGACAGCGGCAAACGCTGGGTAACGCCTGTTAGCTCCTGGGGATCCACAATTCAGTAAGGATAGACTCTCAATATCGCGCAAGCCTTACCGTGGATCCCCGACAGCGTTAGCTCACTAGAACAAATTTGCAAAAAGGCAAATTTGTGTTCGCCTAACGGTCGAGGATGACAACTGAAAGAGAAAGCTACGCACAAACGACGAAGCCCGCCTTCGTTTGCACAAAGGCGGGCCAATCGCATGTTGGGAAAATGCCAATTCCGGCTGGCACCTTCCGATAATCATGCCCTGTTAAGGGACGAAATCCTGGGCTGCGCTATCCGGTAAGCCAGCCCAGGCGGGAGGTTAAAGACGGCTCTCGTTAAGAGCGCCCTCACTTTCCATTGTCTGAATTCCCTTAACAGGGCAAATTATACTGTCTGATGCGTTAGACATTGGACCACCTCCTTCGTTGTTCGTTGTTGATGTAACTATTATAGGTGATGCGGAGCAGAAAATCAAGATTTGGGTTAAGGTACAAAAGGGCGGTTGTTAACCGGCTCAGGTTCAGAATTATAATTATTGTATTTCTGCATACCTTTTTGTAAGGCAGCCTTGATATCCTTATCATTAATTTGCTGCCACGGCACTGGCTTCATTGGCAGATGTCTGTTTTCTTTGAGCACAGACATATTATAAACTAGTCCATTTGGAAAAATGATTTTATAGGCCAACTGTTTTTGTATATCAGCCCTATAAAGTCTTTCACTCAATTCATAGTCACGGCCGGTTTTTTGAGCAACCATGATTTTATAACCTAATTCCTCGGCATCATCCTCGACAATAAAATCACCATCCTTATCATACTGTAGTAGTACGCCCTGCACATTCGCACTCAATGAAATCACCGCATCACTTGGCAAACCGTTTGGAAAAGTCTCCGTTGGTTCCTGGAAAATATCAGGGATGCTGTCCACTGAACTACCATTTAACAATGTCCAAGCAGCTTCATCCCTTTGAAAAATCATGTCAGTCAAAATTTTGTAAGTCGCGGGGCCGATATTTCGCAAACTTACAGTGTCACCATTCATTAAGATATTTTGTGTCGCTGGAGTTAAAGAATTGTAAAATCTTAGCTCATTTTCTTGTGCCGTGTACTCCATCGGCTCGTCAACACCAGCCATTGCGGCAAGCCATAAAGAGGGGTTAACATTTAATATGCCCGGTGGATTTTCAGCAACATAATTGCCAATGTCGTCTAATGTCGGGTAGCCGTGCATCTTTGCATTGCGAAGCAATTGTCTTAAAGCAGCTCTATTATAACGATTTTCTAAAACAGCAGTTGGGTCTGTTGGCCGAATTATTTGCCAATTATCAGTTCTGTCAATTTCAACATTGCCAATTTTAAGAGCGGCCGACAAAACATTTTCAACAGTCAGCTCTTCATCTTCATCAAGACTCCAAAATGTCAAATCATCAGGGAAATAGACTATGGTATTTTTATTGCCGGCTGTAGCCAATGCCAAAGTAGATGGGGCACTTTCTAAAACATCATACTTGCTTAAAAAATTTGCAACCGCAGCTTTGTCGGCCTTGGCATCCGTTGTTGCAGCCTCACTCTGCAGATCATTATCATCCAGTTCGTCAGTCGGCTTGATCTCAAGCGGTGTTTTACCTTTCAAATCTTGTATTGATTGATCAATGTGTTCGTCACCACTCCAATTTCCCAACCCAAGCAAATTTCCTTTTTGACCAAAAACACTTAAGCTAAATTCGGGCTTATCAGAACTGCTATTGTACCGATAAACTAAAATAACTTTGTAAATGTCATTAAGCGATATTGTTTGGCCCCTTGATAAGGATTCTGCGCGGCAAAATTGTTTAATAAGCGGCATCATGCTGAAGCCGAAACTGAGTTGATTGGCATTAGGCGCTGAGGAAAAAACGAAACGTCGGTCGGTCGTAAGCTGCGCCAAACGACCTGCATCAAGCTGTTCAATTATACCATTAAGCAATTTATGAGACGGCAAGCTTTTATTTGTCATGCGCGTAGTAATGCTGTTCAGCCACTTTCTAATGATAGGCTGACGTTTTGCTATCTGAACTGTACGCAATGATTTTAATTTTTCAGACGTGCGCTCAAGATACAATATGCCATTATCATTTACCCAGTCACTGCTGGTAGTGTCCGCAAGTTTTTTTAAAAACTCATTGACCGGCACATCATGGACATTCACCAATACAATTTCGCGGCTTAATTTATTGGAAACAGCAAGTTTTTGACCGATTTTGGCCGATAGGTCTTCAACCGTTTTTTTTAAAGATTGCGCGCGTGTTCTATATGTCAGCAATTCCGGCGCTGGTAATGGTCTTTGCTCCTGGGCAAAAGCCGTAGCTGACAAAAACAGTAAAGCGCTGGTATTTTTTAACGCGCGTGACAGGATAGGGTTCATATTAAGCCTCTTGAGATACTTCCATTAACCCGCAACCAATTCTGAAAGTAAATCTTTTTATGTCTCTAAAAATAATGCCAGCAGGCCTGTAAGCCGGGTTCTGTTTTCGCAGCGCGCCGCCAAAGCCGCGTGCGCGAATGACGGTTATTCATCTGGGCGGCCGGTTACCCGGCGCGCTCTAGCAACCTACCCGGACATATAGCGCGGAAACGCGCCTGGGTGATCGCGCACCCGCTATGCCCCTATTTGGTCTTGCTCCGGATGGGGTTTACCGTGCCGGGCGCTGTTACCAGTCCCGCGGTGCGCTCTTACCGCACCGTTTCACCCTTACCCTGCTTCGTTAAAGCGACGCCGGGCGGTTTATTTTCTGTGGCACTGTCCCTCAACGCGCTATGACACGCGCCGGGCGGGCGTTACCCGCCATCCTGTTTCCGTGGAGCCCGGACTTTCCTCGACGCTTATGCGCCGCAACCATCCAGCCTGCTGGCCGGTACAGAATAGAGAAGCGGGAGGCGAGAGGCGAGACTTATTTACAGTGAAAATTAGATATTCCGGCGGCGGCCAGCTGGTCCCACGGGAATAATTCGCCAGGGTCCTGTTTGCGCGCGGGGGCGATATCGGCATGGCCGACGATATTTTGCGGCGGAATATCATATCGCGTTAAAATATCTTTGGTTAAAATGATTAGCGCAACGATTTGCGCGGCTGGAAATTTCCGATAGCCGAATTCATGCCCCGGATTGACGATTTCAATGCCAATGGCGGCGGAATTAATGTCGGTCTCCCCCGCCCAGCTGCTAATCCCGGCGTGCCAGGCGCGGCTGGCTTCATCAACCAGCTGATAAACCGTGCCGTCTTCATCGACCAGATAATGCGCGCTGACAGCGGCGGCGGGATCGCGCAGCCGGTCAAGTGCCTGTTGCATCGTCGGCATGCCGGTGTAGTGCAGCACCAGCAGCGTGACCGGCAATTGGCGCGCATTGAAATTCGGGCTGGGGGTTTGGATGATATTTATCACCAGGCCGCCACCATCGCCGCCCAGATTTTGCGCGCCTGCGCCTTGGTTATCGGCGCGGCCTGACAGGCGGCAGCCAGCATGTCCGGTGTGGGGTCCGGCGGCGCCACCACCATGCCGCAATCACCAATCATCGAGACGGCTTCCAAAGCGGTGGCGAGCGCGGGGCTGAGACGTTCTTTATCAGGGATGTTAAAATGGATCACGGTCATGGCACTGGTTCCTTTGCACGTTAGAATATTTCGTTACGTTTCTTAAGTGGCAAAAGCCGTGCCAGGATTTTTTAAAATAATGACGTGCCGTTTCAATAGGTTAGGATATAGTTAACAGCGGGCAGCCATTGCATTTTGCGAAAATTCGCAATTTGCAATTTTGGGGCGATGGCTTTAGCGTCATCGCATGACGCCACTGGCCCAACGCGCTTTATTATCTCTGCCGCCGGAACTGGCGCATCAGGTGACATTGGCCGCGCTTAAAACCGGTGCGGTGCGCCCAGCACTGCCGCCTACCGATGCGCGCCTGGCTGTCACCCTGGGGCATTTGCAGTTTCCCAATCCGTTGGGATTGGCCGCCGGTTTTGACAAACGCGCCGAGGTTATAAACCCACTCTTCAAACTGGGATTTGGCGCGGTGGAAGTGGGCAGTGTGACGCCGCTGCCGCAGCCCGGCAACCCCAAACCGCGCGTGTTCCGCGCGCCAGATCATGATGCGGTCATCAACCGCTACGGGTTTCCATCCGCGGGGTTGGCACCGTTCGTAGGCAATCTTCAAAAGTTTCGGGCGCACGCCAATCCCGCCGGAATTTTGGGCATTAACCTCGGTAAAAATAAAACCAGTACAGATCCAGTGGCGGATTATGTGATCGGCATTATGGCGACGGCGGCCTATGCCGATTATCTGGTTGTCAATATTTCATCGCCGAATACGCCGGGCCTGCGCGCGCTGCAGAATAAAGATGCGCTATTGGCATTGTTGCAGACAGCACAACGCACGCTTGCCGCGCTGCCACTATCGCCGCGCCCGCTGTTGCTGGTTAAAATCGCCCCGGATCTGACCGACGAACAGTTGGCGGATATCGCCGCGATTGCGCTGCAGCTAAAACTGGATGGCATTATTCTTGGCAATACGACGATGCGCCGTCCGGATGCGCTGCCGCCCACCTTTGCCGCGGAAACCGGCGGCCTGTCAGGGCGGCCGTTGTTTGAGTCATCAACACGACTGTTGCATGAATTATACCGCGCAACGGACGGTGCGATTCCGCTTGTCGGCGTTGGCGGCATCATGTCAGGCGCCGATGCCTGGGCCAAAATCCAGGCGGGTGCCAGCCTCGTCCAGGTCTATACCGGATTGATATATAAGGGCCCATGGCTTATTCAGGATGTCTTGCGCGAATTAAGCGCGCGCTGCACGGCGGAGGGTTATTCCAGCATCGCCGCTGCGGTTGGCCAGAGAGCACGAGGGTAAACATGGCAATGATTGGTTTTGGATTGGCCTATTTGGCGTTGGGTGTCATCACCGGTTTTGGGTTGCATACCACAGATGCCAGCCTGCCGTGGCATTTTCTGGTGCTGTCGGGTGTTGCGGTCTTCACGGTACTGAGCATCGTGCACAGCCTGCTGGCTTTCTACAACCGCATCCGCAACCAGGATTTGCGCTTCATCCAGCTGCGTAACGATCTGAACGCATTGGCCGGGCGGCTGGATGATGGCGTATTGCCGCGCACCGTCATTAGCGATGATGACGAGCGTTACGAAACGATTGTGTCCGAGATGCGGATTTTGCAATCGGTCATCGACAAGATTGCCAAGGACGGCAACCGCCTGCCGGCGACGGTGGAAAAAAACGCCACACCGGCGTTTGAAAAATTGAATGATACCGAGGTGTTGCGCGTGTTGCGCGATGCCGTGCATGCCGACCGCATTGAAGTCTTTCTGCAGCCGATCGTCTCGCTGCCGCAGCGCAAATTACGTTACTATGAAATGTTCACGCGCATCAAAACGCCGGATGGGCAATATCTGACGCCCGACCGTTATTTGCGCATCGCGGAGGACAATAAATTCATTACCGGTATCGATAACTTGCAATTGTTGCGCTGTATCCAGCTGCTGCGCGATACCGAACGCCGCAATAATGTGCTGCGCTTTTTTTGCAATATTTCATCGGCGACGCTGCGCGATACCGGTTTTATGACGGAGCTGGTGCAGTTCTTGGGGCAAAATGCCAATCTGGCGCCGAAGCTGATTTTCGAACTGGCGCAGGAAGATTTGGCGACGATGTCGGGCGATCTGGTCCCCGTGCTGGATGGCCTGGGACGGCTGGGCTGCCGTTTCTCCATGGACCGCATCTATTCACTGGATATTCCGTTGGCCGCGCTGCAGGCGCGCAAAATCCGCGCGATCAAGGTGGATGCGGATGTATTGCTGGCGGAATTTAACCGCGCTGGCGGTGAAACGTCCTTGCGCGAGTTCAAAGATACCATGGACCGCAACGGCATTGACATGATCTGCAGCAAAATTGAATCCGAACAGCAGCTGCGCGAACTTTTGGATCTCAATATCGATTTCGGCCAGGGCTACTTGTTCGGCGAGCCGCGCGCTAACTGGCCGCTCAGTTAACCGATCGTCATGCAGCGTATCACCCATCTTAAAAAAATAGCCGATGATTATGACGGATTTATTCTGGACGTGTGGGGTTGCCTGCATAATGGCGAAAAAATTTACCCGCCGGTGCTGGATTGTTTGCAACAGTTAAAAGCGGCGGGCAAAAAAGTGTATCTGCTGTCGAATTCACCCTCGCGCGTAGAGTCGCTGACGACGCGCCTCGAAAAACATTTTGGCATCACGCCGGATTTGTACACCGGCGCCTACAATTCCGGTGAGGCGACTTATGAGGCGCTGCGCGACCGTGATGATGAATTTCATGCCCGGCTGGGCAGTAAGTTTTATTTTGTAGCTGCCGACTATCATTTGCATAATTTTGACGGTCTGCCGTATGAACAAACCTCGCTGGAGGCCGCGGATTTTATTATCCTCAGCCGCACGCTGGATTTTAATGAATCCATCGAGGATTTTGAATCCATGCTGCAGGATGCCGCGATGCGCCAGCTGCCGCTGATTTGCGCCAATCCGGACCGCATGGTCGGCATCGGCGATACGCTGTTTTTATGTCCCGGCACCATTGCGTCATTATATGAAACGATGGGCGGCGGCGCGGTATTTTATCACGGCAAACCGTACCCGCATATTTACGAGCGCGTGCAACAGGCGATGAGTATTACCGATAAAAGCCGCCTGGTCGCCATTGGCGATGGGCTGGAAACCGACATCCGCGGCGGTAATACCTATGGTATCGACACTGTGCTGCTGACCTGCGGCATTCACGACAAGGACATCAATTACCATGATGCGGATGAAGGGCTGGAACGGTTGTGCAACCAATATGGTGCGCAGCCCAGCTATGTGATGCCAATGTTGGCGTGGTAGTTCAGAAGTCAGACAACAGAAATCAGAAATCAGAGCGCGCCTTCGTCAACCCTAGGCGCGGTCATCCTCTCCCCGTGAGGGGAAGGAAAGCTCCGTTAAAATTTTTAGTAGCTGTTATAACTTTAGTTTTTTCCGTTTCATTTTTTTCCCCAACTTGTGCCTATGCCGTCAGCATTTTGCGTGACACCGAAACCGAACAATTTTTAGAGTCCCAATGCGCGCCGCTTTTCCGCGCCGCGCATTTGAACCCAGCTGATATTCATATCGTGCTGGTCAACGATCCAGCCATCAATGCCTATGTTGCAGGTGGCCAAAATATTTTTATCTATTCCGGGTTGTTGCTGTATGCCGATAATCTGGATCAGGTACTGGGCGTTATCGCGCATGAAACCGGCCATATTGCCGGCGGGCATTTGCTGCGCATGGCCGACCAGCTGGAAAGCGCCTCCCGCCAGGCGATTTTAACGATGATTTTGGGGGTGGCGGCTGGCGTCGCCGCTGGCAATGGCAGCGCTGGGGCCGCGATTGCCATGAGCGGCCAACAGCTGACGATGGGCAATATCCTACGTTTTTCCCGGCAACAGGAGTCCAGCGCCGACCAGGCGGGCTTGCGTTTTTTAGCCGCCGCGCATTTGCCCACGCGTGGCATGCCGGAGTTTTTGGGCAAGCTAGTCGACCAAGAATTACTGCCCGAAAGCCGCCAGTCTGAATACATACGCACGCATCCGCTGACCCGCGACCGGCTAGATACGGTCAAGGCGGTTATCGCACGCAACCATAATATTGCAGCGCCCCTGCCCATGCTTGCCGCGGATGAATTCAAACGGCTGCAGGCAAAATTGTTGGCCTATCTGGACCCGCGCGCGGCGCTGCAAAAATATGATGATACCGATCAAAGCATGGTTGGCGATTACGGCCGCGCAGTGGCGCATTACCGCATGGGCGATTATCCGCAAGCACGGCTGATTTTAAAAAAGCTGGCGGCACGCGAACCGGACAATCCCTATTTTACTGAACTGGACGGGCAGATTTTATATGAGATGGGCAATGTGACGGCAGCAGCGCACGTGTTAAAGGCCACCGCTGCCAAGTTGCCTGACGCCGCGCTGATCCAAATCTTGTATGGTCAGGTATTGATTGCCGGTGGTAACTATTCCGCCGCCATGCGCCCCCTGGAACGCGCCGTGACATTGGAGGCCGATAATGCCGAGGCACAGCATTGGCTGGCCATTGCTTATGGCAAATCCGGCCAGGAAGCGCTGGCGCAACTGCATCTGGCGGAAGAAAACCTGTTACAGATGAATTACCAAACTGCCATCGGCCAGGCCAAAAACGCGCAAAAATCACTGCCCAAGGACAGCCCCTCAGCGCAACGCGCCAGTGATATCATCGCAACCGCTGAATTGGAGCGGCAGCATGATAAGCGGAATGATAGGAAGTAGACATTACAGGAGTTAGGAAAAAATAATGGACACACCCTATAACTCCTATTACTCCTATAACTTCTCAATTCCTGGAGCTCCTTATGGCTGATTACAACGATCGCGGTTATTCCCCGTCTTATGTCAATAGTTTGACGATTATCATTTGCGTGTTGCTATCCGCCGTAACATCGGTTGCGGTTTATTATCTGATGGCCAATCATGTGCTGCCACTGCCAGGCAAGGTTGCCGCAGTGCCGCAGACCAATACCCAACCTATTGATGAAACTTTTGCCAATAACGTGAAACAGGCACTGGCCAACAATCCGGGCATGATCATGGAGGCGCTGACCAAGGGCCAACAGGCCCCTGCCGCCAACGCTGCGGATATTGCAACACAGCCAACCCCAACGCCGCCCGCGCCCAATGCGACAGTGGCCAGTAATGCGGATGACCTGTTTAAACGCGCCGGCAGCCCAGTGCTGGGCAACCCCAAAGGGGATGTAACACTGGTTGAATTTTTTGATTTTAACTGCGGCTATTGTCGCCGCGTGGCGCCCGAAGTTAGCACCGTGGCACAAGGCGATAAAAAATTACGGGTGGTTCATAAGCAATTGCCGATTTTAGGTGAAGAGTCGGTAGAAGCCACCAAAATCAGCCTCGCCGCCTTAAAACAGGGCCAGGATAAGTACGAAAAACTTTATGCAGCTTTTATCGGCGCGTCTGATCATTTAAACAATGCGACGATGGAAACCATTGTGCGCCAGCAGGGCCTCGACTGGAAAAAAATCCAGGAAGATAAGGAAAGCGCCGCGGTGAAAGCGGAGATCAACGCCAATTACCAATTGGCGCAATCGCTGGGCCTGAACGGCACCCCGGCCTTTGTCATTGGCGATAAGATCATGCCCGGCGCGCAAAGCGCAGCTGATTTGCAAAACGCGATTGCGGCAGTGCGGAGCGCCCCGCCCGCGCAATAATCATCGATGTAAGAACTGTACTCTCTCCCTAAAAAGAAGAGGCAATAATGCTAATGACTAAGCCGCCAGTTTCCGCCCAATATTAAGAAAATTTTCACGGCGTTCGCGCTTTAACACGTCCGGCTGTTTGCCGCGCAATTCATAGAGCGCGCGGTCGATTGCTTCTGAGACCGCTTGAATGGTTTGCTCCGGGTCGCGGTGCGCGCCGCCCAAGGGTTCGCGAATGATCTTGTCAATCGCGCCCAGGCCCAGCAAATCCTGTGCCGTCAGACGCAGCGCCGCTGCAGCCTCTTCCGCATTATCGCGTGACCGCCACAGGATGGAGGCGCAGCCCTCGGGCGAAATCACCGAATAAATAGCATGTTCCAGCATCAGGACGCGGTCGGCGGTCGCAATCGCAATCGCCCCGCCGGAGCCACCCTCACCAATCACGACCGAGATGATGGGAACGCCGGTGCGCAAACAACTTTCAATCGATTTTGCAATCGCCTCGGCCTGACCACGTTCTTCGGCATCGATGCCCGGCCAGGCGCCTGCAGTATCGACGAAAGTAATGACCGGCAATTGGAAGCGATCAGCCAGCGCCAACAGCCGCTGCGCCTTGCGGTAGCCTTCAGGTTTCGCCATGCCGAAATTGTGTTTGACGCGCGTTTCGGTATCCTTGCCCTTTTCCTGGCCCATCACAACACAGCTGGTGCCGTTAAAGCTGGCAATACCGCTTAAAATCGCGGCATCCTCGGCAAACAAGCGGTCGCCGGCCAGCGGCACAAAATTTTGGAACAGCGCCTTGATGTAATCCGACGCCTGCGGGCGGCCGGGGTGGCGTGCGACCTGCACCTTTTGCCCCGGTGTCAGGTTGCTGTAGGTTTGCTGCAACAGGCGCGTGGTCTTGGCGGACAGGCGTGCGACTTCCTCGGCGATATTGACGCCGTCCTGATCGCCCAGTTTGCGCAGGTCTTCGACGCGCCCTTCCAGCTCACTAATCGATTGTTCGAATTCTAAAAACGCGGCCATGCTATCCTCTAAGGCTGCGGATATTAGGCAATTTACTGCGTTTAAACAACAATTATCCGTGACCGTTAAATTGCCATACGGATGATTTTTTGAGTGACTTGACGGCCTGCGCTTTCACTTGCGCTAAAATTAATTTACTATCATAGCGATAATCATCAATCCAATCGACAATTTTGCGTCCACCCCATGGCGCAAAACCTTCCAGAAGAAGCGCAACCGCTGGTTGGGCAAAATCAAATTTTCCTAAATTAATGCCATCAGATTTTCGTGGGTTCAAACTCAATTTGTCGATTGTTCCAGGTGGATAGGCAAAACGCAAACCTATCATGGTACTTTGATTATCTTTGTTTCTACCTTCCAAAGTAATGACATCAACACATTGATGAGTATCTTCGGTAACCAAGTCTTTTTGCAGTGCGGCTACCTTTATAACGGATTTTTTGACAATGTCATTGTTCCAACTGTTATCTTCAGGAAGCGTTTTTCGAGCAGCTTCAATTTTTGGCAGTAAATCTGATAAAATTCTATGATCAAGCTGTTGGCTATCGGTGTAATTTCTCCAGCCCAAAACGGCTGGTAAAATAACCGCCGCCGCGCCACCGATAATTGAGCCCGCATGAACAAAACGCTTTGTGGTCATAAAAATATCTCCTTAGCTTTAAAGTCTCACAAATATTGTGAAATAGTCAAACAATTTAATAGTTTCATGATTTTTTTTGTCCCAGCGGATGAAAATTCTGCACCGTTTCCACCAGCCGGTCTTTGGCAACATGCGTGTAAATCTGTGTAGTGGCAATATCAGCATGGCCCAATAGCTGTTGCAGGCTGCGCAAGTCGGCGCCGCCCTCCAGCAGGTGGGTGGCAAAGGCGTGGCGCAGCACATGCGGGGAAATAATGGCGGGGTCGATATTGGCGGCCAGCGCCAATTCTTTCAAAAGCTGGTGAAATCGTTGCCGCGTGAGATGCCCGTCTGCACCACGTGATGGAAATAAAAAAAACGCGGCCTTGGCCGGCGCGCCTTTTAAAAACTGCGCGCGAATGGTCAAATAATTGGTCAATGCCGCTTGCGCGGGCGCCGATAACGGCACCAACCGTTCCTTGTTCCCTTTGCCTTTGACAATCATATGATTGATGCCGGGACGCCACACCGTGTGTGGCAGTGTAACCAATTCGCTAACGCGCAGCCCCGAGCCGTAAATCAGTTCCAATAATAAATTCAACCGCTGCAGATCCGGCGGTTTAATATTTTGCGCTGCGGTCAGCAACGCCATGAATTGATCGAGGCTGATGGTTTTTGGCAACTGCAAGCCTTTTTTAGGCAGCTCCAAAGTTGAAGTGGGGTCGGTCGCGCGTTGTTGTTCCGACACCAGAAATTTGAAATATTGCCGCAGCACCGAAATACGCCGCGCGAGCGTGGCGGGCGTTATGTGTTTTTTTTGCAAGGCGGATAAATAGGCGCGCAGCTGGTCTTCAGTCGCATCTGGCAGCGCGGTTTGTTTTAAATATTGCGTGACATCTGTCAGATCACGCCGATAGGCCAGCAGCGTATTTTTAACTGCACCGCGTTCCGCTGCCAGCATATCCAAAAATGCATCAATCGCCATCGGAGGCGACTATAGCCCTTTCGCCTCAATCTCAAAACCGGCTTTACGCAGTGCAGTGCCGGCGACAAGTTTGGTGTCAGATGCCTGGATGGTGGCATCCAATGCGGTCAAGGCTTTAGCCAGCAAGGTGCCGCGCGGCATCTCAGTTGCGTCAGCTGCCGACAGATCAGCGATAAATTGTGCATTGTCCACCAAAGGCGGCATATTTGGCAACAGGCCGGAAGCGTTTACAACACCGGTCACGGCACTTTTCACGTCAGCGGTTTTGCCAACAATATAATCGGCGCACAGTACACTGGCTTGCCCCCAAAAATCACCGGTAAAATTGGTGGCTTTGACTTCAAGGCAAGCGGCATCAAATTTTTTATCCGCCAATAGATAAGTCACCAGCCGGCGGCTGCCCGCCTCATCATGATAGCGACCAAGCAGCGCGGCGCTTTGCAGGCGCGCGGCCTGGCCGTACATGTCCAGCGCCGCCAGCATGTCGGTGCGCCAATCCAGATAATTTTCCGGCGTGAAGCCGGTCGGCTCATACACCGGCGACAGCGCGATCAATTTTAACGTGGCTTTGACCGCTTTATGATCCGGTGCGCGGCGCAGCAGATGCAATAGCTGCGCATCGTCCGCCGATAGACCCAACCAGACATCACGATCCGCCATACGGTCGTCTTCCTTTAACAAGGATAATTGGTTTAACCGCTGTGGCGCAGTGCGCACGCCGAGGGTGCCCAGCGGAATAGATCGCAATTTGCCAGCCAACGGTTCAACGGATTTTTCCGCGACAGGTACTATCACTTCGATCGCCTGCTCACCTTCGACTATCACGGGCGGCGCGGCATCCCGCGCATCAATCACTGGGGCAGGCGCCACCACCGGTTCCGGTGTGCCGGCGCAAGCCCCCAATAATAATAACGTGATGACCGCTGCAAACCGCTTAATCATAGGAAATTTTATCGGCCGCCACGGCATGTTCCACCGGTTTGCTGGGCGCGGGAATATTCCAAAACATCAAAAAGCCGATGCCGACGATAATGATAATACCAACACTGGCAAAAAGATATTTTAACATGCGCCTGGGGGCCCTTTGCGTTTTGACTGCCAACAGGATAAACCATATTTAAGGACACTCTTCAAGCCATGCCACACATGCTTTCCACTGTCGACGCCGCCCTAATCGCGGCGATCTGCGCGCTTCAGCGGCCGATTGTGCTGGTGGGGCTGATGGGGGTTGGCAAATCGCAAATCGGCGCGGCGCTGGCGCATAAGCTGGCGCTGCCGTTTGTCGATGCCGATCAAGAAATTGAACGGACCGCCGGCCTTGCGGTCGCGGAAATTTTCGACCGGTTTGGTGAACCTAAATTTCGCGAGCTTGAAGCGCGCGTCATTTACGATTTACTCTGCAACGGCCAGCCGCTGGTATTGGCGACCGGCGGCGGCGCCTTTATGCAAGATGGCGTACGACAAGTGATTAGAGACCACAGCATTGCGGTCTGGCTGCGCGCGGAACTGTCGACATTACTGTTACGCACCGCGCGCAGCAAACATCGCCCGCTGCTGCAAACCGATAACC
Source organism: Alphaproteobacteria bacterium (assembly GCA_965246755.1). Lineage (GTDB taxonomy): Bacteria > Pseudomonadota > Alphaproteobacteria > UBA11073 > UBA11073. Next base: position 1,864,475 of record OZ251979.1, read on the forward strand.
CTGCCGCGGTCATGGAAAGCCTGATGGAAAAACGTTACCCAATTTATGCCGAGGCGCATATCATCGTGGATACCGATTTTCTGGACCGCTGGCGCACGCTAGATGCTGTCTTGAAAGCGCTTTACGCCTATGGGACAAGTCCAGCATTATGATTGTTCCTGTCTACCTTGGCGACCATTCCTATAATATCACTATTGAAAATGGCGCCTTCCAGCGCGCGGGTGAGATCATCAAGGTGCTGGCACCGAGCCGCATTGTTATCATCAGCGATGAAACCGTCGCGCAACACTATTTGATGGAGCTTATCAGCAATTTGATGGCCGCCGGGTTGCAACTCTTGACCCCGATTATTGTGCCCGATGGTGAAGCCAGCAAATCTTACGCGCAACTTGGTAAAGTGCTGGATGAATTATTGGTACAACATATTGACCGCCAAACCTTGGTCATTGCGTTGGGCGGCGGCGTGGTGGGCGATCTGGCCGGGTTTGCCGCCAGCATTGCATTGCGCGGCATTCCATTTGTACAAATCCCAACCACGCTTTTGGCGCAGGTCGATAGCAGCGTCGGCGGCAAAACCGGCATCAATATGCCGCACGGTAAAAATTTGGTGGGCAGCTTTTATCAACCGGCAACTGTTATCATCGATCCTGATTTGCTGCAAACATTGTCGCACCGTGAAATGCAAGCCGGTTATGCTGAAGTCATTAAATACGGTCTCATCAACGATGCAGATTTTTTTACCTGGTGTGAGGCCAATGGCGAACATGTGCTGGCGCATGACCCAGAGGCCTTAATTTACGCCATTGCGCACAGCTGCCGTACCAAAGCGGTGATTGTTGGCGCCGATCAACGCGAACAAACCGGCCAGCGCGCGCTGTTGAACCTTGGCCATACTTTCGCGCATGCCTATGAGGCTGCCGCCGGTTACACTGGTAGTTTGCTGCACGGCGAGGCAGTCGCGTTAGGATTGGTGAAGGCGTTTGAGCTGTCGGCGCGTTTGAATTTATGCAGTGGTGAAGCCAGCCGCATTGCGGCGCATTTAGGCGCCGTCGGCATAGCGACGGCGCCGCGTTACTACGGTGATTTTAATCCGCAACAGATTTTAAAGGCGATGTACCAAGACAAGAAAAACACCTACAGTCAGCTCACCTTCATTCTGGCGCGCGGTATTGGCCAGGCATTTGTAGCACCTGATATTGCTCCGGCTGATGTATTGGCGGTCCTTTAAATGACAATTGCGGTGATCGGCGCGGGCGGGCGTCTTGGTAAACCGCTCACGCAACAGCTGTTGGCGCGTGGTAATGATGTCATTGCGATCGGCCGCGATGCTGATAAGCTGGTGGGTTTCCCGCACTTGTATATTGCCGATGTCATGGATGGCGAGGCCATGCGCGCCGCCTTGGCCAGGGCCGACAAAATCGTCAGCTGCATTCATGCGCGGTATGCGCCGGCTATCCTCGCCGCGCTGCCCGCGCAGATTGACCGTATCGTGCTGATGGGGTCAACCCGGCGCTTTACACAATTTTCCGATCAGGCCGCTGAAGATGTACGCGTTGCGGAGACCGCGCTTGCCGCATCCGGCCGTCGCGGCGTAATCCTGCATCCCACGATGATTTATGGCACAACTGGTGAAAATAATGTGCAGCGTGTGGCATCTTATATCAAACGCTTCGGCATCATTCCCTTGCCGCGCGGCGGGAAAACTCTTCTTCAACCGATCCATGTCAATGATGTTGTAAACTGCCTGTTAGCCGCACTGACGCGTGACGAAGCCTTGGGTCCACCTATTATCATTGCGGGACCAGATGCTGTCAGCTATCGCAGCTTTGTCAAAGCTATTGCAGCGGCCATCAATCGACAGGTGTGGGTGGTTGGCGTGCCGGCCGGTGTATTAAAACTGGCAGCCGCGGTCACTGGCCTGTGGCCCGGCCTACCGACCATTCGCCGCGCCGAAATTCAACGTCTCTTAGAAGATAAAAATTTTGATACGGCCAACATGCGCGCACGGTTAAATGTCACGCCAATGTGTTTAAGTGACGGATTAAAACTGATGTTTAAGTCTTAATTACTTCTGATGATTGCGTGTCTCGGATGGAATAGTGACTTTAAGCCCATCTAGTTCTGGCGTAATACGAATCTGGCAGCCCAGGCGCGAGGTTTTGGTCAAACCAAAGGCGAGATCGAGCATATCTTCCTCATCTTCGGTCGCTTCAGGCAGCGCATCAATCCATTGCGGGTCGACAATCACGTGACAAGTCGAGCAGGCCAACGCACCTTCGCAGGCACCTTCCAGATCGACATTATGCTTACGCGCGCAATCTAGCACAGTCAGGCCTTCAGGCGCGTCAACCTCGCGTGCTTGGCCGTCTTTTTCAACAAAAGTCATTTTGGGCATGGGACTTGATCCAGTTATTTTGTGTTAATTAGTAGTTTTTGTCTGAAAAAAGCAATACTGAATCAGTATTTTTGAATCGACCATTGGTGCGACACATCCTTTTCATTTAAGACAAACTGTCCTGACGTTACTTTCTTTTTACACTTAGGTGACAGCATGTCCATGTCACCTTCGATGGTATATTTTATGATTTTGCAAAATTTACCATCAACACTTAACATTTTATCCGACAACCATTTCACATCGTTAATTTCCAAAAGATTTGTTAAGCCTATTTCACTATATACTTCATTTTGACTACGCATAAATGATGGCATCCAGTGTGTGCGATAACCATTCCAAATAGAAACACTTAAAGGCCTACTAAAAACTGAACCATCGTGTATGAGAGCGAAAGCAGAATGGTCTTTATTGAACACTAGCTGATCACCTTCAATTGTAAAATTTTCACCATTATCCAAATCTATAAATCGCCACTGTTGATTATCGGCATCACGCCAGCTATGAACCAGCAAGATCTTATCGCCATGTTCCTGAAAAAAATCGGCTAAAGTGTAACTTTGCACACCATTGTTTTCTAAATTTTGTTCTTGGCCGTTATCAAATTTAATGTGTAAATATGCAAATTTACCGTCTTGCGTATAGTCTTGTTTGAAACGCACGACTTGATGATTGGTTGAAAAATTATCTTTAATAATCTGTTCTTCACGTCGATCGTCGTCTTCCATTGCCCATAGCGGGTTAGTGACTAACAGCATAATCATACACAGCCAAATTTTCATAAAATTATTCTATATACCACGTGCCATTTGTCCATAGGCAGCGATGAATTTTTCGATCTCTGCCGCAGTGGTGGCCCAGCCGAAGCTGACGCGGATGGCGCATGATGCCATCGCATCATCTGCGCCCATCGCCTGTAACACATGGGATGGTGTGACCTTGCCACTCGAACAGGCAGAACCGGTCGACACGCAAAACCCCGCAATATCAAGTTTCATGAGTTGCGTAGACGCAGTCATTCCCGGCAAGGCGAACATCGACACGCCCGCCACGCGCGGCGCGCCTTGGCCAAAGAATTGCAGCTGTGGCACCGCGGCGGCCAAATCATGTTCTAGCTGATCGCGCAGCGCGTTTAACCGTGCTTGATCCACCAACGCGTTTTCCATGTCAGCAACTGCCGCGCCAAATCCCGCAATCGCCGCGACATTTTCGGTGCCCGCGCGGCGGCGCATCTCCTGCCCGCCGCCTTTGATCAAGGGCGTAATCGGCAAACCGTCTTTGATAATCAGCGCGCCCGCGCCTTTCGGCCCGCCCATTTTATGCGCAGAGACTGACAACATATCAACGCCCAACGCCGGCATATCAATGGGCACTCGTGCCAAACCCTGGACAGCATCGCAATGCAGACGCACATTGTATGTGCGCGTGAGTTTCGCAATTTCGGCGATGGGTTGAATGACGCCGGTTTCATTGTTGACCAGCATAATGGAAACAAAGGCTGGAGATACCGTTGCAGCTAAAACGGTTTGCAAGTGCGCAAGGTCAATCACACCAGCGCTGTCCACACCGATGCGTGTAGCATCCGGTGCAGTCAGCACGGACTCGTGCTCAATGGCCGAGATGATAACCGGCCCACTCGCGTTTAACAGTGCAAGTGCATTCGCCTCACTGGCGCCGCTGGTGAAAATAATTTGCGCCGGTTTGACGTTTACATTTTCGGCTAAAACGATGCGCGCGTCTTCAGTAAGGCGCCGCGCCGCGCGCCCTGCGCCATGAATAGAGGAGGCATTACCGGCATCCAACGCGGCCAGCATTGCGTTGCGGGCTGCCGGTTTCAGGGGCGTCGTGGCATTATAGTCAAGATAAATTTGTGACATCGCTTAAAATTACTTTGTTGCAATTGGTTATCGCAATCATGCTATACCAAATCTATGAGAACGGAATTCTGCCGGGCAGCTGTGAAGGATTATCATTGGGTAATATCGTCACATGTTTTAGCACTCAAAACAATATTTTAAACAACGAGGATTTTTATGCCTGACGTCACCATCCAGGGTTTATCCGGCCGTATTGAAGGCCGTTATCATCATAGTAAAGTTCCCAATGCCCCTGTGGCGCTGGTGTGCCATCCGCACCCATTACACGGCGGCACCATGAATAACAAAGTTACTTATTCAATGTATCAGACCTTTGCCAAGCTGGGTTATTCAACGCTGCGCTTTAACTATCGCGGCGTGGGTGAAAGCCAGGGCGAATGGGGCGAAGGCGAAGGCGAGCTGGCGGATGCGTCATCGGCGCTGGATTTCCTCCAAACCTGCAACCCACAGGCCTCTGAATTATGGATTACCGGCTTTTCATTTGGCGCCTGGGTTGCCATGCAGCTGTTGATGCGCCGCCCCGAAACCGACCGCTTCCTCGTCGTCGCGCCGCCCGCCAATATGTTTAGTTTCGACTTTTTGGCGCCATGCCCATGCTCCGGCCTGATTTTGCAGGGCGATGCCGATAAAGTCGTGCCGAAGGAACGCGTTGATACCATGGTGGCCTCACTGCGTTTGCAAAAAGGCATTACGATTGATCATCGCACGTTGAAAGGCATCGATCATTTCTTTACCGGCCAGCTCGAGACCCTGACCGGAAATATGGAACAGTATGTTGCCGCCGCGCGCAGTGAGAAACAAAAAGCGGTTGCCTAATAAAATATTATGAGAAAATGAGAACGGGTAAAATTTCCTGTATCTCATCTTCTTGCGCTTTTTGTTTTTCTTTTAGCGCTTTTTGAATATCACGAATATGGTTGCCGACCTTCACCTTGCGCCACATGGCAGCAAGGCTGCCTTTTTCATCAATTAAAAACGTGCTGCGCTCAATGCCCATATATTTTTTGCCGAACATCGATTTTTCAGCCAAGACGCCGTAGGCGGTGCACACCGCGCCATCTTCATCCGCCAGCAGCGGAAAATTCAACTTAAACTTGGCGGCGAATTTTTCATGCTTGGCGACATTGTCGCGCGAGATGCCGATGACCTGCACGCCCAAATTGTTTAGTTGCGAAAGATTATCGCGCAGGTCACAGGCCTGTACCGTGCAGCCCGGCGTGTCATCCTTGGGATAAAAATAGATCACCAGCTTTTGCCCGGCAAAGTCTTTCAATGAAATAGTCCGGCCACCGGTGGCTGGCAGCGTGAATGTTGGTGCGGGTTGGTGAATGGTAAGGGTCATATGATTATTCTATGCGTGTTTCTCTCCGTTGTCATCCTCGACCATCCGGCGAACACAGTTTTTTACATCCTGACGTTAGTGAAGTCAACAAAATAGCCTTGTATTGGATGACACCTGAAAGGTATGGCCTCGCTTAGTAATTTTCTTTAACATTCTACCCATGAAACTCCCTGCCTTTTGGCGCATCATGCGCGATGTTTGTTGCGCCATTCTGGTCGCGGCGCTCGTCGGCATGGTCGCGCTGGGCGTGCGGCTGACGCAAGGGCCACTCGCGGTCAATTTTCTGACACCGTATTTGCAAAGCGCAGTGGATGACACGCTAGGCAGCAATCACGCGCTGGTCATTGACAGCCTGAACCTGGAATGGACCACACAATATCACCGGTTGGAATTTGTCGCGCAAAATGTGCGGCTGGTCGGCGCCGAACAATCAGCCACCGTCGAACGGCTGGGGCTGAATGTGTCCGCAACCGCCTTGTTAAGCGGCCAGCTGCGCGTCGGCCTCATTACACTCGTCAAACCGCATATCCTGTTTACCCTGCAACCGCATAGGCTGGCGCTGCAACAAGACAGCGCCGACCAGCCGGATGTTTTGGAAAATGTGAATAATGACGCAAGTTGGCAGGCGTTGCATGTCGTCAGCATCCAAGACGGTTATTTTCAAATTACCGACCCCACGACCCGAGATGTGCATATCCTGTCAGATGTGAATGTGAACTTCCGGCGGCGGCTTAATGGTGTGAAGGCCAGCTTTTCCGCCACTGCCAAGCCCGCCGCGGCGCTCGACCCCTTTACCATTACCGCCAAACTGCAACCGGCAAAAAATGGCGCGGTGCTGAATTTTAATGTGACGCGTTTCACGCCGGACAGTTTGGCCGCGGCGCTTAAAACCCTGGCGCCTGAACGGACTGTGTTATGGAACCGGATTGAACAGGTGCAATTACCGCTTACAGCGAACGGGCAAATTGATTTTGATAACAGGTTAGGCCCGACCAGCGTCACCGCGCATCTGGAAGCGGACAGTGGTTTTATCACGCTGCCGGATTTATATGCCCAAAGCCTGCCGCTGCAAGCGCTGACAATGGATGTTACATACCAGCCTGCGGCGCAACAGATCAATTGGCAAAACCTGAGCGCGGAGATACTGGACCCAGCCTCTACCATTCATGTGAAAAGCACGGGTCACGTTATTTTAAACCAAGCCAACACCCAATTTAGCGGCCAGCTGGTGTTACAAAATATTTTGGTTGATCAGTTGGCGACCTATTGGCCGCCGTCGCTGGCATCAGGCGGGTACGACTGGATCACCGCCAATATGCATGGCGGCAAAATTCCCACCGCGACCATGGATTTTGACATGACCGACGGCCCCGCGGGCACGGTGATTGCCAAGCTGGAGGGCGGGTTAGAAATTGAGAATACCAATGTCACATTTTTGGCCACGATGCCGCCGATTACCAATGTCAGCGGTACCGGCACATTGAACAAGGACGGCATTCATTTCGACATCGCGACCGGCAATCTTGATAATGTAAAGCTGGAGCCGGCCAAAATCGATATCAGCGGTTTCAATGACACTATTCAGAACATTGATATTACCGCGCCTTTGACCGGGCAGCTGCCGGATGTGCTGACCTTGATCAATCGGCCGCCGTATAAATATGCCGACCGGTTTGGCGTCAATCCCAAAACCGCAATCGGCGGCGTGGGCGCCAAGCTGACGTTTAAATTTCCATTGCTCAAAGCCGTTAAGATGGATGAGATCGACATGCGGGTCACTGCCAATGTGAAACAGGTGCAATTGCCGAAATTCATTGCCGGGCGTGATGTCAAACGCGGGGTTGGCGTTATGGAATTGACTAACAAGGGCCTGACATTAAACGGCGCCGCGGATATCAACGCGCTGCCAATAAATGACTTTACCTGGCGTGAAGATTTCACCGGCGCGCAGCCGACCAGCGTGACGTTTAGCGGCGTGGCGGATGCCACGGAAATCGCCTCAACCGGCGTGCCAGTGACAGATTACATGTCTGGCGATACCAAATTTTCCGGCACCTACAGCGGCGGCAGCGCCAGCACGCTTAAACTTGATCTCGATTTGCGTAACGACACCGTTGGCATGCATGAATTGAATTGGCAAAAACCGGCGGCGGTGCCGCTGACCGCCAAGGTTGATTTGCTATTTAAACCAGATGGCATCACGCAACTGGCCACCATCAAAGCCAATGGTCCGCAAATTTTGGTTAGCGGCAGCGGTGACCTGAACCCGGCGGGCGACATCAGCAATCTGGTGCTGCCGTATCTGCAATTGGGCGACAAGATTAATGCCGGTCTGACCTACACAAAAACCGCCGACGGCCAGCGCTGGAAAATTGATGGCGCACGCTTTGACGCGGCAGGGTTGCTGACCAAAGACGTCAGCAGTGCTGATCACACGCGTAACAACGCCCCTGCTAAAACACGGCAAAGTTTGGCAATTAAACTTGGTTTGGGTGAATTATGGCTGAAGGATAATATGCTGGTCACCAATGTCGGCGGTGATTTTGTTTACAATGGCAGTTACTGGTCGCGCGCTATTCTGGATGCGCAGATGGCCAACAACAACCAGTTGAAAATCCTATGGCAGCCGGTCCGCGAAAACAAAGACCTGTCGATCACCGCGACCGACATTGGCCCGGTGTTGAAAGGCTTTGGCATTACCGACAGCGTGGTTGGCGGCAAGCTTGATGTCACCGGCCATGGCGACCCGGAACATCCAGACGTTTTAACGCGCGGTACGATTGCCGTCACCGATTTTAAAGTGGTTAAGGCGCCGGTAATGGCGCGCCTAATCAGCCTGACCTCGCCGATGGGCCTGTTGGATGCCCTGCACGGCGAAGGGCTGCGGTTCAGCACCTTTAACAGCAATTTCAGTTATGACGATAGCGCGCTGAGCTTTGATAAAGGCAAACTCTCGGGCGGCTCGCTCGGCCTCACTTTTGAAGGCGATATCGACCTGACCAAAACGCCCGAACAATTGCATCTGAACGGCACCGTCATCCCGCTCAACGGCATCAACAATGCGCTCGCCAACATCCCCATCATCGGCGCGATTGCCGGGGGCAGCGATGGCGGCGGCATTCTGGGCGCCAATTATAAAATCACCGGTCCCGCCGACAACCCTGACGTCAGCGTTAATCCACTGTCACTGCTGGCGCCGGGATTTTTACGCGATCTGCTGTTTTAGCCATTGGCCAAAATCAGTTTATAAAATCGTGTGTCGACCGCCATGCGCGGAAAACTTTGCGGCAAATCTTCCACAGCAATATGCACAAAGCCGTTCCGTTCATAAAAACGATGCGCGGCGAAATATCTGTCCGTAGTGCCCAGCCATAGGGTTTTAACATTGTGGTTGCGGGCGTGTTGCAACAATTGCACCAACAATTGCTGCGCGATATTATATGTTTTACCGCGGAAGGCTGCTGTGACAAACATTTTACGGATCACAGCATCGCCGTTGCCAATATCAATCAATGCAATACTGCCGACAATTTCATCTGCAACAGCGACCCAAAAGCCGCCGGCATTTTTACAATAATAAGCGGTGATATTATGCAGGTCCGGCTGGTCATCCCATGTAATGGCGATGCCAAATTCTTCTCGCTGAATTGGCAGGATAAGTTGACGGATGCCGTCTGTATCGACGGCTTGCGCGGGTCGAATGATAATGTGCTGCATGATATTTTCCTAAGGCTGTCCGAAAGTTTCACGCCACGATTGGCACAAGGCAGCTTCATCTTGCTCTCTGGCGAGACGTTGAACGTCTTTAGACGGCAAAGCGCCCGATTTTAATAAGATTAAGATGATGCGCCGGTTTTTTTCAATAAATACCCGGCGTGGCAGTGGGTCATAAAAACATGGTGATTTTTGATCAGACATAACTTATTTTCTCCTGAAGAAGCTATAGAAAAGACACTGAAATACAGGGAGAAAATGCGTATGTTCCAGCCTCAGGCTGGGGTCGTCGTGGTTGTTAAAAGGTGGACACTCGTTTGCATTTTGAAAACCTTAACATGAGAAGACATCGCTCTCAATAGAATTATTGAATTGTGCTTTAATTACCGACTTTTGACTGGTAAATTAATGCGAACACGCCTAGTTTGCCGCCGTATGAAAGCTGTCAATTCCATCCGTCTGGCCAATAAAGATGTTTTGCCCGTGATTGAGGGCGGCAAGGGTATTGCGGTGTCGAACGGGCAAAGCACCGGCGCCTGGGCGGCGGCGGGCGGCGTTGGCACATTTTCGGGCGTCAATGCCGATTTTTATGACACCGCGGGCCGCAATGTGCCGCAGATTTATTACGGTAAAACACGTCGCGAGCGGCATGACGAACTGATCAATTACGCAATCAAGGGTGGCATTACCCAGGCGCAGATTGCCAATGATATGGCGGGCGGCCAGGGTCTTATCCACGTTAATGTGCTGTGGGAGATGGGCGCTTGTGAAACAATTTTGCAGGGTATTCTGGCGGGCGCCAAGGGTATGATTTCGGGCGTTACCTGCGGCGCGGGCATGCCGTACCGGTTGGCCGAGGTGTGTGCGGCGCACGGCGTTTATTATTACCCGATCGTGTCATCGGCGCGCGCCTTTAACGCCCTGTGGAAACGCGCCTATAACAAATTCCCGGAATGGTTGGGTGCGGTGGTCTATGAAGACCCGTGGCGCGCCGGCGGCCATAACGGTCTCTCTAACACTGAAAATCCCTTGGCGCCGGAAGACCCCTATCCGCGGGTCAAAGCGCTGCGTGAACAGATGCGCGCCTATGGTTTGAACGAGCAGCCAATTATTATGGCGGGCGGCGTGTGGTGGTTGTCCGAATGGGAAGACTGGCTCGATAACCCGGAGCTGGGGCCGATTGCCTTTCAATTCGGTACGCGTCCGCTGCTGACGCAAGAAAGCCCTATTTCCGATGCCTGGAAACAGCGGCTGCTGACACTCAAAAAAGGTGATGTGTTTTTAAACCAGTTTTCACCCACCGGTTTTTATTCATCCGCGGTAATGAACCCGTTTTTACAGGAATTGCAGGATCGCTCACAGCGCCAGGTTGCTTTTACCACCGAAGAAGTCGGCGAACATACCGCCCCCTTCCCGGTCGGCGCGCGCGGCCGTCTGGTCTATCTGACGCCGAGCGACAGGGCGCATGCCGATGGTTGGGTGGCCCAAGGTTTTAACGAGGCGATGCGCACGCCGGACAATACGCTGATCTTCGTCGATAAAGCGAAAGAAGATGAAATTCTGACCGACCAGATCAATTGCATGGGCTGCCTGTCGCATTGCCTGTTTTCCAATTGGGCGCAGAACGAGGCTGGCACCACCGGCAAAAAGGCTGATCCGCGCAGTTTCTGCATCCAGAAAACGCTGCAGAATATCAGCCATTCCGACGAAGTGGAAAACCAGCTGATGTTCGCGGGCACCAATGCCTACCGTTTTGCCGACGACCCGTTTTACGGACACGGTTTTGTGCCGAGCGTCAAGCAATTGGTCGAACGGATTGCAAGTGGCTATTGAAACTGGCGATGGCGCATTTTTGCGGCGTGTGGTTGAGAAGTTACCGATCACGCAATTGGATAAAATCGCGCCGCTTGACGTGAGCGGCTGCAGCCCGCTGCTGCGGCGCGCGATTGAAGTTAATCGCGCTGAAAATGCTGGATTTTTATTAGAAAGCGCCATCATTGATGAAATGAGAAAAGGCTATCAACCGCCGATACGCGAGAAAGCTGGCCAAGCGCTCATGCCCGGGGGCAGGGTTTAATCTGCAGCATAAATTTCTTGACAGCAAAAACCTGTAACTGCCAGAATAAATCTACTTAAAGGATTTATTGCAGTGACTGATTTAATAAATAATAGCGTTAGTTTTAAAGCATTTTGTAATGAAGTGCGCGCGCGTCAACAACATGTGATGATGGCGCATGGCAATAATGAACGGCTGGAAATTGATGGTATCCTTTTGATGATGTATCATCTGTTTCGCCACGCGCCCGCATCATACGGTATCACATACTTGCCTGCCAGTGCGTTATGTAAACGCCGCCTGCGTATTGCCGGCCATGTACTTGCCGATGTCAGTGTGCCAACGCCAAAGCTATTTTGGGCATTACATCTCGCCGAGCGGTATTGCCTGGCCCTGCATGCTGAAAATCATAACCAGCAATTTGAAAAACAGCTTAAATTTTCAAGAAGATGGCATTTATTTGTAACTGAAGTTGAACCGTCTGCGCGCAAGCCCGGCATGATGTCTTCGTTAGCACATGGTTTACGCAAACTATCGGCATTTACGGTCGCAGAAAGCTTTTATTACAAATCACCTTGTGAAAAAGAATCTTTATTACGCCAGGAAATAATAGAAACTTTTGTCATTTTAAATTCAATAACGAGACGCCTGACGGGTCTACGTGCGACTGGCAGACCGGTTAGTCCAGCGTCTCACCCGCATAGACACCCCATAGGTCCTTAACCGGCAGCCAGCCGGACTCACTGCCGAAATCAATTTTGCACCAGTCCTTGGCGCAGGTTTTGATCTGGCCGTGCGCATGCGTTTTAATGGTGGCAATAGCGCGCGCGTTATCGCCAGGATCATCGCGCAGTTTGGCATTATCGGTTTTGACGAGGACGCTGCGTTTGCCGGACAGCATGATGCGGTTGACCCAGCCGGTATCGCCATCCCAATCACGCACCTTGCGCCATTGGTCAACTTCGGCAATCACCTCAACTGGCCAGCCCTTGGCCGCAATCACCCAATCAATGGGGTAACGTTTGCCGGGGCCGGTGCGCAAATTGGCCGCCGGCGCGCGAAATGTCACGAAACGCGGCAGTTTGTGGTCTTCTTTTTCGCCGGACTGCTGCGGATCGTCAGGTGTGGTTTCGGCGGCCTGAAGAGAAGCACCAGCTAAATAGATAACTGTCACAAAAATAGCCGCTATATATTTTAACATCTGACACAGTTTTTAATAGTTGGGCTTTCCTCCCCCTGAAAGGGCTGGACGCGTGCAAGCGTCCAGGCGGCCCGTTGAGTCAACAATGGGTTGGAGAGGATGATAGGCTTTGCAAGATAAATAACAAAACCTGTCGCCCCCTCCGCCTCGCTCCTCATAGGGGGAGGAAGAACCCGAAAGAGCATCTTTGATGATTTCATAAACTTAATACGGCACCGTGTAATAATGCTCGAGCCGCACCCAGCCGCGTTTTTTCATGCAATCGGTAACTTCATAAGTTAACGGCAGCGGCGTTTCTTCGCGCGGTGCGCCCATTTCATCCACCACATGCCCGTCCGGCGTGGAGACCGGATCATTCAGCTGCGCCCAATGATTGCGTGCCCGCGTGTCATACTGGCAGGCCGCCATATCACGCTCCAGAATATCCTGGGCCTTTAAAATATCCGGTACGGTGTCGGCGGTGACTTTGGTGTTATGCCAATAAAAAATATCACCCGACGCCGCCTGGTCGTGCGTATATTCCGGGGGCTGCGGATCGCTGTCGGCGCAGGCGGCCAGCAACAGAAATGACAGGGCGATGATTGGCAGGCGCATATATATATATCCTTTAGCAGGGCGAATCTTTCACTGATTATACTGCGCGTTTGGACTTGCATAAGCCCCTGCCGCCCGTGTTAAGCTGCCCAACCCGCATAAAATACGAGAGGTTACGATGGCTGAGCTGACCGAAGACCAACTTGACAGTAATGCTAATAAAAAAACTGGCAAAAAAACCGGCAGCGGCCAGCGTGGCAGCGGCAGCGATACGCGCGGCTTTAAAATGGTCTTTATGCGGCTGGCGCAATTTATGTCCAAAAACCAGTTCAGGCTGGCGTTCCGGAGTCCGCGCGTTCAACCAGCCGCCAAAATTGACAATGCCCCTACGTTGGACAGATAATTATCTTTGCAAGTCATAAAAAACTTGCTTTCTTTCACTTGTCTCTTTTAAGTAAATGTAATTTAAAGGAGATCATATGGATTTAGAATATTTAAATGAACCTCTTTTTCCATTTGAGGAACTCAGAGAAATGAACGAGGCAATTATTAGGGAGGATGAATTAATGCAACCTGGCAGACATGAAGCTGATTATATTTCGCATAAAGTTAAAACATTTTAAGAAAACGGCGGCATTGCCAATTTAAAAGATGCTGAAAGCTTTTATTATGATTTGAAACATTGCATTGGCAAAAATTACCCTTGTTCTGAGTTAATTCCACAAGCATTTGATCTGCTTATTGGTTACACTAGAAAAGCCTCAGAATATACCGGAGGTAATTATCTAAAAAGAGTTGCCACTAAAGCAATTGAATTGGATGCAAAGCTTGTACGTCAGAAAAGAGCTCTTTGCCATCAATTGAATTGTACGCCCAATTAATCAATCTTATTTGCCCACCAGCTTTCCAGCACGGCGCCATACAGCGGCACTATCTCTGGCCGCGTGATTTTGTTCTGCCACCAGGCGATCATATCGTAAGGCAGATGATATAGCGGGATAAAATAGACGCCCTGCATAATGCGGCTGTCTAATTCCTGCGCGCGCGCAACCAATTCTGGCTGATCGCGCGCGGTGTTCAAGGAGCGCGCCAGCGCATCAATTTTAGCATCAGCAACACCGGCGTAATTGCGGCTGCCGGGCTGCTGGGCCGCGGCACTGCCCCAATAAACCAGCTGTTCACTGCCTGGTGACAGCGTGGAGATCCAAGTCACCAGCGTCATGTCATAATCAAACTGCGCCATACGGCCCAGATATTGTGCGCTGTCCACGGTGCGGATTTTAGCGGTAATGCCGAGCCGCGTAAGCGTGCGCATGAAATATAGCGCGACCTTTTCATCCGCCGGATTGTTCAGTAAAATTTCAAAGGCAAAGCGTTTGTTGTGCGCATCCACCAACTGGTTATCTGTAATCTGCCAGCCCGCCTGTTGCAGCAAATCCTGCGCACGGCGCAGATTGTTGCGTTGCCCGGCGAGGCCGCTGGCATCGGTAGTGGGCGCGATCCAATCATGCGCGGCCAGCGCTGATTTCGGGAAAATGGACGTCGTACGCGCATAGGCGCCATTGAACAATTGTTTGTTGAGCCATTCAAAATCGAACGCCAGCGTCAGCGCCTGGCGCACACGGATATCCGCAAACAGATCACGCCGTGTGTTGAAGACAAAGGCAGTCAGCGGCGCGGGTTTGCCATCCGTCAACTGTGCGCGTTTTAGGTTTTTATTATCTTTCACCGTGTAATCGCTGGCCCAGCGCTTGGGGTTCAACTCGCGCCGGAAATCAAAGGCACCGGATTTGAAGGCTTGCAGCGCGACGCCGTCATCGCGGTAGTAATCGTAACGAACCGTTTTAAAATTATAGAGACCCTTTACGCTTGGCAAATTTTGCGCCCAATAATTTTTGACCTTTTCATAGGTGATGCTGCGCCCTGCCTCCACCTTGATAATTTTATAAGGCCCGCTGCCAATGGGCGGCGCCAGGCTGGTCACGGTCGGGTCATGCTGCTGCCAATAATGTTGGGGCAGCACCTGCAGCAACGCCAAAATCATGGGCGTTTCCGGGTCGGCATCCCGCTTTAGATGAAACACGATGCGGCGTGGCGCGGTGATTTCAACCCGCGCCACATTGCCGAACATGCGCCGTGTGTTAGGGCGGCCATGTTGTTTCATAATATTAAAACTGTAGGCAACATCCGCCGCCATGATTGGCGTGTCATCCTGAAACCGCGCGGCGGGATTGATGGCGAACGCAATCCAGCTGCGGTCGTCGGCCAGTTCCACCGTCTCGGCGATGAGGCCGTACATGGTAAATGGTTCATCCCAGCTGCGCTGCATCAGATGATCGTTAACAAAATCCAACCCGGCCGCGGGGCGTCCCTTAATCAGCCACGGCAACATATTATCAAACGTGCCAACCTCGCCAAAGGTTGCGCTGCCGCCTTGTGGCGCGTTTGGATTTACGTAATCAAAATGCTGGAAATTGTGCGGATACTTTGGTTGCCCGTGCATCACGAGTGCATGCTGTGGTTCAGCATAGCAGACGAGCGGGCGAGCAGACGAGCAGACGAGCATGAAAATACAGCAGACGAGCAAACGAGCAGATGAGTAAATCCAGTCCTGCCTCGTCTGCTCGTCTGCTCGTCTGCTCATTAAGCCGCAAGCTTCGCGAGCGGCTGTTCCGGCCGTGCGCCGATGTGCGAGATGACTTCCGCCGCCGCAACCGCGCCGAGGTGACCGCATTCCGCCAGCGTTTTGCCTTGCGTATAACCGTATAAGAAACCCGCGGCATAAAGATCGCCAGCGCCGGTGCTGTCAATAATGCTGTCCACCTGCACGACCGGTACAATCGTTTCGTCTGTGCCCTGGATGATCACCGCGCCCTTGTCGCTGCGCGTGATGACGGCGATTTCCATTTGTCCTTCCAGCGCCGCGACCGCCGCGCCCAGATTGTCCACTTCATAAAGCGCCTGAATTTCCGCCTCATTGGCGAACAGGATGTCGACATGATTGTGAATGAGGTCGAGGAAATCCGCGCGGTGCCGCCCGACGCAAAACAGGTCGGACAATGTCAGCGCAACCTTGACGTTATTATCCTTGGCAATTTTGGCGGCGGCGTAAAACGCCTCTTTCGCCGCCGGCGGGTCGAACAGATAACCCTCCAGATAAATAACCTTGCTTTGCTGGATAAGGTCCGCATCAACATCCGCGACCGACAGCGCAACACTGGCGCCGAGATAGGTGTTCATCGTGCGCTCGCCATCCGGCGTCACCAGCACAATGCAGCGCCCGGTCATTTGATCGGCACCTGTGTAGGGCGCAGTTTGAAAAATAATATTTTGCGCGGTGAAATCGGCGCGGAATGCCTGGCCCAAATCATCATTGGCAACCTTGCCAATATAGGCGGCGCGACCGCCGAAGGAGGCAATCCCAGCAATGGTATTGGCGGCGCTGCCGCCCGACACCTGCTGTGACGCGCCGACCAGTGTCGTCAAGCGTGTGGCGGCGGCGGTATCGACCAGCTGCATGCTGCCCTTGACCAGCGCGGATTGCGTTAACACGCTGTCATCCACGCGCGCCAGCATATCCACCAGTGCATTGCCAATTCCCAAAACGTCAATCATGCCTGTCATCCTTTATTTGGCCTATATATAGCATGCATGGCGCGCGCCGATAGCGGGAAGGGCGATTTTATGAAACTTATCGCTTTTTCATAATGTCGGCAGCGATGCCGCATTTCCCACTTACCTAATTTTAACAAATGTCTATGATAAATGGCCGGCTGTGCCCGGCATGGACATTAACTCACCTGGAGATACCTCATGTTACGTTTATCCGCCCTTACGCTATCGGTTGCCTTGTTGGCGGCGCCAGCCTTCGCTCACACGATGCCGACTGCTGATGATATGTCAGCCAATGATGAAATGTCCGCCCCGGCGCCCGCGCCGATGATGACGGCCGATGCCACCACGGACGCTTACCGCGGTGATCCGAATGCCCCGGCTGGCGTGTCCGGCAAGGCGGCACTGGGTGCGGCGCGCCCTATTGTAGTCACTGAGGTCGTCAAACCGGAAGAAAAAGACACTAAATATGTAACGCAAACCACGGTGGTTAATCCAAACCAAACGGCCACCTGGGCCAATACACCAGCCGCCGGCACCGCCACCACGAAAGTCATCGTGCCAGCGGGCAGCCAGGTAACCATACCGGCCAAGGGGATGCCGGCAACGACGACCATTCAAGTTCAGTAATAGTAATTGAGCAGACGGGTAGACGAGCAGACGAGGTTTCGTGTGCTCGTCTCTTCTGCTCGTCTACTCGTCTGCTAGCGCCTTGAGCTGGTTACGGTTTCCAGTTATAACTCCCCCATGTCAAAAATAGCCCCTGCCGGCGCCCTCACCTTTGAAACCGCCATGGCGGAACTGGAACAGATTGTGCGCGGCCTGGAATCCGGTCAGGGCACCCTGGACGATGCAATCGCATCTTATGCGCGCGGTGCCGAACTGCGCGCCTTTTGCGCGCAAAAACTTAAAGACATTGAACTTAAAATTGAACAGATCAGCCGTGATGCCAATGGCAATCTGACAACGACCCCTTTTGAACAAGCGAACGGTTAGATGAAAAACATGTCAATTGAATTGGCTTTACGCGAAGCCGCGGACGCCGTTGATAAAACCATAGAAACCATTTTGCCGCCGCCAGCATCCCAGGCGCATGCGCGGCTGATTGAAGCGATGCGTTATTCCGCGCTGTCGGGTGGCAAGCGCATCCGTCCGTTTTTATGCATGCAATCGGCGCGCTTGTTTGGGGTGGATGCGCCCCGCGCGCGCCGCGTCGCCGCCGCCATTGAATTCATGCATTGTTATTCTTTGATTCATGATGATCTGCCGGCGATGGATGACGCGCATCTGCGTCGTAGCAAACCGACGCTGCACAAGGCCTATGATGAGGCGACGGCGATTTTGGCCGGTGATGCGCTGCAATCATTATCGTTTGAAGTGTTGGCGGATACCAAAACGCATGACGACCCGTTTGTACGATGTGAATTGGTGGCGGGCATGGCGCGCGCGGCCGGCGTGCATGGCATGGCGGGCGGGCAGATGCTGGATATGCTGGCGGAAAACAACCCGAATATGGATGCGCCGGCCATCACGCGTCTGCAGCGCATGAAAACCGGTGCGATGATTGCCTATGCCTGTGAAGCGGGCGGTATTTTGGGCAAGGCCTCGGCGGCGGCGCGGCAGGCGCTTAACGCCTATGCTAACAACATGGGCCTTGCCTATCAGATTGTCGATGATGTGCTGGATGCAACCGGCAAACGCACCATCACCGGTAAAGATGTTAAATTAGACAAACAGCGCGGCAAGGTGACCTTTGTCTCGATTATGGGTGTGGAGCAGGCGGCAGCGCAGGCCGAGCGGCTGTCCGACCAGGCCATTACCTATCTGAATGACTTTGGCGCCGCCGCTGATGTACTACGCGCGACCGCGAAAAGCCTGCTCGAGCGGACGTTTTAATTACTTGAGCATGCTAGGCACGCTTGAAGCAGCAGCTACTGCTTTGATTTTGCGGCGTTCTACGGCTGGCAAAGGGCGCGGCACGATTTGACAGCGCCGCAAGTATTGCGCTGAAACGCGGTTCAAGTGCACGGTTGGAATTTTTCGAAACGAAATGAGTTCAGCTGTCGGTGGCTGACTGTCTGCAAAAGTGATATCTTTTAATCTTAAATTATAGGTTGCTAACTGCATTGTTTCTTGAACATCAACATGCTGCAGACGGCGCCGCGCCCGGCGCCAGAATGTGGCGGGAGTATGCTTAACATACAAACCAAGCCCATCATTTTGCGTGCAGGCTGATGGCGAGGGGTGACTGTCTTCATGAGCCTTATGAGCTAGCAGAATGGCTTCGACATCGCGTAAACGCCAATGACTGACTTCACAGCACAGGCCAACTGCAAACAATGCCATCACAATTACCGGTTCACCGTCTTTTTTATAAATTCCCAAGTAACGCGGCCGCGCATGTGTTGGAACAGTCATTGTAATCCCCAAATTTTTACTTATCTTATACATTTTAAAATAGTTGCACACGTAATTTTTAAATTACGCGCATAAAAAAAAGCCCCGCATCACTGCAGGGCTTTTAAACTTTTAACGCTTTATTCTATGGCTGGCGGCCAGCAACGGCACGTGCCACACCGCGTGTTGGCATATCATCGTTTGCACCTGCCATAATTTTTCCAGCTCCATTACGACGGCGGCGCAACAAACCAAGCCCGCCAATTGCTAAAGCAGCCATTGATGCCGGCTCTGGCACCGCTTGGACTTCTTGACCAGTGTAAAATAAATTGGTTGTTGGATCAGTAAATGTAAATTGTTTGCCATCTGGGCTAACACTTTTAAGAACCAACAAGTTGCCTGCTTCAGCACGCATACTTTCAGTTTGTCCTGTTGCAACGTCACAGGCAAGACCAAAACCAGCAGTGCTAGATCCAAATAAATTATGACCAGCCATACCAATAACAAACTTCATGTTGGTTGGCGCATTAAGGCGCGCTGCGCCTTTTACTACACCCAAAGTGTTATCGGCAAAAAGTCCGGCCGAATAACTATCCGTACCCGCGGCAAGCGGCGAGTAACCAGGCAAAGTAAATCGGCTGAAAACCCCTGAAGCCAAAGTAAAATAATCGTTATCCACCGTGCCCAAGGCAGCATTATTGCTGCTGACAACAGATGCTTTATTATTGTAAGGAAGTTTATAAAGCAAAGTCGGTTGGTTTTTGAACGGTTCAAACGACTGAATATTTACTGTGCTAACGCTGCTATAATCAAATTCGCCCCGTATAACCTTGCCGTTTTCTAACATTAATGGCACAGCGGAAAAACTACTGCCGTTGTATGTTTGATTAGTTGACAAATTACGAATTACATAATCGCCAGAGAAAGTATTACCGTACATGATCAAATTGCCGTCGCGTTGCTGAACGGTGCCCAGCCCCAGATCTAACGGATTATTACTGCCATTACTAACCATAACACGGTCTGCGCCCGCCGCTTTTGACGTGTAAGCATAGCTTCCGTCATTGCCAATACTGGCATTAAAAACATTATTGGCAGCTACATTAGGAACAACTGTGATTTTGTAAGTTTTATCTGCACTGGCAAGAGCCACCAGTGCACCGGCTGATACTGTCAGCATTAAAACCTTTTTCATAAATCCCCCCGATTTTTTAAAAGTTATAGGGCAATAATAAGCAGCAAAAACGATAAAGCAAGCTTTTCCTGACCAAATCGGTATTTTTGTTCATGAATAAATTCTTAGGCAAGCAAGCTATGTTTCTTATAGCGAAATAATATGTGTCGCTATATAGCTTTACCACATGCCCGATTTTGATTTGCTTGCCTGTGCCCAGGCGCTGGTCCGCTGTCCATCTGTAACGCCGGAGGATCACGGTGCCCTGGAGGTTGTGGCCAACGCCCTCGCCCCACTGGGCTTTCACTATACGTTTTTAGAATTTGACGGCGACGGCGCGCCCAAAACCCGTAATCTGGTCGCCAGCTGGGCTGGCCAGGTTGGAGAGCCACATTTCGCCTTTGCCGGGCATACCGATGTGGTACCCGCCGGGCATAACAATGCCTGGACGTACGGACCGTTCGACGGCGTGATCGACAACGATATCTTGTATGGCCGCGGCATCGCCGATATGAAAGGCGCCATCGCCTGTTTTATTGCCGCGCTTTACACGCATGTCAAAAAATTCGGCAAACCGCGCGGCCGTGTTACCCTTATTATCAGCGGCGATGAGGAGGGGAACGCTGGCAACGGCACCCCCAAGATTTTAAAGTGGCTCACGGAACAGGATCTGGTGCCGGACCATTGCCTGGTAGGTGAGCCGACTAACCCCCAGGCGCTGGGCGATGCCATTAAGATCGGCCGCCGTGGCAGCATTAATTTTACCGTAACCGTAACCGGCAAACAGGGCCATACCGCCTATCCACACCAGGTGTGCAATCCTAACCACATCGCCGCCGAGATTATTACCACGCTGACGGCGCGGCCGCTCGACAGCGGCAACAGTTACTTTGACCCTTCCACACTACAGGTGACCAGCCTTAAGACCCTGGGCGATACCGCGACTAACCTGGTGCCCGCACAATGTGCATTTCAATTCAACAGCCGCTTTAACGATTTGCATACCGCGCATTCCCTGACGCACTGGCTGCAACAGGTGGTGGATTTGGTATTGGCGCGTTATCCGATTGCCACCGCCGCGATTGACAGTTTTGTCTCTGGCGAACCGTTCATAACTCAGCCGGGCTGGTTCACGACGATGGTTTTGAAAGCGATTGAAGACGAAACCGGCCGCATCGCCAAATTCGACACGGGCGGCGGTACGTCGGATGCGCGCTTTATCAAAGATTATTGCAGCGTGGTCGAATTTGGCCTCATCAACCAGACTATTCACCAGGTGGATGAATGCGCGGCGGTTGCGGATCTGCAGCGACTCGCGGCAATCTATGGCCGGATGCTGGAAGCGTATTTCCAGCCCGGCACCCATGATACCTGACCGCGCATGAAACAATTTTTGACCCTGCCGCACAATGTGAATGCCGTGACCGGCGCGCTCCGGCTCGCCTTGTTTGACGCGCGCGGTCTGGCGCGGTTTGATGACAGCCGCGACAGCGCAATTGCCTCCTTCATCGTCCCTATCCTGATGCTGTTCCCGTTGCTATATGTGGCCTATGACCAAGCGGCAGTGAATCTCACCACCACCGAACAGGTTGTGTTGCATATGGTGCGCGAGGCCTTGGGCTATGCGGTGGCTTATACCGGTTTTATTGTGGCGATGTTTTACATCACGGAGCTGATGCAGCGCGGTCAGCGGTATAATCTATTGCTATGCGCGCTGAACTGGTCGACGCCGGTGCAGGTGTTTATGATCGGCGCCGGTTATTATCTGTACAGCCTGGATATTTTTCCAGAAATTATCGCCAATGTTATTTTGCTGGTCTCGGGCGTGTTTGTCTTCGTTTATACTTGGTTTATTCTGCGCGCGTCGCTGGCGATTTCAAAAAGCATGGCAAGCTTACTGACCGGTATGCTGATTGCGATTTGCCTGCTGCTGAACCAGATTACCTTGTCCTGAATTAAGACATTTGACATGCGATCTGGCGTAAACTCAGCCATGCGTTTTACGGCAACCTTTTTAACCGTTCTTTTTATTAGTTTGGGTGCCGCGCAGGCCGAGGGTTTTGTATGCCCTGCCGCGCCCGCGCCGCAGGTGGTGGTCACGCCGCATGAAGACCTCATTATTTATGATTATAACCAAAACCGCGCCGCGATGAATGCGCTAGGGCATGATATCCTGGCTGGCGCGCATGCCGATGCGCGCACCTATGTCGGCGGTCTTGCCCATGGCGTGATTGCCACGCAAATGCGCGCCAATTTTCAAACAATGACGCAGTCACAACGCGGCGCGGCGGCGGGCAACGGCAGTGGCTGTATCTGGATAACGCAAGTTACTGTAACGCTGAATTACCAGCCAACCATTTATGTCAGCCGTGAATATCAACCGGAAACATGCTATCGCCGCGCCGTGCTGGAACATGAACATAAACATGTCATGATCGACCGCCAGTTGATCCAGGATTATCTGCCGGTTTTGCAGCAGGCGGCGCAGACCGCCGCACAAGCCACCGGCGTCATCGGCCCGGTCAGTGAAGGCGAATTGCAAGCCATCAGCGGCAATCTGGAAAATCAGCTTAGTGTACAACTTAAGACCGCAATGGATCAGCTGTCCGCCGAACGCAACCGGCGCCAGGCCATGGTCGATACACCGCAGGAATACGCGCGGGTACAAGCGCAGTGTCAGCAATGGCCTTAGGCTAGTCGGTTATTATTATAGCGAGTTGTTCTGTATTAAGAGTGCCATGTGCCTTAGCAGCCTGTTTAATTCTTGTACGCAAACTTGGCGGTACAATGTTTAATCTTCTATCTTTATCTAACCAAGATCTAATGACAGCACTTTCATGAAGCTCTATTATTGTTGTGGTATCGACATAAGATGTGTGGCTCAAAAAGCCTAATTCAAAATTTTCAATCGATATGGCAAAATTCTTTGCTTTACGTGCATGCGGTTGCTCGGAATTGATGTAATAAAACCAGTTTCTTTGTGGACATAGACAAATACAAAATTTGTCGTGTGGTACAGTTAAATCATTACACCAAACTTTTAGAATGTCCCATTTAGCAAGTTGCATACGCAGACTTATCATGCAGCTCATCTACAAATTTCGCTGCCTCGGGAAAATCATCATCAATCATATCGGCCATATTAATTGCCCCAGCATTGCCAGTGCGTTGCGACCAAGCATTGCGCCAAGCCTTTTCCTCATGAACCAGATCTTCCAAAGCCTTGAATGGCATGTAGCCATAGGTTTTGTTAGAACTAGCTAAATATTCTTCGTCTGTTTGAGATAACACGCCACGCTTATATGGAACCTTGGGATAAAGATTAGAACGATTACCTTTGATTTCAATTATGGTCTCGAATTGTTCAACCAATTCATCTGGCACAAAACTGTCCCTTTTAATTAAATCATAAATGTCAGATGGCACAGGCCCATGCTTCATGGCAATGTAACTATCGCCACAAATAGTACGTCCCCAGTCCAGCAAATGTTCTTTTTCCGCATAATAAAAAATTTTACACACATAATATGGTGATACACCATTATGTATTGATGCTAAATAATGCAATGCCGCAAGGGATTTAGGATAACTTGTTTCAAAATCTAGTTTTTTCATGTTACCCCCCCCTTCTGCTTCAAAAACAAATGGCCCTGGTAAACCAGAGCCATTTATCGACCGGGAAAGCCCAATCCTTAAAATTAACATAGTGCCTTGACACTCTTTAGTCAACAAATTTCTTGTTGAGCTAATATTAGTAATAACTAAGTCACTGTAATTAATTGAAATTAGATGGGAAGAAAATCAATTCTCTCAATATTACTCATCACTTTTTCCGTTTCTGTCAGCGCCACGATAATACGTTGCCAGTGCATCAGGTCATCAGTGGACAGGATGCGGCCCTTACGATCCTTGAGCCATTTTTGCGCGGGCTGGTAGCCACCAATGTAAAATTCCCATGCCACCTGCGGCACATTGCCGAAATATTGCGTATCGTTCAGCCAGACTTTACCAAAGCCTGGTTTATCGGCATCCGCCTCCCAGCGCGGTTTCACAACTTCATTGGTACCGCTGATGTTAAACGTGGTGATGGATGTATCCAGGACATCGCTTTCCATTAAATGCAGCCCGCGCAAGATTGCGCCCTGCGCAGCCAACGCATGAAAAGTTGCGGCATTTTTGGGATAGGGGATGCGCGGAAAGTCTGATTTTAAAAACTCTGCATAGCGCGTGCGATAGGCACGCGAATGTAGGACAGCATAAATGTAATCGAATAAGTCTTCCGGTGTTATAGTAGCAACAATTTTTTGAATTAATTCATAAATTTTAGGATCAAAATTGTGACACTTTTCCTCCACACTACCCATAATACTTGTGTAAATATAAAGAGGAAAAGTGTAACCGATTTCAGAAGTTTTATTAGAAACAAAAGAAGATTCTGGTATATTACGATGCATCAAAACATGTTGAAAGCCAGAGGCCTTTTGCTGACGGCACAACATCATACCAATATTATTTCCAGGCAAGAAATGTTTACTTGCGCGTTCTCGTTTGTGTACCGCAACGTTTTTATCGTAAATGCTAACACGAACATCAAAGGGACGATAATCCACACCAACAATTAAATCCTTCCAATCCATCAACTTCAATTCTTCAACTGCACGCATGTAATTCCATTGATTTTGACTGCATAATTTAAATAATTTTCTTGCCTCTTGTTCATTTTCACTTTCTAACAAGCTTTCAACTTTTTTGATCATTTCTTGTGATGAATTGGATATTGCAAATTCATCATGCGTTGTGACTATTCCAGGAGCTGGCGTGCCATAAGGAGAAAAAATTTCAGCCACGCCTAAAAAATCGTCATAGTATTTTTCTTTGTCGGTATTATTGTTGATTGGAATAAACAAGCAGGAAGGTGTAGCAGCATCACACTCGAAAAAATTTATTGAATCTAAACTTGAATTATCAAGAAATTCATATTTTTCTTTCCTATTACCGAAGATATCGTAGTATTTAACGCTAGAAAGTTTTTTATTAATGCTCTTTTTTACACAAATGAGTATTGCGACACCTTGTTGAATATCAAAAACATTTTGGTCACCATTAATTTGATTTCTTTTAGCGCTGCCATTTAAGTTTATTATTAAAATATCGTCAAACGTATTTAACAAATGCCAGCGCATGCCGCGAAAAGTAGGATTGTCTAAAAAAGCATGATTGGTGATATAGGCCAAGACGCCTTCGCCATTCTTTTCGACATAATGTTCGCCCAAACGAATAAATTTCACATAATCATCTTGCAACCATTTATACATTCGTTCTTTTAAAGGTTTGCCGTCAAATTCAAATTTATAGTCATTAATTAACTTTGAAATCCATTCCCCCTTATTTGACGAATGGCCGCTGTACGGCGGATTGCCAAAGGCCACCATAATCGGCATGTCTTTTTTAATGTGGCTGGCCTCGTTCGCTTCACGTGACAGCCAGGAAGCAAACAATGTATCTGTATCAGGATGGTGTTCTTCCAAACTGTTGGTCAGGTAGACGCTGACGCGCGGCGGGTTATTAGGATTGGATGGTTTATAACCGGTTTCCTGCAGCAATAAATCCAGCTTCATATGGCACATGGCATAAGATGCCATTAGCAATTCAAAGCCATGCAGGCGCGGCAGCAAATGCTGTTCCACATACCCGCTCCAGACACCCTGCTGCCCTTCATAACGCTTATAAATCTGCTTGACCGCTTCGGCCAGAAAGGTGCCGGTGCCGGTCGCCACATCCAGCAATTGCACCTTATGCACGCTGCGTTTTTCGGTTTGCTGTTTGCCACCTTTAAACTTTTGGGTATCAACCTCGATATCTACCATGCCGGTATGGGCGAGGCCATCCTTTAACCCGAAATGCGACTTCAACACATCATCAATGGCGCGCACGATAAAGCGCACCACCGGTTGGGGTGTGTACCAGACGCCGCGCGATTTACGCAGCGCCGGGTCATAGGCCGCCAGAAAGGTTTCATAGAAATGCAGCAAGGGATCGTTCTGGCCAGTCGCGCTGCCGAAATCCGCCAGAATATCGCGCAGGTTGGTCGCGTGATAAACCTCACACAAAGCGTCGACAATCCAGACCACGCGGTCGTCCAGGTCCGGCCCCGCCACATAATGAAACAACTGGCGCAGGAACGGGTTTGATTTGGGAATAAGCGTCAAGGCCTCGCTGCGCGAAAAACTGTCCAGCGTTGTGTCATGCAGCCGCGCAGTGAACAGGCCATAGGCGATGGTTTGCGCATAAACATCGGCAAACTGTGCTTCATCCATGTCATGCATCAGGACCTGCTTAAAGGCAGCATGCTGATCCTTTAAACTGCTGAGCGTGTCATCGGTGACGACTTTATAAAATACATCGCGCATCAGTGCAGCCTTGCGCGCCATCATTTCGGCCAGTTTTTTGGCGGATTTGATGGTTTGCCCTTGAAAGGCCGCAAAATCTAGTAGCAGATTTCTGGCCTGGTCAAAATTTTGCGGCAAGGCGACCAGGCGGCCATCACATATTTCCGCTAGCTGTACTGTGGCATTCTTTACGCCGTTACGAAAGAACCGCAGCTCCAGGTAATCGGTCAGGATAATATTTTCGAGGGACTGGGTATAACGCTGCCATTGGGTGTCATCCTTGCCGCCGCGTTCCACCGCATCAAGACTTTTGCCAATGTCTTTCGCCTCGATATAACCAATATCAATATTATTGCGGCTGATAATATAATCGGGCGCGCCACAACGCTGGCGTTTGGGTTCGTTAGTAACCTGTGCCGTCGTTAGGATATTTGCCAACAGCGTTTGCAGAGTACCGCGATAGCTGTGCTCGGTCGCTAGTTCACTACGATAAATTTTATCAACTTCATTTACATAATTTTGAAACACGTCACCCATCCATTTTTCTAAATCTTATATTATATTTATTGCATTGGCCACTGTTGGACGATGACAACCTCCTCCCACTCCGCTACAACTGGCCTCATGAAAACCATCCTGAATATCTTTGTTTATCTGTTGGCCGCCTTTGGCGTTGTGGTGCTAGGCCTCGTGATCCTATTAGCGATTGGCGTCTCGCATATTGCCGATCATATTACCTATAGCACGCCGGTGATGCCGGATAAAATGGTGTTGGAAATCCCGTTAGATACCGACCTTGACGATACATCATCATCCAGCGTGCTGAACATGCTGGATGAACATGAAAACTTAAGTTTACGCGAAATATTGTTTACGCTGGAACGCGCCGCGGATGATAAACATGTCACGACCGTCGTGTTCAAAGCCACCGGCGGCAGTTTGCATATGGCGCAGGCACAGGAATTACGCGCCGCGGTCGCCAAACTGCGCGCGGGCGGCAAACAGGTGCTGTTTTTCGCCGATACCTATGGCGAGTTGGATAACGGCACGGTGCTGTATTACCTCGCCGCCGCCTGTGACAAAATCTATGTGCAGCCGCAGGGCTTCGTCGGCATCATGGGGGTTGGTTTCGCGCAACCGTTCGCGCGCGGCCTGCTCGATCAGATTGGTATCCACCCGGATTTTGAAAAACGCCGTGATTATAAAACCGCGATGGATATGCTGACGGAAAAGACGCCGACCGCCGCGGGCCGCGCGGAAATGCAATCGCTCGCCGATGACCTGTCTGCGCAAATTTTCAAAACTATCGCGGCCGACCGCAAGCTTGATGAAAATACCGTCTTTAAGCTGCGCGATGTCGCGCCGCTGACCGATGAGGAGGCGAAGGCCGCGCATCTGGTCGATGACATTGCTTATTATGATGCTGTGGTCGGCGCCAATAAAGACATTGTGACCCTTGCGGATTATGCCGATAGCAACGATGACCGCACAACCGGTAGCGGTATTGCTGCCACCGACATTGCCTTTGTCGAAGCCAAGGGTGCTATCGTGCGCGGCCATGCCGCTGCCAGCCCGCTGTCTGACGACGGCGTGGCGGCAGATGACATTATTGAGGCGCTGCATGCGGCGGCCAGCGATGAGAAATACAAAGCCGTGCTGCTGCGGATCGACAGCCCGGGCGGTTCCGCCATCGCTTCGGAATCGATTTACCGCGCGGTCTTGGAGGTAAAGGCCGCAGGTAAACCGGTTATCGTGTCAATGGGCACGGTCGCGGCTTCCGGCGGGTATTACATTGCGGCACCTGCTGATAAAATCATTGCTGACAGCGCCACCTTAACCGGCTCCATCGGTGTTATCGTCGGCAAAGCGGATATCGCGCCACTGTCCGAAAAATACGGCGTCACCTGGGATCACACGACGTCGGGCACCAATAGCGCGATGTGGTCGATGGCGCGGGCGTTTTCCCCCGCCGAGCGCGCGCGGGTCGTGATTGCCGCCGATCATATCTATGACGGGTTCAAGGCGCGGGTTGCCGCTGGACGCCACCTGTCGCCCGAGGCGGTTGAGGCGATCGCACAGGGCCATGTTTGGACCGGCGCACAGGCCAAACAACGCGGCCTGGTGGATGAGCTGGGCGGTCTCTATACCGCGCTGGATGCCGTGCGCGCGGCGTTAAAACTGCCTGCGGATGCCAAGCTTACACTGCATGATGTGCCCGAAGACCATTCCTTCTTCGGGTCGCTGGGCGATCTGTTCAAGCATGGTGTCTCCATGCAACTGCGCGTGATGCTGCGGACAATGTTGGGTGTCGTGTCCCCGCAGTTGCTGCAAAGCCCGACGCTGGTGCCATTGCCATGACGCTGCATCGTTATAACATTCTGCATTGGTTGTGGGTGCGCCCGCGCTTGATTATTTCGATCCTCGTGGGCCTGGCACTGTTTTACATATTGCCCGATAGCTTGCGCACCGCCACACGCGCGGTTATTGGCTGGGATAGCGCCATTCTTGTATATCTGACCCTGGCGGGCTGGGTGATAGTAACGGCTGATAATGCACAGCTGCGCCGCAATGCCGCAGCCCAGGATGAAGGCAGCCTGTTTCTACTGATTTTAACCACTGCTGCCAGTATCTTCAGTGTGGCAGCCATTGTGGCGGAACTTGCCACCGCCAAAAACATGCATGGCCGCGAACTGGCTGTGCATATTGGTTTGTCCGGTGCCACTGTTTTCCTGTCCTGGTGTTTCATGCATACATTATACGCCCTGCATTATGCCCATGAATATTATGTTAAAGGCCGCGACGATAATTTTGGCGGCCTGGATTTTCCCGGCACGGATGCGCCAGATTATCTGGATTTTTTATATTTTTCCTTCATTCTGGGCACGTCTGCACAAACCGCCGATGTTAGCATTTCATCCCGGATGATCCGGCGCACGGCCAGTTTTCATTGTGTGCTGGCTTTCTTCTATAATACCAGCATCCTGGCGCTCTGTATCAATATCGGCGCTGGATTGTTAGGCGGTTAACGTTTCACCGCAGCAATTAAAAATTCTTTGTTACCGTCACCGCCAGTAATGGGACTGTCGGTAATACCCAACACGTGCCACCGCATCTCACCGGCCAGCCAGTTGTGAATAGTTACACAGACCGTTTCATGCAGCGCCGGGTCTTTGACAATACCGCCCTTGCCCAGACCACCGCGACCAACCTCAAATTGCGGTTTGATCAGCGCAACCAGCCACGCGCCGGGCGCAGCCAGCTGCAGCGCCGCCGGCAAGACAAGTTTTAAACTGATAAAGCTGGCATCGCAGACAATTGCCGCAAGCGGTTCATCAAAATCCGCCGCCTGCAAATTTCGCGCATTGACCTTATCCCGCTGTACCACGCGCGGATCGTTTTGTAATTTCAGGTGCAGCTGTTCTTGGCCCACATCAATCGCATAAACCCGTGCTGCGCCCTGTGCCAGCAGTACCTCGGTAAAACCGCCAGTGGAGGCACCAATATCGAGCGCGACCCGCCCCGCCGCATCCAACTGAAAATATTCCAGCGCCCGTGCCAGCTTTACCCCACCGCGGCTGACCCAAGGACAGGCATCGCCGGTCACCGTCAAAACCGTCTCAGCAGGCAACAGCTGGGCAGGTTTTTCAACCAAGCGGGCGTCCGCGAATATCAGGCCATTGGCAATCAGTCGGGCAGCGCGGCTGCGGCTGTCCGCCAAACCCTGCGCCACCAGCAATTGATCGGCGCGGGTTTTAAGCGGCATCCCCAATTTCAGCTATCTCAATACCCGGTATGAATTTGGCGCGCCGCACGCCGACCGATGATTTAATTTGCGCCACATGCGGCGCCGCGGTTAGCTCGCTGGTCAAAAATTGTTGGTAACCTTCCCAAGATCTGGCCACCACCCGCAATAAAAAATCATAATCCCCGGCCAGCATGTAACATTCACGCACCTGGGGCCAGTGTTCCACGCGTGTTTCAAACGCCCGCAATTCGGTATCACTATTGGAATCGAGCTTGATTTGCACGAAAGCGATAATTTTATAACCGACCGCTTCAGGGTTAACTTCTGCATGATAGCCCAGGATGACCTGGTCATCTTCAAGCGCGCGCAGGCGGCGCAGACACGGCGGCGCCGAAATACCGGCGATGGCGGCCAATTCCACATTGGTTATGCGGCCATCGCGCTGTAATTCGATCAGAATCTTGCGATCAATTTGGTCAAGTCGACTGCGACGCACAAAGACCCCCTTTGTCCGGTGATACAATTTCAGGTTGAATTGACTAACATTTTACACGAAGTCAAGCACTTCGTGTGGGATACCAAAACATTGATAGAATCTTTTAACGTAACGTAATTATCTATAGGTAATATATCAAAAAATTAGCCGTAAGTATATATATTATCTGACCTCAGCATGCGAATATATTGCATCGGCACACGGCCTTGCGCGGCGTCGCCAATGAAATTATGTCTTATTGCCATGACACAGCACACACAAATTTTGATTATTGGTTCCGGCCCCGCCGGTTACACGGCCGCCATTTACGCCGCCCGTGCCAACTTAAAGACTACACTGGTGGCGGGACTGCAACCGGGCGGGCAATTGACCATCACGACTGACGTGGAAAACTTTCCCGGTTTTGCCGCACCTATCCAGGGCCCGTGGCTGATGGAACAGATGGAGGCCCAGGCGCGTCACGTCGGCACCGAGATCATTCATGACATGATTACCAAAGTCGATTTTTCAGCGCGGCCGTTCCAAGCCTGGGGTGACACGGCACATTATACCGCAGATGCCGTAATTATCGCAACCGGCGCCCAAGCGCGCTGGCTCAATGTGCCGGGCGAAAACACGTTCCAGGGATTTGGCGTATCCGCCTGCGCGACCTGTGACGGATTTTTCTTTAAGGGCAAAAAGGTTGCCGTCATTGGCGGCGGTAACAGTGCGGTTGAAGAAGCGCTGTTTCTCACTAACTTTGCCGATAGCGTTACCGTCATTCATCGCCGCAACAGTTTCCGCGCGGAAAAGGTGACACAAGACCGTTTATTCAAACATCCCAAGATCAATGTCATTTGGGACAGTGCGGTCCAAGAATTTGTCGGCACTAACGAACCCAAATCGCTCACCGGCATTAAATTGAAAAACACCAAAACCGGTGACGAAAGTTTGCTTGCCGCCGATGGCGCCTTTGTCGCGATCGGCCATGATCCGGCTACCAGTATTTTTAAAGGCCATGTCGAAACTGATGCCGAGAATTATATTGTCACCGCCGCCGACAGTACCGCCACTAAAATTCCCGGCGTGTTTGCCGCTGGGGATGTGAAAGACAAAGTGTATCGCCAGGCGATCACCGCCGCCGGCATGGGCTGTATGGCCGCGCTGGAAGCCGATAAGTTTTTAGCCGCAGGGCATTAGCGTATTAATTTTTTGTATAAGGTAAAGCCACGCGGTAAATCGTCTGCGGATATTTTTCATGCTTCTGCAGGATTTTTTCAATGGTACCGCTAAGTAACAGATCGAGCGTCGCGTTGGACAGCATCTGTCGCAAGGCATCTTTGCCGGTTTTGACTGCCATCACATTCGGATAGATCTTGATGGGTGCGCTGGGCAGCTGTTTAAGCTTGCCGGGGTTATGCGCATTGAATTCATTGAAGGTGATGAGGTCATAAACCGCAATATCTGCCTTGCCCTGCGCGACACCAGCGAACAGTTCGGCGGGACTGGTCAGCTGCGGATATTCATAAGCCTTGGTCTTGGGAAAGTTTTGCTGCTGGATAACCGAGGTTGCGCCGCCTTCTAGCACGGCCATAGAATACTCACTATTGTTAAGTACATCAATATCACCTTTAAAATCATTGAAGCGATGGTCATCCGCACGGACAAAGGCGTACAGCGGCAGATAATAAACCGGCATCACGAAATCATTGCCTCGCGCGCGGGCGCCGGTTACATAGGCCGCGCCGCAAAAGGCATCGACCCGCCCGCTGTTGAGCGCCGCGGGATATTCACCTAAACCGACCTCTTCTACCCAATCAACTTTCAAAGCCAATGATTTGCCCAATTGATTTACATAGTCATAAAAAATACCATATAACTGTCCGGTCTGCGGGTCTTTGATAATCGACGGCACGCGCGAGAAATAGGCGCATCGCAAAACACCGGTGCGCGTCACACGTTCATAGGCGGTTTCAGTTTTGGCAAGTTTAGCCGTTGTTTGCGGCACCATTAATTTTACAGTCAACACGGCGGCCATCGCTGCGAGTAAAATACAACTTAAATATGATTTTAGATTTTTCATCTTTTTAAAGTGCGTAAGAATTTTTTAAAGATTAATCTCAGGCAAATAAGCCATTTTTAATGTGGCAAATATCGCAAATGTAATGCCGAATACAATCAAGGCAATTGCCTTTAAATGCATGTGATTTGCGGTTAAAGGTTGCGTGACAAAATGTTTTTGCAAAGCCATGATAAATTCTTTGACCACGGCTTTATTGCGATCACCGTATTTAACGACAATGGTGTGGTATTTGTCGAAACGAATATCGATAATCAATTTACGTTATCATTAGGAAAAATAATCTTACTTTCGTCTGCGGTGTAAGGCATAGAAAGGTGCTGAAGCGCCGCGGCGATACCTGCTCTAAAATCAGCGGTATCTACACCAACAACACTATAGCTTGCTGATTTTATGAAAAGCATTATCAGGCAATAAGCGACCAACATGCAATTTAAAATTGATGGCCATGCAGGAATTGGCCCCAGTATAAAACTGGCAATAGCGAGTGGCACAAGCGCCAATACCATAATATATGGCATAATAGTGTTTCGCATTACGAAAGGGCGTTTGTTGACGAGATTAATTATGCCTAAACCGATTAGAAAAAAGCTGATCACTAAAATTGAAATCGAGATATAGTCAAATTTCATGGTTTCCCCTATTAAACCAATTTTAAACTAAATTATCAAATGTGTAAATCTACCCAAAACTCACTGGATCAACATCCACCTGCACGCGGATCGCGCTGGGCGGTTTCAGTTTATCAAGCCAACGCGCAATATAAGGCTGCAAACGTTTTTTCGGTTCGCCCATCACCAAAAAACGCTGGCGATATTTACCGCGCAGTTTTGACAATGGCGCCGGTGCCGGGCCCAGCACGCGTACGCCAGGCTCGGGCGTTATTTTGCGCGCCAGATTGCGGCAATATTCCACCAGCTCTTTTTCATCCGCACAGCTTACAATCACCGCCGCCAGCCGCCCGAACGGCGGCAAATGTGCGAGCTGGCGTTGATATGACTCCAGCTGCATAAAACCGGCGCGGTCGCCCTTGGCCAGCGCTTGCATCACCGGATGTTGCGGCTGCCAGGTTTGCAGCATGACGCGGCCTGGTTTCGCGGCCCGGCCCGCCCGGCCTGCGACCTGATGCAATAATTGGTAATTGCGTTCGCCCGCGCGCAGGTCCGCACCCTCCAGCCCCAGATCACCATCGACAACACCGACCAGCGTTAGGTCCGGAAAATTATGCCCCTTCGCCAACAATTGCGTGCCGATGACGATATCGAGGTCACCACGCGCAAAACTGTCAATCGTTGCGGCAATGTCATGCTGGTCACTGGTCAATTGCGCAATGCGCGCGAGGGGATACAGTTTGGCAACCTCTTCCGCGACGCGTTCCACACCGGGTCCGCAGGGCGCGAATTTATTGACCGCCTCGCAATGCGGACAAGTTTGTGGAATGGGACAGGCAAAACCGCAATGGTGGCATTGCAATTTATGCTGGGACTTATGCATGACCAGCCAGGCCGAACAATTAAAGCAATTGATGCGGTTGCCACAACCCCGGCACAACACCAGCGGCGCATAACCGCGGCGGTTAAGATATAATAATGTCTGTTCACCAGCGGCAAGGTTGTGTGCGATCGCCGCGCGCAATTCGGGGGACAGCCACTGCTGTGCTGGTGGCTGACTATCTTTAAGGTCAATCAATTCAATTTTGGGCAATTGCGCGCCGCCGTAACGGTTGGGCAATTCGACATGCGCGTATTTGCCGGATTGCGCATGGGTTAGGCTTTCCAAAGACGGCGTCGCTGACGCTAGGATGACGGGAATTTTTCCCAACTGCGCGCGGACAATCGCCATATCGCGCGCATGATATAACACTACCTCATCCTGCTTATAGGCGGTTTCGTGTTCTTCATCGACGATAATCAGGCCCAGATCGGGATAAGGCAAAAACAGTGCCGAACGTGCGCCCATGACCACGCGCGCCGCGCCATTATTGATCGACTGCCACAGGTTACGCCGCTGCGCGGGCGTGAGGCCGGAATGCCACAACACCGGATCTGTACCAAACCGCTGCGCGAAACGGTCGACCAACTGATTGGTCAGCGCAATTTCCGGCAGTAGGAGCAATGCCTGATATCCCTGCTCCAGTATTTTAGCGACCGCTTCGAAATATACTTCGGTTTTGCCGGAACCGGTCACGCCATCCAACAACGTTACGGAAAATCGGTTGTTCAATCTGGCATTGATATTATCGCGGGCCGTGATTTGGGCGGGGGTTAAAGTGACCGCGGTGTAATTCGCACGCGGCTGCACCAGCGGTTTGGTTTTACGCGGGCTTTTCGGTGGGGTGAAGACACTGTTTACCGACATTGCCAGCTTTAACACCATGCCGGTATCCTGCATCGTGTAACCGGCCACCCAGTCAATAAAATCGCGCGAGATTTGCGGCAATGGCATGATATTACATTTTTGAATGACAGCTTTTAATTTTTCCGGTGGCACATTGGGGTTGCTATCCAAATTCCACACCACGCCCACCGCTTGGCGCCGTGCGAATGGCACCTGGACATAATCGCCGGTTTGTAGCTGCAGCTCGTCAGCGGCCAGATAGTCATAAGGCCCGCCAGCAGGCGATGGCAGTAACACTTGCAAACGCATGTGTTATATATAGGAATTTATAACAATAGTTACCAGCGTCAGGTCGATGCAGTACCCTGCGCGAATTGATGCACCAGCTGCGTGATTTTGGTGTGAAAACCCGGCGTCGCGCGCAATTTCGGCAGATCGGATTTGGGAATGCGAATGGTCAAGCTGACCAAGGGATCGTCTTTTAACGGACGGCCCAATTTTTTCTGGCGGCCCCATTCGGCAAGTTCAGGATCCAGCTCACGCAAAGGGCGCATTTGCCGCAGCTGCGCACTGGTTAAAGGCGGATTGTCAGGGTCAATCTCTTTTTTGAAACGCATAATAATAGTTTCTTTCCTTAAATTTGCTTTGCGAAGACTTATTATGCGCCGGCAATCGTCGCGCAGCGTATAAACTGCAACATGTAATCTATTGCCGACATAACCCACCGCAATTTGCCGTGCCTCGCCGTAATCTTTCCGCAAGTCCGGCACGATTGCTGCGCCGTCACAATCGAAATCACTGGCCGCCGTCAATGACAGGCCATGCTTTTCAATATTGACGGCATCTTTAGCCGGATCAAATTCAATCTTCACTTATTGTAGCTACGAAAATCTTATTTGTCAAGATTTTTGCTAATTTTGAAAGGTCGCCGGTGCGGGATCCACAACGTGGGTACCAACGTCAGTGATTTCCAGGATCGCCAGGCCGCGCTCTGCAACACTTTCGTCCGTCAGGCGAAAAATCCCGTCTACTCCGTCAAAGCCGTTGGCGCTGGTCAACATGCTGCGGCGAAATGCGCCCTCAGTAGCATAACGATGTACCAGGACTGCAGCTAGCGCCGCCGCATCATAACCGAGCGAAGCCAGCCGCGGTGGCGTTGCGCCAAAGGCCGCCTGATAATGCGCGGTAAAATTTGCGCGCCGTGCCGGGTCTGAACTGGCATAAAGCCCCCCCTGCAACGCAGGCAACCGCTGCAACGCCGCATCATCCCACAGACCGGTGCCCAAATATTTGAGCGTTGGGCTGGTTTGTTTTAACGGTGCCAGCGCCTTTAACAGTGCGGGGCTGGTATCGGCCAATAAGATGGCTTGCGGCGCGGCACTGGCGACTGCGGCCACCGTGCGCGCTACATCACTATGCGTGCGCAGCACAGTTAAAACCACAGTAGGCGAGACATCCTGGAAATTTTGCGCGGCGGTCATCACCACATCGCCAAACGCATTTGTGGGCGCAATCACCACAATCCGCGTCATGCCATGCAGCGCCGCGTAATCCAGCACACGGATAATCTGGTTTTCAACTGGAAAGCCGATCAGATAGGTATGCACATCAGCCAGGCTGGTATCGGTTGAAAAGGATAAAAGCGGCAATTGCGTGACTGGTTTTATCGCCTGCACTTCCGCGGCGGTAAGCGGGCCTAGCAGTGCCTGCGCACCGCTCTGCGCTGCGGCCTGGGCTGCCTGCACCGCCTGAGCCGGATTGCCCGCCGTATCAAATGGCAAAATTTCCAAATGCGTATCCGCGACATCATAGGTTGCCAGCGTTGCGGCATTAAGCAGCGCCTGGCCCAATTGCTGGTTAGGGCCGGACAGCGGCGCTAGAAACCCGACACGGACATTATTATCCGCCTGTTGCGGTGCAGTGTTAGATGTCTTGGCCTTGCCGGTTGTAACCTGGACGGTTCCTTGCGACACGGGCGCTTTTCGGGCACTATCGGTGCTACAGCCAACTTGCAATAACAGTATAATGGATAAAAACGCGCGTGCCAGATATGTCATACGATGATGATACAGGCGAGCTGCCGGGCGCACAAGCGGCGCTGGCGCCGGCGCTGTATCTTGCTGCCACGCCAATCGGCAATCTGGGCGATATCACGTTACGCGCATTGGCTGCTTTGCGCGGCGCCGATCTTATCGCGGCCGAAGACACCCGCCGTACCGGTCAATTGCTGACGCATTTCGGTATCAAAAAACCGCTGCTGGCTTGCCACGATCACAACGAAGACGCCGCTGCGCAAAAGATTATCGCTGCGGTGCAAACGGGACAGCGCGTGGTTTTGGTCAGCGATGCCGGGACGCCGCTGCTTGCCGACCCCGGTTACCGAATTATGCAGGCGGCGCTGGCGGCGGGCATTCCGGTCACCGCCCTGCCGGGCGCCAATGCGATTTTACCGGCGCTGCAATTATCAGGTTTGCCCAGCGACCGCTTTTCTTTCCTGGGCTTTTTGCCGCAAAAACGCAGCGAGCGGTTGCGTTATCTGGAACAGGTTAAAACCATACCCATCACTCTTATTATTTATGAAACGCCGCACCGGTTACTGGACGCGCTGGATGACATCCTCGTTACTTTGGGCGACCGGCCGATAGCAGTCGCGCGCGAACTCACCAAAAAATTTGAAGAGGTCAAACGTGGGCCGGTGCGTGCCGTCATCGCGCATTACCAGCAACATGAACCGCGCGGTGAAATTGTGCTGGTCATCGCGGGCGCCGCCAAAACCGCGGATAAAATGACTGACGCAGTCGTCACCGCGCAGCTGACCGAAGCGCTGGCCAGCGGCGCGCCATTTCGTGAGACGGTTGATCTGGTCACGGAGATGAGCGGTTGGCCCAAGCGGCAAGTGTATAATCTGGCCGCACAGCTGAAGCATGGCTTAAGCCATGAAAGTTAACCCCAAAATCGCGCGCGGCGCCCAAAGCCGGATGCGCGGCCTGCAGGCAGAAATCTGGGCGCTCATTTGGTTGGTGTTAAAAGGCTACACCATTTTGGCCTGGCGGTTCCGCAGCAAAACGGGTGAAGTGGATATTATCGCGCGCAAACGCGGTGTCGTTGCAATGGTTGAAGTCAAGCAGCGGCGTGACCATATGACGGCTGGCGAATGCATGACTGATTATGACTGGCGCCGGCGCGCCAATACTGCGGATTATTTTATGCAGCGGCATCCGCATCTGCACAATCATGCCGTGCGGTTTGATTTGATGGTGATTGCGCGGTCGTTCGCGATCAAACATATCATGGCTGCCTATGACGCAGCCTAACAGGAAAGATGGTTCATGGTTACCCGGCACGAAATTTTAACAGAACTGGCCAAAATCGGCGCGCAGGATGATGCGGCAATTGATCTGGGCGAGGCCGCGCTATTGCTCGGGTTTTTGGATCAGCCAAAAATCAAACTCGATGATTACCGCGCGCATATCGATAAATTGCACGCCGATATTGTAACCGCGATGCAGGACACTGCCGACAGGCTGGAAAACCGCGTCGATGCACTGCGCAAGGTGATGGTCGCGGTGCATCACTATCATGGCGACAGCGCGACCTATGATGATTTGCAAAATGCCAGCCTGCTGCGCGTTATTGACCGGCGCATAGGCCTGCCGATTACCTTAGGTATTTTATATCTCGTGGTGTGCCGCCGCATGGGCTGGGATGTTGAAGGGTTGAATTTCCCCGGGCATTTTTTATTGCGGCTGCAGATTGATGGCGAACGCATTATCATTGATCCGTTTCACGATGCCCAGGAAATGGATGTGCCGCGTATGCGCCAAATGCTGAAGGCCGCCGCCGGCATGGCGGCGGAACTGACGCCGGAACATTACCTGCCGATGAACAACCGCGAGATTTTATTGCGCCTCGAAAACAATATCAAACTGCGGCTGGTGCAAACCAGCCGGTTGGATTTGGCTTTGCAGACAGTGGAAGTAATGCAGGCCATTGCACCCGATGAAGTGTCGTTATGGCGAGACCGCGGCATGCTGTTCGCCGCGCAGGGCGAGATGAAAAATGCCATCGACGCCATGCAAACATTTCACGACCGCGCGGTGGATGCCAAAAGCAAACAGCAAGCGCAGATTTTGATTCAGCAGTTAAAGGGGAGATTGAATTAAACTGTTGTTTTTGCAATGAAAGTAAATAATTTGTTACGTAAAACAAGTTTTTACATTAAGGTAATTTATAGGAGAAAAATTATGACTTTAGTAGGTTTGGACTATTTTGACAGGCGCAAGGCGTTTTTGACAGATTTCGAGTTATGTGCAGTTTATTTTGACGCTTTGTCACCAGAAACTTATAATATTTATCAACCCAGATATAAAATTGATCAAGAATCTTCTGATCATCTTGTGTATTCTTCTGTAGCTGAGTTTTATGAAATTGCAATTTTTTATGAAAGACCACGTTATAATAGCCATGCGCCAATTATTCGAATTTGTGGTTCACACCAACAAATCGATTTTACAGTCGAAACAGCGGGAAATAACACAATTGCGAATATGCTTGCTGAAAAATTTGGAGCAGAACTCAAGAGACAGATTTATCATCGGAGAAAATCAGATTATGACGAAACCTATAATGAATTTAAAGTAAGAGGTTTTGATAATTTAATTTTATTGACGGAATTTTGTCTTGCCGTTGTGAAATTTGATGAGCTTAAGGTCGCACCTAATATTGGCCATAGAGATATTACATTTAAATTTGATGATGTCGCAGCTGAAGAATTTAGAGAAAGATTTGAACGTGGTGATGTGATGACTTTAGAAAGATTGCGCGCGGCAGCTGAGCCAGTACCCGCTGTTGTCGCACGCGCGCGGGCTAGCGTTGTTCGTGCGCCAGAACCTGCTGGTTAATAAGCGCAATTCTCTCAGTTGTCATCCTCGGGTGTTATAAATGTCCGCGCTTAGTGCGGCTAACACTTTTCATCCCTAAGAGGTTGCAATTAAAAGCTTTCAGTTGAAGCTCGTCCTTCTCCCTTGAGGGAGAAGGTGGCCGACAGGCCGGATGAGGGGGTGTAACATCTGCTGGAGCAGGCCGAAAGCCCCCCTCCACCCGATGCTTCGCATCA
Source organism: Alphaproteobacteria bacterium (assembly GCA_965246755.1). Taxonomy (GTDB): domain Bacteria; phylum Pseudomonadota; class Alphaproteobacteria; order UBA11073; family UBA11073. The sequence goes on from OZ251979.1 coordinate 1,904,919, forward strand.
CCCTCTCCCTCAAGGGAGAGGGACAGGACTCAAGCATTTTTGCTTGTTAGATCAAGCCGCCGTCTTGGCAGCAAACTGGCTTTGCGCCGCGGCCAGCCGCGCTTCGGCCTCAGCGGTTTGCGCGGTCATTTTTTGCGCCTGGTAACCGTAAGGCTCTTCACGTTGCATGAGGCTGCGCAGCGTTTCAATTTCCTGTTTGACCGAACCGATATCAATTTGCGGCAGGTCATAAGCGCGTTGCGCCAGAATGGTACACTTTTCAAAATTGACTTCACAGACGCCGCCGGACACATAAATCTGCCAGACCACATCATTATTGCGGTAGAGCGTAATAACGCCAGGCTGCAAAGTGGTGATCAGCGGCGTATGGCCGGGCAGCACGGCGAAATAGCCTTCACTGCCGGGTATCTCCGCCATATCCACCGGCTCCGACAATAACACTTCATCCGGCGACACAATCTCGAACGGGATACCGCCACCGATATCGTGATTGTCATAATCCATAACGTTGGGTTTATTAGCCATTGTTGCTTACGCTGCCTCCGCGGCCATCGTGCCGCCTTTGGCGACTGCATCCTCAATCTTACCAACCATGTAAAATGCCTGTTCTGGCAGGTGGTCGTATTTGCCGTCGCAAATGTCTTTAAAGCCTTTGATGGTATCGGCCAGCGGCACGAAGACGCCTGGTGAGCCCGTGAAGACCTCCGCCACATGGAACGGCTGCGATAGGAAGCGTTGGATTTTCCGCGCGCGCGCAACGACCAATTTATCCGCCTCTGACAATTCATCCATGCCAAGGATCGCAATAATGTCTTGCAGTGATTTATAGGTTTGCAGGATGCGCTGCACCTCACGCGCGACTGCGTAATGTTCGTCGCCCACCGTGCGCGGGTCCAGAATACGCGACGTGGAGTCAAGCGGGTCAACCGCCGGATAAATACCCAGCTCCGAGATTGCGCGCGACAGAACGGTCGTGGCATCCAAATGCGCAAACGAGGTTGCCGGCGCCGGATCGGTCAAGTCATCCGCTGGCACGTAGATCGCCTGGACCGACGTAATGGAACCTTTATCGGTGGTGGTAATACGTTCCTGCAGCGCGCCCATTTCGGTCGCCAGTGTTGGTTGATACCCAACGGCCGATGGAATACGCCCCAAGAGTGCCGAGACTTCCGAACCCGCCTGGGTAAAACGGAAGATATTATCGACGAAGAACAGCACATCCTGGCCCTCTTCATCGCGGAAATATTCCGCCATCGTAAGGCCGGTCAGCGCGACGCGCGCGCGCGCGCCAGGCGGTTCATTCATCTGGCCGTAAACCAGCGCCGCCTTGGATTCACCGTCCAGTTTAATAACGCCCGACTCCATCATCTCGTGATAAAGATCGTTACCTTCACGCGTCCGCTCGCCGACGCCCGCAAAGACTGAGACACCGCCGTGCGCTTTCGCCACGTTGTTGATCAGCTCCATAATCAAAACGGTTTTACCCACGCCCGCGCCGCCGAACAGGCCGATTTTACCGCCGCGCGAATATGGCGCCAAAAGATCGATCACTTTAATCCCGGTGACCAGAATTTCGGTTTCGGTCGATTGCTCAACAAATTTCGGCGCCTCGCGGTGGATCGGCAGCATTTTATCGGACAGCACCGGACCACGGTCGTCAATCGGCTCACCAATCACATTGATGATACGCCCAAGCGTGCCGGGGCCGACCGGTACGGTAATCGGCGCGCCGGTGTCAGTTACGATATTGCCGCGCACCATACCATCGGTTGAATCCATCGCGATACAACGCACCGCGTTTTCGCCCAGATGCTGCGCGACTTCCAGCACCAGCAATTGGCCGTTATTGGTGGTATGTAGCGCATTCAAAATGCCCGGCAACGCGCCGTCAAATTTCACATCGACAACTGCGCCCAACACCTGGGTAATTTTACCGGTGTTGACGCTGTTATTTTGAATTGTTGCTTGTACCATGTTGCTCTCCGTTAAACCGCTTCCGCGCCTGAAATAATTTCAATAAGTTCCTTGGTGATGTAGGCCTGACGCGCGCGGTTATAGACCAGCGTCAACCGCTTGATCATGTCGCCCGCGTTGCGCGTGGCATTATCCATTGCCTGCATGCGTGCCGCATGTTCGCCCGCAGCATTATCCGTTAGCGTACGGTAGATTTGAATGCCCAAATTGCGCGGCAACAGCTGTTCCAAAATCTGCGCGGCATTGGGTTCAAAATCATAGTTCGTGGCGGCGCTGAATTCCTGTTCATTGTTATTCGCCGCGGCTGTCAATTTGAACGGAATGATTTGTTGCGCGGTCGGCACCTGCGCGATGACTGATTTGAATTTATTATAGATGACCGTTGCGACGTCAAAGCCGCCGGTTTCAAACAGGTCCATGACTTTTTCAGTGATTTTTTCGGCCGCCGCAAAGGACAGTTTCGGTTTGGCAAGATCGTCAAAGCTGGCCACCATCAACTGCGCGTAATCGCGGCGCAGCGCTTCCTTGCCCTTGCGGCCGACCGTAATAATTTTGACGGTACGGCCTGCGGTTAATAACAAATTAATCTGGCGGCGTGCCTCGCGTATCGCCTGCGCGTTAAAGCCACCGGCAAGGCCGCGGTCGGCGGTGACCACAATCACTAAATGCACATCGGACGCGCCGGTGCCAACCAACAAACGCGGCGGTTCATCCTGCATATCGGCGGCGGCGGCCACACGCGCCAGCATGCTGGCCATCGCCTCGGCATAGGGTTGGCCCGCCATCGCCTGTTCCTGCGCGCGGCGAAACTTGCTCGCCGCTACCATTTTCATGGCCGAGGTAATTTTGCGCGTATTTTTGACGCTGCCGATGCGGACGCGAAGATCCTTTAAACTGGGCATCGGTTACGCGGCCTCAACCGTATTAGACGCACCAAAACTTTTGGTAAAACGCTCGAGGAACGACACCAAATTGCCTTCAGTGGCTTTGCTGATTTCGCGTTCATCACGAATGTGATTGAGGATTTCGGCGCCCACCGTCCGCAGTTGCATCAGCAGCTCCTGTTCGTAACGCGTGACGTCTTTAATCGCGACATTGTCCAAGTAACCGCGCGTCCCGGCGAAGATGACCGCCACTTGCTCTTCCGTTTTGAGCGGTGAATATTGGCCCTGTTTCAACAGCTCCGTCAAACGTGCGCCGCGGCCTAGCAACCGCTGCGTTGAGGCATCGAGGTCGGAGGCGAATTGTGAAAAGGCCTCCATCTCGCGGAACTGCGCGAGCTCGAGCTTGATGCGCCCCGCCACCTGTTTGGTCGCCTTGATCTGCGCCGCGGAACCGACGCGCGAGACTGACAGGCCGACGTTAATCGCCGGGCGGATGCCTTTATAAAACAGACCGGTCTCTAAGAAAATCTGACCATCGGTAATCGAAATCACGTTGGTTGGGATATAGGCGGAAACGTCACCGGCCTGGGTTTCAATGATCGGCAGCGCGGTGAGTGAACCAGCGCCATTAGCGTCCGACATTTTCGCCGCGCGCTCGAGCAAACGTGAGTGCAGGTAAAAAACATCGCCCGGATAGGCCTCGCGGCCCGGTGGACGGCGCAGCAGCAGTGACATTTGGCGGTAGGCCACCGCATGTTTGGACAGATCATCGTAGACGATCAGCGCATGCATGCCATTGTCGCGGAAATATTCACCCATCGCGCAGCCGGTGTAGGGCGCCAAAAACTGCATTGGCGCGGGGTCGGACGCGGTGGCGGCCACGACAATCGTGTATTCCAGCGCGCCGGCCTCTTCCAGCGTCTTGACAATCTGCGCGACGGTTGAGCGTTTCTGGCCGATCGCCACATAAACGCAGTACATTTTTTTCGATTCATCAGTGCCTTGATTCACCGTTTTCTGATTGATAATAGCATCGAGCGCGACCGCGGTTTTGCCAGTTTGGCGGTCGCCGATAATTAGCTCGCGCTGGCCGCGACCGATTGGCACCAACAGATCAATCGCTTTGATGCCGGTTGACATTGGCTCACTCACCGACTGGCGCGGCATGATGCCGGGCGCCTTGGTTTCCACGCGGCGCATCTCTCCGCCGACAATGGGGCCTTTGCCGTCAATCGGATTACCCAAACCATCCACCACGCGGCCCAGCAAACCCTTGCCAACTGACACCTCAACAATGCGGTTGGTGCGCTTAACCGTATTGCCTTCGCGGATATTGCGGTCTTCACCAAAAATCACCGCGCCGACATTGTCCGCCTCAAGGTTCAGCGCCATGCCTTCGGTGGTGGTGCCGTCGGATGACACGAATTCAATCATCTCACCCGCCTGCACGCTTTCCAAACCATGGATGCGCGCCACGCCATCACCGACTGACAAGACATGACCGATTTCGGCAACATCCGGCGCGGCATTGAAATTGGCAATGCGGTCTTTCAGGATGTTGGTAATTTCAGCGGCGCGGATTTGCATTTTGGTCAGGTCCTTGTTCGTTTAGTATGGTGGTTAGGCGGCGTGTTTCAGGTCGCGTTCGAGACGCGCAAGTTTGCCGCTAAGTGAGGCATCAATAAGGGTCGAGTCTATCTGGATGGTGATGCCGCCCAACAGGCTGGCATCGGTTGCGGTGGTGATTTCAATTTTGGTATGATACTTAGCTTCCAGTTCGCGCTGAATTTCCAGGCGCTGATGGTTGGAAATTTCCGTCGCTGCAGTCACATGCGCAGCGCGCACATTGTCGCGGCGTTTTTGCTGCGCAGTAAATTCCGTTAAAATCGCGGGCAGCAATGGCAGGCGCCCCTCCGTCGTTAAGACGGCCAGCAGATTGCCAAACAGCGTGTCAAAGCCCTTGGCCTGCCCCCATTGCTGCAGGCTGGTAGCCAATGCGGCGCGGTCAATGGTTGGATTATTGAACAGCGTCGTAAATTCTGCGTCGGCGGCAATCGCAGTGCTAAGCGTCGTAACATTTTGTGCAATCGCTGCGGTCGCGCCGGCATCAGCGGCGGCATTCAGCATAGCCTCCGCATAGCGGGCCGCAAGAAGGGTTTTGTCAGCACCTTTGGCCATTAAATTATATCGATCCTAGCAGAAAAAGAGCTGCGCATTACGCGCGCCACGGTTAGCATGCGGCATGCGTGTTTCGCAAGGGAAAAACACGCTAAAACACCCTGAAAATGAAAACGGCGGCCGCAGCCGCCGTTGCAGAATAGCAATAATACGTTACGCGGTTTTTTGCGCTTTAACCATGCTGGCGTTCAAACGCGAGATTGTGCGTGACGCGGTATTTTTGTGCATGACGCCTTTGGCGACGCCGCGCTGAATTTCGGCCATGCTGTCGTTAAACGCGGTAGCTGCGGCGGCAGTATCGCCGCCGGCAATTGCTTCACGCGCCTTACGGATAAAAGTGCGGATACGGGATTTGCGCGCGGTGTTGAGCTCTTCACGGGCACCATTACGGCGCAGACGTTTTTTGGCGGATTTATGCTGTGGCATTGAAAACTCTTGGGTCTGGTCTAAGATCGAAAGCGGTGATTAAGGGGGTAAGGGCGGTTTGTCAAGGAAAAAGCGTTAATGATAGGTGAAGCCGCGCTGTTCATGACGCTTATCGGATTTACCTGCCGCGTAATTACCCATTAAGCTCAAACTTACAATCGCTACCGTTGCAGGCCACGGACATTGCGTGATCGCTGCACCTAGATTAAATGGAATGGCAAGATTTAACAGTGCGGATGATTGCGCCATTGGCATACCCTCCAACGCTTTGATATTGGCGGCCAAACGACGCACTATTTTCTTTTCTTTATTCTCAATAAACTCACCTGTCTGCGGTTGTTGACGAACGAAGCCTGCTGCTGCGCACAGCATACCAACAACCACAAGCGGCCAATTCACCAAAGTTACCGATGCAATGATGAAACAAGCACCCGCGCCCATAGACAAATTGCCATCTAATTTTAGATTTCGTTTTTGCTTACGCGTCACGCAACGCATAACGTCTTGATATAAATAAAGCCCGCCTGCCGTGAGCAAAGCTGCAGAGGCCGCTGGCGGCAACTGTTGACGGATCGCAGTTCCTGCCATAATGCCGGTCCCAGTCAGTGATAGGCCACCAGAGACGCTATAACCATATTCAGCAAGCCATTCATCCAATCGTTTTTGCCGAGGAACAAAGACACCCATAATTAAGTATGCTTTGCAAGTAATTCACGTGCAAATAAAAAAAGCCGCCCGAAGGCGGCCTTTAATTTAAAATACATTAGCAGTTACGCTACCGCTTGTTTTTTACCCTGCATTAACTCCAGCATGGTTTGACCCAAGGCCGCCGGTGATGGCGAGACGCGGATGCCCGCATCACGCATCGCCGCCATCTTGTCTTCCGCGCCGCCCTTGCCGCCGGCGATAATTGCGCCGGCATGGCCCATGCGGCGGCCGGGGGGTGCTGTGACGCCCGCGATGAAGCCGACCACCGGTTTTTGCACCTTGGACAACTTCAAGAATTCCGCCGCTTCTTCTTCCGCACTGCCGCCGATTTCACCAATCATGATGATGCCTTCGGTCTCAGGATCACGCAGGAACAGGTCAAGACAATCGATAAAGTTGGTGCCGTTGACGGGATCGCCGCCGATACCGATACAGGTGGTTTGACCTAAACCGGCGGCCGTGGTTTGCGCCACCGCCTCATACGTCAATGTCCCTGAACGTGACACAATGCCGATCTTGCCGCGCTTGTGAATATGCCCCGGCATGATGCCGATTTTGCATTCACCCGGCGTAATTACGCCCGGACAATTGGGGCCGATCAGGCGTGATTTGCTACCCTGCAGTGCGGCCTTGACCTTGACCATATCCAAAATCGGGATGCCTTCGGTAATGCACACCAACAACGGAATTTCCGCCTCGATCCCTTCCAAAATTGCATCCGCCGCGAACGGCGGCGGCACATAAATGACAGAGGCATTGGCGCCGGTGGCAAGCACCGCTTCCGACACCGTGTCAAAGACCGGCAGGTCCAGATGTTTGGTGCCGCCCTTGCCCGGCGTGACGCCGCCGACCATTTTGGTGCCGTAAGCAATCGCCTGTTCAGAGTGAAAGGTGCCCTGCGCGCCGGTGAAACCCTGACAGATCACTTTGGTGTTTTTATCAACTAATACAGCCATGTTATTTTCCTTATGATCCTTGTGTTGATAATGGTGCCGCCGCAACCGCATGCGACATTACCCAATTTTCGAGGGTGGTATTATTTTCATCAGCCACCGCGGCATGATGATGTTGTATGGCAAAACCATCCCCTTGCCGCTGAATGGTACAGCATGCCAGTGCTGCTGACGTAATTTGATCGTCAATTATCTGATACATGATTTGCTGATCGTCATGATACCAAGCCAGGCGCCAAAAGCCGCCAGTGACGCTGCTGAGGGGGCGGCCATGATCTTCTGCAATCAACAGCATAATAGTCTGTACCTGCGGCGATAAAAGATTCAGGTTCAAAACAACTTGTTCGTCTTCACCGCCAGAGACGCCCCAGGTGTCATCACCGGAATAAAGCGCTGCGTCGTCAGCTGACACATCTTGCGTTGCGAAAGCGCCATCAACGAGTCTGCCGGCTGCATCGAAAAACAACGCTGATGCATCAATATCAATAACAGTTTTGCCAACGCCCGATAATTTTGCCAGCGGATGTTCCGGGCTGATAAAACCATCGGCCAGCATAGCCGTCACATTTTCACGCAAAATGCGCAGCGGTTTGAACGCGGTTGGCGGCTGGCCGCCCACCTTCGAAAAACTATCCCAGCCCACACCGAAATTAAGGCGCGGCCAACGGCCGTCCTTGTTACGCGCCACGATAATGGGGGGAGTCAAAGCTGGAGGCATTGACTAGGCCGCTTCCTTCACTGCTTTAACAATTTTTTCGGCGCCGTCGGCCAGATTATCGCCGGTCAAAATCGGCAGGCCGGATTCATTCAACATTTTTTTGCCCAATTCGACATTGGTGCCTTCCAACCGCACGACCAATGGTACATTCAGCGCGACCTCTTTCGCCGCCGCGATCACGCCATCCGCAATCACATCGCAGCGCATGATACCACCAAAGATATTGACGAAGATACCTTCGACATTAGGATCGGATAAAATGAGTTTGAAAGCCGCCGTCACGCGTTCTTTCGTCGCGCCGCCGCCGACATCCAAAAAGTTTGCCGGCTCACCGCCATAGAGTTTGATGATGTCCATGGTCGCCATCGCCAGGCCTGCGCCATTGACCATGCAGCCGATGTTACCATCGAGGCGGACATAGTTGAGCGAGTGGCGGGACGCTTCCAGCTCCTGGGCGTCCTCCTCGCTTTCATCGCGTAATTGCATAATGTCGGGATGGCGATACAGCGCATTTTCATCGAAACCCATTTTCGCATCGAGCGCGATGACTTCACCTTTGCCAGTGATGACCAACGGATTGATTTCCAGCATCGCAACATCAAGTTCGATGACCGCCTTATACAAACCCATCATGAATTTGGTGAAATGCTTGATCTGGTCGCCGTCCAGTTTCAAACCATAAGCGAGCTTGCGCGCGTGAAAGCTGCTAATGCCGGTGGCCGGATCAATCGCCACTTTCATGATTTTTTCAGGGCTGTGTTCGGCGACTTCTTCAATATCCATACCGCCTTCGGTCGAGGCCATAAAGGTGACGCGTGACGTCGCGCGGTCGAGCAGGACGCCCAAATATAATTCGCGTTTGATGTCGCAACCGTCTTCAATATAAAGGCGGCCGACTTCTTTGCCAGCTTCACCCGTTTGATGCGTCACCAATGTTTTGCCGAGCATTTCAGCGGCGTTCTTACGCACCTCTTCCACGGATTTTACGACGCGTACACCGCCCTTGCCGGATGTATCGTTTTTAAACGTGCCTTTACCGCGACCCCCGGCATGAATTTGCGATTTTACAACCCAGACCGGACCACCCAACGCTTCCGCTGCTTTGGCCGCTTCATCGGGGGTATAGGCCACCTGGCCCTTGGGCGTCGCAACGCCGTATTTGCGAAGCAGTTCTTTCGCCTGATATTCATGGATATTCATGTATGCTCTTTTTGCTGGTTACGCGAGAATTTATGGCGGGACCATAATGCGGGATGTCTGGCAGGACAAGCAAAAAGAAAACGCCCGAAAGGGCGTTTATAGTTTACATCGTTGGACCGGCAGGGCCACCACGTCGAATTGGAATGGAACGTTGCAACGGTGTATCATTAACAGGTACGCTGTTTTTGGGCGAATTTAGGTCTTCATCGTCGCTTAAAATTCTTACAAGAAAACGGCGCATACGTTCTGGGTCATTACTTTCTAAAAGATTTTGAAAATAATGTGTCTTGGGTTGTTTATCAGAACCATAACCAAGTCCACCGCCTACACTTGGGCATTCATCACCCGGGTCGCCTTCATAAATTTTCTTAGCCATATAAACATCTTCTTAAGGTTGATAAACTTTATTATGCCTATCAACTGTGGAAATGCAAGTTTTTAAACCGATTTGATTTTATCCGCAACTGCGACCAATTTCTTGACTGCTTCGACTGATTTATCGAACATCGCGCGTTCTTCAGCGGATAGCAGATTATTGTACAGTTTGCGCATAAGCCTTTAAAATTGTGCCCATAAATTCGTCTTTCGATTTATGGCGGCGGCTGGCTTCTTTTTCGAGAATTGCCAAATAATAAGGCTCAACCTTTACGGAAACAGTTTTAGGCCGCTCCCTTTTTATAAAGCTGCCCGAGGGTGGCAAAAAATCTTTAACAATTGTTCCCTTTAAATTGGGCCCACGAGAATAGCCGTCCTTATCAAATTTTGCCTTGGTAACGGGTGTTTTCTTCTTCATAAAGTTTTCTTTCCTTGCGCCAGTAACCAGCCCCAATAATCCTGATTATATCACCGCGCCATGTAAAACGCACGGTCAAAATTCTATCATCGGTCATACTACCAATGCAAAACCAACGTTCTTCAGCCTGACTATGGCCATCATCACGTACGATTAAACGATGCGGGTCATCAAAAGCATCTTGGGCTTCAAAGAACGAAACACCATGCTTTACGAGGTTTTCATCATCTTTGTCATCATCCCAAATATACGCTGACACGGTGCGCTTATGCGGCCTTCATTTTATCAGCCACTGCAACCAGTTCATTTACTGCCGCGACAGATTTATCAAACATCGCGCGCTCTTCGGCAGACAGCGCGATTTCAATGACTTTTTCGACCCCGTTCGCGCCAATCACCGTTGGCACACCGATATAGAGGCCTTTGACACCATATTGGCCATCAAGATACGCTGCACACGGCAGCACGCGACGTTTATCACGCAGATAGCTTTCCGCCATTTCAATTGCGGAGGCCGCCGGCGCATAAAAGGCTGAACCGGTTTTAAGCAGGTTGACAATCTCCGCACCGCCGTTGCGGGTGCGGGTGACAATTTCATCAAGCTTTGCTTGCTGCATCCAGCCCATGGTGACCAGATCCGGCAAGGGAATGCCGCCCACGGCGGAATAACGCACCAGCGGCACCATGGTGTCGCCATGACCGCCTAGGACAAAAGCGCTGACGTCTTCCACCGAAACTTTCATTTCTTCGGCCAGGAAATAACGGAAGCGCGCGGAATCCAATACGCCGGCCATGCCGACGACTTTATTCGCAGGCAAACCGCTGGTCTGTTGCAAGACACCCACCATGACATCAAGGGGGTTGGTGACCACAATCACAAACGCATTCGGCGCATGGGTTTTAATTTCTTTGCCGACCGATTGCATAACCTTCAAATTAATTTCAATCAGGTCGTCGCGCGACATGCCTGGTTTGCGCGGCACGCCGGCGGTGACGATCACGACATCCGCGCCCTTGATCGCGCTATAGTCATTGGCGCCCACATAGTTGCTGTCAAAGCCCAGCACGGGAGAGGCTTCCGCAATGTCGAGCGCTTTGCCCTGCGGCACACCTTCATTGATATCGACCAAAACGACATCGCCCAATTCTTTTTGCCCAGCCAAGAGCGCGAGTGTGCCGCCGATTTGCCCGGCGCCGATGAGGGCGATTTTCTTGCGTGACATGATCTTCCTCTTGCTTCGTAAATTCCAGTTAAAATACGCCAAGTCAGCGAAAGCGCAAGAGGAAAGCAGATGAGCTGACGAGCAGATGAAATAATTAACGCTTGTCATTCTCGTCTGCTCGTCTACTCGTCTGCTCATGAACTATTGGCTTATGAAATCCGAACCCGATGCCTGGTCGTGGGACCAACAGACCAAGGTTGCATTCGACCGCTGGACCGGTGTGCGCAGCTTTGCCGCGGCGCGCCATTTGCGTGACATGCATATTGGCGATCTGGCGTTTTTCTATCACTCCAATATTGGTAAAGAAATAGTTGGTATTGTTGAGGTCGTGCGCGAAGCCTATCCCGACCCAACTGATGAGACTGGCAAATTTGTGTGTGTCGATGTGCGCGCCAAAAAAGCATTGAAGCGGCCCGTGACCTTGGCGGAGATCAAAGCAGATCCGGCCTTGCAGCATCTGCTATTGGTGCGTCAGGCGCGCCTGTCCGTGATGCCGATTGATAAAGTGGCATGGCAATATATTTTGAAACTGTCGGCGCAGAAACACTAAAATTTTACCGAAATTTTCCACAAACCTATTTCAAACCTTTGGCATAATTCGGCAGTCATTAAGCCGCCTCCTGTAATCTTAAATTATCAAGGGATGCAGAGAACAGCATCTGAAAGTTTACGAGGAGTTACCATGCCAAACGCGCCCCAACCCAATTACCTACTAGATGCCGAAGCGGTCGCGCGGCTGGAGCGGCTGTCACGCCAGACCAGTTTGGTCGCGATCGAAACCGCATTAGAAGCCGCGGAGGATGCGCTGGCCGTGGGCCGCGACATGAGCTTTTACGCCGGCACCGCGCGCAATGTTGCCTCGCATATCATCCGCGCCGGCGTTGAGATGCAGCAAGCCATGCGTATGTGTTCATAGGGGAAATGGTTATGCAAACTTCAGCCCGGATTCTTTTATTATCCCGCAGTCTGGAACTGTCCAAAGCACGCGAACAAGTGACCGCACAAGGCACGGCGGTTAAATTTAACGCAATTGTCAGTGACAATAGCAAAAAGGCCAAACCTGCCCGTGTAAAAATTAAGCAGGCTGCCTGACTAAACATTGTCATCCCGTGCCGCGGCGCGATAGCGCAAGCGAAATGACACGGGATCCAGAGTCCAAAGCATTGCACTTGTAATTCTGGATTCCGGCCTGCGCCGGGATGACGATATAACTTAATTAAGCCGCCTGTTTTTCGATCGCCGATTGCAACAGCTGCGGCCAGGTCGGCGGCAACAGGCTGCCAAACGGGCCATAACGCGAGCGCCAGAAGGCGACAATTTGCTGGAACTGATCGAATTCCATATCATCTTCTTTAATAATACGGCGGTCGAGCGGCAACAGGCGAATCCCTTCCAGCTTTTGCTCGCGGCGCTGGTATGATTTGCCGTCCAGCAGATCGCGCATGACCGCCGCCAGCAACTTGGGCGAGTCAGTGCCGAGGCGTTGCACGGCATCATCCTTGCGTTTCGTCAGCGCGGCCAGCGCGCCGCGGGCGGCATCGGCAATCGGTCCCTGGGTACGGCGCGCCACGTAAATACCGCGCGCGATATGATGTAACGTTGGCTGATCAATTTCCGGACACCAGATTAACAGACCGGAATTCATGGCCGCGGCACGGTCCAAATTCATGCATTGATAGCAAAAGATACAGGCGGTAGCGGTATTATCATCCGTTTGATTGCGGAAGTTGCCATCGCGAAACTGAATTTCCTGATACCGCTTGGCCTTAAACCCGCAATAGCGGCAGGTATAATCATCCCGCTCCAGCACCTGGCTTTTGATGGCCTGAATCACTGCGGGCGGAGGTTCGCCCCCCGCCCGCCGATTCACACCCAGAACGAGTGGAAGATAGTCCATTATTTATTATTGAGTTGGTGCCTGGAATTTACCGGCAGTTACAGTGCTGTCAGCCCCATTCAAACCAGTTGTCTCATTGATCATATTTGCCGCACTCGGCACCAACAGCAAACCGCCGCCGGCCAAACATTTTACGGTTGGCGCCAATGGACCCTGTTGAGAAGGATTGTCCGCCGCTTTTTTAAACTGCACAGCACCCAAAGCGATTGATGTTGCGCCAGCCGTATAAGCCACACCGTTAATCAATGCAGGTACTTTTGCTGTAGCTTGCGTCGCACCATTTAAAGCATCACCGATTTGTTTTTGAGCAAATGCTTCCAGTGGCAAGCCAAACATAACGGCAGAAAACGCCGCCACGCCCGCGCCAACCCATAGCAAAGTATTCAGTTGTGATTGTGTGATATTGATTTTCATTGTGATCCACTCCTTGGTCTTATGATTAAGATAGCATAGTTTGTTTACGCTTTTATGACAATTTATAGCAATTGTCATTAAGTTAGTATATGAACCCCGACCGTTTCACTGATGATATTGACCATATGCACCATATTCCAGGCCATCGCGCCACCAATGATATGAGTGAGGGCCGCCGCCACAGACGCCTGAGTATTACCGTCGGTCGCCGAACGCAACAGCGCCAAACCCTTTACAAAGCCAATTAAACCAATAATTTGCACAAAAGCCAGCACCGCTTTGGTCGTATTTTCAATTTTGGCTTTTTCCTCTGGCGTCATTGAGCCGTCGGTGCCGTCAGGGTAAACCAGCGCGTTAAAATTATTACTGCTGGCGTTGCCACTGCCGCCAAGTAAGGTATCTGACATCATATTCAAAGTATTGGGCAACGCTAATAACGCCGCGCCGATAATTAACGTGGAGGCAATCCCCAGGCTTTTCTGCTGACCGCGCGCGCCTTCGTCAGTAAATTTAATGGCTTTCAGCAAGCCTTTCATAACAAACAATGCGCCCACCGCATAAGAGCCAGCGTTTAATAAAGTCAGCAATGGCCCTTGGATGTTAGCAATAAATTTGGCCAGCATTTCATCCAAGGCCAGTGGCGTTTGTGCAAACGCCGGCTGTGCGGATAGCATCACCACCACCAAAACGGCCAATGGCGCCAGTCTGCGGGCAAAATGGTTGGAAATGTTAATCATCATCTCTTTAGTTAAAACGGTTTTCTGTAGTTTTATCTTACCTGTTTAATATGACATCCCTGTGACAATTAGGCAGATTTTTGTAAGTTTGCTATTTTGTATCGTAATATTCCAGAAAATTTCTATATCATTCATGTAATATTAGGAAGCGCCCCCCCTGAAGAAATGAGGGGGGGGCCACGCCTTGTCGTTAACAGATTAATTGTTAATAATACAAAACTCTCTTACCGTATTTGTCCTTCTGTCCCGATTACCATCCAACTGCCATTGCGTTCACTGATTGCGGTAATACGACCCACGCCGGGCAGGCTGTCGCCCACTGCGACACGACTAAGTTCATTATCGCCATTGCGCGATACCCAGGCCACATTATCGGAGGCGGAGCGCAATTCCCAGCCGCTGGCTTTGGCCGGCTTGGCCCCGGTTTTGTGCGCCGGCTCAGCAAGTGGTTTTTTCACAGGTTTCGCGACTGGCGCCGGCTTGACGCTATTATCAACTGCTGGGGGCACGATACTGGCCTGCGCCTGCTGTTCGCTGAGTTTATTTTGCAGTTCAGCGATGGTTTTTTCCTGGTTGTCTTTTTCCGTCTGTAAATCACTGAGGCGTTTTTCTAGGGCAGCTTGCTGTGCAGTCTCTGCTGCCGCCGGCGCGGCAGGCGGCCTGGCCGGTTGCGGTACACTGTTGGTTGTGACGGTGGTCGTTACCACCGGTGCAACAGGCGGCGTCACAGTTGCCTCTGCTGGCGGTACCGCAGGATGATTTGGCATAGCGGTTGGCGCGGCGGGTGGTGCGGCCTGCGCGGCATCCGCCCAGGCATCTTTGGGCGCGGCGGCGTCTGTCACCTGTTTCGCAGGAGACGAACCAAACGGCGAGGGTACTGTGGCCGCTGCCACTGGTGTGTTTGGCGCAGCGGTATTCGGCATGGCGGGCGCAGCCGTTGCTGGCTGATCCATGGTGGCGGCGGTTACCGGCATAGGCAGCGTGTCGCTAGGCGCGACCGGCGCTGGCGTGGTCTCTGCCATAACCGGCGCGGCTGGCACCTCGGCATGTCTGTTGCCAAAAATCAGGCTGCCGAATTGCAAATAGCCAATACCCAGCAAAACAATTGCCAATGGTCCAAAAATGACCAGGTTGCCGTACCGCTGCATGAAAGTGCCGCGCGCCGCCGGCACATTGGCCGTGTCATCGGCATTATCGTCTTCTACGCCCGGTGCGGCACCTTCATCATAATAGGCATCGCTGGCGCCATCTTCATAATAGGCATTCTGATCGTCAGCTTGGCCGTAGATATCATCATCGTGTGGAGTCATGGATTGGTTCCTTCTACATCTTTAGTAACTGGCGAGACAAAAAACACGCCAATCGGCGTATTGGCGGCGACCCGCACCAATGGTTGAATCCGGCTGGCCTCATTTTGCATAAATTGCGCCACTGTGCCAGCCGCCGAGCCCGCGCCAGCGTACAGCGCATCTTTGGTCGTTTGCTTTTCTTGTGAGATCACGACCGTGCCGTTGGCGCCGACCGTGGTGGACGTTGCCGGTTGTGAAATGGTTGAGCCAAATTGGCTGACAAAGGCCGCCGCCGCCGGCAGCACCACGCGGGAAAAATAACGGTTGTCAACCTCGGTTGCCATCCCGCCCAGCGTGGTCGCGGGATCGAGCGCAATCGCGTCAATCTTGTAACTATGTCCGCCAATCGAGACCGAGGTAAAGGTCAGCACCAGATAATCGTTGGACACCACAAACTTGCCAATTACGCGCCCACCTTTTAATTGGCCGCTAACGATCTGCGCCAAAATCGGGCCAGGCACATCGGAATTGGCCTCGGTCATTAACTGACCATAAAGAATTTCACCGGCGGGTACGATCACCTGTTTGGTGACCTCTTTCGTTTGAGGTTGGCCGGTGGTGTTAGCATTTTGCGCTTGGCCATTGTTTTGCTCCTTGGGCTGGACGAACGCCACAACTTTCGCCTGGCTGGGCCCCCAGGTGCCAATCAGGGATTGAATCTGCTGTTGCATGGCTTGAGCCAGCGGCCCAACTTCATCGGGGCCCTGCGCAGTGTTTTGCACAGCTTGAACGGCACCATTTTGCGGCATGCCGGCGGGTGCGGCAGGCTGTTGTTGCGCGGCCTCGGCCTTGCGCCATTCCGCCAGCGGGTCGACCGGTGCCTCGTCCGGCTTGGGGCCAACTTGCGTAACCTGGCCTACCGGGGTCGGGATCGCGCTGTTGCCGGCCTGCATCGCTTGCTGCGCCTTTTCTTTATTAGCTTCTTCAATCACTTTTTTATATTCAGGCGACACATCGGAACCTGGGGTTCCGGCCACTGTCTGGCCTGGTGCGACAGTGGTCGGTAATTTGCTTTCGCCGTTATTCATCATCGCGAAAGCGCCGCCGACCAAAGCTAGGCCGCCCACGGCCACCACACCGATTTTAAAGGCCGGATTGTCATGCCATAGTTGCATAAAGCGGCTGACTAGGCCGGGGGGACGCTGGGGGGCCGCCGGTTCTAGACCATCGTCAAAACCGTCTTCGGATTCATAATAATCTAATTCATCATGGTCAGCCATTATTGTGTCCTTACATAGCTGTTGCCATAAGGCGTGCTGGGATAAGTTGTACCATAGTTGCCCTGGTAATTGGACGGGTTAATAATCTGCACGCCACTGTTGGTGGGTCGTTGCGGCACCTGCGGCGCCACGGTCGCCGGTGGCGAGGCAGCCGTGGTATTGGCGGTGGTGGTCGCCACTGGCGCCCCGACCGGTACCAACCCACTTTCCACCACTGGCGCAGCCGCGGCTGTTGGATTAACCGGCACGGTGACCTTTTCCGTAACCATCCCGCTGGCGGTATCGCCACGAAACGGATCTTCGGGCGGCGTGACAACATGTGCCCGCAACAGCTGGCCGTTATCGGACAACATAATGATTGGCGTGTCGCGCAGCGCATAAACATTGGTGCCGTCCGCCGAACGCGCTGAACTGTCCCAGCTGGGTGACAGCAATGTCAAAGGCGTGCGCAAATAGACGACCTCCGCCACCTTCCAGGCTTTGGTGCGGCGGTCGGCGCCGTCAATCGTCAGCGCCTTGGCCTCTTTCGGCGGCAAGCCGTCAAGAAAGGTCATCAGCGTGTCATCGCCCGCCTGCAACCCGATACCGCGGCTGATCAGCGGCACTTGGGCCGCCGGGCCGGTTTTGGGGATCCGCACATCATAGCGGTAATAAATTTCATCCTTGCCCGACTCGACGCGAAAGGTAACCGGCGTCGTGAGACCGACGAGCCGCACCGACAGATTGCCCTTGCCGAACCGCGTTTGCGGAATAATGCGCAAGACATGCGCGTCATTGGGCCCCGGCACATCGAAATTGCCGCCAATCGCGACATCTTGGATCGGCCACGGCTGGCCGGTGACATCGAGAATATTGACCGTCGTCACATACCCGACCGCAACCTTAATCAACGGCGGTGTAACCCCGGGGTCCAGTGAGATATTGTCAACCTTTACGACCGGCGACACATCCGGCGCCGGTGGCGGCGCCCCCGCGCGCTGGGTGGCCGTCATGCGTTGCATGACGTCTCTAATTTGTTCCGGCGACAAGGGAAATGAGCCAGACATCGCGGCGTCAAAGGCCTTTTCTTCCTTGGTGCGGTGGTCGATCTCGGCCTGGGCCGCCAATTGATCGGTCAAGGCCTGCATCGCCGCCTGGTCCTGCGCGGTGGGCTGCGGCAGCGCGGCAGTTGTACCAGCCGGATTAACAGCGGGAACAGCCGGCTTAGCCGCTGCAACAGCCGGGGCCGCTGTGGTGGTGGTCGTAGTCGTGCTGACTGTTGTGGCTGGGCTGACCGGCGTTGCCACCGCTGGCGCCACCGGTTTATCGCTGGCGGCGCGGCGAAAGGTATCCGCAATCGTATCCTGGGCGGACGCGAATGTGCCGCAGCCCAGCCAGACTGCCACAAAATACCCCAAAAATAAGCCAGAACGCGCCAAATTATTATCCCGAGAATCGTCTCTTATCATACCTACCGCGCGACCCATTGCTCAATCCCCAAACCGGCAGGATTTTCCAACGGTGAAACGCGCACCACCACCAGCGTCAAAATTTGCGTGGTCGAGGCCTTTTTATCGCCGGACTCATAAGTGACTAGCAACGGCAGCTGGACGCGCCAGTAATATAACCCTTGGGCCACGTTACGGTCGATAATCACCGGCGATTCCTTGGGCACCGCGGTCACAATCTGCTGCAGTTTTTCGACGCTTTCCAGTGTGCGCGAGTCCTGCAGCGCCTTCATGAAACTGTTCCAGCCGGTCGAGGTGAAATAACTGCTGCTGTCTTGCAGCCGCTTGCGATAATCACGAAAGTTAAACGTCATGATGTCGGTCGCCGCTTGTGCAGTCCAGGACAAGACCGCACTGTCATTCTGGTTCGGCTGGTTGAGCGGCGTCATTTGCGTGATTTTGCCGTCATCAGTGGTGGCGAAATAAGTTATCTGCGGTTTGGCGAAAAACAGTTTGAAAACTACCACCGTCGCCAGCAGCATGATGATCACCACCTGAATGACCAGCACCTTTAATAAGGTGCTATAGCCATCCTTGTAATATTTATTGCGCGACAGTACGCCGGCTACCGCATCATTGCCTGACCGCGCTGGCGACGCGGCGGTGGTTGTGTTGGCAGTCCGCGCCGGTTGCGGCGGTATTTTTTGACCAGGATTAACAGGTGGCATTATTATTGGTGTCCTTGTACAGCCGGCAGAATTTTGGGCGACAACGCCACCGGCATACCCGCATAAGACGTGGTATAATACCGCTGCGGGTCGGGCTGCCACGTAAACCAGGCCGCCGCGGCCGCAAGCACCAGTATTATCAGCGCCAGACACATACTGACGGTCAGCAACAGCCGGTAACCGCGCCGGTAAAAATCCGGATGTGCAAGCGCGGTTGCGATACCGTCAAACTGATGGGAGATTGCCATGCACTGTTTTTATAGAAGCGGGCGGCGAGATGCAAGAAGCGAGACAGAATTATCTCACGTCTCGCCGCTCATATCTCGCTTCTTTTAGGCGCTCGCGCTGAAGATTTCATACTCACTATACAGGCTGCCGGTTTGATAGGCCTGGCCGTCCTTACATTTGGCACAAATGCGGTTATGCGCGCCGGCGGATGGGAATGTTGTTGAACACATCAAGCAATTGCGCGTCTGCTGGGCGCTGGGCGCCGTCTTGCCTGGGGCCCGAGTGGCACTGTTGCGGAATTGAATGACATTGGGCGGGGCCAGACATTTTAGGCGCGGCGGAGTTGCTGACTTCAACGGTTTGCGGCCCGGCAGCGCGCGGCGCGGCAGTCCTTGGCGCACCGCTTGGGTTAAGACTGCGCTGGCGGAGCGCTGCAAATGTGCGGCGATCTCTTCCAACGGCACATCATCCTGCCACATTTTTTGCAGGTCGGCGAGCTGTTCATGCCAATTGAGCGACCGTGCAGCCGCCTGGGCGGCAGATGAATAAGAGCGGAAATGCGCGGGATGCGGGATATGTTTAACGGATGCCTGAACCATATGTTAATTATCCTTTCAAAGATAAATTAATGGATAAATAAATTACAACTATTGCCAACATTATTACAGACAAGTTCAATATAACTAAAATTGTCGGCAATTGCACGTGAAGCTTTTGTGACAATCAAGGCATGAGGTATAAGGCATGAGAAGCCTAAATCATTTTCTCGCTCGTAATTTAAACGCTGACCCATAGATGGAAACATGCCTCACGCCTCTCTCTATGACACTTCCATGAAATCTGTCTCCAATTTTAGTTTTTGATTTGTGATTGACAGCAGCCCGTGTTATTTTGGATAATACAGTTACGCTTAATCAATGACCCTTCATTGAACAAACCCGTTCCAGGTGACCTTTATGCAGCAGCGCCGCGCCCTTCTCCGTTTTTTTATTGCCAGTTTATTTACGTTTAATTTTGTATGTACTGATCAGGCAATCGCACAAAATAAGGGAAATGCCCCCTCTTTTACCCAAGAGGATTTTAAACGTGTCAATACCTTAGTACAACAAGAATATGTACGTCGCGGATTAACGCAAGATCCGACTTTGAAATTGCCGACCGGATTAAGTGATACTGACTTTACCCGCGGCTGTCACCCAGCGGTTTGGAAATTTCTTTATACAAAAAATAAAAAAGATGCTGATTTCAGAACAGCTTTTGAGCAGAACAAGGTTAAAAAACCTGCTCCAGCAACCTCTTGCGAAAAACAAGCTATCACAAAAGCATCAAAGCAGATTATGACCGCAATGTCCGGCGGAACCGGCGGAATTTTAGGTGCAATTCAGCAACAAGTTATGCGCTTTGCTAACAGCGCTTTGGATAATGCAATTAATAGCGCAAATTCTGCAGTTTGCACGACAGCCAATGATATTAATAATGCAGTTACTCAATGTACGACTTTGGCACCTGATTTGTCAGGTGGCGCTAACGTTTCTGGCTGTCCAGTTAATTGCCAAGCAATTAATGCCTCGTTGAATTTACCAAATTTACAAGCAGGTCTTTGCACACCGAGTTCTGGGATAACTGGTATTGGTGCTGGCAATACCACAAATTCTAGCAATAATACAAACACAAGCGCTTCCACAGGTGTTGCTGCATGTAATGGTGCCAATGCGCCCGCTTGGTGCAGTTCTAGCGTTTATGTTGGCTGTGCGCAAAATGGTGCAGCCGGCAATAATCTCTGTACAATTTACTGCAC